>JAFDWH010000029.1 GCA_018268595.1 Actinomycetota bacterium | reverse complement strand
TCCGGCGCAGCGGCGGCGGGCGCGGGCGCGGCCGCGGCGGGCGCGGGCGTCGCCGGGCTGTCGGTCTCTCACATCGCGGCCGCGGTCGCGGTCGCCGTCGTGAGCGCCGGCGGCGCGGTCGAGGTGCAGCAGACGCTGGTGCCACATCACCGCCATCACGCAGCGATCCACCGCACCGTCGCGGCGCCGGCCCTGCCGACGCCGAGCGGATCGCCGGCGGTCGGCGCCGTGAGCGTGGTCCCTGCCGCGACCGGCGCTGCCGAGCTGAGACTGCCACTGATCCCGGCGTCGCCGGGCGACACGATCGTGGACCCGGGCCCGGCGCCGACGCTCGACCCGAGCGCGCCGGGCGCCGGCAACGGCGGCGTGGCGGCGCCCGTCGAGCCGCCCGCCGACGCGCTCGACCCGATCGCGCCGCCGGTCGGCGACGAGGCCGGCACCGCGAGCGAAGGCGACCCGGCCGCCCCCGTCACGACACCGCCCCCGGCGACCGGCAGCTCGGCCCCGCCGGCCGACGCGCCGCCGCCGGACGACGCGCCGCCGGCCACCAGCGCCGCGCCGGCGCCCGCTCCGAGCGCGCCGCCGACCTCGGCAAGCGTGGGCGGCGCGAGCTACCCGCAGCGCTGAGCGGGCCGCCGCTCCCGGGCCTGCGCGGCCGCTCCGCGGCCCGCTCGGCCGCCCCTCCGCGGCCCACGCGCCGGCCGCCGGGCTGGCGCACCCGCGTTGATAGCGTCCGGCGCCATCGAGGACCTGCTCCCCCCACTCGACCACGAGGAGCTGCTCGTGCGGCGCGGCAGACGCTCCGGGTTGAGCGTGATGGTCGCGGTCCACTCGACCGCGCGCGGGCCGGCGCTCGGCGGCGTGCGGCTGTGGAGCTATGCGCGCACGCCGCTGGCGGTCCTCGACGTGCTGCGGCTCTCGCGCGCGATGTCGTACAAGAACGCCGCCGCGGGGCTGCCGCTCGGCGGCGGCAAGGGCGTGATCGCGCTACCGGCCGGGCGCGACCGGGCGCCGCTGAGCGGGCGTGCGCGAACGGCCGCGCTGCTCGACTTCGCCGACGTCGTCGACGCGCTCGGCGGCCGCTACCTGACCGCCGAGGACGTCGGCATGACGGCGCGCGACATGGCGGCGATCGCGCGGGGCACGCGCCATGTGACGGGCCTGTCGCGCTCGCGCGGCGGCTCGGGCGACCCGAGCCCGCTGACGGCGCTCGGCGTCGAGGCGGCGATCGAGACGATCTGCGAGCGCCTGTTCAGCACGCGCTCGCTCTGCGACCGCTCGATCGCGATCGTCGGGCTCGGCCACGTCGGCGCGCGGCTGGCGCAGCGCTGCGCGCGCGCCGGCGCGCGGCTCGTGTTGGCCGACGTCGACGCCTCGAAGCGCGCGCTCGCGCAGCGGCTCGGCGCGCGCTGGACGACGCCCGGGCGCGCGCTCACGGCGCAGGTCGACGTCCTCGCGCCGTGCGCGCTCGGCGGCGTGCTGAGCGCGGAGTCGGTGCCGCGGCTGCGCTGCCGCGCGATCGCCGGCGCCGCCAACAACCAGCTCACCGAGGAGCCGGTCGCCGCGCTGCTCGCCGCGCGGGGGATTCTCTGGGCGCCCGACTTCGTCGTCAACGCCGGCGGCGTGATCAACCTCGCCGTCGAGCTGCGGCCCGAGGGCTACGACGCCGCGGAGGCGCGCCGCCGCACACGCGCGATCGGCGAGACGCTCGCGCGCGTGCTCGACCAAGCCGACGCCGAGGGCACCACTCCGCTCGCCGCCGCCAACGCGCTCGCGCAGCGGCGGATGGCGCCCGCGGCCTGAGCACTGTCACTTTCGCCTCGGTATGCGAGGTCAGACAGACAGTGATCGGCTCACGGCAGCCACGGCGGGCGCTCCGGCCGCTCGACGCCGTGCGGCAGGCGGCCCTCGTCGGCGAGCTTGTCGAGGTGCGCGGCGAGCGTGACGGTCGCGGCCGGGCGCAGGATCGCGGGCGCGTCGGCCCACGCGTGGTCGAGCAGCTCGTCGATCGTGCGGGCGCCGGCGGCGAGCGCGTCGACCAGCGCGCGCTCGCGCGCGAGGCGGTGCTCGACGTACTCCGCGAGCTTCGCGTCGGGCGCCTCGACGAGCGGGCCGTGGCCGGGGCAGATCAGCGCGAGGCGCCGCGCGCGCAGGCGCTCGAGGCCGGCGAGGTAGCCGGCGAGCGCGCCCGGGTCGGGCGCGACGAAGACGCTGCCCTCGCCCAGCACCGCGTCGCCGGTGAAGGCGACCTGGCCGGGAGCGCCGCCGGCGAGCACGTACGTCAGGTGGTCCGGCGCGTGGCCGGGCGTCGCGAGCGCTTCGAACGGGCCGACCCAGTCGCCGTCGGCGACACGCACGTCCGCCCCGCCGTGGGCGGCTGCCGCGACGGGCGCGTCGCGGCCGAGCCGCGCGCGCAGCGCCGGCACGCCCTCGGCGTGGTCGGGGTGGCCGTGCGTGAGCGCGATCCCGGCGAGCCCGCCGCGGCGCTCGACCTCGGCCGCGATCTTCGCGACGTGCGCCGGCAGCGCCGGCCCCGGGTCGACGACCCACGCGCCGTCGCGCCCGACGATCCACGTGTTCGTGCCGCCGAGCGTGAACGGGCCGGGGTTGTCGGCCCGCACGAGCGCGACGTCGTAGGGGTCGAGCGCGTGCACGGGCTCATTCTGGCGCTCGCGGCGCCGGATCACCGCGGGTCGAGCCGGTACACCGGCCCGTTCAGCGAGACGACGTAGACGTGCCCGGCGTCGTCCTCGCCGAACGACGACAGCGCGTCGACGTGCAGGTCGAGCGGGCGGCGCTCGCTCGCGCCGTTCTGCCGCAGCTTCGCCGTCAGCAGGTCGCCCTGGCAGTAGTCGCCGTACACGTAGCGGCCGTCGAGCGCCGGCAGGCGCGGGTCGCGGATCACGTAGCCGCCGGTCACCGAGCAGCCGTGGTCGTGCGTGTACTCGAGCACCGGCTTGACGTCGCCGCGGATGTGCAGCGACGGGTCCTCGACGCGCGTTCCCTCGAACGCGCGCCAGCCGAAGTTGACGCCGCGCGCGGTCCCCCGCCGGCGGAAGTCGACCTCCTCGACGTGGTCCTGCCCGACGTCGCCGATCGCCATGTCGCCGGTCGCGCGGTCGAACGAGAAGCGCCACGGGTTGCGCAGCCCCCATGCGTAGATCGCCGGCCGCGCGTCGCGCCGGCCGACGAACGGGTTGCCGCGCGGAATTCGGTACGGACGTCTGCCGCGCGGGCGCGGGTCGATCCGCAGGATCTTGCCGAGCAGCGTCCCGAGGCTCTGGCCGTTGCCGATGCGGCCGTGCTGGTCGTCGCCGCCGCCGCCGTCGCCGAGCCCGATGTAGAGCAGCCCATCGGGCCCGAACGCGAGCTGCCCGCCGTTGTGGTTGTCCTCCGGCTGGTCCTGGAACAGGAGCTGCCGTGCGCTGCGCGGACTCGCGCGGTCGCGGCTCGCGCCGCGCCGGTACTCGACGATGCGCGTGTCGCCGTTGACGTCCGTGTAGTCGACGTAGAAGCGCCCGCTGCGCGCGTAGTCGGGCGCGAACGCGAGCCCGAGCAGCCCCTGCTCTCCGCCGCTGACGACCTTCGAGCGGATGTCGAGGAACGGCGCGCGCAGCACGCGCCCGTCGCGCACGACGCGGATGCGGCCGGCCTGCTCGACGACGAACAGGCGCCGCGCGTCGCCCGGCGCCTGCGTCAGGTACGTCGGCGCCGCGAACGTGCCGATCCGCGTGAGCTTCGCGCCGAACGCGGCGGCGCGCGCGCCGTGCGGCGCGGTCGTCACGTCGTGCGAGCCGGCCGGCGCGCTGCCGCACGCGCCCAGCGCCGCGAACAACGCCACGAACGCGGCGAGGACCGCTGGGGGACGCGCGACCACGGCCCCCAGCATGCCACGGGCGGCGGACTACGAAGCGGCGGCCTCGCGCGGCGCCGCCTCGCGCGGCGCGGCCTCCGGCCACGGCGCGTTGCAGGCGAGCCCCTCCTGCCCGGCCGCCGCCCACAGCTCCTCCGCGATGTGCGGCGCGAGCGGCGCGAGCATGACGACGGCGTCGAGCAGCGCGCGCTGGAGCGCGTGCCGGTCGCTCGGCGTCAGCTCGTCCTGCGCTCTGAGGACGCGCCGCTCGAAGTCTCTGACGCGCTCGACGAGCGTCATCACGTTGCGCGCGGCGCGGTGCGTCTCGAGCCCCTCCATGTTCTCGGTGATGCGGCGCACGGCGACGCCGTGCCAGTTGTCGAGCCGTCTGCGCAGCTTGACCGCGCCCTCGCTCTCGTCCGGCTGCGGCACCGCGCCCGCGCCCTCCAGCCGCGGCAGCGCGTACTCCCAGAAGCCGTGCAGCCACTTGTGGCAGTACTGCAGCGCCTGGTCGGTCCACGTGAGGATGTTCGTCGGCGCGGCCGCGTAGAGGACCGCGAGCCGCACCGTGTCGGCGCCGACCCGCTCGAGCAGCGCGTCGGGGTCGACGACGTTGCCGAGGTGCTTGGACATCTTGCGCCCGTCGAGGTGGACCATCTCGTGCATCAGCACCCTCTGATGCGGCTCGCCCTCGGTCAGGTGCGGCAGCACCTCCGCGTCGCGCAGCACCTTCGCGGTCATGCGCTGGTCGAACATCGAGCCGCCGCCGTCGGCGCCCCAGATGACGATGTGGACCGGCAGCCAGCGTCTCAGTTCGGCGCTCGTGAACATCGACGACTCGCGCTCGGCGGCCGGGACGGAGAACGGCAGCCACTGCCACAGCCCGTCGACGTGGCAGTCGAGCGTGTCGGTCTCGCGCCGCGCGGCGCCGCCGCACTGCGGGCAGCTCGTCGCGATCCAGTCCTCGCGCTCGGCGAGCGCGTTGCCCTCGCCGGTCGGGCGCAGGTCGTCGGGCAGCCGCACCGGCAGCTGGTCCTCCGGCACCTCCACCGTCCCGCACTGCTCGCAGTGCACGAGCGGGATCGGTGCGCCCCAGGCGCGCTGGCGCGAGATCGGGAAGTCGCGCGCGCGGTAGCGCGCGGCGTCGCGCAGCTTCGGCCTGCCGGAGGGCAGCTTCCAGCCGAGGCCGGTCGAGGCTGCTCTGACGCGCGGGGCCAAACGCGCGTCGGTTCTGTCGGCGCTCGGGATGCCGAGCACGGCGGTGTGGCCGAAGCGGTCGTCGACCGCGGGCGTGATGACGATGGGAAGGGGTCTTGCGAACCCTGGGATCGCGAGCGCGCGGCCGGTGTGGATGATCGGCGCCGCCTCGGCGCTGCGGTCGTCGCGCTGCACGCCGGCGCGGCGCACGCGCTCGAGCTGGGACTTCGTCTCGTCGTCGGCGGCCCACGCCTCGATCCCCGGCAGGCTCGGCGACAGCATCACGAACTCGGCTCTGTCGAGTGCGTCCTTGTAGGGCGTGAAGACCGTCAGCGGGATCGCGTCGAGCGTGGAGGCGTCGAGCTCGACGCCGTCGACGCGGCCGAGCATCGTGCGCTGGGCGGCGACGCCGGCCGCGTTCCAGCCGGTCAACAGCTCGATCCCGCGCTCGTTCTCCGGCAGGTAGTCGCTGACGCCGAGGTACCACTGCGAGCGCCGCACGAGTCTCACGGGCTGGTGGCAGCGCCAGCAGGCGCCGTCCTCGACCTGCAGCGAGGCGAGCACGGTCCTGCACGTGTCGCACCAGTCGACCTGGCCTTCGGCGTGGTAGACGAGGCCGCGTCTGAGCAGCAGCAGGAACAGCCACTGCGTCCACTTGTACAGCTCGGGGTAGCTGGTGACCCACTCGCGCTCCCAGTCGAACGAGTAGCCGAGCCGGTCGAACTGCGCGTGCATGCGCGCGCGGCACTGCTCGACCCACTCGTACGGCGTGAGGTCGTTCTTGATCGCGCCGATCTCGCTCGGCAGCCCGAACGCGTCGAAGCCGATCGAGAACAGCACGTCGCGACCCGACGCCCGCAGGTAGCGCGCGTAGGCGTCGCTTATCGAGTAGCTGCGGATGTGGCCCATGTGGGCTGAGCCGGACGTGAACGGGCAGGCCGAGAAGATGTAGGCCGCGCGCGCGGGGTCCCCCTCGGTCGGCGTCCTGAACGCCTCCGCCTCCTGCCACGCGCGCTGCCAGCGCTCCTCGATGGTGGCCGGCACGTAGTCCGGTGTCACGCTCTGCGAGGCCATGCTCCCCCCGATCGGCCTGGTTTGTGTGGTGCTGCCGTCGTCACTCCTAGTGCGTCGCCGGGCGCTCGGAGTCCCGCCGACGGTGACCTGTCTTCGCTTGACTGCGGTGGTGCAAATGCGCCCGACGGGATTCGAACCCGCAACCTTCGGCCCCTAAAACCGATGCTCTTGGGCTGACGTTCGACACACAGCTCCGGACGAGGACCGCTCGAGAGCGGCAAGAGCCACCGAGAAGATCGAGTCCCCCAGCTTGAAGGCTCGCACCCGCCTTTGCGCGCGCGTCTATTTATTCGGCCGTTGACCAGTTGAGCTACGGACGCTCGCAACTGCCTTGTCCGAGCCGCCACCCCCTGGCCGGCTCGCCGGGCGATCATACCGAGGGCCGGAGGGCAGGGTCAACGTTCCGTGTGCGGTTGCATTCGCGCGCGGCGGCGGTGTAGGCTGGCTCGACGGTCGCCATCGTCTTTGGGGGATGCGGCGGCCGTCCGATGGGGGATGCAGCCGCAGCACGCGGCCTCGCACGAGGTGCAATTGACCGTGTCATCGATTAATGCTTCGGGGCCGCAGGAGCTCTCCTCGCGCACGACCGTGCGGGTCGTCGAGCTGCACGGCCCCGGCTCCGTGCGCGCCGCGGAGCGCGTCGTGCCGAACGGCGGTGCGCTGCTGCAGGTCGAGACGACCGGCGTCTGCGGGACCGATCATCACATCTACGCCGGCCGCCTCACGGTGCCGACGCCGCAACTGCTCGGGCACGAGGTGATAGGCCGCATCATGCGGCTGCCGGACGACCACGGGCTCGTGCTCGGCGACGACGCGGACGGCGCGCCCGGCGTCGGGGACCGCGTGCTCGTCGCGCCCGGCGTCCCGTGCGGCGACTGCGAGGGCTGCGCGCGGGCCGAGCGGTGCCTCGACCGGCCCTGCTACGGGCTGACGATGCTCGGCGACGGGCTGACCGGCGGCTTCGCGCCGCTGATGGAACTGCACGCGGGCACGCGGGTCTTCCGGGTGCCGGAGGACACGCCGCGCGAGCGCGCCGTCTTCGCCGAGCCGCTCGCGTGCGTGCTGAGCGCGCTGCGCAAGGCGTTCGGGCCGGGCTATGTGCCGGAGGGGATGGACGGGCTCGTGCTCGGCTTCGGCGCGATCGGGATCGTCGCGGCGACCGCGATCGCCGCCGCCGGCGGGCGCGCGACGGTCGTCGAGCGCGACCCGGGCCGCCGCGCGCTCGCGCAGGAGCTGGGCTTCGCCGCCGTGGCCGACACGAGCGCGGTGCCGCACCGCATGGCGCTCGTCGTCGACGCCGCCGGCACGCCGACCGCGTTCGCGGCCGCGCTCGACCTGCTCGCCTGGAGCGGCACGCTGATCGAGATCGGCAACTTCGCCGACCTCGGGCCGATCCCGATCAAGCCGAGCGAGATCTGCCTGCGCGACCTGCGCATCGTCGGCAGCGGCGAGACGTTCTACGAGGACTTCGCGCCGGCGATCAGGCTGGTGAGCGAGACGCCGGTCGAGCTGCCGCGCGCGATCACCGACGTGCACGCGTTCGCGGCGCTGGAGGACCCGGCCGAGCTGTTCGCCGCGCCGGCCGCGGGCAAGGCGCTGGTGGCGTTCGCATGAGCGGGGCCGCGAACGGGCACCGCCCCTTGACGGGCGCGCAGGTGCTGCTGCTGACGCCGTTCGACGAGGACGGCGAGATCGACGAGCGCTCGCTCGCCGCGCTGCTCGAGTACGTGATCGGCGCCGGCATAGACGGCGTCGTCGGCGGCGGGACGACGGGCGAGTGCTTCACGCTCTCGGTCGACGAGCAGGCGCGGCTGATGACGCTGATCGCCGAGCAGGTGCGCGGCCGCGTGCCGCTCACGTTCGGGATCGGCAACAGCGCCACGAGCGTCTCGATCGAGCTGGCGCGGCACGCGCAGGAGCTCGGCGCCGACTGCGTGATGCTGCAGCCGCCCTACTACTTCCAGCACGCGCCGGAGGCGATCGACGCGCACTTCCTCGCGGTCGCCAACGCGGTCGACATCCCGCTGATGGTCTACGACGGCGGCGCCGGGATCGAGCTGAGCGTCGAGCGCGTGCGCTCGCTGCACGAGCGCGCGGCGAACATCCGCTACGTGAAGATGTCGATCCCCGATCCGGCGAAGGTCGGCGCGATGCGCGTCGGCGCGCCGGCGGTCGAGCCGCTCGCCGGCGACGAGCTGATGATGCTGATGGGGATGCGCCACGGCGCGATCGGCTCGACGGTCGGCTGGGGCAACGTCGACCCGGAGGCGATCGCCGGCATCCACCGCGCGTTCGAGGCCGGCGACCTGGCGGGCGCGCGCAGGCTGCAGCTCGGCAAGGTCGTGCCGGCGGTCGGCGTCTGCATCACCGCCAAGAACGCCTACATACGCTGCTACAAGGAGATCCTCGCGGCGAAGGGCGTGATCGCCTCCTCCACCACGCGGCTGCCGCTGACGCCGCTCGACGAGATCCGCAGAGACGAGGTGCTGTCCGTCATGCGGGAACTGTCGGTGCTCTGAGGAGGCTGGCTCGTGCCGGAGCCCGCGCTCGTTCTACTGGACCTCGACGGCGTCCTGGTGGACTCGCGGGACGCAATGGAGACGGCGTGGGAAGCGGTCCGGCACGACCTCGGCGTCAGCACGCCGTTCGCCGCCTACTTCAGGGAGATCGGGCGGCCGTTCCGCGACATCCTGGAGCGGCTCGGCCTGAGCGAGGAGGCCGACGAGATCGAGCGCGTCTACCGCGCGACGGCGCTGCGCGAGGCGCCGCGCGTGCCGGCCTTCCCGGGGATCCACACGGCGCTGGCGCGGTTGGAGCTGCGCGGCGTGAGGCTCGGCGTCGTGACCTCGAAGGCGCGCTCGCAGACCGACTGGACGCTCGCACAGTTCGACGTCGAGTTCGCGACCGTGCAGACGCCCGAAGGGCGCTGCCCCGGCAAGCCGGCGCCCTACCCGCTGCTGGTCGCCGCGAGCGAGGCCGGCGCAGGCGTGCGTGAGAGCGTGTTCGTCGGCGACATGGACGTGGACGCGCTGGCGGCGCGGGCGGCGGGCATGCGCTTCCTGCACGCCGGCTGGGGCTACGGCGCCCGCCCGGAGGGGGCGGCGCAGCTGCGCGCGCCGGCGGAGCTGGGCGAGGTCGGGTTGGAAGCGCCGCCGCTGGCGGCTTGAGGCGCCCGCGCGCGGCGCCGCGCGCACGCCGTCGGCGCCTCAGAACGGCATCCTGCCGCGGCCGCGGCGGCCGGCGGCGGCGCTCTTGTTGGTCGCCTTGCGCGAGGTCTGGAACGGCTTCTGCAACCACCGCCCGAGCTTCCCGGGCGCGTGCGCGGCGCCGTGCTGGCCCGCGCCGAGCGTCTTGTCGACGCCGCGCTGCGGGTGGGTGGAGAGGCGCGGCAGCAGGAACGCGAGCACCGCGAGGACGATGCAGAGGACGACGACTCCGGCGATCAGCATGGCCGCAGCCATACCCGCTCGCCGCTTTCTCCATTCTGAGATCGATTCTCATTTGCGTGTATGCTGGCCGGCGATGCGGCTCCCCCCCGCCCTGCTCGCGCTGCTGTGCTGCGCCGCGCCGTTGCTCGCCGCCGGCTGCGGCGTCTCGTCCGGCGGGCCGCGCACGCCCGGCGCGGTCGACGTCGTCGCGACGACGACGGTGCTCGGCGACCTCGCGCGCGCCGTCGGCGGCCCGGCGGCCGACGTGCACGCGCTGCTGCGGCCCAACAGCGACCCGCACGACTACGAGCCGCGCCCCGACGACGTCGTCGCGACCGCGCGCGCGCAGGTCGTGCTGACGAGCGGCGACGGGCTCGACGGCTGGATGGCGAAGGTTGTCGAGCAGGCGGGCGGCCATCCGCACGTCGTCGACCTCGGCGCGCGCGTGCCGGTGGTGCGGCGCAGCGGCGGCGCGCTCGACCCGCACTGGTGGCACGACCCGCGCGACACGGCGGCGGCGGTCGCCGCGATCCGCGACGCGCTCGCGCGCACGAACCCGGCGAAGCGCGCCGTCTACGCGCGCCGCGCGGTGGCCTACCTGCGCCGTCTGCGCAGGCTCGACGCGGCGGTCGCGCGCTGCATGGCGGCGATCCCACCGGCGCGCCGCGTGCTCGTGACGGATCACGACGCGTTCGGCTACTTCGCCGACCGCTACGGCGTCCGCGTCGTCGGGACGGTGATCCCGTCGCTGACGACGCAGGCACAGGCCTCGGCCGGGGACCTCGCGACGCTGGCGCGCACGGTCGCGCGCGAGCGCGTGCGCACCGTCTTCTCCGAGCGCTCCGTCAACGCGAAGCTGGCGCGCGCCGTCGCCGGCGAGACCGGCGCGCGCGTGGACGACTCGCTCTACGGCGACACGCTCGGACCGGCCGGCTCGGACGGCGCGACGTACCTCGCGATGGAGGCGAGCAACGCCGACGCGATCGCGCGCGGGCTCGGCGACGGCCGGCGCGGCTGCCCGGGCGCGCTGCGCGCGGCGGCGGCGCGCTGAGTCGCGCGGCTCAGGCGAGCGGCTCGACCGCGTCGCCGACGCGCACGCGGCCCGGCTCCAGGACGCGCGCGTGGACGCCGAACGGCAGCGGCTCGCTCGTCTCGATCCCGTCGCGGCGGTAGGCGGCGAGGTGGTGGAGCGTCGGGAAGTCGACGACGCCCGTGTCCGCGTCGCGCGTCGTGACCGCGCAGCGGCCGACGTTGCCGCGCACGCGCAGCAGCGCCTCGCCGACGCGCACGTCGCGCCAGCCGTCCTCCGCGTGCGCGGCGACGCCGTCGATCCCGAAGCTCATGCGGAAGCGGCGCATGTCGACCGGCTCCGCGCCGCCCGCCTGCGCGCGCAGCCGCTCGAGCGAGCCGGTCGACAGCAGCGTGACGGCGCCGTCGCGCCCGCGATCGACGCCGGACCGCTCCGGCGGCGCCGCGACGAGCCGCAGCGGCGCGCCGGCGTGCTGCGAGAGCGCGGCGGAGAAGTCGCCCAGCACGGGCCGCGCCTGCAGCGTCATGCGGTAGAAGCGGACCGGGAGCGGGTCGCCCAGCTCGACCGCACCGGCGACCTCGCGCCCGTCGGGGAAGCGCAGCGACAGCCGCCCGGCCTCGGCGTCGTGCTCGGCCACGACGGTCAGCAGCGCGCCGAAGCGCTTCCCGTTGACCATCGTCCCGTCGCCGTCGATCAGGAAGAAGGCACGGTCGCCGGGGATCCCGTCGAGCGTCACCTGCGTCTCCGCCAGCTCGCGCAGGCGCAGCCCCTTCACCGGCGTGAAGGCGATCCAGGCGACCCGCGGCGGCACGCGGGCGATGCTACTGCCCGCACCGAGACGCGCGCTCTGCCAGCACGCTGGCAGACCGTGCGGGCGCGGCGGTACGGTATCGGCGTGAGCTCCGCCGGCAGCGACGCGCTCGAGATCGCGCTCGATCGGGACGCCGACGTCCCCGTGGGGACGCAGCTCGCGTGGGCGTTGCGCGCGCGGATCCTCGCGGGCGCGCTCGCGCCCGGCGTGCGGCTGCCCGCGCTGCACAAGCTCGCGGCCGACGCCGGCGTCAACCCGAACACCGTGCGGGCCGTCTACCAGCGACTCGAGCACGACGGGCTCGTCACGACGCGCCACGGCAGCGGCACGTTCGTGACCGGCGCAGGCGAGGCGGCCGGCGAGCGCCACGCGCTCGGCCGGCTCGCGGCCGACGCGGCGCGCGCGGCGCGCGCGGCCGGCGTCGACCCGCGCGAGCTGGCCGCCGCGCTGTACGTCGGCGGCGAGG
>JAFDWH010000028.1 GCA_018268595.1 Actinomycetota bacterium | reverse complement strand
GTCAAGCCCAGGTAAGGTTCTTCGCGTTGCGTCGAATTAAACCACATGCTCCGCTGCTTGTGCGGGCCCCCGTCAATTCCTTTGAGTTTTAGCCTTGCGGCCGTACTCCCCAGGCGGGGTACTTAATGCGTTAGCGTCGGCACAGGGGGAGTCGACACCCCCTACACCTAGTACCCATCGTTTACGGCGTGGACTACCAGGGTATCTAATCCTGTTTGCTCCCCACGCTTTCGCGTCTCAGCGTCAGTACCGTCCCAGCGAGCTGCCTTCGCCATTGGTGTTCCTCCTGATATCTGCGCATTTCACCGCTACACCAGGAATTCCACTCGCCTCTTCCGGACTCGAGCTCGACAGTATCCACCGGCATTCCAAGGTTGAGCCTTGGACTTTCACAGCAGACTTACCGAGCCGCCTACACGCGCTTTACGCCCAATAATTCCGGACAACGCTTGCCCCCTACGTATTACCGCGGCTGCTGGCACGTAGTTAGCCGGGGCTTCTTCTGAAGGTACCGTCACTCCATACGGCTGTTCACCGCAGAAGCTTCGTCCCAACTGAAAGGGGTTTACAACCCGAAGGCCTTCTTCCCCCACGCGGCGTTGCTGCATCACGCTTTCGCGCATTGTGCAAGATTCCCCACTGCTGCCTCCCGTAGGAGTCTGGGCCGTGTCTCAGTCCCAGTGTGGCTGATCGTCCTCTCAGACCAGCTACCCATCGGAGCCTTGGTAGGCCGTTACCCCACCAACAAGCTAATGGGCCGCGGGCCCATCCTGATGCGGAAGCCGAAGCTACCTTTCCTCATCGACCTTATGGTCGAGGAGCACATTTGGTATTAGCCCGAGTTTCCTCGGGTTGTCCCAATCATCAGGGCAGGTTACCCACGTGTTACTCACCCGTTCGCGGCTTTGCCCCAGGGCAAGCCCTGGTTCGTCGCTCCACTTGCATGTGTTAAGCACGCCGCCAGCGTTCGTCCTGAGCCAGGATCAAACTCTCCGTGAAGAACTACTAGGTGTACTTCTACGAAGAGCGTCGCGATGCTCACTGCGGACGGCCCACGTACACGAAGGGGCCATCCGAGCATCGGACGGGGTCTAATTCTGGCGCCACCGTTGTCCCGCTCGCGCTGGCGCGGCGGGCGGCGGCTTTCAAAACCTGGACGCACACGACGGCCGGACCATTCCGGCCTGTCGGTGCACATGCTGTTGAGTTTTCAAAGACCGCCGTGCCTCTGAGGAGGGGATTCCTCCCTTCTGACACGCCGAGAGCAGCACTCTCGGTGCGGGCGCGAAAGTATAGCGCTTGCGCGCAGGCGGGGGAAGCTCGGCTTCCTTGAGCCCCGGACTGCCCTCTCGCGGGACGTCCTGGCCGTCCGGGGACGACTTCGGAGAAGAATAGCCGCTTCCCCGCGAGCGTGCGGTCTCGTCGAGCGACCGCGCGCCAGATCGGCGCTCGCAGCGCGTCTCAGACGCGCGTGAGACGCGCGAAGCGGCGCTTGCCGAGCTGCAGGACCCGCCCGTCCAGCAGCTCGAGCGGGCGGTCGAGCGGCTCCGCCGCGAGCGCCTCGCCGTCGAGCTTCACGCCGCCCTGCTCCAGCGAGCGGCGCGCCTCGGAGCGCGAGACGCCGAACGCGTCGGCCAGCAGCGCCGGCAGGTGGACGAGGCCGTCCCCGTTCGCGGCGAGCGCGACGGCGGGCATCTCCGCGGGCGGCCGGTGCTCGACGTGCACGCGGTCGAACGCCTGCTCCGCCGTCGCCGCGGCGCCGGCGTCGTGGAAGCGGGCGACGAGCGCCCGCGCGAGCGCGCGCTTCGCCTCGCGCGGGTTGGCGCCGTCCGCGAGCGGCTCGCCGAGCAGCAGCGCGTACCACTCGCCCAGGGCGGCGTCAGGGAGGCGCAGCGTCTTGCCGTAGATCTGCTCGGGCGGCTCGGTGACGCCGACGTAGTTGCCGTAGGACTTCGACATCTTCCGCTCGCCGTCGACGCCCGGAAGGATCGGCATCGTGAGGATCGCCTGCTCGGGCAGGCCGTACGCCGTCTGCACGTCGCGGCCGAGCAGCAGATTGAACTTCTGGTCGGTGCCGCCGAGCTCGACGTCGGCTCTCACCGCGACCGAGTCGTAGCCCTGCAGGAGCGGGTAGAGCAGCTCGAGGATCGAGATCGGCGCGTGCGCCGCGTAGCGCTTGGCGAAGTCGTCGCGCTCGAGGATCCGCGCGACCGTCGTCGTGCGCACGAGCCGGAACAGCTCCTCCATCGGCATGTCGAGCCACTCGCCGTTGCGGCGCACCTCGAGGCGCTCGGCGTCGAGCACCTTCAGCGCCTGCGCCTGGAAGCTCGCCGCGTTCGCGTCGATCTGCTCGCCGGACAGGACCGGCCGGGTCGCGGAGCGGCCGCTCGGGTCGCCGACGCGCGCGGTGTAGTCACCGACGATCAGCACGACCGTGTGGCCGAGGTCCTGGAACTCGCGCAGCTTGCCCAGCACGACCGTGAAGCCGAGGTGGATGTCCGGCGCGGTCGGATCGATCCCCAGCTTCACCCGCAGCGGGCGCCGCTCGCGCTCAGCTTCCGCCAGCTTGCGCTCCAGCCCGCCCGCGGGCAGGCTGTCGACGGCGTTGCGGGCGAGCCAGGCGGCCTGCTCGGCGGGGGTTCGCAGCGCGGGAGTCACAGGGGCCGAATGCTAGACTGCCGGCCTTCGCGAGGCCCACGCCGCCATGGTCTCGCACGCGCCGTCCCTCACCCCGTCGCACCGGCGCCGCCTGCATCCGACGCATGACCGCGCACGGCAACACCACGACGCCGACCCGCAAGCGCGCGGGGCTGCCGCGGCTGCGCCTGCGGCGTCACCGTGACGATCCCGCCCGCCCGCGTCCGCGCATCAGGAAGCTGCGCGTCTTCGCGATCTGCTCCGGCCTCGCGCTGCTCGCCTTCATCTCGACGATCTTCGGGATGATGATGGCGGTCGCCTCCGACCTGCCGCAGCTGGAGAACCGCGAGCAGTACCGCGTCGGCAAGAACAACTCGGTGCTGCTCGACTACTGGGGCCGCCAGCTCGGGATCCTCACCAACAACCAGAACGTCGTCCTGGTCGGGCAGTACCAGATCGCGCCCGCGATGAAGCACGCGACGATCGCGATCGAGGACAAGCGCTTCTACACGAACGCCGGCTACGACCTCAAGGGCATCGCGCGCGCGCTGTGGGCCGACGTCGGCGCCGGCGGGTCGGCGCAGGGCGCCTCGACGATCACCCAGCAGTTCGTGAAGGTGGCGCTCGAGGCGCAGGGCGAGCGCACGGTCTTCCAGAAGCTGCGCGAGGCCGCGCTCGCGTATCACCTCACGCGCAAGTGGTCGAAGGAGAAGATCCTCACCGAGTACCTCAACGCGATCTACTTCGGCAACGGGGCGTATGGGATCGAGTCGGCGGCGCGCGTGTACTTCGGCAAGCGCCACGGTTGGGGCAGCGCGGGCGGCTGCGGCTCCACGCGCGCGAACATGTGCGCCTCCGAGCTGACGACCCCGGAGGCGGCGTTCCTGGCCGGGATCATCCAGTCGCCGTCCGGCTACGACCCGATCGCGCACCCGGTCGCGTCGAGAAACCGGCGCGACACGGTCCTGCGCTACATGCGCGACCAGGGCTACATCACGCCGAGCGAGTACGCGACCGACCTGCAGGACCCGCTGCCGACACAGGACGATCTCACCCCGCCGCAGGAGAAGAGCGAGTCGCCGTACTTCACGAGCTGGGTGCGCCAGCAGGTCGTCGACCACTTCGGCCCGTTCAAGGCCTTCAGCGGCGACCTGCAGATCACCACCTCGCTCGACCTCGACCTGCAGCGCGCGGCCGAGCAGACGATCGGCCAGCTGCTGCCGCCGGGCTCCGGGCTGCCGTCGGCGTCGCTCGTCGCGATCGACAACAAGACCGGCGAGGTGCGCGCGATGGTCGGCGGGCCCGACTACGTGACGAGCCCGTTCAACCTCGCGACGCAGGGCCAGCGTCAGCCGGGCTCGACGTTCAAGCCGTTCACGCTGACGGCGGCGCTGGAGTCGGGCATCTCGCCGGGCTCGGTGTGGTCCTCGCGGCCGAAGCAGTTCCCCGTCCCCCACACGCGCGGGAGAGAGTTCTTCGTCGTCAGAAACTACGGCGACGAGTACTCCGGTTCGAACACGCTCGCCGGCGCCACGACGGTCTCCGACAACTCGGTCTACGCCGAGGTCGGGATCAAGGTCGGCACGCACAAGATCGCGCGCGTCGCGCGCCGGCTCGGCATCCGCACGCCGATCTCGACCAACTACGCGATGATCCTCGGCGGCCTCAGAGACGGCGTCACCCCGCTCGACATGGCGCACGCGTACGAGACGTTCGCGACCGGCGGCAAGCGCATCTGGAACCCGCGGCTCGGCGCGCCCGGCAGAGGCCCGATCGGCATCGACCTCGTGCGCGACGGCGACGGCAAAGTGCTGGTCAGCAACGCCAAGACGCTCAGACGCACGCAGGAGATCCCCGCGGGCGTCGCCTCGGAGGTGACGCAGATCCTCCAGACCGTCGTCGCGTACGGCACCGGCAAGGCGGCGGCGATCCCCGGCTTCGCGGCCGGCAAGACCGGCACGACCGAGAACTACGGCGACGCCTGGTTCGTCGGCTGGAACGACCGCATGACCGTCGCGATCTGGGTCGGCTACCCCGACAGACTCGAGCCGATGCTGACGCAGTACGGCGGCCAGCCGGTCGCCGGCGGCACCTACCCGGCGCTGCTGTGGCACAACTTCATGACGCAGGCGATGGCGATCCTCGACCAGCGCGCCGCGATGGCGGCGGCGCTGCGCAAGGGCGAGGTTCCGAGCACCGTCACGACGACGACCCCCGACGTGCAGTCGGCGCCCGCCGGCGGCGGCACGTCGACCGACGGCACGACGACGCCGGCCGGCGGCGGCACGGGCGGCGGTGACGCCGGCGCCGGCGCCGGCGGGACGGGCGGCGGCACGGGTGCCGGAGGCGGAACCGGGACTCCGGCGGGCGGCGGCACGGGCGCCGGCGGCGGAACAGGGACTCCGGCCGGCGGCGGCACCGGCACGCCCACCCCGCCCGCGGGCGGCGGTGGCGCCAACGGCGGCGGCGCTGCGGCGCCGAGCGGCTAGTCAAGAAAGAGGTGCAGCGTCTGGGCCGCTCGGCTAGAGTGGGCTCGTGAAGGGGGAACGATGGCTTGCCGTCTGCTGCTGCGTGCTCGCGGCGGCGCTGGTGGTCGGATGCGGAACCAGCACGCCGGCGACGCCGACGCACGCGACCGTGCCTGCCACCGCACCGGCGCAGCCGCAGCCGGAATCGCGACGCACCGCGTACGCGCCCAACCCGTGGAAGGAGCCGCCGGCGCCGCCGGCGCACCCCGGCGCAAGGGTCGACCGCCTGATCGTGCACGACGTCAAGCTCGGCAGGGGCCTCGCCGTGCGCCCCCGCGACAGCGTCGAAGCCGACTACATAGAGGCGAACTACACGACCGGAAGAAAGTTCCTGTGGGGCTGGGGGCGCGGCAGAACCGGCGACCTCGTGCTGACGCCCTACGTCTCGATGCGCGGCTTGATCAGGGGCATGACGGGCATGCGTCCCGGAGGGCGGCGGACGATAATCGTGCCTCCGCGCCTGAGCGACGTGAACGACCCGGACCGGCGCGGCACGAGCTACAGGCAGATCGTCTACTTCGACGTCGTGCTGCGCCGCATCAACGGCGCCAATCCGTGATAGCGCGCCGGCGACCGCTCAGCGCGCCGGCCACGGGCGCGAGACGTGGCGGCTGTCGCGGGCGCAGAAGCGCCACGGCAGCTCGACCGCCTTCGTGATGCCGATCCGCTCGCCCGTCACCACCTCCACGTCGCGGTAGGCAGCCGGGTGCGGCAGGATCGCGACCGGCCCCGCGCCGGTGAGCGGCGTGTCGTTCTCCCCCAGCTCGATCCCGAGCGCCTGCGTCAGCTTGCCGGGCCCGGAGCACAGCTCCTCGAGCCGGTCCAGCCCGCGGCGCGCGCGCATCAGGTCGACGCCCTCGAGCGGCTCGAGCGCGGATCAGCACCGCGGCGCCGACGCCCTCCGGCTCGCAGACGGCGTTCAGCAGCGCGTGGATCCCGTAGGAGCGGTAGACGTACGCGCGCCCGGGCGGGCCGAACAGCGGGCGCGTGCGCGCGGTGAGGCCGGCGAACGCATGACAGGCCGGCTCGCTGTCGTGGTAGGCCTCCGTCTCGACGATCACGCCGCCGGCGCCGGCGTGCGTCACGACGCAGCCGACGAGGTCGCGGGCGACCTCCAGGACGGGGCGATCGTAGAAGGCGGCGGGGAGCGCGTCGCTCACGGGGCGAGCAGCGCGCGGGCGCGCTCGAGCTGCTCGCGCACCCGGCGCATCGACGTGCCGCCCTCGGAGTCCTTCGACTCCAGCCAGCTCTCGCCCGCCAGCACGCGGTAGTACTCCTCGTCGAGCAGCTCGGAGTGCTCGGCCAGCTCCTCCGGGCGCAGCTCGGTGAGCGTGCGGCCGCTGTCGACCGCCCGCTTGACGAGCGCGGCGACGACGCCGTGGCACTCGCGGAACGGCATCCCCCGGCGCACGAGCAGGTCGGCGACGTCGGTGGCGGCGGGGAACTCGTCGGACGCGGCTGCGGCCATCCGCTCGCGGTCGAACGCGATCCCCTCGACCATCCCGGTCGCCGCCGCGAGGCACAGCTCGAGCGTGTCGACCGCGTCGAACAGATGCTCCTTGTCCTCCTGCATGTCCTTGTTGTAGGTCAGCGGGAGCGCGTGCATGACGCCCTGGAGCGCGACGAAGTGGCCGGCGATGCGGGGCGCCTTCGCGCGCAGCAGCTCGGCCGCGTCGGGGTTCTTCTTCTGCGGCATGATCGAGGAGCCCGACGCCCACGCGTCGGAGACCTCGGCGAAGCCGAACTCGGAGCTGGACCACAGCACGATCTCGGCGCCGAGGCGGGAGAGGTGCGTGCCGCAGGTCGCCGCGGCGGCGAGGTAGTCCAGCACGAAGTCGCGGTTGGAGACCGCGTCGATCGAGTTCTCGGCGACGCCGGCGAAGCCGAGCTCGCGCGCGACGGCGCCGCGGTCGGTGTCGAAGTTCACGCCCGCGAGCGCGCCCGCGCCGAGCGGCAGTCTCGCAGTGGCCGCCTCGACGGCGGCGAAGCGGTCGAGGTCGCGGGCCAGCATCCACACGTACGCGAGCAGGTGGTGGCTGAGATAGACGGGCTGAGCGCGCTGAAGATGGGTGTAACCGGGCATGCGCCAGTCGAGGTGCCGCTCGGCGGCAGCGATCAGGGCCTGCATGAGGCTGCGAGTGCCGGCGAGCGCCGCCTGCGCGTGCGCGCGCGTGAACAGCGCCATGTCGGTCGCGACCTGGTCGTTGCGGGAGCGCGCCGTGTGCAGCTTGCCGCCGACCGGCCCGGCCAGCTCGGTGACGCGCCGCTCGATCGCCATGTGGACGTCCTCGTCGTCCGGATGAAACGGGAACGTCCCCTCCTCCAGCTCGTGCTCGACGGTGTCGAGCGCGGCCAGCAGCTCGTCGCGATCGGCGTCGCCGATGATCTGCTGCTTGGCGAGCATGCGCGCGTGCGCGCGCGAGAGGTCGACGTCGTAGGGGCCGAGCCGCCAGTCGAAGCCGATCGAGGCGTTGAGCTGGCGGAAGACGGGGTGCTGCGGCTCGCTGAAGCGGGACATGCGGGCGCGAAGGCTAGCGGGCGAGGATGTCGCGCAGCTCGTGCGCCACGCGCGCGACCTGCCCCTCGCGCATCGCCGGGAAGAACGGCAGCGCGATCGAGCGCGCGGCGACGTCCTCGCAGACGGGGAACTCGCCCTCGCGGTGGCCGAAGCGCTCGCGGTAGAAGCTCATCAGGTGGATCGCCGGCAGGTACGGCTTGCTCTGGATCCCCCGCTCCGCGAGGGCGCGCACGGTCGCGTCGCGGTCGACGCCGTGCGGGAGCTGGACGACGAACACGAACCAGCCGCGCACGTTCCCAGCGGTGTCTGGGCAGGGCAGCGTCAGGTCCTCGACCCCGGCGAGCGCCTCGCGGTACCAGCCGGCGACGCGCGCGCGGTCGGCGAGCATGCCGTCGAGCCGCTCGAGCTGCACGAGCCCGATCGCGCTCTGGATGTCGGTGAGGCGGTAGTTGAAGCCGAGCCGGTCGTGGTCGAGCCAGCCCATGTCGGGCGCGCGGCCCTGGTTGCGCTCGGAGTCGATTCGCTCCTTCATGGCGGGGTCGCCGAGCGCGACCATGCCGCCCTCCCCCGTCGTGAGCTGCTTGTTCGCGTAGAACCCGAACACCGCCGGGTGGCCGCGGCCGCCGACCGGCACGCCGTCGGTGTGGACCGCGCCGAGCGCCTCGCAGGCGTCCTCCACGATCGGCAGCCCAAGCGCCTCGAACGCCGGCAGGTCGGCGGGGTAGCCGAAGATGTGCACCGGCAGCAGCGCCTTCGTGCGGTCGGTGACCGCGGCTGCCGCCGCCCGCGGGTCGAGGTTGAGCGTGACCGGGTCGACGTCGGCGAAGACGGGGCGCGCGCGCTCGAACAGCACCGCGTTGGCGGAGGCGACGAACGAGAAGGGGCTCGTGACGACCTCGTCGCCCTCCTCCACGCCGACCGCGCGCAGCGCGAGGTGCAGGCCGGCGGTGCCCGAAGACACCGCCGAGGCGTGCGGCACCCCGAGCCGCGCCGCGAACGCCTGCTCGAACGCGGGCACGCGCGGGCCGAGCGACAGCTGGCCGGAGCGCAGCACCTCGATCACGGCTGCCTCCTCCTCGGGCCCGAGGACGGGCTGCGCGAGCGGGATGCCGGGGGTGCCGGAGGTTGCCACGTGGCCACCGGAGGCGGGCCCCCCTGCGGGTTGCGGCGCAGCGGTGCGTTCGGGCACGCTCATGCGGTGGCGGCGCCCGCCGGCGCGCCGGCGCCGCGCGTGCCGACCGTGTCGCGGCCAGGCTGGATCGCGTACTCGAGCGAGTCGACGAGCGCCTCCCACGAGGCCTCGATGATGTTGGGCGAGACGCCCGTCGACCCCCACACGTCGTGGCCGTCGGAGGCGTCGAGCAGCACGCGCGTGACCGCGTCCGTCCCCTTCGTCACGTCGAGGATGCGGACCTTGAAGTTCACCAAGCCGGTGTTCTTCAGCTCCGGGTGGCTCTGCTCCAAGGCGATCCGCAGCGCCTTGTCGAGCGCATGGACCGGGCCGTTGCCCTCCGCATGGCAGACGTAGCGCTTGCCGTTGGCCCACAGGCGGATGGCTGCGTCGGTCGTGACTCTCGCGTCGTGCCCGGCCTTCTGGACGACGACGGACCACGACTCGAGCGTGAACAGCTCCTCGTAGTCGCCCGACTCCTTGCGCAGCAGCAGCTCGAACGAGCCGTCGGCCGCCTCGAAGTGGTAGCCGTCGTGCTCCTTGCGCTTGACCTCCTCGATCACGCGGCGCGCGGCTTCGTCGTCGAGTCTGAGACCCGCCTCTTCGGCGCGCGCGAGGACGGTGCCCTTGCCGGACAGCTCGGAGATCAGCATGTCCCGGTGGTTGCCGACGAGCGCCGGGTCCATGTGCTCGAACGTCGTCGGGTCGGCCAGCACGCCGGCGACGTGCATGCCGCCCCCGTGCGCGAACGCGTTCTTGCCGACGTACGGCTGGTTCGGGTTCGGGGTGCGGTTCAGCAGCTCGTCGAGGTAGTGCGCCGCCTCCGTCAGCGTCGCGAGGCGGTCGGCCGGCAGGCACTCGTAACCCATCTTGAGCTGGAGGTTGGGGACGATCGAGCAAAGGTTCGCGTTGCCGCAGCGCTCGCCGTAGCCGTTCATCGTCCCCTGCACGTGCGTCGCGCCGGCGCGCACGGCGGCGAGCGAGTTGGCGACGCCGCACTCGAGGTCGTTGTGGTTGTGCGTCCCCACGCGCACGCCCGTGTCGGCGAGGTGCGCGACGACGTCGGCGATCGTCTCGGCGATCTGGTCGGGCAACGAGGCGCCGTTCGTGTCGCACGGGACGACCGTCTCCGCGCCCGCCTCCGCGGCGGCGCGCAGGCAGCGCAGCGCGTAGTCGCGGTCGTCGCGCCAGCCGTCGAGGCAGTGCTCGGCGTCGTAGACGACGCGCTTGCCCTGCGCGAGGAGGAACGCGATCGACTCCTCGATCATCCGCAGGTTCTCGTCGCGGTCGACCTTCACGACCTTCTCGAGGTGCAGCGCCCACGTCTTGCCGACGAGCGTCACGACCGGGGCGAAGCAGTCGGCCAGCACGCGCAGGGCCGGGTCCTCGTCGGCCTTCAGGTCGCGCCGGCGCGTCATCCCGAAGGCGGCGATCTCGGCGCTCGCGAACGTCTCGCGCGCGAGCAGCTCGAACAGCTCCAGCTCCTTCGGGTTCGAGCTGGGGAAGCCGGCCTCGATCATGTGCACGCCGAGCGCGTCGAGCCGGTGCGCGACGCGCAGCTTCTCCTCGGCGGAGAGCGACATCCCCTCCCCCTGCATGCCGTCGCGGAGGGTCGTGTCGTAGAGCTGGATCGTCGTCATGAAAGTGAATCCTCTCGTTCGGTGCGGGCGAAAAGCGGGCAGCGACCGGGGCGCGCGCGTCAGCGCGAGCCGGCCGCTCCGGTAATTCGCCCGCCGAACGAGAGGTGGGACATCAGGCCGTCGCCTTCGGGGATTCGACCGAGACGACGTCGTTCCACTCGCTGTAGCGCGGGTCGCGGCCGTGCAGCGCGTCGAGGAAGACCTTCTGCAGCCGTGTCGTGATCGGGCCGCGCACGCCGTCGCCGACGACGTGGTCGTCGATCTCGCGGATCGGCGTCAGCTCGGCCGCGGTGCCGGTCATGAACAGCTCGTCGGCGAGCGTCAGCTCGGCGCGCGCGAGGTTGCGCTCGACGATCTCGAA
Organism: Actinomycetota bacterium; assembly: GCA_018268595.1. Lineage (GTDB taxonomy): Bacteria > Actinomycetota > Thermoleophilia > Solirubrobacterales > Solirubrobacteraceae > Conexibacter. The sequence continues at coordinate 31,280 of JAFDWH010000028.1, read as the reverse complement.
GCCCTCGTCGCGGGCGATCCGCATGACCGCGTCGCGGTTGATGCCGTCGAGGATCCCGGCCGTCTGCGGCGGCGTGTAGATCACGCCGTCCATCACGACGAACAGGTTCTCGCCGGTGCCCTCGGACACGAACCCCTGCGCGTCGAGCAGGATCGCCTCTTCGTAGCCGGCTCTCACGCTCTCGATCTTCGCCAGCACGCTGTTCAGATACTGGCCGCTCGCCTTCGCATGCGGGATCAGCGAGTCGGAGCTGATGCGCCGCCAGCTCGAGACCTTCGCGCGCACGCCCTGCTCCAGCGCGTCGTCGCCGAGGTAGGCGCCCCACGACCACGCCGCGATCACGACCTCGACGGGCGCGTCGAGCGGGTTGAGGCCCATCGGCCCCGCGCCGCGGAACACGAGCGGGCGGATGTAGCAGGACGGCAGCTCGTTGCGCGCGATCAGCTCGTGCGTGGCGCCGCGGAGCTCCTCCGCCGTGTACGGGATCGGCATGTAGTACAGCTCGGCCGACTTGAACAGCCGCGCGAGGTGCTCTCTGTGACGGAAGATCGCCGGCCCGCGGTCGGTCGAGTAGGCGCGCTCGCCCTCGAACACGCCCGTGCCGTAGTGCAGGCAGTGCGTCAATACGTGGACCTTCGCGTCCTCCCAGGCGACGAGCTCTCCGTTCATCCAGATGAGGTCCGCTTGGTCCACGTTGGGGCTCCTTAGAGGTGGTTCAACACGGCTTGGGCGGCTTCGTCGGTCGTCGCGCCGCCGCCCAGGTCGCGCGTGCGCAGGCCCTCGGCGAGCGCACGGTCGACCGCCAATTCTACCGCCGCCGCCTCGTTCTCCATACCGAGCGCGTGCCGCAGCAGCAGCGCGGCCGACAGGAACATCGCCAGCGGGTTGGCGATCCCCTGCCCCGCGATGTCCGGCGCGGAGCCGTGCACCGGCTCGAACAGGCCGGGTCCGTCGCCGCCGAGGGACGCGCTCGGCAGCAGCCCGATCGAGCCGGTCAGCATCGCCGCCTCGTCGCTCAGGATGTCGCCGAACATGTTCTCGGTGACGATCACGTCGAAGTCGGCGGGGTTGGAGATCAGCTGCATCGCGGCGTTGTCGACCAGCACGTGCTGCAGCTCGACGTGCGCGAACTCGCGCGCGTGCAGGTCGGTGACGACCTCGCGCCACAGCCGGCTCGACTCCAGCACGTTCGCCTTGTCGACGGACGTGACCTTGCGTCTGGCGGCCTCGAAGCCGGCGCGCGCGATCCGCTCGATCTCCGCGACGCTGTAGACGCAGGTGTCGTAGGCGGAGTCGCCGTCGCGGCCGCGTCTGCCGAAGTAGAGGCCGCCGGTCAGCTCGCGCATCACGAGCAGGTCCGTCCCCTCGATCACCTCACGCTTGAGCGGGCTCGCGTCGTAGAGCGCCGGCAGCGGGCGCACCGGGCGCAGGTTCGCGTACAGGCCGAGCGCCTTGCGCAGGCCGAGCAGGCCCTGCTCGGGGCGCGGCTTGGCCGGGTCGGTCGTGTCCCACTTGGGGCCGCCGACGGCGGCGAGCAGGACCGCGTCGGAACGCTTGCAGGCGTCGGTGACCTCGCCGGTCAGCGCCGTGCCGTGCGCGTCGATCGAGGCCCCGCCGAACAGGTGCTGCTCGAACGCGAAGTCGCCGAGCTTGTTGAGCAGCTCGACGGTGGGCGCGGTGATCTCGGGGCCGATGCCGTCGCCCGGCAGCAGCGCGATGGTGTGCGTCAAGGGATCTCCTCTACAGAGCGGTCGTGACGGGACCGGAGCGCTCGCGCTCCTGCTCGTAGGCCTCGATCTCGACGGCGCTCTGGAGCGTCATCGCGATGTCGTCGAGGCCGTTCAGGAGGCGGTGGCGGATGTCCTGGTCGATCTCGAACGGGAACTCCTGGCCGTCCGCGCGCACGACCTGGTCGACGAGGTCGACCTCGGCCTCGTCGGCGGCGGCGACCGCCTTGCGCTGCTCCTCCGGCAGCGCGACCGGCAGCAGCCCGATCTTCGTGCAGTTCGAGTAGAAGATGTCGGCGAAGCTGTCCGCGACGATCGCCCGGAAGCCGTAGTCCTGCAGGCCCCATGGCGCGTGCTCGCGGCTCGATCCGCAGCCGAAGTTGCGACCGGTGACGAGGATCGGATGGCGCGGCAGGTCCCAGCCGTCCTCCTTCGCCCAGTCGAAGAAGAGGAACTCGCCGAAGCCGGTCCGCTCGACCCGCTTGAGGAACTGCTTGGGCATGATCTGGTCGGTGTCGACGTCGTCGCGGTCGAGCACGCTCACCTGCCCGCGGATGCTGGTGATCTTGTCCATCGTGGCGGTCTCCTAGCTCCAGGTGCGGATGTCGACGAAGCGGCCCTCGATCGCCGCGGCGGCGGCCATCTGAGGCGAGACGAGGTGCGTGCGGCCGCCGCGGCCCTGACGGCCCTCGAAGTTGCGGTTCGAGGTCGAGGCGCAGCGCTCGCCCGGCGACAGCGTGTCCGGGTTCATGCCGAGGCACATCGAGCAGCCGGCGACGCGCCAGTCGAAGCCAGCCGCCTTGAAGACCTCGTCGAGACCCTCCCGCTCGGCCTCCGCTCTCACCTGCTGCGAACCGGGCACGACCATCGCGTGCACGCCGGCGGCGACCTTGCGCCCCTTGATCATCTCTGCGGCCGCCCGCAGATCCCCGATGCGGCTGTTCGTGCAGGAGCCAATGAAGACGCGGTCGAGCTTGATCTGCTCGATCGGCGTGCCGGGCTGCAGGTCCATGTACTGGAGCGCGCGCTCGTCGCCGTCGCTCTGCGGCTCCGGCACCGCGCCGCTGACGGACGTGACCATGTCGGGCGTCGTGCCCCAGGTGACCTGCGGGCTCAGTGCGCTCGCGTCGACGACGACCTCCGCGTCGAAGGGCGCGCCGTCGTCGGTGCGCAGCGTCCGCCAGTGGGCCACGGCCTCCTCGAACGCGGCGCCTTGCGGCGCGCCGGGACGGCCCTCGACCCACGCGAACGTGGTCTCGTCGGGCGCGATCATGCCGGCCCGCCCGCCGCCCTCGATCGTCATGTTGCAGACGGTCATGCGGCCCTCCATCGAGAGCGCCTCGATCGCCGGGCCGGCGAACTCGACGACGTGCCCGGTCGCGCCCGCGGTCGTGATCTGCCCGATCGTCGCGAGGATCAGGTCCTTCGCGGTCACGCCGAAGCCCAGCTCGCCCTCGTAGCGGATCCGCATCGCCTTCGGCTTGTGCTGCACGAGGCACTGCGTCGCCAGCACGTGCTCGACCTCGCTCGTGCCGATCCCAAACGCGAGCGCGCCGAAGGCGCCGTGCGTGGCGGTGTGCGAGTCGCCGCAGACGATCGTCATGCCCGGCTGCGTGACGCCCAGCTCCGGGCCGATCACGTGCACGATCCCCTGGCGGTCGGAGCCGAGCGAGTAGACCGGCACGCCGAACTCCGCGCAGTTGCGCTCGAGCGTCTCGACCTGCACGCGGCTCAGCTCGTCCTTGATCAGCTTCGCGACGGGCGTGCCGTCCGTCGGCGTGTTGTGGTCGGCCGTCGCGAGCGTGCGGTCGGGGCGGCGGACCTTGCGGCCGGCGAGCCGCAGGCCGTCGAACGCCTGCGGGCTCGTGACCTCGTGCACGAGGTGCAGGTCGACGTACAGCAGGCCGGGGGCCACCTCGTGGGCGGCCCAGATCTTGTCGAACAGGGTGCTCGGCATCGTGTCGGTGGCTCCTCGAATGGGTTCGCTAGCTGCGCCGGAGGCCCGCGGAGACGACGCCCAGGAACGTCGCCTCGCCGGGGCCGGGGTTCTCGAAGTGGTGCGGCAGGTCGGCGTCGAAGGTCACGCAGTCGCCGGTCTGGAGGTCGTGCGCGGCGCCGTCGCAGTGCAGCACGACGCGGCCGGACTCGACGAGCGCCGTCTCGCGGCTGCCCGGCTCGTGCATCGGCGGGTCGCCGGGGCCGCCGGTCGCCGCGCCGGGCGCGAGCACGTGGCGCGAGAGCTCGGCGCGCTGGCCCGGCAGCGGCGCCGTGAGCACCTCGTAGCTGTGGCCCTTGACGGTGGTCGGGCCCTGGCGCCGCTCGCCGGCGCGCACGATCGTGACGGCGCCGTCCTCGTCGAGCCGCAGCAGCTGCGAGAGGCGCAGGTCGAGGCCGGCCGCGATCCGCGTCGCGACCTGGAGCGTCGGGCTCGTCTCGCCGCGCTCGACCTGGCTGAGCATCGGCGCGCTCACGCCGCAGCGCTCGGCGAGGTCGCGCAGCGACAGGCCCATCGCCTCGCGCAGGGCGCGGACGCGGCCGCCGATCGCGGCGACGGAGGTGGCGTCGACGTCGCTCATGTACGCGCGTACGTTATCACGTACAGGCGTATCGGCTGGGCGCCGGGCGGGTGCCTGCGCCGGTGCGGACGCCGACTACCATCGGGTCGATGCAGCGACCCGACGTGCTGGTGCTCGGGGCGGGCGGGACGATCGGCGCCGCCTGGATGGGCGGCGTGCTGGCCGGCGTCGCCGCCGAGAGCGGGATCGACTTCGCCGCCTGCGAGCGCATCGTCGGCACCTCCGCGGGGTCGATGCTCGCGGCCGACCTGCTCGCCGGCGTCGAGCCGCGCGCGGCGGGCGAGCCGTCGGCAGCGAACGGCGCCGGGCCGTTGCCCGCCGAGGACGAGGCTGCAAGCGCGCTGCTGCTGATGTCCGGCGCGGCGCAGTCGGAGACGGGCTCGGACGACGGCGAGCGCCTGCGCGAGCGCGCGGCGCGCGTCGGCGCAGGGCTCGCGAGCCTCGCCGGCAGCTCCCTCGCCCCCGTCGCGCTCTCGCTCGGCCGCGGCCCGGGCGCGCTCGTGCGCGCGGCCGCGCTCGCGCGCATGGAGCCGGCGCAGCGCTCGCTCGACGACCTCGGGGCGCGGATCGCGCGGCACGCCTTGAGCTGGGACGGGCGTCTGCGCGTCGCGTGCGTCGAGCGGGCGCGCGGACGGCGCGTCGTGTTCGGTGCGCCCGGCGCGCCCGACGCGACGGTCGCGCAAGCCGTGCAGGCATCCTGCAGCATCCCGTGGGTCTACCGGCCGGTCCGCATCGGCGACGTCGAGTATGTCGACGGCGCCGTCTGGAGCCCCGCGAACATGGACGCCGCGCCCGCCGGACGCGAGACGCACCTGCTGTGCCTCGCGCCGATGGGCGGCCCGCTCGGCACGCGCGAGCGCCACCCCGCGGTGCGCGCTGCCACGACCGCCGCGCTGCGCCTGGAGACGCTCGCGCTGCGGCGCCGCGGCGTTCACGTGACGGTCGTGGTGCCGGAACCGGCCGACGCGGGCGAGCACGCGTGCGTCACCGGCTTCCGACAGGGACGTGCGCTGGGGCGCGCGGTGTGAAGCGCAGGGCGATCCAACAGATCGTGTGTTGAGGAGGTGGGCAGCGGCGACTAGCCTTCGCGCTGCCTTCCTTACAAGGTGCCCCGGGCGGGCTCGGAGCTGACTCCCGCCCGGAGCGTTGTGGTGATGTCGCAGTCGCGGCTGCTACCTCGCCAGGCGGTCTATGACCACCATGGCGAGGAGCAGTGCGACCGCGAGGATGGCAACGGCTGTCGCCAAATGGCTCTCCTTTCCATCGGGGAGCTGCCAGTCAGCTCCGTGCTGACAGCCCGGGAGGGAGAGCGCGACCACCACGTCCGCATCGTCGAACGGGTGGCCGTGACAGCTCTACGTGCAGATGCGGCGATTCAGCGCAGCGTTGGCGTGAACGTCGCCGCTACGGCGTCGAGATGCGCGACGCCTGGGCGGCCTCGGCCGTGAGGTCCGCGGCCTGGTCGGCGACGGAGCGGCGGCGCACGGCGTTGGAGAGCGCGCGGACGTAGGCGCGGCCGGCCGCCTCGATGATGTCCGTCGAGACGCCCTGGCCGGCGCCCGTGACGCCGCCCAGCTCCAGCACGACGGAGGTCTCGCCGAGCGCGTCCTGCCCGCTCGTGACCGCCTCGATGCGGAAGTCGCGCAGTCTCGCCGACTGGTCCGTGGCCGCGTTGATCGCCTTGAAGACCGCGTCCACCGGACCGTCGCCGGTCGAGGAGCCGGTCGAGCGCTCGCCGTCCGGGAGCGCCACGACGACCGTCGCGTACGGCGGGCGCGCCGAGGACGCCTGCACGTCGAACGACTCCAACGCGTACGCCGGGATCTCCTCGCGCAGCTCGTCGGTCACCAGCGCCTCGAGGTCCATCGCGGTCACCTGCTTCTTCTTGTCCGCGATCTCCTTGAAGCGCTTGAAGGCGGTGTTGAGGACCTGCCCGTCGACCTCGATCCCCAGCTCGGACAGCGCCTGTCTCAGGGCGTGGCGGCCCGAGTGCTTGCCCAGCACGATCGAGTTCGCGTCCAGCCCAACCGTCGTCGCGTCCATGATCTCGAACGTCGTGCGCTCCTTCAGCACGCCGTCCTGGTGGATGCCGGACTCGTGCGCGAACGCGTTGCGCCCGACGATCGCCTTGTTCGGCTGCACGACGTAGCCCGTCAGGCGCGAGACGAGCCGCGACGTGCGCGCGATCTCCTGCGTGACGACCCCGGTGTGGAAGCCGACGTCCGCCTGGCGCGTGTGCAGCAGCATCACGATCTCCTCGAGCGACGCGTTGCCGGCGCGCTCGCCGATCCCGTTGATCGCGCACTCGACCTGGCGCGCGCCGACCTGCACGCCGGCGAACGAGTTCGCGACCGCGAGGCCGAGGTCGTCGTGGCAGTGGACGCTCAGCACGACGTCCTTCAGGCCCGGCGCCAGTTCGTAGAGGCGCGTCAGGTAGTCCTTGAACTCGTCCGGCATCGTGTAGCCGACCGTGTCGGGGATGTTGATCGTCGTGGCGCCCTCGTCGATCGCGATCTGCACGACCTCCGCCGTGAAGGCGACGTCGGCGCGCGTCGCGTCCATCGGCGAGAACTCGACGTCCTCGACGTACCGCTTCGCGTGCGCGACGCCCGCACGCGTGAGGCCCTTGACATCCTCGCGCGTCGCGCGCATCTGGTGCTCGATGTGGATGTCGGAGGTCGAGACGAACGTGTGGATGCGCGCGCGGTCGGCGTCCTTCACCGCGTTCCAGGCGGCGTCGATGTCACCCGGGTGGATGCGCGCCAGGCCGGCGATCGTCGGTCCGTGGACCTCGCGAGCGATCGCCTGGACCGCCTCGAAGTCCCCCGGCGAGGCGATCGGGAAGCCGGCCTCGATCACGTCGACGCCGAGGCGCGCGAGCTGGTGGGCGATCTCCAGCTTCTCGCTCGTGTTCAACGAGATGCCGGGCGACTGCTCGCCGTCGCGCAGCGTCGTGTCGAAGACCAGTACTCGGTTGGGGTCCTGCTCGCTGGGAGTCATGTCGGCTTACCTCTGTGGGCTCGTGCTTCGCTTCTTCTCGGTCGGTTTGCGGCTACCTGCGGCCGCCACGCGCTATTCCCCCCGAAGGGGGAGAAGGAGAAGAAGTCGAAGGGCGAGCTGGCGCGACATGTGCCACGCCAGCTTACCAGGGGGCCGAACGGCTCCGGCCGCGCGCTACCAGGCCTTGCCCTCGAAGTGCAGCGGCGCGCGCTCGACCGGCGCCTCGAGCAGGCCGGGCGTGGCCACCTCGGTGTACGGCTTCTGCCGGAAGAAGTCGCGGTACGGGATCATCGCCAGCAGCATCGCGACGAAGCCGAGCAGCAGGCTGCCGATGCCGATGAAGATCGGCGTCTGGATCCCGAGGATCGGCTTCGAGTAGTTGAAGCCGGCCTGCGAGTAGTCGTGCGCCGCCTTGCCGAAGATCAGCGCGAGGATCACGAAGCCGAGGAACGGCACCACGCCCGCGAGCAGGAAGTTGCGCACGCTGCGGGTGATCTCGCGGCGGAAGTAGATGATGCACGCGAGCCCCGTGAAGCCGTAGTAGAAGCAGATCGCGAAGCCGAGCGCGGAGATCGAGTCGCCGAGCACGTTCTGCGCCGGGTTGAACGCCATCACGAGGATCGTCCAGACGATCGAGACCGCGCCCATCCAGATCGTCGAGAACCCCGGCGTCAGGTAGCGCGGGTGCACCTCCGCGAAGCGCCCGGGGATCGAGCGCTTGCGCGCCATCGACAGCGTCGTGCGGGCCGTCGGCAGGATCGTCGTCTGCGTCGAGGCGGCCGCCGAGGTCAGCACCGCGAAGATCAGCAGCTTGTCGAACGGCGAGCTGAAGACCTGCTTGCCGAGCACGCTCAGCACGTCGTCGGAGTTGTTCTGCAGCAGCGTCGTGCCCTTGTAGGCCTGCGCCGCCGCCGAGACGACGAGGTAGATCACCAGCAGGATGATCGTCGAGACGACCGCGGCGCGGCCCGGCCCCTCGTTGCTGTCCTCCGACTCCTCGTTGACGGTCACGCCGGAGTCCCAGCCCCAGTAGATGAAGACGCCGAGCAGCATGCCGTCGACGAGCGCCCCCCACCCCATGTCGAACGGGTTGAACCACGAGAAGTGCGGCGTGATCGACCCGCTGGGCGCGTTCGCGTAGACCTTCACGAGCGCGACGACCGCGAAGATCGCGAGGATCAGCACCTCGGCGGACAGCAGGAAGAGCTGCGTGCGCGCGGACAGCTCGATGCCGCGCCAGCAGATCCACGTCATCACGGCGATCCAGAAGACCGCCATCCCGATCTGGGCCCAGTTCGAGTTCGCGGCCGAGTCCCAGCCGAACAGCAGGAACGTGTACTTCGCGGCGATCTGCGCGAGCGCGGCCATCACGATGATGTCGGCGATCACGATCGCCCAGCCGTTCACCCAGCCGAGATGCGGCCCCATCGCGCGGCGCACCCACGCGAACGTCGTGCCGGGGTCGGGGTCGGCCTTGTTGAGGTAGCGGTAGGCCGCCGCGATGAACAGCATCGGGATGAACGAGACGAGCAGGACCGCCGGCGCGTGCACGCCGACGCCGGCGACCGCGACGATGAAGCCGAGCGTCGCCGCGAGCGAGTAGGCGGGCGCCGTCGAGGCGACGCCGATGACGACGTTCGAGAGGTATCCGAGAGCGCCGACCTTCAGCTTTCTCGGCTCGCCTCCTGCGACCGGCTGGGACAACGCAGCGCTCTCCACCTGAACCCTCCAAGTCCGAACGGGTTGTGCGACATTGTGGCACCGGTCAGGAGCCACAAAGCGCGGATTTCCAGCGCAATCCGGCCCGAATCCTGCAGCGCCGTGCGCCGCTGCGTACAACGGCGCGATGCGCCGCGCCGAGCCTCGGAGCGGCCCGTTAGAGCGAGACGGCGCGCCCGGCGACGAACCCGTCGCCGGCGACGATCGCGTCGACGACCGCCTGCGGGACCGGCGCGTCGCTCGTGACCGCCATCACCGCGCTGCTCTCGTCGCCGCCGTCCGCGCCGTCCGGCTGGCGGCCGACGGCGGCCGAGACGATGTTGATGCCGGCGTCGCCGAAGGCGGAGCCGACGCGGCCGATCATCCCCGGCACGTCGCGGTAGCGGAACAGCGCGATGTCGTCCTCGAGCTGGAGGTCGAAGCGCTGGCCCCACGCCTCCAGCAGGTGCGGGCGGTTGAGGCGGCCGAAGGTCGTGCCGACGACGCGCGTGCGCGTCTCGCCGCTGACGATCGAGACGCGCACGAGGTCGGTGAAGTCGCGTGCGGTCGTGCGCTTCGTCTCGGAGATCTCGATCCCGCGCTCCTCGGCGAGGCCGGGCGCGTTGACGGCGTTGACCTCCTCCTCGACGTGCCCGGCGAGCACGCCCATCAGCACGGCGACGGACAGCAGGCGTGTGTCGCGCTCGCCGATGCGACCGAGGTACTCGACGTCGAGGCGGTCGATCGAGGAGCCCGCCGCGAGCGAGACGGCGAGGCGGCCGAGCTGGCGGCAGAGCGGCACGAACGGGCCGAGCACCTCCATGTCGGCCGGCGAGATCGCCGGGACGTTGACGGCCGTCGTGACGACGCCGCCGGGCGTGAGCGCGGCGATGATCTGCTCGGCCGTCTGCGTGCCGGCGCGATCCTGCGCCTCCGTCGTCGAGGCGCCGAGGTGCGGCGTGACGACGACGTTGTCGTAGCCGTCGAACAGCGGGTAGTCGGTGATCGGCTCCGACGGGAAGACGTCGAGCGCGGCGCCGGCGACCTTGCCGGCGTCGAGCGCGTCCTTCAGCGCCGCGTCGTCGACGAGCTCGCCGCGTGCGCAGTTGATCACGCGCACGCCGTCCTTCATCGCCGCGAACGCGTCCGCGTCGAGGAAGCCGCGCGTCTCCGGCGTCACCGGCAGGTGGATCGTGAGGAAGTCGGCCTTTGCGTAGACCTCGGCCGGCGTCTCGGCCTTCTCGGCGCCCAGCTCGCGGTAGCGGTCGGCGGACACGAACGGGTCGTAGGCGACGACGTACATGCCGAAGCCGCGCGCGCGTTGCGCCACGAGCTGGCCGATGCGGCCGAAGCCGACGATCCCGAGCGTCTTCTCGTACACCTCGACGCCGTTGAACTTCGAGCGCTCCCACTTGTGCGCGGTCAGTGAGGCGTGCGCCTGCGGGATCTTGCGCGCCAGCGAGAGCAGCAGCGCGAGCGTGTGCTCGGCGGCCGTGACGACGTTCGACTGCGGCGCGTTGACGACGACGATCCCGCGCTTGGTCGCGGCCGGCACGTCGACGTTGTTGACGCCGACGCCGGCGCGGCCGATCACCTTGAGCTTCGCGCCGAGCTCGATCAGCTCCTCGGTCATCTTCGTGGCCGAGCGGATCAGGATGCCGTCGTACTCGGGCAGGCGCTCGCGGAACTGCTCGTCGCTCCAGTCGGCGCCGAGGTCGACGTCGAAGTGCGCGCGCAGCAGCTCGACGCCGGCGTCGGCGATCTGCTCCTTGACGAGGATGCGCGGGCGGTCCGTCATGCCGCCGAAGCCGCGGCGGGAACGCCGGCCTCGAGGAAGACCTTCTGCGCGGCGCCGACGCCGGCGCCTTGCTCGACCGGATGGCCGAGCTGCGCGAGCGTCATCTCGAGGCCCGACAGCGACGTGAGGATGTCGAAGCCGCCGAAGTAGCCACAGTGCGCGATCCGCAGGATCTTGCCGGACAGCTGCGACTGGCCGCCGTTGGCGGTGATGCCGTAGCTGTCGCGCAGGATCTTCGGGACCTGCTTGCCGTCGATCGAGTCCGGCAGCGCGATCGCGGTGACGACGTTCGAGCGCTCGTCAGGGTCGCCGTACAGCTCGAGCCCGAGCGCGGCGGCGCCGGCGCGGGTCGCGCGGGCGAGCAGCGCGTGGCGCTCCCACACCTGCTCGATCCCCTCGTCCTCGATCATGCCGAGCGCGACGTCGAGCGCCGCCAGCAGCGTGACCGGCGGGGTGAACGGGCTGTTCGGCGGGTCCTTGCGCTGCTGCTTGGCGGTCGTGACCCAGTCGAAGTAGTAGCGGCCCTCCGGCTTCGCGGCGGCGGCGTCGAGCGCGCGCTGCGAGACCGAGGCGAACGCGAGCCCCGGCGGGATCATCAGCGCCTTCTGCGAGCCGGCGACGACGACGTCCACCCCCCACGCGTCCTGCTCGAGCTTCGCGGCGCCGAGCCCGGAGACGGCGTCGACCGCCAGCAGCGCGCCCTTCTCGCGCACGACGGCGGCGATCGCCTCGACGTCGTGGACGATGCCGGTCGAGGTCTCCGAGAGGGTCGCGAAGACGACCTCGACGCCGGCGTTCTCGTCGAGCAGGCGGCCGATCTCCTGCGGGTCGAGGCGCTCGCCCCAGCCCGGCTCGTACTTGACGAGGTCGGCGCCGTACGCCTCGCACAGCTCGATCCAGCGCTCACCGAACTTGCCGGCCGCGCACGCGAGCGCCTTCGTGCCCGGGCGCACGAGGTTCGCCACCGCCGAGTCCATCGCGCCCGAGCCTGACGCGGCGAACGTCAGCACGTCGTTCTGCGTGCGGAACACCTGCGGCAGGCGCTCCAGCACGCGCGCGTACAGCTCCACGCCGGCCGGCGCGCGGTGATACAGGACCGGCTCGGCCATCTTGGCGAGCACCTGCGGCGGCACGGGCGTCGGCCCGGCGGTCATCAGGTACTGCTTGGTGAACGCGTTCGTCGTCATCGGCGGCGTGGCAAGGGTAGCGGGAGGCGGCCGATCAGCCAGCGGCGAAGTCGCCGCTGTCGATCCAGGACATCATCTCGCGCAGCTTTCTGCCCTCGACCTCGACCTGGTGGCCCGCCTGCTCGGTGCGCATGCGGTCGAAGTTCTCCTGACCGGCGCGCACCTCGGCGATCCACTCACGCGCGAACTCGCCGGACTGGATCTCCTTGAGGATCTGCTTCATGGCGGCGCGCGACTCGTCGCCGATCACGCGTCTGCCACGCGTGATGTCGCCGTACTCGGCCGTGTTGGAGATCGAGTAGCGCATCCCGGCGATGCCCTTCTCGTACATCAGGTCGACGATCAGCTTCAGCTCGTGCAGCACCTCGAAGTAGGCGAGGCGCGGGTCGTAGCCGGCCTCGACGAGCGTCTCGTAGCCGGCGCGCACCAGCTCGGACGTGCCGCCGCAGAGGACGGCCTGCTCGCCGAACAAGTCGGTCTCGGTCTCCTCGCGGAACGACGTCTCGATCACGCCGCCGCGTGTGCAGCCGATCCCCTTCGCGTAGGCGAGCGCGAGTCTCAGCGCGTTGCCGGTCGCGTCCTGGTGGACGGCGACGAGGCCGGGCACGCCGCTGCCCTCGGTGTACTGGCGGCGCACGAGGTGGCCGGGGCCCTTCGGCGCGACGAGCGCGACGTCGACGTCGGCCGGCGGCTCGACCTCGCCGTAGTGGATCGAGAAGCCGTGGCCGAACAGCAGCAGGTTCCCGGGCGCGATGCCGTCGCGGATCTCTGCCCACACGTCGCGGTGCAGCTCGTCCGGGACGAGCAGCATCACGACATCGCCGCGGCTCGCGGCCTCCACCGGCTCGAGCACCTCGAGACCTCTCGCGCGCGCGACCTCGACGCTCTTCGAGCCGGGGCGAAGGCCTACGACGACGCTCACGCCCGAGTCCTTGAGGTTCAGCGCGTGGGCGTGGCCCTGCGAGCCGAATCCGATGATGGCGACGGTCTTGCCGTCGAGGAGCGTGAGGTCAGCGTCGTCGTCGTAGAACATGGCGCGGCAGGCTACCGGAAGCGGCCGGCTCGGCTCGCTCTCCCGGGCGGTTCAGGCCTCGGCCACGGCGACGAGCGCGACGCCCGGCAGCGCGAGCGAGCCGTCGGCCGCCGCGAACGGCGCCGTCGCGAGCGTAAGCCGCTGCACCAGATCGGCGCGCTGACGCGCGTTCAGCGGTGCGACGACGTCGGCGAAGGCCGGCGACAGGTCGCACGTCGCGGCGATGAAGTCCTCGACGTCGTCGTAGCGGATCGTCAGCGGCAGCTCCTCGACGCGCGGGTCGGCGAAGCCGGCCTCCTCCAGCAGCTCGCGCAGCAGCGCCGGGTCGGCGAGGTCGAACATCGTCGGGCCGGCGACCAGCTCGAAGCCGTCGACGAGGCCGGCCTCCACCAGCGCCTGCCGCGCGACGCCGGCGAACGGGTTGCGCTGCGGCGCCGTCCAGGCCGCGAGCGCGAGCCGACCGCCGGGCTTGAGGACGCGGCGCGTCTCGCGCAGCGCGGCGCCCTTGTCGAGCGCGAACATGTAGCCCCAGCGGCACAGGACCGCGTCGACGCTGGCGGCCGGCAGGTCGATCCACTCCAGCTCGAGCGGCTTGAACTCGACGTTCGCGAGGCCGAGCTGCGCGGCCCGTGCTCTCGCGTGCGCGAGCATCGCCTCGGCGCCGTCGCTGGAGATCAGCGTGCCGCCGCCCGGCGCGATCAGCTCGGCAGCGAGGAAGCCGGTCTCGCCGACCCCGGCCGCGAGGTCGAGCACGCGCTGGCCGGGTTGCGGCTCGATCGCGTCCACCAGCCACTGCGAGACCCCCATCGCGGCCGCCTGGAAGCGCGCGTTGCGCCGGCTCCAGCCGTCGGCGGCGCGCTCCCAGCGCTCGCGCACGGCGGCGCGCAGCTCGTCGGGGTCGATCTCGGGCTCGGTGCTCATCGGCTCAGCTCGCGGCGCAGCAGCTTGCCGGACGCGGTGCGCGGAAGTCTCGCAGCGAACTCGATCTGCTTCGGCACCTTGAAGCGCGCGAGCTGCGCCGCGACGTGCGCGCGCAGCTCCTCCGCCTCGGCCTGCGAGCCGTCGTGCAGCACGACGGTCGCGACGACCGCCTCGCCCCACTGCGGGTCCGAGCGGCCGTGCACGCCGGCGTCGGCCACCGCCGGATGCGCGAGCAGCACCGCCTCGACCTCGGCCGGCGCGACGTTCTCCCCGCCGGTCACGATCGTGTCGGCGAGCCGGCCCGTGAGCGTGAGGCGCCCCTGCGCGTCGAGCCGGCCGCAGTCGCCCGTGTGCAGCCAGCCGTCCGCGCCGGAGGCGTCGGGCGCGACGGTCGGGCCCTTGACGAGAATCTCGTCGTCCGCGCCAATCCGCACCTGCTGGCCGACGAGCGGGCGGCCGGCCGTCTCCGGCTCCCCCGGCAGCGAGGTCGTGACCTGCGAGCAGGCCTCCGTCATGCCGTACGTCTGCGCGACCGGGATGCCGGCCTCGCGCGCCTGCTGGGCCAGCGTCGGCGCGAGCGGGCCGCCGCCGATCAGCGCCACGCGCAGCGTGTTCGGCGCCTTCAGGCCGGCGTCGATCAGGCGCGCGAGCGTCGTCGGCACGAGCGAGGCGAGCGTGACGCGCTCGCGCTCGATCGCGGTCAGCACCGCCTCGGTCGCGAAGCGCTCGTGCAGCACCACGGTCGTGCCGTAGATCGCGCTGCGGATCGGGATCGCGAGCCCGCCCACGTGGCTGAGCGGCAGCGTGCAGAGCCAGCGGTCCTGCGGGTCGAGCCCGAGCGCGAGCGCGGAGCCGAGCGCGTTCCAGCTCCAGTTGCCGACCGTCAGCGCGACCGGCTTCGGCTCGGCGGTGGTGCCGGAGGTGTGGACGAGCGTGGCGACCGCGTCGGGGTCGAGCCGCTCGCGCGTGGCGGCGTCGGGCTCGTCGGTGCGGGCGAGCGGCTCGGTGACGGCGAGCTTGGCGCCGCCGGCGCGGCGCTCCTGCTCCGCGGGCGCCAGCCGCAGGTCGACCGGCACGACCGCCGCGCCGAGCATCAGCGTCGCGTGGAGGGCGGCGAGGAAGGCGGCGCCGGCGGGGAGCGCGATCGCGACCCGGTCCCCCACTTCGACGCCTCGCGCCTGCAGCACGGCGGCGGCGTCGAGCGCGGCGGCATGCAGCTCCGCGTAGCTCGTGACGCGCCCGTCGCGGTCGATCAGCGCCGGATGCTCCGGTCTCAGCGCGGCCGCGCGCGGGAGCCAGGGGTCGAGGTCCATGCCACGGTGAAGGCTACGCGCACTAGGGTTTCGATCCCTGTGATCCCTGCCAGGAGCTGACGACGTGAGCGTGACGTGGACCCCTGCGGCCGAGTACGAGGACATCCGCTACGAGCTGAGCGGCGACGGGATCGCGAAGATCACGATCGCGCGGCCGCAGGTGCGCAACGCGTTCCGCCCGGAGACGGTGATCGAGCTGATGGACGCGTTCGAGCGGGCGCGCGAGGACACGTCGGTCGGCGTCGTGATCCTCACCGGCGAGGGCGAGCAGGCGTTCTGCTCCGGCGGCGACCAGCGCGTGCGCGGCGAGTCGGGCTACAGAGTCGGCGGCAACGCGGCCGTCGGGCGCTTCCACGTCACCGACCTGCACGTGCAGATCCGTCGGCTGCCGAAGCCGGTGGTGGCGATGGTGGCCGGCTACGCGATCGGCGGCGGGCACGTGCTGCACGTCGTCTGCGACCTCACGATCGCGGCCGACAACGCGCGCTTCGGGCAGACCGGACCGCGCGTCGGCTCGTGGGACGGCGGCTTCGGGACCTCCGTGCTGCGCGACCTCGTCGGCACCAAGAAGGCGAAGGAGATCTGGCTGCTGTGCCGCCAGTACGACGCGCAGCAGGCATTGCAGATGGGGCTCGTCAACGCGGTCGTGCCGCTGGCCGAGCTGGAGGCGGAGACGGTCGCGTGGTGTCGCGAGATGCTGGCGCTCTCGCCGTTCGCGCTGCGGCTCGTGAAGGCGAGCTTCAACGCGCACGAGGACGGCTACGCCGGCCTCCAGCAGCTCGCGCACGACGCGAACCTGCTGCTGTACGGCAGCGAGGAGGCGACCGAGGGCCGGACCGCCTTCCTCGACAAGCGCCAACCGGACTTCTCGCGCTTCCCGCGGCGCCCGTAGGCTTCGTGCCATGAGCACCGGCACCGCGGCACCCAGCGTCGTGCGCATCTGGCTGATGGCCGCACGGCCGAAGACGCTGCCGGTCGGGCTCGCGCCGGTGCTGGTCGGCACCGCGCTCGCCGGCACGGCCGGGGTCTTCCACCCGCTGCGCTTCGCCGCCGCGCTGCTCGGCGCGCTGTTCATCCAGGTCGGCGCGAACCTCTCCAACGACTACTCCGACGCGCGCCGGGGCGCCGACACGGAGGACCGCCTCGGCCCGGTGCGCGTGACTGCCGGCGGGCTCGTGCCACCGCGGCAGGTGCTCGTCGCCACGTACGTGACGTTCGGCCTGGCGATCCTCTGCGGCGTCTACCTGATCGCCGTCGCCGGCTGGCAGCTGCTGCTCGTCGGCGCCGCCTCGATCGTCGCCGGCGTGCTCTACACCGGCGGCCCGCGACCGTACGGCTACGAGGGCCTCGGCGAGCTGTTCGTGTTCCTGTTCTTCGGGATCGTCGCGGTCGCCGGCTCGTACTTCGTGCAGACCGAGCGGCTCGTGTGGGAGGCGTTCGCGCTGGCGGTGCCCGTCGGGCTGCTGGCGAGCGCGGTGCTGGTCGTCAACAACGTGCGCGACCTCGAGACCGACAGACGCGCCGGCAAGCGCACGCTCGCCGTGCGGCTCGGGCGCGAGCGCACGCGCACGCTGTACGCGACGATGGTCTACGGCGCGTTCGCGCTGACGCCGATCACCTGGCTGCTCGGCTCGCTGCAGGCGTGGCTGCTGCTGCCGTGGCTGGCGCTGCCGCTCGCCGCGCCGGTCGTGCGGATCGTGCGCAACCGCACCGACGGCCCCTCGCTCAACGAGGCGCTCGCGCGCAGCGGACAGCTCGAGCTGCTGTTCTGCGTGCTGCTGTCCGCCGGCATCCTGCTGAGCTGAGCCGCGGGCGGGGTTCGGCGTGCGGCTGGAGATCGCCCCGCGACGGCTGCGCCTGCGCACCCCGCTGCAGACCGCGCACGGGACGGTCGCCGAGCGCGAGCTGCTCGACGTGCTGATCCTCGGCGCCGACGGCGTCGCGGGCGCCGGCGAGGCGGCTCCGCTCCCCTCCTACGACGGCGTGACGCTCGACGACGTGCGCGCCGCGCTGGAGGACTGCCGCCCGATCGTGCACGACGCCGAGGGGCTGCCACGCGCGATGGTGCTGGCGGAATGCCGCAGGGCCGCGGTGCTGCCGCAGGCGGTCGCGGCGATCGACCTCGCGTTGTGGGACCTCGAGGGGCGGCGCGCCGACGTGCCGGTGTGGCGGCTGCTGGGCGCGCACCCGGGTCCGGACGGCGCGCCGGCGCCGGTCGCCGTCAACGCGCTGATCGGCGCGGAGGACCGCGCCGGCGCGGCCGCGGAGGCGGCGCGCGCGGCCGCGGCCGGCTTCGGCTGCGTGAAGCTGAAGGTCGGGATCGGCGACGACGCGGGGCGCGTGGCGGCGGTGCGCGCGGCGGTCGGTCGCGAGGTGGCGCTGCGGCTCGACGCGAACGGCGCGTGGGAGCCCGAGGAGGCGCTCGCGCACGTGCGCGCGCTGGCGCCGAGCGGGATCGAGCTGGTCGAGGAGCCGGTCCACGGCGTGGAGGAGCTGCGCGCGGTCGCGGCGGAGGCGGACGTGCCGGTCGCGATGGACGAGACGGCCGTCGCGCCGGGCGCGCTGGCGAGCGGCGCGACGCCGCTCGTGTGCCTGAAGCTGAGCCGCTGCGGCGGCATCGGCGGGCTGATCGAGGCGGCCGAGACGGCGCGCGCGGCCGGCAGTGAGGTCTACCTCGCCTCGACGCTCGACGGCCCGCTCGGGATCGCCGGGGCGCTGCACGCGGCGGCCGTGCTGCGGCCGGCGCGGCCGTGCGGGCTGGCGACGCTCGACGCGTTCGCGGGGTTGGAGGTCGATCCGCTGCTGGCGGTCGCCGATGGTTACATGCAGGTCCCCGCCGGCCCGGGGCTGGGCGTGCGGGCATGAGCGCAGCGGCGAACAGGAGATCGCGATGACGGAGCAGGGTCAGGCGAACGTCTACACGCAGGAGTGGCAGCGCACCGTCGAGCGCGGCGGCTGGGGCCTGCGCGGCGCGAGCGTCGGCGCGCTCGCGGGCGCACGGCAGGTCGGCATGACCGTCTACGAGCTGGACCCCGGCAAGCGCAACCTCCCCTACCACGCCCATCACGGGATCGAGGAGCTGATCGTGGTCCTGCGCGGGACGCCGACGCTGCGCACCCCCGCGGGCGAGCGCGAGCTGGCCGAGGGCGAGGTCGTCGCGTTCCCGCCGGGCCGCGACGGCGCCCACCAGGTGCTCAACCGCAGCGACGAGGTCGTGCGCTTCCTGATGCTCAGCTCGAAGGCGCCGGCGGACCTGATCGAGTACCCCGACAGCGGCAAGATCTCCGCGCAGGCGGGCGCGTGGGGCACGCCGGAGGCGGTCAGCTACATGCTCGCGATGGAGCCGCAGCTCGACTACTTCGCCGGCGAGCCCGACTGAGCGGCGGGGCTCCGCGCCAGCAGCGCGGCGACCGCGTCCGGCCGCTCGAGCTGCACCGCGTGCCCGGCGGCCGGCACGACGTGGAGCGCGGCGTCGGGGAGCGCGGCGGCCATCCGCTCGGCGATCGCGCGGAACTTCGCGTCGCGCTCGCCCACGATCAGCGTGACCGGGATCGCCAGCTCGGGCAGACGCTCCCACAGCGGCTCCATCGCGCCGCTGCCGAGCCCGCGCAGGGCGGCGGCGAGCCCTTGCGGGGACTGCGCGAGGCGCATCGCGTCGGCGGCCTGCGCGACCGCCGGGGGCTGGTCGGAGAACAGCGGCAGCGCGGCCCATGCGCGCGCGAACGCCTCGATCCCCTGCTGCTCGATGCGCTCGGCGAGCGCGTCGTCGGCGGCGCGGCGGGCGCGGCGCTCGGCCGCGTCGGCGAGGCCGGGCGAGGCGCCGATCAGCGTCAGGCGGGAGACGCGGCCGGGCGCGGCGAGCGCGAGCGACAGCGCGATCCGCCCGCCCATCGAGTAGCCGGCGAGCGCGAAGCGGGCCGGCGCGAGCGCCAGCACGTCGGCGTGGACGGCGGCGAAGTCGGCCGGGCGGGCGCCGGCGGCGGAGCCGTGGCCGCGGATGTCCGGCGCGAGCGCGCGATAGCGTTCGCCCAGCGCCGCGATCGTCGGGTCCCAGCTGCGGCCCGTCTGGGTGAAGCCGTGCAGCAGGACGATCGTCTCGCGCGCCATCCCCCGCATCTTCCATGACCGCCGCCACGGACACCTACCTGCTGCTGCGCGCCTTCTGCGAGGAGCTGGCGCGCTGCGGCGTGACCGACGCGTGCACCTCCCCCGGCTCGCGCTCGACCCCGCTCGTGCTGTCGCTCGCGCGCACGCCCGGCCTGCGGGCGTGGTCGCACGTCGACGAGCGCGTCGCCGGCTTCTTCGCGCTCGGCCTCGCGAAGCGCACGGGCCGGCCGGTCGCGGTCGCCTGCACGTCGGGGACCGCCGCCGCCGAGCTGGTCCCGGCGGTGATCGAGGCGGCACAGGCGCGCGTCCCGCTGATCGTGCTGACCGCCGACCGCCCGCCGGAGCTGCGCGACGTCGGCGCCGGCCAGACGATCGACCAGCTCAAGCTGTACGGCGGCGCCGCGAAGTGGTTCGTCGAGGTCGGCACGCACGAGGCGACGCCGGCGCGCGTGCGCTGGCTGCGCGCGCTGGCGTGCCGGACCGTCTGGACCGCGCTCGACGGGCGCCCCGGCCCCGTCCACCTCAACTGGCCGCTGCGCGAGCCGCTCGTGCTGGACGGGCCGCTGCCGGACGAGGACCCCTGCCCCGGTCGCGCCGACGGGCGCCCGTGGGTCGCCCACCCCGTCGTGCCGGCGCCCGACCCGCTGCCGCACGTGCCGCTCGCGCCGGCGCCGCGGACGGTCGTCGTCGCCGGCCGCGACGAGCGCGATCCGGCGCTCGGCGAGGCGGTCGCCGCGTTCGCCGCCGCCGCGCGCTACCCGCTGCTGGCCGACCCGCTGTCGGGCGCGCGCCGCGGCCCGGCCGCCGTCGCCCACTACGACGCGCTGCTGCGCGACGAGCGGCTCGCGGCCGAGCTGCGGCCCGAGCTGGTGCTGCGGATCGGCGACCTGCCGACCTCGAAGCCGCTGCGCGCCTGGCTGGCGGGGCTGGGCGAAGCCGAGCAGGTGACGCTCGACGCGGAGGGCGCGTGGCACGACCCGGACGGCGTCGTCAGCGCGCGCATCGCCGCCAGCCCGCGCGCGACGCTCGCCGCGCTGATGCCGGAGCACCGCGACGGCGGCGATCCCGCCTGGCTGGAGCGCTGGCGCGGCGCCGACCGCGCGGCCGCCGGCGCGATCGCCGCGACGCTCGGCGACGAGCTGAGCGAGCCGCGCGTCGCGGCCGAGCTGGTCGACGCGCTGCCGGCGGAGGCGACGCTGTTCACCGCCGCCTCGATGCCGATCCGCGACCTCGAGACGTTCGCGGCCGCCCGCGACGGCGCGCCGCGCGTCCTCTCCAACCGCGGCGCGAACGGGATCGACGGCACCGTCGCCGCCGCGCTCGGCGCCACCGCGGCGGGCGACGGACCGGTCGTGCTGCACGTCGGCGACGTCGCGCTCGCCTACGACCTGACCGCGCTGCTGTCCGCGCGGCGGCTCGGGCTGGAGCTGACGATCGTGCTCGTCAACAACGACGGCGGCGGGATCTTCCACTTCCTGCCCGTCGCGCGCGAGGGCGCGGACTTCGAGCAGCACGTCGCGACGCCGCACGGGCTCGACTTCGCGCAGGCGGCCGCACTCTTCGGCGCGCGCCACGCGCTCGTCGCCGACGCGGGGGCGCTGCGCGCGGAGCTGGGCCGGGCGCTCGGCAGCGGCGGCGTGACGATCCTCGAGGTGCGCACCGACCGCGGCGCGAACGTCGCGCTGCACCGGCGCGTGTGGGACGCCGTGCGCGCCGCGCTCGCGGACGCCTGAGCGGCCCTACTCGGCCCCGACCGCGCGGCGGCAGAAGGCGGTCAGCGCGACGATCACCGCGTCGGGGTCGGCGTTGCCGGCGGCGACCGGCGACAGCGGGCTGACGAGCGCCTCGACGATCCCGCCGATCAGCGCGGCGGCCGTCGTGTCCGGATCCTGGTCGGGCAGCTCGCCCGCTTCCACGCGCTCGCGCACGAACTGCGCCATCCGTCTCGCGTAGGTCCGCCGGTAGCGCATGCGCTCCGCGTCGACGACCGCGTCGAGCGGCTCGTACACGAGCGCCCACGCGAGCCGCGGACGCGCCAGCGCGCGCCCCGCGAAGGTGGCGATCACGGCGTCGATCTCGTCGGCGGCGCTGCGCGCCGTTGTCGCCGCCGCCTGCATCGCCGCCAGCTCGGCGTCGCCGATCGCGCGGAACAGCTCGACGAAGAGGGCGGCCTTCGAGGGGAAGTGGCGGTAGAGCGTGCCGGTCGCGACGCCGGCGCGCTCGGCGATCGCGGCGACCGAAGCGGACGCGTAGCCGCCCGCGGCGAGCGCCTCGGTGCCGGCGCGCAGCAGGCGCGAGCGCGTGTCCTCGCGCGGCGGCGGCGGAGGCGGCGGCTGGTCGATGACGCGCAGGCCCGGCATGCAGACGAACGTGAGCGTATCGGCAAGCGGCGCGCGAGCGAGCGCGGGGGCGACATTTCCGGTGCGGAGCCGGCTTTCGCGCTCCGGTCACCGCAAGCGGCGACCTGCGGAGCCGGCTTTCGCGCTCCGGTCACCGCAAGCGGCGACCTGCGCGCGACGTTACCCGGCCAGCACGGGCAGCAGCGCCTGCAGCTTGACCTCCGTCTCGGCCAGCTCGGCGGCCGGGACGGAGTCGCGCACGACGCCGACGCCCGCGTAGCAGTGCGCGACCGCGCCGCGCAGCAGCGCGCAGCGCAGCGCGACGCATAGCTCGCCGTCGCCGTTCGCGTCGGTCCAGCCGACCGGGCCGGCGTACCAGCCGCGGTCGAAGCCCTCGAGCTGCGGGATCAGCGGCTCGGCCGCAGCGAACGGCTCGCCGCCGACGGCGGGCGTCGGGTGCAGCACGTCCGCGAGCGCCATCGCGCCGACCGGGTGGGAGAGCTGCGCGCGGATCGGCGTCGCGAGGTGCTGGATGTTCGCGATCCTCACGACGACCGGCTCGGGCGCGTGCGTCACCCACACGGCGTGCGGGCGCAGCGCCTGCGCGATGCGGCGCGTGACGATCGCCTGCTCCTCGCGGTCCTTGTCGCTGCGCAGCAGCGCCTCGCCGAGGTGGTCGTCGACGGCCGGGTCGGCGCTGCGGCGCGTCGAGCCGGCGAGCGCGACCGTCGAGGCGCGCTCGCCGTCGCGCCGCACCAGCAGCTCCGGCGTCGCGCCGACGAACGTCGCGTCGCCGCGCCCGACGGCGTAGACGTAGCACTCGCGGAAGCCGTCGCGCAGCGCACCGAGGACCGCGCCGGGGTCATGGTCGCGCGGCGCGTGCACCTGCACCTCGCGCGCCAGCACGACCTTCTCGAGCGCGCCGGCGCGAATCCGCTCGACCGCGCGCGCGACCGCGCCCTCGTAGTGCTCCGGCGGCATCGCGCTCACCACGCGGTAGCGGCCGGTCGGCGCCGGGTCGAGCAGCGGCAGGCGCGCGGCGGGTCGCAGTGCGGCGAGCCGCGCGTCGATCCGCGCGAGCAGGTCGGCGGGCGTGTCGTCCGGCGTCGCGAGCGCCGCGACCGTCAGGCGCACGTCGCCGCCGCGGCGCGCGAGCGCCACCTCGGGCACGTGCAGCGAGGCGGACGGGAACCCTTCCCACTGCGGCGAACGGCCGCCGTCCGGCGAGAAGGCGAAGCCGCCGACCGCGACGAGCCCGGCGCCGGCCGGGCCGTCCGGCGGGTCGGCGATCGCCGCCGCCGCAAGCGCCCGCCATTCGCGCGCGACCGTCTGGAAGCGGCCGGAGCCGCTCGCGGACCCTCGCGGGATCTCGCGCACGCAGCCGAGCGCGGCGAGCGCGGCGCCGTCGCGATCCGGCTGCTCGAAGCAGAACCACGGCTCGCCCGCGCGGCGCGAGGCGACGACGAGCGCGCTCGGGTCGACGCCGCGCGCGGGGACCGTGACGGCGGCGAGCGCCTCGCCGGCGCCGGCGCGCGCCCGCCGCACCGCGGCCTCCAGCCGCGCGGCGAGCAGCTCGCGCGCGGCCGGGTCGAGCCACTGGCGCTCCCCCGGCCGCGTGCGCGTGACGGTCATGCGGTCGGTCGACCCCGCCTACGTTTCGCTGCGCCCGCGGGCGATCGCGATCTCGCCGGTGCGCGCCATCTCGATCAGCCCGAACGGGCGCACGAGCGTCTCGAACGCCTCGATCTTGTCGTCGCTGCCGGTCAGCTCGACGACGAGCGAGCGCTTCGCGACGTCGACGACGCGGCCGCCGAAGATCTCGCACAGCTGCAGCACCTCGGTGCGCTGCGCGCCGTCGACCGCGAGCTTGAACAGCGCCAGCTCGCGCGCGAGCGTCTCGTCCGGCTCGAGGTCGCGGATCTTCAGCACGTTGACGAGCTTGTGGAGCTGCTTCGTGACCTGGTCGATCGGATGGACCGCCCCGTCGAGCGTGAGCGTGATGCGCGAGATCGTCTCGTCGTCGGTCGGCCCGACCGCGAGCGTGTCGATGTTGAACGCGCGCCGCGCGAACAGCCCGGCGACGCGCGTCAGCACGCCCGGCTTGTTCTCGACGAGGATCGAGAGGATGTGCTTGCGCCCCGTGCGCAGGTTGCCGGCCGCCTCGAGCTCGTCGAGGCTGATCAGCTCCTTGGTGCCTGGCTCGCCCATGACTCAGCCCACCATGTCCCGCGCGGCCTGGCCGGCGGGGATCATCGGGTACACGTTCTCCTCGGCGGTGACGCGCACGTCCACGACCACCGGGCCCTCGGTAGCGAGCGCGTGTTTCAGGTCCTCGACGAGCGTCGTCTTGTCGGTCAAGCGCACGCCGGTGGCGCCGTGCGCCTCGGCGAGCTTGACGAAGTCGGGGAAGCTGCCCATGTCGACGTGCGAGTAGCGCTTGTCCCAGAACAGCTCCTGCCACTGGCGCACCATGCCGAGGTAGCCGTTGTTGAGGATCACGACCTTCACCGGGATCCCGTTCTGGGAGCAGGTCGCCAGCTCCTGTGCGTTCATCTGGATCGAGCCGTCGCCGGCGATGCAGACGACCGTCCGGTCGGGGCAGCCGACCGCCGCCCCCATCGCCGCCGGCAGGCCGAAGCCCATCGTGCCGAGGCCGCCAGAGTTGATCCAGCGGCGCGGCTCGGGGAAGTCGTAGTACTGCGCCGTCCACATCTGGTGCTGGCCGACGTCGCTCGTGACGATCGCCTCGCCGCCGGTCGCCTCGAAGACGGCCTGCACGGCGAACTGCGGGCGGATCTCGTTGTCGGTCGTGTCCTCGTATCTGAGCGGGTACTGGGCGCGCCAGCCCGCGATCCGCTGCCACCAGTCCTCCAGGCGGGAGCGGTCGGCCTCGAGCGCGCGGTACTCGGTCACGAGCCGCGCCAGCACGTTCTTCGCGTCGCCGACGATCGGGATGTGCGCCGGGACGTTCTTCGAGATCTCGGCCGGGTCGACGTCGACGTGGATGAACTTCGCGCGCGGGGCGAACTCGGACAGCTTGCCGGTCACGCGGTCGTCGAAGCGCACGCCGATGCCGACGATCAGGTCGGCCTCGTCCATCGCGTAGTTGGCCGCGCGCGTGCCGTGCATGCCGAGCATTCCCAGCCACTGCTCGTGCGGGGCCGGGAACGCGCCCAGGCCCATCAGCGTGCAGGTGACGGGGAATCTGTCGCTCAGCGCGAGCTCGCGCAGCTCCTGCGCGGCGTTCGCGTTGACGACGCCGCCGCCGGCGTAGATGACCGGCCGGCGCGCGTTCGCCATCGCCTTCGCGGCGAGGCGGATCTGCTTCTGGTTGCCCTCGGTCGTCGGCTGGTAGCCCGGCAGGTGCACGTCGCTGACCGGCTCGTACGGGATGTCGGCGCGGCTGAGGTCCTGCGGGATGTCGACCAGCACCGGGCCCGGCCGGCCGGTGCGCGCGATGTGGAACGCCTCGTGGATCGTGCGCGGGATCTCCAGCGGGTGCTGGATCATGAAGCTGTGCTTCACGATCGGGAGCGTCATCCCGAGGATGTCGGCCTCCTGGAAGCCGTCCGTCCCGATCAGCTCGGTGCGCACCTGGCCGGTGATGAAGACGACCGGGACCGAGTCCATCATCGCGTCGCAGATCGCGGTGATCAGGTTCGTCGCGCCGGGGCCGCTCGTGCCGAAGGACACGCCGACCTTGCCGGTCGCCTTCGCGTAGCCCTCGGCGGCGTGCCCGCCGCCGGCCTCGTGGCGCACGAGGATGTGGCGGATGCCCGCGTCGTAGAAGGCGTCGTAGGTCGGGAGGTTCGCGCCGCCGGGCAGTCCGAATACGACCTCCACACCCTCCGCCTTCAGGCACTCCATCAACGCGTCGACTGCTCGCATGTGCGCTCGCCTCCTTTCCAAGAAGCGCGGGTGAATGTGCAAAGGGCGCGGCAAGGTGCCACGCCAGTCGCCCAGTCTACCAGTGAAATTCGCCGCTACTGAGGCGAATTCGCAGCGTTGGGCGCGTGTCCTGCGGCGCGCCGCTCGGCGACGTCCGCCTCCGAGGCGATCGCGACGTCGGGGAACTCCAGCTCCGTCCCGCAGCGCGTGCAGATCGCGTCGTGCAGCTTCACGACGCGCCCGCAGCCGGGGCACTCGCGCCGCAGCTCGTTGCGGTCCCAGCGGTACAGCAGCGCCGCCGCCAGCCCGATCACCGGGACGATCCCGGAGATCAGGAACCAGATCCAGAACGAGCTGCCCTTCAGCTTGCCGACCCAGCCGCCGGCGAGCGCGAAGCCGAGTGCGATGAAGAGGTACGGCATGGCCGGGTCGCGAGCGGCGCTACAGCAGCTGGTTCAGCGCCCACAGCACGGCGATCACCGCCGCGACCGCGACGACGATCCAGAAGACCGCCATCACGAAGTGGATCACGATGCTCGCCACCAGCACGAGCACCGCGACGACGATCAGCAGCGCGAGCGCGCGCTTGAGCAGCGAGGGCTTCTGCGGCTTCTCGGCGCCTTGGAAGGAGGACATGCCCGAAGCGTAGCGCTCACGGGAGCGCGTCGAGCGCGGCGCGCTGGCGCTTCGGCAGGCGCCGGCGCACGCGCCAGCGCGCGCCGCTGAAGGCGAGGTTCGCGACCGTCGCGAAGCCCTCCTCGTCGCTGCGCAGCGCCAGCAGCAGGTGCGCAACACGGTCGCCCGACGGCAGTCGGGCGCCGTCCGGGTCGGTCGCTCTGACGCACCAGCACGACACGCGCTTGCCGGCGACGAGCAGCGCGCCCGCCTCCCCCACGAGCCACGTGCCGAGCCGGCCGGGCTCCGGCACGAGGCCGGTGCGCGCGTGCAGCTCGCGCGCGTCGTGGCCGACGAGGTCGCCGAGCAGGCCGAGCGAGACGCGCTCCGGACCGTCCGCGGCCGGCGTCAGCGAGCGCGTGACGGTCGCGCCGCGGCGCGCGTACAGCTCGGGGATCAGCCACGCGTGCGCGAGCGCCGCGAGCGAAACGGGCGCCGCCAGCGGCGACAGCAGGAGCATCCCGATCGCGACCGCCACGAACGGGACGACGTGCGCGAGCGTCGTGAGCGTCCACAGCCGCTCGCGTCTGCGCAGCCGTTCGGCCGTCATCCGCGGGCGCCAGTAGACGCTCGCCAGCTCGGGCAGCGCGCCCGCGGACACGGCTACCCGCCGGCGATCGGCCGGCGCATGATCACGAGCTGCTCGTCGAGCGGCAGCTCGCGCACGTGCTCGGCCTGACCTGGGCCGCGCGTCACCATCGCGATCGAGCCCAGCTCGAGCTCCTCGCGGAAGGCGGCGACGGCGGCCTCCACCGACGCCGGGTCGTCCGCGGTCCACTCCGCGAGCGTCGTGTGGCCGCTGCCGTCCATGCGGATGAGTCGGGACATCTCGGGCCTCCTGAGCGCCTGGGTGTGCGTCGTCGGGTTCCTCGCTCCCAGCGTACCCGCACGGTCCAGCCGCTCAGCGCTGCTGCTGTTGCTGCGGCGCCTGGCCGGAGTTTTCCGACGCGTACAGGCGGATCTGCCCGAGCTGGCCGATTCTTCTGGAGATCTGCGCCGACGCCCTGTCGCCGAAGTTCCATATGAAGAAGCGGGCCTTTCTCTGGATCTGCGCGTAGTCCGCCTCGGTGATGTCGAACAGCACGTCGCCGCGCAGCGTCTCGCCCGGCCCGATCTGGCCGCCGTTGACCTTCGCGATCGCTTCCGGATGGATCTGGCGCTCGACGTTCACGCTCTCGAGGTAGTTGTCTTCGGCGATCCCGAGCATCGTCTGGCCGTATTCGAATCTGTGCGGGACCCTGTCGAGGTTCTGCACCTGCAGCGTCACGCGCAGGAACGCGTCGCGCTGCGGCGGCACCTTGCGCCTGCCGTCTTCGTCGGCGGGAGCGATCGCGACGCCGGTGATCGTCACGGCGAGCGTTCTCAGCTTCGCGATCCCGCCGTAGTTGGCGACGACGTACTGCACGCCTTCTTCCGTGCAGGCGCCGACGCCCAGCTGCGTCGAGTTGATGCCCTGCGCGTCGCAGCTCTTGTGCGGGTCGGTGCGCCTGTGCTTGACGGGTCTGGTCGGCGTCGTCGGCGTGGACGTGCCGGCGAGGTCGGCTTCCTGCGTGCCACCGCACGCAGCTACGACGATTGACGCTGCAAGCGCCAGCAGCGCCAGCGCGACCTTGTTCCTCACGGTCATCCCCCTGAACCGGTGTCACCACAAACTAGATCGGATCGCGGTCCCGGCGCAACTGGGAACCGCTCGCGCAGCGCGCGCGGGCCCTACAGCTTCAAGTGCTCGCGCACGAGGCGCGTGACCTCGCCGCCGTCGGCGCGGCCCTTCGTCTCGCGCATCACAAAGCCGACGATCGGGCCGATCGCCTTCATGTTGCCGGCCTTCAGCTTCGCGACCGCGTCCGGGTCGGCGGCGAGCGCGCGCTGCACGAGCTCGTCGAGCTCGTCGCCGCCGCCGAGCGCGCCGAGCCCCTCCGCCTCGACGATCGCCTGCGGATCGCCGCCCTCCGCCACGAGCGCGTCGAGCACCTGCTTGGCTGCGCCCGGCGTGATCGTCTTCGCGCGCAGCAGCGCGACAAGCTTGGCGAGCGCGGCCGGCGCGACCTTGCTGGCGGCCGGGTCGCCGTCGCCGACGCGCGCGACCAGCTCGCCGGTGACCCAGTTCGCGAGCGTCTGCGGGTGCGCGCCGTCGGCCTGGAGCGCCTGCTCGAAGTAGGCGGCGAGGTCGGCGCGGAAGGCGAGCTGGCGGGCGCTGTCGGCGCTCAGCTCCAGCTCGCGCTCGTAGCGCTCCGCGCGCTGGGCGGGCAGCTCCGGCAGCTCGGCGCGCGCCGCCGCGACCATCGCCTCGTCCACTACGATCGGCACGAGGTCCGGCTCGGGGAAGTAGCGGTAGTCGTGCGCCTCCTCCTTCGAGCGCAGCGGCGTGAGGCTGCCGCTGACCGGGTCGTAGTGGAGCGTCTCCTGCTCGACCTGGCCGCCGGCCTCCACGAGCGCGACCTGGCGCGCGATCTCCGCCTCGACGCCGCGCTCGAGGTAGCGGAACGAGTTCATGTTCTTCAGCTCGGTCTTGGTGCCGAGCCGGTCGCTGCCGGCGGGGCGGATCGAGACGTTCGCGTCGCAGCGCAGCGAGCCCTCCTCCATGTTCACGTCGGAGACGCCGAGCTGGCGCAGCGTCTCGCGCAGCAGCGTGAGCCATTCGCGCGCCTGCGCAGCGCTGCGCACGTCGGGCTCGGTGACGATCTCGACCAGCGGCGTGCCGCCGCGGTTGAAGTCGACGACCGACTCGTCGGCGCCGTGGATGCGCCCGCTCGCGCCGACGTGCACGAGCTTCGCCGCGTCCTCCTCCAGGTGCGCGCGGTGGATGCGCACGTCGCCGAGGCGACCGCCGGAGCAGATCGGGACGTCGTACTGGCTGACCTGGTAGCCCTTCGGCAGGTCCGGATAGAAGTAGTTCTTGCGGTGGAAGATCGAGCGCGGCGCCAGCTCGCAGCCGAGCGCCAGCCCGATCAGCAGCGCGTAGTGGACCGCTCTCGCGTTCGCGACCGGGAGCGCGCCGGGCAGGCCGAGGCAGACCGGGCAGGTGTGCGTGTTCGGCGGGTCGCCGAAGCTCAGCTCGCAGCCGCAGAACAT
Organism: Actinomycetota bacterium; assembly: GCA_018268595.1. Lineage (GTDB taxonomy): Bacteria > Actinomycetota > Thermoleophilia > Solirubrobacterales > Solirubrobacteraceae > Conexibacter. Next base: position 1,946 of record JAFDWH010000028.1, on the reverse strand, counting down.
CTTCGTGTTGGTCTTCAGCTGGACGTGGATCTCCAGCCCGATGACGGGCTCGTAGGCGGGGCTCATGCGCGCGCCTCCGAGCCGTCGAAGCCGAGCGCCTGCTCCAGCACGTAGGCCGCGTCCAGCAGGCGGTTCTCGCTGAACGCCGGCCCGCACAGCTGGAAGCCGGTCGGCAGCCCGTCCGAGAGGCCGTTGGGGATCGAGATCGCGGGGATCCCGGCGAGCGACATCGGCACCGTGCAGACGTCCGAGAGGTACATCGCGAGCGGGTCGTCGAGCTTCTCCCCCAACCGGAACGCGACGCTCGGGGCGGTCGGCGTGACGAGCAGGTCGAAGCGCTCGAAGGCGGCGCGGAAGTCCTCGGCGACCTTCGTGCGCACCTGCTGCGCGCGCCCGTAGTAGGCGTCGTAGTAGCCGGAGCTGAGCGCGTAGGTGCCGAGCATGATGCGGCGCTTGACCTCGGCGCCGAAGCCGGCCTCGCGCGTCTGCGTGTACATGCCGAGCAGGTCGTCGGCGTCCACGCGCAGGCCGTAGCGGACGCCGTCGAAGCGGGCGAGGTTGGCGGACGCCTCCGCCGGCGCGATCAGGTAGTAGGCGGACAGCGCGTGCGGCGCGTGCGGCAGGCTGCAGGTCTCGACGCTGGCGCCGAGCTGCTCGGCGAGCGCGAGCGTCGCGTTGAACGCCTCGCGCACGCCCGACTCGATCCCGTCGCCGGTCAGCTCCTGCGGCACGCCGAGCTTGAGCCCTCTGAGGTCGACCCCCTGCGGCAGCGCGATCTCGCCGGGATAGGCGAGCGAGGTCGAGTCGCACGGGTCCCGGCCGACCATGTGCCGCAGCAGCAGCGCCGCGTCGGTCACGTCGCGCGTGAACGGGCCGGCCTGGTCGAGCGAGGAGGCGAACGCGATCATCCCGTAGCGGCTGATCGCGCCGTACGTCGGCTTGAGGCCGACGATCCCGCACAGCGCGGCCGGCTGGCGGATCGAGCCGCCCGTGTCGGTGCCGAGCGCCCACGGCGCGAGGCCGGCGGCGACGGCGGCGGCGCTGCCGCCGGACGAGCCGCCCGGGACGCGCTCGCGGTCCCACGGGTTCTTGACCGGGCCGAACGCCGAGTTCTCGTTCGAGGAGCCCATCGCGAACTCGTCCTGGTTGGTCTTGCCGAGCAGCGTCGCGCCGGCGTCGGCGAGCCGGCGCACGGCCGTCGCCGTGTACGGCGGGCGGTAGCCCTCGAGGATCTTCGAGCCGGACTGGCTCGGCACGCCCTCGGTGCAGAAGAGGTCCTTGACGGCCAGCGGGACGCCGGCGAGCGGGGCGCCGTTCGCGGGCAGCTCGGGGGCGGCGTCGGCGACCCACGTGAAGGCGTTGAGATCGCCGGCGTCGGCGGCGGCGCGGGCGCGGTAGGCGTCGAACAGCTCGCGGGCGGACAGCTCCCCGTCGCGGATCCGCTCCGCCGCCTGCGCGGCGGTCAGCTCGATCGCGTCGCTCATCCGCCGGCTCCGGGCGACGGCACGCCGAAGCCATCGTCGATCCGCTCGGGCGCGTCGGCGAGCGCGACCTCGCGCGGCAGCGACGGACGCGGCTCGTCCGCCCGCAGCGCGTTGACGACGTCGACCACGTGCGAGGTCGGCGGGACGCCCTCGAGGTCCAGCTCGGACAGCTTCTCGATGTGACCGAGGACGGCCGACAGCTCGCGCGACATCTGCTCGACCTCCTGCTCGGAGAGGGCGAGGCGGGCGAGCTTCGCGACGTGGAGCACCTGCGCGCGATCGATCATCGGCGCGGGAGTTTAGGCCCCGCCGGGCGCTCCGCGCGGAGCGCCCGGCGGTCGCGGCGACTACGGCATGCCGGGCGGCGGTGGCGCGCTCGCCGGCGCGTCGCCGAGCGCCGCCTCCGCCGGAGGCGCCGGGGCCGGCGGCGGCGGTGCGGCCGCCGGTGGCGGGGGCGGCGCG
>JAFDWH010000027.1 GCA_018268595.1 Actinomycetota bacterium | reverse complement strand
CGGGACGTCCGGCACCGCGAGGCGCCGCACAGGCGCCTGCAGCCGGATCTCGTCGAGCCGCTCGGCCACGAGCGTGCCGATCTCGCCGGACAGTCCGAACGACAGGTAGTCCTCGTCGGCGATCAGCAGCCGGCCGGTCTTCGCGACCGACGCCAGCAGCGTCTCGCGGTCGAGCGGCACGACCGTGCGCAGGTCGATCAGCTCAACGTCGATCCCCTCGCCGGCGAGCTGCTCGGCCGCGATCTCCGCCTTCTGCACCATCTGGCTCAACGTCACGAGCGTGACGTCGCCGCCCTCGCGCACGACCCGCGCTCTGCCGAACGGGACCGTGTAGGCGCCCTCCGGCACGGCCGTCGTGGCGCCCTCGAAGTACGACATCCACGGCAGCCCCATGATCCCCTTGTGGAACATGAAGACGACCGGGTTGTCGTCGCGGATCGCCTCGATCATCAGGCCCTTCGCGTCATACGCGTTCGACGGCACGACGACCTTCAGGCCCGGCACGTGCGCGAACGTCGCGTACAGGCACTGCGAGTGCTGCGCCGCGTCCGAGTAGCCGCCGCCGATCGCCGTCGTGATGACGAGCGGCAGCTTCACGTTGGCGTCCGACATGTACGTGTTCTTCGCGACGTGGTTGTAGATCTGGTCCATCGCGACGCCGAAGAAGTCAACGAACATCAACTCCGCGATCGGCCGCAACCCCTCCGCCGCCGCGCCCATCGCCGCACCGATGAAGCCCGCCTCCGAGATCGGCGTGTCCATGATCCGCTCGGGGCCGAATCTCGCCAGCAGGCCCTCGGTCGCGCCGAAGATGCCGCCGTAGGCGCCGATGTCCTCCCCCATCACGAACACGCGCTCGTCGCGCTCGAGCTCGAGGCCGATCGCCTCCGAGATCGCCTGCGCCATCGTCAGCGTGCGCTGCTCCGTTGCAACACTCATGGTCGCTCGCTCCTGTCGGTCGATGGGGTCACGCGAAGACGCTGCGCAGCGCCTCGTCGGGGTCGGGGTAGGGGCTCTCGCGCGCGAACGCGTACGCCTCCTCGACGCGCGCGTGCGCGCGCGCTCTGATCTGCTCGTCGGCCGCGTCGTCGAGCGTGCCCTGCTCGCGCAGGCGGGCGGCGAGCGCCGGGATCGGGTCGCGCATGCGCAGCTCGTCGGGCTCGCCCTTCGGGCGGTAGACCTCGCCGTCGCCCTGGAAGTGGCCGAGGTAGCGGTCGGTCTGCACCTCGATCAGCGTCGGGCCCTCGCCGGCGCGGGCGCGCGCGACGGCCTCGCCGACGGCGGCGAACACCTCGAGCGGGTCGTTGTGCAGCACGTCGACGCCCGGCATCCCGTAGCCGGCGGCGCGCACCGCGTTCGACTCGACCGCCGTCGAGTCGCTCTTGCGCACCGAGATCGCGTACTTGTTGTCCTCACAGACGAAGACCACGGGCAGCTTCCACAGGCCGGCCAGGTTGAGCGCCTCGTGGAACGTCCCCTGGTTCGCCGCGCCCTCGCCGAAGAACGCGACCGCGACCCAGTCCCTGCCGAGCTTCTTGGCGGCCAGCGCCGCACCGACCGCGGGCGGCATGCTGGCGCCCTCGATCCCGCTGCAACTGAACTTGTGCGCCGGGTCGAACAGGTGCATGTGCCCGCCCTTGCCGCGGCTGAGGCCGGTCGCCTTGCCGAAGATCTCGGCCGTCATCGCGTTGAGCGGGACGCCCTTCGCGATCGCGAAGTGGTGCGGACGGTGCGTGCCGACGACGGTGTCCTCGTCGCGCAGGTGCGCGCACGTGCCGACGGCGACCGGCTCCTGCCCGGCGGCGAGGTGCATCTCGCCGGGCACGGGGCCGGCGCCGATGTCGAACGCAAGGCCCTTCTGGATGTTGGGCGGGAGCTTGCCCTCGAGGTAGACGGTCGCCATCGTCTCCTCGTACTCGCGGATCACGAGCATCGTCTCGTACATCCACAGCGACTGATCCGGCGTTGGTTGCATCGGTCCTCCGTTCGACTGCGTCGGTCGCGGCGTGGCGGCGGGCGTGGTCATCCCAGGCCGAGGAAGCGCGACGGGTTCGTCGCGAGCAGGCGCTCGCGCAGACGGTCATCGAGCCCGGCGAGCGGCGGCCCCTCGGCCGCCCCCGCGAGCGGAAAGCCGGACCCCCAGGCGAGGCAGGCGTCGCCAAGCTGGGCGACGACCCGCTCGATCGCGGCGGCGTCCTCGCGGTCGCTCGCGGTCGCGACCACGCTCCCCTGCTCGAGCGCGCGCACGGCGGCGGCCTCGCCCGGCATCTCGCGCGCGCGGCGCCCCCACGCGGCGAGCCAGCCCGCGCCGCTGCCGGCGATCGCGATGCGCACGCTGGCGTGGCGCTCCAGCAGGCCGGTCAGCGCGAGGTAGCCGAGCGTCCGCTCCGGCGTCCAGGCGCGCGCGCCGAAGCCGGGCCGGAACAGCAGCGGCAGGCCGGTCTGCTCGAGCGCCTCCCACAGCGGCGCGAAGGCGGCGCTGTCGGGCGCGATCTTGACCGGCAGGCAGACGCTGACGGCGGCGACGGCCGGCTCGCCGGCGAGCGCGCGGATCTCCTGCGCCGACCAGATCGGCTCGCCGCCGTGCACCTGGATCGCCGCCTTCAGGCGCGAGGGGTCGGCCGCGCAGTAGGCGAGTGCGTACTGGTTGTAGCCGCCGAACAGCCCGACGGCCAGGTTCGCGGGCAGCGCGGCGGCGGCGTCGATCGAGCCGGCCGGGCTCAGCAGCTGGACGGCGACGCCGGCGGCGTCGAGCGCGCGCAGGCGGCCGCGCGCGTTGTCCTGCAGGATCCCCGCCTCCGGCGCGCCGGCGGGCCCGGCGCCGTTGCGCGGCAGCAGGCGCACGTCGCGCTCATGCTCGAGGCTCAGGTAGGGCGCCGTCCAGTCGCCCGCGCCGGTGCGCGGGCGTGCGAGCACGAGCTGGCGCTCGACGTCGAGCCATTGCGTGCGGGACTCGGGTGTGCCGCGCTCGTAGACCAGCTCGATGCCGGGCGCAAGGCAGGCGTGCAGGTCCAGCGCGCCGGGCGCGGTGGTCGTCATCGGTGCTCTCCTCGGGGGCAAGCGGTGCGGCCGGCGCGCGTCCGTCGGCCACGCACCAGGGTACGTCGCGGAGAGCGTAGCTAAAGCGCTTTTTCATGTCAACCGGCGGCGACTGCGCAAGCGGGCGCACCGGCGCGCGCCCGAGCGGACTAGGCGCCGACCGTCGCGCGCGCGGCCGTCGAGGCGCGCGGGACGAGGTCGACCGGCACCGGCTCGCTGCCGTCGACGACGTCCCTGCCCTCGATCAGCCCGACCAGCAGCTCGATCGCGCGCGCGCCGATCTGCTCCGGATGGAGGTCGAGCGCCGTCACCGGCGGCGAGGCGGCGCGCAGCGGCGCGGAGTCGGTGATCGCGGCGATCGCCAGCTCGTCCGGCACGCCGACGCCACGCGCGCGCGCCGCCCGCAGCGCGCCGATCGCGAGCGCGTCGAGCGTCGCGTAGACGGCGTCGACCGCCGCACCGTCCGCGTCGAGCGCGCGGCCCATCGCGCGCTCGCCGGCCTCCTCCGTCGGCGCGCCGCGCACGGTGATCACGCGCGGCTTGACCTTGTGCGCCGCGCACCACGAGCGGTAGCCGCGCGCCGCGTCCGCGACGTACGACGGGCCTCTGCCGGTCGTCAACAGCGCGGGCCGCTCGCAGCCGGCCTGCGCGAGGTGGTCGAGCATCATCACGGCGGCCGCGACGTGATCGCTGTCGATCGCGGTGGGCGAGACCGGCTCGCCGGGAATCCGGCCCGTCGTCACGACCGGCTTGCCCTCCGCGCGCAGCGCCGTCAGCAGGTGCTCGTCGCCGACCGGGTCGACGATCGCGGCCCCGTCGAACGCGAGCCGGTGGACCTTGTCCTCGGGCGCGTCGGGCGGCAGCAGCACGAGCGCGTAGCCGTGCTCGATCGCGGTCGCGGAGGCCGCGTTGAGCAGGTCGACGAAGTAGGCGAGCTGCGGCACGAGCGCGCGCGAGTCGAAGCCGGACGCCTGGATCCCGAGCAGCATCGTGCGGCCGGTCGCAAGGCCACGCGCATGCATGCTCGGCGCGTAGCCGATCTGCTCGGCGACCCGCCGCACGTGGTCGCGCGTCTCCTGCGGGAGCCGTCCCTTGCCACTGAGCGCGTGCGAGACGGTCGTGATCGAGACGCCGGCCGTCGTGGCGACGTCGTGGATGCTGGGGCGCCGTGCCACGGTAGCCGGGAGGGTAGTCGACGGGGATCGGCCGGGGGTCACGCCCGGCCGGGGCCGCCGCCGCCCGCGCCCCTCAGGCCGACCCCGCCCGGCGGCGGCCGAACGCACCCGCGAGCGCGACGCCCGCGATCAGCGCGATCCCGTTGGCGAAGTCGTTGACGTAGCTGTCCACGCCCGCGAGGTTGAGACCGCTGTTGAGCGTCGCGAGGAACAGGATCGCGACGATCGCGCCCCACACGTTGAAGCGCCCGGGCTTCACCGCCGCCACGCTCAGGAACGCGGCCGCGATCGCCGGCAGCGTGAAGCCCGGGCCGACCTGCGGGTTGCCGGCGCCGCTGCGCGCGACCTGCAGCAGGCCGGCGCCGCCGGCGAGCGCGCCGGCGATCACGAACGTCGAGAGCGTCAGCCGCCGCACGTCGAGGCCGACGAGCCGCGCCGCGTTCGCGTTCGAGCCGAGCGCGTGCACGTAGCGGCCGTAGGGCGTGTGACGCAGCAGCCAGTGGACCGCGCAGGCGACCGCGAGCGCCACGTAGACGGCGTAGGGCAGCCCGAGCGCGTTGCCCGAGCCGAAGTCCGTCAGCGACGTCGGGATCCCGTCGACGATGCTCTGCCCGCCCGTCTTCCAGCTGACGATCCCCTGCAGGATCGTCGCGGTGCCGAGCGTCACGACGACCGAGCTGACGCCCGCGCGCGTGACGAGCAGGCCGTTGACGACGCCGACGACCAGGCCGATGCCGATCGCGAGCGCGAGCGCGAGCGCGAGCGGGGTGCCGCCCGACAGGACCGTCGCGGCGAAGATCGAGGCGAGCCCCATCGTCGCCCCGACCGAGAAGTCGTACGACTGCGCGACGAGCGGGACGAGCGCCGCCAGCGCGACGATCGCGAGCACGGACTGGTTGCCGAGCGTCGCCTGCAGGTTCGCCGTCGTCGGAAACGTGTCGCTCGTCGCCGGCAGCACGCTGAACAGCACGATCAGCGCGATCGTGAGGCCGAGCAGCGCGTACGCCTCGGCGACATGCAGCAGCGCGGCCGCGTCGGGCCGGCGCGGCCGGCGGGGCCGGCGGGCGGGTGGGGCGACGGCGGCGCGCTCGTCGAGGCGCGCGCGCTCGGCGCTGGCGGATGGTGGGGTCATGACAGCGCCGCCTCCGAGTGCAGCAGGTGGTCGATGCGTTCCACGGTCAGCTGCGCGCCGGCGACCTCGCCCGCGATGCGCCCTTCGCGCATCAGCAGGACGCGGTCGCACAACGCGACGAGCTCTTCGAAGTCCGACGAGACGGCGAGCACCGCCGTCCCCTCCTCCGCCGCCGCGCGGATCAGCCCGGCGATCTCGGCGCGCGCGCCGACGTCGACGCCGTGGCTCGGCTCGTCGAGCAGCAGCACGTGCGGGCGGCGGCGCAGCCAGCGCGCCAGCACGACCTTCTGCTGGTTGCCGCCCGAGAGCGTCGAGATCGCCACCTCCGGCGACGCGGCGCGGATCAGGAAGCGCTCCATCGCGGCGCGCGCGTCGGCGCGCTCGAGCCGGTGCACGAGCCGCCCGTGCCGCGCGTAGTCGCCGGCGAAGCCGCCGGACAGGTTCTCCGCGACGGACAGCTCGGGGAACAGGCCGGCGACGGCGCGGTCCTCCGGCACGTAGGCGAAGCCGGCGTCGATCGCGTCGCGCGGGCGCGCGAGCGCGAGCGCGCGGCCGCCGGCGCGCACGCTCCCCTCGCGCGCCTGCTGCTCGCCGAACAGCAGCCGCAGCAGCGTCGAGCGGCCGGAGCCGTTGAGGCCGGCGACGCCGACGACCTCGCCGGCGTGCAGCGTCAGGTCGGCGCCGCGCACGGCGCCGCCCGCGAGGCCGGCGACCTCGAGCGCGGGCGCCGCGTCGGCCGCCTCGCGCACGGCCGCCGGCGCGGCCGCGGCGAGCGGCTCGACGCGCCGGCCGACGATCAGCTCGACGAGGCCGTCGTGGTCGAGCCCGTCGCGCGCGACCGTCGCGACGACGCGCCCGTCGCGCAGGACGGTGATGCGGTCGGCGACGCCGAGCACCTCGTCGAGCCGGTGGGAGATGAAGACGATCGCCTGCCCGCGCGCCGCGCAGCGGCGCAGCGCGTCGAGCACGGTCGCGACCTCGTCGGGCGGCAGCGAGGCGGTCGGCTCGTCGAGCGCGAGCACGCCCTCGTGCGCGACCTCCTGGTCCTGCAGCGCGCGCGCGATCGCGACCATCGTCTGGGTCGCCGGACGCAGGCGGTCGACCCGGTCGTCCGGGCGCGCGGCGATCTCGAAGCGCTCCAGCACGGCGGCGACGCGGCGGCGCAACCTGGCCCAGCGGATCGCGCCGAGCGGGCCGGTCTCGTAGCCGCGCCCGATCGCGAGGTTCTCCGCGACGGTCATGTCGGGGAAGACGCTCGACTGCTGATGGACGAAGTGAAGCCCGCAACGGCGCGCGAGCGCGGCGCTGAAGTGGCGCAGGTCGTGCACGGCGCCGCCGATCTCGGCGCTGCCCGCGTCGGCCGGCTGGACGCCCGCGAGGATCTTCATCAGCGTCGACTTGCCGCAGCCGTTGCCGCCGACCAGCGCGTGCACCTCGCCCGGCAGGACGTCGAGCGAGACGCCGTCGAGCGCCCGCGTGCCCGGGAAGTCCTTGCGGACCTCCCGGACGCGCAGCGCGGGGACGCTCGACGGCTCCGCGGGCAGGCTGCTCACCCGCCGAGCCCCCACGCCTTGCGATAGGCCGCGCGGAAGTCGATCGGCGGTCTGTAGGGACCGGACGCCGGGGTGTTGTGGTCCCGGTCGTAGACCTGGATCCCGATCCCGCTGCTCGCCGGCTGCTCGCCGTGCATCAGCCGGTTGAGCGCGTCGACGCCGGCGTAGCCCTCCCACTCGATCGGGATGCCGACGCCCGCCGTGACCTTGCCGGAGCGGACGAGGTCCATCGTCGCCGTGTCGCCCTCGGCGGCCATCACGACGAGGCTGCGCCCCGCCGAAGCGGCCGCCGACGAGACGCCGGCCAGCAGCACCGCGTCGTACTGGACGACGAGCGAGTCGGCGTCCGGGTGCTGGAGCAGCGCCTGCTGCGCCTTCTGCTGGATGCCGGTCGAGAGGTCGCCGATCGTGTACTTGACGGGATACAGGCCGCAGCCGCCGCACGCTCTGAAGGCCGCCTGCTGCGCTCTCTGCTGGATCGCGGCGCCGAGCAGGTCGTCCTCCATGAAGTCGAGCATCTTCGCCTTCCCGCCCGTCTTCGCGATCACGTACTGCGCCTGCGCCTTGCCGTAGGCGGCGATCCAGTCGGCGTAGCTGCCTTCGACGTATCTGACCGTCCCGGCGAACAGGGGCTGGCCGGAGCCGCCGAAGTCGCAGTCGAGCGACTCGGCCGCCACGACCGGCAGCTTCGCGTCGCGCGCCTCCTGCAGCGCCTGCTTCATCAGGCGACAGTCGGTGAAGTAGACGAACACGCCGTCGACCTTCGAGACGAGCGCCTGGCGGATGCCGGCGGACGCCTGGTTGGGGTCGCCCTTCGTGTCGAAGATCGTCGTCGACCAGCCCATCGCCTTGGCGGCCTCCTGGGCGCCGGACATCGCCTGCGCGCAGGTCGGCAGCGACTGCCCGCACGACAGCAGCAGCAGCTTCTTGCCCGGCTGCGGTCTCGGTGCCGGCGGCGGCGCCTCGTACGTGCCTCTGTAGAGGCGCTGGACGACCTGCGCGTCGGGCGAGGCGGCGGCGGTCGAGCCCGACCCGCCGCCGGAGTCCTCGCCGCCGCCGCAGCCGGCCAGCGCGACCGCGATGCTCGCGGCCGCGGCGACCGCTGCCATTCCGGCACGTTGCCTCATCTTGAACCTCTCTCCTCTGTCGGTGCGACGCACGAGCCGTTCCTCCCAGACGGCCTAGCGCGCGGGGGTGGTGGTGCCGAGCGAGCGCGCTCCCTCGGGCAGCTGCGCGCCGGCGTGGAAGGCGAGCGCCTCGAGCGCGACGCGACAGCCGAGCCCGGCCGTCATCGTCGTCGGGTCGAGGCTCGGCGCGACCTCGACGACGTCGAGGCCGACGAGCCCGTTGGCGGCGATGCCGCGCACCAGCTCGATCGCCTCGCGCGCGGTCAGGCCGCCGGGCGTCGGGACGCAGGTGCCGACGGCGTAGGCGGCGTCGAGCGAGTCGACGTCGAAGCTGAGGTAGATGCCGTCGGTGCCGGCGCCGGCGATCGCGAGCGCGCGCTCGACGACGTGCTGGACGTCCTGCGCCCACAGCTCCTCGAGCCAGATGACCTCGATGCCGTGCTCGCGCGCGTACGCCAGCTCGGCGGGCGGGTTGAGCCAGCCGTTGATCCCGATCAGCACGATGTGCTCGGGCGGGAAGCCGGCGTCGACGGCGCGGCTGATCGGGCAGCAGTGGTTGAGCGTCTCGCCGCCGACGTCGGCGGCGGTATCGAGGTGGCTGTCGACCAGCACGAGCCCGGGGCGCTCGTGCACCTCGCGCACGGCCCGCACGGCCGGGATCGTGACCGAGTGGTCGCCGCCCAGCACGACGGGCAGCGCGCCGGCCGCGAGGATCTCGCCGATGTCGCGCTGCGCGTGCGCGAACGTCTTCTCGGCGTTCGCGAGCACGACGTTCGCGTCGCCGCAGTCAACCGGCGCGAGCCGCTCGACGAGGTCGAAGTCGAGCGCGGCGTTGTACGTGAGGAACTGGCAGGAGATCTCGCGCATGCCGCGCGGGCCGTAGTTGGCGCCGGTGCGGCTGATCGACGTCGAGTCCCACGGGATCCCGTAGAAGGCGGCGCCGGCGCCGCGCGCACGCAGCGCGTCGCGCTCCGGGCGCACGTGCGGGAGTCGCATGAACGACCCGGCGAGTCCCGCGTGCAGCAAGCTCGACCACATCAGGTCGTCGTCGTGGGGCGCGTCTGACATCAAGACTCTCCTCCGGATCGTGGGTCCGACGGCGACCCGCTGGCGAACACCACGAGCAGGCTAGATAAAGCGCTTTTTCATGTCAAGCGCTTTTGCAGGCCAGCCCAGTAGCAAAGACGCTTTTGCAACGTCCGCTATGCTCGCCTCCGATGCGTGCGCTGCTCGCCCAGCTCAGCCCCCGGCCGGCCGACCCCGCCGCCAACGCCGCGCGCGTCGCGGCCGTCCTGCGCGACCACCCGCGCGCCGAGCTCGCCGTCTTCCCGGAGCTGTTCCTCGACGGCTACGACCCCGCCTGCGTCGCGCGCGACGCGCTCGCCCGCCCGCCCGCCGCGGTCGAGGCGCTGCGGACCGCGGCGGCGGGCGCCGCCTGCGCGCTGATCGTCGGCTTCGCCGAGCCGCGCCCGGGCGGCGCGGTCGCCAACGCCGCCCTCTGCGTCGACCGCGACGGCACGGTCGCCGGCGTGCACCGCAAGACGCACCTGTTCGGCGCCGCCGAGCAGGCCGCGTTCGAGCCGGGCGACGCGCTCACGCTCGTGCGGCTCGCCGGCCGCCGCGTCGCACCCCTGATCTGCTTCGAGGTCGAGCTGCCCGAGCTGGCGCGCGCCGCCTGCCGCGCCGGCGCCGAGCTGCTCGTCACGATCGCCGCCAACATGGCGCCGTACGCCGAGGACCACGCGTTGGCGAGCCGCTCGCGCGCGCTCGAGAACGGCCGCCCGCACCTCTACGTCAACCGCGTCGGCGCGCAGGCCGGGCTGGACTTCGTCGGCGGCAGCCGCGTCGTCGCGGCAGACGGGAGCGTCGTCGCGGCGGCGGCTGCCGGCGAGGCGCTGCTCGAGCACGAGGTGCCCGCGTCGCGGCCGGCGGGCGATCCGCTCGACTACCTCGCGCAGATGCGCGACGGCCTGCCGGTCGTCGCGCAGGGCGCCGCGGCGCTCCCCTGAGGCGCGCTCAGACGCCGGCCGACGGCAGCGGCGCCCGCGCATCGACCAGCCGCTCCGCATGCAGCTCCGACCAGAAGGCCGCCGGGATCTCCTGCCGCGCGGCGGCGACGTTCGCGTCGACCTCCCCGACCGAGCGCATCCCGGGGATCGCCGTCGCGACCGCCGGATGGCCGAGCGGGAACTGCAGCGCCGCGGCCGGCAGCGTCACGCCGTGGCGCTCGGCGAGCGCCTCGATCGCCCGCACGCGCGCGATCGTCGCCTCCTCGGCCGGCGCGTAGTCGTAGCGCGGCGTCGCGGCGCCGCTGCCGCTCGCGAGGATGCCGGAGTTGAAGACGCCGCCGATCACGAGCGCGATCCCGCGCGCCTCGCACAGCGGCAGCAGGTCCTCCAGCCCCCGCTGCTCCAGCAGCGTGTAGCGGCCGGCGAGCAGGAAGCAGTCGAACTCGCCCGCGCGCGCGAACGCCGCGAGCGGCTCGACGCCGTTCATGCCGACCCCGATCGCGCGCACGACGCCCTGCTCGCGCAACTCGTGGAGCGCGCGGTAGGCGCCGTCCATCACCTCTGGCAGGTGGTCGATCCCGCGCCGCTGCGCGGGCGGCAGCGCGCTGTCGCCCTCGTCCGGGTCGTGGACGTTGACGACGTCGACGCGGTCGACGCCGAGCCGCTCCATGCTCGCCTCCAGCGAGCGCAGGCAGGCGTCGTAGCCGAAGTCGTAGCGGCCGTCCACGACCCACGGGTCGGCATAGCGGCGCTCCGCCGCCGCGGCGTCGCGCTCGTCCGGCGCGATCGCGACGCCGACCTTCGTCGCGAGCACGTAGCGCTCGCGCGGCACGCCGCGCAGCGCCGCGCCCAGGCGCCGCTCGCTGCGGCCGTGGCCGTAGAGCGGGGCGGTGTCGAAGTAGCGGATCCCGCGCTCCCAGGCGGCCGCGACCGCCGCCTCCGCCTGCGCGGCGGGGACCGGCTCGTAGAGGCCGCCGAGCGCGCCGCCGCCGAAGCCGAGCGTCGTGACCTCGAGGCCGGCGCGCCCGAGCCGGCGGGTCGGCAGCGCGGCGCTCACGCCGTGCCCCGCACGCGCATCCGCACACGCACGAGCGCGCTGCGGCAGCAGCAGAAGAGGTCGCGCCCGTCCTCGCCGCCCCACGCGAAGTTGGCGACGTCCTCGGGCAGCTCGACGACCCCGACGCGGTCCCCGCCGGGGTCGAGCACCCAGATCCCGCCCGGCCCGGTCACGTAGACGTTGCCGCGCTCGTCGCACTTCATCCCGTCCACGAAACCGTGCGGCAGCACGTTGCGGCGCGCGTCCTCGAACGCGAGCGCGGGCCCGACCGGCGCGTGCAGGATCGCCCCGTCGCGCAGCGTCCCGTCCGCCGCCACGTCGAACGCGCGCACCTCGGCGCGCTCGGTGTCGTTGACGTAGAGGCGGCGCTCGTCGGGCGAGAAGCAGATGCCGTTCGGCTGGGCGAAGTCGTCGCACAGGAGCTCGAGCGCCCCGTCGCCGGCGCGCACCCGGTAGACGCCCTGCACGTCGAGCTCGCGCGGGCGCTCGACGCCGTAGACCGGGATCCGCCCGTACGCCGGGTCGGTGAAGTAGACGTCGCCCCCGGAGTGCACGGCGAGGTCGTTCGGGCTGTTCAGCTCCCGCCCCTCGTAGCGCTCGGCCAGCACCGTCACGGCGCCGTCCGGCTCGTGACGCACGACGCGGTGCGCGCCCGACTCGCACACGAGCAGGCGGCCGGCGCGGTCGAGCGCCATGCCGTTGCCCTTGCCGGTCGGGTGCGCGACCGTCTCGAGGCCGGCCGCCGCGCTCCAGCGCAGGCGCCGGTCGCTGGGGATGTCGTGGAACAGCAGCGCGGCGCTCGGCGCGTGCCAGACCGGTCCCTCCGTGTACGTGAAGCCGGACGCGACCGCCTCCGGCGGGCCGCCGGCGACGAGCCGGTCAAGCGCGGCTGCGGCCATCTCAGGCGTCTCCCTCGAGGATCCGGCCGAGCACGTCGAGCGCGCGGGCGCGGTGCGCGTCGAGCTCGGCGACGACGGCGTCCGCGTCGCGGCGCGCGACGGCGGCGAGGATCCGCTCGTGCGCGTCGTCCGCGGCGCGGCGCTCGTCGGGGACGTTGTAGTAGAGCGCGCGGTAGGCCTCGGTCGAGTCCCACAGATGGCGCAGCAGCCGCAGCAGGTGCGGCTGCTCGCAGGCGTCGAGCAGCGCGAAGTGGAAGCGGCGGTTGGCCTCCAGCTCGGCCGCCACGTCGCCGGCGGCGGCCGCCTCCGCGCAGCGCCGCGCAGCCTGGGCCATCCGCTCCACGACCTCGGCGTCGAGCGCGGCGAGCGCACGGCGCGCGGCGCGCTCCTCCAGCAGCTCGCGCAGCGCGTAGATCTCGCGCAGGTCGCCCATCCGCAGCTGCGTGACGAAGTAGCCGCGGCGCGGGAGATAGGTCACCTGCCCCTCCCCTTCGAGCACGCGCAGCGCCTCGCGCACCGGCACCATCGAGACGCCCATGCGGCCCGCCATCTCCTCCTGCGGCACGCGGTCGCCCGGCCGCAGCTCGCCGGCGACGATCGCGCGGCGCAGCCATGCGACCGCGTGCTGCTGGGCGGTGCTCGGCGGGGTCGCGGGCTGGGCGCTCATCGGAACGCCTGGATGCCGGTGAGCGCGCCGCCGATCACGAGCGCGTGGACGTCGGCGGTGCCCTCGTAGGTGACGACCGACTCGAGGTTGGCCATGTGGCGCATCACCGGGTACTCGAGGCTGATGCCGTTGGCGCCGAGCACCTGGCGGGCGCTGCGCGCGACCTCGAGCGCTCCGTTGACGTTGCCGAGCTTGCCCATGCTGACGTGCTCGGGCCGCAGCCGGTGCGCGTCCTTCATGCGCCCGAGGTGCAGCGCCACGAGGCTGGCGCGGTTGACCTCCAGCGCCATGAAGGCGAGCTTCTGCTGCTGGATCTGCGTCGCGGCGATCGGCTTGCCGAACGCGATGCGCTCCTGCGCGTAGTCGAGCGCCGCCTCGAGGCACGCGCGCCCGGCGCCGGCGGCGCCCCACACAATCCCGTAGCGCGCCTCGTTCAGGCACGAGAGCGGCCCGCGCAGCGAGGTCGCCTCCGGCAGCAGCGCCTCGGCCGGGAGCCGCACGTCGTCGAGCACCAGCTCGGAGGTGACGGAGGCGCGCAGCGAGAGCTTCTTGTGGATCTCCGGCGCGCTGAAGCCTCTCGTGCCTCTCGGCACGAGGAACCCGCGGATCCCCTCGTCGGTCTGCGCCCACACGACCGCGACGGAGGCGACGGAGCCGTTCGTGATCCACATCTTCGCGCCGTTGAGGATCCAGTCGCCGCCCGCACCGCGCCGCGCGCGCGTGCGCATCGAGCCGGGGTCGGAGCCGGCGTCGGGCTCGGTCAGCCCGAAGCAGCCGATCGCCTCCCCCGCCGCCATGTCCGGCAGCCACTCCTGCTTCTGCTCCTCGCTGCCCCAGCGCCAGATCGCGTACATCGCGAGCGACCCCTGCACCGACACGAGCGAGCGCACGCCCGAGTCGCCCGCCTCCAGCTCCATGCACGCGAGCCCGTAGGCGGTCGCCGACGCGCCGGCGCAGCCGTAGCCGTCGAGGTGCATCCCCAGCAGTCCGAGTCTGCCGAGCGCCGGCGCCAGCTCCGCGGGCAGGCGCCCCTCCTCGAACCACTCGCCCACGAACGGCGTCACCCGCTCGGCGACGAATCTGCGCACCGTGTCGCGGATCTCGCGCTCCTCGTCCGACAGGAGCGCGTCCAGATCGAGGAAGTCGCGGGGGTTGAGCGTGCGCTGCGGAGCGCTCGTGGTGTGGGTCATCGGGCCGCCTTCGGACGAGTTTGATTTTTTATAATATCTAAGGATGCCCCTCGCGCTCGACGGCGTCCGCGTGCTCGACTTCTCGCGCGTGCTCGCTGGCCCGCTCGCCACGATGGTGCTCGCCGACCACGGCGCGACCGTCGTGAAGATCGAGCGGCCGGGCGCCGGCGACGACACGCGCGCCTGGGGACCGCCGTACGACGCCGACGGGACCGCCACCTACTTCCTGTCGGTCAACCGCAACAAGCGCAGCCTCGCGCTCGACCTCGCCGACCCCGACGACCTCGCCACCGCGCACGCGCTCGCCGCCCGCGCCGACGTCGTGATCGAGAACTTCCGCCCCGGCGTGATGGAGCGCCTCGGCCTCGACCGCGCGACGCTCGCCGCCGCCAACCCGCGGCTCGTGACCTGCTCGATCACCGGCTTCGGCTGCACGGAGGGCGCGGCGCTGCCCGGCTACGACCTGCTCGTGCAGGCGGTCGGCGGACTGATGAGCGTGACCGGCGCCCCCGGCGGCCAGCCGCAGAAGGTCGGCGTCGCGCTCGTCGACGTCGTCACCGGCCTGTTCGCCGCGACCGGCATCCTCGCGGCGCTGCGCCACCGCGACGCGACCGGCGAGGGCCAGCACGTCGAGACCGATCTGCTCACCTGCCTGCTCGCGGGGCTCGTCAACCAGGCGTCGGGCTTCACGGCCGCCGGCGTCGTGCCGCAGCGGATCGGCAACGCCCATCCGAGCATCGCCCCGTACGAGCTGTTCGAGGCCGCCGACGGCCCGCTCGCGATCGCGGTCGGCACGGACCGGCAGTTCGCCGCGCTGTGCGACGCGATCGGCGCGCCGGAGCTGGCCGGCGACCCGCGCTTCGCCACCAACCCGGCGCGCGTGGCCGCGCGCGCCGCGCTGCGCGAGCGGATCGAGACGTGCCTGCGCACGCGCCCCGCGGCTGCATGGGCGGAGGCGCTGCTGGCCGTCGGCGTGCCGGCCGGGCAGGTCAACGACGTCGGCGAGGCGTTCGCGTTCGCGCAGCGGCTCGGCCTCGACCCGGTCGCCGAGCTGCACGGCGCCGACGGCCGCACGACGCGCGTCCCGCGCCACCCCGTGCGGCTGAGCGCGACGCCGCCGCGCCACGAGCTGCCGCCGCCGGCGCTCGGCGAGCTGGCGCGCGAGGAGGCGCTGCGGCTGTTCGGCGCCTGACGGGTCGCGGCCGCTCAGCCGTGCGCCTGGCGCAGCGCGGCCCGCAGCGCCTCGACGTCGTAGTAGTACGTCTCGTGCACGACGAGCCCGCGCGCGACGTCGACGCGGTAGAAGGCGGCCGCGCGCCACGCGACGCTGCGCCCGCTCGGCGGCACGCCGAGCAGCTCGCCGCGGTGCGCGCCGCCGAGCAGCAGCTCGGCCGCGACCGTCGCGCCGTCGCTCATCAGCTCGCAGTGCTTGACGCGGAAGGTCGGGATCGCCTCCCACAGCTCCTCCATGTAGCGGCGGAAGGCGGCGCGGCCGCGCGCGACCGTGGCGAGCGGGACGTCCTCGAAGACGCAGTCGCGCGCGAAGCGGGCGGCGAGCCGGTCGACGTCGCGCACGCGCACGGCGGCGAACACGTCCTTCACGACGGCGATGGCGGGGTCCACGGCTCCTCCTCGGGTCAGGTCGGTCGCTCGGCGAGCGGCCCCTCGCCGCGCTCCTGCTGGCGCACGTGCTCGTCGGCGTGGTAGGAGCTGCGCACGAGCGGCCCGGCCGCGACGTGCTCGAAGCCGAGCGCGTACGCGGCCTCCTCCAGCGCCGTGAACTCGTCCGGGTGCCAGTAGCGCACGACCGGCAGGTGCTGCTCGCTCGGGCGCAGGTACTGGCCGACCGTCAGCACCTGCACGCCGTGCGCGCGCAGGTCCGCGAACGCGGCGACCAGCTCGTCGTGCGTCTCGCCGAGTCCGACCATCAGCCCGGACTTCGTCACCAGCTCCGCGCCGGCGAGCTGCTTCGCGCGGCGCAGCACGTCGAGCGAGCGCTCCCAGCGCGAGCCGCGCCGCGCGACCGGGTAGAGCCGCGGGACGACCTCGACGTTGTGGTTGAAGACGTCGGGCCGCTCGCCGACGACGAGCTCGAGCGGCGCGGCGCGGCCCTGGAAGTCCGGCGTCAGCACCTCGACCTTGCAGCGCGGCGCCTGGCGGCGCACCTGGCGGATCGTCGCCGCCCACACGGCGGCGCCCTTGTCCGGCAGGTCGTCCCGGTCGACCGACGTGATGACGGCGTGGCGCAGGCCCATGCGCGCGATGCTGCGCGCGACGCGCGCCGGCTCGAGCGGGTCGTTCCACGTCGGCTTGCCGCTCTTGACGTTGCAGAAGCCGCAGCGGCGTGTGCAGGTGTCGCCGAGGATCATGAACGTCGCGGTGCCGCGCTCCCAGCACTCGCCGACGTTCGGGCAGGCTGCCTCCTGACAGACCGTGTGCAGCTGCTCCGCGCGGATCATCTGCGTCAGCTCGCGGTAGCGCGGGCCGCCGGGGATCGGGACCTTGAACCACGGCGGCTTGCGCTCGCGCAGCGGCCGCACGTCGGTGCCGACGAGCTCGACGACGCGCGGCGCGCCGGGCGTCACGCGGTCGCGCGACGGGGGGCGCCGGCGACGCGGCAGGCCGCCGCCGCCGGCCGTCGGCACCCCGCCGTCGTCCGTCACCGGTACACCGTCCTATGGCCAGATCGCTGCACGGTGCGGTCACCGTACGTGCCCGCGGCGACCGCTCCCATCCACGAAGCGGGTGAAATCCGCCGGGAAGTTCGTCGCTTTCGTGCAGTGGCGCGCCAGCCCCGCGCGCCTAGCCTTCGCGCCGCCATGCTCCCCGCCTCGCCCGCCCGCGACGCCCGGCCGCTGCTGGTCCTGCACCACATCCCGGAGCCGACGCCGAACGCGTACGAGCAGGAGCTGGCCGCGCGCGGGATCGCGGCCGAGCGCGTGCTGCCGGCGCGCGGGGACGCGCTGCCGGACTGGCGCGACTACGCCGGGATCGTCGCGCTGGGCGGCCCGATGGGCGCCGTCGAGGACGCGCGCTGGAACTGGCTGGCGGCCGAACGGCGGCTGATCGCCGACGCCGTGCGCGCCGGCACGCCCTACTGGGGCGTGTGCCTCGGCGCGCAGCTGCTGGCCGCCTCGCTCGCGGCGCCGGTGATGCGCGGGCCGGCGCCCGAGGTGGGCCTGGCCGAGATCGCGCTGTGCGCGGACGCCGCCGACGACCCCGTCTTCGGCGCGGCGCCGGCGCGCTTCCGCGCCTTCGCGCTGCATCAGGACACGTTCGCGTTGCCGGACGGGGCGCGGCGCCTCGCCAGCTCGGCGCAGTACGAGAACCAGGCGTTCGTGTGGGGCGGCGCCGCCTACGGCCTCCAGTTCCACCTCGAGCCGGACCGCTCGCTCGCCGACCACTGGCTCGCCAAGCCGAAGTACGCGCGCCTGCTGCGCGCGCTGCCGGGCGCGCAGGCGCGGCGCCTGGCGACCGACGTGCGCGCGCACACGGACCGCGCCACGCGGCTCGCGCGCGAGCTGTTCGGCCGCTGGCTGGAGCGGGTCGTGTTCGCGCCCGAGCGGGGGTAGCGGCGCGGGCGGCGCTCATGCCGGCGCGAGCACGTGCTCGCCGGCCAGCTCGCGCGCGAGCGCCAGCGTCGCCTCCCCGAGCACCGCCGGAGCGAGCGCGCCGCGCCGCGCGCGCGCGGCCAGCAGCGCGCGCTCGACGTCGGCGGGCGCGACGCCCGGCAGCTCGTCCTCCAGCGCACCGGCCGTCGCCGGCTCCCACGCGACCCCGAGCGCGGCGTAGACGTCGATCAGCACGGCGCGCACCGCAGCGCCGTTGCCGACGACGATCGAGGCGCTCGTCAGCGCCGCCCCGCGGATCGCGCGCTGCGCCGTGCCGACGACCTTCGTGCGCCCGGCGACGTTGACGCTGAACTCGCCGGCGCAGTACTCGCCCGGCAGCTCCCCGACGCGCGCGTCGGCGCCGAGCACGGCGAGCGCCTCGCGTAGCAGCTCGGCGGCGTCGCGGAAGCGCTGCCGGATGCGCGGCAGCGGCTCCGCGTCGGCGACGATCTCCTCGTAGACGAGCGAGCGCCCGTCGTAGGCGGCGGCGCGCCCGCCGGCGAGCCGCACGATCGGCGCGAGGCCGTGGCGCCGCGCCGCCGCGACCGCCGCCGGAAAGCCGGGCGGGAAGCGGTCCAGCCGCCCGAACGCGAGCGTCGGCAGCGGCCGGTAGACGCGCACGAGCGACGGCAGCTCGCCGCGCGCGACCTGTCGCAGCAGGGCGTGCGAGACGGCGATGTCGAGCGCGGCCTCGCCGGCGCCGGCGCCGGCCAGCAGCAGCGCCGGCGCCGCCGGCCCGCCGGCCGCCTCGCGCGCGAGCACGCCGGCCGCAGGCGCCGCCGGCTCGCCCGCCGCCGCGTCAGCCATGGTGCACCGCGAGCACCTTCGCGACGCGCAGCGCGACGTGGACGTCGAGCGCCTCGCGGCTGTCGCGCAGGTCGACGCCGAGCAGCTCGGCCGCCTTCTTGAGGCGGTAGCGCAGCGTCGAGACGTGCACGTGCAGCTGACGCGCGGTCGCCTCCAGGTTGCCGGCGTTCGCGAACCACACCTCGAGCGTGTGACGCAGCTCGCTGCTGTGCCCGCTGTCGTAGGCGTCGAGCGGCTCGACGTAGCGCGTCACGAAGCCGCGCGCGGCGGCCGGCTCGGTCGACTCCAGCAGCATCGTCTCGACCGTCTGGGCGCGGAACGAGAAGACGGCGTCGCCGCGCTCGAGCAGGCGCAGCAGCTCGATCCCGTGTCGCGCGGCCATGTACGAGCGACGGTACTGCGGCAACGTCGTGCAGAGCGTGCCGACGCCGATCCCGAAGGACTGCGGCGGCAGCGCCGCCTGCAGTCGCTCGAGCAGCCGCTGCTCGACCACCGGCGCCTCGTCGTCCGGCTGCTCCGGCTCGTGCACGACCGCCACGACGGCGCTGCCGCGGATCGCGACCAGCGTCTCGTCGTCCCAGTCGCGCAGCGCTCTGCCGACGGCCGCGTAGAGGCGCTCGACGTCGACCAGCTCGCCGGCCGCCGCGCCGCGCCGCCGCGGCGGCGTCATCGGCTCGACCACCAGCACGCGCGAGGGGCGCTGCACGTCGAAGCCGAACACGAGCCCCTGCCGCGTCAGCAGCTCGGGCACGTGGTCCTCGCGGAAGAGGTCCTCGAGGAAGCCGCCGCGCAGCCGCGTCTCGACCTCCAGCTCGGTGCGGTCGCGCAGCAGCTCGAGCGCGGCCAGCAGCGCGCAGTACTCGATCGCGGCGCGCTCGACGTCGCTCGGCGGCGAGGACAGGCGCGCGACGACCCACGCGAGGATCTCGCCCTGCAAGACCGCCGGCGCCGTCGCCATCTGCCACTCGCCGTCGTGCACGACCGTCCAGCCGGCCGTGCGCCCGTCCTGCGGCTCGGGCCGCCAGTCGACCGCGTCGCCGCCGGTCGAGCTGGCCAGCACGCGGTCGTGCGCGTCGACGACGACCATCTCGCCGTCGACGAACTGCTGCAGCGAGGCGACGATCGAGCCGAGCCCGCCGCCCTCGACGACCGCGAGGCGCAGCGTCTCGTGGATCGCGAGGATCTCCTGCAGGCGGTCGTACTCCTGCGTGCGTTCGACGTTGAGGCGCTCCAGGCGCGAGATCGCGCGGCGCTGGCGGTCGTGCAGATGCGCGTTCTCGAGCGCGACCGAGCCGAAGTGCGCGAGCGCGGCGACGACGCGGTCGCGCTGCTCGTCGTCGCCCTGCGGGCCGAGGCCGGCGAGGAACGCGTCGCGCCCGTCGGGCGTCAGCATCGGCGCGACGACCAGCTCCGGGTCGCGGCCGAGCGCGCTGCCGAGCCCCTCCGCCGAGGCGCGCCAGCGCTCGATCGCGCCGGTCACCTCGGCGGCGCGCGCGTCGTCCAGCTGCGCGACGCGGCGGATGCGGATCCGCTCGCCGTCGAGCACGCCGTAGACGGCGCCGTCGAGCGCCGCCAGCCGGCGGAAGGCCGACAGCAGCTCGTCGAGGATCGGCGCCTCGTGCGTGAGGCCGGCGATCCGCCGCGCGAGCTGCGTGAGCGCCTCCAGCTCGCGCACGCGCTCGCGCAGCGAGCTGTCGGTCGCGGCCGAGGCGTCGAAGCGCGCGAGGCTGGCGGCCGCCGCGGTCGCCACGACGCTGAGGATGCGACTGTGCTGCGGCGGCAGCGGCGGCTCCGCGTCCTCCCAGCAGACGAACAGGCCGCCGAGCGTCTCGGAGCCGACGCTGAGCGGCTCGGCGACGAACGAGCGGGCTCCGATCGCCTCGCCGACCGCGTCGAACAGCTCCTCGCTCCAGGCGTCGAACAGCGCGCGGTCGGACGGCTCGTCGCGCAGCCGCAGCGTCGCGATCCGCCCGCCGCCCTCGAGCTTGACGGTGCGCCGCTCGACGCCGCGCGCGCTGCGCACGTCGACCGGGATCGCGTCCGGGCCGGCGCCGAGCAGCGCGATGAAGCAGGCGTCGCCGCCGACGATCGCCGGTGCCTTCGCGATCAGCCGCTCGCGCGCCTCCTCCGCGTTGAGCGCCGTCGCCAGCTCGGTGCCGATCTCCGACAGGTGCTGGTACTCGAGCAGCAGGCGGCGCTCGCGCGCGCGCATGCGCGCGCGATCCAGCCCGAGCGCCGCGTGCGTGGCGAGCGAGGCGGCGACGCGCAGGTCCCAGACGTGGTCGTCGTCGCGCACGAACGCGGCGAGCGTCCGCTCGCCCTCCGCCTGCAGCGGCAGCACGAGCAGCGAGCCGCGTTCGCGCGGCAGCGCGAGCGGCTCGCGCAGCGGCGCGCCGGGCAGCAGCGCCTCCAACTCGCGCGCGACCTCCTCCGCGCTCGCCTGCGAGATGCCCGCGCGCGCGAGCACCGCGGGCGGCCCGGCGCCGCCGAGCACGACGCCCGCGTCCGCCTCCAGCAGCTCGACGCCGACGGTCGCCGTCTCGGCCAGCACCGCCTCCGGCTGCGTGCGCACGACGAGCACGCCGAGCAGGCGCGCGAACGCGCGCTCCTCGCGCAGCCGCCGCGCGTTCTCCGACCCCAGTCGCGAGACCTCGATCGAGACCGACGCCTGCGCGCAGAAGGCGCTCAGCAGCCGCAGCTCGTGGTCGCTGAACTGCTTGCCGCCGAAGCGGCTGAGCGCGAGCACGCCGACGACCGCGTCGTTGTGGCGCAGCGGCACGACGAGCGCGGCCTCCGGCTCGGCGCGGCCGCCGTCGCGCGTGCGCAGGTCGGGATCGTGGCGCACGTCGACGACGCGCCGCGCGACGCCGCCGGCGGCGACCGCGCCGACGATCCCCTCGCCGCGGCGCGGACGCGAACGAGGCGGCGCGCCCGCGGGCGCGCGCACGACAACCGGCTCCAGTCGCTCGTCGTCGGGCGCGGCGAGGTAGAGCGCGCAGGCGTCCCACGGCACGAGCGGCGCGAGCGCGTCCGCCACGACGTCGAGCGTGGCGGCGAAGCTCGGCTGCGAGGCGACCTCGCGCAGCCCCTCGAACAGGCGGTCGAGCTCGTCCACGAGGCGCGTCGCGTCGTCGCGCGCGCGGCGCGCCTCCTGCAACGTGCGCAGGTTGTCGATCGCGGCGGCCGCCTGGTTGGCGATCATCTGCGCGAGCACGTGCATGCTCTCGACGGACGCCTCGTACTGGCCGAGGTCCTCGACCACCACGTCGGACAGCGCCGCGACGTACGCGCCGGGATCGACGCCGATCTCCTCCGCGGTGCGGCGATAGCGCTCGGCGTCCGGCGGCTCCGCCAGCACCTGCCCGCACAGGAAGAAGCCGATCGTGCGGCCCTTGACGGAGATCGGGATCGCCGAGTCGTGCAGGCCGTTCCAGCACGCGAACGTGCACGGCGCGCCCGACTCGGCGGCGGCGCGCATCGCCTGGCGGTCGCAGGCGGCGCAGCGCGCGCCGCCGATCGCCGAGCTGCGCGTCAGGTCCTCGCAGAACGACAGCCGCTCGGTGATGCGCGTGATGTTGACCCCGTCGGGGTCGACGATCACCGTCGGCAGCTTGAACGCGCGCGCGAACGTGTCCTGGATCGACTGGAGCGTGTCGACGTCGATCAGGTCGGTGAGCGTCCAGGGGACGACCCCGTTCGCCTCGGCCTCCGTCGATCGCAGCTCCGTCGCCATCGCCGCTGCGCTCAGGCGCCCCCGAAGAAGTCGGCGTTGACCGCGGCGAAGCGCTCCTGGTCCACCGGCAGGTCCTCCAGCGGGAAGCACGCGTCGACCGGGCACGCGGTCGCGCACGCGTCGCAGTCGATGCACTCCTCCGGGTCGATGTGGAGGTGCTCGGCCGCTTCGAAGCCGGGCTCGTCGGGCGTCGGGTGGATGCAGTCCACGGGGCAGACCTCGACGCACGAAGCGTCCTTCTGGCCGATGCACGGCTCGGCGATCACATACGTCATGCTCGTTGCCTCACTGTAGCCCTGCCGCGGCCGCGGGCGTCTTCAGGGGAGCGGCCGGCGCCGCCGCGGGCAGGTAGGTCCATGGGTTCTCGGCCAGCGCGCGGCGCTGGAGTCCGTCGTGCTCGCGCGCCCGCCGCAGCGCATCCGCGCGCGCGAGCGGCCCGAACGGGAAGCCCGACCCCCACGCGACGGCGCGCGGCGCGAGCGCGTCGAGCCGCGCGAGCGCCTCGTCGCGCTCGTCGAGCCGCTCGGTCACCGCCAGCAGGCGCCCGGCCTGCGCGTACGCCGCGAGCGCCTCGCGCGCGGCCGGCGCGGGGGCGGCGAGCTGCTCGGCCCACGGCTCCAACCAGCCGTCGGGCCAGCCGGCGAACGCGATCGGCACGCCCCAGCGGGCGAGCACGCCGGTGCGCGCGAGGTAGGACGCGAGCTGGTGCGGGCGCCACACGCGCGCGGAGGCGCCGGGCCGGTGCAGCACGCCCAGCCCGGTCTCCTCGAGCGCGTCCCACAGCGCCCAGAAGTTGCGCTCGTCGGGCGCGACCTTGACCGGCAGGTGGATCGTGACGGCCGCCACGGCCGGGTCGGCGAACGCGTCGCGGATCTCGCGCGCCGACCACTGCGGCTCGCCGCCGTGGACCTGCAGCACGGCCTTGAGTCGCTGCGGGTCCGCCTCGCAGTAGCTGCGCACCCAGCGGTTGTACGCGGCCAGCACGCCGACCGCGGGGTTGACGCCCAGCTCGAGCGCGGCGTCGAGCGAGGCGCCCGGGCTCAGCAGCTGCACGGCGACGCCGGCACGGTCGAGCGCGCGCAGGCGGCCGGCCGGGTTGTCGTGCAGCAGCGCCGGCTCGACGTCCGCGTCGGCGCCGGACGCCGGCGGGAACGGCGCCGGCGTCGGGGTGCGCGCGTCGTCCCGTCGCGAGCGCTCCAGCTCGCGGCGGGTGGCGAAGCGCACGTAGGAGCTGTCCCAGTCGCCGACGCCGGGCGTCGGCGACGTCAGCAGCAGGCGCTCCTCGACGTGCGGCCAGTAGCCGCGCAGCTGCGGTCCGGAGTGCTCGTAGAGCAGCTCCGCGGCCGGCGCCACGCAGCCGTGCAGGTCGGCGACGCGGAGGTCGTCGCTCATCCGGCGCCGCGCGTCAGTGCCCGGCGACGGAGCCGTTGCCGGCGCCGTTGCCGTTCGCGGCCGGCGCGTACGCCGTGCGCGCGACCCAGTTGTCGAACTTCCAGGCGAGCCCCTCGTGCTTGCAGAAGCGGCCCGTGTCCGCCTTGCGCGAACGCAGGCCGCGCTGCTGCTGGACGCAGATCGCGTTGTCCTCGACGACGAAGCCCTCGACGTTGCGCGCGTACTCGCCGGCGATGCGGCACGTCTCCTCGTCGCCGGCGGCGAACGCCTCGGCCGCGTCGCGCGGGAGCAGCATGCCGATCTTCAGCTCGGTGCGCTCGGGGCCGAGCGGCAGCAGGCTGTAGTAGAGCGTGCAGTCGAGCATCGGGATCACGCCGAAGCTCGGGTAGCACATCCAGATCGGCAGCCCGAGGTACTCCGGGGAGATCTCCTGGATCCGCTCGCTGACGGCGAAGTTGGCGTCGCCGTCGTCGCTCAGCGTCAGCCCCGGCGACTGCGCGACGACGAGGTCCCACTGCTGGTCGCTGAGGTCGGGGAACTCGACGTGTCTCTTCATCGGGGTGAGCGGCTGGAGCGTGTCCGAGTGCACCCACGGGACGTGGTACTCCTCGATGTAGTTCTCGATGTACGTCTTCCAGTTGCACTCGAGGTCGTACGTCCAGCGGTGCGTCGTGACCTGCTCGTCGACGCCGTACTTGTCGAGGCCCCAGCGCGTGACGTGGCTGACGCGCTCGTGGAACGGCGCCGCGTCGTCGTCGAGGTTGACCATCACGAACCCGTTCCACTCCTCGAGCCGGATCGGGTGCAGCGAGTACTCGGCCTTGTCGAAGTGCAGCGTCTCCTTGAAGTCCGGCGCGCCGCGCAGCTCGCCGTTGAGGCCGTACATCCAGCCGTGGTAGGGGCAGCGGAACGCCTTCACGCTGCCGTTGCCGTTCACCAGCTCGCAGCCGCGGTGGCGGCAGACGTTGAGGTGCGCGCGCAGCTCGCCCTCGCCGTTGCGCACGACGATGACGCCCTCGGAGACGATCGTGTGGCTGGTGAAGTCGCCCGGCTGCGGCATGTCCTCGACACGCCCGACGCAGATCCACTCCTTGAAGAAGATCCGCTCGACCTCCGCGAGGTAGGCCTCCTCGGAGCGGTAGCACTCCGGGGGGAGCGTCGATGCCTCGAGCGCCGGCCGCTGCAGCGCCGCGAGGGCCTCGCTGCCGACGACGGCGTGCCTGGGCTCGGTCAACGCTTCCATGTGACGGGCTCCTCTCCCTGGGATCGTCGCCGGCGCTCGGGGATGCGCGCCGGCACTGCTGACAGTCATGCACGCTAGGCCACCCCCGCCGCGGCCGTCTATGGCGGAACCCGAGGAACTCGGCGGCCGTCACCCGACGATTCGTCGAGTGACGGCCGCCGGCAGCTCAGCCGTAGGCGTGAAAGCCGCGCCCCGACTTGCGGCCCAGCTCGCCGGCCGCGATGCGCCGCTCGAGGGCCGCCGGGACGGGCACGCCGAGCTGCTCGCCGATCGCCTTGGAGACGTCGAGCCCGACGAAGTCGAGCAGCGCCAGCGGCCCCATCGGGTGGCCGGCGCCGAGCGTCATGCAGCGGTCGACGTCGGCCGCCGGCATGCCGGTCCGCTCGGCCAGCTCGGCCGCCTCGAACAGGTACGGGAACAGCAGGCGGTTGACGACGAAGCCGGCGGTGTCGGGGACGTCGACAGCCGTCTTGCCGAGCGCGGCGCAGAGCGCGTGCGCTCGCTCGCGGGTGCGCGCGCTCGCCTCCGGCGCGAACGCCAGCTCGACCAGCTCCATCCGCCAGACGGGATTGAACACGTGCAGGCCGACGAACCGCTCGGGGACGCCGGCGGCATGCGCCAGCTCGCCGACCGACAGCGACGACGTGGTGGTCGCGAGGATCGCGTCGTCGTGCGCGCGCTGCGCGAGCTCGCCCAGCACCGCGGCCTTCACGTCGCGGTCCTCGGCGACCGCCTCCACCAGCCAACTGGCGGACGCGAGCGCGTCGAGGTCGGTGACGACGCGGACGCGCTCCGCGATCTCCGGCTCGCCGAGCTTCTCGGCCGCAGCCGCGACGCGGCGCCGCGCGCGCTCCGCCGACGCGGCCGAGCGCGCCCACAGCGCGACCGTGCCGTGCCGGGCCGCGACGATCGCCACGCCGCAGGCGATCGCGCCCGCGCCCGCGACCGACAGCGACTCGGGCGCGCCGTCCGGCGGCGCCGTCGGCGCCCCGCTCACAGCGCCCACGGCTGCTCGAGCTGGTCGCGCACGGCGGCGAGGAACAGCGCTGCGGGGTGCCCGTCGGTCGCGCGGTGGTCGAACACGAGCGTCAACGTCATCATCGACGCGACCACGACGCGGTCGTCCTCGCCGACGATCG
>JAFDWH010000026.1 GCA_018268595.1 Actinomycetota bacterium | reverse complement strand
GCCGGCGCGCCGGGACGCGCGCGCAGCCGCAGCCGCAGCGGCGCGAGCCGCGCGAGCGCCTGCTCGACGACCGTGCCGGCGCGCAGCGCGAGCGTCAGCAGCCCGCCGACGAGCAGCGCCGCCGGCAGCGCCCACCAGCCGCCGCCGCCGAGCACCGCCGCGACGCCGGCGGCGTGCCCGCCGGCGAAGCAGCCCTCGAGCAGCTCCTGCCCGCTGAAGACGGCGACGAGCCCCGCGCTCGCGAGCAGCCACACGCGCACGCCGGCGGCGCGCGGCGCCCCGGCGGCGGGCGTCCCGCGCCCCCACCGCTGCGCGAGCGCGCCGAGCGACGCGCCGAGCGCGAACGAGGCGAGCAGCACGATCCACGGCGTCAGCGAGGACAGGTAGGCGTGCCCCTGCTCGGCCAGCGCGCGCGGCGCGGCCCCGCCGTAGGCCAGCTCGTAGCGCAGCTGGTGCACGAGCAGCGCCGCCGCCGGCGTCAGCGCCGCGCCGCGCAGCGCGGGCGGGAACGCGGCCAGCAGACGGGCGCGGCGGGAGACCGGGGGCATCGCGGCCGCAGGTTAGCGCCGCCGCCCGCAGGCGCGCGCCGCGCTCCGGCTCAGGCGACCGGGACGCCCTGGCGCGCTTCGCGCGCCTTCGCGCGCATCGCCTTCACGCGCGCGTGCGGGTCGAGCTCGACCTTGCGCAGGCGGATGTTGCCGGGCGTCACTTCGACGCACTCGTCCTCGCGCACGAACTCGAGCGCCTCGTCGAGCGTCGGCGGCGCGGGCGGCGTGAGCCGCTCCAGCTCGTCCGCGGTCGAGGAGCGCATGTTCGTGAGGTGCTTCTCGCGCACGATGTTGACCTCGAGGTCCTCGGCGCGGTTGTGCTCGCCGACGATCATGCCGTTGTAGACCTCGGTGCCGGGCGCGACGAACAGCGTGCCGCGGTCCTGCAGGCCCGTCAGCGCGAACGTCGTCACCTTGCCGGGGCGGTCGGCGATCAGCGAGCCGGTCGGGCGCAGCCGCAGCGCGCCCTGCCACGGCTCGTAGCCGTCGAAGACGTGGTGCAGGATGCCGGTCCCGCGCGTCTCGGTCAGGAACTCGGTGCGGAAGCCGATCAGCCCGCGCGCCGGCACGCGGTATTCCATCCGCACCCAGCCGGTGCCGTGGTTGACCATCTCGCCCATGCGCCCCTTGCGCGAGGCGAGCAGCTGCGTGACGACGCCGACGTGCTCCTCCGGGATGTCGATCGTCATGTGCTCCATCGGCTCGTGCAGCACGCCGTCGATCTCCTGCGTGACGACCTGCGGCTTGCCGACCGTCATCTCGAAGCCCTCGCGGCGCATCAGCTCGACGAGGATCGCGAGCTGCAGCTCGCCGCGGCCCTGCACCTCCCACGTGTCGGGGCGCTCGGTCGGCAGCACGCGCAGCGAGACGTTGCCGACCAGCTCGGAGTCGAGCCGCCCCTTCAGCAGCCGCGCGGTCACCTTCGTGCCTCTCTCCTGCCCGGCGAGCGGCGAGGTGTTGATGCCGATCGTGACCGACAGCGAAGGATCGTCGACGTGGATCACCGGCAGCGGGCGCGGGTCCTCGGGATCGGCGAGCGTCTCGCCGATCGTCACGTCGGAGAGGCCCGCTATCGCGATGATCTCGCCGGGGCCGGCCTCCTGCGCCTCCACCCGCTCCAGCGCGTCGGTGACGTACAGCTCCGTCACCTTCACCCGCTCGATCGAGCCGTCGGTGCGGCACCAGGCGACCTGCTGTCCGCGTCTGAGCGTGCCGTGGCGCACGCGGCAGAGCGCGATGCGGCCGAGGTACGGCGAGGCGTCGAGGTTCGTCACGAGCGCCTGCAGCGGGTGCGCGGGGTCGTGCGTGGGCGCCGGGATGCGCTCGACGATCAGGTCGAGCAGCGGCCTCAGGCTCTCGCCCTCGACGGGGTTGTCGGGGTCGTAGTCGACGGACGCCCAACCGTCCTTCGCGTTCGTGTAGACGATCGGGAACTCGATCTGCGACTCGTCCGCGTCGAGGTCGAGGAACAGCTCGTACACCTCGTCGATCACTTCGGCGATGCGCGCGTCGGAGCGGTCGACCTTGTTGATCACGAGGATCACCGGCAGCCGCGCCTGCAAGGTCTTGCGCAGCACGAAGCGCGTCTGCGGCAGCGGCCCCTCCGACGCGTCGACCAGCAGCAGCACGCCGTCGACCATCGTCAACCCGCGCTCGACCTCGCCGCCGAAGTCGGCGTGGCCGGGCGTGTCGACGATGTTGATCTTCGTCTCGCCGTACTGGACCGCGGTGTTCTTGGCGAGGATCGTGATGCCCTTCTCGCGCTCGAGGTCCATCGAGTCCATCACCCGCTCGGCGACCTCCTGGTTGGCGCGGAACGCGCCGGACTGGCGCAGCAGGCCGTCGACCAGCGTCGTCTTGCCGTGGTCGACGTGGGCGACGATCGCGATGTTGCGCAGCTCGCTGCGAAGGGCGTTGGGCACTCGGCCACTGTAGGGAATGAGACGCCGAGACAGCTCTCTTCTGCGCTCATGAATGCGAAGATCGGAGCGCCACGCCACGCGAAACGGGAGGCATCACATGACGCACCGACGCACCCTGTCACTGGCCGGCGGACTCGCCGCCGCGGCCGTTCTCGCCGCCCCGGCCGCCGCGCCGGCGCTCGTCCAGGTCGACAAGGGGATCGCCGGCGCGCGGCTCGGCAACACGGTCGCGCAGGTGCACGCCGCGCTCGGCAGACCGGCGCGGGTCCAGCACGGCAGAAACGACTTCGGCTCCTTCCGCCAAGAGACGTACGCCGGCGGGATCGTCGTCTTCTACGAGGGCTCGAGAACGGTCACCTCCGTCGTCACGACCGGCCTCGGCGATCGCACCGCCAAGGGCGTCGGCGTCGGCTCCAGCGAGGCCGACGTGAGAGCGAAGGTGCGCGGCGTGAGATGCGAGACGACCGCCGGCAGCCGCTCTTGTCACACGCATGCGTTCACGGCCGGAAGACGCGTGACGGACTTCTTCATCAAGCGAGGGAAGGTCGTGCGCGTGACGGTGGGCTTCGTCGTCGACTGAGCGGTCGGCTGCGACCGCCAGACTTTCCACAGCTTTTCAGATAACAGGAACTCGGCGACAAATAAACAAGTCAAGTTACTGAACGATCGCTCTCGGTTGCTTAACGATCCGTCGCGCGATGTGCCTAGACTCGCCGCGTGGAGCACCTCAAGGTTCGTGAGGCCGCGAGACGGCTGAACGTCAGCCCGAGCACCCTGCGCGCGTGGGAGCAGCGCTTCGGCTTCCCGCGGCCGGCGCGGTCCCCGGGCGGACATCGCCTGTACCGCCACGCGGACATCGTCGCGCTGCGCGACGCGCTCGAGCAGGGGCTGTCGATCTCCTCCGCGATCTCGCGCGTGCGGCAGGGCCACACCGTCGACGCGGAGGCGCTCGTCGGCCCGCTGCGCGCGATCGACTCCGAGCGCGCCGCCTCCGTCGTCGAGGCCGCGCTCGCGCTGCGCTCGCTCGAGCGCACCGTCGAGGAGGTGCTGCTGCCGGCGCTCGCGCAGGTCCACCGGCGCAACGGCTCCGACAGCGTCGAGTGGGCGTTCGCCGCCTCGTGGGTCGGCGAGTGGATCCGCTGGGCGCGCCGGCTCGCGCTGAACCCGTCACACCCGCTGCGCGTGCTGGTCGGCGACGCGACGCGCGGCGAGCTGATGCTCGACGCCGCCCACGCGGCGGCGCTGCAGCTGTTCTGCACGCGGGCGGGCGCGCACGTGCTGCGGCTGCCCGTGCAGGCGATGAAGGGCGTCGCCGGCGCGGTCGCGCGCTTCGCCCCCGACGTCATCGTCGTGACCGCGTGCGCCGGCCACACGCTCGACGCCGAGCGCTGGATCGCGGTCGCGCGGCCGGCCGCGGGCGGGGCGCCGGTCGCGCTCTACCTGCGCGACGCCGACGCGGTCTCGACGATCCAGGGCGTGCGCCGGCTCGACGCCTCGCCGCTGGCGGCGCAGCAGGAGCTGATGCGGATCGCGCGCGCCGCGCCGGCCGCGCGCGCCGGCTGAACGAAGCCGTCTGCGCCCCGCGCATCGCGCCGATGCGAGACGCGGATGTTGCCCGCGCACGTCGGCGATCGCCCGCCCGGCCGCGTCGCACCGGGAAGCGGTCGCGTGGCCGGCCGGCGCCCGCCCGCCGGCCGGTTTGAGCCGGGCCGGCGCGGCGGCTGTCCTGTGACCGGCGCCGGGCCTCCTCCAAACCCCGGGCCCGGCGCCTTTCCTCGCAGACCACCGATCCTGGAGGACCCACCGTGTCCGAAGCGCAAGCGCTCGCGCTCGCCGCCGACGCCGACGTCGTGCCGGTCGCCCCCGCCCGCGAGGCCACGATCGCCCCCGTCCCACCGCCGTCCCAGCCGTGCGTCGCCGTCGTCGGGCTCGGCTACGTCGGCCTGCCGACGCTGCTGGCGCTGCACGGCGCCGGCTCCGAGACGATCGGGATCGACGTCAGCGAGCGGCGGCTGCAGGCGATCCGCGCCCGCGCCGTCGACCTGCCCGCCGGCGACGTCGCGCGCCTCGGCGACGCGCTCGGCGGCGAGCGGCTGCGGCTCAGCTCGATCCCGGCCGCGGTCGCGGCCGCCGACGCGGTGATCGTGTGCGTCCCGACGCCGGTCGACGCGCAGCGCCGGCCCGACCCGCGCGCGCTGCGGGCCGCCTGCGCGAGCGTCGTCGAGCACGCCCGCCCGGGGCAGGCGCTCGTGCTGACCTCGACGACGTTCGTCGGCTCCACGCGCGAGCTGCTCGTCGCGCCGCTCGCCGCGCGCGGGCTGGCGGCGGGGCGCGACGTCGCGGTCGCGTTCGCGCCGGAGCGGATCCTGCCCGGCGACCCGAGCGTCGACCAGCACGCCGTCCCGCGCGTGCTCGGCGGCGCCACGCCCGACTGCGCGCGCCGCGCGCGCGAGCTGCTCGCCCCGACGACGGCGCTGATCCACGAGGTCTCCTCGCTCGAGGCGGCCGAGCTGACGAAGCTCTACGAGAACACGTTCCGCGCCGTCAACCTCGCGTTCGCGAACGAGATGGCGGGCGTCTGTGGCCACCTCGGCATCGACCCGGTCGAGATCGTCGACGCGGCGGCGACGAAGCCCTACGGCTTCCTCGCCCACTACCCCGGGCCGGGCGTCGGCGGGCACTGCATCCCGGTCGACCCCTACTACCTGCTCGCGCCGCTGCGCGCGGCCGGCGTCGCGACGCCGATCGCCGACCACGCGATGGACGCGATCGTGGCGCGGCCGGCGGCGGTCGCGGCGCGCGCGCTCGCGCTGCTGCGGCTGGGCGGCGTCGCGCCCGCGCAGGCGCGCGTGACGATCGTCGGGATGGCGTACAAGCCGGGCGTCGCGGACGCGCGCGAGTCGCCCGGCCTGCACGTCGCCGAGCAACTCGAACGCGCCGGCGTCGCGGTCGCCTATCACGACCCGCGCGTGCCGTCGGTGCGCACGGCCGCGGGCACCGAGCTGCGCTCGCTGGAGCACCCCGAGGCGGCCCCCGCCGACCTCGCGATCGTGACCGCGGTGCAGCCGGAGACGCAGCTCGGCTGGCTCGCGGACGTCCCGGCCGTGCTCGACGCGACGTACCGCCTCGCGCTCGACGGCCCGCTGCACCGCGTCTGATCATGCCGACGCTCGCCGACCGCGCGCTGCGCCTCGTCGCGGCGCTCTACCTCGCCGCGCTGCTCGCGCTCGCGCTCGCCTACCACGCGCTGTGGTTCGACAGCGGCGCGAACGACGCGCTGTTCATGGCCTACGGCGCGGTCGTCGTCGCGTTCATCACGAGCCGCTTCCTGCTGTCGCTGCCGTACCGCCCCCCGCGCGACGCCGGCCTCGAGCCGCGCGTGGCGATCGTGATGCCGGCCTTCAACGAGGACGGCGTGATCGCGCACTCGCTGCGCTCGCTGCTGGCGCTCGACTACCCGCTCGACAAGCTGGAGCTGGTCGCGGTCAACGACGGCTCGACCGACGAGACGCTCGCGCGCATGGCGGAGGTCGCAGCGGACGAGCCGCGCGTGCGCGTGATCGACCTCGGCGTCAACTGCGGCAAGCGCGCCGCGATGGCCGTCGGCATGCGCGCGACCGACGCCGAGCTCCTCGCGTTCGTCGACTCCGACAGCTCGCTCGAGCCGGACGCGCTGCGGCGCCTCGTGCAGGGCTTCGCCGATCCGCAGGTCGGCGCGATCTGCGGCCACGCCGACGTCGCCAATCCGCACGAGGGCTGGCTCGCGCGCATGCAGGTCGTGCGCTACTTCGTCGCGTTCCGCGTCGTGAAGGCGGCCGAGTCGCTGTTCGGCTGCGTCACCTGCTGCTCGGGCTGCTTCTCCGCCTACCGGCGTGCGGCGATCGTCCCCCACCTCGAGGCGTGGGAGCACCAGACGTTCCTCGGCTCCCCCGCGACGTTCGGGGACGACCGCGCGCTGACGAACCGCGTCCTGCGCGACTGGAAGGTCCTGTACGCCGCCGACGCGATCTCGCACACGGCGGTGCCGACGACGCTGCGCCAGTTCCTCAAGCAACAGCTGCGCTGGAAGCGCTCGTGGACGCGCGAGTCGCTGATCCTGATGCGCTTCGTGTGGCGCAAGCACCCGCTCGCCGCCGCGCTCGCGTACGCCGG
The DNA here is from genome assembly GCA_018268595.1 of Actinomycetota bacterium. Lineage (GTDB taxonomy): Bacteria > Actinomycetota > Thermoleophilia > Solirubrobacterales > Solirubrobacteraceae > Conexibacter. The sequence continues at coordinate 336,121 of JAFDWH010000026.1, read as the reverse complement.
CGTGCTGATCTCGCTCGTCGCGCCGGTCGTCGCGATCCGCGCGCTCGTGTGGCTGCCGCTCGTCGGCAAGACCGGCTTCCCGCTGATCTACGTCGCCGGCATCTACGCGATGGCGCTCGCGTACGGCCTCTACTACGTCGTGCGCCGCCCGCGCTACGACCCCGGCTGGATCTACGGCGTGGTGTTCTGCTTCTTCTACCTCGCCTTCCTGCTGTGGCAGACCTACTGGGCGATCGTCACGGCGCGCAGCTCCGCGTGGGGCACGCGGCCGGCGACCGGACACGGTCGCGCCAGACCCGCGCCCAACGCCCAGCCGCAGCCGTCCACCAACGAGGCGGGCGCATGAGGCGGCTGCGCCGCCTGGCCGGCTTCGCGCTCGTGCCGCTCTCGCTCGCGCCGCTCGTCGCGGCGGCGCCGCTCGTGGCGCCGTCGGCGACCACGCGGATCGCGGAGCTGCGCGACGACCGCCCCCACCACCTCACCCGTCAACCAGCGAGACACGAAGGGAAGCGACGCTCATGTGCGGCATCGTCGGATACGTCGGACAGCGCCCCTGCAGCGAGCTGCTGCTCGGCGGCCTCGAGCGGCTCGAGCACCGCGGCTACGACTCGGCGGGCGTCGCCCTGCTCGCCGCGGACAGCACGGCGCTGCGCGTGCGCGCCGTCGGCGGGATCGCGCAGCTGCGCGAGACGCTCCAGCGCCACCCGCAGCGCGCGGCGCTGCGCACGGCGCGCACGGGCATCGGCCACACCCGCTGGGCGACGCACGGCCGCGTCAGCGAGGACAACGCGCACCCGCTGACGGACGACCGCGGGCGCGTGCAGATCGTGCTGAACGGGATCGTCGAGAACCACGCCGAGCTGCGCGCGCGGCTGATCGCCGAGGGCGCGGCCTTCGCCTCCGAGACCGACGCCGAGGTCGTCGCGCACCTCGTCGCGCGCGCGCTCGACCACGACGGCCTCGCCGAGGCGGTGCGCCGCTCGCTCGCGACGCTGCGCGGTCACTTCGCGTTCGTCGTCGCCTCCCCCGAGCAGCCGGACACGCTCGTCGGCACGCGGCGCGCCTGCCCGCTCGTGATCGGCCACGGCGAGGGCGAGCGCTACCTCGGCTCGGCGCTCGTCGGGCTGCCCGACGCGCTGACCGGCGCGCAGGCGCTCGACGACGACGAGGTCGCCACGCTCGAGGCCGACGCCGTGCGCGTGCTCGACCGCGGCGGGCGCCCGGCGCGCACGCGGCGGCTCGCGCTCGGCGCGCGGATCGAGCAGGCGACGCTCGGCACGCACGAGTCGTTCACGCTCGCCGAGATCGCCGAGCAGCCGCGCGCGCTGCGGCGCACGCTGCGCGCGGCGCCGAGCGGTCCGGGCCTCGACGAGCTGCCGTGGGTGCAGCTGTGCGCGGCGCGGCGGCTGACGATCGTCGCCTGCGGCACGAGCTACCACGCCGGCCTCGTCGGCCGGCTGCTGCTGGAGCGCTGGGCGGGCCTGCGGGTCGAGGTCGACATCGCCTCCGAGTGGCGCTACCGCGACCCGGCGATCGCGCCGGGCGACCTCGTGCTGGGGATCACGCAGTCGGGCGAGACGGCCGACACGATCGGCGCGCTGCGGACGGCGCGCGCGAGCGGCGCGAACGTGCTCGCGCTCACGAACGTGCCCGGCTCGCAGGTCACGCGCGAGGCCTCCGCGGTGCTGCTGACGGACGCCGGCGCCGAGGTCGGCGTCGCCGCGACGAAGACGTTCGTCACGCAGGTGGCGCTGCTCGCCGCGCTCGCGCGACAGCTCGGGATCGCGCGCGGCACGCTGCCCGACGCCGAGGCGGAGCGGCTCGGCGACGAGCTGCAGCGCCTCCCGGCCGTCGCCGAGGCGGCGCGCGCAGCGGCCGAGCAGCCGATCGCGCGCGCCGCCGAGCGCTGGGGGCGCGCGCCGTTCTTCCTGTTCCTCGGGCGCCACGTCGGGCTGCCGGTCGCGCTCGAGGGCGCGCTCAAGCTGAAGGAGATCGCCTACATCCCGTCGGACGCGTACGCCGCCGGCGAGATGAAGCACGGCCCGATCGCGCTGCTCGGCGAGGGCACGCCGGTCGTGTGCGTCGCGACGCAGTCGCCGGTGCTCGACAAGCTGCGCTCGAACGTCGCCGAGGTGCGGGCGCGCGGTGCGCACGTGCTGGCGATCGCGACCGAGGGCGCCGCCGGCGTGATCGCCGACGAGGCCGACGAGCTGGTGCTCGTGCCGCCGACCGACCCGCTGCTGTCGCCGATCCCGGCGGTCGTGCCGTTGCAGTTGCTCGCGCACGCGATCTCCAGCGCACGCGGGCTCGACCCCGACCGGCCGCGCAACCTCGCGAAGACGGTGACGGTCGAATGAGGCGCGCGTCCCTGCTCGCCGCGCTGACCGCGGCCCTGCTGCTCGGCCTCGCCGCGCTCCCCGCCGGCGCGTCCGCGCGCCCCTGCCCGACGCCGCAGAAGCTGTCGTTCGCGCGCACGACCGGCAGCAGCGTCGGCGTGCTGCGCTGGCGCGGCCCGGCCGGCGCCGCGCGCTTCCGCGTGCTGCTCGGCCCCCGCGTCGTCGGCCAGACGCCGCGCCACGCCGTGCACGTGCGCGTGCGGCTCGGTCGCGCGTACCGCTTCACCGTGATCCCGCTCGGCGGCGGCTGCCGCGCCGAGCGGCGCATCCGCGTCCGCTACCGCCCGCCCGGCCCGCCGCGCCACCTGACGCTGCGCGGCGGCGAGCGCGGCCTGCGGCTGTCGTGGCGACGCGCGCGCCGCGGCGACGGGCCGCTCGCCGGCTACCGCCTGCTGCGCGACGGCGCCGTCGTCGGCCAGACGAGACGCACGCGCTGGAAGCTGTCCGCCGCCGCCAACCGGCGCTACCGCTTCCGCGTCGTCGCGGTCGACACGCGCGGCCACGTCAGCCGGCCGAGCAACGCGGTCCGGATCGCGGTCGGGCACGCGCCGCCGACCGTGCCCAAGGGCGTGCAGGCGATGGCCGTCTCGGACACCGCGATCGGCGTCGCGTGGCATCCCAGCAAGGCGCGCTCGGGCCGCATCGCCGGCTACCGCGTGCTGCGCGACGGCGTCGTCGTCAAGCAGGTCAGAGGCACCTCGCTCGTGCTCGGCAACCTCGCGGCCAGCTCCGACTACCGCGTCTCCGTCGTGGCGGTCGACACGCTCGGCGCGAAGAGCGCGCCATCCGCGGAGGTCAGCGCGCGCACGCAGGACCCGGTCCCCACGAGCGGCCACGCGCACGCGTTCCTGCTCGCCTCGACCGACCAGAGCTTCGCCGACTTCCGCGCCCACTACCGGCAGATCGCAGTCGTCTACCCGACCTACTACGACTGCCGCAGCAGCGACCTCGCGCTCGTCGGGCAGGACGACCCGCTCGTCACGCGCTGGGCGCAGGCGCGCAAGGTGCTCGTGCTGCCGCGCATCAACTGCCAGGGGACGACGAAGGTGCACACGATCCTCACCGACCCGGCGCTGCGCCAGCGCTGGCTCGACCAGCTCGCGGCGCTCCCCGCCCAGCACGGCTTCGACGGCCTCTCGCTCGACTTCGAGGCCGGCCCGGCGAGCGACCGCGACGCGCTCAGCACGTTCGTCGAGCAGCTCGCGGCGCGCCTGCACGCGGCCGGCCGGCGGCTGACGGTCGCCGTCTCCGCGAAGACGCGCGACAACGTCACGCACCCGCGCTCGGGCATCTACGACTACCCGCGCCTCGCACAGGCGGCCGACTGGGTGTTCGTGATGGCGTGGGGGCTGCACTGGTCGACCTCCTCCCCCGGCCCGCAGGACGACGCGACGTGGGCGACCGCGGTCGCCGACTACGTCGCCTCGCTCCCGCAGCCGCAGCGCTACGTCTACGGCACGAACCTCTACGCGATGGACTGGCCCGACGGCGGCGGCGCCGACCACGAGGGGACCGCGTACCAGTACGGCGAGATGATGCCGCTGCTGGCGTCGTTCGGCGCGACCGGCGCGCTCGACCCGAGCGCCGACAACTTTCACGCCAGCTACGTGGACCGCGCCGGCGCGACGCACAACGCGTGGTACCCGGACGCCACCACCAGCGGCCGCCGCATCGCGCTCGCCAACAGCCGCGGCTTCGGCGGCGTCGGCTTCTGGCGGCTCGGGCTGGAGGACCAGCGGCTGTGGAACGACCCGCGCCTCGCCCCCGGTGTCCCCTGGTGAGCGCCTGCGCGCCGCACTTGCAGCAAACATGCACGTGATGCCTGCCGAAAGGTGCACAGATCCTGGGTGCGGATGGCGCCGGATGTCGGCGCGCGAACCCCCGTCGCTTAGGTTGCGGGCATGCGCGTCAACGAACGTTCGCTCCCGTCGGACCCCGAGCGCCTGCCCGCGTTCGAGCCGCGTCAGCTGGCCGCGCTCGTGGCCGTCGCGCAGACCGGCTCGTTCCGGCTCGCGGGCGAGCGCCTCGGCTACGTGCAGTCGGCCGTCAGCCGCCAGATCGCCGCGCTCGAGGAGGCCGCCGGCGCGCGCCTCGTCGAGCGCGCGTCGGGCGCGCTCGAGATCGCGCTGACGCCGGCCGGGGAGTTGCTCGTGCGCCACGCCGAGGCGCTGCTGGCACGTCAGGCGGCCGCGCGCGCCGACCTCGACCGCCTCGCCGCCGGCGAGACCGGCGCCGTGCGCGTCGGCGTGCCGCAGGGCGTCGGACCGCGGCTGCTGCGGCGCGTCCTGAGCGCGCACCGCGAGCGCCGGCCGGACGCGCGCGTGGTCGCGAGCGAGTTCGCGACCGACGCGCCGCTGTTCGAGCTGGTCGAGCAGGGCGCGCTCGACCTCGCGCTGGCGGCGCTGCCGCTCGCGCCCGGCCCGTTCGAGCACCGCCAGCTCGTGCGCGTGCGCTGGGTGCTCGCGACCCCGGCGCGCTGGTCGCTCGCGCGGCGCGGCGACGCGGTCGAGCTGGCGGACCTCGCGGGCCGACCGCTCGTCGCCCGCCACGGCGACCGTGCCGGCCCGCCGCTCGAGGCGCAGCTGCAGGCGGCCGGCCACGAGCCGAACGTCGTCTTCCGCACCGACCTCGACGACACCGTCCGCTCGCTCGTCGCGGCCGGCGTCGGCGCAGGCCTGCTGCCGAGCTACGGCGTCGCCGCCGACGACCCGGCGATCGCCTCGCACACGCTCGAGACGGTCCCGCTGGCGCAGCCGATCGGCCTCTTCTGGCACCGCGAGCGGATGCTCTCCCCCGCCGCCGACGCGCTGCGCGAGACGGTCGGGGAGCTGTACGGGCGACTGACCGGCGTCTCGCCCTCGGGCGATCGCAAGCGACCGCCCGCGGGCGACGTCACCTACGCGGCGCGCCCGTAGCGCTCGGCCGCGCGGGCGCGTGCCTTCGCCGCCTCGACCTCGCGGTCCTTCGGCGGGGCGCTGGTCGTCAGCTCGCCGAGCAGCCGCCGCGAGATCGCGGCGACCTGCTCGACCGCCTGCTCGAACGCCGCGGCGTTCGCCTGCGACGGTCTCGTGAAGCCGCTGATCTTGCGCACGTACTGGAGCGCGGCGGCGTGGACCTCGTCCTCGCTCACGGGCGGCTCGAAGTTGTAGAGGGTTCTGATGTTGCGGCACATGCCGCCATCGTAGGCGGCCGGCGCTCAGACCGCGAGCGGCTCGGCCGGCGCGCCGACCGGCATGGGCGCGAAGCGCAGCGCGCCGTCGTCGATCGGTCCGCGCTTGAGCAGCATCACGTCGCGCGGGTAGCTCTGGTGCAGCCGCCACGGCGCGCGCTCGCCCTGCTGCGGAAGCTGGTCGATCGAGCGCAGCACGTAGCCGGATCTGAGATCGATGAACGGCTGCGTCGGCGCGCCCGGTTCGGGCCGCTGCGGCGTCACGCTCGCGTAGCCGTGGGCGTCCATGTGGTTGAGCAGGCGGCAGACCCACGTCGCGGCGAGGTCGGCCTTGAGCGTCCACGAGGCGTTCGTGTAGCCGAGCGTCAGCGCCAGGTTCGGCACGCCACTGAACATGATCCCCTTGTAGCCGACGGTGTCGGAGAAGGCGACGCGCTCGCCGTCGACCGACAGCTCGATCCCCCCGAACACGAGCAGGTTCAGCCCGGTCGCGGTGACGATCACGTCCGCCTCCAGCTCGACCCCGGACGCGAGCCGCAGCCCGCGCTCGGTGAACGTCTCGATGCGGTCCGTGACGATCGACGCCTTGCCGTCCCTCACGGCCGTGAAGAGGTCGCCGTCGGGGACGAGGCAGAGGCGCTGGTCCCACGGCGCGTAGGTCGGGTTGAAGTGCGTGTCGACGTCGTAGCCGGCCGGCAGCCGCTGCGCGACGCCTCTGCGCAGGAGTCTGCGCATGAAGTCGGGAGCGCGGCGGCTGAGCTTGTACATCGCCGAGGCGAGCAGCACGTTCTTCCAGCGTACGATCGGATATGCGCGGCGCGGCGGCAGCAGCCGGCGGATCAGGTCGGCGAGCGGGTCACGGCCGGGCAGCGAGAAGACGTAGCTGGGCGAGCGCTGCAGCATCGTCACGTGCGCGGCGCCCTGCTCGGCCATCGCGGGAATCAGCGTGACGGCCGTTGCGCCCGAGCCGATCACGACGACGCGCTTGCCGCGGTAGTCGAGCTCCTGCGGCCAGTGCTGCGGGTGCACGATCTCGCCCTGGAAGCGCTCGGTCCCCTCGAAGCGAGGCGTGTAGCCCTCGTCGTAGCGGTAGTAGCCGGTACAGCCGTAGAGGAAGGAGCAGGTGAGCTGCTCGGTCTCGCCCGTGTCGGCGCGCTCGACGTCGACGGTCCAGCGCGCGTCGGCGGAGGACCAGGCGGCGCGCACGACGCGGCGGCCGTAGCGGATGTGCCGCTCGACGCCGTGCTCGCGCGCGGTGTCGCGGATGTAGTTGAGGATCGAGGGGCCGTCGGCGATCGCCTTCGCCTCGGTCCACGGCTTGAACGCGTAGCCGAGCGTGAACATGTCCGAGTCGGAGCGGATGCCGGGGTAGCGGAACAGGTCCCACGTGCCGCCGCTCGCCGCGCGCGCCTCGAGGATCGCGTAGCGCTTGCCGGGGCAGTCGGCCTGCAGATGGCAGGCGGCGCCGATGCCGGACAGGCCGGCGCCGACGATCAGGACGTCGAGGTGCTCGGTGGCCATGTCTTGAACGATAGTCAAACTCCGGCGCGCGTGCGTCGGGGGCGGACTACGGAGGCGCGTGCGGAGCGGCCCCGATGGCGCGACCCGACCCCGGTGGGACCGTCGTGCGCATGCCCCACCGCGTGACCGCGACCGCAGCGGCGCTCGCCGCGCTCGAGCGCGTCGAGGCGCGCCACGGGCCGCTCGTGCTGTTCCTGCCGGGCCGCTGCGACGAGCCCGGCGCGCCGCTGTGCTGCGGGGAGGACGAGATGCTGCCGGGCGCGCACGACGTGCGGGTCGGGCAGGTCGGCGGCGCGCCCTGCTACGTCGACGACGAGCTGGACGAGTGCTGGGGCCGCCCGGCGATCGTGGTCGACGTCGCCGACGGTCCGCCCGCGAGCCTCTCGCTCGAGGGGCTCGACGGCGTCCACTTCGTGACGCGCAGCGACGCGCCGCGCTCTTAGCCGCGTCCGGACGCGCCCGCCCCCGCGCGCGCCCGCTCGGCGTCCGCGACGTGCGCGGAGATCGCGTCGACGACCTGGGGCCACAGGCGCTCCGGCAGGCCGTGCCCCATGCCCTCGACGATCGTCAGCTTCGCGCCGGGGATCGCTTCGGCGGTCGCTCGGCCGCCGGAGGGCGTGATCAGCGGGTCCTGGTCGCCGTGGATCACGAGCGTCGGCGCAGTGATGTCGTGGAGCCGCTTCGTGCGGTCGCCGGAGGCGAGGATCGCGGCGAGCTGGCGGCCGGTGCCGCGCACGTCGGGGTCGCGGTCGTGCGTGTGCTCGAGGTAGGCGCGGCCCTCGGGCGTGTCGAGCACGTCGCCGGGTGCGCCGATCGCGGTCAGCAGCGCGAGCATGTGCTCGACGTAGGCCGCGCGCTCGCGCGGCGCGGGCTTCAGCAGCGCCGGCAGCACGTGCGGCTTCGGCTGCCCGGCGCGGCGACTGCCGGTCGTCGACATGATCGAGGTCAGCGAGCGCACGCGCGCGGGACGGGTCGCGGCGACCGTCTGGGCGATCATCCCGCCCATCGAGACGCCGACGAGGTGCGCGGCGTCCAGCTCGAGCGCGTCGAGCAGCCCGACCGTGTCGAGCGCCATGTCGTCGAGCGTGTACTGGTCGGCGCCGAAGCGGCGCGTGACGAGTCTGAGGCGGCTCGGCGGCGGCACCGGCATGTGCGTCGAACGGCCGCGGTCGCGGTTGTCGAAGCGCACGACGAAGTGGCCGCGCTCGACCAGCATGTCGATCAGGCCGGGCTGCCAGTGGATCATCTGCATCCCCAGGCCCATCACGAGCAGCAGCGGCGGGTCGGCGCGGTCGCCGAACGTCTCCGCGCACAGCTCGATCCCGCGCCCGACGTCGTACATGCGCTCGCTCATCCCCTGAGACGATAGTTCGCGCACCGTCGCATGCCCGCCACCACCCCGCTCGTCCGCGCAGTCGACACGCCGGCACCGGCGAGACAGCTCGACGCCGCCTGGGTCGCGGTCCTCGCCGCGCTGCGCGGGCGGGAGCTGAGACGGCTGCCGCTGCTCGTCGGCGGTCGCTCGTCGGGCGCGCGCGTCGCGTGCCGCACGGCGGCCGAGGTCCGCGCGGTGGGCGTGCTGTGCCTGGCGTTCCCGCAGGGCGAGCGCGACCGCTTCGGCATCCCTCCCGCGGCGCCGGGCCGCGAGCTCGTCGTCGTGCGCGGGGACCACAGCCTGCGCAGCGACGCCGCCGGCGTGGGCGACGCGGTGCAGCGCTGGCTCGAGCGGGTGCTCGCACCGTGAGCGACCGCTTCGAGCTGGAGCGCTTCGTCGCGGCGCAGGACGACGGCGCGACGTACGAGCGCGCGCTCGCGGAGCTGCGCGCCGGGCGCAAGCAGTCCCACTGGATGTGGTTCGTCTTCCCCCAGATCGCCGGCCTCGGCCGCAGCCCGACGGCGTAGCGCTACGCGATCGGCTCGCTGGAGGAGGCGCGGGCGTACCTCGCGCACCCGCTGCTCGGCGACCGCCTGCGCACGGCGGCCGCGACGCTCCTCGCAGCGCCGCCCGGTCGCACCGCCCGCGAGCTCCTCGGCGAGGTCGACGCACTCAAGCTGCGCTCCTCGATGACCCTGTTCGCCCGCGCCGCACCGCGCGAGCCGCTGTTCGCACAGGTCCTCGACCGCTTCTTCGACGGGGCCGCCGACGCGGCGACGGATGAGCGGTTGTGAGCGGTGTCGATCAGTCGCCGTCAGCAGGCAGCAATGTGAACGGCTCGCCATCGAGCGCGCGCACGACGTGGAAGTGCCGACGGTCGAACGTCGCCAGGTCCCGCGTGGACCACTGATCCGCGAGGACCACCATCGACGCATCGGCGAGACCGAGCCTCAGATCGCGATACCGCGCGCACAGCTCCCGCGCGACTCTGAGCCCTCTCGCGTCGAGTGCCTGGACCGTGTAGGTGACGGCGAGATCGTCGAGCAGCGCCAGCTCGGCATCGACGCCGAGTCGGCTCAGAACGAGATGGTCGGCTTCGGCCGCGGTGAACGCGGAGACGACCAGCTCCCCCGGCCAGGCCTCCAGCGTCGCGACGATCGCAGCGTGGTCCGGGTCGTTGGCGTCAGCGGCGCCGTACAACGCGCCGGCGTCCACGATCAGCGCGCTTATCGCCCAAGCTCCCGGCGCACGATCTCATCCGCGTTGCGCGCCACCGGCTCGCCGCTCCCACGGCCGACGCCAGCCGACCGCAGCCGCCGTGGACCCGCCGCCCGAGTCGCTCTGGCGACCGCGTCGCGAATGATCTCCGCCTGAGAGCGTCCGGACTCCGCCGCCAACCGCCGCAACGCAGCCGCATCGCGATCGTCGAGATACACCGTTGTCTTCACCATGCCATATACGGTACCAGCCACTATGCCTTACCGCGGCCAGCGCGGCTCTACGAGGGCGCCGCTCGAACGCAAAACGCAGCAGCGCCTAAGTGCACTTCCTGCGGCGACATCCCAGCCGCCTCAACGCGAGGACCAGCGACCTCCGCAGGCAAGAGTCGAGTCGGGGCGCTCTGAGAGGCCCAAATGCGAATCGGCGACCTCATCCGGCGCGGCCGGAGCTGCCCTCAAGACCTGGCAGAATCCCGTCTATATCGTGTCGAAATCACGTCTGACCTCTGCTACCTTGACGCTATGACTCCCGCCTACGCCGAAGAGGCCATCCACGTCCACGATCTCGGGCACCTGTCCGACCGCGAGATCGCGCGCGCGACGGGCGCGTCGCCCAGCACGGTGCGGGAGTGGCTCGCACGCCGCAGTGCTCCGAGCGGTGTCCGGGCGGAGCGACTCGTCGAGCTGTCTTCGCTCGTCGAGCGCCTCGCGCGGGTGATCCGTCCGACGTACATCCCGGTGTGGCTGAACAAGCCGATTCCGCTGCTGGACGACGACAAGCCGATCGAGCGCATCGCCGCCGGCGACTACCGCTCGGTGGCACGTCTGATCTCCGGCCTCGAGGACCCAGGCGCGAGCTGACGTGGCGCTCAGCGTCTCCGCGGTCGTCATTAGCGGCCGCTGGTTCAAGCACGCCTATCCAGGGTCTCCGCCGCTGCCCGAGCGCGAGCCGCCGCCCGACAACCGCTGGCAACGCGGCGACGTCGTCGATGCCCTCTACCTCGCTGACAGCGACGAGACCGCCTGGGCCGAGTGGTACCGACACCTCGCTGAGCGCATGGTGCCGCCGCTCGCGCAGATGCCACGCGAACTCTGGACCTGGAGAGTCAGAGTCGAAGTCGCCGACCTCTCCACAGCCGAGCAGCTCGCCGAGGTCGGCCTGCAGCCGCTCCCGCCCAGTCGCGCGTCCTGGCCCGCGTACCAGCGCATCGGCGAACAGCTCGCACAAGACGGATGGGCCGGCCTCATAGCGCCAAGCGCAGCTCGCCCCACCGGCAAGACGCTGTGCCTGTTCCGCGATCCGAACGGCGTCCGCGGCGCTCACCCCGTCCCTCCCCCGCACGAAGTCAGAGAGCCACCCCCGCCGCCCACCGGACTTCGCACATAGGCGCCCGCGAGTCGACGCTGCTCGGAGTCCTGCGCCGCCACCTGACCCACCTCCTTGACACCGAGGAGATCCCGCATCGGGGTTTGCCGAACTGGCTACGGCAAGCAGCTCGGCGACGGCCTGTTCGAGTTCCGCCTGCGGCCGACCCGAGTCCGAAGCGCCAGCAGCGCGAGATCGCCGATGCGCGCAAACGCCTCAAGGTCTTCCGCCAGCGCAGGTGATCGTCAAATCTCCCCCTTGTCAGAATATGGGGTATGAGACATACTGGTCGCCGAACCGCCATGCCCACCTTTGACGACTTCATCGCCGAGATTGAGGCCGAGGCCAGAGCCGAAGGCCCGGAGGCCGTCGCCGAGCTGGAAGCCTTCCGCCTCCACTTCTCCCTCGCCCGTCAGCTCGCCGCCCAGCGCCGCGCCCAGCACCTCACGCAGAAGCAGCTCGCCGAGCGCTCCGGCATCGACCAAGCCGAGATCAGCCGCATCGAGCGTGGCCAGGCGAACCCGACGGCTGCCACACTCGGAGCGCTGACTGGCGCGCTCGGTTTGGACGTGCAGCTCGTTCCGAGCAAAGCTGCTTAGCCCGAGAAACCTGCCTCTACTCTGGCATCAGGTGCGTTCGGCACAATGTGCGCCTGCCCAAGCATGAAGACACGTTGCTCGCCCAGATCGAGCGGGACGCCCTGGATGACGGCGTGCCGCTCTCGAGCACGCTCCGGAAATGCGTCGTCCTCGGCGGAAAAGCGAACTCTGAAGCTCTCCGCGACTGGGCCACCCGAGAGCTGCACGGCTATCTGGGCGAAGACGAGCTGCCCGAGTACCGAATCATTACGGCCCCGCTGTTGATAGACGGCATCGCAGGCAACTTCAAAGTCACTCGGCAGCCGTGGGCGCCGTCGTCTCTTCCAGACTTCGCGCGCGAGCACATCTCCGAGAAGTTGAGACTTCGGGACGGCGTGGGCGGGCTTGAGGCACTCGCCCGGCAGCCCGAGATCAACCTCGCTCCCCAGGCAGGGAGTGATCTGGTGCGCTACATGAATGCACAGTGCGGCAACCCATATCAGCACATCGTCTCGCTCTACTGGGCAGTCGCTCCATCCGCGATCCAAGGCGTCCTGGATCGAATTCGCACATCCTTGACACAGCTCGTAGCTGAGCTGCGCGCGAACATGGCAGACGAGAGCGATATTCCTTCTCCGGAGGCAGCGAACCAAGCCGTGAGCGTGGTCGTTACCGGCAAACGGTCACGCGTCAACGTCACATCCGCTCAAGCAAGCGGCCAGGACACAAGCGCTTCAGCAAGCCCTCCCGTCGCGGAACCACGCGACCTTGGGTTCTGGACACGGGGACGCAAGATTGGCGCGTTTGTCGTCGGGGCCGCAACCGTCATCGGCGCCGTGGTCGCCGTCGTTCAAGCCCTGTAGGTCTACTTCCCATCGCGTGACGACCACCGCTCCGCCGCGGCCAGCGTCGCGACGATGTACTGGTTCAGCGAGACGCCTTCGCGCTCGGCCGACTCGATGAGCTTCTGATGAAGTGAGACGGGCATGCGGACGTATGCCTGGCCGGTAGGCCTTGCGCGACGCGGCTCGGCCGTAGTTCTTCTCGCTCTCGGTGCCACGGGCGGCATCCGAGCACCGAAGGAGTGAGCTTCGATGCCAGATCCATTGTGTCGCGTGCACGACATCGCGGTCGTGCTCGGACAGGACGAAAGCCGCGCGGACTCCGCGCAACGCCTCTTCGCGCCGTACGAGGCGCACGGCTGCGGAACGCGCTCGGCGTCACCGTGCGCCAGCTGCGCGGGATCGGCGGCCTCTCGCAGGAGCAGCTCGGCTTCGCCGCCGGCCTGCACCGCAACTACGTCGGCGCTATCGAGCGGGGCGAGATCAACCCGACGCTGCGCGTCCTCTGCAAGGTCGGCTACGGCTTGCGCGTGCCCGCCTCCGACGTGCTCGTGATGGCCGAGCGCCTCGCGGCCGACCGGCGGCGGGCGCAGCTCAGCGGGGAGGAGCCGTGATGGGCGAGCGCGCTTCGTACCCGCAAGTGATACCCCAGCAGCGAACGATCACCGGGCCGACGAGCAAAACAAGCCGCTACGCAGGCAAAATACGAGTCGGGGCGCCCGGATTCGAACCGAGGACCTCCTGCTCCCAAAGCAGGCGCGCTACCAGGCTGCGCCACGCCCCGCTTGGGCGAGTATACGGGCGCTCCGAGGGACCGCCGCCCGGCCGCGCGCGCTGCCGTAGCCTCGCGCTCCATGACCAGCATGCGCATCACGCACATCGGCGGGCCGACCGCGCTGATCGAGGTCGGCGGGTGGCGGATCCTCACCGACCCCACGTTCGACGCGCCCGGCCGCAGATACAACTTCGGCTGGGGCACCTCGTCGCGCAAGCTCGCCGGCCCGGCGATCCAGCCGGCCGACCTCGGCGCGATCGACGCCGTCCTGCTCAGCCACGACCACCACGAGGACAACCTCGACCCCGCCGGCCGCGCGCTGCTCCCGCAGGCCGGCACCGTCGTCACGACCCGCCCCGGCGCCAGGCGCCTCGCCGCCGCCGGAGCGCGCAACGCCCGCGGCCTCGCGCCGTGGGAGACGACCACGCTCGAAGCGCCGCGCAAGACGCCGATCCAGGTCACCGCCACCCCCTGCCGCCACGGCCCGCCACTCTCGCGCCCGCTCGTCGGCGACGTGATCGGCTTCGCGCTCGCATGGGAGGGCCAGCAGCACGGCGCCGTCTGGATCAGCGGCGACACCGTCCTCTACGACGGCGTGCGCGAGCTGCCGAAGCGGCTCGCCGTCGGCACCGCCCTCCTCCACCTCGGCGGCGTCCGCTTCCCGATCAGCGGCCCGTTCCACTACACGATGACCGCCGACGACGCGATCGAGCTGACGCGCCTCGTCCAGCCCCACGTCGCGATCCCGATCCACTACGAGGGCTGGAAGCACTTCCGCGAGGGCCGCGAGGCGGTCGAGCGGGCGCTCGCCGCCGCGCCGCCCGACCTCACCCGCCGCTTCCGCTGGCTCCCGATCGGCGAGCCGGCCGAGGTCGAGACGTGACCCACCGCTACGCCGCCCGTCTGACCTGGAGCGGCTCGACCGCCGCCGGCTTCGACGCCTATACGCGCGCGCACGAGGCGACCGCGCCGCCGGCCACGGACGGCCAGCCGCTGCGCCTCTCCGCCGACCCCGGCTTCCACGGCGACTCGGCGAAGCTCAACCCCGAGCAGTTGCTCGTGCTGGCTGCCAGCTCCTGCCAGATGCTGTCCTTCCTCGCCGTCGCCGCCCGCGCACGCGTCGACGTGACGGGCTACGAGGACGACGCGGAGGGCGAGATGCCGGAGGACGACCGGCCCATGCGCGTCGCCCGCATCACGCTGCGTCCGACGATCACGGTCGGTCCAGACGCGCCCGGCGACGAGCGGCTGCGCCAGCTCACGGACACCGCCCACCGCCACTGCTTCATCGCCAACAGCCTCACGAGCGAGATCCGGATCGAGCCGACGTTCCGCCGGGCCGCGCGCTGACCGTCGCTGCAGGCCAACGCCGCCAAGCGCCTCGCTACGATGGGCGCGCCCACCAGCACACGCACCACCACGGCCCCTCGGAACAGAGACGACGAACCATGAAGGCGATCGCGCGACGGACCGGCACCTACACGCATCAGATCGACGTGCGCGAGCACCGGCTCGGCGCCGACGAGGGCCTCGACGTCGGGGGCGACGACGACGCGCCGAATCCGCAGGAGCTGCTCGCGGCGAGCCTCGCCTCCTGCACGGCGATCACGATCGAGATGTACGCCAAGCGCAAGGGCTGGGACATCGGCAGGATCGAGGTCGAGGCCGAGTACACGCCGGCCGAGCGCGGCGCTCCGACCCGCTTCAAGCTGCTGCTGCGGCTGCCGAGAGACCTCACGAGCGAGCAGGTCGAGCGCCTCTCCGTGATCGCGGCGAAGTGCCCGATCCACCGCACGCTCGACGGCGAGGTCATGTTCGACGAGCGCATCGAGCTGGTCGGCTGAGGCCGGGCCCGCGCGCGTGACGAGCATCCGCGAGGAGCTGCGCACGCGCCTCGCCGCGGTCGCGCACGAGCCGTCCCCCGCGCGCCTGCACGGCGAGACCGAGGCCGCCGTCCTCGTCCCGCTCTACGTGCGCGACGACGAGGTCCACGCGGTCTTCACGAAGCGCCGCGAGGACCTGCGCCGGCACCCCGGCGAGATCTCGTTCCCCGGCGGGCGCCGCGACCATCCCGACGAGGAGCTGGCGACGACGGCGCTGCGCGAGGCGGAGGAGGAGATCGGCCTCGTCCCCGACGACGTCGAGCTGGTCGGCACGCTCGCCCCGGTCAGCACGTTCGTGACCGGCTACCTGATCTATCCGCACGTCGGGCTGATCGACCCGATCCCGTGGCGGCCGAGCCCGAACGAGGTCGAGCTGGTGCTGGAGCTGCCGCTGCACGCGCTCGTGAGCGGCTACGCGATGCGCCCGATGACGCGCCGCGGCTTCACCTTCGAGACCGACACCTACGTCGTCGGCGACCACCTCATCTGGGGCGCCACCGCGCGCATCCTCGGGGACCTGCTGGCGCGGCTGGGGCCGCTCGCCGAGCAGCGGCGGAGCGGCCCCGGGCGCTGAGGGCCGGCGCGGCCCCTACGCGCCCTTCTCGATCGGCACGTTGACGAGGTTGCCCCACTCGGTCCACGAGCCGTCGTAGTTTCTGACGTCGTCCTGGCCGAGCAGCTCGTGCAGCACGAACCACGTGTGCGCCGAGCGCTCGCCGATGCGGCAGTAGGCGATGATCGGGTCGCCGGACAGGACGCCCTTGCCGCCGTACAGCTCGCGCAGCTCGTCGGCCGACTTGAAGGTGCCGTCCTCGCGCACCGCCTGCGCCCACGGCACGGACGCGGCGCCGGGGATGTGGCCGCCGCGCTGGGCGCCCTCCTGCTCGTAGCCGACCATCGCGATCAGCTCGCCGGAGAACTCCTGCGGGGAGCGCACGTCGACCAGCTTGCGGCCGTCCTCGAGCGCGCCGAGGACCTCGTCGCGCTTCGCGCGGATCGCGTCGTCGCCGGCCTTCGCGGTGAACGTCGCGGCCGGGTAGGACGGCGTGTCGGTCGTCGTCGGGCGGCCCTCGGCGATCCAGCGCTCGCGCGGCCCGTTCAGCAGCTTGACGTTGTCGTGCCCGTAGTACTTGAGGTACCAGTAGGTGTAGGCGGCGAACCAGTTGTTGCGGTCGCCGTAGAGCACGATCAGGTCGTCGTTCGAGATCCCGTGCGCGCCGAACAGCTCGCCGAACGCCTCGGGGCCGAGGAAGTCGCGCTTGACCTGGTCCTGCAGGTCCTTCTGCCAGTCGAAGCCGATCGCGCCGGCGATGTGGGCCTCGGCGTAGAGGGCCGGGTTCTCGTCGACCTCGACGATGCGGATGCCCTCGTCGTTCAGGTGCTGCTCGAGCCACTCGGGCTCCACCAGCACGTCCTTCGCATACTCAGCCACGGGGGACCTCCGAATTCCTGTCGACTTTTGGGCCTTTCGCGCGAGTCTAGCGCGCGCCGTCAAGCGCGCTCGTGCGCGAGCAGCCCGTCGATCGCGCCGACGGCGGCGGCAAGCCAGGCGTCGTGGTCGGCCGGGTCGGCCGCCAGCAGCGCGTGCGGGATCTCGGACTTCTCGCACGCGGCGTGGACCGTCTCCGCCCCCTCGGCGAGCAGCGCCGCGTCGACCGAGCCCGCCGCCTCGTACAGCAGTCCGCGCACCGTCGTGTCGATCGTGCGCTCGAGCAGCATTCTCAGCCGCGAGCCGTGCAGCGCCGCGAGCTGCTCGGGCGCCCCGGCCGCTGAGCCCATCAGCCAGCAGAGGATCGTCACGTCGGCGAGCGCGTAGTGGATCGTCGCGATGCGGTCGGGATCGCCGACCCACACCTCGGCGCCGGCCGCCTCGATCGCGCCGCGGCGCTCCTCGCTGCGCGTCGTCCCCCGCACCGCGTGGCCCTGCGCCCGCAGCGCGCGCGCGAGCGCCTGGCCGCGACATCCGCATCCGACGATCAGCACCCGCGCCACGGCGGGGCAGCCTACTCACATGGAGCCGCGGCGCACGTCCTCGTCCTCGAGCAGGCCGTCGACCGTCAGCTCCGCCTCCCCGCGCGCCCGCCGGCGCGCGTTCGCGGCCTCCAGCATCTGCTCGAGATCCTCCGCTTCCCGCACCGCCTGCGTGCGGTCGTGCTGGTGCGAGGTCTTCCAGCCGAGCTGCTCGGAGCCGGTCCCGGGCGTGTTGAGGATTCCGATCACGACGAACGCGAGCAGCGCCAGCGCGATCGAGCCCAGGACGATCGCCAGAAACGGGTCCATCGCGCGAGTGTAGGCGCGCCGCAACTCGCATTCCAGCTCAGTGTTCAAGCAGGCGTCCAAACCCTGCCGGCCGGCATGAGGAACGGGCAGTCCACCGTCCATGCCTGCAGAGGAGGAACGCTTGCGTCCCCGCATCGCCTTGCTCATCGCCGTGCTCGCAGCGCTCGCGCTGCCCGCGGCGGCGTCCGCGCGCGCCGGCCACCATCCGCACCACCCGCACCACGTGCGCGTAGCCGCGACCGTCACGCTCGACCAGCCGAGCGGCGACCTCACGACGGCGACCCCGATCGCCTTCACCGGCACGGTCTCGCCGGCGAACGCCGGGCACCGCGTCCTGCTCCAGCGCCAGGCGAGCGCGCTCGGCGACCGCTGGGTGACGGTCGACGGCGGCTTCGTGCGCGCCGACGGCCGCTACACGATCGTCCACCGCTTCCGCGCGCCGGGCGACCGCACGCTGCGTGCACTGCTGCAGCCGAACCGCCGCACGCTGCGCAGCCCCTCGACGCCGATCTCGATCACCGTCCAGCAGCTGCAGGTCGCCGGCTTCACGATCGGCTCGAGCGCCCAGCCGATCGACTTCGGCGGCACCATCACGATCTCCGGCACGCTCAGCGGCGGCGCGAGCACGTCCGTGACGCTGTTCGCACGCGACGAGTGGCGCGGGCGCCTGCACCCGATCGCGACCGCCACGACCGACACGAACGGCGCCTACGCGTTCACGCAGAGCCCGCCGCGCAACACCGTCTATCAGGTGCGCGTCACGACCGACCCGCACCATCGCACCGCCCGCCTGTTCCAGGGCGTGCGCGACGTCGTCTCGATCGCCGCGAGCACGACGACTGCGAACGTCGGCGACGTCGTCACGTTCAGCGGGAGCGTCCAGCCGAGCAAGGCGGGTCACGTGGTCCTGCTGCTGCGGCTCGACGGCGGCGTCTGGCGGGCCGTCGCGGCCGCGCGCGTCGGCGTCGGCTCGACGTACGCGATCCCGTTCACGCTCGCGGCCGCGGGCAGCGCGCAGTACCGCACCCTCGTCCCCGGCGGTCCCCTGAACCAGCGGGGCCTCTCGTCGGCCGTGCAGGTCACGGCGAACCCATCACCGTGAGCCCGGCTCCGTACACCGCGCGCACGGACGTGACCTAAGTCCCCAGCACGGCGCTCCGCGGCCGGCCGGCACGCCGGCCGCGGACGACGGCCCGCCGGCTCCCGGCCGCACAGCCCCCGCGGTCGGGAGCCGTGGCGGGCGAACCGGGGTTTCAGGCGCGGCGCGCGAGATAGCGTGCCGGCCATGGACTTCGACCTGACCGACGAGCAGCGCCTGATCCGCGACACCGCGCGCGAGTTCACGGACAACGAGATCGTCCCGCGCGCCCGCGACAACGACCGCAACGCCCATTTCGACACCGACCTCGTCGCGAAGATGGCGGCGCAGGGCTACCTCGGCGCGATCGTCCCGCGCGAGTACGGCGGCGCCGGCCTCGACTACGTCTCCTACGGCCTCGTCGTCGAGCAGATCGGCCGCGGCTGCTCCTCGATGCGCACGGTCGTCTCGGTGCAGACCTCGCTCGTCTGCTCGGCGATCCTCAAGTGGGGCACTGAGCAGCAGAAGCAGACCTACCTGCCGAAGCTCACATCCGGCGAGTGGCTCGGCTGCTTCGGCCTGACCGAGCCCGACACCGGCTCCGACGCCGCCAACCAGCGGACGCGCGCGAAGCGGGTCGACGGCGGCTGGTCGATCTCCGGCGCGAAGATGTTCATCTCGCAGGGCTGCCACGCCGACGTCGCGCTGATCTTCGCCCAGACCGACCCGGAGCTGGGCTACCGCGGTCTTGCCTGCTTCCTCGTCGACACGAGAGCGAACGGCTTCACGTCGCAGCCGATCCACCACAAGCTCGGCCTGCGCGGGTCGGACACGGCCGAGCTGGCGCTGGACGAGGTCGCCGTGCCGGAGGAGGCGATGCTCGGCGGGATCGGCGACGGCTTCAAGGTCGCGATGAGCGCGCTCGACTCCGGCCGCTACTCGGTCTCGTGCGGCTGCGTCGGCGTGATGCAGGGTTGCATCGACGCGAGCGTGTCCTACGCGAAGGAGCGCGAGCAGTTCGGCCGGCCGATCGCCTCGTTTCAGCTCGTGCAGGCGATGATCGCCGACATGATCGTCGACATGGAGGCCGCGCGCGGGCTCGCGTGGCGCGCCGGGGTGCTGAAGGACCAGGGCAAGCCGTCCACGACCGAGACGTCGATCGCGAAGCTGTTCGCGACCGAGGCGGCGGTGCGCACCGCCAACACGGCGATCCAGCTGCACGGCGGCTCCGGCTACGTCGACGACCACCCGGTCGAGCGATACTTCCGCGACGTACGCGTGACGACGCTGTACGAGGGCACCTCGCAGATCCAGAAGCTGATCATCGGGCGCGCGGCGACCGGGATCAACGCGCTCACGTGAGCGCCGGCACCCCGCAGATCGTCGGCGTCGTCGGCGCCGGCACGATGGGCGGCGGGATCGCCCAGCTCGCCGTGCTGGCGGGCGCGCGCACGCTGCTGCACGACCCGGTCCCGGAGGCGCTCGAGCGCGGGGCGGCGGCGCTGCGCGCGAACCTCGCGAAGGGCGCCGAGCGCGGCCGCTGGAGCGCGGCCGACGCCGAGGCGGCGAGCGCGCGGCTCGAGCCGGTCGCGAACGTCGCGGCCTTCGCGCCCGTCGAGCTGGTGATCGAGGCCGCGCCCGAGCGACTCGAGCTGAAGCGCGAGCTGTTCGCGCGACTCGCCGAGGTCGTCTCCCCCGACTGCGTGCTGGCGTCGAACACGTCCTCGATCCCGATCACGGCGATCGCCGGCGCGGTGCCGCAGCCCGAGCGCGTCGTCGGCATGCACTTCTTCAACCCGGCGCCGCTGATGAGACTGCTGGAGGTCGTCGCCGGCGAGGACTCCGGCGAGGCCGCCCTCGCGCGCGCCCGCGCGCTCGGCGCCGCGATGGGCAAGGTCGTGATCGACGCGGCCGACGGCCCCGGCTTCCTCGTCAACCGCGCGAACCGCCCGTTCGGGCTGGAGGCGCTGCGCTGCGTGACCGAGCGGCTCGCGAGCGTCGAGCAGGTTGACCGCATCGCCCGCCTCGGCGGCGGCTTCCGCATGGGGCCGTTCGAGCTGATGGACCTCGTCGGCGTCGACGTCGGCTTCGACGTGTCGAAGTCGTTCCAGGAGCTGTCGTTCGGCGAGCCGCGCTGGCGCCCCTCGCCGCTGAGCGCGCGGATGGTCGCCGCCGGGCGCACCGGGCGCAAGTCCGGCCGCGGCTTCTACGACTACCGCGACGGCCCACACCGGCCCGAGGACCCGCCGGCGCCGCAGGTTGCGCTGCCGAGAGCGACCGGCGGACCGCTCGTCGTGATCGCTGGCGAGATCCCGCTCGCGCACCTGCTGCTCGAGCGCGCCGCGGAGGCCGGCTGGGACGCGCGCACGCCGGAGGAGATCGACGGCGAGGTTCCGTTCCTGATCCTCGACTGCGGGGCCGACCCCGAGGGCCCGCCGCTGCAGGGCGGCCCGCAGGCGCTCTGCCTGCACGAGGGCTCGCTCGCCGCGCTCGACGCCGGCGGCTCCGCCGTCGGATTCCACGCGCTGCCGCCGCTGGAGCGCGGCGGGCTCGTGGAGCTGACGCGCGGCTCCGACTCGCCCGACGCCGCGGCGGCCGCCGCCGAGCGCTTCTTCGCGACGCTCGGCCTGCACACCGAGTGGGTCGGCGACGCGCCCGGGCTCGTGCTGGGACGAATCGTCTGCCAGCTCGTCAACGAGGCGGCGTTCGCCGTCGGCGAGGGCGTCGGCACGCCGGCCGACCTCGACGCCGGCATGGTCCACGGGCTCAACCACCCGCGCGGTCCACTGGCTTGGGGCGACGCGATCGGGCTGGACCACGTCCTGTCCGTGCTGGACGCGCTGTGGAGCGAGCAGCGCGAGGAGCGCTACCGCGCGGCGCCGCTGCTGCGCCGGCTCGTGCTGTCCGGCCGCTTCGGGCGGGCGACCGGCGAGGGCTTCTTCCCCTATTACGACGACGACACGGAGGCCTGACCATGCACGCCGTCACCTTCCAGGCCCCGGGCGAGGTCGCGCTCGCGGAGGTCGCCGAGCCCGCACTGCGCGCGCCGGACGACGTCGTCGTGCGGGTCGACGCGAGCGGCATCTGTGGCTCGGACCTGCACATCTACCACGGCCGCGTGCCGGTCGAGGTCGGCTTCACGATCGGCCACGAGTTCGTCGGCACGGTGCTGGAGGCGGGGCCGGAGGTCGAGCGCGTCGAGGTCGGCGACCGCGTGCTGGGCACCTTCCACACCGCCTGCGCGACGTGCACCCCGTGCATCCGCGGCGACTACCACCGCTGCGCGCACGGCCGCACGTTCGGGCACGGCAGCAAGCTCGGCGACCTGCAGGGCGCCCAGGCGGAGAAGCTGCTCGTGCCGCGCGCGAACCTGACGCTGCGGCGCGTGCCGGAGGGCATGAGCGACGACGTCGCGCTGTTCGCCGGCGACGTGATGGGGACCGGCTACCACGCGGTCGCGCACGCGGGCGTGAAGGCCGGCGACACGGTCGCGGTGCTGGGGCTCGGGCCCGTGGGCCTCTGCGCGGTGCAGGCCGCACGCGCGTCGGGCGCGGCGCAGGTGTTCGCGATCGACACGGTCGCCGAGCGGCTGGCGATGGCCGAGCGCTTCGGCGCGACGCCGCTGCACCTCGCCGACGACGACCCCAAGCGCGCGATCCGCGCGGCCACCGGCGCCGGCGTCGACGTGACGGTCGACGCGGTCGGCGACCCGGGCCCGCTCGCGCTCGCGGTCAGTCTCACGCGCGACGCCGGCGTCGTGTCGGGGATCGGCGCCTACGCCGGCAAGGGCGAGGTGCCGCTCGGCCTCGCGTGGCTCAAGGGGCTCCAGCTCCGGCTCGGCCTCGCCAACGTGATCGCCCACGTCGACCGCGTCCTCGCGCTCATGCAGGCCGGCATCCTCGACCCCGCCCCCCTCGTCACCCACCACATGAGCCTCGCCGACGCCCCCGAGGCGTATAGGGTCTACGACGCCCGCGAGGCACTGAAAATTGTTCTGAAGCCGTGATGCGCCGCGCCCTCGTTCTGCTCGCAACCGTCGCCTCGCTCCTCGCGGCGATCAGCGCGTCCGCGGGTGCCGTCGTTCCGAAGGACCTCGCGCTGCGCCTCAGGGACTTGGGTCCGGGCTACATGGTCGATGACAGACCATGTAGCCCGATGAACTTTCGCGACGCTGGCCCGAGCCGCTTCCTGCGACGGATCGGTGCCCTGCACCACGTCGGCTGCAGCATCGACTTCTCGCGGATGTGGAAGGCGCCCGGCACGCCGCCCAGTCCGCTGGACGTCACGAGCTACGTCTTCGTGTTCGACAGCACCGACGGACCGGAGGCGGCGCTGAAGCGGCCGCGCGCCATCGTCAGGTTCTTGTCGGAGGAGGCGGCGCACGTAGTCGAGCCCGCACCCACGATCGGCGACGAGGCGGTCCTGCTGCAGGGCGGAGTGCAGCGCGCTGGAAGACGCTCGTTGTGGCACACGACCGTGCTGTGGCGCTCAGGGAACGTGCTCGCGGCTGTCCGGACGGTCAGCCAGCGGAGCGCCGACGTCAGTACGCAGGCGGCGCTGCGCCTGGCGGCCGTCCAGCAGACACGGATCGCGTCGCCCACGCCGCTGGGCCCGGACGACAACGACGACGCCGAGGTGGGTTTGGACAACCCCAAGATTCACCTGCCGATCTACTGGCTCGGCCGCGACCTCGCCGCGCGAGGCGGGCGGCCGGAGCTCTCGCTGCATTTCAGCCTGTCGTTCAGACTTCGCGGCATCGAAGCCGTGTTCATGACGTACGGCCGCGACGACAAGATCGCGATCATGGTGACGCGGCCGAGCCTCCTGCGCCTGCCGATCTTCAGCCGCGAGCTGCGAAGACTTGCGCACGACCCCTGCACGCACCGAGAGGGCGTGGCGCTCCAGTCAGGGCACGCCACGATCTGGTTCCGGCAGGGTCACAACTGCCGCGTGAGAGCCGAAGACACGTTCGCGATCATGCGCCTGCCTGGCGTCATCGTCGTGGTCGGCCTGGGCGCCGAGCGCCGACGCTCTGCCGGTTACGCCACACCCGCCGGGATGCGCCGGCTCCTGCGCGCGCTGCGCCCGCGTGCGCCGAAACCGCTGCCGGCGCCCGCGAGGCCGACGCCTTAGCGCCGCCCACCCAGCGCCACCGGCAGCAGCTTCAGCGCCGACAGCCGCGCGCTCGGGCGCATCCGGCCGCGCATGATCGCGTGGCCGGGGTTGACGCGGCCGCCGGCGACGTCCAGCCAGTCGTCCCAGCTCACCCGCAGCGTCACGTCGGGCTTCGCCTCGCGCCCGCGCTCGACGCTCGGCGCACCGTTCAGGCGCAGCACCCACGGCTCGACGTCGGTGAACGCGAACTGGACCGTCAGGGGCGGGCTGCCAGCGATCGGTATCCCGCGCCGCACCGCGTCCATCACCAGCTCGACCGTCGCCGCGTCCTTCGGCGGCGCGAGCTGTCTCTCGCCGAGCAGGCCGGCCTGCACGAGCAGCGGCCCGCGCTGCGCCAGCTCGCGCGGCGTCTCGTCCGGTGGGACGACCGGCGGGCCGGGCAGCTCGTCCAGCGGCATCCCCGCAGACCGCAGCTTCGTCTGCAGCGAGGTGATGCCCTCCTCGCCGATGTCCTCCAGCGTGAAGCCGAACACCTCCGTGTACCGCCGATCCCAGCCGGGCGGCTGCAGGACGGCGACGCCCCACGGCGTCACCTCGCGCAAGAGGTCCGCGACCGCCCGCCGGCAGCGCGGGTCACCGCTCGCCACGTCCGCGAGCAGCTTCACGCCGAAGGCGATGTGGCGCTGCTCGTCGCGCGCGATCTGGTTCATCCCCTCGCGGAACGCCGGCAGGATGTCGCGCTCCTCCAGGTAGGCGGTGATGAAGTGCTGGCCCGGCTGCGCGAGCGTCGCCTCGATCACCATGTGATAAAGCGTCACCGCGGCGGACAGCTTTGCCGGCGAGCGGTCGCGTCGCAGCTCGTCGGCCATCGTGTCGAGCCGGCCGAAGACCTTGCGGAAGCCCCACGTCAGCTCGGGCTCGATCGCGCGCAACCCGCTGGCCGAGGACCCGTTGCCGAGCCCGCACACCTCGTGCATGAAGCGCTTGAAGAAGACCGCATGGCGCGCCTCGTCGACCTGCTGCGTCGTGAGGAAGTACTTCTGCTCCTCCAGCGGCGCGGCGTCGATGTACGGCGAGAGGTTGTCGGCGACGGCGTCCTCACCCCAGAAGAACAGCGCGTAGTTCCACAGCGCAGCCTTGCGCTCGAAGTCGGTCAGCTCCTCGCGCCACTGGCGCGCGTCCTCGCTGAAGTCGAGCTCCATCGCGCTCCAGTTGCCCTGCTCCCAGCGGGCGTACAGGTCCTCGTAGGAGATCAGGTCGGCGGCCCGCGAACCGGACGCGGTTTGAACATCGTTCAAGCTCATGCGGGCTACGATAGACAGCGCCTTGAACGGAAGTCAAGACACACTCCCGGCTCCAGCCGCCGACCGCCGCGCGGAGCTGCTCGCGATCGGCCGCCAGCTGTTCGCCAAGCACGCCTACGACGAGCTGTCGATCGACGACGTCGCCGCCGCCGCCGGTGTCGCGAAGGGGCTGCTCTACTACTACTTCAGAAGCAAGCGCGGCTTCTACCTGGCGACGATCCGCGCCGAGGCCGACGAGCTGCTCGCGCTCGCCCAGCCGGACCCCGCGCTGCCCCCGCGCGAGCGCCTGCGCCGCACGCTCGACGCCTACCTCGCGTTCGTCGCCGAGGCCTCCGACCGCTTCCGCGCGCTCTACCTCGCCGGCCTCGGCTCGGACCCCGAGGTGCGCGCGATCCGCGACCGCGACCGTGCCGAGTTCCTGCGCCTGATCGCCGACGGCGTCGCGCACCAGCCGGAGCCCTCTCCCACCCTGCGCACCGCGCTGGTCGGCTGGCTGTCCTTCATCGAGGGCGTCAGCCTCGATTGGCTCGACCACCGCGACCTGACGGCCGAGCAGCTGCGCGAGCTGCTCGTCGCCGCGCTCGCCGGCTCGCTCCAAGCCGCGCTCGCCGTCGACCCCACGCTCGAGATCGACTTCAGCGTCCTCTGACGGACGCCGCCCGCGGCCGCAGCCGCTGCCAGAGAGCCGCGCCCGCCAGCAGCAGCAGGCCGAGCGCGACGAACGAGCCGACGCGATAGACCGAGGTGAGCGTCGCGAGGTCGAGCAGGAAGACCTTCGCGACGGCGATCCCCAGCAGCGCGAGCGCCGCGAGCCGCAGCGGGCGCCGGTCGCCGCGCAGGCCGGCGACGAGCGCACCGACCCCGGTCAGCGTCCAGAAGACGCTCAACGCGAGCTGCCCCTGCTGCTGCGCGTCGAGCAGCTCGCCCTCGATCGCCTGCCCGCCGGCGAACGGCGTCACGACGAGCCCCGAGGCGAGGTACAGCGACATGACGACGGCACCCCCGCGCAGCGCTCCGGGCGCCGGCTCCGGCAGCAGCCCCGGCAGCCACGCGCTGCACAGCAGCGCCAGCGCCGCGACCCCGCCGACCGCGGCCAAAGCGTCCAGCGGCGCCGCCAGCCCGCTCGCGAGCGACGACGGCGGCGCCTCGAACGCCAGCGCGTGCAACGACGCCAGCGCGAGGAAGCCGAGCGCCCCGCCGGCGGCGACGCGATCCCCGAAGCGCCGCGCGATGCGCACCAGCACGATCCCCTCACCCACCCACGCCAGCACGAGCGCGGTCCCGTCGAGCGTGAGCGCGGCGAGCAGCGCGAGCGCGGCGAGGCCGGTCGCGTCGAGCGCGATCCGCCACGTGTTCTCGGCGCGCCCCGCGAGGCGGCCGGCGGCCAGGCAGCCGGCGGCGAGCGCCGTGACCGAGACGGCGCCGGCGGCCGTCAGCGTCGCGTCGCCGCGCAGGACCGCCAGCGGGTGGGCGACGAGCAAGGTCTGCACGAGCGCGAGCGCCAGATGGCCGCCGAGCCCGCCCTGCACGAACGCGCCGTCGCGCCCGCTCACGCCCGCACGCCGCTGCAGCGCCGCGAACGCCACGCCGGTCGCCGCCCAGCCGAGCGCCAGCACCCAGCCGTGCAGCACGAGCGCGAACGCGACGTCCGCGAGCACGATCCCGATCGACAGCGCGAGCAGCTTCAACTGCTCGGAGACGCGCGCGAGCCGCGGACCGACGAGGCCGACGGCGACGTGCGCGGCGGCGAGCGCCGCCAGCGAGATCTCCCCCGCCGCCGCGTCGCCGAGCCCGTCGAACGCGCACCAGCCGGCGACCGCGAGCGTGAGCGCGTTCGCGGTCAGCAGCAAGGCCGGCTGGGAGCGCAGCGCGCCCGCGCCGACGCGCACGTCGTAGCCGACCGCCATCGCGACGGCCAGCCCGCCGAACGCCACCAGCGCGACCGCCGCGCCGGCCGTCGAGGCGCCGTCGAACAGGGACGGGATCCACTGCGGCGCCGCGAGCGCGAAGGCCGCGAGCGCGAGCCAGTCCCAGCGGCGCCACAGCAGCACGCCGGTCGCCGACGCCAGCGCGACGAACAGCAGCGCGAGCGTGCCGGCGGCGTGCCCGGCGCCGACGAGCAACGGCGCGGCGACCGCGCCGAGGATCCCGAGCGCCGCGAGCCCGCGCGAGTCCCAGCGCAGCGCGAGCATCGTCGCGCAAGCCCCGATCAGCAGTGCCATCGCGAGCCCGACCGGCTCCGGGACGAGCGCGTAGAGCCGCGTCGCGACGGTCGCCGTCGCGAACAGCCCGGCGATCCCGGCGGCGGCTGCCGCCCGAGCTGCGTCGACGCGCGCGGTGCGCTCGTGCAGCCATGCGCCGCCGGCGATCAGGCCGCTCGACGCGAGCGCGGCGAGCGCCACGCGCGCGCCCTCGCCGAGCCAGCCGCGCGAGATCGCGATCGCGAGCAGGAACAGGAGGCCGAGGAAGACGGCGAGGCTGCCGACCCATGCCAGCACGCGCCCGCCGAGCAGATCCTCCAGCGGATCGTCGGCGACGCCGAGCCGCTCGCGCAGCGTCGGCGGCTCGACGGCAGGCGCCGCCGGTGGATCGACGGTGCGCAGCAGCGGGGGCGCCGCGCTTTCCGTCGTGCGGTCGAGCGGGACGGCGTCGCGCACGCGCGGCGCGAACAGGCCGCCACCCGTGTCGACCTCGAGCGCGCGCTCAGCCGCCGGCCGCGGCCGCTCCAGCTCCAGCAGCGCGACCCGCCCCGCCAGCTCCTCGTACCGGGTCTCCAGCCGCTCCAGTCGCTCCCGCTCCATCGCCGCCTCCTCGCGTCCAGCTTATTGACCATCGGTTGACAAGCATCCTACGAGGCTTATCTACCGTCGGTCAACAGCTTGGTTACACTCCCCCACGTGAGCGAGCCCGCCTACAGACGCCTGCACGTCCACGAGCGGCGCCGGCAACTGCTCGAGCTCGCGGCGGAGCTGTTCGCAACGCATGCCTTCGCAGAGCTGTCGATGGCCCGCATCGCGCGCGAGGCCGGCATCTCGAAGGCGCTGCTCTACCACTACTTCCCGAGCAAGCAGGAGCTGTTCGTCGCGACGCTCCAGCAGGCCACCGAGGAGCTGACGGCCGCGACCGAGCCGCCCGCCGAGCTGGCGCCGCCCGCGGCGCTCGCCCAGAGCGTCGACGCCTTCCTTGCCTGGATCGAGGCGCACGAGACGGCCTACCGCAAGCTGCTGGAGAGCGTCGGCAGCGTGCCCGAGGTGAGAGCGCTCGTCGACGAGGTGCGCGACCGCACCTCGGCGCGCATCCTCGACGGCATCGGCGCCGGCCCGAACCCGCCGCCGCGGGTGCGCACGGCGGTGCGCTCATGGCTGTGGCAGATGGACGGCGCGATCCTCGACTGGCTCGAGCACCGCGACCTCGCGCGCACCGAGCTGCGCGACTTCCTGCTGGGCGCGCTCGCCGGCGCGCTGATGGCCGCCGGCGCGGCGGAGCTGCTGGGCGCGGGTGGCTGAGCGCCGCCCCCCGCTACGCCTCGATCGTCTCCGACGCCGGCCGCGCCGTCACGTCCGGCGGCGTGTCGCGCAGGTACCACTCGGCGTCGAGCGCGGCCTTGCAGCCCAAGCCGGCGGCGGTGATCGCCTGCCGGTAGGTGTGGTCGACGAGGTCGCCGGCGGCGAACACGCCCGCGAGCGTGGTGCGCGTCGAGTGCCCCTGCGTGACCACGTAGCCGTTCTCGTCCAGCTCGACCTGGCCGGCGAACAGCTCCGACTGGGGCTCGTGCCCGATCGCCACGAACGCGCCGGTCGCGGCCAGCTCGCGCAGCTCGCCGCTCTCCGCATGCCGCACCCGCATGCTCCCCAGCGCGCCGCTCTCGCCCGCGACGAACTCCTCCGGCACGAACGGCGTCAGGAACGCGATGTTCTCGACCGCTCTGGCGCGGTCGAGCATGATCGGCGAGGCGCGGAACTCGTCGCGGCGGTGCACGACGGTGACGTGCGCGGCGAACTTCGCGAGGAAGATCGCCTCCTCCATCGCCGAGTCGCCGCCGCCGACGATGATCGTCTCGTGCTCCTTGAAGAAGGCGGCGTCGCAGGTCGCGCAGTACGACACCCCGCGGCCCGACAGCAGCTCCTCGCCGGGAATCCCCAGCTTCTTGTGCTGCGCGCCGGTCGCCAGCACGACCGCCTTCGCGCGATGCGCCTCGTCGCCGATCCAGACCGTCTGCACGCCGCCGTCGCTCAGCTCGACTCTCGTCGCGTCGTCGGTGATGAAGCGCGTGCCGAAGCGCTCGGCCTGGTCGCGCAGCTCCTGCATCATCTCCGGCCCCATGATCCCGTTCGGATAGCCGGGGAAGTTCTCCACGTCGGTCGTCTGCTGCAGCAGGCCGCCCCACGCGAAGCCCTCGATCACGAGCGGCCGCAGGTTGGCGCGGGCCGTGTAGAGCGCCGCGGTGTAGCCCGCCGGGCCGCTCCCGATGATGATCACGTCCTCGACGTCAGCCATTCCCGCGCTCCGTTCGTGTCCAATACTTCACAAAGTATAGCACCCCGCCGGGCGCCCGCCCTCACGCCATCACGACGCGGTGCCGCCACTGCTGGACGCGCCGCCGCAGCTGGAAGTACGCGATCACGCCCGGGACCGTCGGCAGCCAGAACGCGAACAGACGATACGAGAGCACCGCCAGCACCGCCGTGCCCGCGGGCAGCCCGAACGCCGCGAGCGCCCCGATCATGCCGCCGTCGACGCCGCCGATGCCGCCCGGGATCGGCAGCAGGTTCGCGAGCATCCCGACGAAGAACGCCTGCACGATGACGGCGAGCGGGGGCGCCTCGCCGAACGCGCGGAACGACGCCCACAGGATCGCGACGTTGAACGCCCACCAGCTGACCGCCCCGACCATCGCCAGGTCCGGATGGACCGCCTTGTGCAGCGCGAAGCGGATCCCGCCGCGCATCGACGCCGGCGCGAGCGCGAAGCGCCGCAGCCAGCGCGCCAGCCGCGGCCGCCGCGGCGCCATCCGCTCGATCCGCCGCTCGAAGTCCTCCGGCACCAGTGCGAGCCCGCCGAACAGCAGGATCACGATGCCGCCGATGATCGCCGGCACGACGGTGAGGCCGAAGGGCGCCGCGCCGGGCAGGATGCCCACGCGCAGGCCGATGCCGCACACGACCATCGCGAGCACGTACACGCCGTACAGCACGACCAGGAACGCGATCATCCGCTCGGCCACCTCGCGCCGTTCCATCCCCGAGCGCCGCAGCGCCCACGCCGTCAGCGCCACGCCGCCGGCGCCGCCGGCCGCGAACAACCGCGTCGCCGCGAGCCCGGCCATCGTGATCAGGTAGCTGTCGCCGTGCGTGAGCGGCGAGCCGGGCGGCACGTGGATGCCGTGGAACAGCGCGACGTAGCTCACGATCGCCAGCAGCTGGAAGAGGAACGCCGCCGCCAGCCACGCGTGGTCGCCGCTGGAGACTCTCCGGTAGGCGTCCTTCACGCCGTCGAGCTGCGGCAGGACGAAATACAGGAGCGCGATCGACGCGAGCACGAAGACGGCGAACAGGATCACGCGGCGCCGCGTCAGCGCGACGCGCGGCATGTCCTCCTCGTCGTGGTGCGCGTCCCGGGGCGGCGCCGGCGGCGACTCCGCGAGCGACCCCGTCGGCGCGTCCTGCAGCCGGGACCGTGCGGCGCGCTCGACGGCGTCCTCGGCCATCAGGCGTGTGCCTTGACCTCGATCGCCTGCACGACGCCGGCCGCGCGCTCGAGCGCCGGACCGACGACCGGCGCCAGCGCGCGCACCCCCTCCGTCAGCGCGAGCCCGGCGAGCAGGTCGGCGACGTAGTGCTCTCCCAGGTACACGAGCGCGAGCCCGAGCGTCAGCGCGTACGTCCAGCCGATCGCGCCCTGCACCGGACCGGACTCGGCCAGCAGGTGCGCGGCGTTGACGGACGTGGCGAAGTGGAGGGACGGCATGGCGGCGAGGGGATTGCCTCCCAGCAGAGAGTAGAGCGGCCCCCAGCGGTGCTTCCAGAACTGCTCGCCGTACTCGACCATCATGCGCCGCACGGGCGGGGTGCGGCGGTCGCCGAGGCGCCCTCTCTCGGCCGCGTACCACGGCGGCGCGGTCGGCAGCAGGTGGTACACGACCGCGCCGAGGTCGAAGACCGCGTAGGTGGTCGCGGCCGCATGGCCGAAGCGCTCGCGTCTGCGCAGCAGGACGTACGCGGTGGTCCCATGCGGGACCGCGAACCACAGCCAGTGCGTCCACACGAGCACCTTCTCGACGCGACGCGTCTCGCCGGGCGCGGACAGCAGCCGCTGCAGCCGCAGCGTCGGCGGCACGCCGAGCCCCAGCGCGCGGTCGATCCGCACCGGGTAGTCGATCCGCACCCGCCGCGCGAGCGCCTCCGGGTCGTCGTGCGGCATCTCGTACGCGGCCAGGTAGGCCCACATCTGGAGCGCGCAGGTCGCGACGTCCCGCGCGCGCGTGCGCGGGAGCGCGACGCACACCGCGACCGGGGCGGCGGCCGCGGTCGCGAGCACGACCGGCTTCGGGAGGCGCGTCCGGCGGCGCACGAGCGGCGCGGCGACCCCCGCGGCGACGACCGTCCACGCGGCGGCTCGGATGGCCTTGGACTTGCGCAAAGCGCGGGCAGTATATGAGGGCTGTCTCATGGCACGGCTTCGCGCCATAGCATCCGCCGCATGAGCGACTACGAGCTGCTGCACGCCTACGAGACGGTCACCCTGCAGCGCGCCGGGGGCGCCGCGCGGATCGAGTTGAACCGCCCGGACAAGATGAACGCATGGGAGGACACGCTCACGCGCGACCTGCAGGCCGCGCTCGCCCGCGTCGCCGCGGACGACGAGCTGCGCGCGGTGCTGCTGACCGGCGCCGGCCGCGGCTTCTGCTCCGGGGCCGACCTGTCCGCCGGCTTCGACGTCGGAGCCGACGGCAAGCCGGACCTCGAGACGGCGCTGCACCAGCGCTACCACCCGGTCATCACGACGCTCCGCGAGCTGCCGAAGCCGGTCGTCGCGGCCGTCAACGGCGGCGCCGTCGGCGTCGGCTGCTCGCTGGCGCTCGCCTGCGACGTCGTGCTGGCCGCCGAGTCGGGCTACTTCCTGCTCGCGTTCGTGAACATCGGGCTCGTCCCCGACGGCGGCTCCTCGGCCTTCATCCCGGCGCGCGTCGGTCTCACGCGCGCGCTCGAGATGGCGTTGCTCGGCGAGCGCGTCTACGGCCCGCAGGCGCTCGCGTGGGGCCTCGTCAACGCGGTCCACCCGGACGACGAACTGGCGGCCGCCGCCGACGCGCTCGTGCAGCGGCTCGCGACCGGGCCGACGCGCGCGTACGCCGGCGCGAAGCGCCAGCTCAACGCCTGGGCCTACCGCACGCTGCAGGAGCAGCTCGCGCTCGAGGCGTCGATCCAGCAGGAGCAGGCACGGACCGACGACTTCCTCGAGGGTGTGACAGCCTTCCTGCAGAAGCGCCCCGCGTCGTTCCAGGGCCGCTGATCACCGTCCCCCCGACCCTGGTGAGTCACTCCGCCGCCTCATGAGTAGAATCCGCGCCGCCTTGCGACCTGAATCCTCTTTCCGCCGCCGCCTCGTCGCGGCCCTGCTGCTCGCGACGATCGCCTCGCTCGTCTTCGCCAGCGGCGCGTTCGCCGACTTCCTCACCCCTGAATCGGGTGGATCGCCGAACGCCAACCAGATCGACTCGCTCTACAAGATCATCCTCTACATCGCGATCGTCGTGTTCGTCGTCGTGGAGGGTGCGCTCTTCTATTCGCTCGTCAAGTTCCGCGCCAAGAAGGGCCGCGTCGCCGCCCAGATCCACGGCAACACCCGCCTGGAGATCACCTGGACCGTCGGCGCCGCGCTGATCCTCGTCGTCCTCGCGGCCGTCACGTTCGCGAAGCTCGGCTCGATCCAGGACCCGCCCAACAGCGGCGCGAACGGCCTCCAGCTCGCCCAGGGCGTGCTGACCGCCTCGACGACCGAGCCGACCCCGCCGAACGGCAAGAAGCTCACGATCTGCGTGACCGGCCGCCAGTACATCTGGCGCTACACGTACGGCGCGAGCTGCAAGTCGAACGCGTTCGGGCTGCCCTACTCCTACCAGGAGATGGTCGTCCCGGCGGACACGACCGTCGTCCTCGACATCGAGGCGACGGACGTCATCCACTCCTGGTGGATCCCAAAGCTCGGCGGCAAGTTCGACGCCGTCCCGGGCTACCGCAACTTCACGTGGTTCAAGGCGCCCCGCGCCGGCGAGCTGTACAGAGGCCAGTGCGCCGAGCTGTGCGGCCGCAACCACGCCGACATGACGGCGCGCGTGAGAGTCGTGACGCCGGACGAGTACCAGACCTGGCTCGCCGATCAGAGAACCGCGATCGGCGACGCGAACCGACAGGTCGTCGGGCTGCGCAGACAGCTCACCTCCGACGGCATCCTGTAAGCCGCCCTCCCCGCCAAGCAGACAAAGGAACCCGTACCGATCATGGCAACCACCGACTACGCACTGCGTCCAGTGCCCCAGGTGATCGCCCACGAGGTCAAGGCCGAGCCCACGCGCGCGCGGTGGACCGAGTGGTTCACCACGACCGACCACAAGAAGATCGGGATCCTCTACATCGTCACGACGTTCGCCTTCTTCCTGATCGGCGGCGTCGAGGCGCTGCTCATCCGTCTGCAGCTCGGCACGCCGAACAACAACCTGCTGACGCCGGAGCACTACAACGAGCTGTTCACGCTCCACGGCACGACGATGATCTTCCTGTTCGTCGTGCCGATGATGGCGGGCTTCGCGAACTACTTCCTGCCGCTGATGATCGGCGCGCGCGACATGGCGTTCCCGCGCCTGAACGCGTACTCCTACTGGCTTCTCCTGTTCGGCGGCATCGTCTTCTACTCCTCCGTCTTCTGGCAGCCGCCGGAGGCCGGGTGGTTCTCCTACACGCCGCTCTCGAGCGAGGTCTTCACGCCGAGCGGCGGCCAGGACGCGTGGATCTACCTGATCCACATCACCGGCATCTCCTCGCTGGTCGGCGCGATCAACTTCTACGCGACGATCGTGAACATGCGCGCACCCGGCATGGGCTGGGGCCGCCTGCCGCTGTTCGTGTGGGCGATCCTGATCTACGCGCTGCTGCTGATCCTCGCCCTGCCGGTGATCGCGGGCGCCGTCACGATGCTGCTGACGGACCGCAACTTCGGCACGCACTTCTTCGACCCGACCCAGGGCGGGTCGCCGATCCTGTGGCAGCACCTCTTCTGGTTCTTCGGGCACCCCGAGGTCTACATCATGATCCTGCCGGGCTTCGGGATCATCTCCGAGGTCCTGCCGGTGTTCGCGCGCAAGCCGATCTTCGGCTACAAGGCGATCGCCGCCTCGACGGTCGTGATCGCCTTCCTCGCGGCGCTCGTGTGGGCCCACCACATGTTCGCCGTGCCGGTGCCGACGGTCGTGCTGGGCTTCTTCATGCTCTCGTCGTTCCTGATCGCGGTGCCGACGGGCGTGAAGATCTTCAACTGGATCGCGACGCTGTGGCGCGGCACGCTCGACTTCAAGACGCCGCTGTACTTCGCCGCCGGCTTCATCTCGATCTTCGTGATCGGCGGCATCACCGGCATCTTCCTCGCGGTCTTCCCCGTCGACTGGCAGCTGACCGACACGTACTTCGTCGTCGCGCACTTCCACTACGTGCTGATGGGCGGCGCGGTCTTCACGATCTTCTGCGGGCTCTACTACTGGTATCCGAAGATGACGGGCCGGATGCTGAGCGAGCCGCTCGGCAAGGCTTCCTTCTGGCTCATGTTCGTCGGCTTCAACGTGACGTTCCTGGTCCAGCACGCGGCCGGCCTCTCGGGCATGCCGCGGCGCGTCTACCAGTACCCGGCGGACGCCGGCCTGACGGCCTACAACCAGATCTCGACGGTCGGCTCGTTCATCCTCGGCTTCGGGATCCTGCTGTCGGTGATCAACTTCATCCGCAGCTACAGACGCGGCGCGATCGCCGGGCCGGACCCGTGGAAGGCAAACACGCTCGAGTGGTTCACCACCTCGCCGCCGCCGGTCAACAACTTCGACGTCGTCCCGCGCATCCGCTCGGTCGAGCCGATGAAGGACATCCGCCGCCAGGTCGAGCGCCAGTCCGGCGTCGAGCACGGCGAGACCGCCGGGCAGCCCGTCAGCTTCGTCTGACGATGGCGGCCCGGCTCGCCGGTCTCTCGCGCTAGGCTGCCATCGGTCGTGGAAGCGTCTCGCATCACCTCCCCCGCTCGCACGGTCGTCACGCGCACGCGCCTGCGTCAGCTGATCGCCGACTACGTCACGCTGACGAAGCCGCGCGTCCAGCTGCTGCTGCTGCTGACGACGGTCGCGACGATGGAGGTCGCCGGCAGCCCGTCGGTCGGCCTGATCCTGCTGACGCTGCTCGGCGGCGCGCTGTCCGCCGGCGGGGCCGGCGCGGTCAACCACTGGTACGACCGCGACATCGACCTGCGCATGGCGCGCACCGCGACGCGGCCAATCCCGGCCGGGCGCGTCTCCCCGCGCGCGGCGCTGACGTTCGGGATCGCGCTCGCCGTGCTGTCGTTCGCCGAGCTGAGCCTCACCGTCAACGTGCTGGCCGCCGTGCTGGCGCTGTCGGGCTTCCTCGGCTACGTGTTCGTCTACACGCTGTGGCTCAAGCGCTCGACGCCGCAGAACATCGTGATCGGCGGCGCCGCCGGCGCGGTCCCGCCGCTCGTCGGCTGGGCGGCCGTCACCGGCTCGCTCGACCCGGTCGCGCTGTACCTGTTCGCGATCGTCTTCTACTGGACCCCGCCCCACTTCTGGGCGCTGTCGCTGCTGATGAAGGACGAGTACGCGAAGGTCGACGTCCCGATGCTGCCGGTCGTGCGCGGCGAAGACGAGACGCGCAGGCAGATCACGCTCTACAGCGCGCTGCTCGTGGCGATCACGCTGCTGCCGTTCGCCGGGCGCCTGTTCGACGGCCTCTACGCGGTCGCCGCGGGCCTCCTCGGCGGCGTCTTCCTGTGGCTCGCCGTGCGCCTCCAGCGCAATCCGGATCGCCGTGCGGCGCTGCGCCTGTACCTCTACTCGCTGCTCTACCTCGCGCTGCTGTTCGGCGCGATGGTGGCCGACGCCAAGCTCTAGCGCGACGCCGGCCCGTCCCCGACCTCGATAGGATTCACGCTCTCATGGACCGTCGTCTCGCCCGCAAGAACATCCGCTCCGCGCTGATCGCCACGGCCGTCTGCGTCTTCATGTTCGGCGCCTCCTTCCTGGCCGCCGCGATCTACATCTCCTAGCCCAACCAGCACGCCATGACGAATCCCGAGCAGACCCCGCCGCCCGTCGGCGAGGAGATCCACCTCCCCGGCCCCAGCCTGCTGCCGATCCTCAACGCGGCCGGCCTGACGCTGGCCATCATCGGCATCACGCTCGGCCTCGTCCTCAGCATCGTCGGCGGCATCCTGTTCCTCGTGACGGCCGTCAAGTGGATCGCGTCGACGCGGCGCGACATCGCCGCACTGCCGCCAGAGCACCACTCGCACTGAGCGCGGCTACTCGCCCGCTCAAATTCGTCCCTGACAAGGACGCAGGGAGCGTGGCCTGCTCACGCAGGCGAGCGACCGAGGACGCCGTCAGGGACGGATTTCAGTGGGCGAGGGGCACGGTGCAACCGCGCCGTCCTCTGTCCAGCAGCGCACCACGTCGCGCATCGAGAGGACGCCGACGAGCTCGCCGCGCTCGACGACGATCAGGTGGCGGAAGCCGCCGCGGACCATCTCGCAGGCCGCCTGCTCGAGCGACCAGTCGGGCGCCGCGAACACGAGGTCGCTCGTGAGGTGGTCGGCGACGCGCTCGACGTCCGGGTCGAGCCCCCGGCCGATCGCCGCCAGCACGTCGCGCTCGGTCAGCAGGCCGGGTCCGGGCTGATCGCCGTCGAGCACGATCGCCGAGCCGATGCGCCGCTCGTGCATCAGCCGCGCCGCCTCGCGCAGCGTGTGCCCCGGTCCCACGGTCAGCGAGGTCGCGCTCATCCCCTCACGCACTTGCATCGTTCGGACTCTCCCGTTCGCTTGCAACTATTGCCTCAAGCTTATCCAGGGCGGCCAAGCGGCATGCAACGAACCGGTCGCGTCGCCCCTGGCCGCCCATGAACCACGGTCGTACCCAAAGCGCTCCAGCGCGCCAGATTGCAGATTTTCTTCGCTGTTTGGCAACCAAACCTCCAGTTCACACGTATCTGCTGCACATGCAACGACCCGGGACCGTTCGCCACCGCACCCAGCTCTACACGGAGGCCATCCGGATCGTCGAAGCCGAGTACGCCTCGGACCTCGAGCTCGACGACATCGCCCGCCGTGTCGCCAGCTCGCGCCGCCAGCTCCAGCGCGCCTACGCCGAGATCGGCCACACGACCTTCCGCGAGCACCTCACGCGCGTGCGCATGGAACGCGCGGCCCAGCTGCTCGCGAACGGCTCGCTCACCGTGCGCGAGGTCGCGCGGCGCGTCGGCTATCGCCAGCCGGCCCAGTTCGCGAAGACGTTCCGCCGCCATCTCGGGGCGGTTCCCTCGGCCTACCGGACGCGCGTCCGGGGGCACGAGCAGACGATGCAGCGCGCCGCCTGAGCCCGCGCGCGGGCGGCCGCCGGACCGCATGGACCGACCTCGTTTGCTAACCGTCCCGCGGTTGCCTTAGGATCGCGGCCGGAGAGTTGTTGAGGGTGCTCGCGACAGGACTCAACGGTGCGTAGGCACCCCATCATCCAGATGGTCGCCATCGGCGCGATCGCCTCCGCGATCGGGATCGCCCTTGCGCTCTGGATCAACTGGTTCCCGGCCGACGCCGCGAAGCAGGATCACCCGATCGACACGCTCTACGACGTGTTGCTGATCGTCTCGATCCCGATCTTCGTGCTCGTGCTGACGGTCATCCTCTACTCCGTCTGGACGTTCCGCATGCGGCCCGGCCAGGAGAACGAGGACGGCCCGCCGATCCACGGCAACACGCGGCTCGAGGTCTTCTGGACCGCGATCCCGGCGATCCTGCTGGTGTCGCTCTGCAGCTACGCGTACGCGGTCCTGAACGACATCGAGAAGAAGCACGACCACGAGCTCGTCGTGAAGGTCCACGCGATCCAGTTCGCCTGGACGTTCGAGTACCCGCAGGCGGGCGGCAGATCGGTCGTCTCGCCGCAGCTCTACCTGCCGAAGGACAAGCCGGTCCGCTTCGACATCGACTCGGCGGACGTGATCCACGACTTCTGGG
This sequence comes from Actinomycetota bacterium, assembly GCA_018268595.1. Lineage (GTDB taxonomy): Bacteria > Actinomycetota > Thermoleophilia > Solirubrobacterales > Solirubrobacteraceae > Conexibacter. The sequence goes on along the minus strand of JAFDWH010000026.1, from coordinate 297,935 downwards.
TCCCGGCCTTCCGCGTGAAGATCGACGCGGTTCCGGGCATCACGACGAGACTGCGGGTGACGCCCACGAAGCTCGGCGCCTTCCCGGTCGTGTGCGCCGAGCTGTGCGGGCTCGGCCACGCGGTCATGCGCTCGACGGCGCACGTGATGACGCCGGCCGCGTTCGGCAGATGGCTCGCGCAGAAGCAGGCGCCCGCCGCAGGCGGTGGCGGCGCCGGAGGCGGTGCCAGACAGCTGACGCAGCAGCAGCTCGTCGCGCTCGGCAGAGCGACCTTCACCGGCGACGGCGGCTGCGGCGCCTGCCACACGCTCGCCGAGGCCGGCACGACCGGCACCACCGGGCCTGACCTCGGCAGAGTCCTGAGAGGTCAGAGCGAGAACGCGATCCGTACCGACATCGTCGATCCGAACGCCAGAATCACTCCCGGATACTCGGCCAACATCATGCCGCCCACCTTTGGACAGACGCTCTCGGCTCAGCAGTTGGACGGGCTCGTCGCGTACCTGGCTACCGTGTCGAAGTGATGGAGGAGATCTAGCCCGATGCTCGCCAAGCTCCGCGCTCCCGGCTGGTACCGCGCAGGCCTGTTCACGCTGGCCGCCATCGCGTTCGCGTATGTCCTCGTCGGGATCGTGCGGAGCGCGATGCACTTCCCGAACGCGTGGGACGACGGCGACGCGATCACGATCGTCTCGCTGATCGCGGTGCCGCTGTTCGTCCTCGTCGGGATCGGCTGCTTCGACTACTGGTTCTACTGGGTCTCGGGCCGCCCGACGCGCCCGGAGGACCACTCCGCGCACGGCGCGCAGAGCTGGAAGGACTACTTCCGCGTGAACACCGATCACAAGGTGATCGGCATCCAGTACGTCTGCACGTCGTTCTTCTTCCTGTTCGTCGGCGGCCTGCTCGCGATGCTGATGCGCGCGGAGCTGGCGCAGCCGGGCATGCAGTTCGTCAGCAGCGAGCAGTTCAACGGCCTCTTCTCGGTGCACGCGGCGCTGCTGATCTTCCTGTTCGTGATCCCGGTCTTCGCCGGTCTCGCGAACTTCGTGATCCCGTTGATGATCGGCGCGCCGGACATGGCGTTCCCGCGCCTGAACGCGCTGTCGTTCTGGATGCTGCCGCTCGCGGGCCTGCTGATGGTCGGCAGCTTCCTCGCGCCGGGCGGCTCGTTCGCGACCGGCTGGACCGCCTACGCCCCACTCTCGACGACGATGCCGCTCGGGCAGCTGTTCTTCACGATCGGCGTGCAGTTCGCGGGCGCCTCCTCGATCGCGACGGCGCTCAACTTCCTGGTCACGATCATCACGATGCGCGCGCCGGGGATGAGCTTCTTCCGCATGCCGCTGCTCGTGTGGGCGAACTTCTCGACCTCGCTGCTGGTCGTGATCGCGACGCCCTTCATCGCCGCCTCGCAGTTCTTCGTGCTGCTCGACCGCGCGCTCGGCTTCCAGTTCTTCAACGCGTTCGTCGGGGCCGGCAAGGACGGCAGCGTGCTGATGTACCAGCACGTCTTCTGGTTCTACTCCCACCCGGCCGTCTACATCATGATGCTGCCCGGCTTCGGGATCATCAGCGAGATCATCTCTGTGAAGTCGCGCAAGCCGATCTTCGGCTACCGCATGATGGCGTTCTCGCTGATCGCGATCGTGATCCTCGGCTTCACCGTGTGGGCGCACCACATGTTCGTCTCGGGCATGCAGAGCTGGATCCGCATCCCGATGATGATCACGACGGCGATCATCGCCGTTCCGACCGGCATCAAGATCTTCAGCTGGCTGGCGACGCTGTGGCGCGGGGTGCTGCACCTCGACACGCCGATGCTGTTCGCGCTCGGCTTCCTGACGACGTTCACGTGCGGCGGCATCAGCGGCGTGATGCTGGCGATGATCCCGTTCGACATCCACGTGTCCGACACGTACTTCATCGTCGCCCACATCCACTACGTGCTGTTCGGCGGCTCGCTCTTCACGATCTTCGCCGGGGTCTACTACTGGTTCCCGAAGATGACGGGCCGGATGTACGACGAGCGGCTCGGCAAGCTGCACTTCTGGGCCACCTTCGTCTTCTTCAACCTGACGTTCGCGCCGATGCACGTGATCGGCGTGCAGGGGATGCCGCGTCGCGTCGCCGACTACGCGCAGCAGTTCGCGGGGATGAACCTCGCGATCTCGATCGCGAGCTTCCTGCTCGGCCTCAGCATGCTGGTGTTCCTCTACAACATGGTCGTGAGCTGGCGCCTCGGGCCGCGCGCCGCCGCCAACCCGTGGCGCGCGCTGACGCTCGAGTGGCAGGTCTCCTCGCCGCCCCCGATCTTCAACTTCGACGCGGTGCCGACGGTGGTGGGCGGTCCGTACGAGTACGGCATCCCCGGCGCGGTCCACGGCATCTTCCAGTCGCCGGCCGAAGCGAAGCCGATGCCGGCCGGCAGCGTCGCGACGTCACCGACCACGGAGTGAGGTGAAGCGCATGGCCAACGTCCTCGTCGTCGCGAACGACACCCATGGCGGACGCAGCTTGATCGAGGCGATCAAGGACCGCGCCGCGCAGGGCGATGCGCGCTTCGTCGTGATCGCGCCGCAGAACAAGCCGCAGTCCGGGATGGTCATCTACGACGAGGCCGTGCGCGACGCCGCGCAGCACCGCGTCGACGCGACGCTCTCCGCACTGCGCGAGCTCGGCATCGAGGCGCGCGGCGACGTGATGGACCCCGACCCCTTCAACGCGACGCTCGACGCCGTGCGCGAGTACGGGATCGACGAGATCATCGTCTCGACGCACCCGGAGACGCGCTCCGGCTGGCTGCGCCGCGACCTGATCGAGCGCGTGCAGGAGGCGACCGGGCTGCCGGTCCGGCACGTCGTGGTCGACCTCGACGCCGACCGCGCCGAGGCGACGCACACGCTCGTGATCGCCAACAAGACGGCCGGCGGCGAGCCGCTGTTCGAGCTGCTCAAGCAGCGCGCGTCCGACGGCCACCACCGCTTCACGGTGATCGTGCCGCAGGACGGCGGCGACGGCCACCACACGGCCGACGCCCGCAGGCGGCTCCAGGGCCTGCTCGAGCGCCTGCACGAGGAGGGCATCGCGGCGACCGGCGGCATCGGCGACCCCGACCCGTACACCGCGGTGATGAACGCGCTGCAGTTCTACCGCGTCGACGAGATCGTCATATCCACGCTTCCGAGAATGCGCTCGCGCTGGCTGCGCGGCGACCTCGTCGAGCGCGTCAAGCGCGCGACCGCCTGCCCGGTCGAGCACGTCGTCGTCGACCTCGACGCGGTCGACGCGGACGAGAGCGGAGCGAAGGCCGCCTGATGGAGGCGTCTGCCGCATCTCTGCACGCCGGCGCCGGCGCGCACGTCGAGCATGAGCATCACGGGCCGCCCGAGGCCCATCGCAGCTCGCGCGTCGAGCCCCAGCTGCTGGGGATGCTGCTGTTCATCATCTCCGAGGTGATGGTCTTCGGGGCCTTCTTCACGGCCTACTTCTTCATCCGGGTCGTGGACGCCAGCCCGTGGCCGGCCCACGGGACGGAGCTGCCGAAGATCATCGCGGGCTTCAACACCGCCATCCTGCTGTCGTCCTCGGTGACGGTTCACTGGGCGCTGGAGGGCGTCAAGCGCGGCAACCGCTTCGCGCTGAAGGCGGGGATGCTGACGACCTTCTTCCTCGGCGCGACGTTCCTGTTCGTGCAGATCAACGAGTACGTGCACATCGGCTTCGCGCCGTCGAACAGCGCGCAGGCGTCGATCTTCTTCGGCCTCACCGGGCTGCACGGCGCGCACGTGTTCATCGGTCTGTGCCTGCTCGCGTTCGTCAACGTCCGCGCCTTCCGCGGGCACTTCTCGCCCGAGCAGCATCGCGGCGTCGAGGTGCCGGGCATCTACTGGCACTTCGTCGACGTGATGTGGGTGATCGTCTACACGACGGTCTACCTGCTCTAACCCCCTCAACCCCGCCCGCGCCATGCTCAACCCGCTTCGCTCCGAGCAGGAGGCGTTCCGGTTCCTGCTCTACGTCGCGACGATCGTGATCGCGATCACGGTCGTCGTGCTGGTCGTGCGCGCGCTGACGTGAGCGTCGCGCCGCAGTCGCCCACGCGGGACGATTGAGCGGTCGTGCAGCTCGTCTCGCTCGATCCCGTCCTCGTCGTCCTGCTGCTGCTGGCCAGTGGCCTGTACGTGCGCGCGCTGCGCGTGCTGCGCCGCCGGCGTCTGTCCGTGCCCGTCTGGCAGCAGGTCGCCTGGTGGATCGGCGTGGGGCTGCTGACGGTCGCGCTGCTGGGCCCGCCCGACGCGTACGACGACCGGCTGCTGAGCGCGCACATGGCGCAGCACCTGCTGCTCGGCGACGTCGCCGCGCCGTTCCTGCTGCTCGGCATGCGCACGCCGCTGCTGCTGTTCTACCTGCCGCGCCCGACGCTCGTGCTGCTCGCGCGGCGGCGCTGGCTGCGCCGCGTCTTCGCGCGGCTGCGCCAGCCGCTCGTCGCGCTGCCGGTCTACGTCGTGGTCGTGTACGGGTGGCACGTCTCGACGCTGTTCGAGGGCGCGCTGCGCCACCCGTTGCTGCACGCGCTGGAGCACGAGTGCTTCCTGGCGGCGAACCTGCTGCTGTGGTGGCCGGTGATCGAGCCGCAGCGACGCCGCATGGGCGGGCAGCTGTGGAAGATCGGCTACATCTTCGCCGCGCGCATGTCGACGATGTTCCTCGGCATGATGTTCGTGTTCGCGAGAGGGGTCATCTACGCGGACGTCTACGGTCGCGGCGCGCGCGAGGGGATCGGCGCCTACGCCGACCAGCGCTCCGCCGGCGGGATGATGATGACGCTCGACATCGTGATGATGGCCGTCACGATGAGCTGGTTCTTCTGGCTCGCCTCGCGCGAGCATGACGCGACCGGTGCGCCGATCGCGCCGGCGGCGGCGGCGCGCCAACCGACTCACGCAGCGGCACGACCGGACGCGCCGACGCACGCGCCGGCGCCGGTCGATCCGCCGACGCGCTCGCGCGCCGCTATCTGACCGTCAGCGTGCCCTGCATGCCGCCGGCGCGGTGGCCGGGCAGGGTGCAGAAGAACGTGTATCTGCCCGGTCTGAGCGTGACCGAGATGGTCGACACGCCGCCGTTGGAGACGACCTTGCCGGTGGCGAGGACTCTGCCGCTCGTGCCCTCCTGGAGGGCGATGTCGTGCGGCGTCGCGGACGGGTTTCTCGAGTCGATCGTCAGCGCCCCCGCAGGCGACGTGGCGCTGCTGACGTCATAGGCGAGCTGCCCGTTGGCGTTCGCGTCGATCTGGAGCCTGCCGTTCTTCGCGCTCGCCGCCGTCTGCGTCGTCGCTCTCACGGCGCTCGCGAGCGCGCCGGTGTCCTGGCCGGGCTTGGCGGCCGCCGAGGCGACGTAGGCGGCCACGTCGGCGGCGCTCTGCCCCGTGACGAGCTTGCCGGGCATCTTGCCGGTGACGGCCGGGTAGAGGATCTGCTGCTTCACGACGCCCGTGACCACGCTGCGCTTGAAGCCGGCGCTGAGCGACTGCGCGAACGCCTCGTCGAGGTCGGGGCCGACGGTGCCTCTCGTGCCGGCGCGCGCGAGCGTGTGGCAGGCGCCGCATCTCTCCACGAACAGCTGCTTGCCCTTGACGAGGTCGGCGTGCTGGCCCTTGACGTCGCCGCCGCAGCCGGCCAGCACCATCGCAGCGGTCGCCGTGATCGCGGCGAACGCCGCCCCTCTCCTCAAAAGCCCGAACATCGTGCGCGACGATGCTATCCGCAACACCGGGCGTAATTCCAGTGCCTACCGCCGCAGGCCGTCTGCGGAGGCTTCCGGCGCGTCGGCGGGAGCCGCCGAGAGCTGCGCGGCGGCGATCATCCCGCGCGCCACGCCCTCCCACGACCAACGCTCGCGCACGGTCGCGACGAGCTGCGTGCGCGTCTCCTCGACGAGCTCCGGCGGCGCCTCCAGCCATGCCGTCAGGCGCGCCGCGATCGCGCGCACGGGGTCGCCGTCCGCGGCCGTCGAGAAGGCCAGCCACGGCCGCGCCGGCGCCGGGATCGCCTGCGCGAGCGTGCCCGCCACCTCGGCGAGGCCGGAGTGGCCTGCGCAGATCGGCAGCGCCCCGCACGCGGCGCCCTCCGCCGCGACCATCCCGAACGCCTCCGGGAACGTGCTGGGGACGACGAGCGCCTCGCACGCCGGCAGCAGGTCGACCAGCTCGTCGTGGTCGAGGCGGCCGGTCAGCACGATCCGCTCGCGCAGCGTCGCGGCGGCCGCGAGGTAGCGCGCGCGCGCGTCGTCGTCCGCTGCCAGCTCGTCGAGGAACGCGCGCAGGAGTTGCAGCGGCGCAGCCGGTCCCCCCTCCTCCGCCCGCCCCGCGGCGACGAGCGCGTCGAGCGCCGCCAGGTCGCCCGCGGCGAGCGCCTCGACGATCCGCTCGAGCGCCGCGCGGTAGGCGCCGAAGCCGACGACCACGAGCCGCGCGCGCGGCTCGCGCTGCAGCACGAGCGGCCACGCCGCGACGAGCAGGTCGATCCCCTTCGAGACGATCAGCTTGCCGACGAACGCCACGAGCCGGTCCTGCGGTCTCGCCGCCACGTCCGCGAGCGCCGCGGCCGCCTCGCCGGCGTCGCGCGCGAACGCCGAACGCTCCTGCGCGTCGTCGGGCGTCGCCTCCGCCTCGGCCGCGCGCGCGAGGCGCGCGGCGAGCGCCTGCAGCCCCGCCCGCGCCTCGGCCGGCGGGCGCGGCCCGAAGCGCGCGACGTCGACGCCCGGCGGGCCGAGCCGCACCCGCCCGCGCAGCGCCGGGTCGCCGAGCGTCGCGACGAGCCGCTCCTCCGTGTGGCCGGAGCCGACCAGGATCCCGTGCGCGCCCGCGAGGCCCTCGCGCGCGGGCGGCAGGAAGCGCTCCGGATGCGGCGCGACGGTGTACTCGAGCGCGCTGCCGTGGATCTTGACCGCGTACGGGACCCTGCTGCCCGCCAGCGCCCGCGCCAGGATCAGCGGGCTCATCACGAGGTGGTTGGCGAGCGCGACGTCGGGCCGGGCGCGCGCGACGACCTCGCGCACCGCGCGCACGTTCGCCTCCACGTAGGCCGCGACCTCCTCGTCGCTGCAGTCGGGGAAGGGCCGCGCCTCGATCCCGGCGTAGCGGTCGGCCACGTAGACGGGCAGCAGTCCCGCCAGCGCCGGGCGGTAGACGGTGCAGCGCACCGGCTCGCGCAGCATGCGGACGGCGAGCGAGCCGCCGTCCCAGTCGCCGACGGCGTCGACGAACGGCAGCTCGTCGGCCGCGCGCTCCTGACACAGCAGGTGCACCTCGTGACCGAGCTGCACGAGCGCGGCGGCGAGGTTCGCGTTGTAGACGTTCGAGCCCGTGCCGTGCAGCAGGTAGCCGTGGAAGATCAGCACGCGCATGCGCGGGCAAGCCTACGGCCGAACGCGGCGCGGCGGCAGGCGGCCCGGCCGGGCGAGGCGACGCCCCGTGGCGCGGCGCTTCCGGGGGCGGCGTTGGTAGCATCCCGTCGCGTGAGGAACCACCAGCGCTACCGCATGCGGACCCCCTCCACGGGCCGCGAAGTCGTCATCGAGGCCGAGGCCGGCCGCACGTACGTCGATCGCGAGACGGGCGAGCCGCTCGAGGTCGTCGCAACGCTGGTGCCGCTCGCGCCGACTCCCTCCGAGCTGCCCTGGGCCGTCGAGAACCTGCGGGTGTGCAACTGGTGCGACCAGTTCGCGCAGAAGGACCTCAACGACTGCCCGAACTGCGGTCGCCGCATGGCGCCGATCGCCCACGCCGACTAAGGCCACCCCGCTTCCGTGCCTCGTCGCACGCATCCCCTGCTGCCCGCCGCGGCCCTCGCCGCCGGCGCGGCGCTCGCGCTCGGCGTCGCGGCCTGCGGAGGCGGCGGCTCGCAGTCGGCGGCGACGCTCGACACGCCGCCGCTGACGGTCGGCGCCGGCACGACGCTGCCGAGCAGCGCCACGACGGCGACCACCGGCACGACCACGACCAGCACCACCGCGACCAGCACCACGGGCGCCGGCAGCGGCGGCGCAGCCGACACGGGCGCAAGCGGCGGCGCGGCGGGCACGGGCGGCGGCACCGGCGCCACCGGCACCGGTGGCACGACGGGCGCCGGCACCGGCGGCGGGACCGCCCCGGCGACCGGCGGCGGGACCACCACGCCGACGCAGCCGTCGAACCCCGGCGGGGCGGCGCCGAACTACAAGAGCTTCTGCGACGAGAACCCGGGCGCCTGCTGAGGCGCCCGGAGGGCACGACGCGACAGGCGATCGGCGGAGCGCGCGGGCGGCGTCCGCCCCGCGCACCCCGCCGTCGCGCTCATCTTCTTCTCGTGGCAGCCGGCTGTCTGGGCGGGACCGGCGTCGCGATCAGCGTCGCGGTGTAGGTCACGCGGGCCGTCTGGTAGAGGCACCTGTACTGCGTCGAGTCGCCGAGCGCGGTCTGCGCCGTCTGCGTCAACAGGTTGTTGCAGTCGCTGGCGCGACTCGCGCGCCAGCCGTTCTCCTGCGGGAGGTTGACGGCCAGCACCGGCGCCCACGTCGGCACCGACAGCGCGACGATGTCGCCCTTGCGGGCGGCGAGCGTCGTCTTCAGCGGGAACTGGACCGTCGTGCCGAAGAACGGCTGGATCTTGAAGATCCCCGTCGTGGCGACGACCTGGAAGCTGCGCTTCGGGGTCGCCTGCGGGCGCAGCAGCGTGAGCTGCACGCGCGAGGTGCCGCCGTACGTCGAGTTGAAGAAGTGGATCTGTCTGTCGGTGAGCGAGCCGAGCTGCAGCGTGAACGCGACGATGCGCCCGCTCTTGGGCACCGTCGTCGGGTATCTCACCGCGCCCGAGCGCACCTGCATCGCCGTCGTGCGCGTCACGACGAAGCAGTTGTCGGGGCAGCTCACGCTCGTGCCGTCCGACGTGGCGCCGAGCTCGTACATCTTGGCCGAGGCCGTGGAGGCGGCGGCGCCGAGCAGGCACACGGCCAGGGCGACGCCGAGGGGGATGCGCTTCATGCCCCAATTCAACACGAGTCGGGGACGGAAAGAGCGTCCGCAACGTGCCCTGCAGACGGGAGCGACGCTCCCGCCGTGCGTCCTACAGTCTGATGACGTTGACGGCCTTGGGGCCCTTGTCGCCCTGCTCCTCCTCGTAGGAGACCTTCGCACCCTCGGCGAGCGAGCGGTAGCCGTCGCCCGAGATGCCGCTGTAGTGGACGAAGAGGTCGCGACCGCCGTCATCGGGCGTGATGAACCCGAAGCCCTTGTCGTCGCTGAACCACTTCACTGTTCCCGTCGCCATTTCGTCCCCCGAGGACAAGCGGCCGGCCGGCGGCCGGCGGGGTTTCCACCGAGCGATGCTCGGTCTGTCGGGGGAAACCTAACAGGAACCGGTGTGCTGACTGCAAGTAGGCGAGGCGGCGCCGGGCGGCGGTGGGGCTATCGGCGCAGCAGCTCGCCGGCGGCGGCGATCTCGTCCATGTCGCCCGGCGCCGGCACCCACGGCAGCTCGAGCGGATCGCCCACGTAGCGCGGCACGACGTGCATGTGGAAGTGGAAGACCGTCTGCCACGCCGCCTGCCCGCACGAGTTGATCAGGTTGACGCCGTCGGCGCCGAGCCGCTCTCTCATGCGGCCGGCGAGCCGCTGCGCCGCCGCCGCGACCGCGTGCAGGTCCTCGGCGGCGATCTCGTGCAGGTCCGTCACGTGCGTGCGCGGGATCACGAGCGCGTGCCCGCGCGTCGCCGGGTTGATGTCCATGAACGCGAGCGTGCGGGCGTCCTCGGCGACGACCGTGGCGGGCAGGTCGCCGGCGACGATCTTGCAGAAGAGGCAGTCGTCCGAAGCGGTGGGCACGTCGCGAGCATATCGGTAGCCTGCGGACGGTCGTGGCCGACCGCACCCACCTGCGCCAGGCGATCGCCCATCTGGCGGCGATCGACCGCCCGTCCGCCTCGCCGGGCGAGCGCGAAGCGGCGCAGTGGATCGCGGCGCAGCTCGCCGAGTTCGGCTGCGACGTGCGGATCGAGGAGGAGCGCGCGCACGGCGGCTACTGGTTCCCGCTCGGCGTGCCGAACGCGCTCGCCGGCGCGGCCGGGCTGCTGGCGCGCCGCGCGGTGCCGCGCGCGGGCGGCCGTGCGCTCGCGGCCGCGCTCGGCGCGCTCGCGGCGGCGGCGATCTGGGACGACGTCGGCGGCGGGAAGCTGTGGTTCCGGCGCCGCTTCCTGCCCAGCCGGCCGACGTGGAACGTCGTCGCCGAGACGGGCGACCGCCAGGCCGAGCGCACGCTCGTGTTCGTCGCCCACCACGACGCGGCGCACTGGGGGCTGCTGTTCCACCCCGGCGTGCTGCCGCTCGTCGATCGCCTCTTCCCCGGTCTGCTGGCGCGCACGAACACCTCGCCGCCGCTGATGGCGCCGGTGATCGCGGGGCCGCTGCTGATCGCGCTCGGCGCGCTGACCGGCCGCCGCCGCGCGCTCGCGTGTGGCAGCGCGTTCGCGCTCGGCTCGGCCGCGACGTTCGCGGAGATCGGCGCGCGCGGCGCCGTCCCCGGCGCGAACGACAACCTGACCGGCGTGGCGACGCTGCTCGGGCTCGCGACGGAGCTGGCGGAGGAGCCGCTCGAGGGGCTGCGCGTGCTGCTCGTCTCGACCGGCTCGGAGGAGAGCTTCATGGAGGGCATGCAGGCGTTCGCGCGCCGGCACTTCGCCGCGCTGCCGCCCGAGCGGACGCACGTCGTGTGCGTCGACACGGTCGGCTCGCCGCAGCTCACGCTGATCGAGGGCGAGGGGATGCTGCGGATGCGCGACTACCCGGACGACTTCAAGACGCTGGTCGCCGCGTGCGCGCAGGAGAGCGGCGTCGAGCTGGGGCGCGGGCTGCGCTTCCGCAACGCGACCGACGGCCTGATCGCGCTGCGCGCCGGCTACCCGACCGCCGCGATCGGCTCGGTGACGGAGCTGAAGGTCCCCGCCAACTACCACTGGCCGACGGACACGGCCGAGAACGTCGATCACGACCGCGTCAGCGACGCGGTCACGCTCTGCACCGCAATCGCGCGACGGCTCGCGCAGCGCTACGCGCCGGCCTCGCCCGGCTCCAGCAGCGTGCGCGCGTAGGCGATCGCGTCCGCGCGCGTCGCCACCTCCCCCGCGTACGCCGCCTCCTCCAGCTCCGCCAGCAGCGTGCCGAGCCGCGGGCCGCGCGCGATCCCGAGCGCGTCCGCCAGCTCGTCGCCGCGCACGAGCGCCGGCGGCGGCCCCTGCGCGCGCCACGCGAGCGCAGGCCCGATCAGCTCGCGCGCGAGCTGGAGGTGCTTCGCGATCGCCTCGTCCGATCTGCGCCCGCGCGTCGCGAGCCGGTCGGCGACCGACAGCAGCGTGACGTCGACTTCGACCGGCTCGCACGCCTTCAGGTAGCGGTACTCGACGCGCCGCGGCAGCGGGCGCTCTCTGACGAGGAAGCCGAGCCGCAGGTGGTGGCGCGCGAGCGCGGCGACGTGCGCGCGCAGCCGCTCGCTCGCGTGCATCCGCGCGAGGATCTCGCGCGAGACCTCCGCCCCCTGGCTGTCGTGGTGCCAGAACGAGACGCGCCCCTCGTCCGAGACGGTGCGCGTCTGCGGCTTGGCGACGTCGTGGAAGAGGGCGCCGAAGCGCAGCGCGGCGCCGCGCGTCAGCTCGTCGGCGAGCGGCTCGGCGAGCAGTCCGGCGACGGCGACGCCGTGCTGCTCGCCGAAGACCGCGACCGGGTCGCGCTCGAGCGCGACCGCCTCCGCCAGCACGGCGAGCGTGTGGCCGTAGACGTCGAGGTGGTGGTAGGCGCTCTGCTCGACGCCGGCGAGCGCGGCCAGCTCGGGCAGCACCGCGTCGACGGCTCCGACGCGCTCCATCAGCTCGATGCCCGCGAGCGGGTCGGGCGAGGCGACGATCCGCTTCAGCTCGCCGAAGACGCGCTCGGCCGCGACGCCGGCGAGCGCGCCGGCGTGCCAGGCGGCGGCGGCGATCGTCGCCGGCTCGACCGCCAGCGCCAGCTCGCACGCGAAGCGCGGCAGGCGCAGCACGCGCAGCGGGTCGGCGGCGAACGCCGCCGGCGCGACCATCCGCAGCCGCCGCGCGGCGAGGTCCTCGCGCCCGCCGGTCGGGTCGACCGGCGCGCCGCCGGCGAGCGGCTCGGCGATCGCGTTGATCGTGAAGTCGCGCTGCAGCAGGTCCTGCTCGATCGTCTCGCCGAGCAGCGGCGAGAGATCGGCCTGCCAGGCGCCGCCGCGCGCGACGACGCGCCACGCGCCGAAGTCCTCCGACAGCGCGAAGACGGCCGCGCGCGCCGCGCGCGCGAGCGTCCGCGCGGCCGCCTCGACGTCGCCGCCGACCGCGAGGTCGAGGTCGAGCCCGCGGCCGTCGCGCCCGAGCAGCCGGTCGCGCACGGCGCCGCCGACGAGCCAGGCGCGCGTGCCGGCGAGCGCGTCGCGGGCGATCGCGAGCGGCTCGTCGCTCATGCGGGCGTCTCGCGGCCCTCGCGCGGACGCCCGTCGCCGGCGAGCGGGATCCCGTCGCTGTCGTAGGCGCGCGTGGGCCGCGCGGTCAGCGCGGTCGTGATCTCGTAGTTGATCGTGTCGATGCGGCCGGCCAGCTCCTCGGCCGTGATCCGCTCGTCGCCCTGGCGGCCGAGCAGCACCGCCTCCTCGCCCTCGACGATGGCGCCGGGGTGCGGTCCGAGGTCGACGGTCATGTTGTCCATGCTCACGCGCCCGACGAGCGGATGCCGGCGACCGCCGATCAGCACCTCGGCGTTGTCGGAGAAGGCGCGGCGGAAGCCGTCGCCGTAGCCGATCGGCAGCGTCGCGATCCAGGTCGGCTCGCGCGCGACGAACGTGGCGCCGTACCCGACGCTCTCGCCCGGCGAGAGCGGCTTCAGCGCGGCGACGTACGAGCGCAGCGCGAGCGCCGGCTCGAGGTCGTGCGCGGCGGCGTCGGCGCCGAACGGGTCGAGGCCGTAGATCGCCACGCCGCAGCGCACCATGTCGAGGCGCGCCTCCGGCAGCGCGAGCGTCGCGGCGCTGTTCGCGGCGTGCAGGATCGCGCCCGGCTTGAGCGCCCGCAGCCGCTCGCCGAACGCGGCGAAGCGGGCGACCTCCGCGCGCGTGCGCTCGGGATCCTCGTCGGCGCACGGCAGGTGCGTCATCGCCCCGACCAGCTCCAGCTCGTCGGCCGCCTCGACCTGCTCGGCGACCCGCAGCAGCTCGTCCGCGTCCCGGATCCCCAGCCGGCCCATGCCGACGTCGAGCTTCACGTGCACGCGGATCGGCCCGTCGCCCGGCCATGCGTGGCGGCAGCGGCGCAGCGCCTGCACGAACGCGGGCCGCCACGCGACCACGTCGGCGTGCGCCGCGAGCGCGAGCGGCAGCTCCTCGGCGCTCAGCGCGCCCATCGTCAGGATGGGCGCCTCGATCCCGGCGGCGCGCAGCTCGGTCGCCTCGCCGGCGGCCGCGACCGCCAGCCAGCTCGCCCCGCCCGCGAGCGCCGCCCGCGCGACCGGGACGGCCCCGTGCCCGTAGCCGTTCGCCTTCACGACCGCGCACAGCGCGGTGTGCGGGCCGGCTGCGAAGCGCAGCCGCTCGCAGTTGCGCTCGACGGCGGCGAGGTTGACCCGCGCGAGCGCGCGTCGCGCCATCGGCTACTCCGCGGCGACGATCGCCTCGAGCACGTCGAGGCGCGTGACGACGCCGACCAGCCGGCCGTGCTCGACCACGGGCAGGCGGTTGTGACGGTGCTCGGCGATCAGCCGCGCCGCCTCGTGCACGTCGGTGTCGGGCGCGACCACGATCGGGTCGCGCGTCATCATGTCCTCGACGGTCGCCGCGATCGCCTTCTTGAGGCGGTCCTCGAAGCGCTTGACCGGTCCGAGGAAGATCGTCCCGCCGAACAGGTCGATGTGCAGCGGCAGGCGCAGGTCCTCCTCCTCGTCGCGCAGCACAAGGTCGGACTCGGTCACGATCCCGATGCAGCGGCCGCCGCCGTTGACGACGGGGACGCCGGGCAGCTCGTGCTCGCGCAGCGTGCGCAGCAGCGCCTCGACCGTGTCCTCCGGACGCACGGTCACGGGGTCGCGCTCCATGATCTCGGCGACGGTCGGCATCGGGCGCGAAGCCTACCCGTCACGACGGGCGTACGGCAGCATCGCGATCACGTCCCGCGCCAGCGCGCCCTCGACGCCGACGCGCGCGCCGACGAGCCGCCCCGCACGGCGGTGCAGCTCGACCCCCGCGCACGCGGCCGCGAACGGCTCGACGCCGCGCGCCAGCAGCGCCCCGATCGCGCCCGCCAGCACATCGCCGGTGCCGGCCGTCGCGAGCGCGGGCGCGTCGCCGCGGCTCACGCCCACGCGGCCGTCCGCACCGGGCTCGACTACGAGCGAGTCGTCGCCCTTCAGCACCACGACCGCACCGGCGCGCTCCGCCAGCTCGCGCGCGCACGCGAGCCGGCGCGCGCGCACCGCGTCGCTCTCGACCCCGAGCAGGCGCGCCAGCTCGCCGCCGTGCGGCGTGAGGACCGTGGGCGCCGCGCGCCGCGCGAGCGCCTCCAGCGCGCCGTCGGCGGCGTGCGCGTTGAGGCCGTCGGCGTCGAGCAGCAGCGGCAGCGGCGCCTGCGCGGCCAGCTCGCGCGCGAACGCGGCGACGCCCTCGGAGCGGCCCAGGCCGGGGCCCAGCACGAGCGCGTCCGCCCGCTCGCAGCGCGCCAGCGCCTGCTCCAGCGCCTCCGGCGCGAGCGCCCCGCCCGCGTCCGCCAGCGGCACGCTCATCACCTCCGCGTCGCGCAGCTCGAAGACGAGGTTGAGCGACGCCGGCACGAGCGCCGTGACGTAGCCGGCGCCGGCGCGCGCGGCGCCCGTCGCGGCCAGCGAGGGCGCGCCCGTCAACCCCGTCGAGCCGCCGCACACGAGCACGCTGCCGCCGTCGAACTTGGTCGCCTCCGGTCCGCGCTGCGGCAGCGCGGCGACGGCGCCGTCGCCGATCAGCCCGATCCGCGCGCCGCCCTCCTCGGGCCGCCCGTCGGCCGGGATGCCGATCTCGACGACGGCGACCTCGCCGGCGTGCTGCTTGCCCGGCGCGATCCACAGGCCCGGCTTGGCGGCGTGGAAGGTCGCGGTCGCGACCGCGCGCACCGCCGGCCCGGCGACCTCCCCGGTCGAGGCGTCGACGCCGCTCGGCACGTCGCAGGCGACGACCGGGATCCCCCGCTCGGCCGCAGCGACCATCGTCTCGACCGCGTCGAGCGCCGCGTCGCGCGGCACGCCCGTCGAGCCGGTTCCCAGCACCGCGTCCACGATCCCCGCCACCTCCATCAGCGAGCCGGGGTTGAACGGGCGCGGCGGGGCGCCCGGCAGCCGCTCGCAGTTCGCGAGCGCGTCGCCGCGCAGGTCGCGCGGCGCTCCCAGCAGCTGCACGTCCACCTCGCGGCCGGCCTCGCGCAGCGCGCGCGCGGCGACGAAGCCGTCCCCGCCGTTGTTGCCGCGCCCGCACACGACCGCGACCACCCCCTCCGGGACGTGCGCCGCGACCAGCTCCGCGAGCCCGCGCCCGGCCCGCTCCATCAGCTCCAGTCCGGGAATGCGGCGCTGCTCGATCGCCCACGCGTCGAGCGCGCGCTGCGCGGCGGCGTCCGGCAGCGGCTCGAGCCAGGCGGGCAGCGCCGTCATCGCGCGACGCTACTCGACGGTGACGGTCTTCGCGAGGTTGCGCGGCTGGTCGACGTTGAGGCCGCGCAGGCGGGCGATGTGGTAGGCGAGCAGTTGCAGCGGGACGATCGCCAGCAGCGGCGCGAGCATCCAGTCGGTCTGCGGGATCTCGATCGCCTGCTCGGCGTGCGCGGCGATCTCGTCGTTGCCCTGCGTCACGATCGCGATCACGTGCGCGCCGCGGACGCGCACCTCCTGCATGTTGGAGACGACCTTGTCGAGCACCGGCGAGTCGGTCGCGACGCAGACGACCGGCGTCGCGTCGTCGAGCAGCGCGATCGGCCCGTGCTTCATCTCGCCGGCGGCGTACGCGTCGGTCGCGATGTAGGAGATCTCCTTCAGCTTCAGCGCGCCCTCGAGCGCGATCGGCAGCCCGACGTGGCGTCCGAGGTAGAGGAAGAAGTCCGACGTGTGGTGGGCCTGCGCGATCGCCTCGATCTGCGCGCCGTCGCGCTCGAGCAGCTCCGCGATGTGGTGCGGCAGGTGCTTGAGCGCGCCCACCAACTCGGTCAGGCGCGCCGGCGGGAGCGTCTCGCGCAGCTCCGCCAGCCGCAGCGCGAGCAGGTACATCGCGGCGACCTGGCTGACGAACGTCTTCGTCGCGGCGACGCCGATCTCCAGCCCAGCGCGCGTGAACAGCACCCCGTCGGCGTCGCGCGTGATCTGCGAGCCCATCACGTTCGTGATGCCCAGCACGGTCGCGCCGCGCGAGCGCGCGAGCCGCATCGCCGCGAGCGTGTCGGCCGTCTCGCCCGACTGCGAGATGCCGACGACGAGGTCGCCGGCGCCGACGACCGGGTTCCGATAGCGGTACTCGGACGCGACGTCCATCTCGACCGGCACGCGCGCCCACTCCTCGATCGCGTAGCGGCCGATCAGGCCGGCGTGGTAGGAGGTCCCGCAGGCGACGATCACGATCCGGCGCACGTCGCGCAGCAGCGCGTCGTCGACCGCACCGAGATCGCCGAGGTCGATGCCGGTCCCGCGCGCGGCGCGGTCGGCGACCGTCTCGGCGACGGCGTACGCCTGCTCGTGGATCTCCTTGAGCATGAACGTCTCGTAGCCGCCCTTCTCGGCGGTCTCGGCGTCCCAGTCGATCTCGACCACCTCGCGCTCGACCGGCGTGCCGTCGGCAGTCATGAACTCGACGCCGGACGGCGTCAGCACGACGATCTCGCCGTCCTCGATGTACTGCACGCGCCTCGTGCGAGCGAGGAACGCCGGCACGGCGGAGGCGAGGAACTGCTCCTCCTCCCCGCGCCCGACGACCAGCGGGCACTCGCGCCGCGCGCCGACGAGGACGCCCGGCTCGTCGACGATCATCGCGACGAACGCGAAGTGGCCGACCAGCTCGCCGTAGGCGGCGCGGACCGCCGCGGCCAGGTCGCCGTCGTAGTGCTTGGCGACGAGGTGCGCGATCACCTCCGCGTCGGTCTCGGAGGAGAAGACGGCGCCCTCCTGCTGCAGCGCGCGCTGCAGCGCGACGTAGTTCTCGACGATCCCGTTGACGACGACGTGCACGCGATCCTCGTCGTCGGTGTGCGGATGCGCGTTGCGCTCGCTGACGCGGCCGTGCGTCGCCCAGCGCGTGTGGCCGATGCCCGTGCCCGCCTCGGCGAGCGCGACGCTCGTGGCCGCGGACGTGGCGGCGCCGGCGGGCTGGGCGGCGATCGCGGTGCGCAGCGCGTCGAGGTTGCCGACCGCGCGCACGGACTCGACGCCGGCGCCGTTCAGGACGGAGATGCCGGCGCTGTCATAGCCGCGGTATTCGAGCTTCTCGAGGCCGGCGAGCAGCTGCTCGCGGACCGCCGGCCCTTCGGGCCGGGCGCCGACGTAGCCGACGATGCCGCACATGGGGAAACCTCCGTGGGGACTCGAAGAGCCTAGTACACGCGCCGCCGCGCGGACAGCACCGCCGCCGGCTACGGCGCCATTTCGACGGCCGCCGCCTGCGCCCGCTCGACGAGGCGCTCGCAGGCCGCCTCCGCCTCGTCGGCGGTCGGCGCCTCGACCATCACGCGCAGCAGCGGCTCGGTGCCCGAGGCGCGCACGAGCACGCGCCCGCGGCCCGCGAGCGCGTCCTGCTCGCGCGCGACCGCGGCCGTCATCTCCGCGTCCGCGGCCGCCCGCTCGACCGCCACGCGATCCGACAGGCGCACGTTCACCAGCGTCTGCGGCAGCTTCTCCATCGCGTGCCGCTCCGCCAGGTCGCCGCCGCCGAGCGCCTCGAGCGTCAGCAGCGCGCTCGCGATCCCGTCGCCGGAGGGCGCGAAGCCGAGCTCGATGATGTGGCCGGACTGCTCGCCGCCGAGCGACCAGCCGCGCTCGCGCAGCGCCTCCAGCACGTAGCGGTCGCCGACGGCCGTCGTGGCGACCTCGATGCCGGCCTGCGCCATCGCGGTGTGGAAGCCGTAGTTCGCCATCACCGTGACGGCAACGCCGTCGCCCGGGAGGCGGCCGTGCGCCTTCAGGTGCAGCGCCGCGAGCGCGATCAGCTCGTCGCCATCCACGACCGCGCCGTTGCGATCGACCGCCAGCACGCGGTCGCCGTCGCCGTCGAACGCGAAGCCGGCGTCGTGGCCGCCGGCCCGGACCGCCTCCGCGAGCCGCTCGACGTGGGTCGAGCCGCAGCCGTCGTTGATGTTGCGGCCGTCGGGGTCGTCGGCGATCACGTCGACGTGCGCGCCGAGGCGGCGGAAGATCTCCGGCGCGGCGCGGTGCGTCGCGCCGTTCGCGCAGTCGAGCAGGATGCGACGGCCGTGCAGGTCGAGGTCTCTGAAGCGCACGTGCAGCTCGCGCAGGTAGTCCTCCAGCGTCCCGTGCAGCGTCGTGACGCCGCCCGGCTCGGCCGGCGCCGGCGCGTCCTCCAGCAGTGCCTCGATCTGCTCCTCGACCGCGTCGGAGAGCTTGTCGCCGTCGGCGCCGAAGAACTTCACGCCGTTGTCGCGCCACGGATTGTGGGAGGCGGACAGCACGACGCCGAGATCGAAGCCGTAGCGACGGATCAACAGCGGGGCGGCCGGCGTCGGCAGCACGCCGCCGAGCAGCGCGACGCCGCCGGCCGCGGCGATGCCGGCCGCGACGGCCGCTTCGAGCATCTCCCCCGAGGCGCGCGTGTCGCGGATCACCAGCACGCGCGGGCGTCCGTCCTGCGCCTGCTGCGCGACGCGCGCGGTCGCCGCGCGTCCGAGCGCGAGCGTCAGCTCCGCCGTCAGGAACTCGCCGGCGACGCCGCGAACGCCATCCGTGCCGAACAACCGCCGGGCCACGAGCGGGAAGCGTAGGGGCTCGAGCGTCGAAGCGCGACTAGCGCTTCGAGAACTGCGGCCGCTTGCGCGCCTTCTTGAGGCCGGCCTTCTTGCGCTCCTTCGCGCGCGCGTCGCGCGTCAGGAAGCCGCGCCGCTTGAGCTCGCCGCGCAGATTCGGGTCGGCCTCGAGCAGCGCGCGAGAGATGCCGTGGCGCAGCGCGCCGGCCTGCGCCGAGACGCCGCCCCCATGCAGCTTCGCGATGACGTCCATGCGCTCCTCGTAGCCGACCGCCTCGAGCGGCTGGCGGATGTTGCGCTGGAGCGTCGGGCGCGGGAAGAAGGTTTCGAGCGACTTGCCGTTGATGACGTACTCGCCGCTGCCCGGCTTGACCGTGACGCGCGCGACGGCCGTCTTGCGCTTGCCGGTCGCGGTGTAGCGGGCGCCGGTCGCGAGCGAGATCGCGGCGTCGGCGATCGGCTTGACCTCCGGCTCGTCGTCCGCCTCGCCGGTCGGCGCGACCGGCTCCTGGTCCTCGTCGTACGGGGACGTCTCGCTGAGCGCGTCGCCGCCCTCGAGGACGATGTCCGGCACGAGGTCGGCGCCCGGGATCTCCGGCTTGACGCGCGGCGTCTCCTCGATCAGCTCCTCCTCGGCCTGCGCGGCAGGCTCGGCGGGCGCCTCAGGCTCGGCGGGCGCCTCGGCCTGCGCGACAGGCTCGGCCGGCGCCTCGGCCTCGGCGGCCGGCTCGCTCGCGTCGCTCGCGGCCTCGGCGGCGGGCGCCTCCGCGGCGACGGGCTCCTCGGCGGGAGCGTCGGTCTCCGGGGTGCGCTGCTCGTCCTCTGGCTGCTCGACGTCGGTCACGAGGCTTCGATCTCCATGGGTTGCGGCTGCTGGGCGGCGTGCGGATGCTCCGGGCCGGCGTACACCTTCAGCTTCGTGAGCTGCTTGCGGGCGAGGCGGTTGCGCGGCAGCATGCCCTTCACGGCGAGGCGGATGACCTCCTCGGGCCGGCGGTCGAGCATCTCCTCGAGCGTCCGCGAGCGCAGGCCGCCCGGGTAGCCCGAGTGGCGGTAGTAGCGCTTGTCGGTGCGCTTGTTCCCCGACACCGAGATCTTCTCGGCGTTGACGACGACGACGAAGTCGCCGGTGTCGACGTGGGGGGTGTACGTGGGCTTGTTCTTCCCGCGGAGCGCGTCGGCGATCTGGGTGGCGAGCCGGCCGAGCGTGAGCCCGGCGGCGTCGACGAGCACCCAGTTGCGCTCGCGGTCGGCTGGAGTGGCGACGTAGGTCTTCATGGCATGAGAGAAGCCACGCCTCGTTGGCGCGGCGGTCGCCCATGATAGGGAAATCGTCGCGCTCGCGACGACCGACCCCGGGGGCCCGCTCCCGACCGCCGCGCCGGGAGGTCCGTCCGGAGGCCGTGGTTATACTGCCGCGCGTTCCACAAGCCAGCGCCGAGTCCCTCCCCTGACGGAGGGAGCGGGGAACCCAATGACGGCGGTGTTGCCGCAGCGTCGTCGAGGGGCGAATCCGAGCACTGCCGCTCGGTAGCGCGGACCTTTCAAGCGCGAGCCCGTCAGCTAACCCCGTAGGCCGCGACGAAAGGGCATCCCCCAGATGCTGCGCGGAATGCGGGTCCGTCCCGCTGCGAAGACGACGCTTGCCGCCGCGATCCTCGCCATCGCCGCCGGCCCCGCGACCGCCGCGACCGGCGGCGCCGGGATGTCCCAGCCGGCTCCGAAGCGCGCCGCCAGCGCGCCCGTCGTGCCGCCGGGACCGGTCCTCGCTCCCGTCGCCTCGATCCCGCAACTGTCGGCGGGCGTCTCGTTCCGCAAGGTCTCACGGCGCGCCGTCAGCGCCGCCGCGCTGACGTACGTCTCGCACGCGCGCGGCCCGCTGCAGGTGCGCGTCGACGTCGTGCGCATCGCCGACGGCTACTCGGTCTTCACCGACGAGCGCACCGTGCAGCCGGAGACGTCGCAGAAGGTCACGTGGAACGGGCGCGCCGGCAACCGGCTGGCGCTCGACGGCCGCTATCAGCTCCGCATCTCGCTGGGCACCGACGCGGGCGCCAGCAGCGCCGGCGCCACAGCGCCGTCGGGCGGCGGCGGCGCCGCTCCGGAGGCCGCCGCGCCGCCGCCGGGCTCGGCGAGCGTGCGCACGTTCACCTTCGTCGGCGCCGTCTTCCCCGTGCGCGGGCCGCACGACTACGGCCAGGGCGCAGCTGCGTTCGGCGCCGGGCGCGCCGGCCACGTGCACCAGGGACAGGACGTGATGGCCGCCTGCGGCACGCCGCTCGTGGCGGCGCGCGGCGGGCGGGTCGTGATGCGCGCCTACCAGGCGCTGGCGGGCAATTACGTCGTGATCCAGGACCCGATCACCGGCCAGAGCAACATGTACGCGCACCTGCGCACGCCGGCGCTCGTGAAGAGAGGCCAGCGCGTCGAGACGGGCCAGCCGATCGGCGTCGTCGGCGAGACGGGCGACGCGACCGCCTGCCATCTGCACTTCGAGATCTGGACCGCCCCGGGCTGGTACCGCGGCGGCGCGCCGATCGACCCGCTCCCCACGCTCAAGCGCTGGGACCGCTTCAGCTAGCGGCGTAGCCTGCGGGCATGTCCCTGCCGGGGATCGTCGGACTGGTCGTGCTGGGCGTCGCGCTCGTCGTGTTGCTCGTCTCGGTGCTGCACCCGGAGGGTCGGCGCCGGCCGGGCGGCTACCTCGACGGCGAGGAGCCGCGACCGCGCGATGACGCCGACGACGGCGACCGCGCGTAGGCTGCCCGCATGGACCGCGACGAGCTGCGGGCGCTGCAGGCGCCGTTGAAGGAGCGCTACCGGGAGCAGCCGCAGGCGGCGGTCGTGACGCTGCACGCGAGCGGCTCGCTGGGCGACGGCGTCTCCTGCTCGGTGCAGACGGGCCGCGCGCTCGCCGAGGCCGGGCTCCACCCCGCGAGCGGCGGCGACGGCTCGCTGCTGTGCTCGGGCGACATGCTGTTGGAGGCGCTCGTGGCCTGCGCGGGCGTGACGCTGCGCGCGGTCGCGACCTCACTCGAGATCCCGCTGCGCGGCGGCACCGTCCGCGCCGAGGGCGACCTCGACTTCCGCGGCACGCTCGGCGTCGACAAGACCGCGCCCGTCGGCTTCCGCGCGATCCGCCTCACCTTCGACCTCGACGCCGACGCGGACGACGAGCAGCTCGCCACGCTCAAGAAGCTCACCGAGCGCTACTGCGTCGTCTACCAGACGCTGGCGAACGCGCCAGAGCTGACGACCGAGCTGACGAGGGACTGACGCGGACGCCGTAGGCGGATGCCGGCGCTCGCCAGGGGAGGACGCAGCCTGCGTGGCGTACTACGTACGCGAGCAGGCGAGGACGATGCCTGGCGAGATGCCGGCGCCGCCTACTCCCACTCGATCGTCCCGGGCGGCTTGCTCGTGATGTCGAGCACCACCCGATTCACCTCGCGGATCTCGTTGATCATGCGCGAGGCGATCTGCTCGAGCAGGTCGTACGGCAGCCGCGCCCAGTCGGCCGTCATCGCGTCGTCGCTCGTGACGGCGCGGATCACGACGACGTAGCCGTAGGTGCGCTCGTCGCCCTGGACGCCGACGGTGCGGACGTCGGGCAGCACGCAGAAGGACTGCCACAGCTCGCGGTACAGGCCGGCTCTGCGGATCTCGTCCTGCAGGATCGCGTCGGCGTCGCGCAGCGTGTCGAGGCGCTGCTTCGTCGCCTCGCCGCCGACGACGCGGATCGCGAGGCCGGGACCGGGGAACGGCTGGCGCCAGACGAGCCGCTCGGGCAGCCCCAGCTCGGCGCCGACGGCGCGCACCTCGTCCTTGAACAGCGCGCGCAGCGGCTCGACCAGCTCGAACTCGAGGTCCTCGGGGAGGCCGCCGACGTTGTGGTGCGACTTGATCGTCGCGGCGCCGGTGCCGCCGCCCGACTCGATCACGTCGGAGTAGAGGGTTCCCTGGACGAGGAAGCGCGCGCCGCCGCCGGTCTCGCCGACGAGCTTCGCGGCCTCCTCCTCGAACACGCGGATGAACTCCTCGCCGATCGCCTTGCGCTTCGCCTCCGGCTCGGTGACGCCCTTCAGCTTCGTGAGGAAGCGGTCCTCGGCGTCGACCGCGACGAGTGGCACCTTGAAGTGGTCGCGGAAGGCGGCGATCACCTGATCGCCCTCGTTCTTGCGCATCAGCCCGTGGTCGACGAACACGCACGTGAGCTGGTCGCCGATCGCGCGGTGCACGAGCAGCGCCGCGACGGACGAGTCGACGCCGCCGGAGAGGCCACAGATCACGCGCCCGTCGCCGACCTGCGTGCGGATGCGCGCGATCTGGTCCTCGATCACCGAGCCGGCGCTCCACGTGCGCTCGCAGCCGCAGACGTCCTCGAGGAAGCGCGTGAGGATGTCCTGCCCGTACGGCGTGTGGACGACCTCCGGGTGGAACTGGATGCCGTAGATGCCGCGCTCGACCGACTCGAGCGCCGCGACCGGCGACTCGCTCGACGAGGCCAGCGCGGTGAAGCCCGGAGGCGGCGCGAAGACCGTGTCGCGATGGGACATCCAGCAGGTCTGCTCGGCCGGCAGCCCGGCGAGCAGCCGCCCCGGCTCCTTGACGGTCAGCTGCGAGCGGCCGAA
This sequence comes from Actinomycetota bacterium, assembly GCA_018268595.1. Taxonomy (GTDB): domain Bacteria; phylum Actinomycetota; class Thermoleophilia; order Solirubrobacterales; family Solirubrobacteraceae; genus Conexibacter. The sequence continues at coordinate 274,296 of JAFDWH010000026.1, read as the reverse complement.
CTCCCCCACCTCAGCGCCCTGCACCTCGCCGCCCAGCTCGCGCGTGAGCAGCTGCATGCCGTAGCAGATGCCGAGGACCGGGATGCCGAGATCGAGCAGCGCCGGGTCGAGTCTCGGTGCGTCCGGCGCGTAGACCGACGCGGGACCACCGGAGAGGATGAGGCCGCGTGGTCTGCGCCGCGCGACCTCGGCGGCGCCGACGTGGTGCGGCAGCAGCTCGGAGAAGACGCCGCACTCGCGCACCCGCCGCGCGATCAGCTGCGAGTACTGGCCGCCGTAGTCGAGCACGACGACCTCCTCCGCCGCTTGGGGCGGCGCCGCCGGGTCGGCGGCCGCCGCGTCCGCGCGCGTGAGGTCGTCAGTCGTCGACAAGGTCAGTCGTTGACGAGGGCCACTGCTCGCCCGTTCGACCCCATGCCGACCTGCTGGTCGCGCTGGAGGTGCTTGCCCTCGGTTTGCAGCGCGGGCGCCACCATCAGCTCGGCGCGGTTGAACTCGGCGATGTCGCGGTAGCCGCAGGTCGCCATCGAGGTCTTGAGCGCGCCCATCAGGTTGAACATGCCGTCGTTCTCGCGCGCGGGGCCGAGGATGATCTCCTCCAGCGACGCGTTCTGCTGCGTCTTGACGCGCGTGCCGCGCGGCAGCGTCGGGTGGAACGTCGCCATGCCCCAGTTGTAGCCGCGGCCCGGGGCCTCGTAGGCGCGTGCGAGCGCCGAGCCGAGCATCACCGCGTCGGCGCCGCAGGCGATCGCCTTCGCGATGTCGCCGCCGTTCTTCATGCCGCCGTCGGCGATCACGCGCACGTAGTCGCCCGTCTCGAGCATGTGCTGCGAGCGGGCGGCCGCGACGTCGGCGATCGCCGTCGCCTGCGGGACGCCGATGCCCAGCACGCCGCGCGTCGTGCAGATCGCGCCGGGGCCGACGCCGACGAGGACGCCGGCGGCGCCGGTCCGCATCAGGTGCAGGCCCGTGTGGTAGGAGGCGCAGCCGCCGACGACGACCGGCACCGGGATCTCGCGGATGAACTCCTTCAGGTTGAGCGGCTCCGCGACGGTCGAGACATGCTCCGCGGAGACGACCGTGCCCTGGATCACGAGGATGTCGAGCCCGGCTTCGAGCGCCGTCTCGTAGTGCTCGCGCACGCGCTGCGGCGTGAGCGAGGCGGCGACGACGACGCCGTGGTCCTTGATCTCGCGGATGCGCTGCGCGATCAGCTCCGGCTTGACCGGCTCGCGATAGATCTCCTGCATCTCGCGCGTCGCCTCGTCGCGGTCGAGCGAGGCGATCCGCTCGAGCTGCGCGTCGACGTCCTCGTAGCGGCAGAAGATGCCCTCGAGGTTGAGGACCGCGAGCCCTCCGAGTCTCCCGATGATCCCCGCGGTCTCGGGCGAGACGACGCCGTCGAGCGCGGCCCCGAGCACCGGCAGCTCGAAGCGGTACGGGCCGAGCGTCCAGGAGATGTCGACGTCTTCCGGGTCGCGCGTGCGGCGTGAGGGCACGATGGCCACGTCGTCGAAGCCGTAGGCGCGACGGGCCTTCTTACCGCGGCCGATCTCTATCTCCATTGCTGCACCGTATGGGTCGAGGGGAAGGTGACGCCGTCGGCGGGGGCGGCGACCACCGGGCGTTCGATGCTACCAGCGCGCCCGGCGCAGCCGGTCTCAGGAGACCTCGGCCGGGAGCGCGAGCGGCACCGCCTCGACCATCGGCAGCAGCCGCTCGACCGCCTGCGGGTCGATCACGCCGGCGCCGAAGTGCTGGGTCGACTCGGCGCCGCAGGCGACGCCGAAGCGCAGGCACTCCTCGGGCGTCCCGCCGTCGTAGCGCGCCGCGACGTACCCGGCCAGGAACGCGTCGCCCGAGCCGACGGCGGCGCGCGCCTCCTGCTCGGCGACGCGCACGCGATAGAGCTGCGGGCCGGTGTCCTCCAGCACGTGCGCGTAGCAGCCGTCGGGCACCGTCATGATCGCCTCGCGCGCGCCCAGCTCGACGACCTCGGCGATCCCGAGCGCGCGCTCGTCGTCGTCGTTGAACTCGTGGCCGACCAGCTCCTCGCCCTCGCCGACGTTCGGCGAGACGACGTCCGGCTCGGCGCGAACGGCATGGCGCAGCGGCTCGCCGTCGGTGTCGACGACCGTCGTGACGCCCAGCTTCTTCAGCTCTCTGATCAGCCCGCCGTACACGTCCGGCTCGACCTCGCGCGGCAGGCTGCCGGCGAACACGCACAGCTTCGCGCCCTTCGCGAGGTACAGCAGCTTGTCGCGGAACAGCTCCATCTCGCGCGCGGTCACCGCCGGCCCGCGCTCGTTGATCTCCGTCTGGACGCCGGTCGTCGGGTCCAGCACGGCGGTGTTGGTGCGCGATTCCTCGCCGATGCGGACGAAGTCGGTCAGCACCGATTCGGCCGTCAGCGCGTCGACGATGCGCGTCCCGGTCGAGCCGCCCGCGAAGCCGGTCGCGATCACCGGCCGGCCCAGCAGCTTGATCGCGCGCGCCACGTTCACCCCCTTGCCGCCCGGCATCGTCGCCTGCGCGACGGAGCGGTGGCGGCGGCCGATGCGGAAGTTCGGCACCTCGAGCGTCTTGTCGATCGCCGTGTTGAGGGTGACGGTGATGATCATGCTGCCTCCGTGTCAGCCCGCCGTCGCTCGCGCCGGCGGACGTCGCGCGCTCGCACGAGCAGGATGGCCGCACCTCCGAGCAACGCCACGATGGCTATCAGGCTACCCGGACCGTCCACCCTCCGCAGCGCCCGCTCCAGCAGCCCGACCGACGGCACCGCCGAGCGCGTGACGAGCTGCACGCGGGCGATCGCACGGCCGTTCGCGAGCACCGTCGCGCGGCCGACGACGGTGCGGCGCGGCAGCGGGCCGGTCAGCTCTCTCGGCACATCGACGGCGAGCCGCACGCGCACGTCGCGCCGCAGCGGCTCGCGCACGTCGCGCGTGGCGACGACCGCGACGTGGTCACCCGGCCGGCCCGCGACGGCCGGGCGCGCGTAGACGGCGCCGCGCACCACCGGCGTCGCGACCCGGTAGCTCGCGAACGCCCACTTCAGGAGCGCCAGCGCGTCGGCGTTGCGCGCGGCCTCGCTCGGATCGCCGAGGACGGCAGCGACGAACGTCGTGTCATGGCGGGTCCCGGACGCGACGAGGATGTAGCCGGCCGCGTCCGTGTGACCGGTCTTGACGCCGTTCACCCACGGCACGCGCTGCACGAGCGTGTTGCGGTTGACGACGATCCGCACGCGGTCGCCGCTGCGCAGGACCGCCCGGCGCAGGTCCATCGTGCGGCGCAGGAAGGCGTCGCCGCGCGCCGCGAGCGCGAGCCGCACGAGGTCGGCGGCGGTCGAGTAGTTGCCGCGGTCGTCGAGGCCGACGGGCGTCGAGAAGTGCGTGTGCGCCAGGCCCAGCTCGCGGGCGCGCGCGTTCATGCGTGCGACGAACGCGCCGCGTGAGCCGGCGACGCAGACGGCGAGCGTGGCGGCCGCGTCGTTCGCGCTCGGCAGCAGCATGGCGCGCAGCAGGTCGCGCACGCGCATGCGCTCGCCGGCGCGCAGCCCGATCTGCGTCTCGAGCGGCCCCGCCGAGTACGGCGGCGCGGTGCAGACGCGGTCGAGCGGGACGGCCCCGACGGCGACCAGCGCGGTCATCAGCTTCGTCGTGCTGGCGATCAGCCGCCGCCGGCCGGCGTCGCGGCCGAGCAGCGGCTTCCCGGTCGAGGCCTCGAAGACCGCCGCCGAGGGCGCCGACAGCGCCGGCGGCGCCGGGATCGCGGCGGCGGCAGTCCCGCCCCCTGCGCCCAGCACGACCGCCGCGAGCAGTGCGACGAGCGCCCGGCGCGCGCTGCGCCTGCGCGTCGCCATCAGCGCGACAGCTTGAGGCGCTGCCCGGTCTGCAGCGCGTTCGGGTCCACGTTCGGGTTCAGCGCCATGATCGTGTCGAGCGACACGCCCGTCCGGTCGGCGATCAGCGTGAGCGTGTCGCCGGCCTTCACGACGTAGACCTTGGGGACCGCTCTCGCGTGTCTGGCCGGCTGTGTGGCGGCCGGCCTGGAGCGAGCCGGCGGGTTGCTCGTCGAGTCGACCTTGGAGGTCGCGACGACGAGCGCGACGGCGACGACCGCCGCGAGCAGCGCGAACGGCGCCGCCAGCCGTGCAGGGTTCCGGTCCGCCATCGCGCGCCGATGTTAGCTGCGCCCTCGCGACGGCACGACAGGTCCCGTCACCGCGAGCGGCGGCGACGGGACCGGCCGGAGGCACGGCACGTGACGTGCGCGTCAGACCGCGCCGTCCGGCGTGTCAGCCCTTGACGGCCTTCTTCAGACCCGACCCCGGCGTGAAGCGCGGGACGCGCGACGCGGCGATCTGGATCTTCTCACCGGTGCTCGGGTTGCGACCCTCGCGGGCGCTGCGCTCGGCGACGTGGAACTTTCCGAAGCCGGAGAAGGTCACCTCGCTGCCGCGCTTGAGCGCGTCCTCGATCGTCTGGAGGACCGCGTCGACGGCGTCGCCTGCATCCTTCTTGCTGAGCCCGCTGTTCGCGGAGACCTGGTCGACGAACTCGGATTTCGTCACGTCTTCCTCCTTCGAGGGTGTTCGGGGGATGGCCGAAGCTAACAACCCGCGCGGACGGGAACAACGCGAATTTCCCGTCAGTACGGGAAATCTCACGTTCCCGGCAGATCGGCCGGCGCCGTGACGAGCGCCTGCGCGATCGCCGCGAGGTCGTGGTCGAGCAGCGGAGCGAGCGCAAAATCCCCTGCAAGGACCGCGATTGCGCCACCATCGGCCGTGCGCGCGGCGTGCAGGGCCCGCTCGCTCGGCGCGGGCGCGGCGCCGTCCGCGAGCAGCGCCCGCGCCGCGTCCGCGATGCTCGTGTCGCCGGCCACGGGACGGCCCGCCGCGTCGAGCACGACGGCGGCGCGCACGTCGAGCGACAGCTCGCGCAGGTAGGCGAGCGCGAGCGCGGGCGTCAGCGGAGCCGTCATGCCGGCACGCGAGAATACGCCAGTGCCGCTGTCGCGCATCGCCTGGCTCGTGACCGTCGGAAGCTGCCTGATCGGCGTCGTGCTGCTGCTCGCCAGCGGCTACGTCGGCTACGCGGCAGTCGTCTTCGCGGTCGCCTGCTCGGCCGCGATCAACCTGCGCTAGCTGTGCCGCCGGCCGCGCCGCCGGCCTCGGTGCGCGTCCACTCGGTCCCGGGCCGCACGCGGTCGGCCGGCTCGAGGTGGATCAGCACGTCCGCGCCGTCGAGCCGCGCGGCGATCGCGTCCTGGATCGCGTGCGCGATCTCGTGGGCCTGCTCGAGCGTCGTGCCGGCCTCGAACTGCAGGTGCAGGTCGACGTAGCGGCGCGCGCCCGCGCGCCGGGTGCGGAGCTGGTGATAGCCGACGACGCCGCGGTTCCCGAACGCGACGACCTCGGCGTGGATCGCGGCCCGCTCGTCCTCCGGCAGCGCCTCGTCGACCAGCACGCGCGAGGAGCCCAGCAGCAGCCGCACGCCGGCACGGACGATCGCGCCCGCGACGACCAGCGCCACGACGGGGTCGAGCCATTGCGCGCCTGTCAGCTCGACGAGCGCGAGCCCCGCGAGGACCGCCAGCGAGGTGTACGCGTCGGTGCGCAGATGCGCGGCGTCCCCGCTCAGCGCCGGCGAGGCCGTCGCGCGCGCCGTGCGGCCGATCACCGCCGAGACGAGCAGGTTGGCGAGCGCGGAGAAGGCGACGACGGCGATGCCGAAGCCGAGATGCTCGACCGTCCCGCCGCGGATCAGCCGCCGCAGCGACTCGAACACGATGATCCCGGAGCCGACGAGGATCAGCATCCCCTCGATCGCCGCCGCCAGGTTCTCGATCTTCTCGTGCCCGTAACGGTGCGACTCGTCGGCGGGCTCGCCCGCCTTGCGGACCGAGAAGTACGCCACGACCGACGCGATCAGGTCGACCCCCGAGTGGACCGCCTCCGTCACGATCGCGACCGAGCCGGTCACGACGCCGGCCACCAGCTTGAGCAGGATCAGCGCCAGGTTCGACGCGATCGACAGCCCGGCCGCGCGCCGCTTGCGGGGCGTGTCGCGCTCGTGGGCCGCGGCCGCGCTCATCGCGTCAGTCCGGGACCGGCAGCCACGCGAGCAGCGCGCGCACCGCTCGACCGCGGTGGCTGATCGCGTCCTTCTCGGCGTCGCTCAACTCGGCCATCGTGTGGTCGGGTACCCCGTCGTCCGGCAGGAACGCCGGGTCGTAGCCGAAGCCGCGCTCGCCGCGCGGGCTCGCCGCCAGCGTGCCGCTGCAGCGCTCCTCGAAGACGCGCTCCTCGCCGCTGCCCGGATCGACGTAGGCGAGCGCGCAGACGTACGCGAGCGCGCTGCCGGCCGGCGCCTCGCGCAGCAGCTTGTCGAGGTTCTCGCGGTCGCTCGCCCGTTCGCCCGCGTAGCGGGCCGAGCGGATCCCCGGCCGCCCGCCGAGCGCGGCCGCCTCGATCCCCGAGTCGTCGGCGATCGCGACGCGGCCGGTCGCGGCGGCGGCGGCGCGCGCCTTGCCGAGCGCGTTCTCCGCGAACGTCGCACCGTCCTCCGGCGGCAGCTCGACCTTGTCGGGCAGCGGATCGATCGAGATCGATCCCCCGGCCCACCCGTCGGCCAGCCGCGCGAACTCGCGCAGCTTGTGGGCGTTGCGCGTCGCCAGCAGCAACCGCACGGCGCTAGACCATCTAGGCGGCGGCCGCCGCCGCGTCCTGCAGGTCGCGCAGGCGCTCGATCCCGTCCGCCGCGAGCGCGAGCAGCTCGTCGAGATGGGCGCGCGAGAGCGGCGTGCGCTCGGCCGTCGCCTGCACCTCCACGAGGCCGCCGTCGGCCGTCATCACGACGTTCGCGTCGACCTCGGCGGTCGAGTCCTCCGGGTAGTCGAGGTCGAGCAGCGGCATGCCGCCGACGATCCCGACCGACACGGCCGCGACGCTGCCGGTCAGCGGGACGCGCGCGAGTCTGCCGGCGGCGACGAGTCGCTCGCACGCGAGCCGCAGCGCCACCATCCCGCCGGTGATCGAGGCGCAGCGCGTGCCGCCGTCGGCCTGCAGCACGTCGCAGTCGACGTAGATCGTGCGCTCGCCGAGTCCCTCGAAGTCGACCACGCCGCGCAGCGAGCGGCCGATCAGGCGCTGGATCTCGACCGTGCGCCCGTCGGCGCGGCCCTTCGTGACGTCGCGCGCCTTGCGCTGCCCCGTCGAGGCGGGCAGCATCCCGTACTCGGCCGTCACCCAGCCTCTGCCGCTGCCGACCATCCAGCGCGGCACGCTCTCCTCGACGGAGGCGGTGCAGATCACGCGCGTCTCGCCGACCGAGATCAGCGCCGAGCCGGTCGCGCTGCGCACGAAGCCGGGCTCGATCTCCACGGGACGCAGCTCGCCGGGCGTGCGCCCGTAGCTGCGCTGCACGCTCGTCGCACCGCTCGTCACACCGGCACCTCCACTGGGGTCAGGACGACCCGCTCGACCTCGCCGAGCGGCATCTGCAGAAAGCGCGTCCCCAGCGCGCGGAAGGACTCGACGTCGCCGGTCGTGTGGAAGCGGTACGCCCCCTCCAGCGGCCGCTCGGCGAGCAGCTCGCGCGCCGCGAGCGTCCGCTCGACCGCGCGCGCGACGCCCTCGCCGGAGCTGACGAGCCGCACGCCGCGCCCCAGCATCCGCTGCAGCATCGGCGCGACGAGCGGATAGTGGGTCGAGCCGAGGATCACCGTGTCGACGTCGGCCGCGCGCAGCGGCGTCGTGTAGCGGCGGACGGTCTCGACGACGCGCTCGTCGAACGGGAAGCCGCTCTGGATGATCGGCGCGAGGTCCGGGCAGGCGACGCTCTCGACGTGCGCCCGCGGGTCGCCGGCCGCGATCGCGTCGGAGAACGCGCCGCTCGCGACGGTCGCGGGCGTCGCCAGCACGCCGATGCGCCCGCTGCGCGTCGCCTCGACGGCGAGCTGCGCGGCCGGCTCGATCACGCCGAGCACGTCGACGCCGCTGCCGGCGAGGCGGTCGCGCAGCAGCGGCAACGCCGCCGCGGTCGCCGAGCCGCACGCCACGACGAGCAGCTTCGCGTCGCGCGCGAGCAGGTGCTCGGCGATCTCCAGCGCGAACGTGCGCAGCTGCTCGTGCGTCTTCTCGCCGTAGGGGAAGCGCGCGGTGTCGCCGAGGTAGAGGAAGTCCTCGCCCGGCAGCGCGACGAGCAGCTCGTGCAGCACGGTGAGCCCCCCGACGCCCGAGTCGAAGACGGCGATCGGCCGGTCGCGATCGGTCGCGGACATGGCCGACATGGTGTCAGAGCCACCCGCGGAAGCGGCTCGCGGCGCGCGCGGCGGCGCGCCGCGAGCCGTGCGCTACCGGAGGTTCTTCAGCGCCGACTTGATCTGGTCGACGATCGCCTCGGCGATCCCGCCGGTGCCGAACTTCGTGCCCTTCGTGGCCGCCACGACCCCCGCCAGCAGCGCTGCCACCAGCAGGATCAACGCGACGTACTCGACCGTCCCCTGCCCGCGCTCGCCCGCCCACACGGCGACGATCCGCACGTGCAGCCAACCCGTCAGTCGGTGAATCACCCGTCCTCCTTCGCGTCGCTCGACGAAACGCGGCCGAGTCTTGGGCCGGGACCTGTTGCGGCGCTACACGCGTCTGCGACGAAACACGCACGCGAGTACGCTGGCGCAGCCGATGCGTGCGCTCGTCGTCACGAACATGCACCCGACGCCCGCACGGCCCGCGCTGGGGCGCTTCGTGCGCGACCAGGTCGAGGCGCTGCGACAGCTCGACGGCGTCGAGGTCGAGCTGTTCGCCTTCCCGCCCGGGCTGCGCTCCTACCCGCGCGCCGCGCGCGCGCTGCGCCGCCGCTACGCGGCCGAGCGCTTCGACGTGATCCACGCGCACTTCGGCCTCACCGCCTGGCCGGCGCTGGCGCTGCGCGGGGCGCCGCACGTCGTGACGTTCCACGGCACCGACCTCGCGCACCCGCGCAGCGGACGCCTGAGCCGCGGTGCGATGCACCTCGTCGACCTCGCCGCGACGGTGTCGGCCTCGCTCGCGCGCGAGCGGATCGACGGCGCGGGCACGCGGCGGCGCGTCGCGGTGCTGCCGTGCGGCGTCGACCTCGAGCGCTTCCGCCCGCTGCCGCGCGTGGAGGCGCGCAGACGGCTGGGGCTGGACCCCAACGCGCCGTGCCTGCTGTTCCCTGCCGACCCGGCGCGCGCGGAGAAGCGCTTCGACCGCGCCCGCGAGGTGGCCGGCGACGTGCCGCTGCTGACGCTCGGCGACGTCCACCCCGACGAGGTGCCGCACTGGGTCAACGCGGCCAACGCCGTGCTCGTGCCGTCGGAGCGCGAGGGCTTCGGGCTCGCCGTGCTGGAGGCGCTCGCTTGCGACGTGCCCGTGCTCGCGACGCCCGTCGGGATCGCCCCGCTCGCGCTCGACGGGGTCGCCGGGACGCACTGCGGGCCGTTCGACGCGGACGCCTGGCGCGCGGCGCTCGCGCCGCAGCTCGCGAGCGCCGACCCGCGCGTCGCCGGGCGCGCGCGCGCCGAGCTGTTCTCCGCGCAGCGGATGGCCGCGCGGGTGCTGGCGGCGTGGCGGGCCATCGCAGCGGAAAGCAGCGGGACGGACCGCCCCCGTTGGTATCCTCGCCGCCGAGTCGCCGTCCGTGCAGGGCAGACGGCGCCCCCCGACCGATGAGCGGCATGTTCGAACGCATCGCGCGCCGGCACGCGGACCCCTCCGACGAGTCGGCTCCGGCGGATCCCACGTCACAGCCGGCGACCGAGGACGCCGCGACGACTGACGAGCAGGCGACGGTCGACCTGCCGGCGGTCGAGGCGCCGACGGAGCGCCGCGGGCCCCTCTCGCCGCCGAGCGACGAGCCGGCAGCGGCGCCCGCGGCGGACGTCCCGCCGCCCGCGATGGACCTGACGACGCGGCTGCCGCTGACGCCTGCCGCGGCGCCGCCGGCGACGGAGCCCCAGCCGGCGGGTCCGGCGACCCAGCCGGAGCCCGCGGCCGCCCCGGCCGCTCCGCCCACCGCCGCGACCGAGCAGACGACGGCCGACCAGCCGGAGCCGCGCCGCCCCGGCTTCCGCGCGCGCGGGCGCATGCGGCGGCGGCTGCGCTACCTGCGCAAGCTGCGCGAGCTGCAGGTGCGCGACCTCGGCGGGCTCGTGTTCGACCTGCGGCGCTTCGAGCGCAGCCGCGACGACCTGATCGCGCAGAAGATCGACCACATCCGCGCGTGCGACGACGAGCTGCACGCGCTCGAGCGGGCGCTCGGCGAGCGGCGCGACCTGCGCGACGTGCGCGAGCCGGGCGTCGGCGGGACCTGCCCGCGCTGCTTCGCGATTCACGGCAGCGCCGACAAGTTCTGCGCGAACTGCGGCGCCGCGCTCGGCGGCGCGGTGCAAGGCCCCGCGACGCCGGCGTGAGCGCGCTGCACCAGTCCGGCGCGGAGCCCGGCACGCTGCTGTGCCCCCGCTGCGGCAGCACGCTGCGGGGCGAGCAGAGCTGGTGCCTGGAGTGCGGGCTCGCCGCGCGCACGCGCGTCCATCCGCCTCCCAGCTGGCGGATCCCGGTGGCGCTCACGTTTGTCGTGCTGGCGCTGCTGGCGGCGGGGATCGCGGTCGCGCTCGTGACGCTGCTCGACACGCCCGAGTCGACCCCGCCGGCCACGACGGTGACCGTGCCGGCGACCGCCTCGACGCCGCTCGCCCCGCCCGCGACGGCGCCCACGGCGACCTCGCCGGTGCCGACCGCGCCGGTCGTCCCGCCGACGAGCGTGCCGGGCACGACGACGCCGACGCCGACGACGCCCTAGACGGCCGCCAGCGCCGGCCAGTGCTGCGCCAGGCGCGCGGCGACGCGACGCGCCTCCGGCAGCAGCGGCGCGTCGACCGCCGGCGGCGGGTCGGGCGCCGTCAGCACGCGCAGCATCGCCGCCGTCGAGGCCGCCAGCGCACGCAGGTCGTAGCCGCCCTCGAGCACCGCCCCGACCGGCACCTCCAGCTCGGCCGCGAGCCGCCGCACCGTGCCGGTCAGCGCCGCGAAGCCCGCCTCGGTCAGCTCGAGCCCTGCGAGCGGGTCGTCGCGGTGCCCGTCGAAGCCGGCCGAGATCAGCACGAGCTGCGGCTCGTACGCGCGCGCGAGCGGGACGACGACGTGCTCGGCGAGCGAGACGTACAGCGCGTCGCCGGAGCCGGCGGCGACCGGCACGTTCACCGTGTAGCCGGTGCCCGGCCCGCTGCCGACGTCGCCCGCGGGGCCGGTCCCCGGATACAGCGGCCACTCGTGCAGCGAGACGAACAGCACGCTCGGCGTGGCGTGGAAGATCGCGTTCGTGCCGTTGCCGTGGTGGACGTCCCAGTCGAGCACGAGGACACGCTCGAGCCCGTGCGCGTCGAGCGCGTGCTGCGCCGCGACGGCGACGTTGTCGAACAGGCAGAAGCCCATCGCGCGCGCCGGCTCGGCGTGGTGGCCCGGCGGTCGCAGCGCGCTCAAGCCGGTCGGCGCCTCGCCGCCCAGCAGCAGGTCGACCAGCCGCACCGCGCCGCCGGCCGCCCGCAGCGCGGCCTCGTAGGAGGCCTCGACGACGAACGTGTCGGAGTCGAGCGCACCGCCGCCGGCGAGGCACAGCTCCTCGATCCCGCGCACGTAGCGCGCCGGGTGGACCGCGGTCAGCGTCTCGGCCGCGACGCGCGGCGCCTCGAGGCGCTCCATCCCGAGCCAGTCGTGGCGCTCCAGCTCGCGCTCGATCGCGACGATGCGCGCCGCGCGCTCCGGATGGGCGCCCGTGTCGTGCTCGAGCGAGGCCGGGTGCGACAGGTAGACGGGTCGGCCCATCCGAGTACCGTACTTGCCCCCATGGCGGCGCCCACCACGATCGATGCCGACGTCGCCGTCGTCGGCGCCGGGGCCGCCGGGCTGTACGCCGCGCTCACCGCCGCCTCGGCCGGCGCGCGCGTCGCGCTCGTGTCGGCGACGCCGCTGGCGCAGTCGGCCAGCTACTGGGCGCAAGGCGGTCTGGCGGCCGTGCTGGCGGTCGACGACACGCGCGAGCTGCACCTGCAGGACACGCTGCGCGCCGGGCGCGGGACGGTGCGCCGCAGCGCCGCGGAGATCCTCACGAGCGAGGCGCCGACGGCGGTGCGCGACCTCGAACGGCTCGGCGTGCGCTTCGACGCCGACCGCCGCGGCCGCCTCTCGCTCGGGCTCGAGGGCGGCCACTCGGTGCGGCGGATCGTGCACGCCGGCGGCGCCGCCACCGGCCGCCGGGTCACGCGCCAGCTGTCGGCGCTCGTGGCCGAGCACGAGCAGATCGTCGTGCTGGAGGACTGCCGCGCGGTCGCGCTGCCGACGGTTGCCGGCCGCTGCGTCGGCGTGCGGCTGCACGACGAGCGGGTCGTCGTGGCGCGCGGCGTCGTGCTGGCGACCGGCGGCGCCGCCGCGCTGTGGTCGCGCACGACGAACCCGGCCGGTGCGGTCGGCGCCGGGATCGTGCTCGCGCACGCCGCCGGGGCGTCGCTCGCCGACCTCGAGATGATGCAGTTCCACCCGACCGCGGTCGCCGGCGTCGACGGCGCCGACGGCTTCCTCGTGACCGAGGCCGTGCGCGGCGAGGGCGCGCTGCTGCTCGACGCCGGCGGCGAGCGCTTCGTCGACGAGCTGGCCCCGCGCGACGAGGTCGCGCTCGCGGTCGCGCGCCGCATGCGCGACACCGGCGCCGCGTCGGTCGGGCTCGACATGCGCAAGGTCGACCCGGCGCTGTTCCCCAACGTGGTCTCGGTGCTGCGCCGCAGCGGGATCGACCCGACGCGCGAGCTGGTGCCGGTCGCGCCGGCGGCCCACTACACGATGGGCGGGATCGCGACCGACCTCGAGGGACGCGCGTCCGTGCCCGGCCTCTACGCCGTCGGCGAGTGCGCCTGCACCGGCCTGCACGGCGCGAACCGGCTCGCCTCCAACTCCTTGAGCGAGTGCTTCGTGTTCGGGCGCCGGGCGGCGCTCGCCGCGCTCGCGGAGCCGCTGCCGCCGGCGCTGCGCGAGCCGGTCGCCGCGCTGCCGCGCCCGCAGCTGGCGCCGGCGAGCCGCGAGGCGCTGTGGCTGCACGCCGGGATCGAGCGCGACGCCGAAGGGCTGCGCACGCTGCTCGACGACCCGCACCCGCTCGTGCGGCTCGTCGGCGCCTGCGCGCTGGCGCGCCACGAGAGCCGCGGGGCGCACCTGCGCCGCGACTTCCCCGAGCGCGACCCGGCGCTCGACGAGCACCACACCGTCGTGCGCGCGACGGACGAACCGGTGCTCGAGCACTGGGCCTGATCCGTCCCCGCCACCCGCCCGAAACAGCCGATGGCGACGGCAGACGAACGTCGTCGTTTGTCAGTTGCCTGACAAGCGAACGCAAACGTTCCGACTTAACACGCGGTTAATAGTCCAGAGCCCTGAGCTTCACAACCCGGTGAGATGCTGCGCCCCGCCACAAGGGGAGTCCGGCACGGGGAAACAGAAGGAGAGGGCAGAGCCGCCATGTACCGCTTCAGTCGTGCGATCTACCGCGAGCTCGCGCACGAGATCGTCGAAGACAGCCCGGGCAGCATCACGGGCGTCACCAACCACGAGCGCGTCCTGCGCGCCTGCGAGAGCGCGATCGAGCGCCTCGCCACCGACCGCCACTACTTCGCGCGGCCGGCGAGGACGCTGTTCAACGACATCCGGCCCTACTTCCCCATGTCGTCCCAGGCCCGGATATATCGCGTGATCGAGCGCTACATCGCGCTTGCCGACGACTTTCTCGCCCGCCAGCCGATGACCGGCTACGACCTCGCGGGCAATCCGCTCCAGTGCCGTGCGACGACGCGCAAGGGCACCCCGTGCCAGCGCATGCCGCTCCCCCACAACGGCTACTGCCCGTCGCACCAGCACCTCGCGGAGACCGAGGAACTCGTCGACGAGCGCGAGCTCGCCGTCGCCTGACCGCTCCGCCCGCTGCACGCGGGCGCTCCTCATATAGCTTCCGGGCATGCTCCTGGGAGTCGACGTCGGCGGGACGTTCACCGACGCCGTGCTGCTCGGCGACGGCCTGCTCGTCACCGCGAAGGCGCCGACGACGCCGGAGGACCAGTCGCTCGGCGTGATGGCCGCCGTCGAGGCGGCGCTCGCGCGCGCCGAGCGCGACCCGCGCGACGTGACCGCGTTCGCGCACGGCATGACGGTCGCGACCAACGCGCTGCTCGAGGGCCGCCACGCGCGCACGGCGCTCGTCGCGACCGAGGGCTTCACGGACCTCGTCGAGCTGGGCCGTCAGGCGCGCGCCGAGCTGTACCGCCTGTGCGCCGGCCGCCCTGCGCCGCTCGCGCCGCCCGAGCTGCGCTTCGGCGCGCCCGAGCGGATGACGCCGGACGGGCCGCTGCGCGAGCTGACGGCGGCGGGCGCCGACACGCTCGCGCGCGCGGTGGCCGCGGCGCGGCCCGAGGCGGTGGCTGTCGTGCTGCTGCACGCCTACCGCCACCCCGGGCACGAGCAGCGGATCCGCGCCGCGCTCGCCGACGCGCTGCCGGACGCGCACGTGTCGCTCTCGCACGAGGTCGTCGGCACCTTCCGCGAGTACGAGCGTGCGGCGACGACCGAGGTCGACGCCGCGCTCTCGCCGCTGCTCGGCCGCTACCTGCGCCGGCTCGCCGAGCGCACGCAAGCCGCCGGCCTGCCGGAGCCGGCGATCATGCAGTCCAACGGCGGGCTCGCCGACCTCGCGAGCGCCGCCGGACACGCCGCCTGGACGGTCCTGTCGGGCCCGGCCGGCGGGGCCGCGGGCGCCGCCTTCGCCGCGCGCGCCGCGGGCGCGGAGCGCGCGCTGTGCCTCGACATGGGCGGCACGTCCGCCGACGTCTGCGTCGTCCACGACGGGGTCGTGGCGGAGGCCGGGTCGAGCGAGATCGCCGGCCGCCCGATCGCGTTGCCGACGCTCGACGTGCACACCGTCGGCGCCGGCGGCGGCTCGATCGCCTGGCGCGACGCCGGCGGTGCGCTGCGCGTCGGCCCGCGCTCCGCCGGCGCCGTGCCGGGGCCGGCCGCGTACGGACGCGGCGGGACGGAGCCGACCGTCACCGACGCGAACCTGCTGCTCGGGCACCTGCCGGGCGACGTGCCGCTCGCCGGCGGTGTGACGCTCGACCGCGCGGCCGCCGAGCGCGCGGTCGGCGCGCTCGGCGAGCAGCTCGGCCTCGACGTGCTGGCCTGCGCGGAGGGGATCGTGCGCGTCGCGAACGCGGAGATGCTCCGCGCACTGCGCGTCGTGACGGTCGAACGCGGGATCGACCCGCGCGACCACGCGCTTGTCGCGTTCGGCGGCGCCGGGCCGCTGCACGCGGTCGCGATCGCTGAGCAGCTGGGGATCGCGCGCGTGCTCGCGCCGCGCACCTCGGGCGTGCTGGCGGCGCTCGGGCTCGTCGTCGCGCCGCGGCGGCGGGACGCGCAGCGCAGCGTGCTGCGCAGGGGCGCGGACTTCACGGCGGAGGCGGTCGCGTCCGACGTCGCGGAGCTGGCGGACGCCGCGCGCGCGGCGCTCGGCGAGCCGCGGGCGGAGATCGCGGCGACGTACGAGCTGCGCTACCGCGGCCAGGCGTTCGAGCTGGCGGTGCAAGCGCCGGACGACGTGCCGGCCGCCGACCCGGAGGCGCTGCGGGCGGCGTTCGAGGACGCGCACGAGGAGCGCTACGGCTATCGCGACCCCGCTGCGGAGGTCGAGCTGGTGACGGTGCGGGTGAGCGCGACCGTGCCGGCGCCGCCGCTCGCCACCCCGCCGCAGCCGGCCGCGCGCGCGCCCGTCGACGGACCGGCGGCGATCCCGCTGCCCGAGTCGACCGTGTGGGTTCCCGCCGGCTGGCGCGCGCGCACGCTCGCGGACGGGACGATCGAGGTGACGCGTGGACCCCGTTGAGCTGCAGGTGATCCTCGGCGCGCTGCGCGCGAGCTGCGAGGAGATGGGCGCCGTGCTGATCCGCTCGGCGCACTCGGCCAACATCAAGGAGCGCCGCGACGCATCGACCGCGCTGTTCGACGCGAGCGGCGAGATGGTGATGCAGGCGGAGCACATCCCCGTGCACCTCGGCGCGATGCCGGCCGCTGTCGCCGCCGTGCGCGACGAGGCGCACGCGCCGGGCCGCGCCTGGGTCCTCAACGACCCGTACAAGGGCGGCACGCACCTGCCGGACATCACCGTCGTGACGCCGGTGTTCGCGGGGGCGGGCGGGACCGGTGACGAGCTGCTCGGCTTCGCCGCCTGCCGCGCGCACCACGCCGACGTCGGCGGCCCGACGCCCGGCTCGATGCCGGCCGACAGCCGCACGCTCGCCGACGAGGGCGTCGTGATCGCGCCGCAGCCGCTCGACGAGGAGGCGATCGCGCGACTCGCCGCGCAGATGCGCCAGCCGGACCAGCGCCGTGCCGACCTGCGCGCGCAGCTCGCCGCGAACCGCGCCGGCGCGCAGCGGCTGCGCGAGCTGTGCGATCGCGTCGGCCTCGCCACGCTGCGCGCCGCGATGGACGAGGTGCTCGACTACGCCGAGCGGCGCACGCGCGCGTGCCTCGCCGCGCTGCCCGACGGCACCCGCAGCGCGAGCGATCTGCTGGAGGGCGCCGACGGCGATCTGGAGCTGCGGCTGAGCGCAACCGTCGCGGGCGACCGCCTGATCCTCGACTTCGCCGGCAGCGCCGAGCAGCACGACGGCAACCTCAACTGTCCGCTCGCGGTCACGCGCTCGGCCTGCTACTTCGCGGTGCGCGTGCTGACCGATCCCGACATCCCGCCGAGCGCCGGCACGTACCGGCCGATCGAGGTGCGCGCGCCGGAGGGCTCGCTGCTGAACGCCCGGTCACCCGCCGCCGTCGTCGCCGGCAACGTCGAGACCTCCTCGCGCGTGGCCGACCTCGTGCTGGCGGCGTTCGGCCGCGCGCTCGGCCAGGGGACGATGAACAACCTCACGCTCGGCGACGAGTCCTTCACCTACTACGAGACGCTCGGCGGCGGCCAGGGCGCATGTCCCGACGCCGACGGCCCCAGCGGCGTGCACGTCGCGATGAGCAACACGCTCAACACGCCGATCGAGGCGCTCGAGCTGGAGTTCCCACTGCGCGTGACGGAGTACGCGCTGCGGCGCGGGTCGGGCGGCGGCGGGCGCCACCGCGGCGGCGACGGCGTCGTGCGGGAGGTCGAGGCGCTCGCGCCGATGACGTTCTCGCTGCTGACGGAGCGCCGGCGCCACGCCCCGCCGGGCGCCGGCGGCGGCGAGCCGGGAGCCCGCGGCCGCAACCTGCTCGACGGGGCGGAGCTGCCGCCGAAGGCCCGCGGGACGCTCGCGCCGGGTCGGCGCCTGCGCATCGAGACGCCCGGAGGCGGCGGGCAAGGCTAGCGCAGACGCTCGCGCGGATTGCGGCAGAATAGCGCAAATTGCAGGGAAATTATGGAATTCCTAGGGCTTCACGTAGAATGGGCCACCCGTGCGCGGGTCGCAGTCTCACCGCACATGCACGGTTGATACGCACCTTCTCCCCTCCCGGAAACCCATGCCGATTGCTTTCAAAGAATGGGCCGTCACCGTGCGTGCGCTCGCCGAAGGCGAGCAATTGGTCACGCTGCGCAAGGGCGGCATTCGCGAGCCTGACAAGCATTTCGCGCTCGAACACGAGCGCTTCTTCCTGTACCCCACCTTCGACCACCAGCGCGAGGACCTCGTGCGCGAGTCGCATCAGCCGGAGCTGCTGCGCGCGCTCGAGGAGGGCGTCTGGCCCGAGGGCGACCCACCGCTGCACGCCCTGACGCGTGACGGCGACATCCCGCAGCCCGACCGCGTGCGAATTCGCGCGTGGGCCGAGGTCGCCGACCACTGGACGATCACCGATCCCCGCGTGGTCGACGCGCTCTCGCCGTTCTACGTGTGGACGCCCGACTACGCCGAGAAGCGCCTGGCGTGGAAGCGCCGTCACCCGTTGCACGTCGTGCTGCTGCGCACGTACCGCATCCCGCGCCCTGTCACGGTGAAGGTGCGGGACGAGTTCGGCGGCTGCCGGTCGTGGCTCGAGATCACGCGTGACCTGCCGTTCGAGGGCACGCCGGTCCTGTCCGACGACGAGTTCGAGCGCGCCTCCGAGGAAATCGCCGGGATCGTCGCGGGCGACCGCACGCCGGTCCTCGTCTGATCCCCCCGCGGCGGCGCGCCTGACGGGCGCCGCCGCGGTCTTTTCCATGGCCTGGGTCGAGACCGTCACGCAGTCGTTCCGCGCGCGCCACGAGTCGGCCGACACCGACGACGTCGCACGCGCGCTCGACTCGCTCGAAGCGACGCGCGCCCGCCTGGAGATCGTCTTTCCGAGAACGGCCGCCGACGTCACGGTCGTCTTCCACCGCTCGAGTCGGCTGCTCGACCTGGCGCACCCGCTCGTGCCGCTCGAGCGGCTGCTGACCGCGCCCGCGGCGCGCCGCTACGTCGTCGGCTCGACCGGCGGGGCCCACACGATCCACGTGCTCGCGCCGCAGGCGCTGCGCAGACGCGCCTCCGCCGTCCCCGGCTCCCGCGAGATGCTCGAGCGGGCTCCCGACGTGCTCTACGCGCGGCTCGTCGTCGGGCTCAACAACCGCCGGCTGCCGCCGTCCGCGACGCCGGCGCGGCTGCTGGCGCGGCTGCGCTGGGCGTGGCTCGTCGAGGGCACGGCGCGCTACTTCGCCGGCCAGGTCGAGCACGCGCGCCCGGCGATCGCGCGCCGCCTGCGCGAGGGCGAGCGACCCGACTTCCCGCCGAAGCTGCGCGACGCCGCGCTGCTCGGACCGACGCTGATAGACCTGCTGGCGCGCGAAGAGGGTCCGGAGGCCGCGATGCGCCTCGCCTGCTTCATCGACCCGGCCGGCCCGCGGCACGCGCTGCGCGAGGCCTTCCGCGGCCGCTCGCTCGACCACACCGAGGGTGCCTGGCGCTCACACCTCGCGCGGATCGCCGGCGCCGCCTGACGCCTCGTCCGCCGGCGAGAGCAGCTCGCGCGCCGCGTCGGCGCCCGACTGCGGCACCAGCACGTCGCGGGGTCCGGCGGCGAGGAAGTCGGGCACGTCGAAGCCGCCGCTGCGCTTCGTCATGCTGGGGATCCCCTCTTCCAGCAGCAGGTTCTGGATCAGCTCCGCCTCGGCCTGGTGCCCCGCCCGCGCGACCCGCACCAGCTCCCCCTCGCTGTACTGCGGCTTGACCTTGCGGACGCGCTCGCGCAGCCGGCCGGCCGGCGGCTGCTCGTCGGCGTCCGCGCGCACGAGCGGGACGCCGCAGCGCGGGCAGAAGCGCTCCTCGTCGCCGAAGGCCTCGCCGCAGGTCGGGCAGAGGAGCGGGACGAGCGCCACGCCTACTCGACGATCAGCTCCACCTGCGCGACGCGGCCGTCCTCGATCGCCCACGTGCGCACGTCGGGCTGCTCGCCGGCGAGCCCGACGATGATCCACAGCGCGCCGGGCCACGCGGCGGCGTGGTTCACGTCCGTCTGCGACGGCTCCGGGGCGGTGCGCGTGTGCGAGTGGTAGATCGCGCCGAGCTCGAGCTGCTCGTCGTCGATCGCGTCGATGATCCGGATCAGGTCCGGTCCGTCGATCTCGAAGCGCAGCGGGCTGGCGAACTTGTTCGTCGCCGCGAAGACCCGCCGCGCGCTTCCGTCGCCGTTCGTCGCGACGACGCCGCAGCACTCGTTCGGCGCCTCGGCGCGAGCGTGCGCGACGATCTGGTCGTACAGCTCGCGGGCGATGCGCATGCGCGTCGGCTAGGCGGCCTCGCGCTCGCGCGCGGCGGTGAGGTCCTGCTGCGGCTCGTCCTCGTCCTTGTTGATGCCGGCGATCGAGTCCTTGAACTCGCGCATGCCCTTGCCGATCGAGCGGCCGGCCTCGGGGAGGCGCTTCGGGCCGAGGACCAGGAGGGCGATCACGAGGACCAGGACGATCTCCATCGGTCCGATCTGGGAGAACATCGAGAGGCTCCGTTCCTTGCGGGTGGGGTCAGCCGATGGTAGCGGCTACCACCAAACGGTCGAGTCGAGGTTCTCGACCTCGTCGACCGGCAGCGTGTAGATCCCGGACGAGAGGTACTTCCAGCCGTCGTCCGCGACGATGAAGACGACGTTGCCCTCGTCCAGCTCGTTCGCGATCCGCACCGCGACGCGTGCGATCGCGCCCGTCGAGACGCCCGCGAACAGGCCCTCCTCGTCGAGCAGCTTGCGGGTCCACAGGATCGCGTCGCGGTTCGTGACGAAGATCTTGCGGTCGAGCAGCGACAGATCGATGATCGGCGGGATGAAGCCGTCGTCGAGCGAGCGCAGGCCCTGCACCGGCTCGCCCTGCATCGGCTCGGCGGCGACGATCTTCACCGCGTCGCCCAGCTCCTCCTTGAAGCGTCTGCCGTTGCCCATCAGCGTGCCGCCGGTGCCGAGGCCGGCGACGAAGGCGGAGATCTCGTCCAGCTCCTCGAGGATCTCCAGCGCCGTGCCGTTGTAGTGCGCGAGCGGGTTCGCGACGTTCCCGTACTGGTAGGGCATGTAGTACGAGGAGTCGGCGGCGGCCATCTCCAGCGCCAGCTCGACGGCGCCGTTGGAGCCCTTCGAGCCGTCGGAGTAGACGATCTCGGCGCCGTACATCTGCAGCAGCTGCGTGCGCTCCTGCGTGACGTTGTCCGGCATCACGACCTTGAGCGGATAGCCCTTGCGCTTGCAGATCATCGCGAGCGAGATGCCGGTGTTGCCCGACGTCGGCTCGAGGATCGTCTGGCCGGGTCTGATCGCGCCCTTCTCCTCCGCGTCCTCGATCAGCGAGCGTGCGACGCGGTCCTTGACGGAGCCGGTCGGGTTGCGCGACTCGAGCTTGGCCCAGATGCGCACGCCGGGCTTCGGCGAGAGCCGCTTGAGCTCGACGAGCGGCGTGTTGCCGATCGCCTGCACGAGGTCCCCGTAGCGACCCCCGCAGGGTCTGTTGCGCAGGCGCTCCCCGTCCATAACTTCACGAAGTGTAGCGAGGCCTCGCTCAGCTAGCAGCGTCGGCCGGGACGCGCCATCGCACACGACCCGAGTGGCAACACCACCCTTCTAAACCCCACTTAGCCCCTTATACAACTCAAAATAACCCCTGCAAGGGGTGTATTTCTGACCCGCTCGTCAGAAGAGTCTCGGAGGTGCCGCCGCCCGCCGAGAGAGAGCGCCGCATCTTCGCGTCGGCGGTACGACAGATGCGGCGCGCACGGCGGCTCACGCAGGAGGACGTCGCCCGCGCCGGCAAGCTCGGGCACAAGTACCCCGGTCAGGCGGAGCGGGGCGAGCTCGACCCCAAGCTGGAATCGATGGTCGCGCTCGCAGGCGGGCTCGACATGCAGCTCGGCGAGTTCTTCCGCGAGATCGCGGACGCGTTCGACGCCGCCGAGCGTTAGCGGGAGCCGCCGGCCATCGCCGGCAGGATGACCAGCGTGTCGCCCTCGCCGACGGCCGTCTGCAGGCCGTCGAGCACGCGCACGTCCTCGTCGTTGAGGTAGACGTTCACGTAGCGGTTCAGCTCGCCCTCGGATGAGAACAGCTGCGTCTGCGTCTGCGGGTGCGCCGCGGCGAGCGCGTTGAGCACCTCGCCGACGGAGGCGCCGTCGGCGGCGACTTCCTTCTCGCCGCCGACGGACGCGCGCAGGACCGGTGGGATCTTGACGGTAGCCATAGGAGCGGAACCCTAGCCCGCCGCGGCGCAGAACGCCTCGTAGTCGGGGAACACGCCCATCTCGTCGTCGGAGATCGACTCCGGCTCGCGCGAGCAGATCGGGCAGTCGGGGTCGCGGCGCACCTTCAGCTCGGTGAACGTCGCACCGAGCGCCTCGTACAGCAGCAGGCGCCCGATCAGCGGCTCGCCCTCGCCGAGGATCAGCTTCACGACCTCGGTCGCCTGCAGCAGGCCCATCGTCCCCGGCAGCACGCCGAGCACGCCGTTCGCGCCGCAGGACGGCGCCAGCTCGGCCGGCGGCGGCGTCGGGTAGAGGCAGCGGTAGCACGGCCCTTCGTACGGCGCGAAGACCGACAGCTGACCGTCGAAGCCGAGGATCGAGGCCGACACGACCGGGATTCTCAGCCGCACCGAGGCGTCGTTGAGCAGGTAGCGCGTCGGGAAGTTGTCGAGCCCGTCGACGATCACGTCGTAGCCCTCGATGATCTCCATGATGTTGGAGGCGTCGATGCGGACCGGGTACTTGACGACCTTCACGTCGGAGTTCAGGTTCGCGATCGTCTGCTCGGCCGAGTCGACCTTCGGCACGCCGACGCGGTCCTGCGTGTGGATCACCTGGCGCTGCAGGTTGGAGAGGTCCACCACGTCGTTGTCGACGATCCCGAGCGTGCCGACGCCGGCCGCCGCAAGGTAGAGCGCGGTCGGGGCGCCGAGCCCGCCGGCGCCCAGCAGCAGCACTCTCGACTCGAGCAGCTTGATCTGACCCTCGACGCCGACCTCGTCCATCAGCAGGTGGCGCGAGTAGCGGTCGCGCTGCTCGGCGGTGAGCGCCTTCGGGGTCGCGACCTCGTAGCCGCGGTCCTTCCACAGCGCGATCCCGCCCGTCATCGAGGCGACTCTCTTGTAGTCGAGGTCCTCGGTCAGCGTGCGCGCCGCCCACGCCGAGCGGTTGCCGGAGGCGCAGTAGAGGACGACCCACGCGTCCTTGTCGGGCGCGGCGGCCTCGATGCGCGTCTCCAGGTAGGACTTCGGCACGTGCTTTGCGCCGGGGATGTGCGCGACGCCGAACTCGTCCGTCTCGCGCACGTCGACGAGCACCATGCCGTTCCCGAGATGCTCGGCGACGACCGCGGGATCGACCTCTTCGATCTGGCTCTTGACTTGGCGGAGCAGCTCCGCGCCGGACGGGCTCATTCGGGAAAACTCCTCAAAGGGGGTCGGCTTTCGTGACTTCAGAAAGGATAGCGTGTCCGCAAGCGGCCGCGCACGCTCGCGAGATCCGGTGTACCCGCCGATATCGGGTGCAGACCCGATGCGCTTCGGCTCACCGCGAGCCGATGCCGTCCGGACCGGACCGTCGACCATGCGCAACCCTTCGCCGCTTGCACGCCTGCTGCTGCGCCGCCAGATCGCGGAGCTCGCGCAGGAGCACACCTCCATCGAGCAGATGCGCACGCGCATGGCGGCCGAGCGCCGCGCCGCCGGCGCGGCGGCCATCCGCGCGCAGGAGCAGGAGCGCCAGCGCCTCGCGCAGGACCTCCACGACGAGGTCAACCAGGCGCTGACGGCGATCCTGCTGCGGCTCGAGGCGACGATCCAGGAGGCGCCGCCGGCGCTGCAGGACGAGCTGCGCGACACGAAGCGGCTCGCCGGGCAGGCGATGGAGGAGCTGCTGCGGCTCAGCCGGCGCCTGCGCCCCGCCGTGCTCGACGACCACGGCCTGATGC
The DNA here is from genome assembly GCA_018268595.1 of Actinomycetota bacterium. Classification (GTDB taxonomy): domain Bacteria; phylum Actinomycetota; class Thermoleophilia; order Solirubrobacterales; family Solirubrobacteraceae; genus Conexibacter. The sequence continues at coordinate 250,847 of JAFDWH010000026.1, read as the reverse complement.
CGGCGCTGCACACGCAGGTGCGCGACTTCACCGAGCAGACCGGCATCCGCGCGACCTTCCACCCGCAGGGCTCCCCCACGCGGCTCTCGCCCGAGCAGCAGCTCGCGATCTACCGCGTCACGCAGGAGGGCCTCTCGAACATCGCCCAGCACGCCTCCGCCCAGCGCGTGAGAGTCGAGCTGTCGTTCGTCGGCAAGACGGTGCTGCGCATCTCCGACGACGGCAGCGGCTTCGCGCGGCGCAAGAGCGATCGGCTCGGCATCGAGGGCATGCGCGAGCGCGCGCTGCTGGCCGGCGGACATCTGTCCATCTGGTCCGAAGAGGGCGCCGGCACGCGCGTCGAGCTGACGATCTGATGCGCATGCGGACGCTGATCGCCGACGACCACGGGATCGTCCGCAGCGGCCTGCGGCTGCTGCTGGAGCGCCAGCCCGACGTCGAGGTCGTGGCCGAGGCGAGCGACGGCGTCGAGGCGCTCGAGCTGGCGCTCGCGACGCAGCCGGACCTGTGCGTGCTCGACGTCGGCATGCCGCGCATGACCGGCCTGCAGGCGACGCGCGAGATCCGCGCCCACCTGCCGCGGACCCACGTCCTGATCGTCTCGATGCACGACGACGAGCGCTACCTGTTCGAGGCGCTGAAGGCGGGCGCCGCCGGCTACGTGCTCAAGCGCGAGGCCGACCAGGCGCTCGTGACCGCGCTGCACGCGATCGCGCGCGGCGAGCCGTTCCTCACGAACGCGGCGGAGCGCACGCTGATCCGCGGCTGGATGGAGGAGGGCGCGCAGGGCCCGGACGAGCCGCTGACGGCGCGCGAGCAGCAGGTCGTCAAGCTGATCGCCGAGGCGCACACGAACACGCAGATCGCCGCGACGCTGCACGTCTCGGAGAAGACGGTCGAGTCGCACCGCGCGAACGTGCTGCGCAAGCTCGGCATGCGCGACCGCGTGGAGCTGGTGCGCTACGCGATCCGGCGCGGGCTCGTCGAGGCGTAGGGCGCCGGGCCGTCGTACCCTTGGGCGGATGCCCGCCCGCCTGCGCCTGACGCTCGTCGTCGCCGTCGTCGCCCTCGTCGCCGCGCTCGCGACCGTCGTGCTGGCCGGCGGCGACGGGGCCGGCAGCGTCAGCGCGGCCGGCCCGACCGGGCTGCACGGCGGCCTGCGTCCCCCGCAGGCGCGGGCGGCCGACTTCCGCCTGCGCGACCAGGACGGCAGGACCGCCACGATGCGGGAGTACCGCGGGCGGACCGTCGTCGTGACGTTCATGTACTCGACCTGCCAGGACACCTGCCCGCTGACCGCGCAGCAGATCCGCGGCGCGCTCGACGAGCTCGGGCCCGCGCGACAGGTGCCCGTGCTGGCGATCAGCGTCGACCCGCAGGGCGACACGCCGCTGCACGTCAAGCGCTTCCTGCTCGAGCAGCACGTGCGCGGGCGCATGCGCTACCTCGTCGGCACGCGCGCGCAGTTGGCGCCGGTGTGGCGCGCCTACGGGGTCCAGCCGCAGGGACAGGGGTACGAGCACACCGCCTCGACGGTGATCGTCGACGGCGCCGGGCGCCAGCGCGTCGGCTACCTGACCGACCAGCTCACGCCCGAGGCGCTGGCGGACGATCTTCGCGCCCTCTCCGGCGGCGCTCCCGCAGCGCGCTGACGCTGAGCGCGCCGCCGAGCAGGAGCGCCGGCGCGGCGTAGATCATCGAGACGTACCAGTGGCCGAAGTGGGCGAGCACGATCATGGCCCCGAAGGCTACCCTTGCTCGCGCGATGCGTCCCCCGGCAGACTTCGACGTGCTGGCGCCGCCGTTCCCGCGCCAGGCCGAGTGGGTGAACGTCGCGACGCTGCGCATGGACCAGCAGCGCGGCCGCCCGGTGCTGGTCGAGTTCTGGGACTTCTGCCGCGTCAACTCGCTGCGCACGCTGCCGTACCTGAAGGCGTGGCACGAGCGCTACGCGGAGGCGGGCCTGCGCGTGGTCGGCGTCCACAGCGGCGGGTTCGACGTGTCGCGCGACGCCGACGCGGTGCGCGCCGCCGTCGCGCGTCTGGGCGTCGAGTTCCCCGTCCTGATCGACTCGGAGCTGGAGCTGTGGGACGTCTACGGCATCCAGGGCTGGCCGAGCCGCTACCTGTGGGACCGCGAGCAGCGGCTCGCCGACTTCCACGTCGGCGAGGGCGGCTACGCGGAGGCCGAGCGGGCGATCCAGGAGCTGCTCGGGATCGAGCGCGAGCCGCTCGCGCCGGTGCGCCCCGAGGACGCGCCCGACGCGCTGCTGCAGGCGCAGACCGAGGACCAGCCGGGCGCGTACAGCGGCCCCTACGAGGCTGGCGGTGTGTGGGCGGTGCTGTCGGGCTCAGGAAGCGTGACCGCGAACGGCGCCGAGATCGCCGTCGCGCACCCCGGCGCCTACCCGCTCGTCGAGCACGAGCGCCACACCGCCGGCGTGCTCGACCTGCAGATCGGCGACGGCGTGAGCTGCCACGCCGTCTGCTTCACCCCAGGGCTCGCTTGAGCTCGGCGGCGCCGAGCCGCTCGAGCAGCCGCAGCGCGCGTGGCGGGCCGTCCGCCTCGACGCGGATCGCCGTGCCCGGCCAGTACGGGCTCTCGTACGGGCCGACGCCGTCGAGGAACTGGCGCTCGTAGACCCAGCAGCCGCTGTTGTGGAGGCGGACGCCGGACGCCGTCGTCCACTCGCGCTCGCGGTCGGACGGCCGCGGGCCGACGCGGTGCGTGTGACCGAACAGCACGTGCCGCGCCCCGTGCGCCGCGAGCCCGAGCCGCTCGACCGCCTCCCCCATCGCGAGCACGCCCGCGCGGCTCAGCTCCGCGCCCGAGACGTCGGCGCGCACCGGCCCGAGGCCGGCGCGGTTGACCGCCGCCACCGTCAGCGGGAACAGCGCGACGAGCGCGCGCCGCCGCAGCGGCCGGTGGCCGTTGCCCGAGAGCGTCCGCCACGCGCGCACCGACACGCCGTGCGTGCCGGTCGTCCTGTCGTCGGCGTGCTGGGCGAGCGCGCTCGACCACGCGTAGATCGGCGCGAGCGCGCGCTCGTAGTCGTCCGGCACGGCGCCGGTCTCCGGCAGCGCGCCGACGATCCGCCCCATCGCGCCGGCGCTCAGCCGCTCGATCGTCGGCACCGTGATGTGGCGGTCGAGGTAGTGGCCGTGCGTCGCGTACACGTCGTCGCGCAGCCACACGCCGGGATAGGCGAGCGTGAGCCGCGCCGGCGCGGCGGCCTCGGCGAGCGCGTCGACCGCGTCGCTCGGCGCCCACGTCGCCGTCTCGGCGAGCCCGAGCGGCGGCGGCGTCCCGTCGCGGTGGCGGCGCTCCAGCCACGGCGCCACCAACGCGTGGTCGTGGTTGCCGGGCACGAGCACGATCTCGCCGTCCGGCCCGAGCGCCGCGCCGGCCGCGGCGAGGAAGCCGCGGGCGGCGGCGAGCGCCTCGCGCGGCGGGCCCTGGCGCAGCTCGAGCGCGTCCCCCAGCAGCACGAGCCGCTCGATCCCGTCGCGCAGCGCCGCGATCAGCGCCTCCCTCACCGCCGCACCGCGCAGCAGGTCGGCCCGCGCGCGCGAGCCGAGGTGGAGGTCCGAGACGACGAGCGTGGACACGCGCCGCGGCAGGCGCCTACGACCCGCGGGTGCCGGAGGCGGCCACGTGGCCGCCGGAGGCGGGGCGGGCGGGATCGGGTCCGTCCGCCGCCATCGCCTGACGGATCGCCTTCGGCAGCATGAAGCGGACGTCCTCCTGGATCACCCGCAGCTCCTCGACCTGCTCGGTGCCGCGCGCCTGGAAGAACGCGACGAGCCGCTGCACGAGCTCCTCGGGCGCGCTCGCGCCGCTCGTGATGCCGACGACGCGCCGCCCCTCGAGCCACGCCTCCTGCACCTGGCCCTCGTGGTCGATCAGGTGCGCGTCGGTCCCCAACTCGCGCGTCACGTCGACGAGCCGGTTCGAGTTCGACGAGTTCTGCGAGCCGATCACCAGCACGAGGTCGCACGCCTTTGCCAGCTCCTTGACGGCCGCCTGGCGGTTCGTCGTCGCGTAGCAGATGTCGTCCGTGCGCGGCCCGACGATCGCGGGGAACTTCTCGCGCAGGCGCGCGATGATCGCGCGCGTCTCGTCGACCGACAGCGTCGTCTGCGAGATGTAGGCGACCCGCTCCGGGTCCTCCACCTCGAGCCGGTCGACGTCGTCCTCGGTCTCGATCAGGACGATGTGGTCGGGCGCCTCCCCCATCGTGCCCTCGACCTCCTCGTGCCCTTCGTGGCCGATCAGCACGATCGTGTAGCCCTCGGCGGCGAATCTCTTCGCCTCGACGTGCACCTTCGTCACGAGCGGGCAGGTCGCGTCGATCGTCTGCAGCCCGCGCGCGTGCGCGTTCGCATGCACGCTCGGCGCGACGCCGTGCGCGGAGAAGACGACCGTCGAGCCCTCCGGCACCTCGGTCTCTTCGTCGACGAAGATCGCCCCGCGGGAGCGCAACTGCTCGACGACGTGCTTGTTGTGCACGATCTCCTTGCGCACGTAGACCGGCGCGCCGTGCAGGTCGAGCGCGCGCTCGACCGTCTGCACGGCCCGGTCGACGCCGGCGCAGTAGCCGCGCGGCGTCGCGAGCAGGAGCTTCTCCGGAGCGTGCGCCATCAGCTTGCAACAGTGTAGGCAGCGCGACGGGCGGGCCGCGTGTCGAGCAACGGGCGCGCCCGCGGGCCGAACCGTCTACCGTGCGCCTGTGGCCAAGCCGACCAACACCCGCCGCGCCGAGCAGAAGCGCAACCCGCTCGTCGAGATCGTGACGATCGTCGTCGCGGCGCTCGTGATCGCGTTCGTCGTGCAGGCCGTGCTGGTGAAGACCTACCGCATCCCGAGCGGCTCGATGGAGCCGACGCTCGACATCGGGCAGCGCGTGCTGGTCAACCGCGTCGGCATGCGCTTCGGCGATCCGTCGGTCGGCGACATCGTCGTGTTCCATCCGCCGAAGGGCGCCGACAACTCGGCCGCCCCGGTGTGCGGCGTCGCGACCGAGGGGCTCGGCTACAACCGCGCCTGCTCGACGCCGACGCCGCAGCGCTCGAGCCAGACGTTCATCAAGCGCGTCGTGGGCGTCGGCGGCGACCGCATCCAGATACGCGACGGGCACGTCATCCGCAACGGCAGACGCGAGCCGGACGCGTTCACGAACCCGTGCGGCAGCGGCCAGGGCTGCACGTTCAACGGCACGATCACGGTGCCGGACGGCAGCTTCTTCATGATGGGCGACAACCGCGGCCAGTCGGACGACAGCCGCTTCTGGGGGCCGGTCCCGAAGAAGTGGGTCGTCGGCACCGCGATCGCCACCTACTGGCCGCCGAAGCGGATCGGGATCTTCTAGGCGCGCGTGCCGCCGCGCGCCGAGGCTCAGGGCAGCGGGAAGCCGCTCGCCGCCCACACGATGAACGCGGTCGCGAGCAGCAGCTGCACCACCAGCGCGACGACGAGCACGCGGACCGACATCGCCGCAAGCATGGCAGGAAGGCGCTCGCGCGGCCGAGAAACAAGGGTTGCGACACCGCCGCCGCTGGATACGCTTGCATCTAGACCGACGCCATCACCGGGAGACCACGCGCCATGGCGCAACAGCACCTCGACCGACTGACCGCCGTGGACGCGTCCTTCCTCCACCAGGAGGGCGCCGACTCGCACATGCACATCGGCGCGGTCACGATCTTCGAGGGACCGCCGCCGCCGTTCACCGCCGTCGCCGAGCACATCCGCTCGCGCCTGCACCTCGTGCCGCGGTACCGGCAGAGGCTCGCGTACCCGCCGTTCGAGAGCGGCCGGCCGCTGTGGATCGACGACGCCAGCTTCAACATCGAGTACCACGTGCGCCACAGCGCGCTGCCCGCGCCGGGGACCGAGCAGCAGCTCCACCGGCTCGCCGCGCGGATCGTCTCGCAGCAGCTCGACCGCTCGAAGCCGCTGTGGGAGTGCTGGTTCGTCGAGGGGCTCGAGGACGACCGCTTCGCGCTGATCTTCAAGACGCACCACGCGCTCGTCGACGGCGTCTCCGGCGTCGACCTCGCGACGGTGCTGTTCGACCTCGCGCGCACGCCGCAGCCGCTGCCGGAGCCGGAGCCGTGGCAGCCGCAGCCCGAGCCGACGAACGCCGAGCTGCTCGCCGCCGGCGCCGCGGGCTTCGTCAAGACGGCGGTCAACGTGACCGAGCGGGCGCTCGCGGCCGGGACGAACCCGGCGGCCGCGATCGACGCCCTGCGCGACGTCGCCGAGGGCATGGGCGAGATGGTGTGGGCGATCCTCAACCCGGCGCCCGAGACGCCGCTCAACGCCGAGATCGGGCCGCACCGCCGCTACGCGGTCGTGCGCAACCGGCTCGAGGACTTCCGCTACGTCAAGAGCGTGCTGGGCGGGACCGTCAACGACGTGGTGCTGACCGTCGTCTCCGGCGCGCTCGCGCGCTGGCTGCGCTCGCGCGGGGTCCGCACGGAGGGGCTCGAGCTGCGCGCGCTGGTGCCGGTCTCGATCCGCCCGAAGGACCAGCGCCACGCGCTCGGCAACCAGATCGTGCTGATGCGCGGGCCGCTGCCCGTCTACATCCGCGACCCGGTCGCGCGCCTGCGCTTCGTCAAGCAGCAGATGGACGGGCTGAAGGAGTCCAAGCAGGCGCTCGGAGCGAGAGTGATCGCCGACGTCCAGCAGATGGCGCCGCCGACGATCCTCGCGCAGGCCTCGCGCCTGCAGTTCTCGACGCGCCTGTTCAACATGATCGTGACGAACGTCCCCGGCCCGCAGTTCCCGATCTACATGCTCGGGCGCGAGATGCTGACGTTCTTCCCGATCGCGTTCCTGCCGAAGGGGCACGCGCTGGCGATCGCGATCATGTCCTACAACGGCGCGATCGACTTCGGGCTGCTGGGCGACTACGACGCGCTGCCCGACATCGACACGATCGCCGACGGGATCGAGGACGGCCTCGCGCAGCTCAAGAACGCTGCGAGAGCGCGGGAGGCGCGTGCGGCCGCCGCACGCGCGGCCGGCGACGGCGCGGCGCCCGCCGCGGACACGGCGGCGGCGAGGCCGCGGCGCAGACGGCCGGCGACGCGTGCCGCGAGACCGCGCACGGCTGCCGCCGCGACGGCGCCGAGCGGGACGGGCGAGCCACAACTGCTGCCGAGCGGCCCGGCGCGGGCCGAGGGCCCCGGCGCCGCGATGCGCAAACGCGCGCGCAGAGCGCCGCCGTCGCGCAACGGCGGCGACGCGGACGCCTAGCCTGATCGCGCCTCAGAAGCCGAGCGCGAACTTCGCGTCCTCGCTCATGCGGTCCGGGGACCACGGCGGCGAGAAGACCATCTTCGGATTCACCTGGGTGACGTCGTCGAGCTCGCCGACGAACTCGATCATCTGCTCCGTCACCTGCGGCCCGATCGGGCACGCCGGCGTGGTGAGGGTGAACGTGATGTCGACGCGGCCGCCGTCGATCTCGACGTCGTAGACCAAGCCGAGCTCGACGAAGTCGAGCCCCAGCTCGGGGTCGATCACGTTCGCGAGCGCGTCGTTCACCTCTTCGAGCGTGGGCATGACCGTGAGTCTAGTCGCCACCAGAAACTGAGAGTTGCTTCATCTTCGCTTGCAGACGCTGTCAAGCCTTGGTTAGTTTCGCGCCCATCGTCGAGTACGCCGCACATCCCCCGACGTTGCGCTGCTGCGGCGATGAGGACCGCACGACCCAGGCACGCCGCCGGCAGGCGCTCGTCCGTGCGATGAAGTCCCACACCGACGTGCTCGTCGACCTGGCCGAGCTGTCGTGGGCGGACGTCTCGCTGATGCTCGACTTCGTCACGCTCGCGCGCCGGCTGCGCGTCCAGGGCTTCACGCTCGCGCTGCGCGACCCGCAGCCGCAGATCGCCGCGCTCCTGGAACTGGTCGGGCTCGACCGCGTGCCGGGCGTGCACATCGAGCGCTCCGAGCCGGCCTACGCCTGACGCGCCGCTCCGGCGCCGGCCTCCGTTGACGCGCAGCGCGCCCGGGTAGCCTGTGCGGCAATGCTGCCGCTCCTGATCCTGCTGTTCGTCGTCGTGCCGATCGCGGAGCTGTACGTGATCATCCAGGTCGGCGAGGCGATCGGCGCGCTGCCGACGATCGGGCTGCTCGTGCTCGACTCGCTGCTGGGCTCGTGGCTGCTGCGCGCGCAGGGGCGTGCGACCTGGACTCGCTTCCGGCTGGCGCTGGCAGGTGGCCGGCCGCCGGCGCGCGAGACGATCGACGGCGCGCTCGTGATCCTCGGCGGCGCGTTGATGCTGGCGCCCGGCTTCATCACCGACCTGTTCGGCGTCCTGCTGCTGCTCCCGCCGACGCGCGCCGTCGCGCGCCGTGTGATCGCGCGCAACGCGCTCAACCGGCTGCTGGGGCCGTTCGGCACGGCCGGGCGCGCGGCCGGCGCCGCGTCGCGCATGCGCAGGCGGCAGGATTACGACGTGGACGCGACCGCGCGCGAAATCGACCCGCCCATCCTGCCGCGATGATCGGCCCCGAGCACGAGGGCGTCCAGGCCCCCGCGGCTGACGCCGACGGCTTCGGCGACGCCGTCACGTTCGCGTTCGGCGACCCCGAGCGCGGGCTCTACGGCAGCGCCCGGCTGGGGCTCGTGCCGGGCGAGCCGCCGCGCGCCAGCGGCCTGGGACTGCTGTTCCGCGCGGACGCGCTCGTGGCGGTCGACGCGTCGGGCGGGATCGAGCTCGACGGCGCACCCGACTGGCGGCGGTTCGAGGCCGGCGACGTGCGGGCGACGATCGAGCAGCCGCTCGAGGCGTGGGAGGTCGTCTACGACGGCGACGACGGCGGCTTCGAGCTGCGCTTCCGGTCGCTCGGCGCCGCTGCGGAGCTGAACGCCGAGGCGGACGCCGCGCGCGCCGCCGGGCTGCGGGGCTACGAGCAGGTCTGCCACGTCTCGGGAACCGTGCGCTGCGGCCGGCAACGCACGCGCGTCGACTGCTTCGGACAGCGCGGCCATCAGTGGGGCGCGCCCGACTGGGAGCGGATCGCGCTCGCGCGCACCGTCTCCGCCTGGTTCGACGACGGCGCCGGCGTAGCGCTCGCGAGCGTGCGGCCGCAGGACGCGGTCGCCCACGCGGAGGAGGCGGTCAGCGCGTTCATGTTCGAGGAGGGCTTGGTCACGCCGATCGGCGAGCCGCTGCTGTCGACCACGCTCGACGCCTCCGGCCGCCAGCGGCGCGCCGGTCTCGAGCTGTGGGAGCAGGACGGGGGGCGCTCCTATCCGCACCGCGCGGCGGGGGAGGCGGTCTGCGGGACGACGCTCGACCTCGGGCGCCTGCGACTCGACTGCGCCTTCTTCCGCTGGCGCATGGAGGGCCGCGAGGGCGTGGGCCGCTACGACGTGCTGCGGCGCGCATGACGCGGATCGAGGCGATCGTCTCGGACTTCGGCGGCGTGCTCACGACGCCGCTGCTCGACGCGTTCGTCGGCCTGCAGGAGCGTCGCGGGATCCCGCTCGAAGCGTTCGGCGCGGCGCTCGCGCGCGCGGCGGCCGACAACGGCGGCGTCAACCCGCTGTTCGAGCTGGAGACCGGGAGACTCACCGAGGCGCAGTTCGTCGCGGCGCTCGGCGCCGCGCTGCGCGAGGAGCTGGGGCGCGAGGCCGACCTTGCGCGCTTCGGCGAGACGTTCTTCGAGCACCTGCACCCGAACGACGAGCTGTTCGCGTTCATGCGCACGCTGCACGGGCGCGGCTACCGCATGGCGATCCTCACCAACAACGTGCGCGAGTGGGAGCCGCTGTGGCGCACGATGCTGCCGATCGACGAGCTGTTCGAGCTGGTCGTCGACTCAGGCTTCGAGGGCGTGCGCAAGCCCGACCCGCGCATCTACGAGGTCACGCTCGACCGCCTCGGCCTCGCGCCGGAGGCGACGCTGTTCGTCGACGACACCGAGGTCAACTGCGAGGCCGCCCGCGCGCTCGGCATGCAGGCGGTGTGGTTTCGCTCGAACGCCCAGGCGATCGGCGAGATCGAGCGGACGCTCGCTCAGTTCTCCGAGCCGAGCCGGTCCCAGCAGTAGAGCTCGACGCACTCGCGCGCGAGCTCCTGGCAGCGCGTCTCCGACAGGAACGGCAGCACCAGCTCGAGCGACTGCTCTTCGGTGACGCCGGCGTCGAACGCCTCCTCCCCGCGGAAGCCCGCGGCGATCTTGAGCGCCTCGCGGCGGTTCTCGCCGAGCGACGGGAAGACGTTGACGAGGAACTCCTTGTTCGCGATCGGGTGCCCGACCTCGAGCGAGGCGTGCCAGGCGGCCAGCATCGTGAGGTCGTCGTCGTCGAGGTCGGCGACGGCCTTCGCGTAGTGCGAGACGAGGTCGTCCTCGGGGATCTCGTCGACCCATGCCCGGACGACTTCGCCCAGCAGCTGTCGCCGTGCCTCGCGACCGACGGAGCTTGCGATCACGCGGATCGCGTTCTGAGGCTCGATGAAGCAGAGGGACATCGCGGCTCCCGCATGTCCGAGGGACTGGATCGGTGCAGGACTCTACGACCCGCTGTGGACGGCATCGCGTCGGCGCGCCGTTGCGCCAGGATCTGGGCACGATGGACGACGTAAACGACGTTGCGCAGGCATCGATCGCCGTCAAGGGTGGCGCGGTGCTTGACATCACCGACTTCCTCCACGCGCTCGGGATCGCGCTGCGCGAGCGGCGCGAGGAGCTGCAGCTCACGCAAGAAGCCGTCTCGCTGCGCACGGGGGTCCCCCAACGACGCATCTGGGAGCTCGAGGCGGGCGCCGGGAATCCGACGGCGCGCACGCTGCTGCGTCTCGTTGCCGGGCTCGAGCTGCCGTGCTCCGAGCTGATCGCCCGCGCCGAGCGCCTCACCGGCCGAGAGACCGGCGTCTCTCACAGAAGCTGACCGCGACGAAGGCCCGCTTTGCGGTACGACGTTTGCGTCGTAATCGATCGCCTGCGAACATGATGAACGCCGGCGTTCCCGGGTGGGGTTCGCCGGCATCTCTCATCCGCGGGAGGTATGAGCGTGACGGGCGACGGAGCGGGTGCCGGCGACGAGACCGGTGGCGGTGTTGACGAAGCCGGTTGGTCCCCCACCGAGCGCGCGCTGCTGGACGCGGCGCTCGGGTTCTACGCGGCCGCGGAGGGCGTGCTCGACTTCGCCGGACGCGAGCGGCCGCAACTGCGACATGACGCGGCCGCCTTCCACGCGGTGAGGGACGCGATGCGGCTGTTGGAGGAGCGCGTGCTGGCGGCGCACGCGGCGGGCGCGACGCGCGCGCGCCTCGCAGAGATCGCACGGATCGAGCCGGAGACGATCGCGTTGATCCTCGAGCGGCGCGGCGTCGCACCCAGCCGGGGGGACGGCTGAGCGCGGCGCCGGCGCGGTCGCAAGGTCAGGAGAGGACGACGAACACGCCCGCCGAGCGGCTCGTCGCGAACGGGAAGCGCGCCTGGTGCGGGAGCAGCGCGCGGAAGCCGAAGCGGCCGGCGTTCAGACGGAAGCGGTAGCGCGTGCTCCAGTTGCCGCGACGGTCGGTCCGCACCGTGCGGAAGGCTCGCCACCCCCAGCCCTGCTGGTACCCCTCCAGCGTCACCAGCAGCCCGGCGCGCGGGATCGGCGCGCCGCCGACGCGGCCACTCAGCCGCACGACGCGGTCGCCGGCGATGCGCGTGCGGTCGGCGCGGATCGTCAGCGGCGCGAGCACGTCGGCGTGGACGACGTTCGACAACGTGGCGTCGCCGCTGTCGGAATAGGCGAAGTAGCTGAAGCGCACGTCGCGGCTCGGGCCGGCGGGCAGCAGGTAGACGAAGCGGCCGTCGGGGCCGGTGCGGGCGCCGGCTCGAGCGACCCAGCCCTGCCGGGCGGTCCGCCACGAGGCGCCGACGCGCGCGCCGACGATGCCAGCGCCGGAGGCGTCGATGAGACGGCCGACGAGCGCGAGGCGCCGGCCGTGCCTGCTGCGGACGGTGCGGGCGGTGGTGCCGTCGACGCGCTGGAAGGCGAGCGTCAGCCGGGCGCGCGTCGTCGCGTTGGCGCCGTTGGCGACGTGGCCCGGGAGCTGTCCGAGCGGGTTGACGATCCCGGGGCCGCTGCCCGGCGTCGGCGTCGTGCCGCCTCCGCCCGAGGCGCCGCCCCCGCCCGACCCGCCGGCGCTCTGAGCGGACGGCGGGGCGGTGCGGCCGGCGGCGTCGGCGACGAGCGCGCTCGGCGTGGTGCGGGCGCTCGACGAGCCGCTGCCGTTGGCGGCCGTCACCTCGGCCTGCAGGCGGTGATAGGCGTCCGCGTCGCTCGGCGTGTAGGTCGGGCCGGTGGCGCCGGCGACGGCCGCGCAGTCGGAGCCATCCGCCTCGCAGCGCAGCCAGCGGTGGTCGTACGCGGTCGGGGCGCCATCCCACTGGCCGCTGTTGACGGTGAGCTGGCTGCCGACGGCGGGCTGGCCGGCGAGCGCCGGCGCAAGCGTGCTGATCGGCGCGTTGTGGGTCCGGACGATGCCGTCGTAGACCACGGCCTCGTTGCCGCCCGCGTCCTCGACCGTCACGTGGACGGTGTGCTGCCCGTCTCTGAGCGTCGCGGTGTCGAGCTGCACGAGGCCATCGGTCGCGAGCGGACACGGCTGCGGCGCGCCGAACTCGTACGGGTCGTCGTTCGACGGCTCGGCGTCTCTGCACGAGCCGCCGGCGTCATCGAGCACCGTCCGGGCGAGCTCGTCGCCGTCGACCTTCAGCGCGGCGCGGTACACGCCCGCGCCGCCGTCGGTCGCGTGAAGCTGGAGTCTCGCCACCCCGCGCACCGGGTCAGCCCCCGCCAGCGTCCCGCCCGTCTGCGACCCCGCCGGCGCCTCCACATCCGTCATCCCGATTGCCGCACGCGACACCGCCACCTGCGCCGGGAACGGCCCGCAGTCGAGGCTACCGATGAGGTTCCAGCAGCTCAGGCTGAAGTGCAGAGATCTCCAAGAGACGTTGCTCGCGGCGATCACCTCGGGCAACTGCTGGATCGCAGTCTGACCTGCCTGAAGCGGCTTTCTGAAGTCGATCAGACCCATGCTCGAATCGGCGTCATGCCAAGCCTGAAACAGATAAGTCCGGTTGGCAAAGTCCGTGATCACCGGCCAACCGAGGTTGTAGGCGCGCGCAAGCTCATAGGAGTTGATCAGGGTGCCCTCCGGAGCGGCGAAGTCCCATCGGATCCAACTTCCGACTCTGACGAGAAGTCCTGAGCCCCCAAACTGCAGCGCAACCGAGGTGCCTGGGGCATCACAAGACGTCGCCGAGCCTGCGTCATAGCCGGCTACCGCGATGCTCGTCGCGCTCGTCCAGCCGCCGTTTCCGGTGAACGTGCCTGCCGGGGTCTTGCATGTGTGGACCGTGTAGGTGCCGGTGGCGAGGGCGGTTGGTGGGTTGGAGACGAGCGCTGTGAGGAGCGCGAGTGGGATGAGCGTGGTGACGATGAGTCGTTTGGCGAGCATCGAGTGCGACCTCCTGATGCGTTGCTGGATCGGGTTGTCCGGTCGGGCTCAGGGGCCGCCGAACTCGGACTGGGGATCGGACTGGGACTGGGGCGTGGACGCGGCCGCCGCGGGCGGCGGCCGCGTGGGGGTGAACTCGGGAGCGGCCGTCGGGGGCCGGGATGCGAACTCGGGCGGCGTGCTGCCATGCGCGGCGAACTCGCTGCCCGACCCCGCGGAGCGGCGCGACTGGCGCAACGGCGGCGACTGTGGCCCGACCGGGAAGGCGATCGTGGTGAGGCGTCCCGCCGTGGGCGCCGCGAGGGCGGCCGCCCGAGACGCGCTCGGCGCTGCGGCGCGCTCGTGCGCGGACTGCTCGAGCGCCACGCCGCCGCCCGCGAGCGCCGCCGTCGAGGCCGCGACCGCGGCGACCTTCGTCGCCGGCAGCGCCTCGAAAGCGCCCTGCACGCGCGCCGCCAGCAGCGTCGCGCGCTCGGCGACCGCGTGCAGCGCCACGTGCGCGTGGTCGAGCAGCGAGCCGCTCGCCGAGCCAAGCGCAGCCGGCACGACGGCCGGCGGGACCAGCAGCGCCACCTGCGCCGGAGCGCCGTGGCAATCGCGCAGCGTGGCGCGGCACGCCGGGCACGCGCGCAGGTGCGGACGCAGGTCGGCGACCTGCCGCGCGCTCGCCTCCCCGTCCGCGAGCGCCGACAGGAGCGGCAGCCAGCGCGTGCACTCCTCCCCCGACTCGATCGCCCCGATCCGCTTCAGCAGCGCGCGGCGGCCCTCGGTGACGCAGCGGTTCGTCTTCGTGTAGGTCCACCCCATCCGCGCGGCGATCTCCTGGTACGAGAGTCCCTCCGCGCGCAGCACGAGCGCCGTCGCCTCCTGCGGCTTCAGCCGCTGCAGCGCCTCCGCCGTGTGCCGCAACCGCTCGCGGCGGACCGCCCGCTCGGCCGGATCCGGGATCGCGCGATCCTCGTGACGGTCGAAGTCGACCTCCGTGCTGCCGACCTGATCCCGCTCGGCGCGCACCGCGAGCGCCTCGTGGCGCAGGACGGTGCGCAGAAACGGCAGCGGCTGGTCCGGCGGGTCCACCCGCATCCGTCTGACGAGGATCTCGACGGCGCGCTGGTACGCGTCGTGCGCGTCGTCGGCGCTGTACGTGAAGCGGCGCGCGAAGCGCAGCAGCTCCGCCGCGTGCTCCAGCACGAGTCGCAGCGTCGCGTCCTCGGCGCTCTCCTCCCTGCATCCCCTGATTCGCATCCCTGCTCCTCCGTGCCTGCGACCGTGCTCGACGCGCGGGCGCGCCGAACGCTCCTGCTATCGGTCAGCCGAAGCCGGGGGCGACAGGTGCTTCGCCCCCGCAGAGATGCGAAAAGTTCGCTACGAGCGAGAAGAAACAGCAGTGTTCATCCGCCACATGTCCATGTCAGATCCCCCGTCTTAGCGGGGATTGCGTTTGCTCAGGGACGCGCGTGAGCGGATCGGCGCGAGCCGCGTCACAGACCGAGACGGGTCACAGCCGGAGACGCGTCACAGACCGAGCGCGGCGGCGACGCGGGCGTACGCGTCGGCGTCGGGCTCGGCGCCCTCGGCACCGAGCGTCGCGCGCTCGCGCTCGCCGGCCGACCCGGGGCGCAGCGGGCGGTTCCAGTTCCACAGCGCGACGTCGAGCGCCGCCAGCGGCACCTCGCCGG
The DNA here is from genome assembly GCA_018268595.1 of Actinomycetota bacterium. Lineage (GTDB taxonomy): Bacteria > Actinomycetota > Thermoleophilia > Solirubrobacterales > Solirubrobacteraceae > Conexibacter. The sequence continues at coordinate 235,690 of JAFDWH010000026.1, read as the reverse complement.
CGTCCGCCAGCTCGCTCGCGCGGCGCTCCAGCAGCAGCGTGTCGGCAATCCCGAACACGCGCTTGGCGGCGACCGTCGTCTCGTCCGCCCCGCCGAGCTGCAGCGAGCCCGGCTCCATGGCGTGGAGACCGAGCCGGCCGAGCGTCACGAGCAGGTCGAAGCGCGCGTCGCGGTGCAGTCCCGGCAGCGCGAGCCGCTCGAACGCGCGCGCGAAGCGGCGCTCCGGAGCCCAAGCCGGCTCGCCCGCGTACGCGGCGTCCTGCGAGCCGGCGCGCTCGGCCCAGGCGCGGTAGGCAACGAGCGTGGCGTCGCCGCGGGCGGGATCGTGCGCGCTGCGCGGACCGAGCGGCGCATCGCCGAGCTGCGGCAGCTCGCCCCCCGCCCACGCGGTGCGGACGGCACGGACGCCCGCGAACGGGTCCGCGCCGTCGAGCGGACCGAGGTAGGCGATCAGGAAGGCGAGCCACAGCGCCTCCTCGCGCTCGGCGGAACCGGCCGGCTGACCGGCCGCGGCCGCGACCTCCGCGTAGAGGCCCGGCGGATCGCCGGCGAGCAGCGCCAGCCGCGCGCAGGCGAACGCGATCTCCTCCGCGAGCCGCTCCGCCGCGGCGCTCGCCTTCACGCCGGGGATCAGCGGCGAGCGGAAGCCGTCGTCCTGGTCGCGCGCGACCTGGCGGACCCGCAGGCCGCCGGAGGCGCGCGCGCTGCGCGCCGGCGCCTCGCTGCGGGTACGGCGCGTCCCGCCGGCCGGCTTCGCGGTGCTGGTGCGCCGCGTCGAGACGATCTCCACCTGGTCCTGCGAGCAGATCGGGCAGTTCGCGAGGAAGCGGTTGTGGCGGCAGAACGTCGGCACGGGCGTGCAGGCCAGTGTATGCGCACGCGACGGGCCGCGACGTGCGGTCGGTCAGCCGCTCGCGCGCCTGCGGAAGAGGCCGCGGCGCGGACGCGATGCCGGCTCCTCCGCGGTCGTCGCGGGCGCGATCGGACGCGGCACGACGGTGCGCGGGCGCGCGCCGCCGGCGCCTCCGTCGGCGGCGGGCGCCTCCGGCGCGTCGCGACCCGCCGGCGAGACGCTCACCGTCCGGCCGGCGCGCTGCGCCGCCTCCGCGAACACCGCCTCCCAGCCGGCGGCGTTGCGCGCCACGGTCTGCGTGCGCCCCCACGCGGACGCGCGCTCGGCGAGCGCCGCGCGCGCCGCGCCGTCGGCCACCAGCTCGTCGAGCGCCTCGTCCCAGCCGTGATCCGGCACGAGCCGGCCACCCTGCTCCTCCCCCAGGTCCCTGTAGGGGCCTATCGGCGAGGCGAGCCACGGCACGCCGGCGGCCGCGTACTCCTTCACCTTCACGTTCGAGCGCACGCGGTTGAACGACACGTCGGCGATCGGGGCGAGCGCGAGGTCGAAGCGCGCGATCACGTCGGGCAGGTCCCAGAAGTTCATCGGCGGGCGGTGCGCGTAGCGGTCGCTGCGCACGCCGAGGTCGAGCCCGACGCTGACGAGCCGCACGTGCGGATGGCGCTCCAGCAGCGTCTCGAACGTGCGTCTGAGGCGCAGGTCCCTGAGATCGCCGCGGTGCTCGCCGCCGGCGACCCAGCCGACCACGACCTCGCCGCCGGACGGCTCGCGCGCGCGGACGAAGTCCGGACCGACGTAGTTCTCGACCACGCGCACGTCGCCGCCGAGCCTGCGCAGCCGGTTCGCCAGCTCGCCGCACGTCGTCGTCGTGAGCTGCGCGAGCCGCATCGTGGCGGTCAGTTCGCGCGCAACCTGCTGCCTGGCGCCCTTCATTTCGGCGTAGGCGGGACTGCCCTTCGGCACGCGCGTCATGTCGTCGTCGTTGTCGAACACGAAGCCGGTCCCCGCCTCTCTCAGCGCGCCGGCGAGCCGGCGCGTGGGGCCGCGGAAGAGGCGCCACGCGTGCACCACGTCGGCGCCCCGCAGCCGCTCGAGCGGCGGCGGCCCCGACTCGTCCCAGAACAGGTACTCGGTGTCGTGGCCGCGCTCGGCCAGCGCCTGCATCGGCAGGACGGCGCGGTAGGCGGCGTTCGCGCTGCGTTCCGGAGCGAGGGCGACGATGCGCACCGGGCTACTCTGCCGGAGCCCGGCGACCGGCGTCAACGACCAGCCGACAGCCGCGCGATGCCGCCGAGGAACAGCTCGCTCGCGAAGCGGGCGGCGCGCTCGACGTCGGGCGGGTCCTGCTCGCTGAGGCGGATGCCCAGCTCGAACGCGACGCCGCCCATCGCGGAGGCGAGCGCGTCGAGGTCGAGCGCGGACAGCTCGGCGAGCGCCGCCAGGTCCTCGCGCAGCTCGAGGATCCCCAACTCGAGCGCGGGCGTGTCGAACAGCTCGCGGACCGTGCCCGCGTTGCGCCGCAGCATCTCGAACAGCGGGCGGTCCTCGACGATGAACGAGAAGTACGTCTGGAAGCCCTCGCGCACGATCGTCTCCGCGTCCCCCGCGCGAGCGCGCGCCTCGCGCAGGCGGCGGCGCAGCTCGGTCGTGTGCTCGTCGAGCACGGCGCGGAAGACCGACTGCTTGTCGGGGAAGTAGTTGTAGAAGGTGCCGGAGGCGAGGCCGGTGCGGCGGATCACGTCGCGGATCGAGGCGGCGCCGTAGCCGATCTCGGCGAAGACCTCGGTCGCCGCGTCGAGGATCGCGCGCCGGTTCTGGGCCTTCGTCGCCTCGCGCTTGCCGGCGGCGACGGGCGTCATGCCGCGGCCCGCTCGGCGGGCGCGACGCGCGCGGGGACGGGAAGGCGGAAGCCGTGCTCGCGCACGCGCCGCGCGCCGGCGCGGCGCTCGCGGCCGAGCGCGTAGAGGTAGTTGTCGAAGTCGACCTGCATCGTGTGGCGCTTGGAGGCGACGTAGCGCTTGAACATCTTCGCGCGCTCGCGCTCCATGTCCGCGCGCAGCTCGGTCGCGGCGGGCAGCGCGTACTCGCCGCGCAGGTAGGCGGCGATCCACTGCCCCTGCGCCTCGGCGAGCGGCATGATCGCGCCGAGCGGCTGCAGCAGCCCGACGAAGAAGACGTTGGCGACGTCCGGGTGGAAGACGCGGCGGAACAGCGGCAGGTCGTTGTCGGGCGCGCTGATGAGGTCCTCGTCGAAGAACGGGAACGTGACCTTGTAGCCGGTGCACCACACGATCGTGTCGACCTGCTCGACGGAGCCGTCCGCGAAGCGCACGCGGTCGCCCTGCAGCTCGTCGACGTTCGGGCGGTAGGCGATCTCTCCGTGCGCGACGCGGTTGAGGAAGTCGGCGGAGATCGTCGGGTGCGCGTCGCCGAGGTCGTGGTCGGGTCTCGGCAGGCCATAGTGCTCCATGTCGCCGACGCCGACGCGGTAGAAGCTCGTGAAGATCGCCTTGCGGAAGGCCCACGGGAGCGCGCCCGTCAGTCTGTTGACGCCGATCTGGTCGAGCGGGCGGCCGAACAGGTACTTGGGGATGATGTGCGCGCCGCGGCGGGAGGAGAGGAACGTCCGCTCGGCGACGAAGCTCGACTCGACCGCGATGTCCATCGCGCTGTTGCCGATCCCGACGACCAGCACGCGTCTGCCCTTGAACGGCTCGTTGTCGACGTAGTGGTGCGCGTGCGTCTGCGTCCCGTCGAAGCTGCCGGGGAACGGCGGCTCGGGCCAGCGCGGGTTCCAGTGGTGGCCGTTGGCGACGACGAGCGCGTCGTAGCGGCGCGTCTCCCCCGTGTCGAGCGCGATCGTCCAGGTGCCGTCGCCCTCGCGCGTCGCGCGCTCGACGCCGGTCTCGAACGCGATCCGCTCGCGCAGTCCGAAGTGGTCGACGTAGTCGTCGAAGTAGGCGGCGATGTGCGTGTGGTGCGGGAAGTCGGGATACGACTTCGGCATCGGGTAGTCCGCGTACTCCATCCGCTCGCGCGAGGTGTTGATGTGCAGCGAGCGGTACGCCGACGACATCCCGTTCTTGTTGCCGAAGACCCAGTTGCCGCCCACGCGGTCGGACTTCTCGATGCAGTCGAACGGGATCCCCCGCTCGTGCAGCGCCTTCGCGGCCGCGATGCCCGACGACCCCGCGCCGATGACGCAGACGGACGGCAGCTCGGGCATGGGCGGGGCCTCCTCGCTAGAAAGATGACGCAGGCGTCACCTTATCAGCGGCCTCCTCTGCGCGCCGATGCTCGCGCCCGCGCCGCACGACCTCCTTGAAGCTCTTGAAGCGGAAGATCAGCACGAGCGCGCCGAAGCCCATCGCGACCGCGCCGGCCGCCAGCGCGATCTGCTGGCCGACGCTGAAGGCCGCCACCTGCGCCGCCGTCGCGGAGCCCGCGAACACCGTCAGCAGCAGCGCCTGCTGCACGCCCGCGCCGCCGGGCGTGAACGGCACGAGCATCGCGACGACCTGCACGCCCAGCACGAGCAGCACGTTGCGCACCGAGCCGCCGATGTGGAAGGCGTCGAGCAGGAACCAGTAGGCGGCGAAGCGCGCGACCCACGCGGCCGCCTGCCAGCTCGCCATCTCGCGCAGGTAGCGGCGGCGGTCGGTGAGGATCGTGAAGCCCTGCCGCACGCGCGCCCAGAACGCCTTCACGCGCGTCGACAGCAGCGCGAAGCCCACCAACACCGCGATCGCGAGCGCCGTCAGGAAGAACAGCGTGAAGCGCGGATGCGAGGCGAAGAACGCGAGGTCGAACGCGGGCAGCTTCGAGAAGTCCGGCGGCTTCGGGAAGACGCCCTGCGTGAAGGCGAACACGAGCACGAGCGCGTTGACGCCGTAGTCGAACACGAGCCCGGTCCAGAGCGCGGCGATGATCGCCGGGTAGCTCGACGCGGGGATCGAGATGCGCGTGAGGAAGTACTGCACGAGCGTGCCGCCGCCGAGCGGGAAGACCTGGTTGACGCCGACGCCGGCGACGTAGGCGCCCCACACGTCGCGCCAGCGCACGTGCTCCGTCGGATAGGCCGCCTGGACCGCGTTGCGGAGCGCGCGCGAGCGCAGCGTCAGGTAGGCCGCGTAGCACAGCAGCGCGAGCAGCAGCGGCCCCCAGCTGAGGCCCGCGAGGTTCGAGAGGAAGGTGCCGACCGAGTCGAGGAACTGGCTGACGTCGGAGCCGAGCGATGCGAGCGGCGGGGTCATCGCGCCACACGTTCGCACACGCGCCGCGCGGCAGCGGGCGCGATCGGGGCCTTAACGCGCGGAAGGGCCCGAATCCATCCGGGCCCTCCGCAGCCGGGAATCGTGGGGGAGACGATTCCGGCGGAGCAGGACGCGAGCGCCCTGCACGCTTGAGGATACCTCGCAAATCCGAGGATCGCGGCGCCGCGGGCACAAGAGCGCACAAGATTCCTTGCGGGAGTTCGTGCACGATGCGGCGAATTCCCAGGGTGAGACCCTAGGATGCGGCCGCTCAGGAGCCCTCGGTGATGGGTCCGCCGGGGCCGCTGAAGAACTCGTCGCCGAGGCGCACGCTGCCGGCCGCCTCCGCTTCGTGGCGCAGCGTGTGGTCCTCGACGCCGCTCCAGGCGCCGATCGCGAGCTGCTCGCGGTCGGCGTCCATCGGGCTGCCGCCGAGGTCCTTGTTGACGATGCGGGCGCACTTGCGCCCCTCGGCGATCGCGGTGACGACGAGCGACTGGCCGACGCGCGCGTCGCCGCAGGCGTACACGCCCGGCACCGTCGTGCGGTAGGTCTGGCGCGTGCGCACGTTGCCGCGCGGGTCGAGCTCCAGCTCGAGCTGGTCGACCGGGCCCTGATGCTCGGGGCCGGTGAAGCCGATCGCGATCAGCACGAGGTCCGCCTCGACCGTGAACTCGCTACCGGGGATCGGCTGCAGGTCGCGCGAGGAGGTGCCGGTGACGCGGCGCGCGTGCACGTGCGTGACGCGCCCGTCCGCGCCGGCGAAGCCCGTCACCTCGGTGCCCCACCAGCGCTCGCCGCCCTCCTCCAGCGCGTACGTCGTGAGCGTGCGCTTCGGCGGCAGCGGCCACGGCGTGCGCGGGTCGCGACCGCTGCTGTCGAGCTGCTGGTAGACGTCGAGGATCGTCGCCTCGATCGCGCCCTCGCGGTTCGCGTTCGAGATGCAGTCCATGCCGGTGTCGCCGCCGCCGATCACGACGACGCGCTTGCCGGCCGCGACGATCTCCGTGCCCGGCTCCGGCGCCCGGGTCGGACGCCCCTCCTGCGCCGCCACGAAGCGGTTGCGTTGGTAGAGGTAGTCCATCGCGAAGTGGATTCCGTCCAGCTCGCGCCCCTCGACCTCGACGTCGCGGTGCACGCGCGAGCCGATCGCGACGACGAGCGCGTCGTGGCGCTCGCGCAGCTCGGCGGTCGTCACGTCGCTGCCGACGTCGACGCCGTACTCGAAGCGCACGCCCTCGGCCTCCAGCAGCGCGACGCGGCGGTCGATCATCGACTTCGGCAGCTTCGCGTCCGGCACGCCGAAGCGCATCAGGCCGCCGGGGCCCTCGTCGCGCTCGTAGACGGTGACGGTGTGGCCGCTCTTGTTCAGCTCGGCCGCGACCGCCAGGCCCGCCGGGCCGGAGCCGACGACGCCGACGGTCTTGCCGGTGCGGCGGTCGGGCGGCTCGGGCACGACCCAGCCCTCGCCGAACGCGCGCTCGGCGATCGCCAGCTCGATCTGCTCGATCGTGACCGCGTCGTCGTTGATCGCCAGCACGCACGCCGACTCGCACGGCGCCGGGCAGATGCGGCCGGTGAACTCGGGGAAGTTGTTCGTCGCGTGCAGCTGGACGATCGCGTCCTGCCACTTGTCGCGGTAGACGAGGTCGTTCCAGTCCGGGATCAGGTTGCCGAGCGGGCAGCCCTCGTGGCAGAACGGCACGCCGCAGTCCATGCAGCGGGCGCCCTGTCTGCGCAGCTCCTCCTCCGGCTGGAGGTCGAAGTACTGCGCGTAGTCGTTGACGCGCGCGCTGGGATCGCGCTTGTCGAAGCCGACCCGGTGGATCTTGAGGAAGCCGCCCAGTTGTCCCATGGCTTACGCGCCTGTCGGCTCGGGTGCGGTCTGCTGGGCTGCTGCAGTGGCGGCACGCTCGGCGAGCGCGCGCTTGTAGTCGCGCGGCATCACCTTGACGAAGCGGCGCACGCACGCGTCCCAGTCGTCGAGCATCCGCTGCGCGACCGGCGAGCCGGTGCGCTCGGCGTGCTCGGCGATCAGGTCCTTGCACTCCGCCTCGTCGTGCTCCTCGAGGCTCTCCAGCTCCACGAGCTCCGTGTTGCAGGAGCCCGCGAAGGCGCCGTGCTCGTCGTAGACGTACGCGATCCCGCCGCTCATTCCGGCGGCGAAGTTGCGGCCGGTCGAGCCCAGCACGACGACGCGCCCGCCGGTCATGTACTCGCAGCCGTGGTCGCCGACGCCCTCGACGACGGCGTGCGCGCCGGAGTTGCGCACGGCGAAGCGCTCGCCGGCGAGCCCGCGGAAGAAGGCGCGGCCGGCCGTCGCGCCGTACAGCACGGTGTTGCCGACGATCACGTTCTCCTCGGCGGCGAAGCCGGCGTCGGCGGGCGGGTGCACCGTCAGGACGCCGCCCGCGAGACCCTTGCCGGCGTAGTCGTTCGTCTCGCCCGCGAGCGTGAACGTCACGCCGGGCATCAGCCAGGCGCCGAAGCTCTGGCCGGCCGAGCCGGTCAACGACACCTCGATCGTGCCCTCCGGCAGCCCCTCGGGCCCGTAGCGGCGGGCGATCTCGCTCGACAGCAGACCGCCGACGGTGCGGTTGACGTTGCGCACGCCGGTCGCGATGCGCGTCGGCTTGCGCCGCTCGAGCGCCTCGCCGGCCTGGCGGATCAGCTCCCAGTCGAGCGCGTCGTCCAGCACCGGGTCGGGCGGCCGCGTGCGGTGGCGCGGCTCGCCGTCGGCGACCTCCGGCATCGCGAAGACGCTCGTGAGGTCGACGCCGCGCGCCTTCCAGTGCTCGATCGCCGTGTCCATCTCCAGCAGGTCGGTGCGGCCGATCAGCTCGTCGAACGTGCGCACGCCGAGCTGGGCCATCAGCTCGCGCGCCTCCTCGGCGACGAAGAAGAGGTACTTGACGACGTGCTCGGGCGTCCCCTCGAAGCGCTTGCGCAGCTCCGGGTTCTGCGTCGCGATGCCGACCGGGCACGTGTTGAGGTGGCAGACGCGCATCATGATGCAGCCCATCGCGATCAGCGGGGCGGTCGAGAAGCCGACCTCGTCGGCGCCCAGCAGCGCGGCGATCACGACGTCGCGGCCCGTCTTCATCTGGCCGTCCGCCTCGACCGTGATGCGCGAGCGCAGGTCGTTGAGGAGCAGCGTCTGCTGCGTCTCGGCGAGGCCGATCTCCCACGGGATGCCGGCCGCCTGGATCGATGATTGCGGCGAGGCGCCCGTGCCGCCGTCGTGGCCGGAGATCACGACGTGATCGGCGTTCGCCTTCGCGACGCCGGCGGCGACCGTGCCGACGCCGACCTCGGCGACCAGCTTGACCGACACCTCCGCGCGCGGGTTGCTGCAGCGCAGGTCGTAGATGAGCTGCTTGAGGTCCTCGATCGAGTAGATGTCGTGGTGCGGCGGCGGCGAGATCAGGCCCACGCCCGGCGTCGAGTTGCGCAGCCAGGCGATGTAGTCGTCGACCTTGTGGCCGGGGAGCTGGCCGCCCTCGCCGGGCTTCGCGCCCTGCGCCATCTTGATCTGCAGGCGATCGGCGTTGACGAGGTAGTGCGGCGTCACGCCGAAGCGGCCCGACGCGACCTGCTTGATCGAGGAGCGCCGCTCGTCGCCGAAGCGCGCCGGGTCCTCCCCGCCCTCGCCCGTGTTCGACTTCGCGCCGAGCCGGTTCATCGCGACCGCGAGCGCCTCGTGCGACTCGCGCGAGATCGCGCCGAGACTCATCGCGCCGGTCGAGAAGCGCTTGACGATCTCCTCCGCCGGCTCGACCTCCTCCAGCGGGATCGGCTGCTCCAGCGTCTTGAGCTTCATCAGGCCGCGCAGCGACGCCTTGCGCGCCGCCTCGTCGTTGACCGCCTTCGAGAACTCGCGGTAGGTCTGCAGGCCCTCGCCGTCCTGCGTGCGCACCGACTGCTGCAGCAGCGCGACCGTGTCGGGGTTCCAGATGTGCAGCTCGCCGTCGCGGCGCCACTGCAGCACGCCGCCGACCGGCAGCACTTCGCGGCCCGTGCGCGGGTAGGCGCGGAAGTGGCGCTCGAGCGCCTCCTTCGCCAGCACGTCCATGCCGACGCCGCCGATGCGCGACTGCGTGCCGGTGAAGTGCTGCTCGACCAGCTCGGGCGCGAGCCCAACCGCCTCGAAGATCTGCGCGCCGCAGTAGGACTGGATCGTCGAGATCCCCATCTTCGAGAACGTCTTCAAGAGGCCCTTGCCGATCGCTCTGACGATCCGCTGCTCCGCCGTCTCCCTGTCGAGGTCGACGGGCAGCAGGCCGCGGTCGGCCAGCTCGTCGAGCGACTCGAACATCAGGTACGGGTTGATCGCGGCCGCTCCATACCCGATGAGCGTCGCCATGTGGTGGATCTCGCGCGGCTCGCCGGTCTCGATCACGAGCCCGCAGCGCAGGCGCGTGCCGGCGCGCACGAGGTGGTGGTGGACCGCGGCGACGGCGAGCAGCGACGGGATCGCGACGCGCTCGGGACCAAGGTTGCGGTCCGACAGGATCAGGATGTTGGCGCCGCGGTCGATCCACGCGGACGCCTCGGCGCAGATCGCCTCGACGCGCCACTCCATCCCCTCCGCGCCCAACTCGATCGGCCACGTGAGGTCGATCGTCGCCGCGTGGAAGACGTCGTGCGAGACCTGGCGCAGCTTCTCCAGCTCGTGGTTGCGCAGGATCGGCTGGCGCATGAAGAGCTGATGGGCGTGCTCGGCCGACTCGGTCAGCAGGTTCACCTCGGCGCCGACCGAGGTCGCGAGGCTCATCACGACCGACTCGCGGATCGGGTCGATCGGCGGGTTCGTGACCTGCGCGAACAGCTGCTTGAAGTACGCGAACAGCGGCGGCTGGCGGTCCGACAGCACGGCGAGCGCCGCGTCGTTGCCCATCGAGGCGGTCGGCTCCTCGCCGTTCGCCGCCATCGGGGCGATCACCAGCCGCAGGTCCTCCTGCGAGTAGCCGAACGCAAGCTGCTTGGAGCGCAGCGGCTCGACACGCGGCGCGCGCGGCGCGCGCTCCGGCAGGTCGTCGAGGTGGACGACGTGCTCGGCGTACCACTCGCCGTACGGGCGCTGCCCGGCGACGTGCGCCTTGACCTCCTCGTCCTCGACGATGCGGCCCTGCTCGAGGTCGACGAGGAAGACCTTCCCCGGCTGCAGGCGACCCTTGCGCACGATCTCGCTCGGGGACGCCTGCACGACGCCGGTCTCGGACGCCAGCACGACGTAGCCGTCGGCCGTCTGCACCCAGCGGCCGGGGCGCAGGCCGTTGCGGTCGAGCGTCGCGCCGACCTGGCGGCCGTCGGTGAAGGCGACGACGGCCGGGCCGTCCCACGGCTCCATCACGCACGAGTGGTAGTCGTAGAAGCCGCGCACGGCCGGCGGCAGGTCGGTGCGGTCGCGGTAGGCCTCGGGGACCATCAGCATCACCGCATGCGTGATCGGGCGGCCGGCCAGCACGAGCAGCTCCAGCACGTTGTCGAACGTCGCCGAGTCCGAGCCGCCCTGGCGCACGACCGGCATCAGCTTCTGCAGGTCGTCGCCGAACAGCTCGGAGGCGAGCTGCGACTCGCGCGCGCGCATCCAGTTGACGTTGCCGCGCAGCGTGTTGATCTCGCCGTTGTGGGCGATCATGCGGTACGGGTGCGCCAGCTCCCAGCTCGGGAAGGTGTTCGTCGAGAAGCGCGAGTGGACGAGCGCCAGGCGCGTGGCGAAGCGCTCGTCCGCGAGGTCGGGGTAGTAGCCCGACATCTGCGGCGCGGTCAACATGCCCTTGTAGACGATCGTGCGCGCGGAGAAGCTCGGCAGCGCGAGGTCCGGCCCGGCCGCCTTCTCGATCAGGCGGCGGATCACGTAGAGCTTGCGCTCGAACGCGTCGTCGTCGGCCAGCTCGTCGCTCGCGCCGATCGCCACGTGGCGGATGCGGGGCGCCGATCTGCCGGCCACGACGCCGACGTGCGCGCCGTCGACCGGCACGTCGCGCCAGCCCAGCACGCGCTGGCCCTCGCGGACGACGACGCCCTCGATCAGCTCGACCAGCTCGTCGTGGCGCGCCTGCTCGTGCGGCAGGAAGCAGACGCCGATCCCGTAGCGGCCGAGCGGCGGCAGCTCGACGCCCATCGCCTCGCGCAGGAACGCGTCGGGGAGCTGCACGAGTATGCCCGCGCCGTCGCCGGTCGTCGGGTCCGCGCCGGCCGCGCCGCGATGCTCGAGGTTCTCCAGCGCGTACAAGGCGCGTTGGACCACGCCGTGGTCGGCCCCCGCGGTCAGCTTGGCGACGAACGCGACACCGCAGGCATCGTGCTCGTTTTCGGGGTGGTAGAGGCCAGCGGCCTGTGGGGGCTTCATCTCGTACATGGATCTGGTGTTCCCGATGGGCGGCGCGAACACTGAGAGGAGCGCACAGGGTACCAGTGGAGACCCCTCGCGCATTGCGCCAGCGAACGGTCCGACAGCGCGGAGTGCGTCAGCCGCGCGTCTTCGCTCTTGCTCTGGCTCTCGAGGGCGAGCTTGGCGCCTTCGCGCGGCGCTTTCTCGCGGGCTTGCCGGCGCCGTTGCCGCGCACGGCGGCGACGCTCGCCTCCAGCGCGGCCATCAGGTCCGGAACGGCCGCCGGCGCGGCCGCCGCGGGCTGCACCGCGACCTCCTCGCCGGCCGCCTTGCGATCGATCAGGTCCAGCACGCGCTCGCGGTATTCGTCGCGGTAGGCGGTCGGGTCGAACGGCACCGACAGCGACTCGATGAGCTGACCGGCCATCGCGACCTCGCGCGCGTTCGCCTCGACCTCGTCCAGCCCCTCCAGCTCGTCCAGCCGGTCCGGCGCGTTGACCTCGTCGCCGTACAGCATCGTCGACAGCACCAGCACGCCGTCCGCGGGCCGCAGCGCGCACAGTTGCTGGCGCGTGCGCAGCACGAAACGGCCGATCGCGACCTTGCCGGCCTGCTCCATCGCGGACAGCAGCAGCGCGTAGGGCTTCGCGCCGCCGGTGGCCGGAGCGACGTGGTACGCGCTGTCGTAGTACACGGGGTCGATGTCCGCCAGCTCGACGAACGCCTCGATGTCGATCGTCTTCGTGTGGCGCGGGTCGAGCGCGTCGAGCTCCTCCTGTCTGATCACCACGTAGCGATCCGGCGCGATCTCGAAGCCCTTCACGACGTCGTCGTAGGAGACCTCCTCGCCGTCCGCCGGGCACACCCGCTTCTGCTGTATCCGCACGCCGTCTCTGGCGTGCAACTGGTGGAAGCGCACCGTCTTCGGGGACGTGGCGCTGTAGAGCTTGATCGGCACGTTGACCAGCCCGAAGCTGATCGCGCCGCTCCAGATCGCGCGAGGCATGGGTCGTTTCTACTACCCGCCGCACGCGGCGGCAACCCGCGAACGGGGACTTGCGGCCGCGCTCAGACGCCGAGCGCGGCCGGTCCCAGCGCGTCCGCCATCCGCTCGAGCGAGCGGCGCAGGAGGCGCGAGACGTGCATCTGCGAGATGCCGACGCGCTCGGCGATCTCCCGCTGCGTGAGGCCGGCGAAGAAGCGCAGCAGCAGGATCCGCCGCTCGCGCTCGCTCAGCGTGCTGAGGCCGCGGCCCAGCTCGACGCGCTGCTCGGCCGCCGCGAACTCCGGATCCTCGGCGCCGATCCGCGCGACCGGCTCGCCGTCCTCGCCGAGCGGCTCGTCGAGCGGGACGGTGCTGTACGCCTGCGCGCCCTGCAGCGCTTCGAGCACCTGCTCGGGCGTCGTGCCGGTCGCCTCCGCGAGATCCTCGATCGTCGGCGAGCGGCCGAGCTTGGTCGACAGCCGGTCGACTTCGCGCGTGACCTTGGCGCTCAGCTCCTGCAGGCCGCGCGAGACGCGCACGGACCAGGCGCGGTCGCGGAAGTGACGCTTGATCTCGCCGAGGATCGTCGGCACGGCGAACGTCGAGAAGCGCAGCTCGCGGTCGAGGTCGAAGCGGTCGACGGCCTTGATCAGGCCGACGCAGCCGACCTGCTCGAGGTCGTCGAGCGGCTCGCCGCGGTTGGCGTAGCGCCGGGCGAGCGAGCGGACGAGCGGCATCATGCGTTCGATCAAAAGCCGGCGCGCTTCGACGTCGCCGTCCTCGTGCCAACGACGCAGCAGCTCGTGCTCGTCGACCAGGGGATCGACCGGCAGGCGAACGACCGTGGCGGACATGTCGTGCCTCCTTCTGGGCGGAAGCCGGAGTTTGGGCGGAAAAATCCGGCTGCGCGTCATCCTCTCCGGACAACGCCGGATGACAAGGTGGACAGACGCGGTCACTGGTGCCCACGCGTCCGCTGCGGTACAACAAGCAGGTGGACAAGGGCGGGCAGACCGTCAGCGCCACCGAGTTCGCGGAACTGACCGGCGTCTCGCGCGAGCGCCTGCGCACGTGGGAGCGACGCTTCGGCTTCCCGCGCCCGGCCCGCGTGGCGCGCGGACCGCGCCGGTACGCGGTGGTCGACGCGGCGCGCGTCGTCGCGGTGCGCCGCGCCGCCGAGCAGGGCGTGCCGCTGCCGCGCGCGATCGCCGACGCCGCGCTCGCGCCGCAGTCCGACGTCTCCGACGCGGTCCTCGCCGCGATCGCCGCCGTGGCGCCGATCCCGGTGGTGCTCGTGACGGGCCCCGAGCCGCTCCAGGTCGCCTACGTGAACGCGTCGCTGCAGGCGGTCGACGGGCCGATCCTCACGGACGTGCGGCTCGACGGGCTCCCCTGGTTCCTCGGCAGCGACCTCGAACGCACGCTGCGGACGCTGTTCGCCGGCGAGACGTCGGCGCTCGAGTGCGCGCATCCGGCGTGGGCCGGCGGGACGACCGTCGAGCGCTCGATCGCGTTCCGGATCCCCGGCGAAGCGGGCGAGCGACCGGTCGTGGCGCTCGTCGGGATCGACCGCGACGAGGAGCGCCGCGCGCGGCGCGAGCTGGGCGAGCTGCAACAGGAGCTGACGCGCGTGCGGGTGCGCGAGCAGCGGCGCCAGCGCTGGCTGGCGCTGGCCGCCTCGCTCGCCGAGCGCTTCCAGAGAGACACCGGCGAAGCGCTGCTGGGCGCGACCGTCGACACGCTCGTGCGCCGGCTCGGCGCGGTCGACGCCGGCGTGGCGCTCTACGTCGCCGGCCAGCTCGCGCTCGGCACGACGAGCCGCGGGCTGCTGGGGCCGCACATGGTCACCGTCACGCGCTACGACGACCTCGCCGCGCTGATGCAGCGGAGCGTGCCGGAGTGGCTCGCGCCCGCGACGGCGAGCGCGTTCGGCGTGCACGCCGGGCTGCACTGCCTGGCGGTGCCGATCGGCGTCGTCGGCGAGCGGCTCGGGGCGCTGCTGATCGTGTTCGACGAGCTGGCCGCGCTCGACGAGGACATCCGCAACGTGCTGACGGTCGTGGCGGCCGGGCTCGGCTTCGTGGTGCTGCGCGACCGGCTCGTGTCATCCGCGCTGCCGTGAGCGGGTGCGCGCCGCGGCGCGGGCGGGTTCAGAAGAGGCGGCCCTCGGGCACGTCGAGCGTCGCCTCCAGCGGCCAGGAGCAGAGCGAGCCGCGCCCGGGGCAGCCGTCGCAGACGCGCGGCCCGGGCTGCGGGGCGACGGGGAACTCGCGCCGCAGCACGGCGCCGGCGCGCTGCTCCAGCTCGGCCGCGAGCGCGGGCAGGTCGGCGTCCGTGTAGGTCGCGGCGGCCGGCTCGTGCGCGCGCTCGAGGAAGACGTGAACGACCTCGGCCGTGCGCGCGCCGTCGCGCAACGCCGCGAGCGCGTAGGCGGCGCGCTGGAGCGCATAGTCGGCGGCGACGAGCTGCTCGGGGTCGGCCTCCGGGTCGAGCCGGTCGCTCTTGTAGTCGACGACGAGCGTGCGGTCGCGCTCGCGGCCGACCGCGTCGAAGACGCCGACGAGCGGGACGTGAGCGAGCTGGAGCGCGAACGGCTGCTCGCGGCGCAGGTCTCTGAGGGCGGCGAGCCGCCGCGCGACGTCGCTGGCGAGGAGGCCGGCGACGAGCCGCGCCAGCTCGTCCGCGGTCCGGTCGGTGAGTGTCACACCGGCGCGGTGTGCCTCGGCGCGGACGGCCTCCGCATCGGGCGCCTGCGGTCGTTTGAAGTCGAGCTGCTCGAGCAGGGCGTGCACGATGCGCCCGCGCACGCGCGGGTCCAGCTCGGCGGGCGGACGCCGGGCCGAGCCGTAGCGCGCCTCGTCGGTCGGCGGCAGGCCCAGCACGCGCTCCAGGTAGAAGCGGTAGCCGCACTGCGCGTGCTGCGCGAGCGACGTGTAGCTGAGCGCGGCGACGGGCGGAGCGAGCGCGGCCGGCGACGCCGATCGGGCGGCGGCACCGCCGGCAGAGCCGGTGGTGGGTGAGGATGCACGTGCCCCGGTCGCAAGACCGGGGTGCGCGCCTGGGTGGGTGGGTTCCGATCCGACAGGACCCGCCCGCAGCGCGGCCTGGTCCCCGGGGGACGGCGCCGGCAGCTCCGCGAGCAGGTCCGGTCGCGCGACGGTGACCGCGACGGCGATATCGTCGTGCTCCGCGACGGTGCGTGCGGTGGCGTCGGGCGCGCAGCGGCGCGCGAGGTCGGGCACGAACGCCGGGCCGAGCCAGGCGATCGGTGGGGCGCCGGGCTTCGCCTCGGGCCACGGGTCGCAGGTGGCGGCGCCGCTCAGGATCAAGCGCTCGCGTGCGCGCGTGACGGCGACGTAGAACAGCCGCGCCTCCTCCTCCGCGTCGCGGCGCTTCGCCTGCTCGACGAGCGCGCGGTAGGCGAACGCGTCGCGCGGCCGGGCGCCGCCGAGGCGTCTGAGCCGCAGCCCGACGCGTCCGTCGTCGCCGACGCGCACCAGCTCGCGGCCGGCGGCCGGCGACTCGCGGCCGAGGTCGGCCACGCACACGACCGGGAACTCGAGGCCCTTCGCGCGGTGGATCGTCATCACGCGCACGGCGTCGAGCGCCTCCCCCTCGACCGGCGCTTCGCTCTCGCGCTCGTCGCCGGACGCGTCGGCGCCGCCGACGAGCCCGCTGACGAGGTCGGCGAAGCCGCGCAGGCCGCGGCCGTGCTGCGCCTCGTGCTCGCGCGCGAGCCGCATCAGCTTGCGCACGTTCGCCATCCGCCGCGCACCGCCCTCCATCCGCAGCAGCACGCGGTCGTAGCCGGTGCGCGCGAGCACGCGGTCGAGCAGGCCCTCGAGGCTGTGGCGCGGCGCCGTGCGCCGTTCCGCCGGGAGCCACGCGCGCAGCGCCTCGACGCGTGCGCGATCCCCGGCGTCGAGGCGCTCGAGCAGCGCGTCGTCGTCGATCAGCGTCCACCACGGGTCGCGCTCGGCGGCGCGCGCGGCGGCTGCGAGCTGGACGAGCCCGTCGCTCGCGAGGCCGACGAGCGGCGAGGCGAGCAGCGTGTAGAGCGCGACGCCGTCGCGCGGGTTCGCCAGCACGCTCAGGTAGGCGACGAGGTCGCGCACCTGCTGCTGGGACCAGTAGCCGCGCCCACCAATCACGTACGTCGGCACGCCACGCTCGACGAGCGCGCGCTCGTAGACGGCGAGGTCGCCGGTCGCGCGCAGCAGCAGCACGATCTCCCCCGGCGGCGTGCCGGCGTCGATCAGCTCGCGCACGCGCGCTGCCAGCAGGCGCGCCTCCGCGAGCCGCCACAGCGGCGCCGGCGGCACCGCCCCCGGCGCCACCAGGCCGGCGCCCGCCCAGTCGGCCGAGCGGTCGACGACGAGCAGCTCGACGCGCGGCGCGGCGGCGTCCGCCCCGTCCTCCGGCTCGGCGCGGCCGGCGCGCAGCGGCGTGAAGCTCGCGTCGAAGCGGGGCGCGAACGCGATGTTGAACGCGTGCAGCAGGTCGCCGTGGCTGCGGAAGTTCGTCGCGAGCGTGGCGGTCGCGCCGCGCTCCGCGAGCCGCGCGCGGCGTGCGCGGAACAGGCGCACGTCGGCGTGGCGGAAGCCGTAGATCGACTGCAACTCGTCGCCGACGGCGAACAGCTCGTCGCCCGCGATCCGCTCCAGCAGCTCGAGCTGGAGCGGGTTCGTGTCCTGGAACTCGTCGACCATCACGTGCCGGAAGCGCTCCGCGTAGCGGGCGCGCAGCGGCTCGTGCTCGCGCAGCAGGCGGTTGGCGCGCAGCTCGAGATCCTCGAAGTCGAGCGCCGAGGCGGCCTGCTTGGCGTCCGCGTAGCGGCGGGCGAACGCCTGCAGCAGCGCGTCGAGCAGCGCATGGGTCGGGAGCGCCGCCGCGTCCGCGCAGGCGTCGGCGAACGCGGTCAGCGCCGCCGCGTACGCCTCGCACGCCGGATCGTTCAGCGCGACGCCGTTGCCTCTGAGCGCGAGCGCGTCGACCGTCTCCGGGGCGGGCGGCGGGCCGAGCGGGCGGTCGAGCAGCGCGGCGCAGGCGGCGAGCCGCTCGCGCGCCCGCTCGACCGTCTTGCCGTCGTTCGCCTCCGCCAGCACGACGGCAGCCTGCGCGCGCGCCAGCGCGAGCGCGCTGTGGGCGGCCTGCAGGTCCGCGGGCCGCGCCGGCGGGAGCTGCGGGTGCTCGTGGCCGCGGCTGCGCAGCTCGCCGTGCAGCGCGACGAGCGCGTCGCGCAGGTCGGCCGGCCGGTAGGCGGCGATCAGCTCGAGCGCGGCGTCGCCGTGCGCGTGCACGAGGTCCTCGAGCGCGGTCGCGAACGCGTCCGCCGCGAGCCGCCGCGCGACGCGCTCGTCGAGCACCGCGAAGCGCGGGTCGAGCCCAGCCGCGAGCGCGTGCGTGCGCAGCAGGCGGGCGCAGAAGCCGTGGATCGTCGAGATCCAAGCGCCCTCGGTCGCACGCGCGCGCTCGCCGTCGCCGAGCGCCTCGAAGCGGGCGCGCACGCGCGCCTTCAGCTCGGCCGCCGCCTTCTCCGTGAAGGTGATCGCGAGGATGCGACCGACGTCGTCGTCGGGGTCGCCGCCGCGCGCGATCCGCACGTAGCGCTCGGCCATCACCGACGTCTTGCCGCTGCCGGCGTTCGCGGTCAGCAGCAGCCCGCCCGGGTGGGCGATCGCCGCCTGCTGCTCGGGCGTGAACGGAACCGCCGCGGAGCCGCTCACTGGTCCGCCGCCCGGCAGATCCCCGGATACGCGCAGCCGTTCGGCGAGCACGTCTCCGGCGTCGCGCACAGCTCGCCGCCGCGCAGCCGCGCCGCCAGCTCGCAGGCGCGCGCGGCGGCCGCGTCGAGCTCGGCCTCCAGCTCCTCCTGCGAGCGGCGGTCGGTGTCGACCACCAGCTCGCCCGTGTCGGCGTCGTCGCGCACGAGCCCGCGCGCGCGCAGGTCCTCCCCGCGCAGCGGCTGGTAGACGCCCCCGACCGGCTCGCGTCTCAGCAGCTCGCGCACGGCGACCATGTAGAGCGCGACCTGCAGCTGGTCCTCGGCGCGCCATCTCGCGACCGGCCAGCCCGGCCCCTTGCGGCCGCTCTTGTAGTCGCGCACGAGCGCGCGGCCGGCGCGGTCGAGATCGACGCGGTCGATCACGCCGCGCAGCCGCAGGGCGCCGTCGCCCAGCACGAGCGGGCCGAGCGCGTCGTCGAAGCCGAACGCCAGCTCCAGCTCCGCGGGCGCGAAGGCGCCGCCGCCGTCCGCCTCGTGGCGCAGCAGGCGCAGCACGTCCGCCGCGATCTCGTGCGCGGCCGCCGCCTGCGCCGCCGGTCCGCGCCCCAGCACGAGCCGCGCCGCCTCCTCCGCCACGACCGTGCGCACGAGCGGCTCCGCCGCCGGCAGCGCCCCGCGCGCGAGGGGCCAGTCGAGCTGGGCGAGCACGCGCTCGAGCACGCGGTGCACGCAGCTGCCGCGCGCGATCGCCTCCGGGTCCGGCTCGAAGCGGTCCGGCGCCAGCTCGCGCTCGACCAGCCAGCGCACCGGGCAGCGCGCGTACGCCTCGAGCCCACCGGCCGACAACAGCTCACGCTGGCGCAGCGCGGCGCGCGCCTCGTCGCCGAGCGAGGCGAGCGGAGGCGGCGTCTCGCGCGGCGCGGCGAGCGCCTCGGCGCGTGCCCGCTCCAGCGCCGTCGGCGCCGCGTCGAGCGGCCACGTCACCTCGGACAGGGGGCGATGCCGTGCCGGCAGCTCGTCGAGCAGCGCGCGCACGTCGTCGAGGAAGAACGACGGCAGCGCCGGGTTGCCCTCCTCGTCGGCGTCGCGGCAGCTGAGGACGAGGCGGCGCGTCGCGCGCGACACCGCCGCGTAGAAGAGGTGGCGCTCCTCCGCGAGGCGGTCCTCGCGCGCGGCCAGCCGCAGGCCGGTCGCCGCGTTCAGCGCGCGCCGCTCCTCGTCGGACAGGAACGGCTCGGGCGCGGCCGGCCGCGGGAACTCGCCCTCCTGCAAGCCGCACAGGATCACCGTGTCGAAGCGGCGCGCGCGGATCGCGAGCGGGTCGGTGACGACGACCGCCCCCGGACGCGGCGGCGTGCCGACCGGCACCGCGAGCCGCTCGAGCGCCTGCAGGAGCGCGTCCGCGTCGGGCGCGCGCCGCGGGTCGGCGGCGGCCAGCTCCGCCAGCTCCTCGAGCGCGCGCAGGAGCGCCGCGAGCGCGTGCGCGTCGACCTCCTCGGCGGGGTCGAGCTGCGCCGCCCGGCCCTTGTGCGGCGCGGCGAGCAGCGCGCGCGCCTCGCGCGCGAGCGCCGCGAGCAGCGGCTGCGGGCCATCGGCGGCCGCGCCGCGCAGGCGGTCCAGCTCGCGCAGCGGCCAGCCGCCCGGGGCCTCCTCCCAGGCGCGCCGGGCGCCGTCGAGGTCCGCGATCGCGCGGCGGCGGACCGTCAGCTCGAGCCGGTCCGCCAGCTCCAGCCGCTCCAGCCGGCCGGGCGTGCGCAGATAGGCGAGCAGGTCCGCCGGTCTCGCCGCGTCCGCGTGCAGCGCGCAGCGGGCGAGCGCCAGCAGGCCGCGACCGAGCGCGGTGTGCGCGAACGGGACGCGCCGCTGGAGTGCGTACGGCACCCCGTAGGCGGCGAGCACCTCCTCCAGCAGCGCGGCGCCGCGCTCCGGCGTGCGCAGCACGACGGCAACCGACTCGGCCGCGACCTGCTCGTCGTGCAGCAGCCGCAGCAGCTCGGCGGCGACCAGCTCGGCCTCGGCGCGCTCGCCGCCGGCGACGAGCAGCTCGACGGCATGGCCCGCGGGAACGCTCGGCGCGCCCGGCTCGAACAGGTGGCGCTCGAGGTGGTGCAGCGCGGCGCGCGCGTCCGGCGCGTAGTGCGCGTCCTCGGCCGGGAGCGCGACGACGTCGGCAGCGAGCTGGCCGAGCTCCTGGACGAGCGCCGCCGCGCGACCGGCGAAGGCGGCGCGGCCGGACTCGTAGGTGAGCGAGACGGTCACCTCGGCGTCCGCGATCTTCGCGAGCGTCTCGACCGCGTCGCGCTCCAGCGGCGTCAGGTCGTCGAAGCCGTACAGCAGGACGGGGGTCGTCCCCCACGCCCCGGGCCGCGCGCGCAGCGCGTCGAGCGCGCGCCACGCGAACAGCTCGGGATCGACGCGGCCGAGCCGCTCGAGCGCGCGCATGTAGCGGTCGTAGATCGCCGCCGCCTCGTGCGCTGCCGGCGTCGCCTCCGGCCACGCGCGGACGGCGGCGGTGAAGCGCTGCGGCGTGATCAGCGAGCGCTCCAGCTCCGCCACGAAGGCGAGCGTCGAGCCGAGGAAGCCGGGCGCGTCGGCGACCGGCGCGAGCGCGGCGAGCGGCGCGGCGGCGATCGCCTGCGCCACGAGCCGCTCGCGCTGCAGCGGGCCGACGGGCCGCGCCCACCAGCCGGCGCGGCGCGCGAGCTCGCGTGCGAGCCCGGCGAACGTGGTGACGCGGCCAGCGCGCGTGGCTCCCTCGCCGGTCAGCTCGCGCTCGAACGCGGCAACGTCGTCGAGCGTCGGCACGACGAGCCACGGCTCCTGACGCCGGCGCGCGCGGAAGGCGTCGAGCACGACGCCGGCCTTCGCCGAGTTCGCGGGTCCGGTGACGAGCTTGAGCGGCACGGGTCCGACATGGTGGCGCGCGTGCCCGACGACCCGCCCGCTCGCCCAGCGGCCGAGCAGCTCGCGCGGCGCGTCGGCGAGCGCGCTACGCGACGGCGGATTCGGCGGCGGGGGCGGAAGCGCCCGCGCCGGCGCCGTCGGCGGCGGCGGCCTCGGCGGCCTCCTCGACCTCCGGCGGTCTCGCGCCCTCGCGCGCCCACGGCTCGTCGAACTCGACGCGCCAGCGGCCCTCGTCGGTCTGCTCCAGCGCGAGACGGGCACGGAACGATCTGCCGGCGCGGCTTCTGAAGCCGGTGACCGGTCTCTCGGTGCGGCCGGTCCTGATCAGCTCCCGCACGATCGCCGCGGACAGCGTCTTGCCCGCCTTCGCCTTCCAGATCACGAAGCCGCAGCCGGGATCGGTCCGCGACCAGCAGGAGTAGCCCTTGCGGTTCTCGACGATGTCGTGGCCGCACACCGGGCACGGGCCGAGGTTCGCGCGCGGGATGCGCACGTCTCTGAGCTTCTCGTCGAGCGTCGCGACGGTCGACTCGGCGAACTTCACGATGTCGCCCATGAACGCGGGGCGCGTGTCCTCACCCGTCTCGATGCGGGCGAGGCGGTGCTCCCAGTCGCCGGTCAGCGACGGCGAGGTCAAAGGGTGCCCGTCGAGCAGCCGCACGACGTTCAGGCCCTTCTCGGTCACGACCAGCGCGCGCGCGTCGCGCTCGATGTAGCCGACCGCGAGCAGGCGCTCGATGATCGCCGCGCGCGTCGCCGGCGTGCCGATGCCGGAGTCCTTCATCGCCTCGCGCAGCTCCTCGTCGTCGACGAGTCTGCCGGCCGTCTCCATCGCGGCCAGCAGCGAGCCCTCGGAGTAGCGCCGCGGCGGTCTCGTGACCTTCTCCTCGGAGCGCACGTCGCGCGTCTGGACCGCCTCGCCCTGCTCCAGTCTCGGCAGCCGCTGCTCGCGCCCCTCGTCCTCCTCGCCCTCTCTCGGCTCGGCGTCGGCCTCCTCGCCGTAGACGCCGCGCCAGCCCGGCACGAGCATCACCTTGCCGCGCGTGCGGAAGACGTGGCCGGCGACCTCGGTCTCGACCTTCGTGTTCTCGAACACGGCCTCCGGGTGGAAGACGGCGAGGAAGCGGCGCACGACGAGGTCGTAGATCTTGCGGTCGTCGTCGCTCAGCTTGTCGACCGGATGCGGCGCGTTCGTCGGGATGATCGCGTGGTGGTCGGTGACCTTCTCGTTGTTGACCACGCGGCCGAGCGGCAGCATGTCGAGGCCGGTCACGTAGCGCGCCCCCTCGGCATACGCGCGCTGCTCGCCGACGATGCGGGCGATCGGCTTGATCTCGGGGATCATGTCGCTCGGCAGGTAGCGCGAGCTGGTGCGCGGATACGTCAGCGCCTTGTGCTCCTCGTACAAGCGCTGGGCGGCAGCCAACGTGCGGCGCGCCGAGAAGCCGAAGCGCGAGTTGGCGTCGCGCTGCAACGAGGTGAGGTCGTACAGCAGCGGCGCGCGCTCTCTGCGCGTCGATCTCTCCAGCTTCGAGATGACGCCCTCGACGCCGCGGCAGGCCGCGACGATCGCCTCCGCCTCGGCGGCGGACGCGACGCGCGGCGCGCTGCCCGCGTGGAAGCGGCCTTCGTAGAGGCGCTCCCCGCTCGCCGCGAACGACGCGTCGACGATCCAGTACGGCTCCGGTCTGAAGGCGCGGATCTCCTCCTCGCGGCGGGCGAGGATCGCGAGCGTCGGCGTCTGCACGCGGCCGAGCGAGACGGCCCCGTCGAACGACGAGCGCAGCCGGATCGTCGCGGCGCGCGTGGCGTTCATGCCGACGATCCAGTCGGCCTCGCTGCGCGAGCGGGCTGCGTCCTCCAGCGACGCGAGCTCCTCGCCCGGGCGCAGCCGCGAGAACGCGTCCTCGATCGCGGACTTCGTCATCGACGACAGCCACAGCCGCTGGACCGGCAGTCTCGAGCCGGCCTTCTCGTACAGGTAGGCGAAGATCAGCTCGCCCTCGCGACCGGCGTCGCACGCGTTCACGACGACGGCGACGTCGTCGCGGCCGAGCGCCCGCTTGACGACGTTCATCTGTCTTCTCGAGCGCTCGTCGCGCACGACCAGCTTGAACTTCGGCGGCACGATCGGGAGGTCCGCCATGCGCCATCTCTTGAACTTGTCGTCGTACTCGTCCGGCTCGGCGAGCTGCACGAGATGGCCGACCGCCCAGGTGATCACGTGCTCGGGACCCTCGAGGATCCCCTCCCCTCTCTGGAACGGGCCGGGCAGCACGCGTGCGAGGTCTCTGCCGACCGACGGCTTCTCCGCGATGACCAGGGTCTTGCTCATGAGCGCGAGAGGGTAGCGATCCGTCAACCGGCGCATGCGCCGCTCGACACCGGACCGCTCGCGCGGCCGGCCGCGAGCGCGCCCGCCACGACCGCGTTCGCGACCCCGTAGCCCCCGGGCGAACCGCTCGTCGTCGCCGCGAACACGGTCGTCAGCACGCGGCCGCGGGCGTCCACCACCGGCCCGCCCGAGTTGCCGCTGCGCACCCGCCCGCGCAGCGGCGTGACCGTGCGGCGCACCGGCCCGCGACCGTACGCGTCCTCGGACAGGACGACGCGCGTCGCGCCGATCCGCGCCGCCTCGACGTCGAACGGCCCGTTGAGCGGATAGCCGAGGATCGCCCCGGCGGTGCCCGACGCCGGGCTCGGGGCGAGCGCGAGCGCCGGCGCGCCGAGCCCGGGGACGCGCAGCACGGCGACGTCGTCGCGCACGTCGAAGTGCACGAGCGTCGCGTCGCGGCTGCCGGCCGGATCGCCCGGCGCCTGCACGACCGTGTCGTGCTCGCCGGCGACGACATGCGCGTTCGTCACGACGAGCTGCGGCGCCGCGACCCAGCCGCTGCCCTCGACGCCGAGGCCGCAGGCGTTGCCGAGGACGCGCACGACGCTCGGCGCGGCCGCGCGCACGCCCGGCTGGCGCAGCACCCCCGCGGACGGCGGCGCGACGGCGGCGCCCGGCCCGTCGATCGACGGCAGCGGGTCGAAGCGCGCCAGTGCGTTCAGGAGCGGCCCGGACGGCGGCAGGATCGCGTTGAGCTGGCGCAGCACGACCGAGCGCTGCACGTCGCGGCGCAGCTCACGCAGGGCCGGCGTCTGCAGCACGACCGCGCCCGCGAGCCATGCCAGTCCAAGCGCGATCGCCATGCTCAGCACGGCCCCGAGCGCGCCGTCGAGCGCGCCGAGGCCAGGGATTCGCAGCCCGCTGCGCAGGCGCGCGCCGAGCCGCTCCAGCGCGCCCGCGAGCAGCCCGCCGAGCATCAGCGCGCCGGCCAGCGCGAACACCGGCGCGTACGGCGAGCGCGAGCCCTGCGGCAGCAGCAGCGGGCCGATCCGCGCGCCCGCGACCGCGCCCGCCGCCAGGCCGGCGAGCGCGAGCGCGCCGACGATGAAGCCGCGCCGCAAGCCGGCGAGCCCGAACAGCGCCACGAGCGCGACGATGATCCAGTCGAGCGTCGTCATCGGCGCACGACAGCATGCAGCACGCGGCGGCCGGGGCCGACGCGCCGCCGCATGATCTACATTCGCGGACGTGGGAGCAGGTGGCAGCAGGGGCGCGAATCCGGCCCGCCGGCGTTCGCGTTCCGAGCTCGAGCGGCGACGGCGGCTGCTGCGCCGCGCGCTCCCGGCCGGCGGCGGCGTCGCGCTCGCGGCGCTCGTGCTCGGAGTCGTCGCCGGCAGCGGCCCCGGCGGCGCCGAGCGCGCGACCGCGAAGCGCTTCGCGACGCTGTGGTCGCAGGGCGACTACGGCCGCATGTACCAGCTGCTCGACGACGCCGCCAAGACCCGCGTCAGCTTCGCCGACTTCGCCGCCGCCTATCGCGGCGCCGCCAGCACCGCGACGATCCGCTCGCTCGACGTCGGCGACGTCGGCGGCCGCGCCGGGGACGCGATCCCGATCCGCGTCACGGTCCACACACGCGTGTTCGGGAACGTGCGCGGCGTGCTCGAGCTGCCCGTCAGCGGCGCGGGCGACGCGATGCGGGTCGCGTGGCGCGAGAGCGCGGTCTTCCCGGGCCTGCGGCCTGGCCAGCAGCTCACGCGCCAGACCGCGCTGGCGCCGCGCGCCGACCTGCTCGCGCGCGACGGCAGCGCGCTCGCAGCGGGCACGCAGCGCACCTCGGACGACGCGGCGGTCGCGGGCGAGATCGCCGGCAGCCTCGGCCCTGCCCCACCGGACGAGGCCGCGCTGCTCTACTCGCTCGGCTATCCGCCGGAGGCGCAGGTCGGCGTGTCGGGCCTTGAGCGCGTCTTCCAGCGCCAGCTCGCGGGCCGGCCCGGCGGGACGCTCGCGATCGGCGGGCGCGTGATCGCGCGCACGCGCCCGGCGGCCGGCACGAGCGTGCGCACGACGATCGACCCGAAGCTCGAGCGCGCGGCGATCGCCGCGCTCGCCGGCCGCTACGGCGGCGTCGCAGCGATGGACCCGCGCACCGGCGAGGTGCTGGCGCTCGCGGGCGTCGCCTTCTCGGCGCTCCAGCCGCCCGGCTCGACCTTCAAGATCGTGACGCTGACCGGCGTCCTCGAGTCGCACCTCGCGAGCGCGCACACGACCTTCCCCGTGACCGACGCGGCGACGCTCGCGGGCGTGCGGCTGGAGAACGCCAACGGCGAGTACTGCGGCGGGACGCTCGTCGACGCCTTCGCGCACTCCTGCAACTCCGTCTTCGCCCCGCTGGGAGCGCAGCTCGGCGCGCGGCGGCTCGTCAGCGTCGCCGAGCGCTACGGCTTCAACGCGGCCCCGGGGATCGCCGGCGCGGCGACCAGCTCGATCCCGCCGGCCGCCCGGATCGGCGACGAGCTCGCCGTCGGCTCGAGCGCGATCGGCCAGGGGCTCGTGCAGGCGACGACGCTCGAGATGACCGACGTGGCGGCGGCGGTCGCGATGGAGGGACGCCGGCCGATCCCGACGCTGCGCGTCGGCGAGCGCCCCCGCTTCGTGCGCGTCACGCGGCCGCGCGTCGCGCGCGCGGTGGCGCGCATGATGCGCGCGGTCGTCGCGTACGGCACCGGCACCGCGGCGGCGATCCCGGGCGCGGACGTCGCCGGCAAGACGGGCACCGCCGAGCTGGCGAGCACCGTCCCGGCCGACCGCGCAGACGCGCGCCAGCAGCCCAGAGACGTGCCGGACACGGACGCGTGGTTCGTCGCGTTCGCGCCCGCGCGGCGCCCGCGCATCGCGGTCGGCGCGCTGTTCCCGGAAGCGGGTGCGGGCGGCGACGTCGCCGCCCCGGCGGTGCGCGGCGTGCTGGCCGCCGCGCTGCAGCACGGGCCCGGCGAGTAGCCGGGCCCAAGAACTCGCTTAGAGGTCGAGCACGACGCTCGACGGCGACCCGCCGCCGGGCGGCGCGATCTCCAGCTCGAGCGGCCGGTTCGCGTAGACGTTCGTTCTCAGCTTGAACAGCAGCATCGTGCCGTTGATCGGCCCGGTGCCGGCGGCGCTCTCCGGGTCGGGCTGGACGGGCTGGAAGACGTCGTTGCTTCTGACGGACACCGGCCGGTACGCGAACGGGTTCGTCGCCGGCAGCGCGATCGGCGTGTACTCGGCGCCGGTCGTGTCGACGATCTTGAAGCTGCTGGCGCTCACGTGCGCCAGCTTCGTGTCGTTCTGCACGCGCAGCCACACGCCGAACCACTCCTCGCCCTGGGCCGGCGCACCCGCCGAGAGGCCCTGCAGGTACTCGGCGTCCTCGACGTTGGCCGGGTTCAGCTCCCGCGACATCTGGACCTGGTAGATGAGCGGGCCGGCCTGGATGTACGAGCCCTCGCCGTCACCGTGAGTGGTGGGCGGCTCGCCGGTGCCGCCGCAGGCGACGAGGGTCAGCGCCGCGAGCAGCGCGGCGGCCAGGAGCAGGGGGAGTCGGAGGAGTCGATTCGTCATAAGGGGCGGGAAGTCTATTGATCTACCGGGCGGCGATCGTCGCTCGTCTGCCGCGCGCGCGATCCTCCTCGAAGATCGCCTGCAGGCGGCGGACGGAGCGCGACAGCTTGCGCTTCCACCACCCGCGTCCGGCCACCAGCTCCATCAAGCGGTCGCTCAGCGTCGCCGGCTGCGTCTCGTAGCGGTAGTCGACGCGCGTCATGCCGCCGGGGGCGTCGTGCAGCGTCCACTCGCCGATCGCCCGCACGCGGTTGAACTTGCCGCTGCGCCCGCGCTCGACGATGCGGTACGGCGGGTCGACCTCGGCGAGCGTGTAGTCGCCCCAGCCGAAGCGGCTCAGCGGCAGCTGCTCGCGGAAGCGCGCGCCCGCGCCGCGGCCGACGCTGTCCTCGCGCGTGAGGTGCCAGTCGGACAGGTAGTGGTCCTTGAACTCGGCGTGGTTCGCGACGTCGGCGAGGTACTCGAACAGCTCCGCGCGCGGGCGGGCGATGTTGACGCTGACGACGACGGGGTCCACGGCGCGGCGGATTGTAGGGAACGGCCGCCCGCAGCCGCGCTCAGGCCGCGCGCCGGACCGTCAGCCCGTGCTCGCTGCCGTGCACCGACTCGGAGCGCAGCGGCGCCTCGCGCCGCTCCGCGCGGCACAGCTCGCAGAGCGTGCGGCCGCCGTCGTAGACGTGCACGCGCTCGCCCACGAGCGGCGTGCGGTGGCAGCCGTCGCAGCGGTCGCGTCCGGCCGCCAGCGCCATCACGCTGCGCCGCAGCAGCTGGCGCTCCAGCTCGGGGGCGTGGTGCGCGGTTCTCGTCATGACGTCCGGTTCGCCGGCCGCCGGCGGCCTCCTCCCCGGCGCGTCAGACGCAACGCCTCCCCGGGTTCGCGCACGGACCGGGCCCCCACGTTTCGCGCCGCCGGATGCTTGGGTAGGAGGAGTCCGGGCCGCCCCCGCGGCCAGGCGAGTCCGCCGCGCCTGGTGCCTCGTCACATCGTCTGCACCGCCGTCCCCTCTCACGGCGGGTGCATGGAGGTTGGGGACATGGAGTCACATACATCTGGGACCCTCGTCGGCACTGGCACGTTCCGCTGCGTGACGTGCGACTACGTGGTGTCCCTCGCCGCCGCCGACACGCTCCCGCCATGCCCCAGCTGCGGCGGCGAGGCGTTCGTGCGCGCGTCGCTGTTCACGGCGGCGAACGTGCCCGCGCCCGCGCTGCCGGACGCGAGCGCCGCCGACGAGACGCGCATGGCGGAGGTCCGCGCCGAGATCGAGGCGCCCGGTCAGTACCTGATCTACGAAGAGGGCGGGGAGCTGATCGTGCACGAGCTGACGCGCGAATGGACGCGCATCGGCCGCAGCCTCGCCGCCGACGTGCGCTTCGACGACCCGACCGTCTCGCGCCGCCACGCGCTCGTGGTGCGCCAGCCGGACGGCGTGCGCGTGCTGGACGACCGCAGCCTCAACGGCGTGTTCGTGAACGGCGAGCGGATCGAGTGGCATCCCCTGCGCGACGGCGACGAGCTCGTCGTCGGCCGCCACCGCCTCGCGTTCGTGGACGTGTCGGCGCTCGCCGACACGCGCGAGCACGACGCGCTCTCGCCGGCCGAGTCGCTCGTCGGCTGAGCGGCGCCTGACCGGCGGATCGCCCGCGCCGCGGCGGTATCGTCCGCGGCGCGTCATGGCGGTCACGATCGCAGTCCTCTCTCAGAAGGGCGGCACCGGCAAGACGACGATGGTGCGCACGCTCACCGACGTCTTCCGCCGCATCGGCGTGTCCACGCTCGCCGTCGACCTCGATCCGCAGGGCAACCTGTCGGACTACCTCGACGTCGCCCCGGAGGCGAGCCCGACCGTCGGCGACGTGCTGAGCGGGCGCGCGAGCGCCGTCGACGCGGTGCACGACGGGATCATCCCCGCGAACCTCGGCCTGGCCGAGTCGGAGCTCGCGATGAGCGGCAAGATGGGACGCGAGCTGACGCTGCGGCGCGCGCTGCGCGAGGTGAGCGACGGCTACGACGTCGTGCTGATCGACTGCCCGCCCGCGCTCGGCCTGCTGACGGTCAACGCGCTCGTCGCCGCCGACTACGCGCTGCTGAGCGCGGAGGCGCAGTACTTCGCGATGCAGGGCGTCGAGCAGGCGCTGGAGGTGATCGAGCTGGCGCGCGAGAACCTCAACCCCGACCTCGAGTGGCTCGGCGTCGTGCTGAACATCGCCGACATGCGCACGCGCCACTCGCGCGAGGCGTACGACTCGCTCAGAGAGCACTTCGGCGAGCGGCTGTTCGAGCAGACGATCCGCCAGTCGATCGCGTACGCCGAGTCGGCCGAGCGCGCCCAGTCGATCGTCGACTACCGCCCCGACCTCGGGATCGACTACCTGCGCGTCGCCGACGAGCTGCTCGGGCGGCTCGGGCTCGTGGACGCCCGCGGGCGTCTGCAACCCTTGCTGGATGACGTGGCGGCCTAGGAGGGTCCGCGCGCTCGCACTGCTCGCCGCCGTCGCGGTGGCCGCCGCGGGCTGCGGGGGCGGCAACACCGGTGACCGGCAGTCGGCGGTGCTCGTGCCGCTGCCGCAGGCGGCGAAGCCGCACGCCACCGTCCCACACGTCGTGCGCGCCGACCCCGGCCGCCTGACCGTGCAGATCACCCGGCCGGTGCGCGTGCGCGCGACGCCCGGCGGCCGCGTCGTCGGCGGCCTCGTCCCGCGGACGGCGTTCAGATCGGCCACGATCGTGCCGGTGGTGGCGCGGCGCGGCGGCTGGCTGAGCGTCGTCACGACGCTGGTGCCGAACGGCCGCGTCGGGTGGATCGCGGCGAGCGCGTCGCTCGTCCCCCACCGCACGCAGTGGAGCGTCGTCGCCTCGCTGCGCCGCCGGCAGGTGGTCGTGCGTGACGCCGGCCACGTGGTGCAGCGCTTCCGCGTCGCGGTCGGGAGCCCCGCGACGCCCACGCCGACGGGGCGCTTCGCCGTCACCGACAAGCTGCTGACGGACGACCCCAGCTCGCCCTACGGCTGCTGCATCCTCGCGCTCAGCGCGCAGCAGCCGCACACGCCGCAGGGCTGGGGCGGCGGCGACCGGATCGCGATCCACGCGACGAGCCTGCCGGAGACGATCGGCAGCGCGGCGAGCCTCGGCTGCCTGCGCGCGCCCGCCGAGGAGGCGCGGCGGCTCGTGCGGACGGTGCCGCTCGGGACGCTCGTGACGATCCGCGCCTGACGCGGCGCGCCCGGCTGCGGCGCGGCTTCAGACGGCGACGACGTCGGCGCCCTGCGACTCGAACGGCACGCGCAGCACGTCCGCCCAGCCGGCGGCGCGCTCACGCAAGCGCTCGGCGACGGCGGCGGTCTGCTCGTAGTGGCTCCACACGAGCACGGTCGGGCCGGCGCCGGAGATCGTCGCCCCGAGCGCGCCGAGCGCGCGCGCGTCGCGCACTAGCTCGGCCGAGCGCGGGTAGAGGTGCGCGCGGTGCGGCTGGTGCAGGCGGTCGTCGAGCCCGCGGCCGACCAGCTCCCAGTCTCCCCGCGCCAGGCCCAACATCAGCAGCGCGGCGTGCGCGACGTTGTGGACGGCGTCGGCCATCGGCACCTGCGCAGGGAGCGCCGCGCGCGCCTCCGCGGTGCGCACGGCCTCGTAGGGCACGACGAGCAGCCCCTCCAGCCCGGTCGGCGGGTCGAAGCGCGTGACCGCGCCGTCGGCGCAGACGACGACGCCGCCGTGCACGGCCGCCGCGACGTTGTCGGGGTGCCCCTCGATCTCGCACGCGAGCGCGAACACGTCGGCGTCCAGCTCGAACAGGTGGTCGGCCGCCGTCAGCCCTGCGACGATCGCCGCCGCGCTCGACCCGAGCCCGCCCGACAGCGGGATCTCCGAGGCGATGCGGAAGCTGAAGTCGTCCGGCGGGTGCAGCCGCTCGAACGCGCGCACGACGAGGTTGCGGCGGTCTCTCGCGATCGCCAGCTCGGTCTCGACCGCGAACGTGCCCGTCTCGACCACCTCCACCTCGAGGTGGAGCGCCAGCGCCGCCGCGAGCACGTCGAAGCCGGGCCCGAGGTTGGCCGAGGAGGCGGGGACGCGGACGAGGCGGCGGCGGACCACGGAGCCGATGGTGGCGCTAGCCGAGGACGGCTTCCTCGACCGCCGCCAGCTCCGGCTCGCACGGCACGACCGCACCGGCCTGGTCGAGCGCGGTCGACGGGTCCTTGAGGCCGTGGCCGGTCAGCACGCACGCGACGCGCTCGGCGTCGCCGGCGCCGTGCACCATCAGCCCGGCGACGCTCGCGGCCGAGGCCGGCTCGCAGAAGACGCCCTCGCGCGCCGCGAGGAAGCGGTAGGCGTCGAGGATCTGCGCGTCGGTGACCGCTCTCACCGCGCCCTGCGAGGAGGTCATCGCGTCCATCGCCTCCTCCCAGCGCGCCGGGTTGCCGATGCGGATCGCGCTCGCGACCGTCTCCGGATGCGCGACCGGCGCCCCTTCCACCAGCGGAGCCGCGCCGGCGGCCTGGAAGCCGAACATGCGCGGCGCGACGCCGAGCTCGCGGAAGCCCTTCCAGTAGGCGGTGATGTTGCCGGCGTTGCCGACGGGGATGCAGAGCGCGTCGAGCGGGCGCTCCTCGCCGAGCGCCTCGACGATCTCGAACGACGCCGTCTTCTGCCCCTCCAGCCGGAAGCGGTTGACGGAGTTCACGAGCGAGATCGGGTGCCGGTCGGCCAGCTCGCGCACGAGCTTCAGCGCCTCGTCGAAGTTCCCGCGCAGCACGATCACGCGCGCGCCGTGCATCAGCGCCTGCGCGAGCTTGCCCGTCGCGATCTTGCCGTCGGGCACCAGCACGGCACAGCGGATCCCGGCGCGCGCGGCGTAGGCGGCGGCGCTCGCGCTCGTGTTGCCGGTCGAGGCGCAGATGACCGCCTTCGCGCCCTCGCGCACGGCCGCGGACACCGCGCACGTCATGCCGCGGTCCTTGAACGAGCCGGTCGGGTTCAGCCCCTCCAGCTTCAGCCACACCTCCGCGCCGACGCGCTCGGACAGCGCGGGCGCGTGCACCAGCGGCGTCGAGCCCTCGCCGAGCGAGATGACCGGGTCGCCGTCGGCGAACGGCAGCCGCTCGCGGTAGCGCTCGATCAGCCCGACGCGGGTCGCGACTGGGCTCACGCGAACTGCTCCTCGATCACGCGGATCGCGCGCGGCGCGGTGCGCAGGACGCCCAGGCCGCTCAGCTCGTCGAGCGCGGTGAAGAAGCGCGACTCGAGCACCGCGTGGACGACCATCACGAGCCGCGCGTTGTCGCCGAGGCCCTTCTGCACGACCGACTTGACGGAGATCCCGTGATCGCCCAGCACGCCGGCGATGCGCGCCAGCACACCCGGGTTGTCCGGCACCTCGAGGTGCAGGTAGAAGGCCGAGACGACGTCGGCGACGATCTCCAGCGCGCCGCTCGTCGGGGGTGTCGAGGCCGGCGGGATCATCGCGCTGACCACGTCGCCGAGCACCGCGCTGGCGGTCTGCGGGCCGCCGGCGCCCGGCCCCGACATCGTGATCTCCGTGATCGCGTCCGATTCGACCGTCACCGCGTTGAAGGGGCCGTTGACGGACGCGAGCGGATGGCCCGGGTACAGGAACGCCGGGTGGACGCGGACCGAGAGGCCGCCGTCGACGCGCTCCGCGGTGCCGATCAGCTTGAGGCCGAGGCCGAGGTCTCTCGCGTACTCGATGTCGTCGGGCGCGATCTGCTCGATCCCCTCGTAGACGACCTGGTCGAGGTGGACGGGCGTGTCGAACGCGAGCCGCGCGAGGATCGCCATCTTCGCGGCCGCGTCCTTGCCGTTGACGTCCTCGCTCGGGTCGGCCTCCGCGTAGCCGAGCCGCTGCGCCTCGGCGAGCGCGTCGGCGTACGTCGCGCCGGTGCGCGCCATCTCCGACAGGATGAAGTTCGTCGTGCCGTTGACGATCCCGTGGATGCGTTCGACGTGGGCCGCCGCGAGCGACTCCTGCAACACGCGGATCACCGGCACGACGCCGGCCACGGCCGCCTCGAAGCGGAGCTGCACGCCATGTTCGCGCGCGCACGCCCACAGCTCCTCGCCGTGCTGGGAGAGGAGCTGCTTGTTGGCCGTCACGACGTGCTTGCCGGCCCGCATCGCGCGCAGCACGTAGTCGCGCGCCGGCTCGATCCCGCCGATCAGCTCGACGATCAGGTCGCTGTCGGCGAGGATCGCGTCGAAGTCGCCCTGCGAGCGCGTCAGCACGCCGCCGATCTCGGGACGCAGCCCGGTCACCCCGGCGACCGCGTCGGCACGCTGCGGCAGCAGCGCGGCGAACGCCGCGCCGACCGTCCCGTGCCCGAGCAGGCCGACTCGAAAGCGCGTGTCAGTCGACGTCACGAGCAGCGAGGTCGTCGTAGGTCTCGCGCCGCACGACGACGCGCGCGTCGCCGTCCTTGCAGAAGATCACCGGCGGGCGCGGGATGCCGTTGTAGTTGTTCGCCATCGCATGGCCGTAGGCGCCGGTCGCCGGCGTCACCAGCACGTCACCCGGCCGCGGGTCGTCGAGCGGCACGTCGTGCACGATCACGTCGCCCGACTCGCAGTGCTTGCCGGTGACGTGGCAGCGCTCGCCCTCGCCCACCCTGTCGGCGCGGTCGGCGAGCAGCGCCTCGTAGAGCGAGCCGTAGAGCATCGGGCGCAGGTTGTCCGACATGCCGCCGTCGACGCCGACCCAGGTCGAGACGTTGCGCTTGACGGTCTGCACCGTGTAGAGCGTCACGCACGCGTTCGCGACGAGCGAGCGGCCCGGCTCGATCAGGAGCCGCTTGCCGCTCCCCACCAGCTCGGTCACGGCGCGCACCTGCACGTCGACGTACTCCTCGATCGACGGCGGCTGCTGCTCCGCCGTGTAGGCGATGCCGAGGCCGCCGCCGAGGTTGTAGACGGGGAAGTCGCCGAGCGTCGCGATCGCCTCGACCGCCGGGCGGTAGGCGTCGAGCGACAGCAACTGCGAGCCGATGTGCATGTGCAGGCCCTGCAGCTCGAGGTGGTCGCAGGCGCGCACGCGCTCGATCGCGCGGCGCGCGTCGTCCATGCCGAAGCCGAACTTCGAGTCGGCCTGTCCGGTCGAGATCGACGCGTGCGTTCTGCCGGCCACGCCCGGCGTGACGCGGATCAGGACCGCCTGACGCGTCCCGCGCTCGGCGGCGACCCGCTCCAGCCGCTCGACATCGTCGAACGAGTCGAGCACGACGTGGCCGACGCCCGCGTCGAGCGCCTCGCGCAGCTCCGCGAGCGACTTCGCGTTGCCGTGCAGGTAGATGCGCGCCGGGTCGAAGCCGCCCCGCAGCGCCAGCGCCAGCTCTCCGCCGGAGGCGACGTCGCAGGCGATCCCCTCGGCCGCGAACAGCCGGTAGGCGGCCGTGCAGGGGAACGCCTTGGAGGCGAACAGCACGTCGAACGCGTGGCCGGCCGCGTCGCAGCGGACCCGCATCGCCTCGACGTACGCGCGCGCCCGCGACCGCAGGTCGTCCTCCGCGTACACGTACGCGGGCGTGCCGAACTCGCGGGCGAGCGCGACCGTGTCGCAGCCGCCGACCTCGAGGTGGCCGCGCGCGTCGATGCGGCTCCCGAGCGGGAGCACGTGGGCGAGCTTCGACTGTGCCTCGGTCGCGGCCATCGCCGCGTGATTATGCCGGCTCGCCCCCGATCGCCGGGCTCTTGCGACCGGCGCGCCCGCGCGTCATCTGCCGGCGCCGCCACCTCCGAGCCCGCTCAGCAGCCCGCCGGCGGTCGCGCCCGCGCCGGAGACGACCTCTCCGGCCGCGCCGGTCACGCCGCCGACGGCGCCGCCCGCGGCCTGCCCCGTCTGCACGACGGCCTGGCCGACCGCGGGACTGACCTGCCCGAGCGCGCCGCCGAGCTTGCCGGTCGCGCTCTGCAGCGCGACACCGAGCTGCTGGCCGGTCTGCGCGACCGCCGTGCCCGCCCCACCGGCGACCTGCGTGACCGTGCCGCCGAGCGTCGGCGTGCCGTCCGCGCCGGCAGCGGGCGGCGGCGCGGATCCGCCGCCGGCGCCCGTCCCGCCGCGCGGCAGCGACGGGCCGGCGCCGCGTGCGGGTGCGGGGCTCGCGGCGCTCGCGCCCGTGCCGCCGTGCTGTGCCCGCCCCGTGCCGGGCGACCCGAACGCGCTCGCGAACGGCCCGGCGCCGGGCCCCGGCTCGCCGTCGAGCGGCCGCGCGACGGCCTGCGGCCGCCCCGTGGCGTCGCGTCCGGACCGGCCGCGCGCGCCGGCCGTCGGGAAGACGTCCGGCAGCGCGAATCCGTCGACGCCGGCCGGCGCGCGCCCGTCAAGCGTCTGCACGCCCGGCGCCGCCAGCGTCAACGGCCAGCCGTGCACGGCCACCATCGCCGACAGTAGCGCGAACGCGCAGCCGATCGCGCCCACCAGCGCGCTCGTCGTGCCGGCACCAGCCACGTAGCCCTTCGTCGCGCGCATGCGCCACCCCCAACTGAGAGATTCCCCCGCCGCGTCCCCCGGCGGCTCGACATCCCGCCGCGTCCATGCGGCGGTCCGACCTGCGCATCCCTACCGGGGCGGCGACGGCAAGCGCAAGCGCCGCGCGCATGACATGCCGCAAAGTGGGCGTTTGCGCCGCCGAAGCTGCGGCGAAAGCTACGCCGTCGCGGGGCGCGAGCGGCCGCCGCGCGGCGCGGGCGCAAGCTCGGCGCGCAGCGTCCCGTGTCTGCGCAGCAGCACGAGCAGCCAGACGGCGCCGGCGACGATCAGCGTGATGCTCTCGATCTGCGCCGCCGTGAGGATCCCCAGCACGTGCTCGTTGCGGCGCGCGAACTCGACGAGGAAGCGCTCGACCCCGGCCCCGACGAGATAGATCCCGAACAGCGCGCCGGGGCGGAAGGCGTCGCGCAGGCGCCACAGCACGAGCGCGAACAGGCCCATCGAGAGCGTCTCGTAGATCGGCGTCGGCTGGACCGTCACCCCCGGCGCCGTCGGCACCGCGCCGTGCGGGTAGCCCATCGCCCACGGCAGGTGCGAGGCCTTGCCGTAGTCGCCGTCGCCGGACACCTGGCAGCCGATGCGGCCGATCGCGTAGCCGAGCGCGAGGCCCGGCGCCGCCATGTCGAGCAGCGCGAGTCTGAGGAAGCCGCGCCACCGCGCCCACGCCAGCACCGCGACGACGCCGCCCAGCAGGCCCCCGTACCAGATCAGCCCGGCGCCGCTGAAGACGTTGCCGACGAGGTCGCCCTTGACCTGGTCGTAGTTCTGCACGATGTAGTAGGCGCGCGCCCCGACGAGCCCGCCGATCAGCGCCGCGAACAGGATCTCGTAGGCCCAGTCGACCGGCTTCCCGAGCTCGCGCAGCCGCTTGGCGACGACCGCCGCCCAGCAGAGGAAGTTCAGCGCGAAGAAGATCCCGAACGTCTGCAGGTGGACGCCCAGGAGATCGATCTGCTTCAGCACGTCCGGGAGGCTAGCGCGCCGGCGGGCGGGCCCCGCTCAGCCGAGGTAGTTCACCGGGTTCGTGACGGCCCCGTTGATGCGCACCTCGAAGTGGAGGTGGGGGCCGAAGCAGAGGCCGGTGCAGCCGGACAGGCCGATCACCTGGCCCTGCGTCACGTGCTGGCCGACGCTGACCTGGATCGACGACTGGTGGCCGTAGCAGGTGGAGATCCCGCCGCCGTGGTCGATGCACGTGTAGTTGCCGTAGCCGCTGACCCAGCCCGCGATCACGACGTTGCCGCTGCCGGCGGCGCGGATCGGCGTCCCGGACGGCACGCCGATGTCGATGCCCGGGTGGCACGCCTCCCACGCGCGCCGCTCGCAGAAGGGCGAGGTGATCGGGCCATTGACGGGCCAGATGAAGCGCCCGCCGCCTCTGATCGGGCCGGCCGGGATCGAGCTGCCGCCCTGCGCGGCGCGGATGCGGGCCTCGATCTTCGCCTGCTGCGACTGCAGCGCCTTGATGTCCTCGTCGAGCTTGTCGGCGTGGTCGCGGACGGAGCTCAGCACCGCCTGCTTGCTGTGGCGCACGCGGTCGATCGCGTCGCGCTTGCCCTGGACCTCGACGCGCACGTGCGCGACGGCGTTGCGCCGGTCGGCGATCTCGGTGGTGATGCGCTGCTGGCGCTGCTCGAGCGTGCCGAGGCGTCTGGCGGCGGCCGCCATCTCGGCCTTGGCGTCCCGCACCGCGGTGATGATCGCCCTGTCCTGCTGGCCGATCCGCTGCAGGTACGCGCCGTTCTCGAGCAGGTCGGCGAAGCCGTTCGCGTCGAGGACGACGCTGACGATGTCCGGCTGGTCGGACTTGTAGAGCTCGACGAGCCGGTCGGCGAGGGTCGCTCTCGCGCGCTCGAGCCGGGCACGCAGTTGCACGAGCCGTGCGCGCACCCGCCGCAGCTCGTCCTGCGTGCGGCCGAGCTGCGCCTGCTTGACGTCGAGGTCCGCCTGGATCGCGCTCTCGCGCCGCTGGAGCGTCGTGATCGTGCTTTGCAGCCGGTCGATTCTCTGCGTCAGGCCCGAGATGTCGGTCGTCAGCACGCGCGCGCGCCCGTGGGCCTGGTCGAGCTTCTGCTGCTTGTGGTCGATGCGGCTCTGCAGCGAGCTGACGGTCGCCTCGGGGCTCGCGCTCGAGACGAGCGGAAGCACCGCCCAGAGGGCGATCGGGGCGAGCAGGGTGAGGAGCAGGATGCTGCGAAGGCGCATGCGCGGCGCGCGAGTCTAGGCTCGCGCCCTCCAAAGGGTCAACCTCAGGTTCACTGTTATGGAGCCCATCTGCGGTGCCTGCGGGGTTAGCTGACGGGCTCGCGCGATGCGCTACGCGGTCATCAGACCGCGATTCGCCCCTGAGGAGGACTCTGTGGGTCCCCCGCTCTCCCACGCGCACGTGAGAGACTCGGCGCGCGGCAGCCTATCACGCCCGGCTGCCGCATGCCGTGGAAAACCGGCAAGACGCTGGGCTTTTCCCCGCCCCGCTGTCATACTCCCGCGCGATCGGCATGGCTGCCCCTCCCCCCGACAGCACGCCCGGACCGGCAGGAGGCCGGCTGGGCGCGGACCTCGCCGCGCGCGTCGCAGCGATCGTCGACGCGGCCGAGCGCGAGGCGCGCGTCGCCGAGCAGGCGATCGCGGAGCATCGCCGCAGCGCCGAGGAGGAGGCGCGCCGCTACCTCGCCGCCGCCCGCCTGCACGTCGACGCCGAGACAGCCGCGCGCGCCGCGCGCATCGAGACGCTCAGCCGCGCCGCCCGCCGGCTCGCCGACGAGCTGACGGACGCCGTCGCCGCCCTGACGCGCGAGCTGCAGGCGGAGGACGTCCACGCCGACACGCGCCTGCCGCGCACCCCGTGGCCGCCGCAGGCGGCGGCGCCCGCGCCCGCCGCTCCGCCCGCGCGCGTCGCCCCGGTCGCCCCCGCTCCGCCCGCGCCCGCCGCGCCGCCGGAGCCGGTCGCCCCGCGCGAGCCCGCGCCGAGCTGGTCGCGCATCGAGGCCGAGCCCGCCCCCGCGCCGCCCACGAACGGCGACGGCGACGCCGGCGAGATCCCCGCGCCGAGCGCCGCGCGGCTCGTCGCGATCGAGATGGCGGTCGGCGGCTCCTCGCGCGCGGAGGTCGAGCGGCACCTGCGCGGCGAGCTCGGCGTCGCGGAGCCCGAGCCGCTGCTCGACGACGTCTTCGGCGTCGCCTCCGGCGCCGGCAGCCGGCTCGCCTGGGGCGAGCCTTAAGAAGCGCTCATCTCGTCTGCCATGATGGGATCTGGAACCCAGATCCCAGGAGGATCCGCACCATGGCCCGCCCCACGTCGTTTGGTCGCGACACCGGACTCCAGCTCCGGATGACGCTCACCATGTTCCTGCTCGGCCTCGTCTACGCCGTGCTCGTCGGCGTGGTGATCGCCGCCAAGGTGCCGTTCCTGCTGTTCGTCGTCGGCGGCATGTTCCTGCTGCAGCTGTTCGCCTCCGACAAGCTCGCGCTGCACGCGATGGGCGCGCGCGAGGTGACCCCGCAGGAGGCGCCCCAGCTGCACGCGATGGTCGAGCGCCTGTGCGTGCAGGCGAACCTGCCGAAGCCGCGCGTCGCGGTCGCCAACACGCGCATGCCGAACGCGTTCGCGATCGGCCGCTCGCCGAGAAAGGCGACCGTCTGCGCGACGACCGGGATCATGGAGCTGCTGTCGCCCGCCGAGCTGGAGGGCGTGATGGCGCACGAGCTGACGCACGTGCAGAACCGCGACGTGATGGTGATGACGATCGCGAGCTTCTTCGCGACGGTCGCCGCCTACATCGTCCAGTTCGGCTTCTTCTTCGGCGGCGGCGGGATGAGCAGCAACGACGACGACAGCCCGTCGGTGGCGGTCGTGATCCTCGTCTCGCTGGTCGTCTACGTCGTCTCGTTCCTGCTGCTGCAGGCGCTCTCGCGCTACCGCGAGTTCGCCGCGGACCGCGGCTCGGCGGTCATCACCGGCCGGCCGAGCGCGCTCGCCGCGGCGCTGATGAAGATCAGCGGCACGATGGAGCGGATCCCGCAGAAGGACCTGCGCAGCGCCGAGGGCATGGCGGCGTTCTACATCTTCCCGCCGCACGCGAAGCAGTCGCTGATGAACCTGTTCTCGACGCATCCGCCGCTCGAGCAGCGGCTCGCGGCGCTGAGCCGGCTCGAGTCGCAGCTCCAAGGCGTCGGGTAGCGGCCGCGCGGACCGTCACCCGATGGGCCTGTTCGACATCCTCGCCGGCAAGCGCAAGCTCGCCAGACCGGCGCCCGACCGCCTGTTCGCGATCAGCACGGCGTACGTGACGCTCCAGACGGAGCTGGAGATCGCGACGCGCGGCGTCGCGGGGATCGTCTTCCAAGCGCTCGCGACCGCCGACTTCGAGCAGATCGCGAAGGACATGGTCGAGGTCGTCGAGGGCACGTCGAGCGACAGCGGCACGACCGTGGAGACGCGCGACGACGACTACGGCTACCGCTGGATGCTGCTGCGCGACCCGGACTTCGACGACCTCGTCGTCGGCATCAACGCCGTCAGCGGCGCGCTCGAGGCCGGCGGCTACGGCGACCGCATCCTGTGCGCAGTGTTCGCGTTCCAGGACGCGAGCCGTCGCCCGCTCTACTTCATCTACAACTACAAGCGCGGCGCGTTCTACCCGTTCGTGCCGGGCACCGGCGACCATGAGCGCGACACCGAGCGCGAGCTGCGGCTGAAGGCGCAGCTCGGCGCCGAGCTGCCGCTCGAGCCCGAGCTGGAGCGCTGGTTCCCGCTCTGGGGCATCCCGGTCTAGGCGCGTAGAAGCCCGCAGACGTTGCGGCGGGACATCACCGTCCGACTCCGCGGCGCTGCACGGTGGGCGCGGCCTGCCGCCTCGCGCAGACTGGTCGCATCCTGTTTTCTGGTCCTTTCGGGGAGGAGCACACCGTGCGAACCATCTTCCGCTACGGCGGCGTCGCCGCCAGCATCGTCTTGATCGCCCTCGGCATCGGCGCGATCGTCGTCGGGCTCACCGGCCGCGCCGACGTCGCGAACAACCTCAAGCAGGAGGCGATCGTCGGGACACCCGACATGACGCCGGCGGCGATCGCCAGAGAGGCGAAGGCGGCCGGGCTCGCGAACGTCTCGCTCCCGAGCTGCTCGGTCGCCGGCCAGTCGATCGACACCGGCAACGAGGCGCGCTGCTTCGCGCAGTACATGCGGATCCACGCGCTCGAGGCGACGGGCGGCAAGACCTACGCCCAGATGCCGCGCTACGCGACCGCCGACGGCGCCGGCACGAACGACGCCACACAGGCGCTCACGAGAGGCGGCCAGCCGGTCGACAACGCGGCCCGCAACGTGTGGGTGACCGAGACCGCGCTCAGCACCGCGCTCAACACCTCGTACTTCGCCCAGTCGGTCGGCCTCTTCGCGGCCGTGATGGGCGCCGCCCTGCTGCTGACGGGGATCGGCTTCCTGCTGCTGACGACAGGCCTGCTGGCCGCGACGGGCGACGCGATCCGCGTGCGGCGCGCCGCCGCGGCCGCCCCCGGGAGCGCGCCCGCGCACCCTGCCGCCGGCTGATCGTCCGCTCCGCGCGGACGGCGCGAAGCGCTCCGGCCTCTCGCCGGGGCGCTTCGCCGTGTCGCCGGGCGACGGTCAGTCCGGGATCAGCCCGTCGCCGCTGAAGTCGCTGCCCGCCTCCTCCAGCGAGGTGTCCGGCGGCGGCACGATCACGTCCGAGCCCTGCAGCTCGTCCTCCGACAGCGGCGTGCCCTCGGCGCGGATCAGCGCGATCAGCTGCCCGAACAGCTCGGCGAAGCGGCCCTCGTCCTGCGCCTCGACGGCGGCGACGACCGCGTTGTCGAGCGCGTTGACGCGCTCCAGCACGTCGTCGGCGAGGCGGTACTGCCCCTCCGTCGCGATGCGGACGATCATGCCGACTGCCCTTCGCCGGAGGCGGGCTGCTCGCCGCCGCCGAGCTGGCCGGCGCTGCCGCCGCCGGCGCCCAGCTCGGCCTTCATCTTCTCCAGCTCGGCGTCGACCTGCGTGCCGCTGCTGAGCTGTCTGAGCTGGCGGTCGATGTCGTCCTCGCCGCCGCCGAGCTGCGTCAGGTCCTCGAACGCGCCGGCCTGCTCGAGCTCGTCGACCGCCTGCGCGCGGGCGCGCATGTTCTCGGTCTTGTCGAGCGCGCGCTGCATCGCGAGGCCGACGTCGGCCATCTCCTCGCCGACGCCCGTGGCGGCCTCGGAGATGCGCACCTGCGCCTCGGCCGCCGAGTACTGCGCCTTGATGACCTCCTTCTTGCTGCGGAAGGCCTCGATCTTGGCCTGCAGCTTGGCCTGGTTGTCGGTCATCGACTGCTGCTGGCCCTCCAGCTCGGCGACCTGCGCGTCGAGGCCCTGCAGCTCGCTCTGGACCGCGTTCTTGCGCTCCAGCGCGGTGCGGGCGAGGTCCTCGTTGCCGGCGGCGAGCGCCTGGCGCGCCTGCGTGTCGAGCTTGACGACCTGCTGCTCGAGCTTCTGCGACTGGAGCTGAAGGCGCTTCTTCGCGGTGACGACGTCCGCGAGCCCCTTCTTGACGTTCTGCAGCAGCTCCATCTGCTTCTGGTAGCTGTACTCCAGCGTCTCGGACGGGTCCTCGGCGCGGTCGAGCAGCTTCGAGATCTTCGCCTTCACGACGGTGGAGAAACGCCCGGTCAACCCGGCCATCGGATCCTCCTTGGGGCAGCTTCGAGGGGCAGGTCGGTCAAGCCTACCGAGCGCGCGCCGGGCGACCCGGCGCGTGGCCCGTGACTAGAAGCCGTCCGGATGGCGGACGCGGAAGCCGCGCGCGGAGCGTCTCTCGGTGCGCCAGCGCGGACCGGACTCGCCGGGGCCGCTCGTGTCGAGCCGCATGCCGGCGATGATCGCCCAGGCGTGGCCGGGGTTCGTGTAGACGGTGATCCACTGGCCTCTGCCGCGATCGCCCCAGCGCATGAAGCTGCCGGAGTCGAGCGGGGACTGGAGCAGCCCCGCCGCGTGCAGCGCGAACGAGACGGTGCCGGAGCAGTCGTAGCCGCGCGAGCGGAAGCTCTGGTGACCGCCGCCGTAGATATAGGGCTTGTGGCGCAGCTTGTTGGCGGCCCAGATCGCCTGCTGCACGGCCAGCGGCGCGTTCGCGGGGGCGTACGCGATGCCGTCTCTGATCACGCCGACGTCGCCGGGGACCGTCGGGTGGAGGATCGCCGGGATCGAGCCGTACGCCGCACCGCCGGCCTGGTCCTTCGCCGTCGCGGGGGGCGTCGTGCCGGACGTCTTCGCCGGCGCCGGGGCGCTCGGCATGCCGGCGCCGCCGGTCGCCGCCGCGGAGATCGCAGGGGCGCAGGCAAGGCCGAACGTCGTGAGACCCAGCGCAACCAGGGTCCGTGCGCGCAACAGCTTCCTCTTTCGTCGGCCTCCGGGGTTAGCTGACGGGCTGGCGCGGAAAGAGCCGGCGCCTCTCGCGGATGCACCGCGGGATTAGCCCCAGGGACTTGTGGGTCCCCCGGTCCACGGCTTCGGGCCATGGATTCGGCGTTGGCGCGGCATACTAGCCAACGCGTCGGCGGATATGTCAAGCCGCCCCCCTGGCGGCCCGAAGACCCCGCACGGTGCGTAGCATTTCGGCGGATGCCCGCCCGCCGCGTCCCCCACGGCATGCGCGCCGTCGTGCTGCTCGCGCTGCTCGCGGCCGTGCTGCTCGCCCTCACGAGCTGCGGCGGCGCGGCCTCGAGGTCGGGCCGCGCCGATCCGGACCCCGCCACGCTCGCGCCCGCGGGCGCGGCCCTCTATGGGCAGGTGACCGTGCGACCGAGCGGCGCGGCGAAGGACGGCGCGGTGGCGGCCGCGCGCAAAGTCCTGCGCGTCCAGGACCCCGGCGCCGAGCTGCGCCGGCTGTTCGACAAGGACAGGACCGACGGGATCCGCTTCTCGCGCGACGTCGAGCCGTGGCTGGGCCCGCGCGTCGGCGCGTTCCTGCTGGCGCCGGCCGCCGGCGCGCATGGTCCGCAGTGGGCCGTGCTGATGGCGATCGGCGACCGCTCCGCGTTCGACGCCGCGCTCCCGCGCCTGCGCAGAGGGCAGCACCGCGCCGGCAGCTATCGCGGGGTGACCTACGACCGCGACGACAGCGACCCGACGACCTACGGTGCGGCGGTCGGCGACTTCTACGTCGGCGGCACGCTCGCCGGCCTGAGAGCCGCGATCGACGCGTCGCACGGCAACGGCCTCGCCGGCGACCGGCGCTTCGCCGCCGCGACCCACGCCGTCCCAGACGACGCGCTCGCGTTCGGCTACGCCGACCCGCAGGCGCTCGCCACGTCCGCGAGCGCCTCCTCGCGCAGAGCGCTCGCGCGGCTCGGCACGGGTCCCGTGGTCGGCAGCCTCACCGCGAACGGGGACGAGATCGCGATCGAGGCCGGCGGCGCGCTGCATCCCGGCGCGCGAAAGGGCTCCCGCGCCGAGGTGCGCGTCAGCCAGCTCCCGGGCGACGCCTGGCTCGCGCTCGCGACCCCGCCGCTCGGGCCGCTCGTGCGCGGAGCGCTCGACGCCGCCGGCGTGCACGCACGCGCCGCCGCGCAGGTGCGCGCGCGACTCGGGCTCGACCTCGACCGCGACCTGCTCGACCCGCTCGGCGGGCTCGGCATGTTCGTGCGCGGCGAGTCGCTGCTCGACATCGGCGGCGGCGTGCTGCTCCAGCTCACCAACCCCGCCGCGGCACAACTGCTGCTGACGCGCGTCGAGGCGCTCGCGGCCACCGGGCTGCACGTCGCGCCGCACCCCGTCGCCGCGGGCGGAGCGCGCGGCTTCGAGCTGCAGCTCCCGCAGGCGCCGCAGCCGCTCGTCGTGCTGGCCAAGGGCGACAGGCTCGCGGCCGGCTACGCGGCCTCCTCGGCGCAGGACCTGCTGGCCCCGCAGCAGCGCCTCGACGAGAGCAGCGCCGGCAGAGCGGCGATCGCCACGCTCGGGCCGGGCTACACGCCGTCGTTCGTGCTGGTCGTCCCGCCGCTGGCCGCGCTGCTGCGGTCGATCGACCAGCTCCAGCTCGCCGACCTCTCGTCCGTGCTGCCGTACGTGGACGCGTACCGCTCGCTCGCGATCGGCACGAAGCGCGACGGCGACCGCATGTCCGTGCGGATCGTCGCGGCCCTGCGCTGAGCGAATGCGGCGCGGCCTCGCCCTCGGCGCGATCCTGCTGGCGCTGACCGCGCTCGCGGCCGGCTGCGGCGGCACGCCGCAGCGGCTCGACAGCCCGCAGATCGGGCGCGCCGGGAACGAGTCCGACGCACCGCAGCAG
The DNA here is from genome assembly GCA_018268595.1 of Actinomycetota bacterium. GTDB lineage: Bacteria > Actinomycetota > Thermoleophilia > Solirubrobacterales > Solirubrobacteraceae > Conexibacter. The sequence continues at coordinate 190,923 of JAFDWH010000026.1, read as the reverse complement.
CTCGGCTTCCCCGCCTTCGCGACGAAGAACACGACGCGCGTCGGCGGCGCCGACGCGATCGCGGACGCCGCGGCGGTCGCGCGGGCGGTCTACCCGGGCGACGCCGGGACCGCCGCCCGGCCGCGCGCCGTCGTGCTAGCCGACCAGCGGTCGTGGCAGGCGGCGCTGGCGGCCTCGGTCCTGATGAGCGACCCGCTGCGCGCGCCGCTGCTGCTGTCAGACGGCTCGAACCTGCCGGCCGCGAGCGCCGACGCGCTCGCGACGCTCGCGCCGAGCGGCGCGTCCGAGCTCGGCGGCGCGCAGGTCGTGCGGATCGGCGACGCGCCGGCGCCCGGCGGCTACCGCTCGACGACGGTCGCAGGCGCGGACCCGATCGCGCTCGCGGCGGCGATCGACCGTCTCCAGAGCGCGGCGGTCGGCCGGCCGAGCCGCGCCGTCGTCGTCGCTTCCGCGGACGACCCGGCGTGGGCGATGCCCGCCGCCGGCTGGGCCGCGAAGACCGGCAACCCGCTGCTGTTCGTGCACAGAGCAACGATCCCCGGCGCCACCTTCGCCGCGCTGCAAGCGCACCGCAGGCCGCGCGTCTACCTGCTCGCGCCCCCGAGCGTCGTGGGGACCGGCGTCGAGCGCGCGCTGAGAGCGATCGGCCCGGTGACGCGCATCTCGGCGCCCGACCCGGTCCGCTCCGCGATCGCCTTCGCGCGCTACCGCGACGGGCTCTACGGCTGGGGCGTCGACGACCCCGGCCACGGGCTCGTGCTCGCCAACGCCGGGCGCACGCTCGACGCGGCCGCGGCCGCCCCGCTGTCGGCGAGCGGCACCTACGGGCCGCTGCTGCTGGTGGACGACGCCGCAACGCTGCCGCTGCCGGTCGGCCAGTACCTGCTCGACATCCAGCCGGGCTACACGCGCGACCCGGCCCGCGGCGTCTACAATCGCGCCTGGCTGATCGGCGACGAGTCCGCGATCTCGCTCCCGGTGCAGTCGCGCATCGACAGCCTGCTCGAGATCGCCCCGATCCAGAACGACACGACCGCCAGATGAGCCAAGCCGAGCATCCCGACCGCATCAGCCCCGCCCACGCCGTCACGGTCGAGGACGTGCGCCAGCTGATGGGCGCCTCCACCCCGCACTTCGCGCTGCAGCTGCGCGAGCGCATCCGGCGCCTGATCCGCGACCTGCCAGCCGACCATCCCGCGCGCCTCGAGGGCGAGCGCGAGATCGCGCGGCTGAACGGCCTCGCGCGCGCCGGCGAGGTACGCGGCGGCGACGCGGACATGGCGACGCTCGCGAGCGTCGCCGACGACGCAACCTAGCGCCGTCGCCGCCGGCGGCTACGCTCGGCGGACATGAGCGAGACGCGCCCAGCGACGCCCGCGGGGATCCCCGGCAGCGCGCTCCCCGGCCCCTTCCCGGTCGGCTCCTACGCCGAGCGGCTGCGCGAGCGCCTGCGCGCCTTCGCGCACGTGCAGGTCTTCGGCGAGCTGTGGAACCTGCGCATGAGCAGAGCGTCCGTGTGGTTCGAGCTGCGCGACGCGCGCGGGGCGCTGCCGTGCTCGATGTGGCGCAGCGACTTCGACCGGCTCGGGCTCGACCCGGCCGACGGTGCGCAGGTCGTGATCGCCGGCGGCTGCGACTACTACGCCGGCAGCGCGACCTCCTCCCCCTCGTTCTCGTTCCGCGCGAGCGACCTGCGTGTCGCGGGCGAGGGCGACCTGCTCGCGCAGGTCGAGCGGCTGCGCCGCCAGTTCGCCGCGGAGGGTCTGCTGGAGCCGCAGAAGCGGCTCCAGCGGCCGCTGCTGCCGCGCACGATCGGCGTCGTGACGGGCGAGGGCGGCAAGGCGCGCGACGACGTGCTCGCGGGGCTGCGGCGGCGCGGCTGGGGCGGCCGCCTCGTGTGGGGCTTCGCGCCGGTGCAGGACCGCCACGCCGCGCCGGCGATCGCGCAGGCGCTGCGCGAGCTGGCGGCGATCGAGGCGGTCGAGACGATCGTCGTCGCGCGCGGCGGCGGCTCGCTCGCCGACCTGTTCGCGTTCTGCGACGAGACGCTGTGCCGCACCGTGGCGCTGCTGCGCGTGCCGGTGATCGCGTCGGTCGGGCACCACAGCGACCGCACGCTGATCGACGACGTCGCCGCCGTCTCCTGCTCGACGCCGACGCACGCCGCCGAGGCGGCAGTGCGGCTCGACGTGCGCGAGGCGCGCGCGACGCTGCTGCGCGAGGCGCGCCGGCTGGACCTGCACGGCCGCCGCGCGGTCGTGACGCGTGCGCGCACGCTCGCGGCGCTGGCGCGCGCGCCGGCCGAGCACGTCGCGCGCCACCGCCGCCAGCTGCACCAGCTGCTGCGCGAGCTGCGCGCCAGCGCGCGCCGCGGGCTCGCGCGCGAGCGCGAGCTGAGTGCCACGCGCCTGCTCGTGCTGCGCCGCAAGACGGAGGCGGCGCGCGTCGACCACGCGCGGCGCCGCGGCGAGCTGGAGCGCCTGCTGCTCGCGCTCGCCGCGCACGACCCGGAGCGCACGCTCGCGCGCGGCTACGCCCTCGTCGAACGCGGGGACGGCGGCGAGCTCGTGACGTCGGCCGCCGAGGCCCGCTCCGCCGGCGCGCTCGCGCTGCGCTTCCACGACGGACGCGTCCGGGCGAACGTCGAGGATTCCGCGTCGTGAGCAGCGAGCAGCCGACCAGCTACGAAGCCGCCAGCGCGCGCATCGAGGAGATCGTGCGGCGGCTCGACTCGGGTGAGGCCGGGCTGCGCGAGACGCTCGAGCTGGTCGCCGAGGGGCGGCGGCTCGTCGAGTGGTGCGCGGGCGAGCTGGAGGCCGTCGGCAGAGGCCTCGAGGAGCTGCGTCTGGAGGAGCTCGTCGCGCGGCTCGAACGCGGCGAGGCGCCCGAGCGCTAGGCTGCTCGACCGATGGGGACGTACGACCTGCTCGCCGGCCTGCCGCTCGTCGTCGAGTCGTACGCGCTCGAGCCGCTCGTGATGGACGTCTCGAGCGGCTTCCGCCGGCAGACGACGGTGATCCACCTGCACGGCGGCGGCGAGGAGGGCGTCGGCGAGGACGTCGTCTACGACGCGGAGGACCACGACGCGCTGCAGGCGGCGGGGCCGGTGCTCGACCTCACCGGGCAGACCACGCTCGGTGACTTCTGCGCGCGGATCGACGCGCTCGACCTGTTCCCCGTCGAGCCGGTCCGCGGCGAGGTCTCGCGCCTGTACCGCCGCTGGGCCTTCCACTCCGCCGCGCTCGACCTCGCGTTGCGCCAGGCCGGCAAGCCGCTGCACGCGGTCCTCGGCCGCGAGCCGCGCCCGGTGACGTTCGTCAACTCGCGCCGCCTGCCCGAGCAGGACGGCGTCGCCGACGTCGCGCCACTGCTGGCGCTGATCGAGCGCTATCCGACGCTGCGCTTCAAACTCGACCCGACGCCCGCGTGGAGCGAGCAGACGATCGCGGCGCTCGTCGCCAGCGGCGCCGTCGACTCGGTCGACTTCAAGGGTCATTACAGAGGGACCGTCGTCGACAACCCCGCCGAGCCGGGCTTCTACCGCCGCATCGCGGAGGCGTTCCCAGACGCGTGGCTCGAGGATCCCGACCTGTCGGCGGACGGCATCGACGAGGCGCTGCGCCCCCATCGCGACCGCATCACGTGGGACGCGCCGATCCACTCGATCGCCGACATCGAGGCGCTGCCGTTCGCGCCGCGGATGGTGAACGTGAAGCCGTCGCGCTTCGGCGGGCTGGAGCGCCTGTGCGCCGGCTACGACTACTGCGCCCAGCACGGCATCGGCGCCTACGGCGGCGGGCAGTTCGAGCTCGGCCCGGGGCGCGGGCAGGCGCAGCTGCTCGCGTCGCTGTTCCACCCCGGCACGCCGAACGACCTCGCGCCCGGCGGCTACAACCTCAACGAGCCGCCGGACGGCCTGCCGGCCAGCCCGCTCGCGGCGCGTCCCTCCGCGACCGGCTTCCGCTGGGCCGAGTGATCCTGCCGCGCCGGCTGCGGCGGCTGCCCCGCGCCGCGGTCGCCGTCGCGGAGCTGGACGGCCACGACGTCCGCCTCGCCGCCGGCCCGCGCGCGCGGCTGCTCGGGCTCGCCGGGCTGCGCGGGCTGCCGCCGGGCGTCGCACTGCTGCTGCCGCGGACGCGCTCGATCCACACCTGCGGGATGCGCTTCGCGCTCGACCTGCTGTGGCTCGACGGCGCCGGGCAGGTCGTGCGGGTCGACCGTGGCGTCCCGCCGTGGCGCGTGCGCGGCTGCCGCGCGGCGCGTGCGGTGGTGGAGCTGCCTTCGCCGAGGGGCGCGTAGTGTTCGCCCGACTGACGAGTCGAATCAAGGAGCTTTCGGTGGAGGAACGGCTGGGAATCGCGGGCTCGGGCGCGATCGCATGCGGCTTGGCCGCGACTGCGGCGCAGCACGGCGAGGTGCTGCTGTGGGCGCGCTCCGACGCCTCGGCGGAGCGGGCGCGGGGCGCCGTCGCGAAGTGGTGCGGCAAGCTGAGCGAGGAGCCGATCGCCGACCGGGTGACGGTCGTGTCGGACCTCGGCGAGCTGGCGTCCGCGACGTTCTTGGTCGAGGCGACGGCCGAGGACTACGACGTCAAGGGCGGCGTGCTGGCCGAGCTGGGTCGCGTCTCCGCCGAGGACGCGGTCGTCGCGACGACGACCTCGTCGCTGTCGGTCGCGCGGCTGGCGCAGGCGTCGGGGCGTCCCGACCGCTTCGTCGGCCTGCACGTCTTCAACCCGGTGCCGAAGATGGCGCTCGTCGAGCTGGCGTACGCGCCGGAGGCGGTCGAGGACGTTCGCGCGCGCGCCCGCGCGCTGTGCGCGGCGCTCGGCAAGACCGCCGTCGAGGTGCCGGACGTCTCCGGCTTCGTCGTCAACCGCCTGTTGTTCCCGTACCTCTTCAGCGCCGTCGAGCTGATGGAGCAGACGGGGCTTCCGCCGGAGTCGATCGACACCTGCATGCGGCTCGGCGCCGGCCACCCGATGGGGCCGCTGGCGCTGCTCGACTACGTCGGCCTCGACGTCTCGCAGGCGATCGGCGAGGCGATCGAGTCGCCCGTGCCGAGAACGGTGCAGCAGCTCGTCGCCGAAGGGCATCTCGGCAAGAAGACCGGCAAGGGCCTGCTCGACTACGCCTGACGCGCCGCCGCACCGCGTGATGAGAGGACTCTCAGGGACCGCTTAAGGTCGCTTCATGGCGCGTGCGCATACTCCGGCGTGCGACGTACCTCACAGCAGCACCTCCTCCCAGAAGCACGAAGCCGGCCCGCGCGAGCGGGCCGGCTTCGTTGCGAGGCGGACCCACCAGTCCACCACTGCCTCTCCTCCTCCAACCGCCGGAGCGACCCGGCGATCGTGCGCGCACGGTAGCGCGTCGTGAGCTTTGGTGCGTTCTGATGAGGTTTGGTGAGGTCAGCGCGCGATCGCTTCGGGGCGGCGCGCGCCGCGCTCGCTGATCCGCACCGCCTCGATGCGGTTCTCGCGCACCGATTCGACGCGGATCGAGAAGCCGTTGGCGGCGATCGTGTCGCCGCGCTTCGGCAGCCGCCCGAGCTCGGCGAAGACGAAGCCGCCGACGGAGTTGTAGGCGTCGGTGTCGACCGGCAGCGAGAGGCCGTAGTCCTCGAGGTCGGTGACCGCGACGTGCCCGCGCACGAACCAGTCGCCGTTCGGCAGGCGGCGGATCGCGCCCGCGGTCGGGTCGGTCTCGTCGGCGATCTCGCCGACGACCTCCTCGACGATGTCCTCGACCGTCACGACGCCCGCCGTGCGGCCGTACTCGTCGACGACGACCGCGAGCGAGCTGCGCTGGCGCTGCAGGTCGGCGAGCAGGTCGTCGAGCGGCTTCGTCTCCGGGACGATCGGGGCCTCCCGCACGAGCCCCTCGATCGTCGCGTCGGAGCCCTGCTCCATCAGCAGGCGCGCGAGCGAGTTGGCGTGCACGAGGCCCTTGATGCGGTCGGTGTTCTCGTCCTCGGTCACCACGAGGCGCGTGTGGCCCGACTCGACGCAGCGCCGCAGCGCCGCTTCGGCCGTCTCAGAGACGTCGCACGTGACGACCGCCGGGATCGGCGTCATCACCTGGCGCGCCTCCTGCTCGTGCAGATGGAAGACGCCCGCCAGCATGCCCGCCTCGCCAGCGTCGAGCTTGCCGCCGGTGTAGGACTCGGCGATCAGCAGCTTCAGCTCCTCCGGCGTCCCGCCCGCCTCCTCGCCGACGTTCGGATCGACTCTCAGCAGCCGCAGGATCCCGCTCGAAGCGCGGTTGAGCAACACGACGAAGGGATGGAACGTGCGGGCGAAGAGGTGCAGCGGCCGCGCGATCCGCCGCACCGTGCGGTCGGCGCGCTGGATCGCCCACACCTTCGGCACCTGCTCGCCAACCGTGATGTGGACGGCGGTCACGAACACGTACGCGATCGCGATCGAGATCGCCGCGGCGGCGCCGTGCGAGAGGCCGCCGAAGGCCGGCTCGATCAGCTTCGCGATCGCCGGCTCGCCGAGGAAGCCGATGCCGATCGAGGCGAGCGTGATGCCGAGCTGGCAGGCCGACAGGTACTCGGTGATCTCCTCCAGCTCGGCGAGCGCCGTCTCCGCGCCCGACTCGCCCTGCTCGGCCATCTCCTCGATGCGCGAGCGGCGGGCGCGCACGAGCGCGAACTCGGCCGCGACGAAGAAGCCGTTGACCGCGACGAGCCCCAGCAGGCCGACGAGCAGCAGCGCGGTCATGAGACCGCGGCGACGTGTGGGCCGCTACTTCGAGACAGGTCGTCGTCGCTCATCGACTGGTGGGGCGAACCGTAGCAGCCGCCCCCGGCGTCAGCTCAAGGCGTCGAGCCGCTGCGCGAGCGCCACGTCGGCGGCGGTGATGCCGCCCTCGGAATGGGTCGAGAGCGTGAGCTTCACCTTGTTCCAGCCGTGCACGAGGATGTCGGGGTGGTGGTTGGACGCCTCGGCGACCTCCGCCACCCGCTCGACGAACGCGATCGCCGCGGCGAAGTCGGGGAAGCGCCGGTCGCGCACGAGCGCCTCGCCCTCGCGGCGCCACTCGCGCCCCTCGAGGGCCTCCGCGATCTGCGCGTCGGTCAGCAGTGCCATATCGTCCTCCCATGCGAATCGTCAGTCTCGTCCCGTCGGCGACGGAGATCCTGTTCGCGCTCGGGCTCGGGGACGAGGTGATCGCCGTCACGCACGAGTGCGATTATCCGCCCGCGGCGCGCGAGCTGCCACACGTCACGCGCGACGCGCTTCCGCACGACCTCACGGCGGGCCAGATCGACGCCGCCGTGCGCGCACGCACCGACCAGGGCGAGGCGATCTACGAGCTGGACGTCGAGGCGCTGCACGAGCTCGCCCCGGACCTGATCGTGACGCAGGCGCTGTGCGCCGTGTGCGCCGTCTCGTTCGAGGACGTGCGCGCGATCGCCGAGGAGCTGGAGAGCCGGCCGCACGTGATCTCGCTCGACCCGCGCACGCTCGGCGAGGTGCTCGGGGACGTGCGCACGCTCGCGGAGGCGACCGGCCGCAGAGACGCGGGCGTCGCGCTCGTGCAGGACGCCGCCGCCCGCATCGACCGCGTGCGACTCGCGGTGCGCGACCGCAGACGCCCGCGCGTGGCCGCGCTCGAGTGGCTCGACCCGGTCTACGTGGCCGGCCACTGGACGCCGCAGCTGATCGAGCTCGCCGGCGGGCTCGACGTGCTGGGGATGCCGGGCGAGCACTCCGAGCGGCGCTCGTGGGAGGAGGTCGCGGCGGCCGAGCCCGACGTCGTCGTGGCGATGCCGTGCGGCTACGACGCCGCACGCGCGCACGCCGAGGCACTGCTTTTCAGAGAGAAACTCGCGGCGCTCGGCGCCGGCGAGGTGGTGGCGGTTGACGCATCGGCCTACTTCTCGCGCCCCGGACCGCGGCTGATCGACGGGCTGGAGTTGCTCGCGCATGTCCTGCAACCCGGGGCGGTCCCCGAAGTTGCGGTCGCAAATCCCCTGGTAGTCGAGCTCTGACGGTCGATTCGCTTCTTCCTGGACGACCGGTACAGGCACGTTTACCATCGATGGATGCAATCCATTCGCACAGGCCGCATCGCGGTGGCAGCGGCCGCCGCCACCTTCATCGTCGCCGCGGCTTCGCCGGCGGCGAACACGCCGGGAGGCCCCACCACGTCGGTGAAGGCGAGCGTCACGCCGAACCACCTCGTGCGGGGCCTCACCAACAAGCACGGGATGCCGATCTCGCTGAAGTTCCACCTCGGCATCACCCACCCGTCAGGGAGCCGCTACCGGCTGGACCACGTGGTCGTGAAGTTCCCCAACGGCGTCGGCAAGCCGAACGGGAACCTGTTCCCGTCGTGCAGCGTCGCGCAGCTCGAGAAGGCGCACAACCGCCTCAGCGCCTGCCCGAAGGGCTCGAGGATCGGCAAGGGCATCGCCGTCGGCACGGCGGTCGACATCGGCGTCACCTCGAGCGGCAAGCTGACGCTCTTCAACGGTCCTGGCGGCAAGAGCATCACGTTCAACGTCGACATCGAGAGACCGGCGCTCATCAACATGACGTTCAAGGCGCCGCTCAGAAAGACCTCGGGCAAGTACGGGTACACGCTCACGAACGTCATCCCGACCGAGCTGCAGAACATCCTCGACGGGCCGATCATCGTGCGCAGCATCGACGTCACGACCGGCCTCACGCGCGTGGTGCACGGCGTCAAGCGCGGCTACATCGAGGCGTTCAAGTGCCCCAAGAGCCACAAGGCTCCGCTGCACGTGGACACGTCGTTCAACACGGACACCGGCCTGACGGCCACCTCGTCCTCCGACACGAACATCACCTGCCACTAACGGCGCGACTGGATAGATCCCATCACTTCGGCGGCGGCGTGCGAGAGCGCGCCGCCGCCGCTCGTTAAGCGATCGCCAGCGAGGCGACGAAGGCGACGACGCCGAGCAGGACGCCGGCGGCGAGCGAGGCCTCGCGCGGGAGCCGGCGGCGGTCGAACTGGTCGTAGATCACGCCGACGAGGATGCCGCCGGCGAAGCCGCCGAGGTGCGCCCCGACCGCGATGTTCGCGCCGAGGAACGTGAACGCGAAGTTGATCAGCGCGATCTGGATCAGCCCCGTCGACCACAGGTCGATGCCGCGCGAGCGCGCCTCGACGATCAGCGCTCCGAGCAGGCCGAAGGCGGCGCCCGAGGCGCCGACGGCGATCGAGTTGGGCTCGAGCAGCAGCACGCCGAACGAGCCGCACAGCAGCGACGCGCCGTAGGCGACGACGAAGCGGGCGGTGCCGATCGCCGGCTCGAGCGAGCGCCCGATGAACCAGATGAAGACCATGTTCAGCGCGACATGGAAGAAGCCGGCGTGCAGGAAGCCGGAGCTGATGACGCGCCACCAGTCGCCGGCGGCCACGAGCGGGCCGTACAGCGCGCCGTGCTGGTAGACGGTCCCGCCGACGCTGCCGAAGCCGCTGCCGCCGAACAGCTCGGCCAGGTAGACGACCACGTTGATCGCGATGATCGCCTGCGTCGCGACCGGCGTCGCGGCGCTCATCGCGCGCGGCCGCACGACGCGCGTGCGCTGGCGCGCGCACTCCGGGCAGCGCATGCCGACCGTCGTCGACGTCATGCAGTCGGGGCAGATCGGCCGGCCGCAGTTGGAGCATGCGACGCCCGTCTCGCGCGTCGGATGGCGGTAGCAGGTGGGCATCGGGCGCGGACGGTAGCAGCCGGAGCTTGCGCTCCGATGAGCGTCGCGCCTACAGCGCCGCGTTGATGAACGGCTGCGACGTCGGCGCCCGGCTTCCGCCGTCCGGCTCGGCCGTCACCAGCACCGCCTCGACGCCGCGCACGCTCGGCAGCGCGACGCGGCCGCTGCCCCGCGTGCTGACGCTGAAGAGCGCGTCGGTCGGCGACGGCGCGGCCGCGCCGCGCCGCAGCAGCCACACCTCGTAGACCTTCCCGGGCGGCGGCGCCGGCAGCCCGCGCACGCGCAGCGTCGCGACGCCGTCGCGCACGACGATCACCGCCGTCCCGCGCGGCGCCGCAGTCGCGTCGACTCGCGCCTGCACGGTGCGCACCTGCACGACCGTCTGCGTCTCCGTGCGCTCGTTCGTCGCCGCGCCGACGCCGAAGCCGAGCGCGACGCCGAGCAGCAACGCCAGCGCGGCGGCGGTGAGCCCCAGCGGCCGGCCGAGCGGCCGGACGAAGCGGCGGCGCCCGCGGCGTTGCGCGGGCGGTCTGTCGGCGGTCGGCCCGGCCGCCGACAGCACCTCGGCCTCGGCGCGCACCGTCTCCAGCAGGCGGTCGCGCAGCGCCGCAGACGGGGCGACCGGCGGAACCGCGAGCGGCAGCGCATCGGCGACGACGCGCAGGCCGGCGAGATCCTCGCGGCAGGGGACGCACGCCGTCAGATGCATCTCGAACTCGCGCCGCTCGGCGTCGGTGAGCGCGCCGAGCAGGTAGGCGGCGACGGTCTCGGCGTGGGTGCAGCGCTCGCTCACGGGACCACCTCGGTCGGCGCGAGCCGGTCGCGCATCTTCTCCATCCCGAGCCGCATGCGGCCCTTCACGGTGCCGATCGGGACGCCGAGCATCTCGGCGATCTCGCTCTGCGTGAAGCCGCCGTAGTAGGCGAGCTCGATCGCGCGCCGCTGCTCGTCCGGCAGCCCGTCGAGCGCGCCGCGCACCTCGAGCGCCTCTTCGCGCCGGGCGACCTCGACGTCGGTCCTGTCGTTCGCCTCGAAGCGCTCCTCGAGCCCTTCGTCAGAGGCGCGGTGGCGGTCCTGCACGACGCCCCGCCGCAACACGTCGATCGCGCGGTGGTGCGCGATGCCGAGGATCCACGTGCGCACGCTGCCGCGGCGGCGGTCGTAGCGCGCGCCGCTGCGCCAGATCGACAGGAACGCCTCCTGCACGACCTCCTCCGCGAGCTGCCGCGCGCCGCACATGCGGTACGCAAGCGAGAAGGCGGCGCCGGCGTGACGGTCGTAGACGACCTCGAACGCAGCCGCCTCGGCGCGCTGCACGAGCTGCATCAGGTCCTCGTCGGCGAGGTCGCGGAGCGACGGCGTGTGGGCGGCGCGACGGTCGGGCATCGGTCACTGCGTTCCTACGCGCCAGGCGCGCAGGCGGATCAGCGCCCCGGCCGCGACGACGCCTCAGTCGCCGCCGGGCAGCAGCCTACGAGCCTCGTCGGCCAGCTCGCGCACCGTGCGCTCGGCCAGGTCGAGCACGTTGGCTGACTGGGCGCGGCGGCGCCGGTGCCGCGCCCGCGCGCGCAGCACGAACAGCGCCGCGCCGGCGCTCGTGCCGACGACGGCAGCGGCCGCCGGGCGCGCCCAGTTGCGCGGGTCGCGCATCGCCGACAGCTCCCATGCCTCCAGCTCGTCGGTCGCCATCTCGTGCAGCTCGACGAGCCCGCGCTCGAGCCGCACGGCGAAGTCCTCCGGCGGCTCGACCGGGTGCAGCGCCGCGCGCAGGCGCGCCTCGAACTCGGTCGTGCTCATCGCGCGCCCCCCGGGGCCGGCCGGGCGCCGTCGTGCGCGCTCACGATCCCCTCGAGCTGCTTGATCGCGCGGTGCAGCAGCACCTTCGTGGCGCCGTCGCTGCGCCCGAGCGCGCGTGCGATCTCGCGGTTGTCCATGCCGAGCGCGAAGCGCATGATCAGCGCCTCGCGACGGTCGTCCGGCAGCTGCTGCACGCCGGCGAGGATCTGCTCCAGCTCCTCGCGCCCCTCGACGAGCGTCTCGGTCGTGTGCGGCGCGCTGATCACGGCCGCGTCCTCGATCGCGGACTCGGGCCGGCGGGCGCGGTCGCGGTAGTAGTTGGCGGCGAGGTTGTGCGCGATGCGGATGAGCCACGGGCGCAGCGGGCGGCCGTCCGACTCGCGCAGCGCGCGCTCGTAGTGGCGGTAGGCCTGCAGGAACGTCTGCTCCGTGAGGTCCTCGGCGTCGTGGTGGTTGCCGACGCGGTAGTACGCGTAGGAGTAGACGTCGCGCAGATGGGTGCGGTACAGCTCGGAGAAGCTGCGGTCGAGGTCCGGCTTTGAGAGGGACTGGGGATCGGACACCGCATGCGCAGTATCCCCCTTCTCAGGCCGCGCGGGCCTTTCGCGGCCGGCGGGCCGGCTGGGTCACGGCGGCCGTCCAGCGGTCGGGCTCGACGCGCCCCTCGACGAGCGCGGCGAGGCCGAGCGTCGCGGGCGCGGGCAGCTGCGCGTCGCGCAGCAGCGCGGCCAGCAGCGGGACGGTGTCGACCGCCTCGACCGCATGGCCGAGCGCCGGCGCGATCTCGGCGGCCGGGACGCCTTGCGCGAGCAGCTCGCCGGCGCGGCGGTTGCGACTGCCGTCGGCGACGACGGTCGCGACGAGGTCGCCCGCGCCGGCCAGCCCGGCGAACGTGTCGGGCGCAGCGCCAAGACGGCGGGCGAGGCCGTCGATCTCCGAGAAGACCTTGCCCGCGGCGGCGCCGGCGACGTTGGGTCCGGCCGCCGCGGCGGCCGCGGCGGCCGCCAGCACGGCGGCGTTCTTGGCGCAGCCGGCCAGCTCGACGCCGGTCACGTCGCGCGTGGCCTGCACGTCGAAGCCGGCGCTCGCGAGCGCGTGTCCCAGCTCCTGCGCGAACGCGTCGTCGGTCGTCGCGAGCACGACCGAGGCGCCCGACGCGAGCGCGTCGGCGGCGTGGCTCGGACCGGCGAGCGCGGCGACCGTGCGCGCGTGCACGCGCTCCGCCGCGTAGGCGGACGGCAACGTGCCGAGCGGCGGCACGAGCCCCTTGGAGACGACCAGCACGCCCGCTCGCTGGGGGATCTCGCTGCCGTGCGCAGCGAGCACGGCGGGCAGGTCGCGCGCCGGCACGGCGAGGCAGACGAGGTCGTGGACCGCCAGCTCCAGCTCCGCCGCGTGACACGGTCGCACCCGCTCGGGCAGCGGCACGCCTGGCAGGTAACGCATGTTTACGCGCTCGCGCCGGAGCGCCTCGGCCTGCTCGCGCGAGCGGCAGCCCAGCTCGACGTCGAGCCCGGCGCGCGCGAACGCGACCGCCAGCGCGGTCCCCCACGCGCCCGCCCCGACGACGGCGGCGCGGCGCAGAGGCGAGATCCCGCCGAGCCACTCCCACTGCAGCATCACGCACGGCCAGATGCGGTCGGTGACCGCCTGCGCCAGCTCGCGCGAGGCCGACTCGACACGCGGGAAGGTGAGCGGACGCCCGGCGCGGATGCGCACCTTCCTGGGGCAGACGCGCCAGCCGCGACGCACATCGGTGGTGCCGATCACGGCGACGGGGACGACCGGCACGCCGGTCTCCAACGCGAGCCGGCCGACGCCGCGCTTGGCGGGGCCGGGCGGACCGGGCCGGACGCGCGTCCCCTCGGGGAAGATCAGCACGCAGTCGCCGCGCGCGAGGATCGCCTTGGCGGTCTCGACCATGTCCTGGTCGGCGTTGCCGCGGTCGACCGGGAAGGCGCCGAGCGCGTTCAGCAGCCACGCCTGCACGCGGTTGGCGAACAGCTCCTTCTTGGCGACGTAGTAGATCGGCCGCCGCATCATCGTGCCGATCACGAACGGGTCGAGGAAGCTGCGGTGGTTGGCGGCGAAGATCACCGGCCCGTCGACCGGGATGTGCTCGCGCCCGATCCGCGAGAGGCGGAAGTAGAGGTGGAAGAACGGCTGCAGGACCGCGCGGGCGAGCCAGTAGACGATCGGGTTCACGCCGCGCTCGCGTGCACGCCGATGGAGTCGCTGCAGATCCATTCCGCGTTAGGTACCCGCCGCGCGGTGGCACGTTACAGTCGCGACGATGGCGCTCGGGCCGGGGCAGCGGAGACGGATGGCGCGCGGCGCGCTCGCGGGCGGGCTCGCAGCCGCGGTGTGGGCGCTGCAGCAGCCGCTCGACAAGCGCGTCTTCCGCGGCGGCTACGACGACGTGGAGCTGCTCGGGCGGGCGCTGCTGCCGCGCGCTCCGCGCAGCCGCTGGTATCCGCTCGGCCTCGCGCTGCACGTGCAGAACGGAGCCGTCCTCGGCGCCGTCCACGCGGGCGTGCTGGCGCCGGCGCTCGCTCGCGCCGGGGTGCCTGCGGAGGCGCGCGCGCCGCTCGTGGCGCAGGCGGAGAACTTCGGGCTGTGGCCGCTCGGGCGACTGAGCGACCGCTTCCACCCCGCGCGCGCGGAGCTGCCGCGCCTGCGGGGGAACCGCCGCGGACTCGCGCAGGCGACGTGGCGGCACCTGCTGTTCGGCGTCGTGATGGGCGCGCTGGAGCGGCGCCTCAACGGCGAGCCGGCGCAGGGTTGAGCGGGCCGGGCGCGACACGAGAGCGCCCCGGCTTCGGGAGGCCGGGGCGCTGTCGCGTCGAGAGCCCGCTGGGGGATCGCGGGCTCGTCGCCGGGATCCGTGTGGCGTGCCGAGTCGAGCGAGGGAACGCCGACAGACCCCTTGGACAGGGTCAAATACCCCCTGCACGACACATTTTGCTGCCTATGGCGGGTGGAAAGCAACCCGGAACCAAACAAGAGTTCGCGCGGTGCCTCCGACCATCGACGCCGAGCTGCGTGCGCTCGCCGCCGCGATCCGCGAGATCCGCGCCCGCCAGCAGCTCTCGCAGGAGCGCGTCGGTGCCAAGGGCGGCGTCGGGCGCAAGTACGTCGGACAGATCGAGCGCGGCGAGATTACGCCCTCGTTCGCCGCGCTCGTCGGCATCGCGAACGGCCTCGACGTGCCCTTGTCCGAGCTGATCCGCGTCTACGAGGAGCGGCTGCGGATGCCCGGCGGCAGCGCGACCGGCCCCGCGCGAGCGGGCCGCTGAGCGGTCACGCCGCCCCGGCGCGATCCACTACGCTGGACCGGCCCCGCCGGAATAGCTCAGCTGGTAGAGCACGTGTCTTGTAAACACGGGGTCCCGGGTTCGAGTCCCGGTTCCGGCTCTCTCGGTCTGCGCCAGCGACCAGATCCTTCGGATCGCGGCTCGCGTGCTACGGCAGACGAATGCTGCGGAAGCCGAACGTCTCGGCGATCACGTCGAAATGGCGATCCACGTGCAGGACGTCCGCACCGTGTTGCTGCGCGCACGCGCCGATGATGAGATCCGGCAGGGAGATGCGGTGTTGACCCGAGACGGCGAGCTCACGCTGCGCCGACTCCGCCGCAGAGACGGTCGCGTAGTCGATGCGCAGATCGCGGTAGGCGGCGAGATCCTCCTGGAGCGTGGCGTAGTCGTCGGCGGACCGAGCGCTGTAGAGGATCTCCATGCGCGTGATCGCGCACATGCACAGCTCGCCGTAGTCGAGCAGGTCCGCACCCCCGCGCACCCATGCGGACTTGTCGAGCAGGATCAGCGCCACGCCTGATCGCCGAGCAGCGCGTCGACGTCGACCAGCCGCGCCGCGCGCTCGAGCCCGAGGCGCTGGCGCTCACGTCGCTGCCCCTGCTCCGCGAGCTTCGTCTCCACCGCCTCACCACCGACCTCCGTCAGCCGCAGCAGGAGCTGCCGCCGATCGGAGACTTCCGGCCAAGCGCGCTGCGCGAGGTCCAGCAGCTCTGCTGTGTGTCCGGTGTCGGTGACCGTGTATCGCGGACGAGTCGTCGGCATCGGAGTCAGTGTAGCACTCAGGTACCAAAGTGCGACACCGTTCTTTCCATCGCGCGACACCGCCTCAGCGCAACAGCACAGGTCTGCGGGGTTGGTTCCGAACTCGTCTGCGCGACCCGTGATAGGCAGCGCGAGGGGTCAGCACGCCACCGTCAGATCCGCGCTCGCTCTCGCACCCTGCTTGAACTCGAAGTCACCATGGACCTTGGAGCCGTGCCGGGGACAGGCGACGGCTTCGAAGTAGCCGCGTCTGCGCCCGTCGATCACACGTGTCGCGCCGGTCGTGATGTCGAGTCGCTTCACGACGATGTCGCCGTCGAGAATCGTTTGCAGCGAAGGCGGAACGGAGTGCGACAGCTCGAATGCATATCTGCCGCCGTGCAGCCGTCTGATCGGCGCTTCGAAGGTCTCGTTGATCAACGCCGGCTGGACCACGAGGAAGTTCAGCACGATGCTCCTGCCGCGCGGGCCGTTGAAGATCGTCACGCGCCCGCTCGAAGTGACGCCGATCGCGACGGCGGTGCCGGTCGCGACGCCGTGCCCGACCTTCGACCCCTTCGGACAGACCGACAGGCGGCCGTGCGCCCGCAGGATCCTCTGCACGCTGCACGACGGGAATTGCGCACCGTTGAAGCGCGCCCCGCTGCCGAATCTGTAGTCGACGTGCTCGAGCACGAAGTTCCCGCCCGCGGGCACGCTCTTGAAGCTCGTGCTCAACCGCAACGTCAGCGGGGTGCCCCGAGGGATCGGAGGCTGCCCGGGCGAGACCTGCGCGGACAGCGTCACGACCGGTCGCGGCGCCGGCGCGACGGCAGCCGGCGCGACGGCGGCGACGATCGGCACGGCAAGCACTGCCGCCAGCACGGCGGTCGTTTGGAACCTGGTCATGACAACACGCCTCCCGTACGCGAATGCCCCTATGTCACAGGATCGCACTAATAGACCGAAAATAGTGCAATCTTGCGCATTAGGGACGACGACCAGCGCCTCGTCGGACCGCTTCATGGCACGCTCCTGACTCGATGTGGGTCGAGCGTCTGCGCCGGAGTTCGCCGCCGCCGCGGGGCGAGCACCCTGAACCGGACCCCGGGGGCGCGTGAGCGGGCTGCTGGAGCGCGAGCGCGAGCTGGCCGCGATCGACGCGCTCGTCGCCGAGGCCAAGGCCGGACACGGCCGCTTCGCCGTGATCGAGGCGGCCGCCGGGCTCGGCAAGACGCGGCTGCTGCAGGCCGCACGTGAGCGGGGACGCGCGGCGGGGATGCGCGTGCTCGCCGCGCGCGCGACCGAGCTCGAGCGGGACTTCCCGTTCGCGCTCGTGCGGCAGCTGTTCGAGCCGCCGCTGCGCGCGCTCGACCCCGCGGCGCGGGAGGCGCTGCTCGACGGCGCCGCGGGCGCGGCGCGCGGGGCGCTGGGCTTGGACGGCGTCGCAGCGCCGGCCGACGCGTTCGCCGTCCTGCACGGCCTCTACTGGCTGACCGCCGCGCTCGCCGAGCAGCAGCCGCTGCTGCTGGCGATCGACGACCTGCACTGGGCCGACGCCGCCTCGCTCGACTACGTCGGCTTCGTGCTGCCGCGCCTCGACGAGCTGCCCGTGCTGCTCGCAGCGGCCTGCCGGCCGGACGAGACCGGCGCGGGCAAGCGGCTCGTACGCATCGCGACCGACGCGGTCGCCCGCCGCCTGGAGCCGCGCGCTCTCAGCAGAGACGCCACGACCGCGCTGCTGGCGGACGAGCTGGACGCGACACCGGAGGCCGCGTTCGCCGCAAGCTGCCACGAGGTCAGCGGCGGCAACCCGTTCCTGCTGCACGAGCTGGCGCGGACGCTCGCCGCCCAGGCGATCAGCCCCAACGCCGAGCAGGCGCCGCGCGTGCGGGAGCTGGCGCCGGAGCGGGTCGCGCGCGCGGTGTTCGTCCGGCTCGGGCGGCTCTCGCACGATGCGCAGGCCGTGGCGCGGGCGATCGTCGTGCTCGGGGACGACGCCGACCACGCCCTCGTCGCCGAGCTCGCCGGCGTCGCCGCCGCGGCCGTGCCGGCTGGCGCCGACGAGCTGCGCGCCGCCACGATCCTCGACCCGGAGGCTCCCGCGCTGCGCTTCGCGCATCCGCTCGTGCGCACCGCCCTGCACCGCGAGCTGCCCACCGGCGAGCGCGCCGCCGCGCACGCGCGGGCAGCCGAGCTGTTGCGCGCCCGCGGCGCGAGCGCGCAGCAGCTTGCGACCCATCTGGTGGCGACCGACGCGCGCGGCGACCGCGCGACCGCCGAGACGCTGCTGCAGGCGGCCCGCGCGGCGCTCGCCGCCGGCGCCCCGCGCTCGGCGCTCGCCTACCTGAGCCGTGCGCTGCGCGAGCCGGCGCCGGCGGACCTGCGACCTGCTGTCCTCAGCACGCTCGTCACCGCCGGCAGCCGCGCATCCGACCCGGCGCTGTTCGCTGCCGTCCTGCCGGAGGTGCTGGACGCCTTGGAGCGCGACCCCTCCCTGCGCATGCGGTGGGGCGGGAAGCTGACGATCTGGCTGATCCTCAACGGCCGCGCAGCGGACGCGCCGCCGCTGCTGGAACGGGCGATCGAGGTCGCCGGCCGGCAGGGCGACGTCGAGGCCGCCTTCCGCCTGCAGGCGCAGCTGAACCTGCTCACACGACAGTCGCTGCCCGCCGCGCGCGCACGCCTGCTGCCGTACCTCGACCGGATCCCGGCCGACAGCCCGAGCAGCCGTCTCGCAGCCGCGCTCGAGTCGGAGTGGCATGCGTTCGACGGCACCGCCAGCGAGGCGATCGCGGCGGCCCGGCGCGCGCTCGCGCACGACGGGCGCATCTTCGTCGAGCAGCCGGAGTTCTTCTCGCCGGGCCGGCCGGTGCTCGCGCTGCTGCATGCCGACCAGCTCGACGAGGCGCAGCGCGCCGCCGACCGGGCGCTCGCGTATGCGCAGCAGCGCGGCGCGACGCCCGAGCTGATCGCCGCGCTGTGGATGAAGGGCGGCGTCCCGTGGATGCGCGGCGACCTCGCGGCCGCCGAGGCGGACGCGCGCCAGGCGCTCGACGTCGCGCGTCTCGGGCGGCTGCGCATCGCCGAGGTGGTGGTGCGGGCGGTGCTCGCTGGCTTGCTCGTGCTGCGCGGCGAGCTCGACGCAGCCGAGGCCGCGCTCGAGGCGGGCGGCCTGACGGGGACCGGTCCGGACGTGTTCGCGTTCTCGCTCGTGCTGGCGGCGCGCGGTCAGCTGCGCTTCGAGCAGGGACGGCTCGAGGAGGCCGTCGCCGACCTGCTCGAGCTGGACCGCCTTGCGAAGGGCTGGGGTGTGATCGGTGCCCCCGCGCCCCCGGCGCGCATCTGCGCCGCACGGGCGCTCGCAGCCGTGGGCGAGGGCGCGCGTGCACGCGCGAAGGCCGACGCGGCGCTCGACCACGCGCAGCGCTGGGGCGCGCCGTCGATCCACTCGCAGGCGCTGCGTGCGGTGGCCACGACGACGGCCGGCGCCGAGCGCCTCGCCGCGCTCGAGCAGGCCGTCGTCGTGCTCGACGGCTCGCCCGTACGACTGGTGCGCGCTGAGGCGCTCGTCGAGCTGGCGCGGCGCGGCGCCGCGCCAGCCAGCGCGCCGACGCGCGCCCGCCGCTGCGGGAGGGCCTCGAGCTGGCGCGTCGCTGCGGTGCCGCCGGGCTCGCCAAGCGCGCGCACGACGAGCTGCTCGCGACCGGCGAGAAGGTGCGCCGCTGGACGCCGATCGGCGTCGAGTCGCTCACGCCGAGCGAGCGGCGCGTCGCCGAGATGGCGGCAAGCGGGATGACGAACCGCCAGATCGCGCAGTCGCTGTTCGTGACGGTCAAGACCGTCGAGACTCACCTGGCAGCCGCCTACGACAAGCTCGGCATCCGCTCGCGGCAGCAGCTTCCGGAGGCGCTGCGCGCGCCGGAAGCGGCTCGCTGAAGCGCCTCAGCGCCGCGCCGCCAGCGCGATCCCGTCGCCGACGGGCGCGATCGTCGCGACCAGCTGCGGGTGGTGGAGCAGCCGCTCGTTGAACGCGCGTGCGGTCGCGATCTGCTCGTCGGTCCAGTGGCCGTCGCTGCGGTTCTCGGCGACGGTGCCGGACATCAGCACGTTGTCGACCGCGACCAGCCCGCCCGGCCGCAGCAGCGGCACGACGAGGTCCAGGTACTCCTCGTACTCGGCCTTGACGCCGTCGAGGAACGCTAGGTCGAACGGACCGTCCAGCTCGGCGAGGCCGGCGCGCGCGTCCTGCAGGCGCAGGTCGACGCGCGCGCCCAGCCCGTCGCGCTCCAGATACGCCTGCGCCGCGGCGTGCCGCCCGGGGTCGATCTCGTAGGACACCAGCTCCCCGTCCGCTGGCAGCGCCCGCGCGAGCTGCAGCGTCGAGACGCCGATCGCGGTGCCGACCTCGACGATCCGGCGCGCGCCGATCGCGTGCGCGAGCACGTGCAGCAGCGCACCGCTCTGGGCGTCGAGGATCGGGATCCGCTCGCGCGCGCCGTGCGCCTGCATCTCCGCGAGCAGCGGGTCGGCCGCCGGCCGCGTGGCGTCGAGGTAGTCGCGGACTGCCGGCGTGACGATCATGCGATCGAGCCTAGCGGGGGCGAATGTCGGGCCCTCGGAGGCTCAGCGGTTCATGACTGCACTTGCTTCCGTTCATGACCATGCTAATGTGACCATGGTTATGCCACTCATCACCGCCAGCCACTTCAAGTCCCACTGCCTCGCGCTGCTCGACGAGGTCGCGCTCACCGGCGAGGAGATCGTCGTGACGAAGCGCGGCCGGCCGGTCGCCAAGCTCGTCGCGATCGAGGAGCCGCAGCCGCTGGCCGGCTCGGTGTCCTTCCACGTCTCCGACGACGAGTTGGTCGCCCCCGTCGACGCCGTCTGGGACGCGCAGTCGTGATCGTGCTCGACACGCACGCGTGGCTGTGGTGGCTCGCCGAGCCGTCGAAGCTCTCGCCTGCCGCCCGCCACGCGATCGACGACGCCGAGACGATCGGCGTCTCGGCGATCAGCGCATGGGAGCTGGCGATGCTCGTCCGGCGCGGGCGCATCTCGCTCGACCGAGACGTCGCGACGTGGGTCAGACAGGCGCTCGCGCCGAGACGCGTGACGGCGCACCCGCTCACGGCCGACGTCGCGGTCGCTGCCGGGCTGCTCGACGAGGATCGCTTCCCCGGCGACCCTGCCGACCGCTTCATCTACGCGACCGCGCAGGCCCACCGCGCGCGCCTCGTCACGCGCGACGAGCGGATCCGCGCGTTCGACGCCCGCGTCGCCGTCTGGTGACTACGGGCAGCGCGGCCGCTCGCGCGCGGCGGCCGCGCGGAAGCGCGCGAGCACGGGGGCATGCTCGACGATGAACCGATCGGGCTGGTCGCCGGCGATGCGCCGCCCCGCGGCGAACGCGAGGTAGGGCGGGCCGTCGAGCGCCGCGCCCGGCGGGCAGGCCCGGGCGGCAGCGACCGTCCGCCCGACCGCGGACGGCGACAGCGTCCAGCCCGGGCCGGACGCGGCCAGCGGACGCGTGAAGAGACGCGGGTCGGCGGGCGCCGCGAGCAGCGAGCCGACCTGCAGCGCCCAGAGCGCCGCGGCCGCGCCGGCGAGCGCGAGCGCCCCGGCCGCGCGCGAGCGCACCGCTGCCACGACGCCCGCCGCCGCCAGGCACAGCAGCAGCGGCTCGATCGCGACCATGACCGTCAGGTAGCTGCCGCGCTTGAACAGCGTCAGCAGCAGGAGCAGGCTGCCGAGCGCGACCGCCGCCAGGCTGCGCAGCAGGTCGCGGTCCGTGACCGCGCGGCGCGCCGGCCAGGCGAGCGCCGCGCCCGCCAGCAGCGGCAGCAGGTTCCAGCCGGCCTGCGCCCACAGGCCGCCGACGTAGTGGAGGCCGGCGGTGCCGGTCTGTCGCTGCGCGCGGAGCGCTCCGTCGAGCAGCGGCTCGCCGTACGCGAGCAGGAATCCGGGCGCCAGCACGCCGCCGGCGACGACGAAGCCCGCCAGCGCGCTCCCGCGCCGCCGCGCCGCGAGCAGCACGGCCGCCGCGGGCAGGACGAACGCGAGCTTGAACGCGACCGCCGCGGCGGCGAGCGCGCCGGCGAGCCACGCGAGCGGCGCGTCGTCGCGGCTCCCGGCGAGCGCGGCCCCCAGCAGCAGCGGCGCCGCGAACGTCTCCGGCACGAGCTGCGCGTGCTCGCGCAGCGCCCACGGCGTCACGAGCGCGAGCGCGCCCGCGACCGCAGCCGCCGCGCGCGAGCGCGTCAGCCGCAACACGCAGACGAGCACGAGCAGCGACGTCACCAGCGCGACGGCGCTCAGCCCCCACCGCAGGCCGTCGACCGAGTCGCCGAGCGTGCCCAGCAACCCGGCCCCCGCCAGGTACACCGGCGGCGGCTGCGCCGCCGCCACGTCGCGATACAGCGACGCGCCGTGCAGCACCAGCCGCCCGGTCAAGGCGTACACGCCGTCCGAGTACTCCCAGTAGGCGTCGCCCTGCCACGCGCGCAGCAGAACCGAGATGACGACCGCCGACAGCGCCCACGCCGACAGCGCGGGCACGCCGGGCCCGACGCGCCGGCGGCTCAACCGCCGATCGGCGCGCGCGGGTTCGCGCCCCAGAACAGCTGTGTGCCGAGCATGCCGATCAGGTGCACGTAGACGATGTTCAGCACCATCGACTTGGCGGTCGCCGTGCCGACGCCCACGGGTCCCCCGCTCGCGGTGTAGCCGTAGTAGCAACCGACGCACACGATCCCGGTCGCCATGAAGGCGCCCTTGAGCATGCTGTAGAGCAGGTCGGTCGGGTTCTGGAACGCCCAGAAGATCAGGTCGTAGCCGCCTGGCGAGACCTCGTGGATCTGGATCACGACCGCCAGGTAGGAGGCGACGAACGCCGCTCCCACGCCGCCGATGTAGACGAACGGCAGCACCATCCACGAGGCGAGCAGGCGCGTCCCGCACAGGAACGTCATCGAGCTGATGCCCATCACCTCGAGCGCGTCGATCTCCTCGGTGATCCGCATCGAGCCGATCTCCGCCACGATGCCCGTCCCCACCTTCGCGGCCATCATGTAGCCGAACGCGTACGGGACCAGCTCGCGCAGGTCGCACCACGCCGTGAAGACGCCCGAGTAGGCCGGCGTGCCGGCCGCGCGCGTGAAGTACGCGCCCTCGATCCCGCACTGGAGCCCGATGATGAACACGAGGCCCCAGATGACGATCGTCGAGGACAGGATCAGCAGCCCCGACTGGCGCAGCGCCTCGCCGAAGAAGCGGAAGACACGGCCGCCGTACACCTCGCGGAAGGTCTGCGCCGTGAAGCGGGCGATGTCGCCGAAGCTCTCGACCCAGCCGCGTGGAACCGCCAACCAGCTCACGCGCGGAAGTCTAAAGCGCACCCCTGCGATGATGCGCAGCATGGCCGATCTCGAACGCCGTCCCCCCTCCCGCCTCTCGCGCCGGCAGCGCGAGCAGCGCGCCTACCGGCTCGTGCTCGCCACCGGCGGGCTCGCCGTCGTCGCCGTCGTCGGCATCGTGCTCGCGATCGCCGGCGCGATCGGCGGCACGATCCCGGTGCTGGCCGCGATTCTCGCGGTCGTCTGCGGGCTGCTGCTGCGCCGCGCGCTCAGCGGGCGCTGAGCGCGCCGGCGTCGCGGCTCTCGCGCAGGTAGCCGGCGACGAGCGCGACGATCCCGGCCAGCGAGAAGCAGGCCACAGCCAGCCCCCAGCCACCGGCGACGTCGGAGAACCAGTGCACGCGCAGGTAGATGCGCGTCAGCCCGACCGCGACCGCGATCGCGATCCCCGCGACCAGCAGGCCGGCGCGCACCGCCAGCGCCGGGAAGGCGTGGCGCAACGCGGCGGCCACCGCGACCCAGCAGACGGAGTAGGCGGAGTGGCCGGACGGATACGCGAAGCCGGTCGCGTGGACGAGCGGGGCGAGCGGTCGCGGGCGCTCCATCAGCGCTTTCGTGACGTGGACCCCCGTGTACGTCAGCACGAGCCCGCCGAGCAGCGCGAGCGCCTCGAGCCGGCGGCCTCTCCAGGCCAGCACGGCGGCCGCGAGCGCAAGCGCGCCCCCGGCGACCGGCAGCGTGCCCAGCAAGGTGACGGCCTTCGCGACGTCGGTCAGCCACGGCGCCTGCAGCGCCGCCGACCAGTGGACGCCGCGCAAGTCGCCGGCGGTCAGGCGCGTGACCGGGTCGAGCACGATCACGTAGCCGAAGAAGACGAAGCTGCCGACCGCCGCGACCGCCAGCAGCGTCGTCAGCTCCAGCCCCAGCTCCCCCGGCGTGAGGCGATCCCACGCGAAGCGCGCCGGCCGCTCCAGGCGCCGCGCGGCGGCGCGGCCTCCGCGGATCGCGAGGCCGAGCAGCGGCGTGCGCTCGTGCGCGGCGAGCCAGGCGGCGAGGCGCGCGCGGTTCTGCGGTCTGCGCAGCCACTGGACCGCCCACACGATCCCGACCACGAGCGCGATCGTGATCCCCAGCGCCAGCAGCCCCTTTCTGGCGAGCGCCAGCACCTTGTCGAGCGAGTGCCAGAAGACGAAGCCGAGCAGCGCGAACAGCGTCACCATCCCGCCGGCGGCGAGCACGTCGTACGGCAGGAAGCGGCGCAGCGGCATGCCCGAGGAGCCGGCGAGGAACGGCGAGACGGCGCGCACGAGCCCGACCCAGCGGCCGAGGAAGACGGCCTTGCCGCCGTGGCGGTCGTAGAAGCGCTCGACCTGATGGATCCGCTCCTCCGTGATCTGCACCTTGCCGCCGTGCTCGACGAGGAACTCCCGACCCAGCCGGCGCCCGAGCGCGAAGCTGACGAGGTCCCCCGCGACGGCGGCGAACCAGGCGATCGCGATCACCAGGATCACGTCGATGTGGCCCTGCCCGGCGACGAAGCCGCCGATCACGATCGCGGTCTCGCCGGGGACGATCAGCCCGACGAAGGCGCCGCTCTCCAGGAAGCACAGCACGCCGACGAGCAGGTACGTCCACGTGCCGAGCGTCGAGCCGACGTCCTTCAGCACCGTGTCGAGGTTCGGCAGCGCGAACAGCCCGAGCCCGTACGCGCCGGCCGCGAGCGCGGCAAGCGCGCCGCCGACGAGCATCGCCGGCTCGAGCCGGCGGCGTCTCCAGACGAGGTAGGCGACGAGCAGCGCCGCCACGGCGAGCCAGGCCGGTCTCATCCGCCCTCGGCCCTCGCCTCGGCGACCGCCAGCTCGACGTAGCGCCCGAGGCGACGCGAGAACGCCTTGGGCGACTCCGCGTAGACGCGGCAGCCGAGCCGGACGGCGGCGGCGCGCAGCTCGTCGCTGCGGTGGAGCGCGAGCGCGCGCAGCTCCGCGCGCCGCGCGTCGACCACCGGCGCGAGCGGGCGCGCGTCGTCCGCGAGGCGCGCGGTCAGCACCGCGAGGTCGTGGTCGTCGCCGAGCAGCTCCGTCAGCGCGTGCGCCTCCTCCGCCTGCGCTTCGAGCAGCGCGGGCCACGCGGGCGTCAGCAGCCGCTGGTGGTACCAGAGGTCCTTCGCGCGCTTGCGCCACGCGTGCAGCAGCTCCGGCTCAGGCGTGGCGCGCGCCGCGGCGAACGCCTCGCGTCCGCGCGCGTACGCGCGCGTGACGCCCTCCACCACCGTGGCCCAGTCGGCGCCGTCGAGCGGCCAGCGCTCGACGCGCAGCTCGGCGGCGCGCAGCTGCTCGACCACGGACGCGAAGTCGCGCGCGTCGCCGAGGCCCGCGCCGCGCCCGTCGGCCGCCTCCGCCGCGAGCGCCCCGCCGAGCGCCTCGAACACCTCGGCCGGCAGCCGACCGACCGCGTGCTCGGCGAGCGCGCCGGCGGTCGCGACCAGCACGTCGGCGTCGCGCGTGCCGGACAGCGCGAGCCCCGCCTCGCGCAGCCCGTCGTTCTCGGCGCGGTAGGCCTTCCTGCCCAGCGCCGGCCGCACGAGCCGCAGCAGCGCGCGCGTCTTCTTGAGGTGCTTGCGCGCCTCGTGCACGGCCGTGACGGGATCGCGCCCGGCGCCCTCGAGCTGCTCGGCCGCGCCCGCGAGCTGTTCGCGCGCGCATCTCCGCACGCCGCCCGGCACGTCCTCCGCGCTGCTCAGCCGGTAGGCCATCGCACCTCCATCGTGCCCGATCAGAAGACGACCGTGCGGTTGTCGTGCACCAGCACGCGATCCTCCAGGTGGCGCTGGACGGCGCGCGCGAGCACCGTGCGCTCGACGTCGCGCCCGAGCCGCACGAGCGCGTCGAGGTCGTCGCGGTGGCTGACGCGCACGACGTCCTGCTCGATGATCGGCCCGGCGTCGAGCTCCTCGGTCACGTAGTGCGCGGTCGCGCCGATGATCTTCACGCCGCGCTCGCTCGCGCGCCGGTACGGGTCCGCGCCGGCGAACGCCGGCAGGAACGAGTGGTGGATGTTCACGATCGGCGCGCCGACCGCGGCGAGGAACCCGCCGCTGAGGATCTGCATGAAGCGGGCGAGCACGATCAGGTCGAAGCGGCCGGAGAGCCGCTCGAGCATCGCCGCCTCCGCCTGCGGCTTCGTCGCCGGCGCGACCGGCACGTGCGCGAACGGCACGCCGAAGCGCTCGACGTCCCGCTCGACGGTGCGGTGATTGGACAGTACGAGCCCGACGTCGGCGTCCAGCTCGCCGCTGCGCCAGCGCCACAACAGGTCGAGCAGGCAGTGGTCCTCGCGCGAGACGAGGATCGCGAGGCGCTTGCGGTCCGTCGCGTAGGCGATCGACCACTCCATCGCGAACGGCGCGGCGATCTGCTCGCCGAACGCCCGCTCCAGCTCGACGCGGCCGAGGTCGAGCCCGTCGAGGTGGAACACGAGCCGCATGAAGAAGGTCCCGCCGGCCGGGTCGGTCGAGTGCTGGTCGGCGTCGAGGATGTTCGCGCCGTGCTCGAACAGGAAGCGCGAGACGGCCGCGACGATTCCGGGCCGGTCCGGACAGGAGATCAGCAGCCGTGCGACGTGCGGCGGCGGCTCCTGCCGGGTCGGCGGGGGCGCCATCGCGGGCCGGCTAGCGCTCGTCCTCGAGCGCCTTCGCGTACCAGGCGCCGTCGCGCCGGCCGAGCGTGAGCCGGCTCTCGGCGCCGTCGGCCGCGGTCACGAGGAAGACCGCGAGGTCCTGGTCGGTGCCGGGCTCGTCGACGACCTGCACGAGCTCCAGCTCGGCAATCCGGCGGTCGGGCCGCTGCTCGCCAAACGCGCTGCGCGCGCTCGCCTCGAGCGTGCCCCGCTCCCAGCCGCGGTCCGCGGCGACCGCGGCCGCCAGCTCGCGGTCAGCCTCCGCGAGCCTCTGCTCGAACGCGAGCGCGCCGAGCGCGTTGCGGCGCGAGGCCATCGCGGCGCCGACGACCGCCAGCAACAACAGCACGCCGAGGACGACCAGCACGACGACGAGGACGACGGTCATACCCGGATCCTATTGCCGCCGCGCTGAAGCGGTCCTAAAGCAGCACGTTGCGCGCGGCGAGGTGCGTGCCGACCTTGCGCTTGACGCGCTGCAGCGCGTTGTCGACCGTCTTCGTGTCGCAGTCGAGCCGCTTGCCGACGTCCTCGTAGGAGTGGCCGTCGAGGTAGAGCGACAGGACCCGCGACTCGAGCTCCGACAGGACGCTGGAGAGGCACGCCACGAGCGCCTGGAGCTCCTCGGAGGAGATCACCTGGTTGACGGGGTCGTGGACGCTCGGGCCGGGGATCACCTCGTCGAGCGTCGCCTCGCCGTCGCCCGCCGCGTTCGACGGCGAGGCGGAGAACGACAGGTACTGGTTCAGCGGCGTGTGCTTGTTGCGGGTCGCGGTCTTCACGGCCGTGATGATCTGGCGCGTGATGCACAGCTCGGCGAAGTTGCGGAAGCTCGACTCGCGGTCGGTGCGGTAGTCGCGGATCGCCTTGTAGAGGCCCACGAGGCCCTCCTGGATGAGGTCGTCGCTGTCGCCGCCGGCGAGGAAGTAGGAGGACGCCTTGAGGCGGACGAAGCCGTAGTAGCGCCGCACGAGACGGTCGTACGCGTCGGGGTTGCCCTGCTTCGCGAGGGCGATCAAGAACCCATCCTCAAGCTGAAGCTGAGAATGAGTGTTCTGGGAGATTCGAGCCACGAGCATGTCCTTTCGCGCGTCGCGGTGACCCGCGAAGCGTCGCTTCGTGGCGCGTTACCTCCCCTGGCGCCGCACCGATGTTGCTATTTGAGCCGGATGGACGAGCCTAAAGCTCAGGTCCACCCTTATGAGCGGCGCAGCTTGCCAAGTTATGGACCCCGTGTCAAGCACGAAGTCGCGACGGCGCCCGAGGCCGTCCGCGCGCGGCGACCAGCGAACGAGAGCGGCACCGGGATCAGCCGCGCTGGCGCGTGATCTCGTAGAGCAGCGCGGCGGCCGCGGCGGAGACGTTCAGCGACTCGATGCGCCCGCGCAGCGGCAGCGCGATCAGCTCGTCGCACGCGCTCGCGACGCGCGGGCGCAGCCCTCTCCCCTCCGAGCCCATCACCAGCACGACCTTGCCGCGGTAGTCCGGCTGCGCGTAGCCGGTGCGCGCGCCGCCGTCGGCGCCGTACGACCAGGCGCCGGCGTTGCGCGCGTCGAGCAGGAAGTCGGCGAGGTTGCGCACGCGCGCGATCGCGAGGTGCTCGACCGCCCCGGCCGACGCCTTGCAGACGGCCGGCGTGACCTCAGCGCTGCGCCGCTCGGGGATCACGACGCCGGTCGCGCCGGCGCATTCGGCCGTGCGGCAGATCGCGCCGAGGTTCTGCGGGTCCTGGATCTCGTCGAGCGCGACGATCAGCGCGTCCTCGCGCGCAAGCAGCGCGTCGGCGTCGGCGTAGCGGTACGGCTCGACCTCGGCGCACACGCCCTGGTGGTCGGGCGAGCCGCAGCGGCGCTCCAGCTCGTCGGCGGACGCGCTCCGCACCGGCACGCCGGCCAGCCACGGCTCGCGCGCCGCCCGCTCGCTCGCCCACGCCTGACGCACGCGGCGCGGTCCGCGCAGCGCCTCGCGCACGGCGTTGCGGCCGTAGAGCACCATCGGCCCGCCGGGCGCAGGCGGCGCTGGTGCGGCGGACCGGCGCGGCGACGGCATCAGGCGCGCGGGACGAGCGTCGGGCCGTCCGCGCTGTCGCGGACCTCCCAGCCGCGCGCGGCCAGCTCCTCGCGCAGCCGATCCGCCTCGGCGAAGTCCCGCGCGGCGCGCGCCGCCTGCCGGCGCTCCAGCAGCTCCTGCGCGTCGGCGTCCGGCCCGCCGCTGGACGCGTCGGCGTCGAGCAGGCCGTCGAGCGCCAGCACGTCGAGCATCTCGCGCAGGTCGGCGTCCCCGACCTGCTCGCCCGCCTCGGCGCGGCGGTTGCACTCGCGCACCCACTCGAACACGGTCGCGAGCGCTCTGGGGGTGTTGAAGTCGTCCGCCAGCGCGTCGAAGAACGCCTCGCGCAGCGGCGCCAGCTCGGCGGGCGACGGACCCGCGACGAGCCGCCGGCCGGCGTCCTTGATGCGCTCGACCGAGCGCGCCGCCTCGGCGAGGCGCTCGTCCGAGTAGGCGATCGGCTGGCGGTAGTGACCGGCGCAGAAGTAGGCGATCAGCGCGTCGCGCCCATGCGCGGCGAGCGCCTCGTGCAGCAGGAAGATGTTGCCGACCGACTTCGCCATCTTCTCGCCCTCGAGCCGCACCATCCCGTTGTGGACCCACAGGCGCGTGAGCGGCTCCCCGCGCGCTGCGGCCGTCTGCGCCGCCTCGTTCTCGTGGTGCGGGAAGACGAGGTCGGAGCCGCCGCCGTGGATGTCGAAGCCGACGCCGAGCAGCGTCTCGGCCATCGCCGAGCACTCGATGTGCCAGCCGGGCCGGCCGCGGCCCCACGGCGCGTCCCACGCGGTGTCCTCCCCCTCCTTCTGCGCCTTCCACAGCGCGAAGTCGAGCGGGTCGCGCTTCAGGGACGCGCCCTCGACGCCCTCCCCCTGGTCCATGTCGTCGACCTGGCGGTGGGACAGCTCGCCGTAGGCGGGGTAGGAGCGCACGTCGAAGTACACGTCGCCCTCGACCGCGTACGCATGCCCGCGGTCGATCAGCGTCTGGATCAGCGCGACGATCTGCTCGATCGTCTCGCTCGCGAGCGGCTCGTGGTCGGGTCGGCCGAGGCCGAGGCCGTCGGTGTCGGCGACGTACGCGGCCGTCATCTCGCGCGCGAGCTGCTCGCTCGGCACCCCCGCGGCGCGCGCCGCGTCGTAGATCTTGTCGTTGACGTCGGTGACGTTCGCGACGAACGTGACCTCGTAGCCCTCGTGCTGGAGGAAGCGCTTGAGCAGCGAGAAGACGACGAACGGGCGCGCGTTGCCGACGTGGATGCGCCCGTAGACGGTCGGCCCGCAGGCGTACATCGACACGCGCCCCGGGTCGCGCGGCGCGAGCGGCCGCAAGCCGCCGCTTCTCGTGTCGTGGAGCCGGATCGGGCGCACGAGGCGCACCCTACCTACTGCGCGGCCGGCGCCTCGACCGTCGCGATCGCGAGCGCGGCGGCGCCCTCGACGCGGCCGAGGAAGCCGAGCCCCTCGCCGCGCGTCGCCTTCACGTTCACGCGGTCGGGGCCGAGCTCGAGCGCCGCGGCGAGCCGCTCGCGCATCGCCTGCTTGTGCTCGCCGAGCTTCGGGCGCTCGAGGATCACGGTCGCGTCGACGTTGACGACGTGGTAGCCGCGCTCGGCGATCAGCGCGTCGACGTGGCGCAGCAGCTCGAGCGAGTCCGCGCCGCGCCACTGCTCGTCGGTGTCGGGGAAGTGCTCGCCGACGTCGCCGGCGCCGATCGCGCCGAGCAGCGCGTCGATCACCGCGTGCGTCAGCACGTCCGCGTCGGAGTGGCCCTCGAGCCCCAGCTCGCTCTCGACCCGCACGCCGCCGAGGATCAGCGGCCGGCCGGCCACGAGTCTGTGGACGTCCCAGCCGATCCCGGTCGCGATCACCCGCGGGCCTCCCCGCGGCGGGCGGCGCGCACGACGCTCACCCGATCGGCTCCAGCCGCCGCGCGCGCCGCTCGAACACGCACAGCTCGCGCACGCCCTGGTCGGCCAGCCACTCGACCGTCGAGGCGTACTCGAAGCCGACGTGCTCGGGCAGGTGCGCGTCACTCGACAGCGCGACCGGGCAGCCGGCCTCGAGGCACATCGCGAGGAACGGCGGCGCCGGGTAGCGCTCGCCGACCGGCTTGCGCAGGCCGGCCGTGGAGACCTCGACCGCCACGCCCGCCTCGGCGATCCCCTCGATCGCCAGCTCGTAGAAGCGGCGCAGGTCGCCGTCGGGCCGCGGCCGGTCGCTCCCCCACACCTTCACGAGGTCGGGATGGGCGAGGACGTCGAACAGCCCGCTGCGCGCCGCCTCGCCGAGCCACTCGAAGTAGCGCTTCCAGACCTTCTCGGGGTCGGCCGAGCGCGTCGCCCAGATGTCCCAGTCCGGGTGGTCGACCGCCTCGTCGCCGACGAAGTGGACCGAGCCGATCACGTAGTCCCACTCGCGGCCGTCGAGCAGCGCGGCCATGCGGTCCTCGCGGCCGGGGACGAAGTCGGCCTCGACGCCGACCTTCAGCCCCTGCGCGCGCGCGAAGTCGACGTACTCGTCGAGGTCGTCGGCGGCGTTCTCGCGCCAGAACGGGTGCTGCCACACGTCGAGCGCCTGGCGGAAGCGGTAGACGTGCTCGGAGCAGCCCAGCTCGGCGATCCCGCGCTCGTCGGCCGCCGCGCGGTAGCGCTCGACGTTCGCGGCGGTGAAGTAGTCGGCGGCGGGCGTGCCGGCGCCGTCCGGGCGCAGGTGGACGTGGTAGTCGGTCAGCATCGGGGGAAGCGCTCTCGCAGCAGCAGCTCGGCGAGCCGCAGGTCGGTCGGGGTCGTCACCTTCAGGTTCGCGGCCGGGGACTCTACGACGTGGACCCGACCGCCCGCCTGCTCGACGAGGCCGGCGTCGTCGGTCGCGGCGGCGAGCACGTCGTCCGGCTGCGCGAGCGCGCGCGCGAGCGCCGCGCGGCGGAACACCTGCGGCGTCTGCACCGCCCACAGCGCAGCGCGGTCGAGCGTCTCGGCGACGCGCAGGTCGGCGCCGTCGGCGCGCTTGATCGTGTCGGTCACGCGCGCCGCCGCCACGACCGCGTCGCAGTCGTGCGCGGCGAGCGCCCCCAGCGCCCGCTCGAACAGCTCGGGCGTGACGAGCGGGCGCGCCGCGTCGTGCACGATCACCGGCTCGTCGTCCGGCAGCGCGCCGGCCGCGTCGAGCGCCGCCCGCACCGAGTGCGAGCGCTCCGCCCCGCCGGCGACGCCGACCGTGCCCGCCGGCGCGGCCGCGCCCTCCGGCAGCGCGACGACGATCCGCGAGACCGCGGGCACGAGCCGCAGCGCGTCGAGGCTCCACTCGAGCATCGGACGGCCCGCCAGCACGACGAACGCCTTGGGCCCCTCGGCGCCAAGGCGTTCGCCACGACCGGCGGCCACGAGCAGCGCGACCGGCATCTTCGCTCAGACCGTGCTGCGACTACTTCGTGGCGAGCGTCACCTTGCCGTCCGCGGAGGTGGCGAGCAGCTCGTCGAGGTGCTCCTCGGCCTCCTCCTCGCCCATCTCCAGCGCGTACATCAGCTCCGAGGCGAGGATCTTCTTCGCCCGCGTGAACATCTGCTTCTCGCCAGTCGACAGGCCCTTCTCCGCCTCTCGGATGGCGAGGTTCCGCACGACCTCGGCGAGCTCGTAGATGTCGCCCGTCTTGATCTTGTCGCGGTTGTGCTTGAAGCGGCGGTTCCAGTTCTTCGGCATGTCCGAGCATTCGTCCTGGAGGACGGCGAGCACTCTCTTCACCGTCTCTTCGTCGATCACGCGCCGGAGGCCCGCTATCGCGGCGTTCTCCGTCGGGACCATGACGGTCATGTCGTTGTGGAGGATCTTGATCGTGAGGTACTCGCGCACCTCGCCGAGCACGTCCTTCTGCTCCTTCTTGAGGACCTGCCCCGCTCCGTGGTGGGGATACACGACGTTGTCGCCGATCTCGAACTCGATGTGCTCGAGCTCGACGGTGATCTCGAGGTCCTCGATCTGCTCTTCGGTCAATTCGGTGATGGTGGCCTCCTTCTCCAAGCGGGCCCGTCCTGCAGCCCCCGATTGTCTGTTCAGGTCTGCAAGTAGCGGTCCACGAGGTTGATCTCCTGCTGTCGGCGAAGGCCCTCGCGGATGTCCTTCGCACGGATCTCGCCGACGCCCTCGACGGTCTCCAGCTCGCCGTCGCCGGCTGCGAGCAGCTCCTCCAGCCCGCCGAACTCCTCGACGATGCGCTGCGTCACGAGCCGGGGCAGGCGCGGGATGCGCCCGAGGATGCGGTAGCCGCGCGGCGAGACGGGGAAGTCGAGCGTGTTCGTCTTGCGGTCGTAGCCGAGCAGCTCGGACAGGCGCCCGAAGTCGAGCAGGTCCTGGTGCGGCAGGCGCACGAGCTGGTCGATCGCGTCGGCGAAGCGCTCGTCGGAGTCCTCGGCGAGATAGTCGCGCACGAGCGCGGCCTTGTCGCCCGCGACGCCGACCATCGTCTCGTCGAGCTGCATCTCGATCAGGCGCCCCTCGGTGCCGAGCTCGACGATGTAGCGCTCGATCTCGACGCCCATGCGCGTCACCAGCTCGGCGCGCTGGAGGACGGTCAGCACGTCGTGCAGCGTCGTGCCGCCCTCGAACTCGAGCGCGGTCAGGCGCGTCGAGACCTGGTCGAGGCGGCTGCGGTACTTGTCGAGCGTCGCCAGCGCCTGGTTGGCCTTCGCCAGCACGACGGGGATGTCCTCGAGGATGTACTTCGCGCCGTCGACGTAGAGCGAGACGACCTCGCGGCGCTGCGAGATCGCGATCACGAGCGCCTCCGTCTGCTTGGAGATGCGCTCGGCGGTGCGGTGGCGCGTGCCGGTCTCGAGCGTGAGGATCGTCGGGTCCGGCGTGAGCTGGACGTTCGCCCACACGATCTTCGTCGCGTTGGCGCTCAGCACGAGCGCGCCGTCCATCTTCGCGAGCTGGTACAGGAACGCCGGCGTGTACTCGATCTCGAGCTTGAGCCCGCCGGAGAAGAGGAAGGCGAGGTCGTCCGCGTCGCCGACGACGATCAGCGCGCCGGTGCGGGCGTGGACGATGTTGTCGATCCCCTCCCGCAGCGCGGTCCCGGGGGCGACCATCTCGAGCGCCTTCACGAGCCGGGGCTCTTGGCGAGACTCGAGCTCCTCTTTGAGCTCTTCCCCGGTGCGTGGCGCCATACTGCCGCGATTCTACCGGGTTTTCCTGTGATTTTCGGCATCGGCGCAGGGATTTCGCCGCGAAGCGCGACGACGCGTGCGCAATCGCACGAACGGGCGCGTTCAGAGCGCGGCGACCGCGGGCTGCCCCTCGCGCGCGCGCTCGCGCACGCGCAGCGCGCGCAACGCGGCGCGCAGCGTGCCGGCCTCCGGTGAGACGATCGTCGCCAGCCCGAACTTGCGCGCCTCGGCGACGCGCCGCTCGGCGTGCGCGACCGTGCGCAGCTCGCCGGTCAGCCCCAGCTCGCCGAAGCAGGCGAGCGGCGGATCGTCGGGCGCGTCCGTCAGCGCGACGCCGCGCGCCGCGCTCGCGACCGCCAGCGCGACCGCCAGGTCCGCCCCCGGCTCGTCCACGCGCACGCCGCCGACGACGTTCACGAACACGTCCGAGGTGCCGACGCCGACGCCCCCGTGGCGGGCGAGGACGGCCAGCACGAGCGCCAGGCGGTTGCGGTCGATCCCAGAGACGACGCGGCGCGGGATCTCCAGGTCGGACGCCGACACGAGCGCCTGCACCTCGACGAGCAGCGGCCGTGAGCCCTCCATCGCCGCCAGCACGACCGACCCGGGCGCGCGCGTCGCCTCGCCGACGAAGCGCGCGGAGGCGTCGAGGACCTCGACCAGGCCGTCGGAGCGCATCTCGAAGACGCCCGCCTCGCTGGTGGAGCCGAAGCGGTTCTTGAGCGCACGCAGCGTGCGGTAGGTGCGCTCGCGCTCGCCCTCGAACTGCAGCACGCAGTCGACGAGGTGCTCGAGCACGCGCGGGCCGGCGAGCGCGCCCTCCTTCGTGACGTGGCCGACGAGCAGCACCGCGATCCCATGCTGCTTGGCGACGCGCATGATCTCGCCCGCGACCTCGCGCACCTGCCCGACGGAGCCGGGCGCGCCGCTGAGCGCCGCGCTGTGGAGCGTCTGCACCGAGTCGACCACGCACACCTCCGGGCGCTCGCGCTCGAGCGTCGCCAGCACCGCGGCGAGGTCGGTCTCGGCGATCGTCGGGATCCGCAGCGCGTGCGCGGCCGCCCCCAGCCGCTCGGCGCGCAGCTTGATCTGCGCGGCCGACTCCTCCGCCGAGACGTAGAGCGTGCGGCGGCCGGCCGCGACGAGGTTCGCGAGCGCCATCGTCGTGAGCGTCGACTTGCCGATCCCCGGCGAGCCGCCGATCAGCACGAGCGAGCCGGGCACGACGCCGCCGCCCAGCACGCGGTCCAGTTCGCCGACGCCGGTCGAGAGGCGCGCGACCGCTTCCGCCTTCACGTCACCGAGCGCGACCGGCGCCAGCGCCTTGCCGCCGCCGGCGCCCCGCCGCCCGCCCGCCGCCGGCCCGGGCGCGGCGCGCGCCTCCTCCACAAGCGTGTTCCAGGCGCGGCAGCCGGGGCACTGCCCCGCCCAGCGCGGCGTCTCGTGCCCACACTCCGAGCAGACGTGGACGGAGGTCGCGCGGGCCATGCGGCCAGCGTACGGCCTCAGCCCGACGCGTCCGTCGTGCGCGCGAGCGCCGCCGCGCGCACGCACGAGGAGAAGCCGCTGTCGCGGTGCGCCTTGTCGCAGAACGGCTTCGTGCGCGAGTGCCCACAGCGGCACAGCACGAGCGGCCGTTCGCGGTCGTAGGCGATCTCCTTGCCGTCGGGGTCGATCAGGCGCACAGGTCCCGTCACCTTGTACGGCCCGTCGTCACGCACTCTGATCTCGACCGGATCGCCCATGGGCGGGAATCTACCCCGCGGACGGGGCGACCCACGCGGGGCCGCCCCGAGCGTCGGTCACTGGTTGAGTAGCACCAGCGCCTGAGCGGGTTCGATCTGGAACGTGCCTTCGACCTTGATGTTGGCCGGGCACGGGAGCGTCCCGAATAGCTGGAGTATGAGCGGGACGAACTGGTTCCTCTGGATTATTAGCCTGTCAAGCCTGTTGACGCCTTCACCCGTGTCGAAGCCCACAGGACCCTGGAATAGGCACCCTATGGTGTTCAGCGGCATCAGCACTTCCTTGTAACGGATTAGTATCCGCAGCGGATTGGCGATGAATAGTATCGACGTTATGTTCGGTAGTATGCCCCTGAACGACTGGTACAGCTTGGGTGTGTTCATCCCTAGCTGAAGTATCACGGCTTCGACTTCGACGATGCCGTTGCCGCCGACGCAGCCTTCGGCTATGCCTTCCCTGATGACCCCACCGGCCATCCCGACGACCTTTTCTATCCGCGGTGCCCACGCCTCCCTGTACACGACGTTGCACGCTATGACCACACCGTTGCTGTCGGTTATGACCATCGGCCTCCCCGGCAGCGTGAATTTTGTCACTTCGCCTGCCGGCGCCACGCCTATCGCCCTGTTCGCGGACGCGACGGACGGGACCGCCGCGAGACACGCGACAGCCGCGAGCGCGAGCAGCGCTCCTCGCTTGCCCATGCTGTTCCCCCTACGTTTGAGGCCGTGAACCCCCATTCACAGCCGGTGCCCAGAGGGTAATAGCGCTTACTCCTCTTGTAAAGCACTCCGAGGCGACCACTTGGTCGCCTCGGAGCCCGGCAGTTCCTGTGTGACGGTCGGCGCGCTTACTCGCCGGGCGCTTCCGGCTGCCCGCCGTCGTCCTCAGCGGTCGGCTCGTCGCCCTTCGCCCCGACGCCGACCGGCGTCTTCGGCTGGACGATCTCGATCGAGACCTCGCGGTCGTCGCCCTCGGGCGCCTTGTCGACCATGACCGTCCCGCCCGGCGTCAGCTCGGACCGCAGCACGAAGTCCGCGAGCGGATCCTCGATGTAGCGCTGGATCGCGCGACGCAGCGGACGGGCGCCCATCGACGGGTCCCAGCCCTTCTCGACGAGCAGGTCCTTCGCGTCCTCGGTCAGCTCGAGCTGCAGTTCGCGGTCCGCGAGCGACTCGCGGATCCGCAGCAGCAGCAGCTCGACGATCTGCTTGATCTCGTCCTTCGCCAGCTTGTGGAAGACGATCACGTCGTCGATGCGGTTGAGGAACTCGGGCCGGAAGACCTTCTTCAGCTCGCCCATGATCCGGTTCTTCATGTCGTCGTACGTGATGCCGGTCTCGTCGTCGGAGACGGCGAAGCCGAGCGGCGTGTTGCGGGCGATCTCGGACGCGCCGATGTTCGACGTCATGATCACGATCGCGTGGCGGAAGTCGACCGTGCGTCCCTGCGCGTCGGTCAGCCGCCCGTCCTCGAGGATCTGGAGCAGGATGTTGAAGACGTCCGGGTGCGCCTTCTCGATCTCGTCGAGCAGCAGCACGCTGTACGGCTTGCGCCGCACGGCCTCGGTCAGCTGACCGCCCTCGTCGTAGCCGATGTAGCCCGGAGGCGAGCCGACGAGCCGCGAGACGGCGTGCTTCTCCATGTACTCCGACATGTCGATGCGCACCATCGCGTCCTCGTCGCCGAACAGGAACTCGGCGAGCGTGCGCGCGAGCTCCGTCTTCCCGACGCCCGAGGGGCCGAGGAAGATGAACGAGCCGGTCGGCCGCTTCGGGTCCTTCAGGCCCGCGCGCGAGCGGCGGATCGCCTTCGAGATGACCTCGACCGCGGCGTGCTGCCCGATGACGCGCTTGTGCAGCTCCTCTTCCATGCGCATCAGCTTCGCCGTCTCGGCCTCGGTCAGCTTGAAGACCGGGATGCCCGTCCACATCGAGACGATGTCCGCGATCTCCTCCTCGCCGATCGCTGGGCGCTCGCCGGACTCGCCGGACTCCCACGCTTCCTCGAGCTCGCGCTTTCTCTGCGTGAGCTGGCGCTCCTGGTCGCGCAGGTTCGCAGCCTTCTCGAACTCCTGCGCCTCGATCGCGGCCTCCTTGTTGCGCCGCGTCTCCTCGATCTCGTCCTCCAGCTCCCTGTAGACGGGCGGGGACGTCATCGACTTGATGCGCATGCGCGACGCGGCCTCGTCGATCAGGTCGATCGCCTTGTCGGGCAGGAAGCGGTCGGAGATGTAGCGGTCGGCCAGATCGGCCGCCGCTTGCAGCGCCTCGTCGGTGATCGTGACCTTGTGGTGCTGCTCGTAGCGGTCGCGCAGCCCGCGCAGGATCTGCACGGTCTCGTCGGTCGACGGCTGGTCGACGCGGATCTGCTGGAAGCGGCGCTCCAGCGCCGAGTCGCGCTCGAGGTACTTGCGGTACTCGTCGAGCGTGGTCGCGCCGATCGTCTGCAGCTCGCCGCGCGCCAGCGCCGGCTTGAGGATCGAGGCCGCGTCGATCGCGCCCTCGGCCGCGCCCGCGCCGACGAGGTTGTGGAGCTCGTCGATGAACAGGATGATGTCGCCGCGCTGGGTGATCTCCTTCATCACCTTCTTGAGGCGCTCCTCGAACTCGCCGCGGTACTTCGAGCCGGCGACGAGCGCCGCCAGGTCGAGCGTGTAGATCTGCTTGTTCTTCAGCAGCTCCGGCACGTCCGCGTTCGTGATGCGCTGCGCGAGGCCCTCGACGACGGCCGTCTTGCCGACGCCCGGCTCGCCGATCAGCACCGGGTTGTTCTTCGTGCGGCGCGAGAGGATCTGCATGATCCGCTCGATCTCGGTCTCGCGGCCGACCACGGGGTCGAGCTTGCCGTCGGCGGCCAGCTTCGTGAGGTTGCGGCCGAACTGGTCGAGCAGCTTGGAGGACTTCTTGCCCTCGCCCTGCGCGCCGGCGGCCGCGCCACCGCCGCCGCTGCCGCTGCCCTGGCGGCGCCCGCCGGGGCCGGACAGCATGCGGATGACCTCGTTGCGGATCTTCTCCGAGTCGGCGTCGAAGTCGAGCAGGATGCGCGCGGCGACACCCTCGTTCTCGCGCACGAGGCCGAGCAGGATGTGCTCGGTGCCGATGTAGTTGTGGCCGAGGCTGAGCGCCTCGCGCAGGGCCAGCTCCAGCACCTTCTTCGCGCGCGGCGTGAAGGGGATCTGGCCGGAGGTGACCTCCTCGCCCGAGCCGACGATGCGGACGACCTGCGCGCGCACGCGCTCCACGGTGATGTCGAGGCTCTCCAGCACGCGAGCTGCCAGGCCCTCCTCCTCCCGCAGGAGGCCGAGGAGGATGTGCTCGGTGCCGATGTAGTTGTGCTTGAGCGTCCGGGCCTCCTCTTGGGCGAGGACGACCACCTGGCGGGCTCGCTCTGTGAATCGCTCGAACATGGGTGCGACGTTCCTTCCCTACTGGGCGGTGAGGCGGCGGGATGGTCGAGAGGGGCGCGGACGCCCCCGCTCACCCAGGTCATCGGCCGGACGGGCCGTCGAACTGAGCGGTCGGGTTCGTTCGCCGGGCATACGCCAGTCTACCAACAGGGTGCACAGCACTTCGGTGCAGAGGTCGGCGCAGATTCCGCCGTGACGACGCACGTGGTCGTCACGGATCTGCCGCGGAGGAACACCGGTTAGTCGCGCATCGCCGGGAACAGCACGACCTCGCGGATCGATCTGCGTCCCGTCAGCACCATCACGAGCCGGTCGATCCCGACGCCGACGCCGCCCGTCGGCGGCATCCCCTGCTCGAGCGCCTGCACGAACGCCTCGTCGTACGGCTGCGCCTCCTCGTCGCCCGCCTCGGCGTGCGCGCGCTGCTGCTCGAAGCGGCGGCGCTGCTCGTCCGGGTCGTTCAGCTCCGTGAAGGCGTTCGCGATCTCCATCCCCTGGCAGTAGGCCTCCCAGCGCTCGGCGAGGCGCGGGTCGTCGCGGTGGCCCTTCGCGAACGGCGACAGCTCGACCGGGTAGTCGAACAGGAACGTCGGCTCGATCAGCGTCGGCTCGACGTGCTTCGTGACCAGCTCGTCGACCAGCTGCGCCCACGTGTCGCCCGGCGGGGCGTGCAGTCCACGCGCCTCCATCGCGGCGGCGAGCGCGTCGCGGTCGCGCGCCTCCAGGATGTCGATCCCGCCCGTCCGCTCGCGGATCGCGTCGGCGAGCGTCTCGCGTCTCCACGGCGGTCTCAGGTCGAGCGGCCCGTCGTAGTCCATCCGCGCGGCCGCGGCGGCGACGAGCTGCTCTGTGCGCGCGGCGATGTCCCGGTAGTCGGCGTAGGCCTCGTAGCACTCGACCATCGTGAACTCGGGGTTGTGCTTGTGCGAGATCCCCTCGTTGCGGAAGTCCTTGCCCAGCTCGTAGACCTTCTCCAGCCCGCCGACGATGCAGCGCTTGAGGTAGAGCTCGGTCGCGATCCGCAGGTAGAGCGTGCGGTCGAGCGCGTTGTGGTGGGTCGTGAACGGGCGTGCGTTGGCGCCGCCGTAGAGCGGCTGCAGGACCGGCGTCTCGACCTCCACGAAGCCGGCGTCGTCGAGGTGGCGGCGGATGCCGGCGACAATCGCCGCCCGGGCGATGAACAGCTGGCGGCTCTCCTCCGAGGCGATCAGGTCCAGCTCGCGGTGGCGGAAGCGCGTCTCGACGTCCTGCAGGCCGTGGTGCTTCTCCGGCGGCGGACGCAGCGACTTCGCCAGCAGCGTCCAGTCGTCCACGCGCAGCGACAGCTCGCCGCGCCGCGAGCGGAAGACCGTCCCGTCGACGCCGATCAGGTCGCCGAGGTCGAGCCCCACGAGGCGCTCGAACGCGTCCGGCGCGAGCACGTCCGCGCGCGCGTGCAGCTGGATCCGCCCGGAGCGGTCGACGAGGTCGATGAAGGCCGCCTTGCCCTGGCCGCGGCGGGCCGCGATGCGGCCAGCGACGCGGTAGGCGACGTCGGTCTCGGCGCCGGCCTCGAGCTGCTCGTGCGCGTTGCGCACGCCGGTGATCGGCAC
Organism: Actinomycetota bacterium; assembly: GCA_018268595.1. Lineage (GTDB taxonomy): Bacteria > Actinomycetota > Thermoleophilia > Solirubrobacterales > Solirubrobacteraceae > Conexibacter. Next base: position 150,383 of record JAFDWH010000026.1, on the reverse strand, counting down.
GACGCCCTCGAAGGCATGCGGGAACGGCTCGACGCCCTCCGCGCGCAGCCGCTCCAGCTTGGCGCGGCGCGCCGCGAGCACCTGCGGCAGCGCTTCGGCGTCGGGCGCCGTCGATGCGTCGTCGGAACCAGCCATCGCGGCCGGAGGCTACTTCAGGCCGATGTCGATCTTCGTGATCTTCAGCTCGCGCTGCTTGCCGTTCGGCAGCGTGACGGCGACGATCTCGTTGCGCTTGGCGCCGATCAGCGCCTTGCCGACGGGCGACTCGTTCGACAGCTTGCGCTCCGCGGGGCTCGCCTCGGAGGAGCCGACGATCGTGTAGGTCTCGCTTCTCCCGCTCGACTGGTCCTTGACGTGGACGGTCGAGCCGACGCTGACGACGTCGGTGCCGACCGCTCTCGCGTCGATCACCGTCGCGGCGCGCAGCTTCTCCTCGAGCTGGGCGATCTTCGCCTCGAGCATCGCCTGCTCGTTCTTGGCGTCGTCGTACTCGGCGTTCTCGGAGATGTCGCCGAACTCGCGCGCCTCCTTGATGCGCGCGGCGACCTCCCGCCGCTTCTCCGTCGAGAGGTGCTCGAGCTCGCTCTTGAGCTTCTCGAGACCGTCCGGCGTGAGGATGACGTCCTTGGGCATGATCGTGACCTTGAACCGTGCGAGGGTGGGCGTGACGGACCGAACTCGGCCGGAGAAAGAACGAACCCCGCTCGTGGCGGGGACTCCGACGAGACGGGCTCGGCGGCGGGCAAGTATAGCGACCGCTCAGCGCGTCTCCCGCCGGGCGCGCCGCCGCTCCGCTACGCGGCCAGCGCCTCGGCCCGCTCGATCCCCAGCGCCGCGCGCGCCTCGGCGATCGACTGCGTGCGCTGGAGCCGGTCCTGCAGCGCCTTGCCCTCCCCCAGGCGCGTGACGTACCAGGGGTAGAACTTGCGCAGGTAGCCCGCGGCGCGCGCCTCGCCGAGGTGCTCGACGGCGCGCTCGAGCACCCAGTCCAGCTCGGCGAGGATCTCGGCGCGCGTCGGCTCCTCCTCGCGCGCGCCCAGCACCTGCTCGAAGATCCACGGGTTGCCGAGCGACCCGCGCGCGAGCAGCACCGCCGCGGCGCCCGTGCGCTCGAACACCTCGTGCACCTTCGCGGCGCTTCTGAGCCCGCCGGAGATCAGCACCGGGACGGGCAGCTCCTCGACCATGCGGCGCACGAGGTCGTAGTCGGCTCTGCCGGTGTGGCGCTGCTTGGCCACGCGCGGATGCATGCAGAGGCCCGCGATCCCCGCCTCCTCGACGAGCCGGTGCGCCAGCTCGACGCCGGTCTGCTGGCCGGGGCGCAGGCCCGGTCGCAGCTTCACGGTCACGGGCAGGCCGCTGCCCTCGCGCGCCGCGCGCGCGACCGCGACCGCGCGGTCGGGATCGTCGAGCAGCGCCGCGCCCGCGCCGGTCTTGCAGACCTTCGGCACCGGGCAGCCCATGTTGAGGTCGATCACGTCGACGCCGCCGACCGCTGCGACGTGGGCGGCGGCACTGCGCATCACGTCCGGGTCGCCGCCGAACAGCTGAATCGCGGTCGGTCCGCTCGCCTGCTCGTCCGGGTGGATCCGCAGCAGCTCGGTGCACGTGCGCTCGTTGCCGTGGTGGATCGCGTGGCTGGATACCATCTCCGAGATCGCGTAGCCGGCGCCGTGGCGCTTGGCCTGCAGGCGCACGAACCAGTTGCCGATCCCGGCCAGCGGCGCCAGCACGACGCGGTTGGGGATCGTCAGGCCGCCGAGCTGCCAGCTGTCGTGGAGCGAGCGCGTCATCGCGCCCAATGGTAGGCGTAGCGTTCGCGCGATGGGCGGGCTGCGGGCGGCGGACCTCGACGTCGAGCGGATCGGCGACGGCCCGCCGGTCGTGTTCGTGCACGGCAGCATCGTCGGCCCGCGGCAGACGTGGCGCGCGCAGCGCGCGCTGGCGGCGCGATGGACGCTCGTGCTGCCGCACCGTCCCGGCTTCGGCGCCTCGCCGCCGCTGCCGCGCGGCGACTTCGAGGCGGAGGCGCCGCTGATCGCGGAGCTGCTCGGCGACGGCGCGCATCTCGTCGGGCACTCCTACGGCGCCGTGATCGCCCTGCACGCGGCGGCGCTGCGTCCGCAGGCGGTGTGGTCGCTGACGGTCACCGAGCCGGGCACGCTGCGCGTCGCGGCTGGCGACCCGCAGGTCGACCAGATCGTCGCGTGGGGCGAGCAGCTGTACCGGCACCGCGACGAGCTGAGCCCGCGCGACTTCGTGCAGCTGTTCCGCGGCGGCGCCGGCTCCTCGCACGCGACGCCGGAGCAGATGCCGGAGTGGCTCGCGCGTGGCGCGGCGCACGTGATGGCGGAGCGCCCGCCGTGGGAGTCGGACCCGCCGCTCGCGGAGCTCGCGGCGGCGTCGTTCCCGAAGCTCGTGATCTCCGGCCGCCACTCGCCGGTGTTCGAGGCCGTCTGCGACGTGGTGGCGGAGCGGATCGGCGCCGAGCGCGCGACCGCCTCCGGCGGCGGGCACTCGATCCCGCTCGTCGGCGAGCCCTACAACGCGCTGCTGGAGGACTTCCTCAGGCGGACGGGGCGTTGCGCTCGTGCAGCAGGCGCAGGCCCGTGAGCGTGAGCAGGTCGTCGACCTCGTCGATCTCGTCCGTGTAGGGGACGATCGCGGCGGCGAGGCCGCCGGTGGCGATCGTCGCCGTCTCGGCGCCCAGCTCGGCGCGCAGGCGCCTGACGATCCCGTCGACCTGCCCGGCGAAGCCGTAGACGACGCCGGAGCGGATCGCGTCGACGGTCGTCTTGCCGATCACCGAGCGCGGCGGGACGAGGTCGATCTTTGGCAGCGCGGCGGCGCGTTCGGTCAGCGCCTCCATCGAGATCTCGACGCCGGGCGCGATCACGCCGCCGAGGTACTCGCCCTCTGCCGAGACGGGGTCGAACGTGATCGCGGTGCCGAAGTCGACGACGACGCAGGCGTCGCCGATCTTGTCGAAGGCCGCGACGGCGTTGACGAGTCGGTCGGCGCCGATCTCGCGCGGGTTCTCGTAGCGGATCGGCATGCCGCTTCTGATCCCCGGCCCGACCACCAGCGTCTGGTGCCCGAGATACCGCTCGCCGACCTGGCGCCACTCGGCGCCGAGCTGCGGCACCGTCGAGGAGACGATCGAGCCCTGCAGGTCGCCGAAGGCGAGGCCACGCAGCGCGAGCAGGTTCGCGAGCTTCGCGCCCAGCTCGTCGGCGGTCGACTCGCGCACGGTCGCGTAGCGCCAGTGCTCGGTCAGCTCGCTGCCGTCGAACGTGCCGAAATGGGTCTGCGTGTTGCCGACGTCGACGACGAGGAGCATCGGCGCGGAAGCATCGCATCTGCGGCGGACCGGCGCGGCGAAGCGGCGCACCGGCTGGCCAGCCAGCCATATGCTCCTCACCATGCCCCACGTGCTCTACGCGATCCACGGGTCGCATCCATGCCTGACCGCCGAGCGGGCGCTCCAGCTCAAGGGCCAGCCCTACCGCGTCCACGAGATGGCGCCCGCGCTGCACGTCCCCGAGCAGTGGCTGCGCTTCCGCAAGTTGACCGTGCCGGCGCTGCAGCTCGGCAGCGGCGAGAAGGTCGTCGGCTCGCGCGCGATCGTGCACCGGCTCGACGAGCTGGTGCCGGAGCCGCCGCTGCTGCCGCAGGACCCGGAGCGGCGCGCGCGCGTCGTCGAGGCCGAGCGCTGGGGCGACGAGGTGCTCCAGCCGGTGCCGCGCCGGCTCGCGTGGACCGGCATGTGCGCGCGGCCGGACGCGATCCCCGTCTACGCCGAAGGCTCGAGACTGCCGCTGCCGCGCTTCGTGCAGCGGCTGTCCGCCCCGCGCATCGCGCGCGTCGCGCGCTGGCGCAACGGCGGCGGCGAGGCGCAGGCGCGTGAGGACCTGGCGGCGCTGCCGGGCCAGCTCGACCGCGTCGACGGCTGGATCGCCGAGGGCGTGATGGGCGGCGCGGAGCCGAACGCGGCCGACCTGCAGATCGCGCCGAGCGTCCGCCTGCTGGCGACGATGGAGGACGTCCGGCCTTTGCTGGCGGGCCGCCCGGCGCTCGCGCTCGCGGTGCGGCTGTTCCCGTCGTACGCCGGCCGCATGCCGCAGGGCGCGCTGCCGGCCGCCGCCTAGATCAGCGGATCGCCGGCGCGCGTCACGCGCACCGCCGGGTCGAGCGCGGCGAGCGCGTCGGCGAGCGGGCGCCCGTCGGGCGTCGCGAGCCGGGGGTCCAGCTCCAGCAGCGGGATCAGGACGAAGCGGCGGGTCGTGACCTCCGCGTGCGGGAGCCGCAGCCGCGGTGACGCGTACGTGAGGTCGCCCAGCAGCAGCACGTCCACGTCGATCGGCCGCGGCGCGTGCCGGCGCACGTGCGGGCCGTGCTCGCGCCCCAGCTCGCGCTCGACCGCCTTGCACGCGTCCAGCAGGCCCTCCGGGTCGTGCGCGGTGGCGATCCGCAGGCAGGCGTTGAGGAAGTCCGGCTGGTCGAGGATCTCGCCGACCGGCTCGGTCTCGTAGGTGCCGGAGGACGCCAGCACGCGCACGCCGTGGGCCGGCAGCGCGGCGACGGCGGCGGTGAGCTGGGCGCGGCGGTCGCCGAGGTTGGAGCCGAGGCCGAGGTAGCCGACGCGCTCTCCCGGCGCCAGCCCGGCAGCGTCGCCGGCCGCGGCCGCGTCACTCATTCGCGTCGCGCACGACCTCGACCGAGACCTCCTGCACGGGCAGCGGGATCGGCGGCTCGGGCTTCGCCGCTCTGACCCACACGGACTCGGCCTCGTAGTCGCCGAGCAGGCGGTCGGCAATCGCGGTGCAGAGGCGCTCGAGCGTCTTGTAGGAGCGCTGCTGCGCGACGAGCGCCACCGTCTGGCACACCTCGCCGTAGTCGACCGTGTCCTCCACGCGATCGGTCACCGTCGCGTCGCAGGCGCCGACCTCGATGCGCAGGTCGATCACGAGCCGCTGGCCGATCTCGCGCTCCGCCTCCGTCACGCCGTGATGCGTGTAGAGCGAGAGGCCGGTCACCTCGATCGTGACGAGCGGCTCGGAGGGCTCGTCGTCCTCGTCGAGCTCGTGCTCGTCCTGCTCCTCGTCGTGCTCGAACTCGTCGTCGTCGCTCATCGGCCGCGGACCGTAGCAGCCGTCACCGCGAGCGCGTCGGCGACCGGCCGCACGTCGTGCACGCGGAAGACGGACGCCCCGCGCTCGAACGCGAGCACGTTCGTGGCGATCGTGCCGGCGAGGCGGTCGTCCGTCTCACGGCCGGTGATGCGGCCGAGGAACGACTTGCGCGAGGTGCCGACGACGACCGGGCGGCCGAGCGCGACCAGCTCGTCGAGCCGGCGCAGCAGCTCGAGGTTGTGGTCGACGGTCTTGCCGAAGCCGATGCCCGGGTCGAGCATGATCCGCTGCTCCGCGACCCCGGCCGCGACCGCCGCCGACAGGCGCTCCTCCAGGAACGCCTTCACGTCGGAGACGACGTCGTCGTAGACCGGGTCGCGCTGCATCGAGCGCGGCTCGCCGCGCATGTGCATGAGGCAGCAGTCGAGGCCGCGGTCGGCGACGAGCCCGGCCAGCTCGGGCTCCTGACGGAAGGCGGTCACGTCGTTGACGTAGCTCGCGCCGGCGTCGACGGCCGCTTCGGCGACCGCGAGCCGCGTCGTGTCGATCGAGATCTGCGCGCGCACGCCGCGCGCGACGAGCCGCTCGATCGCCGGCACGACGCGACGGATCTGCTCGGCGCACGCGACCGGCTCAGCGCCGGGCCGCGTCGACTCGCCGCCGACGTCGAGGATCTCCGCGCCCTCGGACTCCAGCTCCAGCCCGTGCGCGACCGCGGCGTCCGCGTCGAGGAACAGCCCGCCGTCCGAGAACGAGTCGGGCGTGACGTTCAGCACGCCCATGATCCGATACGGCCGCTCCACGGCCGCATCGTTACACGCCTACGCCAGCTCCGGCTTCTCGGGGAACTCGAGCGAGCGCGTCTCGGCGGCGCCGCCGGCGAGGCCGGGACGCGGCAGCGGGCGCGGGGTGTCGCGGCCGGCGCGCTCGGGCGTGCCGGGCGGCAGCGGGACCTCGGGCGGCGGCGGCGCCTCGGCGCCGAAGACCTCTTCCTCGCTCTGCCCTTCGAGCAGCGCCTCGAACTGCTCGCGCTCGATCGTCTCGCGCTTGATGAGGATCTCGGAGATCGTCCCGAGCGACTCGCGATGCTCGGTGAGGATGTCCTTCGCCGCCTGGTGCGCGGTCTCGACGATGCGGCGGATCTCGTCGTCGATCTCGCGCGCGATCTCGTCGGAGTAGTCCGGCTCGGAGCTGAACTCGCGGCCGAGGAACGGCTGCGCATGCTCGTGCCCGAAGACGCGCGGGCCGAGCTTCTCGCTCATGCCGAAGCGCATCACCATCTGCTTGGCGGTGCCGGTGACCTTCTCGAGGTCGTTCGAGGCGCCGGTCGTGATCTCGCCGAAGACGATCTCCTCCGCGGCGCGCCCGCCGAGCGTCATCGCCATCGTGTCGGCCAGCTCCGCGCGCGTGGTGAGGAACTTGTCCTCCTGCGGCAGCGAGATCGTGTAGCCGAGCGCCTGCCCGCGGGAGATCACGGAGATCTTGTGGACCGGGTCGGCATGCTCGAGGTAGTGGCCGACGATCGCGTGGCCCATCTCGTGGTAGGCCGTGATGCGCCGCTCCTTGTCGCTCATCACGCGCGTCTTCTTCTCGGGGCCCGCGATCACGCGCATGATCCCCTCCTCCAGCTCGACCTGCGTGATCTCGCGCTTGCCCGTGCGGGCGGCGAGCAGCGCCGCCTCGTTGACGAGGTTCGCGAGGTCCGCGCCGGTGAAGCCGGGGGTCTGGCCGGCGAGCGCGTCGACGTCGATGCCGCGCGCGAGCGGCTTGCCGCGCGTGTGCACTTCGAGGATCTTCGCGCGGCCCTTGCGGTCGGGCCGGTCGACGGTGATCTGGCGGTCGAAGCGGCCGGGACGCAGCAGCGCCGGGTCGAGGATGTCGGGCCGGTTGGTGGCCGCGATCATGATGATGTTGTCCTTCGCCTCGAAGCCGTCCATCTCGACGAGCAGCTGGTTGAGCGTCTGCTCGCGCTCGTCGTGGCCGCCGCCGAGGCCGGCGCCGCGGTGACGGCCGACCGCGTCGATCTCGTCCATGAAGATGATGCAGGGCGAGTTCTGCTTCGCCTGCTCGAACAGGTCGCGCACGCGCGAGGCGCCGACGCCGACGAACATCTCGACGAAGTCCGAGCCGGAGATCGAGAAGAACGGCACGCCCGCCTCGCCCGCGACCGCGCGCGCGAGCAGCGTCTTGCCGGTGCCGGGCGGGCCGTACAGCAGCACGCCCTTCGGGATGCGCGCGCCGAGCGCCTGGAACTTCTTCGGGTTCTCGAGGAACTCCTTGATCTCGTGCAGCTCCTCGACCGCCTCGTCGACGCCCGCGACGTCGCGGAAGGTGATCTTCGGCGAGTCGACCGACAGCCGCTTCGCGCGCGACTTGCCGAACGACATGACCTTGGAGCCCCCGCCCTGGACCTGGTTCATCAGGAAGATCCAGAAGCCGATGAAGATCAGGAACGGCAGCACGTAGGTGAGCAGCGACAGCCAGCCGTTCGTCTTCGTGCCCTCGACGTTGAAGTCGACCTTCGCGCTTCTCAGCTCGTTCACGAGCGAGTTGCCGTTGTCCGGCACGAAGCCGATCTCGTGCTGCTGCTTCGGCGGGTCCTTGAGCGTGACGACGACCGTGTTGTCCTTCGTCTTGATGACGGCGGACTTGACGTTGCCGGACGCGAGGTCCTGCTGGAACGTCGAGTAGTCGTAGGACGGCCCGGACTGGCTCGGGTTGATCAGCCGCTGGGCGAAGAACGCCAGCACGACCACGATGAGGATCGGGAAGGCGGCGCTCTTGAAGAACCTGCTCATGTAGGGATCCCGGGCGCGCGAGGCGCGAGGTCGTGGACGGGCTGCCAAGCGTAGCAGCGGGCTTTCCGCTGCATCGACAGCCGCCGTGCAGAGCCTTAACGGACGCTCACGCCTCCCGCAACGCCGCCACGTAGGGCAAGTTGCGGTAGCGCTCGGCGTGATCGAGCCCGTAGCCGACTGCGAAGCGGTTCGGGATCTCGAAGCCGACGTAGCGCGGCGAGAGGTCGACCTTCAGGCGCTCCGGCTTCGTCAGCAGCGCGCAGACGGACAGCGAGGCGGGCTCGCGCGCCTTCAGGTTGCGCAGCAGGTACTGGAGCGTCAGGCCGGAGTCGACGATGTCCTCGACGATGATCACGTCGCGGCCCGCGATCACCGCGTCGAGGTCCTTGAGGATCCGCACGACGCCGGAGGACTGCGTCGCCGAGCCGTAGGAGGCGACGGCCATGAAGTCGACCTCGCAGGGCAGCTCGATCGCCCGCATCAGGTCGCTCAGGAAGAAGACGGCGCCCTTCAGCACGCACACGAGCAGCGGCTGCTTGCCGGCGTAGTCGCGCGTGATCTCGGCGCCCAGCTCGCGCACGCGGTGCTGCAGGTCGTCCGGCTGGACCAGGATCTCGCCGATCGCCGCGTCGCCCATGAGGGCGCGCAGTGTATTCACCCGCGCTCCGCGTGCAGCACGCCACGCTCGGCGACCGCGCGCACGCCGCCGCCGAGGTCGAGCATCGCGCGCCCGGTGCGGCGCAGCGCGGCGACCTCGTCGGCGTGCTTCGCCGCACCCGGCACGAGCTTGCCGGCGGCGCCGTCGGCGAGCCGCTGCACGACGAGCCGGCGCAGCGCCGGCGGCATCGCGGCGAGCCGCTCGAGCGGGATCTCGAAGCGGCCGCCGCGTTCGTCGAGCTGGTCACCGACGAGCGCGTCGAGCACCTCGCCCTCGTCGCGCAGCAGCGCCGCGGTGCGCAGCACGTTCGCGGCCGCCGCCGGGTGGATCTGCTCGAGCGCCGGCACGAGTCGGTTGCGGACGCGGTTGCGCGCGTATCTGTCGCCGCCGTTCGTCGCGTCGTCGCACCAGGCGAGCGCGCGCTGCTCGCAGTAGGCGGTCGTCTGCGCGCGCGTGACGCCGAGCAGCGGGCGCACGAGCAGCCCGTCGCGCGGGCGCATGCCCAGCAGCGCACGCCGGCTCGGCGAGGACGCGAGCCGGTAGAGGATCGTCTCGACCTGGTCGTCGGCGGTGTGGCCGGCCGCGACGACCGCCGGGCCGTCCGCCAGCGCGAGCCTCGTCGCGACCGCGTAGCGCACGTCGCGGGCCCACGCCTGGATGTTGCCGCCCGCCTCGGGGCGTCTCGGCCGCTCGACCGTCAGCTCGATCGCGAGCCGCTCGCACAGCTCCGCGCAGTGGCGCTCGTCGTCGCCGGCCTCGTCGCGCAGCCCGTAGTTGACGTGCACGGCGCGCACGCGGCCCTCCCCGCCGACCGCGCGCACGGCGACGTCGAGCAGGCAGACCGAGTCGCGCCCACCGGACAGCAGCACGACGACGGACCCGCCGGCGGGAAGCAGCCCCCCGGCGCGCACCTGCTCGAGCACGCGATCGGCGTCCATCGCAGGTGCAGTGTAGGTCCGCGCGCCGCGAGCGTCGGCGCCTCATACACGCGAGAGCGCGGCGGCAGCGAGCGCCCGTCACATGAGCGGCGGGACCCCAGGAGATCCCGCCGCGTGCGGGCGAAGCGGCCCGCTGCGTCAGCCGGCGGCGCTCGTCGGGACGGCGGCACCTTGCGGGCGGAGCGCCCGCCGCGACGCGACGCGGCGACCGTCCACTGTCCGGCCTGTTGCCTCTATGCACCTCGAAGGGCTACTCCGGGCTCCCGCCGGTGTCAACCGTGGGAGTCCGCAGACCGCGCCTCAGAGCGCCAGGTGCGGGTACTCGCGCTCGACCAGCTCGCGGTAGTGCGCGAACACCGGCTTCGTGATCGGCATCAGCGCAAGCGCCGCCCGCACGTCGCCGCCGGCCTTGATGCGACGGCGCGCGATCGCCAGCGCGACGTTCTCCTTGCCCTGGAAGTAGCGGTTCGCCGTCTCGGAGGACATCTTCATCTGCACGGTCGCATCCCACGCGACGTCGTCGCTCCAGACCCACACGAGGTTCGCGTCCTCGGCGGGCGTCGCCGCGCGGATGTTGACGACGAGGTCGAGGTCCTCGAACTCGAAGCGCTGCGGGACGTCCGCGTCGCGCAGCCGGGGCCCCATGTCCGGGTCCTCGTCCATCAGCGAGAAGACGCGGTCCATCACCTCGCGGAACTCCTTGGGGGACCGGAACGCGCTCATCGGTTCGGGAGCGTACCGCCGATCTCTATGCTCGCCGCCCGTGACCGCCGCCCTGCACGTCCATCCGACGACCGAGCTGGCCGAGCGCGTGCTGCTGCCGGGCGACCCTGGACGGGCGCTGCTGCTCGCGCAGACGCTGCTCGAGCAGCCGAAGATGTTCAACCACAACCGCGGCCTGTGGGGCTACACGGGCATGGCCGCGGACGGGCGGCCGTTGACGATCCAGAGCACCGGCATGGGCGGCCCGAGCGCCGCGATCGTGATCGAGGAGCTGGTGCAGCTCGGCGCGCGCCGGCTCGTGCGCGTAGGGACGTGCGGCGCGCTCGTCGGCGGCTTCGCGCTCGGCGACGCGATCGTCGCGCGCGAGGCGATCTGCGCCGACGGCACGAGTCGCGCGCTCGGCGGCGGCGAGCGCGTCGCGGCCGACGCGGCGCTGACGGCGGCGCTCGAGGCGGCGGCGGAGCGCGACGGCGGCGCGCGCGGCGGCGCCGTCGTGACGACCGACCTCTTCTACGACAAGGACGGCAGTCACGCGGACCCGGGCGCCGACCCCGACCGCCCGGCGGTGGCGATCGAGATGGAGACCGCGACGCTGTTCCAGCTCGCGCGGCTGCGCGGCGTGCAGGCGGGCTGCGTGCTGGCGGTCAGCGACCTGCTCGGCCCGGCGCGCGGACGCATCGACGCGGCCGCGATGGAGCGCGCCGCCGAGCGGATCGGCCGGATCGCCGCGGCCGCGCTGGCGGCCTGAGGCGGCGTCAGGATCTTCTGGCGGCGGCGCGCTTTCTCGCGGCGGCGGCGCGCGTGCGCGAGGCTCTGCGCACGTCGGGCGCGACGCGCACCTCCGCGCCGCCCACGTCGGGCGTGTCGAAGACGGTCGCGACCAGCTCGGCGTCGGCGTCGGCCGGCGCAGCAGCCTCCGCGGGCGCGGAAGCCTCCGCGGGTGCGGGCGGCGCCGCGAGCTGCTCGGACAGCTCGGCGAGCTGTCCGGCGAACGCCGTCAGCTGGCCCTCGATCGCCGCCAGGCGCCGCTCGAGCGCGCCGGCTCCGCCGATCGCGCCGACGCGCTCATCGATGCGGTCGAGCGCGTCCTCGACGCCCTCGAGACGCTGCGAGACCGAGCGCACCCGGCGCGTGAGGCGCTCGAGGTCGCCGGCCGACGGCAGGTTGAGCGCGCCCATCGCGACCTCCTGCGCCTGCGCCGCCTTCTCGCGCGCCTCGAACGCGCGCGACAGCGCCCCGCTGACGAGCGGACTGTCCAGCAGCTCCTGCGCGAGGCGGCCGAGGGCGTCCTCGCTCTGGCGTGAGATGCGGGCGCGGAGCCCGTCGGTGGCGGTGTCGCTGGTCATCGGATCCCCCTGGAAGGGTCGGGGTTCGCGGGCGCGGCTGACCATAGCGCAGGGTCTCGCGAGGCTTCGCCGGCAGGCGCGCAGCGCAACTTCGGGCGGCGTCGCGCGTCTCCTCGACATCGGCCGACCGAACTTCATAGGCCCTTTAACGCCTCGTTTACGGTCACGGTGGCGCGGGTGTGGTACTCAAGGGCGGCGCGGCGTTGGCCGATGGTCTTGGGACCTGTGCAACGCGCGGTCCCAACCATCTGCAAACACGCGGGTTCTTCTTTGCATACGTCGAGATCACTCGGTAGCGTCCAGGACAGATCGCCGACGCGGCGGACACACGACCGGGCCGCGCCAGCGGCTGCGCGGGAGGAGCTGGACAGCAGCATGAGGAGCAAGCCGTTTCGCATCGCCGCGCTGATCGCAGGCGTCGCACTCCTCCTCGTCGCCGTCCTCGCGGGCCCCGCCACCGCCGATCCGCGCCACCTGCTGGTGACGCTGTTGGGCGGCAAGCAGGTGTCGATCACCGTCGACGCCGCGCCCGGGACGCCGGTCGGCAGCATCCCGCTGCCGGACCTCGGCGGTCCCGTCGTGAACGTCGTGGAGCTCGGCAGCCCCGCGCCGGCGCCCGCGACGACCGCGCTGCCGACGACCGGGACGACCGTCACGGGCCCCCCGACGACGATCGCGCCGACGACCGGCACCACGCCGTCGACCACCTCGGCGACCACCTCGACCGGCCCGGACGCAATCGGTGGGATCGTCAAGCCGAAGGGTCAACCTAAGGGTGAGGGTTCTGGTTCCGGCTCGCTCGACTCGGCGGCGGTCCCGCCCACGACGACGAGCGCCGGCGGCCAGCCGAGCCTGAGCGACGCGAACGGCGCGACCGTCACCACGCCCACCACCCCGGCCGAAGGCGCGGCGCCGACGCCCGGCACGCCCGGCTTCACGATCGCGCCGAGCGGCCCTGCGCCGATCGGCGTCCCGAACTTCTTCATCGACAACTTCCGCATCCCGCCGTTCCTGCTGCCGATCTACCAGGCGGCCGGCATCCAGTACTCGGTGCCGTGGCAGGTGCTGGCGGCGATCAACGAGATCGAGACCGACTACGGCCGCAACCTGTCCGTCTCGAGCGCGGGCGCGCTCGGCTGGATGCAGTTCATGCCGTCGAGCTGGGCGATGTACGGCGTCGACGCCAACGGCGACGGCGTGAAGGACCCGTACAACCCGGTCGACGCGATCTTCGCCGCCGCCCGCTACCTGAAGGCAGCCGGCGGCGACCTCGACCTGCCGCGCGCGATCTTCGCCTACAACCACGCCGACTGGTACGTCGAGTCGGTGCTGCTGCGGGCGCGCGTGATCGGCGGCATGCCGGCCGACCTCGTCGGCTCGCTCACGGGCCTCACGCAGGGCCACTTCCCCGTCGCCGCGCGCGCCGCCTACGCCGACGGGCTCAACGCGAAGGCCGCCACGCAGCGCGTCCACGGCACGAACGCGGCGGTGCCGGTCGAAGGCGACCCCAAGCGCCGCTCGATCAACATCTTCGCGAGAGCCGGCGCGCCGGTGATCGCCGTCAACGACGGGCGCATCGTCAAGCTCGGCCGCAACGCCAAGCTCGGCCGCTTCGTGATCCTCGAGGACGTCTACGGCAACCGCTACACGTACAGCCACCTCGCCTCGCTCGCGAGCAGGTACCCGGTGCCGAAGACGCACGGCGACGCCGCCTCGGCGACGCCCGAGGTCGAGCTGCCGAAGACCGACGCCAAGCCGACCGCGCCCGCGACCGCCGGCAGACAGCCCGTCGCCGCGGACCGCGTCGCGCATGCCGGCAAGCAGCGGGCCGCCGCCGCGCCCGCCCCCCAGGCCGGCAGCCAGACGGGCGCCGACGCGGTCGTGAAGGAGCGCCTGTTCGCGCATCCCGAACGCCCCGCCGCCTACGCCGCCGGCGGCAAGCGCCAGCTCGAAGCGCTCGGCCAGCCGCTGGAGAGCTTCGACGGCTACTTCACGGAGGCGCTCGCGCTCGACCCGCATGACTACCTGCTCAAGCCGCTGCAGCGCGGCTCGAGCGTGATCGCCGGCACGATCCTCGGCCGCATCGGCAGAACCGACGCGACGCTCGCGCCGCACGTCGAGTTCGCGATCCGGCCCGCCGGCCGCGGCGCCCCGCAGATCGACCCGAAGCCGATCCTCGACGGCTGGAAGCTGCTCGAGTCGACGGCGATCTACCGCGCGAACGGCAAGAACGCGTTCACGGCCGCCAACGCCTCCGGCCCGTCGATCGGGCAGATCATGCTGATGAGCAAGGAGCAGCTCCAGCGCATCGTGCTGAACGATCCGCGCCTCGCGATCTACGAGTGCGGGCGCCAGGACGTGCGCACGGGCCAGGTCGACCGGCGCGTGCTGGCGACGCTCGAGTTCCTCTCGGCGAGCGGTCTGAGACTGACCGTGACGGCGCTGAAGTGCGGTCACAGCTACTACACGACGTCCGGCAACGTCTCCGAGCATTCGAGCGGCAACGCGGTCGACATCGCCGCAGTGAACGGCATCCCGATCTCGGGCCACCAGGGCTCGGGCTCGATCACGGATCTCACGATCCGGCGGCTGCTCACGCTCCAGGGCGCGATGAAGCCGCACCAGATCATCAGCCTGATGACCTACCCGGGCACGGACAACACGCTGGCGCTGCCCGACCACGCCAATCACATCCACGTCGGCTTCCGTCCGGTCGACGACCTGCTCGGCAACCAGCGCCTGCAGGCGATCCTCAAGCCGCACCAGTGGACCAAGCTGGTCGAGCGGCTCGGATCGATCGAGAACCCGGTCGTGTCGCGCCACGCCTCGAAGTACGCGATCAAGGACGGCCGCGGCGACTGACCCGCCGGAGCGGGCCTTCCGCTTCGTGCAGTTCGAGTTCCCGTGGGCGCTCGGGCCCGCGGACGGCCGCTACGTCGTGCGCGACGCGGCCGCGGCGCCCGCGACGCACGTGCTGGTGCTGACGACGCTCGGCGCGGTCGAACGCCGGCGGCTGGGTGCGCGCCGTGGGCGCACCGTCACGCCCGAGCCGCCCCCCACGCCGGTCGCGACGGCGCGCGCGACGGTCGTCGACGCCGCGCCGGTGAGCGTCGCGGAGGCAGAGCGATGGCTCGCCGACGCCGGGACGACGGAGGCCGAGCAGGCGCTGGCGCAGGTCGCGCGGGCGGTGCGCGCGCACCGGCTCGCGAGCGGCGACCCGTCCGTGCACGAGCCGGCGCTCGCGCAGGCGCTCGTCGTGCGCGCCGGACACGGCGCCGGCGAGCAGGTCGCGCACGGGCGCTGGAGCGCCGCGCGCGAGCTGGCGCCGCCGCGCGGCGGGCGCCGGCGCCGCGCAGCCGTCCTGCGACCGCAGGAGCGTGTCGCCGCGCTGCTGGGCGGGCACGCGCGCACGCTCGCCTGTGAGGAGCTGACGCTGCGGGCGCGGGAGGACCTCGACGGCGGTCGCCTGGACGAGGCGGCGCTGCAGCTGCGCGCCGCGCTCGACGCCGCGCTCGTGCAGCTGGCGCCGGCGGCGAGCCGCTCGGCGGAGCTGGCGAGACGCGTCGCGGAGCTCGCGGAGGGCAGGCCCGCGGTCGCGGCGCTGGCCGACGCGGCGCTCACGGGCCCGGCACTGGCCGACGCGGCCCTCACGGGCGCGGCGACCTCCGCCGCGGAGGAGACGCTGGCGACGACGCTGCAGCGCCTCGAATCCGCCTTGCGCGCCCGGATCGCGAGCGAGTCTAACGCTCAGGTTGAGCGTTAGATAGGTCCCGCGAGCGAGCCCGCCGCGGCGTCAGCGACCCTCGAAGCTCGGCGGTCGCTTCTCGATGAAGGCGGCGATGCCCTCTCTCGCGTCGGCTGAGAAGAACACCTCGGCGAACGCCGCCTGCTCGGCCGCGATGCCGGCGTCGAGGTCGGCGTTCGCCGACACCCGCTTGATCGCCGCGACCGCGAGCGGCGCCTGGGCGGCGAGCGTCTCGGCCAGCTCGAGCGTCGCCGGCAGCAGCTCGTCGTCCGGGACGACGCGGTTTGCGAGCCCGAGCGCGTGCGCCTCCTCGGCGCCGACCGGGTCGCCGACGAGGTTCAGCTCGAGCGCCTTCGCCGGCCCGACGAGGCGCGCCAGCCGCTGCGTCCCGCCGAAGCCGGGGATGATCCCGAGCTTCACCTCGGGCTGGCCGAAGCGCGCGGAGGCGGCGGCGATCCGCAGGTCGCACGCCATCGCCAGCTCGCAGCCGCCGCCGAGCGCGAGGCCGTTCACGGCGGCGAGCGTCACGATCGAGCTGCGCTCGAACGTGCGCAGCAGCTCGTGCATGCCGGCGATGTACTCCCGTGCCGCCGCCTCGTCGAGTGCAGTGAACGCCTTGATGTCGGCTCCGGCGCAGAACAGGCGCGCGTTGGCGGAGGCGATCACGAGCGCGCGCACGGCCGTGCCCTGGATCGCCTCCCACGCGCGCGCCAGCGCGGCGACGGTGTCGGGCGAGAGGCCGTTCGCGGGCGGATGGTCGAGCCAGGCGATCGCGATCCGGTCCCGCGTCTCGAGCTTGACGGGGCTGTCCTCCCAGCCGGCGTCCGGCCGGGGGGCGGTCGATGTGTCTGCGGCGGTCATGCGCGCGATTCTACGGGCCGGCGCGACGCGCGGCCCGACCGCCGGAGCTGGCACATGGCACGGAGCTGGCGCATGGCAACTCCTTCGCGCGGGGAGTGTTCCGGGCGCAGAGCCCATCGCGAACTGGGAGCGCGACAAGATGAGCAGATCCCTGAGTGCCGTCGTGACCGCGAGCGCATTGGTCCTCGTGCTCGCGCTCGCGGACACCGCGCAGGCCGCCAGCCCGACCGTCTCGACCGTCGCCGCGACGTCGATCGGCCAGACCGCCGCGACCCTGCGCGCCGACGTCAACCCGCACGGCGCCGCGACGACGTACGCCTTCCAATGGGGCAGGACGACCGCCTACGGCGCCCAGACGCCGGCGCGCAGCGCCGGCAGCGGGACGACCGCGAAGCGCGTCGGCTTCCGCCTCACCGGCCTCACCCCAGGCGTGCGCTACCACTTCCGCGTGATCGCCTCGAACGCCGGCGGGACGAGCACCGGCGCCGACCGCTCGTTCAAGACGGAGCTGCCGCCCGCCAAGCCGCCGGCGATCCTCGCCACGTCGCCCTTCGGCCCGACGGCGAACGGCGTCACGTTCACCGCGGTGCTGAACCCGGGCGCCGCGACGACGACGTACCGCTTCCAGTACGGGACCTCGACCGCCTACGGGCTGGAGACGTTCGGCAAGTCGATCGGCGCGAGCGTCCTGCCGCAGCCGGTCAGCTTCCGCGTCAACTCGCTGGCGCCGCACACGACCTACCACTTCCGCGTCGTCGCGTCGAACCGCGCCGGCACCACTTACGGACCGGACGCGCTCGCGCAGACGGGCCCGTTCCCGCCGGGCAGACTGGAGGTCTCGACGCGCCCGCGGCGGCACGCGACGCGCTCGCACCCCTGGTTCGTGACGAGCGGCCGGCTCGTGCTGGGCTCCGGCGTCTCGGTCGCCTACGGCTGCAGCGGCGGGACGATCTCCGTGCGCTTCACGTCGCGCTTCGGCACCGTCGCGCGCGATCGCGTGCGACTCTCCCCCGGCCACTGCTCGTTCCGGCTGCGCACGCGCGCACTGCCGCGCTCGACGAGCGTCCACGCGCTGCGCGTGCACGTCGCGTTCGGCGGCAACGCGATCCTGACGCCCTTCCGGGCGCGCTCCTACCTCGTGCGCTTCGGCTGACCGCGGGCAGCGGGTGCGAAAAGGGCGACGGCCCCGGAGGGGGAGTCCGGGGCCGTCGCGTGCGACGCGCAAAGGGGGATGAGCGCGCGCAGGGGGTCGGGGCCGCGTGGGCCCCTCGATCGAACGGGCTAGACGCCGGCGGTCGCCGGCTCCTCGACGCGGCGCGGCAGCAGCGTCTCGCGGGCGATCACGAGGCGCTGGATCTGCGCCGTGCCCTCGTAGAGCTGCATGATCTTCGCGTCGCGCATGAGCTTCTCGACGGGGTACTCCTTGATGAAGCCGTAGCCGCCGTAGACCTGCACGGCGTCGGTCGCGACCTTCATCGCCGCGTCGGCGGCGAAGCGCTTCGCGTGCGAGGAGAGCAGCGTGTTGCGCTGGCCCTGGTCGAGCATGACGGCGGACTTCCAGGTCAGCAGACGCGCGGCCTCCACGTCGGTCGCCATGTCCGCGATCATGAACTGGATCGCCTGGTGCATCGCGATCGGCACGCCGAACTGGACGCGCTCCTTCGAGTAGTCGATCGCGAACTCCATCGCGGCGCGCGCGATGCCGGTCGCCATCGCCGCGACGCCCGGGCGCGTGCGGTCGAGCGTCATCATCGCGATCTTGAAGCCCTTGTTCTCCTCGCCGATCAGGTGGTCGGCGGGGATCTCGACGTCGTTGAAGGAGACGGTCGCCGTGTTCGACGCCCGCTGGCCCATCTTGTCCTCCTTCTTGTCCACGACGACGCCGGCGTCGCGCGGAACGATGAAGGCGGAGATGCCGCGGTGGCCGGCCTCCTTGTCGGTCTTCGCGTAGACCGTGTACCAGTTGGCGTAGCCACCGTTGGTGATGAAGCACTTCGAGCCGTTGATGACCCACTTGTCGCCCTTCCGGACGGCAGTGGTCTTCATGCCGGACACGTCGGAGCCGGCGTCGGGCTCGGTGAGGCAGAAGGAGGCGAGCAGCGGCGCCTCCGTGAGGCGGCCGAGGTACTCCTTCTTGAGCTCCTCGGAGGCGGCGATCACGACCGGCGCGGTCGCGAGGCCGTTGCAGCCGAGCGAGGTCTGGATGCCGGAGCAGCCCCACGAGAGCTCCTCCTCGATCAGGCAGCCGTCGAGGTAGCCGGCGCCGGGGCCGCCGTACTCCTCCGGGATGTGGGTGTTCATGAGCCCCACCTCCCACGCCTTCTTGATGATCTCCTCCGGCCAGGTGCCGTCCCTGTCGTACTCCCAGGCGACCGGCCGGATCTCCTTCTCGGCGAAGTCGTGCGCCATCTCGCGCAGGTTCTTCTGCTCGTCGGTCAGTGTGAAGTCAACCACCGTGTTCTCCTTGTGGCGCAGACAGATTGACTGGTCAGTCAACCGGTGTCCCGAAGGGTAGCGAACGCTCCCGCCCCGCCACAAGCGGGAGCCGTTCCACAGCCGTTCCCGCGGTGGGATAGGGTGGGCGCATGGCCCGCGCGCGCCGCTTCGAGATCGACGAGCTGCTTGTCCGCCCGGGGACGTACTTCAACCCACAGACCGAGGTCCTGATCGTCGTCGACGACACGCCCGAGGTCGACCAGGCGACGCTCGAGAGCGACAGCGGCGGCGACGAAGGCGAGTGGGTGCTCGTGTCCGACGAGGCGCCGATCGACGAGGCCGCGCGCGACGAGCTGCTCGAGCGCTTCCAGGCCACCTACCGCGAGGGCGCTCGCGGCCGCGACGACGCCGAGCTGGACGAGGCCGACGACGAGGACTTCGAGGACGAGGACGAAGAGCTCGAGCCGGACCCCGATCCGGACGAGCTCTGACGGACTACGCGAAGGCGAACGCCAGCGCGAGGACGGCGTAGACGGCGAGCAGCTGGACGCCCTCGAACCACGTCGACTCGCCCTCGTCCGTCACGTGCGTGGCGATCAGCACGGCGAGGAAGATCCCGCCCAGCTCGAAGCCGTTGAAGACGAGCGGCATCGGGCCCGGTCCGATGAAGAACGAGCAGAGCACCAGCACCGGCGCCACGAACAGCGCGATCTGCGCGCTCGACCCGATCGAGATGTTGACCGCGAGGTCCATCTTGTTCTTGCGCGCGACCAGCACCGCGACCCAGTGCTCGGCGGCGTTGCCGACGATCGCGACGACGATCGCGCCGACGAAGAACTCGGTCAGGCCGATCGACGACGCCGCCTCCGAGATCGAGCCGACGAGGATCTCCGACATCACCGCCACCGCGACGCCGGCGAGCGCCAGCAGCGCGACCGAGCGGCGCACGCTCCACGGCTCGCCGTGCTCGTCCTCCTCAGACGGCGGGTTGAACAGGTCGCGATGCGTGCGCAGCGAGAAGATCAGGCCCGCCACGTAGGAGAGGATCAGCACGACCGCGACGGCGAGCGACAGGTGCTCGACCGTCGAGCCGTAGGAGACGCGCTCGGAGCCGGGGCTCGGCAACCCCTTGCCCTCGACCAGCTCGAAGATCGCCGGCATCGCCATCGCCGCGACCGCCAGCAGCAGCGTCGAGGACTGCGTGACCGCGCTCACGCGGTTGAAGTACTGACGCTCGCGACCGAGGCCGCCGACGAACATCGAGGCGCCCATCACGAGCAGCACGTTGCCGATCACCGAGCCGATCAGCGACGCCTTGACGACCTCGTGCAGCCCCGAGCCGAGCGCGAACAGCGCGATGATCAGCTCGGGCGCGTTGCCGAACGTGACGTTCAGCAGGCCCCCGATCCCGGGCCCGGAGCGGGCCGCCAGCTCCTCCGTCGCGCGGCCCATCAGCGCGGCTGTGGGGATCACGCCGAGCGCCGCGGTGAAGAAGATCAGCACCGGCGAGACGTGCGCCACGTCGAGCGCGACCGCCAGCGGGATGAAGGGGACGAGCAGGTACGGCCAGCCGTGGCTGCTGAGCAGGAAGCGGCGCGCGTCCGGCCGCTGGGTTGGCTCGATGCTCACGGGCGCGGAACGATACCTGCGAGCCCCGCGCCGGCCCGCCCGCGCCGGCGGGCGCGAACGGGCGGGACGAGCTGGTGCGAGCGCGCGGCTACTTCGTCAGCAGGTCGGCGCACTTCTGCGCCTCGGTGACGTTCGAGCCGGCTCTCTGGATGCAGTCGGAGTAGGCCTGCAGCTGCTGGGAGGAGGCGCCGCCGGAGCTGCCGGAGCCGCCGCCGAGCGCGCCGGACCCGCCGAGCGCGCCGCCGAGGAAGCCCTGCAGCTGGCCGAGCAGCTCGTTGAGCGGACGGCTCGCCGTGGGCGCCGCGATCGTCTGCGGCTGGTTGAGGTCCGTCAGCTCGATCGTCAGCGCGAGGTCGACCGACGTCGACCTTCTCGGCACGTCGACGTGGAGCGCGAGGTGCAGTCTGCGCAGCGTGTGGTCGCTCTTGCCGCTCCACACGTCGACCGAGGCGCTCTTGACGGCGTCCTCGATCTGCCGGCGGTCCTTCGCCGGGATGCTGCTCGGCACCGACTGGCCGGTCGGCAGGCCCTGCGCGCTCACTCTCGCGAGGATCTTGTCGACGTCGTCGAGCAGCGCGCTGACGTTGAGCTGGGCGCTGATGTGGTCGGTCGCGACGCCGCCGACCGTCTCGGTGCCCTCGACGGTCGGGTCCTTCAGCCAGCTCAGCGGGTCGAGCCCGAGGCTGCCGAGGCTCATCTGCGATCTGGAGGAGGAGCCCTTCTGCTGCGCTCTCCTGTAACTCGCCTTCAGTCTGTCGAGCAGCTGCGCCGGCACCTTGTAGGCGGTGCCGCCGAAGTTGACGTAGAGCGCGTCGCTCGTCGAGGTGATGCCGGCTCTGAAGCCCTGGCCCTGCGCGTTGGCGTCGAGCGCGAGGTCGAACTTCGGCATCTGGTTCGCGCCCGCGCTCTCGAACGGGCCGGCGACCGTCAGCTGGATCGGCCCTCTCACCGACGAGTCGCCGCTGACGTTCACTCTCAGCTGGACGTTCGCCTTGCCGCTTCTGACGTTGTGCGTGCCGGTGAAGGTCTGTCTCAGCAGCGTCGTGGCGTCGGACGAGCTGCCGGAGCCGCCGCTGCTGTCGCCGCCGCACGCCGCGAGCACGAGCGCGACGGTCGCGAGCGCGAGCAGCGCGACGATCGCGCGGATTCGGTGTTGGACGAACCGATGGGTGAAAAGCACCTGCAAATCTCCTTGTGCGACGTGGCGGCCCGGCGAGCGAGCGTAGCATCAGCCCGCATGCGCTCACTGCTCCTCCTGCTGTGTGCATGCATCGTCGCAGGTGGCCTGGTCGTGACCGTTCACTCAACGGCCGCGGCGGCGGCGAGCCGGGTGCTCGTGCTCGACCGCGACGGGCGCGTGCACGCGCGCGTCGACCGCGCGCTGCCGCCCGCCGAGGCGCTGCCCGCCCCCGTCACGGCGGCGGCGCGTGCCGCGACCGCGCGCCGCGGCAGACGCCCGCGCGAGCGCACCGTGCGCAGCGAGCTGAAGCGGCTGCTGACGCGCGGCGAGATCGACGCGGCGACACAGGCGCGCGACCGGCGCCTGTTCGACGACGCGATCCGCACCGCGCGGCGGCTGAGCGGGACGCGCCGCAGCGAGCTGGAAGGGGTCGTCGCGAACCTGCACGACATCGCCGCGGGCGGCGGGCTGACCGCCGCGCGCCTGCCGGCGCTGTTCGCGACGCTGGAGCGCAACCGCGAGTGGTGGACGCACGGCAGCCTGCTCAGCTACGGCCAGCGCGTCGAGTTCTCCGACAGCGAGCTGGTGTGGCAGTACTACCCGGGCGAGGGCATCCAGCTGCAGGTGCTCGGCACGTTCGGGAAGGCGAACGGCCTGTGGAGCGCCGGCGCCGACGGCCAGCTGCGCGCGCTGCTCGACGAGATGCTCGCGCTCGCGTCCCAGCGCGGCGGGGCGCTCGCGTGGGAGTACTACTTCGACTTCGGCGGCGGCACGCCGCCGTGGACGAGCGGCATGGCGCAGGCGACCGGCATCCAGGCGCTGGCGCGCGCCGGGCAGCGGCTCGGCGAGCCGCGCTATCTCGACGCGGCGCGACGCGCGCTGAAGCTGCTGACGCTCGCGCCGCCGACCGGCGTGCGCCTGACGACGCCGCTCGGCGCGCGCTACCTGCTGTACTCGTTCGCGCCGAGCCAGATCGTCGTCAACGCGTCCGTGCAGACGCTCGTCGCGCTGCACGACTTCGCGCAGCTCGGCGGCGGCAGCACGGCCGGCCGGTTGTTCCGCGCCGGCGACCGGCAGGCGCGGCTCGACGTGCGCGCCGGCGACACCGGCGCCTGGTCGCTCTACCAGCTCGGCGGCCCCGAGTCCGACCTCTCCTACCACGAGCTGCTGACCGGCTTCCTGCACAACCTCTGCGACCGCACGCACGTCGCGACCTACTGCACGACGGGCGACGCCTACAGCCGCGACCTGAAGCAGCCGCCGGCGCTGTCGCTGCTGACGAGACGGCTGCGCGCCCGCAGACACGCGCTCGTGCGCTTCGAGCTGTCGAAGGTCTCGCGCGTGGGCATGACGATCCGCCGCGAGCGCGACGGCAAGGTCGTCCTCAGCACGAGCGCGAGCGTGCCGTACGGGACGCACGCCTACAGCTGGAACGTGCCCGCCGCGCCCGGCGTCTACGACGTGACGCTCGCCGGCACCGACCTGGCCGGGAACAGCGGCCGCGCGACAGGCACGCTCGAGGTGCTGCCGCGCAGAGGAAGACGACGCGCCGCGGTCTAGAATCGGCGCCGTGGCCGGCGACGCGCACCGCACCTGGATCCTCACCGGCTCGCCGGAGAACCACGCCGCCACCGCGGAGCGCGACTTTCGCGTGATCGGGCTCAAGGAGCGCAACCGCAACCGCGCGCTCGAGATCGCCCCCGGCGACCGCATCGTGCTCTACCTGACGCGCGTGATGGCGTTCGCCGCGACGATCCGCGTGACCGGCGAGCTGTACGAGGACCGCGCGAGAGTCTGGCCCGGCAAGCCGGGCAACCCCGACGCGTACCCGTGGCGCTTCGCGACCGAGCCCGAGCTGGTGCTGCCCGACGACGAGTGGGTGCGCGCCGAGACGCTCGTCGACGAGCTGGAGCACATCGGCAAGTGGCCGAGAGCGCACTGGAAGCTCGCGTTCCAGGGCCAGATCCGCGTCGTCTCGGAGCGCGACGCGGACATCCTGCTGACGCGCCTGCGCGCAGCCGACGCGGCCCGCGCATGAGCGAGCGGCATGGCGGTGCGCTCGCGCGCCTGAGCCGCGCCTGGCGCGCGCTCGCGCCGGAGGGCCGGCTCGCGGCCGGCGCCGCGCTCGCGCTGTTCGTGACGATGCTGCTGCCGTGGTACCAGCAGAACGCCGTCGTGTCGGGGCGCGGCGAGCCGCTCGTGAGCCGGGACCTGTCCGCCTTCCAGGTCTTCACGTTCGTCGAGGCGGCCGTGCTGCTGGTCGCGCTCGCGGTGCTCGCGCTGCTGTTCGCGCGCGCCGAGGACCACGCCTTCCACCTGCCCGGCGGCGACGGCACCGTCGTGATGGGCGCCGGCATCTGGGTCGTGCTGCTGCTCGTGTGGCGGCTGTTCGACAAGCCCGGCATCTCGACGCGCGGCGTGGCCGCGAACGTCGGGATCCAGTGGGGGATCTTCTTCGCGCTCGGCGCGGCCGGGCTGCTGACGTACGCCGGCTCGCGCATGCGCAGCGCGGCGCGGCCTGAGCCGCCGGCGCGCGAGCCGCGCCGCCGGCCGCGCCCGCCGGTGCGCGCCGAGGAGCCCGTCGCCGCCTCCCCCCCGCCGCCGCCCGGCACGACGACGACGCAGGTGCTGCCGCCCGAGCGGCCGCGGCGCCCGCGCGCGCCGGCCGCGCCCGACGAGCAGCTCACGATCCCGCTGCCGCCGGCCGAGGATTGAGCCGGCGGGCGGCGCCATGCTCGCCGCTATCGTTCGCCGTCCGATGCCCCCGGTCGACCCCACATCCGTCGAGCAGGTCGCCGACGGGCTGCGCTCGGTCGGCTACCTGCCCGGCGAGTCGACCGCGCTCGTCTCCTACCTGGCGACGAAGCTCGGCAAGCCGGTGCTGGTCGAGGGCCCGGCCGGCGTCGGCAAGACCGAGCTGGCGAAGGCGCTGTCGCGCTTTCTCGGCCGCGAGCTGGTGCGGTTGCAGTGCTACGAGGGGCTCGACGAGGCGAAGGCGCTGTATGAGTGGAACTACCGCAAGCAGCTGCTGCGGATCCAGGCGGAGGCGTCCGGGACCGGCTGGGACGCCGTGCAGGAGGACATCTTCGGCGAGGAGTTCCTGCTCGCCCGCCCGCTGATGACGGCGATCGCGAGCCCCGAGCCGGTCGTGCTGCTGATCGACGAGATCGACAAGACCGACCAGGAGTTCGAGGCGATGCTGCTCGAGCTGCTGAGCGACTTCCAGATCTCGATCCCCGAGCTGGGCCGCGTCGAGGCGCGCACCCAGCCGGTCGTGCTGCTGACGTCGAACAACTCGCGCGAGCTGACGGAGGCGCTGAAGCGCCGCTGCCTGTACCTGTGGCTCGACTACCCGGACGTCGAGCACGAGCTGCAGATCGTGCGGCTCCACACGCCCGAGCTGAGCGAGACGATCGCGCGCAAGCTCGTCGGGATCGTGCAGGAGGTGCGCGAGCTGGACCTCAAGAAGCCGCCGTCGATCGCCGAGTCGATCGACTGGGCGCGTGCGCTGCTGCTGCTCGGCGCCGAGGACCTCGACGCGCGCACGTTCCGCGAGACGATGAGCGTCATCGTCAAGCACCGCACCGACCTCGACACGGTCGCGGCGCGCGTCGGCGTGCGGCTCTCCGAGGGGGCGCCCGATGGCGCGGCCTCGCGCGGCTGAGCCGTCGTCGCTCGACGCACGGCTGATCTCCTTCACCGAGGAGCTGCGCGGCGAGGGCGTCGCGATCGGCACGTCCGAGCTGCTCGACGCGTTCGCGGCGCTGGCGGAGGTCCCGTGGGACGTGCGCGCCGACTTCAAGGAGGCGCTCGCCGCGACACTCGCGAAGTCGCCGGAGGACCGGCGCGTGTTCGAGCTGGTGTTCGACCGCTTCTTCTTCCGCGCCGCCGAGGCGGAGGCGGTCGTGCAGGGCGTGCAGGAGGGCGAAGGCTTCGACGACGCCGCCTCGATCGACGTCGACGCGCTGCGGGAGGCGATCGCGCAGGCCATGCAGGACGGCTCGGAGGGCGCGATGCGCGACCTCGCGCGGCTGGCGATCGCGGCCTTCGGGGAGCGCGGCGAGGGCTCCGGCGTGATCGGCGTCGACGTGCAGCGGATCCGCCGCTCGCTCGGCCTGCGCGCCGAGCCGCAGCCGGACTACCCGGAGGGCGACCCGCGCCGCGAGGGCGTGCCGCGCGAGCAGCTGCGCAGATTCGAGCAGCAGCTGCGGCGCGAGCTGGAGCGCGGCCAGATCGAGCGCACGAGACAGCTGCCGCCGGCGCGGCCGCTGAGCGAGCTCGACCGCTCCCTGCCGGGCGGGCCGATCCAGGACCTGGCAGCCGTGCATCGGGTCGTGGCGCAGCTCAAGCGCCGACTCGCGACGCAGGGCAAGGAGCTGCGCGGCCGCAGACGCCACGCGCACGTGGACGTGCGGCGCACGATGCGGGCGTCCTTGCAGACCGGCGGCGTGCCGGTCGAGCTGCGCTACCGGCCGCTGCGCCCGCGGCGCCCGGAGCTGTTCGTGCTGTGCGACGTCTCCACGTCGGTCACGTCGGCGAGCGTGTTCTTCCTGTCCGTGCTGCACGCGCTGCACGACTCGTTCCGCAAGCTGCGCTCGTTCGTCTTCATCGAGCGGATCTCCGAGGTGACGGACGTGTTCGAGCGCGAGCGCGACTTCCGCAGAGCGAGCGAGGCGATCTCGCGCGATGCGGGCGTCGCCGACATCTCCGGCTATACCGACTACGGCCGCGTGTGGACCGAGTTCCTCACCGAGGTGGAGGACGACCTGCACCCGCGCGCAACCGTGATCGTGCTCGGCGACGCGCGCACGAACGGCCGCCCGCCGCGCGACGACGTGTTCGCCGCGATCGCCGCGAAGGCCGGCCGCACCTTCTGGCTCAACCCCGAGCCGCGCCTCTACTGGAACTACGGCGACTCCGTGATCGCCGCCTACGAACGTCACTGCACGGCGTTCGAGTGCTGGACCGCGAACCAGCTCGAGGACTTCGTCAAGGCGCTGGCGGGGCCGCACGGCGCGACCCCGGGCCGGTAGCCGGCGACGGACGCACGGCATGCGGGTCGACATCCGGCACGTGCACGAGCGGATCGAGCGCGGCGACGCGTTCTGGCCGGCCCAGCTCGCGGTCGCCGTCGCGATCCTGCTCAACCTCGGCCTCTCGAAGGAGGTGCTCGTCGGTCCGCGCTGGGTGCTGCCGAGCGTCGAGGCGCTGCTGCTCGTGGCCCTCTTCGTCGTCGCCCCGCGCCGCGCGACGACGCACTCGCGCAGCCGGCGGCGCCTGTCGCTGCTCGTGACCGGGCTCGTCAGCCTCACGAACGTGGTGACGCTCGCGCTGCTGGTGCACTTCCTCGTCGGCGGCGGCAGAGTCGCCGGGCGCCCGCTGATCCTGTCCGGTGCGCTGGCGTGGCTGACGAACGTGCTGCTGTTCGCCGTCTGGTACTGGGAGCTCGACCGCGGCGGCCCCGTCGCTCGCTTCCGCGAGCCCGCGCACCTGCCCGACTTCCTGTTCCCGCAGATGGAGAGCCCCCAGCTCGCACCGGAGGGCTGGCGTCCCGGCTTCGTCGATTACCTCTACACCTCGTTCACGAACGCGACCGCGTTCAGCCCGACGGACACGATGCCGCTCACGCCGGTCGCCAAGACGCTGATGGGCGTCCAGTCGCTGGCGGCGCTCGTCACGGTGGGGCTCGTCGTCGCGCGCGCGGTCAACATCCTCGCCTGAGGCCCGCGGCCCGACGTTCGCGCGCGCTAGCATGCGCGGCTGCAGCGACAACCAGGGGTGCTGGCAGGCAAGCCGGCTGAGATAGCGCCTCATCGCGACGAGCGACCGGGTGCTGACCCTTCGAACCTGTGGGGTAATGCCCGCGGAGGGAGCGATGGAAGGCGTACGGGTCGACGGAGTGGAGCGGGTGTTCCGCGCCCGTGGCCGTCGTGGCGTCGAGGTCGTCGCACTGCACGGGATGGACCTGCGCGCGGCGCCCGGCGAGATCGTCGCCGTGGTCGGCGCGAGCGGCTGCGGCAAGTCGACGCTGCTGGAGCTGGTCTGCGGGCTGCAGGCGCCGGACGCCGGGACCGTGGCCGCCGACCCGGCCGTGCTGATGCCGCAGCGCGACCTGCTGCTGCCGTGGGCGAGCGCGCTCGACAACGCCGCGCTGGCGTTGCGGGTGCGCGGCGTGCCGGCGAGGCGCGCGCGCGTGGAGGCGGTGCCGTGGTTCGAGCGGTTCGGCCTGAGCGGCTTCGAGGACGCCCGCCCGGCGGCGTTGTCGGGCGGGATGCGCCAGCGCGTCGCGTTCGTGCGCACGCTGCTGGCCGGCAAGCCGGTGCTGGCGCTCGACGAGCCGTTCGCCGCGCTCGACGCGCTGACGCGGCAGGAGATGCAGGGCTGGCTCGCGCGCGTGCTGGCGGAGGAGCCGCGCACGGTCGTGCTCGTCACGCATGACGTGGAGGAGGCGGTCGTGCTGGCCGACCGCGTCGTCGTGATGTCGCCGCGGCCGGGGCGCGCGGTCGCGGAGCTGGAGGTCGGCCTGGCGCGGCCGCGGCACCGCACCGACGTGGCGGTCGTGGCGCTGCGCGAGCGGGCGCTCGAGGCGTTGGGAGCGCCGGCGTGACGCGCTTCGGCCGCATCGGGGACCCGCCGGCGACGCTGTCGGTGCCGCGCCCGCGACGGCGCGGCGGCCGGCGGCGACCGAGCGGGCTGCTCGGGGCGCTCGGGACGGCGGCGATCCTGCTTGCGCTGCTCGGCGCGTGGGAGTTGTACGCGCAGGTCGGCGGGGTCGACCCGCTGATCCTCCCCGCCCCGCACCAGGTCGCGTCGAGCCTGTGGCTCGACCGCTCGCTGCTGTGGGACAACCTGCGCGTCACGGCCGGCGAGGTGCTGCTCGGCATCCTCGTGGCCGGCGTGGCCGGCTTCGCCTGCGCCGTCGCGCTGCACGTGTCGCTCGCGCTGCGCCGCTCCACCTATCCGCTGCTGGTCGCCTCGCAGACGATCCCGATCCCGCTCGTCGCGCCGCTGCTGGTCGTGTGGCTCGGCTTCGGCCTCGGCCCGAAGCTCGTGATCATCGGGCTGATCTCGTTCTTCCCGATCGTCGTGACGACGCTCGATGCGCTTGCGCGCGTGGATCCCGAGCAACTCAAGCTGCTGCGCACGCTGGACGCCTCGCGCTGGCGAATCCTCCGCCACGTCGAGCTGCCGGCCGCGCTGCCCGGCCTCTTCAGCGGCGCGAAGGTCGCCGTCGCGGTCGCCGTGATCGGCGCCGTGTTCGCCGAGGTGTTCGGCGGCTCCTCGTCGGGCCTCGGCAACCTCGTCCAGCAGGCGATCCCCAACCTCAGAACGGACCGCGCCTACGCCGCCGTCCTGATCCTGTCCGCGTTCGCGATCGTGCTGTTCGGCCTGCTCACGCTGGCCGAGCGGCTGCTCGTGCCGTGGGCGCACGAATCCCCCAACGGAAGGAACCGATGAAACGACTGCTCCCGATCGCGGCCGCGCTCGTGGCGATGCTGGCGCTCGGCGCCTGCGGCGAGAAGCGGGACACGATCACGTCGGCGGGCTCGACGCGCCCGCTGACGCTGATGCTCGACTACCTGCCCAACCCCGACCACGTCGGCCTCTACGAGGCGCTCGCCGCGGGCGGCTTCGCGAGAGCCGGCCTGGACGTGAAGGTGCAGACGCCGTCGGACCCCGCCGCGCCGTTGAAGCTGCTCGAGGCCGGCAAGGTCGACCTCGCGATCTCGTACGAGCCGGAGCTGCTGATCGCGCGCGACAAGGGCGCGCAGCTCGTGTCGGTCGGCGCGATCTCGCAGGTGCCGCTCACCACGCTGATGTCGCTCAAGAGAGGCGTGCGCTCGCCGCGCGACCTGAGAGGCGGTCGCGTCGGCACCGCCGGGATCCCGTACCAGAGCGCCTACCTGCAGACGATCCTGCAACGCGCGGGCGTGCCGGTCGGC
Source organism: Actinomycetota bacterium (assembly GCA_018268595.1). Taxonomy (GTDB): domain Bacteria; phylum Actinomycetota; class Thermoleophilia; order Solirubrobacterales; family Solirubrobacteraceae; genus Conexibacter. The sequence continues at coordinate 120,994 of JAFDWH010000026.1, read as the reverse complement.
TCCGTGAAGGAGACGAACGTCGGCTTCAACCTCGTGCCGGCGATGCTGTCGAAGAAGGTCGACGCGACGCTCGGCGCGTACTGGAACGTCGAGGGCGTGCAGCTCCAGCGCGCCGGCAAGAGACCGCACATCATCCGCATGGAGCAGGTCGGCGTGCCGACGTACGACGAGCTGATCCTCGTCGCGCGCAAGGACACGCTCGCGAACCGCGGCGACGACGTGCGCGCGTTCGTGCAGGCGCTGGCGCGTGGCTACACCGCCGCGAGCGCCGACCCGCAGGCGGCGACCGACGCTTTGGTGAGAGCGGCGCCGGACCTCGACAAGGGCTTCGCGCTCGCGAGCGTGAAGGCGTCGCTGCCGGCCTTCGCCCCGCCCGCCGGCAAGCCGTGGGGCTGGCAGGACCCGAAGGTGTGGGACGCCTACGGCAGATGGATGTTCGCGCACGACCTGCTCGGCGTCACCCCGAACGCCGGCTCGACCGCGCTCACGAACGAGTTCCTCGCCGGGCAGGGCTCCTAGCGAGCCACTACGCCGCCGCCGCGACCGCGCGCAGCTCCGGCGCGGTCGCGCGCAGCGCGTAGGCGGCGGCGAGGCCGGCCCATTCGCCGTAGGGCGCGAAGAAGGCGCGCACCTCGTCCTCGCTCGCGCGCTCGCGCGGGTCGCCGCCGCTGCGCAGCCGGCCGACGAGCTTCACGTACGCGAGGTCGCCGGCCGGCAGCGCGTCGTAGCGGCCCTGGCCGAGCAGCGCGAGGATCGACAAGGTCCACGTGCCGATCTCGGGGATGCGGCGCAGGCGGCGCCAGCCGGCCTGCAGCGCGGCCGGGTCCTCGGCGTGCAGGTCGACGCGGCCCGAGGCGACCTCCTCGGCGCAGCGCCGCAGCGCGAGCGCGCGCTTGGGCGCGAGGTCGAACGACGCCAGCAGCGCCGGCGCCTGCGCGGCGACGGCCGCGGCGCTCGGCGCGTCGCGCAGGCCGGTGCGCCCGCAGCGGCGGCCGAGCCGCGCCACCATCCGCCGCTGGATCGCGGCCGCGCGCACGTACTCGATCAGCTGCTCGGTGACCGCCCACGCGAGCGCCTCGAACGGCTGCGGCCGGCGCCGCAGCCGCACCTCCGGCCTCGCGCGCACCGCGCTCCCGATCAGCGGGTCGTCGCGGAAGCGGTCGTGGAACGGGCGCAGGTCGTCGTCGACGCCGAGCGCGAAGCGCATCCGCTCGATCCCCCACGCGGCGGCCTCCGGCTCCGCCGCGGCCGCGCCGAACAGCACGCGGTCGCGCGCCGTCTGCGCGACGCGCACGACGACCGGCGTCCCCTCCTCGCCGTGGTGCAGCAGGCGATGCACCACGCCGCCGCGCACGCGCAGCACGCCGTCGGGACCGCTTGCGCGCGAGAGGCGGAAGGGCCACGCCGGTCTGACCTCGACGCGCAGCTCGCGCGTGCCGGGCGCTGGGACCGCCGCTCGCGGGCGGGCGCGCAGCGCGCTCACTCGCCGCGCCCGAGCAGGTGCACGTCGAGCAGGAACGAGCGCGTGCCGAGCACCGACATCACCTCCGGGCCGGGATCGCGCTTGCGGCGGCGCCTGACCGGCCGGCCGGCGGGGCGGCTCACGCGCCGGCTGATCGCGACGACCGTCGCAGCGCCGGCGACGAAGCCGGCCGCCGCGACGGCGCCGGCCTGCACGGCCGGCAGGTTGCGCCGCGGCACGGCGCGCTCGAGCGCGCGCACCTCGGCGGCGAGCACGGGCACGCCGTCGACGGTCTCCTCTGGCTCGACGAGATCCGGCTCGGGATCCATCGGGCCATGGTGACAGCGGCGGCGGTCAGACGGGAGCGCCGGCGCCGACGGGCACGGCCTCGAACTCGGCCGCTTCGTCGGGCAGCGCCTCGTCGAACAGCCGCTCGTAGAGGCGGTAGCGGCGCACGACGGTGCCGCCCATCCCCTCCATCGCCCGGTTCATCGACTTGTTCGACTCGAGGATCCAGCCCATCTCGCCGTACGTCTGCGGCGTCGCCTCGGCCGAGTCGAAGTGCAGCTGGTAGAAGCGCGCGGCGACGCCGGTGTGCTGCCACTCGCGCTTGACGCCCAGCGCGAACACGCGCACGCGGTCGATCCTTCTGCGGTGCCAGAGGAACTTCGCCCAGCCGAACGGCAGCAAGCGGCCGTTCATGCGCTTGAGCACCTGGTTGTAGTCCGGCAGCGAGAGCGCCGCGCCGACCGTCTCGCCGTCCTTCTCCGCGATGAACGCCCAGTGCTCGTCGAGCAGCGGCTTGAGCGTCTTGGCGTAGTGGCGCACCTCCGCCTCGGTCAGCGGCGAGAAGCCCCAGTTTCTCTCCCACGCCGCGTTGTAGACCTCGAGGAAGCGGTCGATCTCGCCCTGCATGTCCTTCTTGCGCATCGGCCGCACGGTGATGCCGTGCTTCGTCTCGACGGCGTCGGCCATTCTCCAGATCGCCGGGTGCACTCTGTCGCGGCCCTGGATTCTCAGCTCCCACATGAGCGTGTCCATCGCCTTGACCATCCCGACGCCTTCGAGCAGCCGCGGGTAGTAGCGGTGGGTCCAGTTCGTGAGGATGATCGGCGTGCGCTCATGGCCGTCGATCAGCACGCCGCACTCGTCGTTCATCGTGAAGTCCATCGGGCCGACCATGCGGTCGCGGCCGCGCGCGCGCAGCCACGTCTCGGCGGCGCTCAGCAGCGCGGCGGCGGCCTCGGGGTCGTCCTCGCACTCGAAGAAGCCGAACAGGCCCCAGGTGTTGTCCTGGAACTCGTTGAAGATGCGGTCGACCTGCGCGGTGATGCGGCCGACCGCGCGCCCGTCGCGCCAGGCGAGGAAGTACTCCGCCTGGCCGTGCTCGAACCACGGGTTCTTGCGGCGGTCGAGGAACTGGCGGCGCTCGGAGATGAGCGGCGGCACCCAGTTCGGCTCGTTACGATAGAGCCGCCACGGCAGCTTGATGAAGGTCATGAGGTCGCGCTTGGACGCGACAGGCCGGACGTCGAGACCCATTTCGCGGCGGACTGTATATGCCCACCACCATCGACGTCTTCAGCAAGGCCCGCACGCACGAGCGGGTCGCCCAGCTTCAGGCCGCCCGCGAGATCGACGCGGTGCCCTATTTCCGGCGCCTCGAGTCGGCCGCGGCGCCCGTCGTGGAGATGGAGGGCGAGCGCCGGATCATGCTCGGCTCCAACAACTACCTGGGGCTGACGGCGGACCCGCGCGTGATCGAGGCGGCGCACGACGCGATCCGCCGCTACGGCACCGGCGTGACCGGCTCGCGCCTGCTGAACGGCACGCTCGACCTGCATCTGGAGCTGGAGGCGGAGCTGGCCGGCTGGATGGAGACGGAGGACGCTTTGGTGTTCTCGACCGGCCACCAGGCGAACCTCGGCGCGATCGGCACGATCCTCGGGCCGGCGGACACCGTCGTGGTGGACTCGGGCGACCACGCCTCGATCCTCGACGGCGTGCTGCTGTCGCGCGCGAAGCTGCGCGCCTTCCGCCACAACCGGCTCGACCTGCTGGAGAAGCGGCTCGCGCAGGCGGAGGCCGACGGCGGCGGCATCCTCGTCGTCGTCGACGGCGTCTTCTCGATGGAGGGCGACGTCGCGCCGCTGCCGGAGATCGCGGACCTGTGCGGGCGCTTCGGCGCGCGGCTGATGGTCGACGAGGCGCACGGGCTCGGCGTGCTGGGCGAGCGCGGCGCAGGCGCGAGCGAGCTGCTCGGCGTCGAGGAGCGCGTCGACCTGCGGATGGCGACGTTCTCGAAGTCGCTCGCCTCGTGCGGCGGCGTGATCGCCGGCCCGGCCGACGTGATCGACTTCCTGCGGATCCAGTCGCGGCCGTTCCTGTTCACCGCCTCGGGCGTCCCGGCCGCCGTCGGCGCCGCGCTCGCCGCGACGCGCATCTGCCGCTCGGACGAGGGGCGCGAGCTGTTCGCGCGCGTGCTCGACAACGGCCGCTACCTCAACGAGGGGCTGCGCGCGCTCGGCTTCCACGTCGTCGACCCGGTCGCGCTGCCGGACGGGACGCGCGTCGCGACGCCGATCGTGCCGGTGCTGGTCGCCGACGACTGGAAGGCGGCGCTGCTGTGGAAGGCGCTCTACGAGGCGGGCGTGTACGTCAACGTCGCGCTCCACCCCGCCGTGCCGCCGGGCGGCGCGCTGCTGCGCACGAGCGTGATGGCGACGCACTCGCGCGAGGTGCTCGACGAGGCGCTCGCGGCGTTCGCGAGCGTCAAGCGCGCGTTCGAGGACGAGCACGGGCCGCTGCCGTCAGCCGCCTGATCGGTGCCTTGACGCACCGGCATCAGGTGGCAGCACGAAAAGGCCGCTCCTAGCGTATGTCCCGGACGGTTCGGGATTGACCCGGAGCCACCCGCTCGCATAGCTTCTCCACTGCCGCCGGGTCGACTCGTCTCAGGCACACGGCACCGCCAGCCGAGCCAGGGAGTTGGGACCGAGATCGCGCGCGACGGCATCCCCCCTCGGCGGCCGAGCACCCCCGCTCGGCACGCTGATCCACGGCCTACGTACGGAGGCAAGAGAAGAGTGCAGACGGACACGTTGCCGACGACGTCCCCCGGGCCCCAGCACCTGCAGGCCCTTCAACGTGCCAACCGCGTGCGCCTCGCCCGCGCGGACCTGAAGCGCCGCATCGCCGACGGTGAGGTGACGGCCGCGGAGGTGATCCTCACCTCACCGTGGGAGACCTCCAGCATGGCGATCGGTGACGTGCTGATGAGCCAGCACCGGTGGGGCGGGACGCGCTGCCGCAAGTTCCTCGCGATGTTCCGCATCTCCGAGACGAAGACGGTCGGGTCGCTCACCGAGCGTCAACGTCACGCGCTCGCTGCGCAGCTGGACGCGCACGCGAGCATCGAGCGTGACTGCGAGCCGGTCATGACCGGCGGCGTCGTGCGGGAGCTCGTCACCGTCTGAGCGGGCGCCACGCGCGGGGCGGGCTCAGAAGCCCGGCCCGCGCGTGGCGATCTCGACGATGTGCCCGTCGGGATCGCGCACGTACAGCGAGCGGAACGCGCCGCGGTCGAGCACCTCGCTGCACTCGACCCCTCGCTCGCGCAGGTAGTCGCGCCACGCGACCTGCTCCTCCGCCGAGTCGACGGTGAAGGCGAGGTGATGGATCGATCCGGCGCCCGTCACCCCCTCCTCGATCTGCGGGTACTCGAGGAAGGTGACGAGCGTGCCGGGGGTTCCCTCTGCGTCGCCGAACCAGAAGTGACGCGTGCCGGGGTCGTCGTCGTTGACGCCCTCGCTGACGAGCGCGAGGCCGAGCGTGTCACGGTAGAAGGCGGTCGTCGCGTCGAGGTCGCGGCAGATCGCCGTGACGTGGTGAAGGCCGGTGAGGCGCATGCGGCGCGGCGCGCCCGGCGAGGAGTCCGCTGACATCGGCCGGGAGGCTAACGGACGCGCATGCCGACGCCGCCCGAGCGGCGCTTGAAGAGCTGGCGGAAGCCGACGAAGCCGGCCACCAGCATCGCCGGCGCGACGATCAGCACGGTCGCGCGCGCGACGCCGGCGAGCAGCAGCAGCGCGAGCGTCGCGACGGTGAGCGCGCCGGTCAGCACGAGCGTGTGCGAGCGGTAGCCGCCGAGGTGCTCGCGCAGCGCGACCTCCAGCCCGGCGACCGAGCCGAGGAAGGCGGCGCCGGTCAGCAGCACGCCGTCGTGGGCGAGGATCCCCCACACGCCGATCACGATCGCCGCGAGCGCGCACAGCTCGATGAGCGGGAAGCTGCCCCACGGCGGCGCGGGGGCGGCCGCGCGTCGGCTGCGGCGGGCGGCCGTGGTGGGCGGTGCCGGCGGCGCGGGCCGGGCGGGCGGCGGCGGGGCGGCGGGCGGTGCCGGCGACGCCGCGGGCGCGTGCTCGCGTTGCGGCGCGCTCGCGCGCTGGCGACTGCGGCGGCCCATCGGCTGGCTTCGTCCTCAGCTCACGCCGGCCCGGCGGCCGGCCGGGGTAGCGGACATCCGGAGGAGAGCTTGACCTGCCACCAGCCCATCAGCATGCCGATCAGCCCGAGGCGCGGTCGCACATGCCACACGCCGCAGCCGGGCTCGCCGACGTCGGCGGCGCTGATGCGGACGAAGCGGTGACGGGCCGGGTCGCGCAGCATCCGCTCCAGCAGCGCGCGCTTCTCGGCCTCGCGCGCGGCGCGCGCGGCGAGCGTCTCGCGCACCTCGTGCAGGCGCTCGGCGAGGTCGTCGCGCACGCGCTCCAGCGCGCCGATGCCGAGCAGGCGCGGGCCGTTCTCGCCGCCGATCGGCCACGAGACGCCGTCGCGCGGCTTGACCTCCGCCGTCAGCGACGCCAGTTCGTGCTCGAGCCGCGCGATCTGCGCGCGCAGCGCGCGCCGTGCGGGGGCCTCGTCGGTCTCCCCGCCGAGACACGGTGCCGCCTGACGATCCGCAATCACGACCATCGGTCTACCGAGTTTACCCCCGCCGCACGGGGTTGACATGCATGTTGTGTAGACGGGAGGCCCAGCCGTTTGTCAGCCTCTGCGGCGTGCCCCCTTCCACCCTCGCAGAGCTGACGTACGAGCAGGCGCAGAAGGCGCTCGAGCAGCAGGAGCGCCAGGTCAACGAGCTGCGACAGCGTATGGGCACGCTGCTCGGAGCAGCCGCGCTGACCGCGTCGTTCTTCGGCTCAGCGGCACTCGGTCACGACGGCACGAGCCTGCCGATCGTCCTTGCCGGGATCGCGCTTGGTGTCACCGTGCTCAGTGGCCTGTTCGTGCTCTACCCGCACAGAATGCAGTTCGCCGCCGATGCACGACGCCTGTACGACGCGCTCCAAGACGTGGCCGATCCTGAGCCACTCCATCTCCTGCTCGCATTCGGATTGCGCGATACGCGTACGCAGAACGGCCGTCGGGTCGACTGGCTCGCTGGCGGTGTAGCGATCAGCGCGGTCGCCTTGGTGATGCAGATCGTATGTTGGGGTTGGGCCTTGGCGTTCCTGTGAGGATTCGATGCTGAAGATGCGCGGAAAGAGAACACCTGAGCCACAGCCGGCTCCTCCGAGAATGCCGTCGGATGAGATTCCCGGCCTTCCGACCTGGGTCTTCATTCCGGAGAACCGTGGCGGCAACCCGCCGCCGGACAGACTCGACGCGGCGTCGAACAGGTCCTAGGCCCCGTCCAGCACGCCGACGCACTGCCACAGCGCCTCCTCGACGTGCATGAGCGGGACGCCGTCGACGCGCAGCGCGAACAGCAGGAGGTTGCGCGTGCCCTTGCGGGCGGCGCGGCTGGCGGCGGGGTCGCCGAACAGCGGCGCGAGCGGCGCGTGCGCGTCGGCTACGACGATCTGGCCATCCGGCAGGGGCATCCCCTCCGGCTCGCCCCCGAGCTGCTCGCCGTGGCGCGCGAGGCGCAGCCACAGGTCGCCGTGGACGGCGTCGGCGTCGAGCGCCCACAGCGGCACGCCCGTCTCCATCAGCGCGATCGTGAGCGCGTCGTCGAGCAGCCCGCGCGAGCGGAAGCCGCCCTGCACCAGCCGCTCGACCGCCGCCGCCTCGATCGGCGTGCGCGTCGCGTCGGGGTCGAGCCCGACGTGACGGAAGGCGACGCGGTAGGCGTGCGGCACCGGGCGCTGGCGCAGCGCGAGCGCGTCAGCGCCGCGGAAGCGCGTCGACAGCACGTCGAGGTGCTCCTGCACGCCCTTCGGGCTGCGCTGCGTCCGCGGCGCCGGCAGCCGCAGCGAGACGACGCCGAGGCCGGGCAGCTCGGCGCGCAGCTCCTCGGCGACGTGCCCGTCGCGCGGCTCGGACTCGCGCTCGGGCGGTGCACTCACGCCGGTCTCCCCCGCTCCAGCCGCACGACGGCGCGCTCGAGCGCGGCCGGCGTCGTCTCGTCGCTGCCGAGCGCGGTGCGCATCACCGTGCCGCCGCGGTAGGCGAGCACGACGGTCGGGCAGATCGCGACGCCGTAGACGTTCGCGACGGCGCCATCACGGTCCTCCGCGACGGGGAACTTCCAGCCGTGGTCGCGCACGGTCCTGCGCGTGTCGCCGCGGTCGCCCTTGATCGCGACGGCCGCGAAGCCGACGTGCGGGTGGCGGGGCGCGATCAGCGCCATCACGTCGAGCGCGGCGGTGCAGCGCTCGGCGCCGTCGGTGAAGAAGGCCAGCACGACGGGCCCTCTGCGCGCGAGCGTGCAGACGTTGAGCGCGCGCGGGTCGGTGACCGTGCACGCCGGCTCGGCGCCGGCGGCGCCCTGGTGGGCGTGGCGGGCGACGTTCGCGTCGCCCTGCAGATCGCTCGTGACGAGCGGGGCGGCGAACGGCGGCAGCTGCGCGCCGGCGGGCAGGCCGCGCGAGCCGGTCGCCGGCGTCGAGAGCGTGTTGTAGGTGATGTACGCGAGGATCGCGAGGCCCGCGACGACCGCGATCCAGGTCGGCTTCCCGCTCACGCGACCGGCGCGGAGCGCGTCTCGGCGCGGGCGCGCGGGCGCGTGCCGAGCCGCGCGATCCGCCGCAGCAGCACGCCCCGCTCGGCCAGCACCAGCACGGACGGCAGCACGACCAGCACGCCGAGCAGCGAGACGGTCAGGTCCACGAGCGTGACGATGCCGAAGTCGCGCAGCATGCGGAAGTCCGACACGGCGAGGACCCCGAAGCCGGCGATCGCGGTCACGCCGGACGCCAGCACGGCGCGGCCGGTCGAGCGGTAGGTGCGCCGCAGCGCGGCCTCGACGTCGTGCCCGCCGGCGCGCTCCTGGCGGTAGCGCTCGGACAGCAGCACGGCGAACTCGGTCGAGATCGCGATCACGAGCGCGCCGAGCGTCGCCGACATCGGGTTGAGCGGGACGCGCGTCGCGAACAGCACGAGCGCCGACCAGCCGGTCGCGAGCGCGATCGGCGCGAGCGGCACGAGCGCGCGCTCGGCGCGGCGGAAGACGGCCAGCAGCACGAGCGCGACCGCCGCGAGGCCGGCCAGCAGCGTCAGCAGGCGCCGCCACGGGGAGGCGAGCTGCGCGTTCGCCTGCGCGGCGATGACGGGCGTGCCGGCGAGGCGGGCGCTGATCCCCGGCGGCGGGTTCAGCTCGGCGCGCATCGTGTCGATCGCGCGCTGCTGGTCCGCGAGGTCCATCAGGCGGATCCCGAACGCGAGCGTCGCGGCGTCGTGCCGGCGCGTGAGGACCGCCTGCGAGAAGTAGGGCGGGACGGACCTGAGGAGCGCGTCGATCGCGCGCTGGGATCTGACGTCGGAGCCCTGCAGCAGGTCGGGCAGCGAGAAGGCCGGGCAGAGCGTGGCGGCGCGGCAGCCTCTCGCCTCGTCGTAGCCGAAGCGTCTCAGCACGCGCTGCTGGTAGCCGGTCATCCAGGCGACGCTTTGCGGGGTCGTCACGTCCCTGCCCTCGACGAGGACGTCGATCTCGCCGGAGGAGGCCGTTCTGCTCTGGAGCGTGTCGAGGTCTCGCAGGGCCGGCATCGTCTGCGGGACGAGCTGGCGGACGTCGGAGACGACGTGCGTCTGGGTGTCGGCGACCCAGCCGGCGAGCGCGAGCGCGGCGGCGACGGCGACGACGCGGGCCGGCCTCCGCAGGGAGGCGTTGAGGATCGCGCGGGCCGTGTCGGCGATCAGCTCGCCCGCGCCGGCGCTCGCGGCGCGCATGTGGCGCAGGACCGACGCTGCTGCGGACGGGGCCTGACGGACCGGAACCCACCCACCCAGGCGCGCACGCCGGCCTGCCCACCGGGGCACGTGCATCCGCGCCGCCACCCGCCCGCTCGGCGCTCTCAGTGCGAGCGCAGCCGATCCCGCCGCGAGCGCGACGGCGAACGCGATCCCGATGCCGATCACGAGCAGCACGCCGAAGCCGCGCACCATCGGGATGGGCGACAGCAACAGGACGAGGAAGCCGGCCCCCGTCGCGAGTGCGGCAGTGGCGATCGTCGGGGTGCCGGAGCGCGCGGCTGCCTGCACCGCCGCCGCCCCCTCGACGCCGTTCGCCCGCTGCTCCTCCACGCGGCTCTGGAACTGGATCGCGTAGTCGACGGCGAGGCCGATCAGGACGGGCAGCACGGCGAGGGCAGCCATCGTGAGGCCGGCGCCGGCGAGCGCCATCGCGCCGAACGTCATGCCGGCGGCGGCGAGCGCGACGAGCAGCGGGAGCAGGCGCAGGCGCGCCTTGAACAGCAGCAGGAGCGCGAGCGCCATCGCGACGACGGCCGCGATCAGCAGCGCGGCGATCCCGCCGGTGACGCTGCCGGCGAGCGCGTCGGTGACGACCGGCACGCCGGAGACGGTGTAGGGGCCGCCTCCTCTGAGCTTGAAGAGGGGCATGCGGGTCGCCTGGCGGATCAGCTCGATCGCCTGCGTGCGCTCGTGCGGGGTGAGGTCCGGGCGCAGGCGCAACTGGATCAGCGCGGCGTCCCTGCTCGGGAAGAGGGCGGCGAAGCGGGCCTTGGGGACGTCGGCGCCGCGGGCCGGGTCGAAGACGATCTGCGAGATGAACGGCTTGCTGTCGATCTGCGGGATGCCCTGGATTCCGGAGGCGAGCCACAGCCGCTTGATCTCGTCGGCCGCCTGCGCCTGCGCGAGCGCGCGCTGGTCGGCGGGGGCGGCGTCGACCTGCTGCTGGATCGCGCGGAGCTGCGCGGTGACGGCGTTCTGGACGGCGCGCACGGACTCGTTGAGGAACGTGCCGGGGCCGTAGACGAGCTTGACCGGCTTGAGCTGGGCGAGCTTGGCGCAGGGGCTGCGCGCGCCGCCGTACGGTCTGGCGCCGTGCGGGACGTTGCCGCCGAGGCAGCCCTCCAGGCGGATCGTGCGGCCGAGGTCGGGCGTCAGCACGAGGTTCGCGACGCGCTCGTCGATCAGCACGACGACGGGGTCGTCGCCGAAGCGGCGGTGGAAGTCCTGCGTCGCCCGGTAGGCGCCGCTGTCGCGGCCCGCGAGCGTGTCGATCCCGGTGCTGGGCTCCAGCCGCAGCGCGAGCAGGCCTCCGGCGACGGCGAGCAGCGCGACGGTCAGCAGCACGGGGAGCGGCCGGGCCGCGGCGGCCCGCGCGACGCGCTCGAGCCCGTCCCGCACGCTCATGTCACGGCGAGCCGGCAGTGCCGGCGGTGCGCGTGCTGCTGGCGTTCGCGCCCGGCGGCTGCGCGACGACGTGCGGGAAGTCGGTGCCGAAGCCGGGCGTCGGGCCCTGTGCGCGGCAGGCGGGGGCGGGGACGTTTCTGGGGTCGTTGCGGAAGGCGAATTGGAGGATGTAGTTCGCCGCGAGCGGTGAGATGCCGCCGACGATGTCCGCGAAGTTCGACGGGAAGTGGGGCACCGGACGCGGCCCGCTCGCGCACTGGCGGTCCTCGAAGACCGGCAGGCCGGTTCTCAGCTCGTTGAGCTGACCGGGGAAGCGGTAGGGGTTGGGGCGGTTCGTCGCGAGGCGCTGGGGATAGAGCGCCATGCCTTCGGGGCTGAAGACCGTTCCGGCGCGCAGGAAGTGGGTGGGTTTGTCCCCATTACCTTCCAGGATCGTTCCCTGTGTCGCCGCGACGATGTTGCCGACGAACCCGTCGAGCTCCGGCAGGTAGTCCGCGATGTAGCTCAAGAATGGATTCAAGCTGCGCGTGAACGGGTCGAGCTGCCCGAGCGCCGGGCGCGCATCCGCAAGGAATCTGCGGAACGCCGGCAACCCTGGCTTCGCCGCTGTGATGAGCGGCCCGAGGTTGACGAAGAAGTCACGGAACGACGGCGCAAGCCGGCCGGCCGCCTGCAGCGTCGGGGTGAGCTGCCGCGCGACCGGACGGAGCTGCGTGATGATCGGATTCGCGGTCCGCGTGAACTCGTTGAGGCGGTTCAGCGTGAGGATCGACTCATGCTCGAACGTCGGGAACGCCTTGAACGTGTCCTGCAATTGCTGGTTGCGGGAGGCAATCGTCCCGAAGACCGTGTTCGAGTTGCGGATCAGGCCGGTGAGCTGGCCGCTGCGTCTGCTGAGCGCGTCGAACACGATGCCGGTGTTGCGTACGAGCTGCTGGACCGCCTGCTGCTGGCGGTCGAGGTCGACCAACAGGGTGTTGGTGTCCTCCGCGAACGGGGCGAGGTTGCCGAACGCCGCGTTGAGGTCGGCGCCGCGCCCTTGGATGCCCTCGGCGAGTGACTGCATCCACACCTGGAAGGAGTGGCGCGTGCGCGGGTCGAGCGAGCGGAAGATCTCGTCCAGCTCGACGGTCTTCGAGACCTGCGAGTCGGGCAGCGTGCCGCCCTCGGGCAGGAGGCCGTCCTGCTTGTGGCCGGGCGTCAGCTCGACGAACGTCTCGCCGAGCAGCGTCTTCGTGCGCAGGATCGCGTGCGAGTCTCTCGGGATCGGCGCGTAGCGCTCGTCGAGCTGGATCGTTGCATCGGTCGTCCGGCCGGAGCCGAGTCTGAGCGCGACGACCTTGCCGACCGGCACGCCGGAGATGCGCACGTCCGCCTGCTGCGCGAGCTGCGCCGCCTCTCCGAAGCGGATGTGGAAGCGATAGCCCTTGGGCTTCAGCGGGAAGCCGCCGCCGAACGACACCCACAGGTACAGGAGCAGGCCGAAGCACGAGAGCGCGAAGCCCGCCATGACGAGGATGCGTCCGAGTGTGGGTGCTTGCTTCTGCATGTCCTTAGCGTCCCGGCAGTGTCTTGCAGTCGAGCGGCAGGTTGACGAGCTGCGTCAGCAGCCACACGGGGATGTACCGGAGCGGCAGTTTGGTGAGTCTGCGCACGCCGTTGACACCGTCGAGGTCGCCGCACCCGACCACGAGCACGCCTCGCCGGATCGGCCCCTCGGCATCCTGCGTCGAGAAGAGGGAGTTCGTCACGTGGTTGAGCCACGCCAGGTAGAAGAGGTAGCCCTCTCTGCTGCCCGGCGGGTTGTAGGCCAGCCCGTTCAGGAACGCGTTCAGCACTCTGAACGTCGTCGTGAGGTTCGGCGTCGCGTCGGCGAACGCGGACGCCGCCGGCCGGATCTCCTTCACGACCGGCGTCGCGACTCTCGTGAACGGCCGCAACTGATCGCGGATGATCGGCGTTGTCTCGCGCAGGAACGGCCGCGTCGCGACAAGCGAGGGTCCGAGCGCACGGGCGCCCGGACGCAGCGCTTCGAGCGCCGGGCCGGCCTGGTCGGCGAACGCCGCCGCCTGCCGGAGCGCCTGGTTCGTATCGCGCAGCGCCGCGGGCAGCAGCGCGATCGTGCGCTGCAAGTTCGCGTCCTGGTTCGCGAAGTGCTGGAAGACCGTGTTCGAGTTGTCGACGAACGCCGCGAGCTGCTGGTCGCGCGCCGCGAGCGCGTTGGTGAAGACGCCGAAGTTATGGATCGAGCGGCGGATGTACTGGCGGCGCTGGGAGAGCAGGCCCGTGAACTTGGCGGCGTCGCGCGCGGTCGGCTCGAAGCGTCGGAAGACCTGCGCGAGGTTGCCGCCGTTGTTCTCCAGACCCGTCGCCGCCCCGTTGAGCAGCATCTGGAGATACGTGCGCGTGTCGCCGTCGAGGACGGCGAGGATCTCGTCGAGGTTCACGTCCGGCTGCGTGTTCGAGACGGGCACGGTGTAGCCGTCCTTCACCGCCGAGCCACCAGAGGGCGTGCCCGGATTCAGCTCGACGATCATGTCCTTGAGGCCGGTCTTCGGTCGCAGCAGCATCGTCGCGTTCGGATAGATGCGATGCGCGTACTTCGGCTTCAGCTCCATCGTGACGATGGCTTGGCCGTTGACGAGGTTCACTTGGGTGATCTGGCCGACCTCGACGCCGGCGATGTCGACCGTCTGGCCCTGCCCCGGCGTGATCGCCTGCGCGGTCGCGAACTCGCCCTTGAGCGTGAAGACGTCTCTGCCGAAGATCGGCACCCAGCCAGGCAGCGTCGTGCGCTGGTGCGCGAGCACGTAGAGGCCAACGAAGCCCGCGATCAGGACCAGCACGACGATCGCGATGAAGTCGCGCAGGTGCTTGCGGATCGCGGTCGTCACGGCGTCGCCTCACTCGCTGAACTGGTGGTGGACGCGGTCGAAGACGAAGTGTTCACCGTGGGGTCGGGAAGCGCTGCAGGAGTGGGCATCTGTCTGCTCGGCGTGGCCTTGCCAGGTCCCGCCTGCGGCCCGTTCACGTTCGGAAGCGCCTGGCGGTAGCACGGCGCTCTCAATTTGTAGGGAGGAGGCGTCGACGGGTACAGCGGGCTCGTGCCAAGCGGCTGCCAATCGGCGTTGCCGGCTACTGGGCTGCTACCCACCTTCCCGAAGTTCACCAGCCAGGAGCCGCCTCCCAGACCGGTGCGAATCGTGCTGCCGTTCCCATCGAAGTTCGCGGCCTCGCCGGCAAGGCCGACCATCGTGTACCAGAACTCCTTGTAGTTCTCGACGATCGAGCCGTCGCTGCGGCGAGTGGTGTTGGCGCCGTCTCTCACGCCGATGTTCCCAGCGGGGATGATCGTTCTCGCGAAGCAGCGGTTGGCCGTGTCGAGCTGTGGCAGGAACGTCAGCGACTCGCCCTCCAACCGCGCGAGGTCGGCCGTCGCCGGCTGGAGCTGCGCGAGCAGGCCGCCCAGCTCGTCTCTACGCAGCAGTGCGCGCGTCTGCGCGATCCACGGGAAGGCGGCTTCGACGGTCGCGGGCGTCTCCAGCACCGCGGGCGTGAACTCGCGCGCGAACGCGCGCGTCGGCGGGAACGACGCGTCGAGGCTCTTGAACGCCGCGTCGGCGGCGGTGACCGTCGGTCCGAGCAGGCCGACGGCCTGCGTCAGCGCGCTGCTCTGCGCGGCGAAGGCGCCGGCGGTCGTGTTGAAGTTCACGATCAGGCTCTGCAGGGCGCTCTCTCTCGTGCGCAGCGCCGTGGTGAGGCGGGCGATGCCCGCGATCATCCGCGAGAGGTCGTGCGGCTGCGTGCCGAGCAGCGCGCTGTTGACGAGCGCGCCGCCCTTGAGCGCGTCGGCGCCGTAGGTGTACGACCCGTTCAGGCCCTGAGCGCCGGTCTTCCCTCGCACGTCCGCGTCGAGCGTCAGATCCTGCTGTGCGGTCGGCGTCGAGTCGAGCGCCTTGCCGTACTGCTGGAGGACGGTCTGAAGGTCGGCGCGCTGGTCGGACTGGAGCGCCGTGAGGAGCTGATCGAGCTGGACCGGCGTCGAGGTCTGCGCCGAGCCGATCGTGCCGCCGTCCGGCACCTTCGGAGCGGACGGCGAGCCGGGCTTGAGGTCGACGAAGAAGTTGCCCTCCAGGAAGATGCGCGGGCGGATCTTCAGCGTCGCGTCGCGATGGATCGGCAGGCCGTCCCCGTTGATCTCCATCGTGACCTCGGTGAGGTTCGTGTCCTTGTAACGATCGACGCTCTTGACCTTGCCGACGTTCACGCCCGCGATGCGCACGGGCGACCCGGGCCGGAGGTTGTTCGAGGACTCGAACACGGCATGCAGGTAGTAGCCGTGCGTGAACGGGATGTCCTTCGTGAAGCCGAAGTAGACGCCGATCGCGATCAGCACGATCGCGAGCAGGCCGACGCGGAAGCGCGTCCAGCGCTGAGGCGTGTCGGAGTGTCGAGCGCGAGGCGTCATCTGACTGGAGGGAGATCGTTGAGAACCGCCGGCACTCTCGCCGTCGACCGAGGCGATTGACCGGCGGGGTTTCCGATGACGAGCTGGTTGTCGAGATATCTCTCGTTACCAGCCATGCAGATGCCGTTCTGTCCCTTCGCTCCTACCAGGGGATACGGGTTTGCATGAAGGTGGTTGGCAGTTCCATCGACCGCGGCTGCGCCAGCCGGGCCGTCCGCCGGCGCAGATGAAGGCCCGAGCTCGCTGTTCGCGCCGTCCGGCAGCGCCAGAGGCATGGACCGGATCCACGTGCCTTCCGACGTCCCCTGACTCTCGAGGCTCGCCGCGTTGTTGAACAGCAGCGCGATGTAGTTGCAGTTGAGCTGCGCGAACGCGAGGTTGTTCACCGTCGGCGTCAGCGCCTCGACCGTGTGCCGCAGGCCGTGGATGCCGAGCGGCACCTGCGGATCCTGCGCGAAGTCCTGCAGCGATCTCAGCGTCAGCGCCAGCTCGTGGTTGAGCGACGCGGCGCGGCGCACCTGCGTCGTGCCGACTTCGAACGCGGTGGCGAGCGCCGGCGCGGAGGCGCGCAGCGCCCGCGCCCCCGGCTGCAGGTCGCGGAAGAAGCCCGCGGCGTTCGCGAGCAGCGGACGCTCGATCGGGAACGAGCGGATCGCCGTGTCGAGCGCCGCCGGACCGCCGCTGATCGTGTCCTGCAGGTACGGGATCGCGATCGCGTCGAACGCGTCGAACGTCGTCGCGAGGTTGCGGAAGAGCTGGCCCTGCTGCTCGCCGACCGGCGCCACCGCAGCCGCCGTCTGCTCCAGCGCCTGGAACAGCTGGCCGAGCCGCGTCTGCGGGTCGGCGAGGTTCTTCAGGACCGGGATCGCGTTCTTCGTCAGCGGGTCGAGCGCGACGATTGCCTCGTTGATGCTCGTGCCGCGCCCCGCGAGCGCGTCGCCGAACTCGCGCAGGTTCACCTGGTTCGCCGCGCGCGTGGGTCTGTCGAACATCGAGAAGAAGTCGTCGAACTCGACCGGTCTCGGCGTCGCGTTTCTGAGCGGCAGCGTGCCGCCCTCGGGGATGCCTCTCGAGGAGCGGCCGGGCGTGAGCTCGACGTACTTCAGGCCGATCGTCGAGCGCGGGCGCACGATCACCGTCGAGTCGGCCGGCAGCGGCTTGACGTTCGTCTCCAGCTTCACGTGCAGTCTTGCCGTGACGCTGCCGTCCTTGTGCGTCTGCGGCTCGATCTTGTCGATGATCCCGACGCGGTCGCCGCCGATCCGCACCTCGTTGCCGGTGACGAGGTTCGACGCGTTCGGCATCTGGAGCCAGATGTTGTACGTCGGCACGAACGGCAGCCCGTTGTTCGCGTTGTAGGCGAGGAAGACGGCGACGATGACGACGAGCACGGTCGCCGCGCCGATCAGCACGGGGTTCGCGGCCACGGACGTGCTTCGGCGGTTCATCTTCCGCCGCTCCCGCCGAGGAGGTAGTTGAGGACGCCGTTGGTGGCCGGTGCGCTGGGCACGGCCGCGCCGGTCGACGCCGACGCCGGCGCGTCGACCAGCGACCCCGACTGGCTCGTGTTCGCGGTCGATGCATCAAACGCGTCTGCCGGCGGCGTGATCGTGGTGGAGGCCGCCGCTCCGTTCTGGTTGAAGGTCGACGGACAGTTGAAATCGCTCTGTCTTACGGAGAAGAAGCAGTCGGTGTTCACCTTGATCCAGGTCCGCAGGTAATGCCCCAGCGAGTCGAACCCGTTCGACGTCCCCGTCGTGTACAGGATCACGTCCAGCAGCCGCTCGATCCCGTGCTGGTCTCTCAGGTTCACAAGCCCTCTCGCCAGCACGTCCGCAAACGGCTTCGCCTCCGTCGCGAACCCGTGGATGTCTCTGATGATCGGCTCGGCGGCGGGGAGCGCCTTTCTGCCGGTGTCGGCGAGGTCGCCGAGGGTGCGGAAGGTCGGCAGCGCCGCGGTGCTGAACGGACCGAGCTGCCTGAACACGGTGTTGATCGACGGCGCCGCCGCGCGCAGGTCGGTCATCACCGGCGTGCCGGCCGAGGCGAACTCGCCCAACCGCCGCATCGTGGGACGGAGCTGCGTGAGGAACGCCGGGAACTTCGCGAAGTTCTGCTCCAGCGCGTCGCCGCGCGCAGCGGTGGCGGCCGCGGTTCTCCCGGCCTTGTCGATGAAGTCGCTGATCGACTGGCTCTGCTGCGCGACCGGCGCGAGCGCGGCGTCCGACTCGGTCGCCAGCCGCGCCAACACTCTGTTCTGCGACGCGAGGATCGTCAGCACTCTGTCGAACTGGTAGAGCGCCGGGTCCGCGCGGCGGATCACCGTGTTCAGCTCTCTACCGTTGCCCGCCAGCCCGACGCCCAGCTCGTTGATGATGATCGCGAAGCGCTGGCGCTCCGGCTCCCGCATGATGTTGTTCAGCATGTCCAGGTCGACGGGCGCCGAGGTGTTCGTCACCGGCAGCAGGTACTGCCCCTTGTTCGGCCCGGCCTTGATCTGGCGCAGTGACGGCGCCGGCTCGCTGTTCGCGCTCTTCGGCTGCGTCGGCACGCACGCGACGAACTTCTCGCCGATCAGCGACTGCAGTCTGATCGTGCAGAACGCGTCGCGCTTGAAGTCCTGGAACGCTGGGTCGTCGATGCGCAGGACGATCGCCGCCTTGTTGGCGCGCGTGACGTCGAGCGACTCGATCGCCCCCACCTTCACGCCCGCGACCTTCACGTCCTCCCCCGGCACGAGGAAGCTCGCGCTGTCGAAGATCGCGCGCACGCGATACGTGCCGCCGCCACCGCCCGACGCGCCCGTGCCGAGCACGAGCACGACGAGCGCAGCCGCCAGCAGCAGGCCGCCGGCCAGCGCACGCTTCATCGACGGGGAGACGGTGGAGATCATGGGCCGGGCGGCACGTCCGCGGGGTTGCAGTCGAAGCCGGCCGGCACGTACGGGTTCGAGCCGTCGGGCCGCGGCTGGCTGGCGGCGCCCGGGCAGCGGCGCGTGAAGCCGCTTCTGAGGTCGGCGAGCCGCTGCGACGGCGGCACCGGCTCGAGCGAGCCGCCCGAGCTGTTCGCGACGTATCTGAACGCGCCGAACATCGGCATCACGCGCGCGTAGTGGCCGTTCGCGTCGTAGTTGGCGGCCGACTGGCCGAAGTCGCGGAACCAGCCGACGAGGTCGGGCGAGTACGGCCGCAGGAAGTCGATCACCGGCTGGCCCTTGCGCATCGCGGTGATCGAGCTGCCGAACGCCTGGCTGCCGATCCGCTGCAGCTCCGGCAGGTGCTGCACCGCGTCGGTCGCGTCGTTGAACGCGCCGGGCTGGTGCACGATCGCGCTGAGGTTCTGGAACGTCGGCACCGACGCGTTCAGCAGCGGCGTGAACTCCCGGAAGAATCTCGGCAACACGGCCGCGGCCGGCTTCGAGGCGGCCAGCAGCGGGTCGAGGTCGTCGAGCGTCGAGCGCAGGTCGACGAACGTCGAGTTGCCCTGCCGCAGCGTGTCGGGCAGCACCGCGAGCGCCTGCGAGAGCGAGCCGTTCTGGGCCGCGATCGCGCCCATCATCCCGTTCAGGTTCGTCACCAGCGAGGTCAGCTGCGGTGCGCGCTGAGCAAGCGCGCCGGTCACGCTCGCGCCCGCAACGATCGCCTGCTCGAGCGTCGTCTGGTCGCGCGCGATCTCCTTCACGAGCTGGTCGGTCGTAGACAGGAACGGGTTGAAGTACTTGGCGGAGGCGTTCACGTTCGCGCCCTGGCCCTCGTACTGCGTCGCCGAGCCCTGGATGAACTGCTGCAGGCCGCGGCGCGTTCTCGGGTCGAGCGTGTTGAAGAGCTGGTCGAGGTCGACGACCGAGGTCGTCTGCTCGACGCCGAGCTGTCCGCCGTCCTTGATCTTCGGCGCGTTGTTCGGCCCCGGCGAGAGCGCGACGTAGCGGTTCGCGACGCCCGACAGCGAGGTCAGGCGAATCGTCGCCGTCGTGCCCTCGTGCAGCGGCGCGTAGGGCTTGTCGACGCTGACGACGACCTCGGCCTGGTTGTCGTTCGTCAGCAGGATGTCGGTGACGCCGCCCACGCGCCGGCCGCCGATCTGCACGTCGTCGCCCTTCACGAGCTGGCCCGCGTTCTGGAAGATCAGCTTGTACTGCGCGCCGCCGCCGTTGGAGAGCACGAGGATCGCGACCACGGCGACCACGGCGATCAACGCGCCGAGCACGGCGCCGCGGGCGATCGTCATCGAGGCGTCACTCCATCCCGAGCGGTCCGCTGGACTCCCCCGTGAGGAACTGCCGCACGAACGGGTTGCCGGAGTTGAACAGCTCCTGCGCGGGCCCGGACTCGACGATCCGCCCGCGCCACAGCACGGCGATGAACTCGGCCACGCGACGCGCGCTCATGATGTCGTGCGTGATCACGACGTAGGTCCCGCCGTTCTCCTGGTGGACCTCCTTGATCAGCTCGCACAGCAGCGCCGTGCGCACCGGGTCGAGGCCGGAGTCGGGCTCGTCGAACAGGACGATGCGCGGGTCGAGCACCAGCGCACGCGCGAAGCCGGCACGCTTGCGCATCCCGCCGGACAGCTCGTTCGGCATCTTGTCGGGCGAGTCGGCGAGGCCGACCTCCTGGAGGCGCCGATTGACGATCTCGGCGATCTCGTCCTCGCCCTTGTCGGTGTGCTGGCGCAAGGGGAAGGCGACGTTGTCGTACAGGTTCATCGAGCCGAACAGCGCGCCGTCCTGGAACAGCACGCCGAACTTCTTGCGCATCTCGAACAGCTCGTCGTCGGGCATGCTCGGGACCGAGTCGCCCTCGATGAGGATGTCCCCGCTGTCGGGGTACAACAGGCCGACCATGTGCTTGATGCAGACGGACTTGCCGGTGCCGGACGGCCCAAGGATCATCGAGATCTGGCCCTCGGGGATTCCGAGGTTCAGGCCACGCAGCACGCGGTTGCGGCCGAACGCCTTGTGCACGTCGATGAACTGGATCGCGACCTCGGCGCCTTCGACCGCGTGGTGCGCCTCGCTGTGGTACTGGAACTCGTCCTCGTCGCCGTCGGCGGCGCCGCGCGGTGCCGGCTCCGAGACGACCGACACGTGCGGATCGTCGAGCGGCTCGAAGTCGTCCTCGTAGGGCTCGTCGTCGTACGCGTCGCGCTCGACGTCGGGCTCGACCTCCGCCCGCGGCTCCTCCTCCTCGATCCGATCGCGGTCGTAGTCCGAGGGGGTCACGTCGTCCTCCTGTCGGCGAGCGCGGGCATCAGCGGATGATGTTGATCTCCGGATGGGTGGCCAGCAGCGTCTGGGTGAAGACGTAGTCGGTCGCCGCGATCAGCAGGAACGTCATCACGACCGCCTGGTTGACCGCGCGCCCCACGCCCTCCGCGCCGCCGGACGCGGTCATCCCCTTGTAACAGCAGACGATCGCGGTGACGGCCCCGTAGAGCGTGCACTTGACGACCGAGCCCCACAGGTCCGTCGTGTTGGCGTTGGCGAGGAACGTCGCGAAGAAGTGCCCGCTGG
The DNA here is from genome assembly GCA_018268595.1 of Actinomycetota bacterium. Taxonomy (GTDB): domain Bacteria; phylum Actinomycetota; class Thermoleophilia; order Solirubrobacterales; family Solirubrobacteraceae; genus Conexibacter. The sequence continues at coordinate 99,952 of JAFDWH010000026.1, read as the reverse complement.
CGCCGCCGTTCACGGCGTTCGCGAGCAGCCCGCCGGCGAGCCCGGCGAAGATCGCGAAGACGTCGAACAGGCCGGTCACGAGCATCAGCGCGAGGAAGCGCGGCACGACGAGGTTCTTGACCGGGTCGACGCCGAGCACCTGCAGCGCGTCGAGCTCCTCGCGGATCTTGCGCGCACCGAGGTCGGCGCAGATCGCGGTGCCGGCGACGCCCGCGACGATGATGCCGCAGAAGATCGGCGCGAACTCGCGGATCACGGCGAGCACGAAGAAGCCGCCCATGCGGTCGAGCGCGCCGAACAGGATCAGGAAGTTCGCCGCTTGGAGCCCCGGAGCGGCATAGGAGGCGACGAGCGTCGTCACCAGCAGCGGGAACCAGCACAGCTTCAGCGCGAACAGGAACTGCGACACGAACTCCCCGCCGTACGGATACGGCGGGCGCAGGGCCGAGACCACCGTCTTGCCCGTGAGGATGATCATGTCGCCGATCTCCTCGAGCGTGTTGCGCGTCGGCACGAACGCGCGGTCGGCGACTGCTCGGACCATCTCCTCAAGTCCTCCTGTGGGACGTCACGGATGGCGCCGGAATAGCGCCTCCGAACGGACAGGGTATGGCACGAAAGTTGCGCATGCCAAACGTGAACCGTTGAGCTTCTGTGAAGGGAACACGCAGGTCTATATACCGTTCCTATCGGCAATAGACGCCGTTCCCTTACCGGCGGACCCCCGCGTGCGCCGTGCTATGTTCGCGCCGCCGTGCCCGGCAGCAAGCCCATCGTCCGAGGCGCCACGGCAGCCGCCGCGGCTGTCGCGCTCGCACTCGCCGGCTGCGGCGGGTCGAACGGCCCCTCCGAGACCGCCGCCAGCTACTCGGTCGCGATCCCGGTCAGCTCCTTCCCGGCCAGACAGCTGCTCGCGCAGCACGTCGTCCTGCGCATCGACGTGCGCAACGAGAGCGCGCGCACGATCCCCGACGTCGCCGCGACGATCGAGACCGGCAGCGCCTCGGACGGGGCGGGCGTGCAGGCCTTCGGCGCGTCGCTCGACGGGTCCGCGCTCGCGTCGCGCTCGCGGCCGGTGTGGGTCGTCGACGAGAGCCCGGTGAGCGGCGACACCGCCTACGCGAACACGTGGGCGCTCGGGCCGATCAGGCCGCACGCGACGCGCAGCTTCGCGTGGCACGTCGTGCCGGTGAGAGCCGGCCGCTACACGCTGCGCTACCAGCTGACCGGCTCGACCGGCGGCAGCTCGCGGCTGCGGCTCGCGGACGGCGGCGCGGCGCGCGGCTCGTTCAGCGTGGACGTGAGCGGCACGCCGCCGCAGGTGCACGTCACGCGCGACGGCAGAATCGTCGAGGTCGCGCGGTAGCTGCAACGCGTGGGGGCCCGCCGCGCCGAAGCGCCACGGACCCCCACGGTGCACGGAACCGGCGCCGCCCGTCATTACGACGCCGGAGCCGAGAGGGGCGCGGCGGCGGCCCCGGAGACCGCCGCCGCGTAACTCAGAGCGCCGCCGCCGCGTCGGGGTGGGACTGGAGCGTCTCCTCCCCCGACTCGCCGGTGCGGATCCGGTACGACTGCTCGACCGGCAGCACGAAGATCTTCCCGTCGCCGATCGACCCGGTGCGCGCGTGGCGCAGGATCGAGTCGACGATCGTCTGCACGTCGCCGGAGGCGACCACGCACTCGATCTTGATCTTCGGCCGCAGGTAGTTCGTCACCGACGAGCCGCGGTACTGCTCGGTGATGCCCTTCTGCCGCCCCGACCCCTTGACCTCGGTGATCGACATCGAGGGGAAGCCCAGCTCGAGCAGCTCCTGGCGGATCGGCTCGAACGCCTCGTGGCGGATGTATGCGACGACGAGCTTCATGCCGGCACCTCCGTGGGGTTGAGGCCGGACGTCGCGGTCGCGCCGACCGGGCGCTGCACCGGACCCACGCCGATCAGCTCGGGCGCCGGGATGAACTGCTCCGGGTAGCCGTACATGCCGTGCTCGGAGATGTCGAGGCCGGCGTCCTCCTCCTCGGCGCTGACGCGCAGGCCGTACGTGGCCTTGATGACGCCGAAGACGACGTAGCTGGCGACGAACACGAACGCGAACACGACCACCACGCCAAGCGCCTGGACGCCGAGCTGGTGGAACGAGCCGGTGTAGACGAGGCCGCCGTCGCCGACCGTGTTGAACTTCGCCAGCGCGGGGCTCGTGAACAGCCCGCACGCGAGCGTGCCCCAGACGCCCGCCAAGCCGTGCGCGGAGAGCGCGCCGACCGGGTCGTCGAGCTTCTTGTCGATCGCGAGCACCGCGACGACGACGAGCACGCCGGCGACCGCGCCGATCACGACCGCGGCCCACGGCACGACGTAGCCCGAGCCGGCCGTGATCGCGACGAGCGCGGCGATCGCGCCGTTGCCCGCCATGCCGATGTCGATCGTCTTCATCATGATCCGCGAGGTGACGATCGCGGTCAGCACGCCGGCGCAGGCCGCGAGCTGCGTCGTGACGACGACTTCGGTGAAGCGGCCGTCGAGCGCGTTGAGCGTCGAGCCCGGATTGAAGCCGAACCAGCCGAACCAGAGGATGAAGATCGACAGGCCGAACAGCGGCATGTTGTGGCCGGGGATCGGCCGCGGTCTGCCGTCGGGGCCGTACTTGCCGCGCCGCGGACCGAGGTGCAGCAGCGCGGCGAGCGCGCCGGTCGCGCCGATCAGGTGGACCGCGGTCGAGCCGGCGAAGTCCTGCATGCCGAGGTTCGACTGCAGCCAGCCGCCGCCGAACACCCAGTGCGAGCCGATCGGGTAGATGACCGCCGCGAAGATCACGGCGTAGATCGCGTAGACGCCGAACTTGATGCGCTCGAGCGTGGTGCCCCACACGATCGCCAGCGAGACGGCGCAGAAGACGAACTGGAAGAACCACTTCGCCTCGACGGTCGCGTCCGAGGCGCCCATGATCGGGAACGCCTTCTGCGGGTCGCCGAAATCGTGCAGGAAGTAGCCGGTGTGCCCGATGATGTCGCCCGCGCCGAACGCGAACGCGAAGCCGACCGCCCAGTAGGCGAGGCCGGCGATCGAGAAGTTCATCAGCACCTTCGCCACCACCGTGCCTGCGTTCTTGCCGCGCGAGAAGCCGATCTCGAGGAACGCGAAGCCCGCCTGCATGAGCATCACGAGGACGCCCGCGACGATCACCCACATCGAGTTGATTCCGACGGAGTCGGCGAGTCTGCCGGCGCTGGCTGCGTCGAACGTGTCAGCCGACGCGACGGTCGGCAAGAGCATCAAGGCGACGAGCGCCGTCACGCTGGCGCAGATGATCGTCGTCCGCTTCATATTCCCTCCTGGTTGACGGGACTGCGGCGAGTCTGCGCCAGTGAACGCGCGCGATCTTTGGCCAGATGGCGAGAGATCGCGGCGCGCCTTTCGCCACGGCCCGCTCAGGAGCGTTCCGTCACGTGGGGAAGCGGCCGGCCCTTATAGTCCCGCGCGAGGGAAAGTCTGCGGGACCCTGCCTCGACGGCGGGCGGAGCGCGCAGGCGTTCCTTTGGACATGCGGATAGTGCCGCAACGCCGCCGCCTTCATACGCTCGCTCCGCACGGAAACACACCGAGAGGGAAACCCGTCCATGGCCAAGATCCGTCAGCAGAACGTCAGTGCAGCGCAGTGGTCGCCGAACGGCGCGGCCCTCGGGGCGCTCGACCTGACCCACCCCGACAACCAGGTCTACGGCGAGAACGTCTTCAGCCTCGCCGAGCAGCGCCAGCGGCTGCCGAAGCCCGTCTTCAAGCAGCTCCAGGCGACGCTCGAGAGGGGCGAGGCGCTCGACAGCTCGCTCGCCGACGCCGTCGCGCTCGCGATGAAGGAGTGGGCGCTGGAGAAGGGCGCGACCCACTACGCGCACTGGTTCCAGCCGCTGACGGGCTCGACCGCCGAGAAGCACGACTCCTTCTACAACCCGGTCGGCGACGGCACCGCGATCGCCGAGTTCTCCGGCAAGGAGCTGATCCAGGGCGAGCCGGACGCGTCCTCCTTCCCCACCGGCGGCATCCGCGCCACGTTCGAGGCGCGCGGCTACACCGCGTGGGACCCGACCAGCCCGGCCTTCATCCTCGAGAACCCGAACGGCGCGCTGCTCTGCATCCCGACCGCGTTCACGTCGTGGACGGGCGAGGCGCTCGACCACAAGATCCCGCTGCTGCGCTCGATGGAGGCGTTGTCGGGCGCCGCCGTGCGCGCGCTGAGACTGCTCGGCGACGACGCCGCGGAGCGCGTCTTCACGACGGTCGGGCCCGAGCAGGAGTACTTCCTGATCGACGAGCAGTACTACTTCGAGCGCCCCGACCTCGTGACGACGGGGCGCACGCTGTTCGGCGCCAAGCCGCCGAAGGGCCACGAGCTCGACGACCACTACTTCGGGTCGATCCCGGAGCGGATCCTCGCCTGCATGCTGGAGACCGAGCGCGAGCTGCAGAAGCTCGGCGTGCCGGTCAAGACGCGGCACAACGAGGTCGCGCCGGCGCAGTACGAGATCGCGCCGATCTTCGAGAACTCAAACGTCGGCTCCGACCACCAGCAGATCACGATGCAGGTGCTGCAGAACGTCGCGCGCCGCTACGGCCTCGTGTGCCTGCTGCACGAGAAGCCGTTCGCGGGCGTGAACGGGTCGGGCAAGCACAACAACTGGTCGATGGGCACCGACACCGGCCAGAACCTGCTGGAGCCGGGCGCCACGCCGCACGACAATCTGCAGTTCCTGTTCTTCTGCACGGCCGTCATCCAGGCGGTCGACAAGCACCAGGGGCTGCTGCGCGCGACTGTCGCCGGGCCGGGCCAGGACCACCGCCTCGGCGCGAACGAGGCGCCGCCGGCGATCATCTCGATCTTCCTCGGCAGAGAGCTGGCCGACGTCTACGACGCGATCGAGCAGGGCGTGCAGGGCGAGAGCAGGCCGGGCGGGATCCTCGGCCTTGGCAGCCCCGTGCTGCCGCCGCTGCCGCTGCACGGTGGCGACCGCAACCGCACCTCGCCGTTCGCCTTCACCGGCAACAAGTTCGAGTTCCGCGCGGTCGGCTCGACGCAGTCGGTCGCGTTCCCGAACACCGTGCTGAACACGATCGTCGCCGAGGCGATCGACGACCTCGCCGGCCAGCTGCAGGACGCGCTGAACGGCGGCGCGTCGCTCGAGGATGCGCTGCGACCGGTGCTGCAGAAGAGCTGGGCCGCGCACAAGCGGATCGTGTTCGACGGCGACGGCTACTCGGAGGCGTGGCACAAGGAGGCCGAGGAGCAGCGCGGCCTGCTGAACCTGCGCACGACGCCCGACGCCCTCCCCTACTTCATCAAGCCCGACGTCGTGTCGGTGTTCGAGAAGTACGAGGTGCTGAACGAACGCGAGCTGCACGCGCGCTACGAGGTCTTCACCGAGCAGTACGCGGTGAAGCTCAACATCGAGGCCGAGACGGCCGCGTCGATCGCGCGCACGCTGCTGCTGCCGGCGGCGGTGCGGCACCTCGCGCTGCTGAAGGAGGCCGGCGTCGGCGGGCTGGTCGCCGAGACCGAGGCGCTCGTCGACGAGTTCGTCGTGGCGATCAGAGGGCTGGAGACGGCGAACGCCGCCGAGAACCAGGACGACGAGCCGCCGGCCGCGTGGGCCGTCTACATGCGCGACAAGGTCATCCCCGCGATGAACGCCGTCCGCGACGTCGCCGACCGTCTCGAGAAGATCGTCGCCGACGACCTGTGGCCGCTGCCGAAGTACAGCGAGGTGTTGTTCATCAAGTAGGCTCGCGCCGCCTCGGACGTTGTGCGAAAGCCCTGCAAATGCAGGGCTTTCGTCGGTCTTCGGCGCGTTTTGGCAGCATTCAGCTGTTTGCCGGAGGAACAACACAACGCTAGGATTGGGTCGTGATTCCGGCATTCGATGCCGGAGGTAATCTCCCGCCGGGGCTCCACCCGGCGAGTTGGGACGAGATCGTGACCCGTTACGCCACCAACCCCCGTCGCCGCGACCTGCTCGACGGCCTCCTCGACGCGCTGCGCTCGCTCAAGCACGCCGGCTGTCAAGCCGCGCACCTCGACGGCAGCTTCGTGACCGCCGAGGAGGTTCCCGGCGACTTCGATGCCTGCTGGGAGATCGCAGGCGTCGACGCCGGTCGCCTCGATCGCGAGCTGCTCGACTTCAGCAACCGCCGCGCCGCGCAGAAAGCCCGCTACGGCGGCGAGCTGTTCCCGGCAGAGACTGCCGCCGAGCCAGCCGGGACAACCTTCCTCGACTATTTCCAGCGCGACCGCGATACCGGTCAGGCGAAGGGCATCATTGCCATCGACCTCGGAGCCCTCCCGTGATCACCAACGAGCGCCAGTACCGCATCACCAAGGCGCAGCTCAAGCGCTTCGAGGACGACGTCGCCGCCCATGACGCCCGCACTCCAGGCGCCGGCGTCGACACGCGGCTGCACCGCGCGATGCGCGACGCGCTCGTCAGCGAGACTGACGAGTTGCGAGAGCAGCTCAAGCGTTACGAGCAGCTCCGCGACGGCACGATCACCGGCCGAGAACTCGACTCGCTCCGTGAGCTGCCCACCGCCCTCATCGAGGCCCGCATCGCGGCCAAGCTCACCCAGCGAGTGCTCGCCGACCGCCTCGGCGTCGCCGAGCAACAGGTCCAGCGCTGGGAGGCCACCGGCTACGCCGGCGTCGGTCTCGAACGCCTGCAGGACATCGCCGACGCCCTCGACACCCGCATCCGCGAGAACGTCACATACAGCAGCGCCGCCTGACCAACCGGCTTCCAGGGGGCGGAACGAGCGTCGCCCCTACTGGTCGGCCTCACTGGCAGAGCCGAGAGGTAGATACTCGAGGAAAACCTCGATCTCCTCGGCTGCAACGGGTACCAGCGTGACGTTCCAGTCGTCCTCTGCTCCGGGCACGCGCTCCGCGTGGGAAACCTGCATCGGCGGCAATCTGGCTACGAAATCGGCGTACGGGATCTCCTGCCCCAGGGCCGAGACGGTTGCTGTGGCTTTCAGGACGATGTCCGTGCCTATTCGGCGCATGTGCTCGACCAGTCTCGAACTGCCCCTGAGCTCCGTCGTGCGCACCGGAACGACTTCGCCACCTTCACGTACTACCCGCGCGGCTGCTTCTAGGTGGTCTATGTCGCTTCGCGGGAACTCGTCCGGGATCGATGGCGCGGGCAGCCCGGAGGAACGCTCGATCTCCAGTGCCATGTCAGCGACATCAGGATCAAGTTTCCGTCGTTCCAATGGTCGCTCGAAAGGTGGGCCGGTCCCCAGCTCGATCGACGATCGTCAAGCGACCTTCACCGTGTAGCGCGACCATAAGCCGGGCAGCTGCGGCTCGGTCGACAAGCGGCGCGGATTGCCGACCAGGCCGATAGTGGACGCTGTACTGCGTCTGGCCAATACCGTCGTTGACAGACCAACGCATCAAGACGGTCAGCTCCAACCCACCGCGAGAGCCATGCCATCCAAGGTCCCAGTCGTCGGGTTCCTCGATCGGCATCAGGTCGAGTTCGAGTCTGCCGTCGCCCAGATCGCCGGAGGCTTCAACCGTCGTGTAAAACGGCGACGGCGTGGGCACCGACTTGATCAGCACCTCGCCCCCGACGGGGCTCTTGACCATGTCCTGGAACGGGCGTGAAGGAACTCATGCACAGCCGACTCGCGGTCGAGAACATGTTGCCCCCGCGACAGCTCTCCTCCCGCGCGTTGGGCTCGCTCGATCAAGCCGATCGGATCAGCCACACCGAAGAAGCGCCGGGCAATGCGCTCATCACGATCGTCGGCCAGTAGCCGTGAGCTCACCGCGCCCGCACCCCAGTAGTCGACGGTCACGCCAGCATGACGGCCACGGAGCTTGTTGTGTAGCACCTCGCTGTGATAAGAAAGCCCTGCAAATGCAGGGCTTTCGCCGTTATCTGACGGGCGAGGAGTCGCCGGCGCGTTCGCGGAGCGCGTCGGCAAGCTGCTGTCGGGAGCGGATGCCGAGCTTGTTGTAGGCGGCGCTGAGATGGGCTTCGATCGTCTTGACGGTGAGGAACAGGGTCTGGGCGATCTGGCGGTTGGTCATGCCCGAGGCGGCCATCTCGGCGACGCGCCGCTCGCTCGGAGTCAGCGAGTCGACCCCGAACGGCGTGTAGCGACGAACCTTCTCACCGCTGGCCTGTAGCTCGTCATGCGCGCGCTTGGCGAGGCCGGCGGCTCCGCAGCGGCGCGCAAGTTCGAGCGCGCCACGCAGCGGCTCCCGCGCATCGGCGCGGCGGTTGGCACGGCGCAGCGCAGCGCCCACGTCGCAGAGAGCTAGCGCGTGCTCGAGCCGCGCCGGCGATCCCTCGAGCACCGCCACCGCCTCTTCGAGCAGCGCGATCCCGCTCGCTCCCTCGGTCGTGGCGCCCAGCGCCCGCAGCGCCCGCGCGATCACGCTCGGAGCGCCCCAGCGCCTGGCGTGGACCAGCTCCGCCTCGGCCAGCTCGCGCCCCCGCTCCGGCTCCCCGAGCGCGGCAAGCGCGAACGCGGCGTACACGCCCGGCTGCATCATCGGGCTCCCGATCGTCCCCCATCGCTCCATCCGGCACCGCAGCTCGATCAGGTCCTCGGCGGCCTGCTCGGCCCTGCCCTGCGCGAGCCGCAGGCGCCCGCGGGCGTACAGCGTGGTGCTGAGCCACTGCGTCTCCGCGATGGGACCGGCCATGCCGTTCGCGCTCAGCGTCGCCTCGGCCTCACGCAGCTCGCCGCGCGCGGTCAGGACCTCGATCAGCAGCGCGAAGACCAGGGGGAACTCGGCAAGGAACCCCCGCATGCACGCCACGTCCATCGCCTGATGCGCATCGGCGTCCGCGGCCTTGAGGTCTCCGCGCGCGAGCGCCAACCACGCGCGCATGCAAAACGCCGCTGCGTGCGCCTCACCGCGTCGCCGGGAGGCCGCAGTCGCCTGGTCCGTCGCCATCTGGGCCTCGTCGAACTGGTCGGCGAACAGCAGCGCGACCACCGCTTGGGCGGGCGTCAGGAGCTCCGGATGATCGACGAAGATCTTGCCGTCCCGCAGGGCACGCCGGGCGAGCTCGACCGCCGCCGCCGCGCTGCCGTCGACCATCGTCCAGCGTGCGCCGAGCGCCGCCGCGATCCGCTCGCCCCTGCTGTCCGGCTTGAGCCGCCGGCGGTAGCTCGCGAGGCGCTCCTGCACCACCGTCGGTCTCGGCTGGACGAACATGATCAGCTGTGCCTCCAGCTGCACTGCGAGATCGAGGTCGCCTTCCCGGTCGGCCGCGTCGATCGCCCGCTCCAGCAGCGCAACGCCCGCTTCGTGACGCCCGCCGAACCACAGCCAGGGCGCCAGATCGACGGCCCACTTCGTCAGCAGGTGTGGATCGCGCTCGAGCTCGGCGAACACGTCCGCTGCGATCGCGTCGAGCACCGTGCGGTCGACCGCACGGTAGCTGGCGGTGACCAGCGCCTGCAGCACCGCAGCGCGCAAGTCCGCTGGCGGAGGTTCTGTGAGCGCACGCTTGAGGTAGGCGATCGCCGACTGAGGGGCGCCACGTCCGAGCGCCCGCGTCGCCGCGGCGAGCAGCGTCTCGACCGTCTCACGCTGCTCGCATGCGTCGCTCGCCATCAGATGTGTGGCGATCCCTTCGGGATCGGCGCCCCGGTCCCGCAGCAGCGCGGCTGCACGCGCGTGCATCCCGGCGCGCTCGCCGGCGGCGAGGTCCGCGTAGAGCGCGGTGCGCACGAGCGGGTGGATGAAGCGCAGCGGCGCCTCCGCGTCGAGGATGGCACCAGCGCGCAGCGCGTCGGCGCAGTCGAGCACGGCGTCCGCGTCGAGCCCGGCGAGCTCTGCCACGAGGCGAGGGTCGCTGTCCTCGCCGAGCACAGCCAGCGCTCGCGCCACCGTGCGTGCCTCCGGCGGGAGCCGTGCGATGCGCAGCATGACCGTGCGGGTGACGCGTTCGGGCGCCAGCTCACGCACCCGGTCAGCCTGCCCGGCGCCGGGGACGATCGCCTTCTCACCGAGCGTGCGCGCCAGCTCGTACAGGTAGAAGGGGTTCCCGCCGCTGACCTCGTGGCAGGCTATGGCGAACGCCTCCTCTGGTTGCGCACCCAGCTCGGCCGCGAGCAGCGCGGTTGCCGCCTCGCGACTGAGCGGGCGCGGCGTGAGACGTCGCGCGAGGGGGTCGGTGGCGAGCCGCGCGAGGCTGCTGTGTGCGTCCGCCTCGTCAGGGCGACTCGCGACGACCAGCAGCACCGGCAACTCCTCCAGCCGTGGCAGCAGGAAGCCCAGGTAGTCGAGCGAGGCGGCGTCGGCCCAGTGCGCGTCGTCAATCGCGAGCAGCAGCGGTTCCTGCTCGGCCAGCGCAACGGTCAGCCAGTACAACCCGTACAGCACCGCGAACGTGTCTCCGGCAGGCGCCGACGACGAGCCGTCCGCAAGGCCCAGCGCACCGCGGGCCGCGCCACTCGCTCCCTCGAACAGCGCATCCCGCTCCATGGCGGTCGTCGCCGCAAGCGGAGGCTCGAGCAGTTGGCGCACGAGCGCGAACGGGAAGTCGCGCTCGAGCTCGGTCGCGCGAGCCGACAGCACTCGCATCCCGGCGTGCGCGCCAGCTTCGCGCACGGCCTGAAGCAGCCGTGTCTTTCCCAGCCCCGCCTGTGCCTCGATGACGACGAGGCGACCGTCTCCTGCGCCTGACTCGCTGATGATCGCGTCGAACTCGGTCAGCTCGCGCTCGCGCTCGAGCAGCGTGCTCATCGAGCCCCGATCTTAGGGTCAATTCGAGGGTGGTCTCCCCGTAGCGGACCGTGCCGATGTCGCCGAGACTCATGCCGCATGAACGTCCTCCCGATCGAGCCGCGCACGGCTGATGATGTCATCGACGGCGTCCAGCAGGACCCGCTTCGGTGGGCCTCGCGCGGTGGCCACCAGGAGCTGCCATGAGCAAGAAGCAGATGCTGGGCGTCCTTGTCGTATTGACGGTCACAGTCCTGGCGGTGGCGGGCACTGCCACGGTGCGCGCACAGCCCGTCCTGCAAGCCGGCCTGCAGCTGACGAGCCTGAGACCCGGCGGCCCGATCACGTTTCGGATCTCCGAGCGCTTCTACGACACGACCGGAGCCGTCCCACCTCCGATGACTACCTTTTACGCACGGCTCCCAGCTGGGCTGACCCTGCGCCATGAGTTCCTCAACGCGCGTTACTACTGCAACGGCCCCGCACTGCGCGACGCGCTCGACGCGCGGCAGACGGGCGCCCCGTTCACACAGCGGGTCGCGAACCTCAAGCCGTTCATCCGCTCGCTCGCGCGCAGCAGATCGAAGGCGGATCTGGCCGCTCTCGCGAACGCACGAGTGTGCGACCGCGCACGCGTCGCAGTCGGGACGGCCCAGATCGACGCGCGCACACTCACACCAGTGCTCTCCGAGCTGATCCCGGCGAGATTCTCGGGGTTCCTCAGCCGTGGAACGGTGCCGGGCGCGATCGCGGGCGTCGCCGTGCTCGGCGCCGCCGACATGCGCGGGTCGCTCGTGCGGCGCTTCCCAGTTATCGCCGGGCTGCACGCGGCGCTGATGGTCAACTTCCTGAAGGACCCGACTCCGGACGGCCGCTACGGCTACAAGGTGCTGCTGCCGACCGGCCCGATCAACGGCCTCCGCGTCAGCATCGCGGAGGTGAGGGGGACGGTGTCGGGGATCACGATCCCGAAGGAAACATGCGTCCGCAGGGGCCGCAGCGGGCGGTGCCGCGCGCGACGGCGGACAGACCTCTCCTGGCTCATGCTTGCGAAATGTCCGCCCGCAGGGCTGAGCGCACAGCTCTTCGCAGCCTTCGCCCCGCCCACGCCAAGCATCACGACGACGCTCCTAGTCCCCTGCCCGCAGTTCACACCATAAACGGGAAGCTCGCCGGGCGTGCCCGGCGCCGGTGGGCCCGGAGCCGTCAAGGCTCACGCAACCCTGAACGGCAGCGAAGCGAGTAGGCGCCAAGGGCGCCCCCCGGAAGGTCTCATGCGCCTCGCAGTCCGAGGCGAAGGGGTCGGGTACTGTGTAGGTCATGAGCGAATCCCTGCGCGTGACGATCGTGTATGAGGTTGGCGAGGACGGCTGGATCATCGCGTCAATCCCCGAGGTGCCCGGCGTGCACAGCCAAGGCAGAAGTCGCGACGAGGCTCGCGCGAACGTGATCGACGCTCTGCGCGGCATGCTGGAGCTGCGGTTCGGAGCGCATCCGAGCAGCGAGGCTGCACCCGACAGCGAGTCACTCGAGCTCGTCATCGCTGCGTGAAGCGCCGCGACCTCGAGCGCCATCTGCGCGCCCACGGCGCGGCGCTACTGCGCGAGGGCGGCAACCACAGCTTTTGGGGCTTCGACGCCGAGCGCTCTACCGCCGTTCCGCGGCATCGCGAGGTCGCCTACGGGCTTGCTCGCAAGATCTGCAAGGACCTCGGCGTTCCGCCGCCCACTGGCTCACGCTGAGACAAACAGAGCAGACCGACCGGAAGCCGCCAGCGCATGCCAGCGGAATTGGCAGCATTCTTGGCAGCGACAGGATGCGACAGGGCCCCACAGGATGGAATCGCGCCAGTCGTCGATGAGGCCGAAAACCCCCGTAGTTGCTACAGAACCCCACAGGGTGCGACAGTCGTAGACGACTCATCAAGTAGGCTCGCGCCGCCTCAGACGTTGTGCGAAATCCCTGCAAATGCAGGGCTTTCGTCGTTCAGCGGCGCGTTTTTGGCAGCATATTTGGCAGCGGGATCGCATGACGGGCCGACCGGCCACCTTGCGCACTCGTCGTTGCGCTTTGCCCTCCCGCGTTCGGCGACACTCCAAGCCTCTCGCCAGAGGACCCCCTTGCAGGCCAGCCGTTCATCATCGGTCGGTTCCGCTGCACGTCACGGTCGCCACGGAAGGGCGCACAACTCGACTGCACCTCGCTCCCCCGCCCGTCGAGCAGCAGCCGGTACGTCCCGGACACTGGTATCTATATTTCTCAAGGTTGAGGATCTATTTTCTTCAGGGTATCCTTCCAATGAAATGCCGGTCGAGACCTCTACAAACTACCGGCCGCGGATCGTCGACCGCGAGCTGACCGAGCGCCTTGCCGCGACCGGCGCGGTCGTCGTCGAGGGCCCGAAGGCCTGCGGCAAGACGGCAACAGCACGGCGGGTCGCAGCCAGCGAGGTGCTGCTCGACGTCGACGAGAACGCGCGCGCGGCGATCGGCGTGGACCCGGCGCTCGTGCTCGCCGGCGCAACCCCACGCTTGATCGACGAGTGGCAGCTCGAGCCCGCAATCTGGAACCACGTCCGGCGCACGGTCGACGACCGCGGCGCCGCTGGCCAGTTCGTCCTCACGGGCTCCGCCGTTCCGGCCGACGACGCCACGCGCCATACCGGCGCAGGCCGGATCACGCGCCTGCGGATGCGGCCGATGAGCCTCCACGAGTGCGGCGTGAGCACCGGCGCGGTATCGCTCGCTGCACTGCTCGCCGGTGAGCCCGCGCGCAGTGCCGACCCCGGCATGACCGTCCCCCAGCTCGCGCAGGAGATCGCCGTCGGCGGGTGGCCTGGCTTTCGCGACCTTTCGCGTGTGCGCGCGCAGCGCGGCGTGCGCGACTACCTGGAAGAGATCCGCCGGGTAGACGTGGCGCGTGTCGGCGGCACGCGACGCGATCCGGCGCGAGTCGGGGCGCTGATTCGCAGCCTCGCCCGGAACGTCGCCACACATGCCGGCCGGGCGACACTTGCACGCGACGCCGGCGGCGCGGACGGGCCGTTGTCGCACGAAGCGACGAGCGCGTATATCGACGCGCTCGCCCGGCTCATGATCGTCGAGGACCAGCCGGCCTGGGCGCCGCACCTGCGCTCGAGCTACGTCCTGCGCAGTGCTCCCAAGCGCCACTTCGTCGATCCGTCGCTCGCCGTCGCTGCGCTGCGTGCCACACCAGATCGGCTGCTGAGAGACCTGCGATTGCTCGGTTTCCTCTTCGAGTCGCTCGTCGTCCGCGATCTGCGCGTCTATGCGCAGGCGAGCGATGCCGACGTGCTCCAGTACCGCGACAGCAACGGCCATGAGGTCGACGCGATCGTCCAGGCGCACGACGGGCGTTGGGCCGCCTTCGAGGTGAAGCTGGGCGCCGGGCAGGTCGAAGACGCGGTGCTCAGCCTGCAGCGTTTCATCCGCCAGATCGACACCGAGCAATGCGGCCAGCCCGCAGCGCTCGGTGTGATCGTCGCGACGGGCTTCGGCTACATGCGCGACGACGGGATCCAGGTCGTCCCGATCGGCGCGCTCGGCCCCTGAGCCGCCCTATCCGCGAGAACGTCGGTACAGCGCCGCCTGACGGACCAGATTGCCAGCATTCTTGGCAGCCGCAGGATGCGACAGAACCCCACAGGATCGCATCGCCCCGGGGTGGCTACAGAACCCCACAGGATGCGATAGCCGTAGACGACTCATCAAGTAGCCTCGCGCTGCCTCAGACGTTGTACGAAAGCCCTGCACATGCAGGGGCTTTCGTCGTTCCTGGGGTCGTTTTGGGCAGCATCTTTGGCAGCGCGGAGGCTCGGACTGCGCTAGCGGTGACGACCGGTGGGAGTCTCCCTGAGACAGCCGAGGCCGGGCGGAGAGCACTGATCCCGTGTTACACTGATCCCGTGGCCAATCTCACCATCGCGGTCGACGAAGACGTTCTGCAGCGCGCGCGCGTGCGAGCGGCGGAACAGGGCACCTCGGTCAACGCCGTGCTGCGCGAGCAACTGATCCGCTTCGCCGATCCAGCCGCCGGCGATCGTGCCGCCGACGGCTTCCTCGCGCTCGCGCGCGAGCGCGCCGGGCACAGCACCGGCGGGCGGCGCTCGTGGAGCCGCGAGGAGCTCCACCTCGAGCGGCTCCCGGTCGAGCGACGCATGCACGACGAGGACAACGAGCCGGGATGACGAGCGCACTCGTCTTCGTCGACACCAACGTCTTCGCCTACGCGCTCGACCGCGCCGACACGACCAAGCAACGCCTCGCGCAGGACGTCATCCACGAGCATCGTCGTGAGATCGTCGTCAGCACGCAGATCCTGTTCGAGCTTTACGCGGTGTGCACGCGCAAGCTCGGCATGGACCGCAGCGACGCTCGCGCCGCGGTTCGCGCAGTGGCTGACTTTCCCGTCACGCACACCGATCGCGCGCTCGCCGTCGACGCGCTGCAACTCGCGGCGACGGCCCAACTGTCGATCTTCGACGCCGCAATCGTGTGCGCCGCCCAACGCTCTCGCTGCCAAACGATCCTCACCGAGGACCTCAATGCCGGCCAGCGCTTCAGCGAGGTCGTCGTCGAGAACCCGTTCGCCTAATCGAGCACGGGCGCAGCCCCGACGACCGTGCCGAGCCGGATCCCCGCCGCCTGCGCCCCTGGAAGACTCCGCCTTTCGGTCGATCACGGCGAGAGGAGCAGGAGATGGCGACGGACGTCGGTGCGGTGTCTCCGCCCGCAGGCGCGGACCCGCTGCGCCACCACAAGCACTACCAGGACAGCAGACACGGCCCCTCGCCCTACGCCGGCGGCAGCAGCTTCATGGAGCGGGTGGCGGAGGCCGTCGCGAGCGGGATGGGCACCGTCGGCTTCCTCCTCGTCAGCACGACGGTCATCCTCGCCTGGGCGTTCACGAACCACGTCGTGCGCTTCCTGTCCAACTCGTGGCACGGCCTGCTGAACGGGAGCGGCTTCGACCCCGCTCCGTTCATCCTGCTCAACCTCGTCTTCTCGGCCGTCGCGTTCTACACCGGCGCGCTCGTGATCATCGCCCAGAAGGCGCAGACGCGGACCGACAAGGCCAACGAGGAGGCGGCGGCGCGACACCGCGACGAGATCGGGCAGTTCCAGACCGATCTCCTCCAGCGCAACACCGAGCTGACCGAGCAGATCCACGCGCTCGCCGAGCAGCTCAGCGCGCTGACCGCCGAGGTCCACAACACGATCTGCGGACGCGCCGACGCAGCCGCAGGCGGGACCCCGACCGGCTGAGCTGCGACTCGTCCGCGCCCCGTCGGCTTGCCCGGCTTCCCCGAGCCGCCCAAGCTCGACGACTGACGCAAGCCCGGCGGGCCGCGCCGCTCACGCGATCCCGGCTCCGGCCGGCAGCCCGCCGTTGCTTTGCAACGCACGGCGCCCCGGTCGCGACGGCTCTCCCACGGAACCGGGTAACGCTCGACTGACCAGCCGACGGGAGCGGGAGCAGCGCGATGAGCGCGGACACACGAACGGACGGGACGACGGGCGACGCGCGGCCTCTGCGCCGCCGGGCGCTCCGAATCCGTCAGACGATGGAGGCGATGCGCCAACTCGCCGGCGGCCGCGATTCGGTGCCGGCGCCGCTGCGTCAGGGCATCACCGAGTTCGGGCGCGAGCTGCAGCACGTCGAGCAGCGTCTGCGCGAGCTGGACCGGGGACCCGGCCCCCGGCTCGCGACGCGCGACGCGTCAGTGCGGCTGATCGCCGCGCGGCTGCATGCGCGCGCCGTCGCAGCGAACGGCGAGGACGCGACGTAAGCGCGAGCGCCCGCCGCGCGCTCAGCGATCGGCCGTCGCCGGGGCGAGCAGCGCGTGCAGCAGCGCGTGCTCCTCGGCGCAGGCCGGGCAGCCGTCGAGGTGCGCGGCCATGCCCGGCACCGCCGCCTCCGCGTCGGCGCCCTGCAGCTCCAGCTCGACGTAGCGGTCGAGCTCGTCGAAGCACTGTTCGCACGTCACCTCCGGCCCGGCGGGGCCGAGCAGCCGGCGCGCCAGCCGCTCCTCGCGGGCGCTCATCGGTGCTCCTCCCGGTCGGCGAGGTCGAGGTCGTAGCCGTCCGTCACGAGCCGCGCGCGCAGGCGCCGGCGCGCGTCGTGCAGCGTCTTGTAGAGCGCTCCGCGCGTCGTGCCGAGCCGCTCCGCCAGCACGTCGATCGGCACGTCGTCGAGCGTCACCGCCACCAGCACGCGGCGCTGGTGGCCGGTCAGCTCGGTCGCGATCGCCGCGCTCACGGCGGCGAGCAGCTCGCGCGCGTGGGCGCGCTCTCCCGGCGACGCGGCGCGGTCGCCGAGCGTCCGCCAGCCGTCGTGCTCGAGCGGGATCTCGCGCCCCTGCCACTCGTGGCGGCGCAGGGCGACCGACGCCTCCAGGATCGCGAACTTGTACGCCCACGTCGTGAAGCGGCTCTCGCCGCGGAAGCCGTCGAGCTTGGCGAGGACCGCCACGAGCGCGTCGTCGGCGCTCTGCTGCGCGAGGTCCTCGAGCGCCTCGCGCAGGTGCGGCCGCCCGGCGCCGGCGCGCCGCACCGCGAAGCGCGTCGCGCGCAGCAGCAGCGCGTGCAGCTCGGCGATCGCGCGGTCGCGCGCCGGGCCGTCGGAGCGCAATGGCTCCAGCCACGTCGCGGCGTCGTCCGCGGCCGCCGCCCCGGCCGCGGAGACGGGCGCCGCAGCGGGCAGGGCGCGGCCCCTCAGCATCCGCCCGGTCCGGCGTCGAGCGGCGCGACGATCCGCTCCGCCAGCTCCGGCGGGCAGCCGCGCCCGACCAGCTCAAGCAGCGCGTGCAGGTCCCAGCGGGCGTCGTCCGCGAGCTGCTGCGCGCGCTCGCGGCGGACGCCGGCGGCGACGAGCTGCTCGCGCCGCCAGGCGCGCACCGCGTCGGGCGGGGCGGCCGGCCTGAAGGTGGTGTGTTCGCGGCGCATGTGGGGTTGGCGTCGGCTCGCGCGCATCTCTTACCCACATCATCCGCCTCGGTAAGACGTGGCGGTGCGGCGACGCGAAGCGGTCACACGTCCCGACGACGAAACGGAGATCCGATGGAGTCCGCCGCCCTGCCCCGCCACAGCGCCTCAGGCGCCGCCGCATCCCGTCCCGCGACCGCCGACGCCGGCTATCAGGCGTTCCTGATGCTGCGTATCGGGTTCGCCGTCGCTCCGATCGCGTTCGGCCTCGACAAGTTCTTCAACGTGCTGGTGCACTGGCCGCAGTACCTGGCACCGTGGATCGACCGGATCGTGCCGGGCAGCGCACAGTCGGCGATGTACGCGGTCGGCGTGATCGAGATCGCCGCCGGCCTGCTCGTCGCGCTCAAGCCGCGCTATGGCGCGCCGCTCGTCGCGGCGTGGCTGGCCGGGATCGTCGTCAACCTGCTCACGTTCTCCGGCTGGTACGACATCGCCCTGCGCGACTTCGGGCTGATGGTCGGCGCGCTCGCGTTGACGCGCATGGCGTGGCACTACGACCCGCCGCTGCGCCGCACAAGCTGACCGCCGGGGCGGCGGCTGCTGCGCCGGGCGACGAATGCCGTAACCTGTATAGCCATGCATGCAGGTTATGACCCGCCCGGCGCGGCGCAGCCGCCGCACGACCTTCCCGACGCGCTGGCGCTGCCGCTCGCGAGCGGGGCGCCGCACTGGTACTGGCTCGGCGGGCGCCCCGCGCTCGACTTCGTCAACACGCGGCGCGAGCGCTGGCGACGCGACGTCGAGACGCTCGTCACCCCGCGCGACCTCGTGACGTGGCTGCGCGCGGCCGGCCTGCTGACGGCTCCGGACGTGTGCGCCGGCGCGCGCGAGCTGGCCGCTGCGATCGCGCTGCGCGAGGCGATCGACGCCGCGGTCGCGGCCGCCGTCGCAGGCGCTCCGATCCCGCCGGCCGCCCTCGCCGCGATCGACGGCTGGCTGCACGAGACCGCGCCGCGCCCGCACCTCGCGATCGGTCCCGACGGTGCGCCGCAGCTCGCCGAGCGCGCAGGCGAGGACCCGCTGCGCGCCGCGATCGGCGTCGTCGCGCTCGACGCCGCCCGCGCGCTCGGCGAGCCGGCCGAGCGCGCGCGCCTGCGCATCTGCGCCGGCGTGCGCTGCAGCGCCCGCTTCTACGATCGTTCGCGACCCGCGACGCGTCGCTGGTGCTCGATGCGCACATGTGGCAACGCCGCCAAGGCGCGCCGGCACCGCGTCCGCGCGAGCACCAGCGTCCCATCCCCACTTCCAGAGGTTCGAACATGAGCGCCACAACCGACGTGCAGTCCGGCCTCGAGGGCGTCGTCGCCTTCGCGACCGAGATCGCCGAGCCCGACCGCGCCGGCGGCGCGCTGCGCTACCGCGGCGTCGACATCGAGGAGCTGGTCGGGACGGTCCCGTTCGAGCAGGTCTGGGGCCTGCTCGTCGACGGCAGGTACCTGCCCGGGCTGCCGCCGGCCGAGCCGCATGCGCTGACGGTCCGCTCCGGCGACCCCCGCGTCGACGTGCAGTCGGCATTGGCGATGCTCGCGCCCGAGTGGGGCTTCGGCCAGCTGATCGACATCAGCGACGAGCAGGCGCGCGACCAGCTCGCGCGCGCGTCGGTGATGGCGCTCTCGTTCGTCGCGCAGTCGGCGCGCGGGACGGGCCGGCCGCCGGTGCCGCAGTCGGAGGTCGACCTGGCCACGTCGATCCCGGAGCGTTTCCTGATGCGCTGGCGCGGCGAGGTCGACCCCGACCACGCGAAGGCGATCGACGCCTACTGGATCTCCGCCGCCGAGCACGGCATGAACGCCTCCACCTTCACCGCACGCGTGGTGGCGTCGACCGGCGCCGACGTGGCGGCGGCGCTGAGCGCGGCCGTCGGCGCCTTGAGCGGCCCGCTGCACGGCGGCGCGCCCTCGCGCGTGCTGAAGATGCTCGACGAGGTCGAGGCAAGCGGGGACGCGGAGCGGTGGGTCAAGGAGGCGCTCGACCGCGGCGAGCGCCTGATGGGCTTCGGCCACCGCGTCTACCGCGCCGAGGACCCGCGCGCCCGCGTGCTGCGCCGCACCGCGCGCGAGCTGGGCTCCGCGCGCGTCGAGGTGGCGGAAGCGCTCGAGCAGGCGGCGCTCGCCGAGCTGCACGCGCGCAAGCCCGACCGCGTGCTGGCCACCAACGTCGAGTTCTGGTCCGCCGTCGTGCTCGACTACGCCGAGGTCCCGCCGGAGCTGTTCACGCCGATGTTCACGTGCGCGCGCACGGCCGGCTGGTCGGCCCACGTCCTGGAGCAGAAGCGCGAGGGGCGGCTGATCCGGCCCACGGCCAAGTACGTCGGCCACGGGCCGCGCCCGCGCGGAGAGGTGTGAGGGGCGGCGCCGTGCACGCGGCGGCGCATCTCCTCGCTACGCCTCCGAGTAGGCCGGCTCGCCGGCCGGCGCATGCTCGCCGCGCGCGTGTGCATGGTGGGGTCCGGCAGGTCCGAGGTCGCGTTTGCGCACGAGCGCAGCCGTCGCCACCGCGCTGACGGCGGCCACGACGGCCGCGATGAGAACGATCGCGTGCAGACCCCCGAGGAACGCGTGGAGCGCAACATCGCGGATGTGTGGCCGCAGCCCCGCGGGTGCATCGGCCAGCGTCTCGCCGTTCCCGCCGGCGACGACCGCGTCGGCGATGCGACCGGCGTACAGCTGGAGCGACGTCCCGCGCAGACGTTCAGTCACGTCGGAGACGACGCGATGCTCGAAGATCGCTCCGTACGCCGCGATCGCCAGCGCGATCCCCACCTGGCGGAAGGTGGCGTTGATGCCCGAGCCGACGCCGGCACGGCCCCGCGGAACCACGTCGACAGCAGCTGCCGCGAGCGGCGGGTTCAGGAGGCCGAGGCCGGTGCCAGCAAGCACGCAGGCGGGGAGCATCTGAATCCAGGTGCCTGTCGCTTCGACCTGCGCCAACAGTGCAACGCCGGCGGCGATCAGCAGCAGCCCAGCCGTCAGCAGCGCACGTGCGGGGATTCGCGCGGCCAGCCAAGCTGCCGCGAGGCCCGGGGGCATCGCGGAAAGCGGGATCGGGAGCAAGCAGAGCCCGCTCTCCAGCGGCGAGTAGCCGAGGACGCCTTGGAGATAGATCGAGACGTACAGCAGCAGCGCGAACAGCGACGCGGCCTGCGTGAACGCCACGAGCGAGACCCCGACGAACGTCGGTCTCCGCAGCAGCCGCAGGTCGAGCAGCGGCTCGGATCGCCGCCGCTCCACCAGCACGAATGCGACCAAGCACGCGACACCTCCTGCGAACAAGGAGAGGATCGGCGCGCTGCTCCAGCCGAGGTCGTTCCCACGCAGGAGCGCGAGGACCAGCAATGCAAGGAGCGCACACAGCAGAACCGTCCCGCCCCAGTCGACCGGCGGGGGGTCCGGCCGCCGCGTCTCGGGGACGCCGCGAAGGGCGAGCGCGAGGGCGCCCACACCCAGTGGGAGGTTTGCGACGAAGATCGTCGGCCACCCGAGCGTTTCCGTCAACATCCCACCGACGAGCGGTCCGAGCGCACCGGCGACCGCCGCGACCGCACCGATCACGCCGAATGCCTTCGCACGTGCGTGGCCCTCGAACGTCACACCGACGATGGCGAACGACGTTGCGAAGATCATCGCGCCGCCGACGCCCTGGACGGCACGACCGGCGATCAGCTCCGGGGGGTTCTGAGCCAACCCGCAGGCGAGCGATGCAAGCGAGAAGAGCGCCAGTCCGAGGCAGAAGACCTTGCGGCGACCGACGATGTCAGCGAGCGCCCCGGATGCCAGCAGCGTCGCGGCGAGCGCCATCGCATAGACGTCGACCACCAGCTGGAGCTCGGCGAGGCTCGCGTGCAGCGAGCGCTTGACGCTCGGCAACGCGACGTACACGACCGTCAGGTCGAGCAGCAGCATGAACAAGCCCGCTGAGACCACGACGAGCGTGGTCGTCTGCTGACTCAACCGTCGCACGACGCTCCCCCTTCCCCCGCCTGACCGGCCATCTCCTGTTAGCCTATTTTTCAGTATAAGCAGCAGGAGGGGGAGTCGTGCAGCGCTGGACACGGAGACTGGCATGCGGTGCATGCGCAGCGCTCCTCGCCGCCGGATGCGGAGAGAGCACGAAGCCCGACCGGACAGGCACGCGCAGGCAGAGCGCAGCGGTCGTCGCGGCGCCTCGCAGGCTCGACGATCCGGCACGCGCGGAGTCGGCGCTGGTACGCCGCGACGACATTCCGGGGAACGTCGTCGCGGCGCGCGACTTGCGTAACCACGCGCCATGCAGCCCCCGCGTGCTGTTCCGCGACAGCGCGACCGGCGTCGCCACCACGCCGAGGTATGTGACCGACGCGGCGAGAGCGCAGCAATCGGTCCTGTTGTTCCGAGACGTGCGAACGGCAGCCGCGGCGTTCGCACGTCTCGACTCGCCAGCCAACCGACGCTGCATCGTGAGCTACACGCACGCCGTCGCGGTCAGTCGAGTGCATCAGCCGCTGGCGCCGCTGACGAGGGAAACGCTGCTTGTGGAACCCGTCGGCCAGCAGAGCACCAGCTACCGACTCACGATCCCGATCCCCCGTCACGACGTCGCGGTCGACACCCTCCTGAACCGGATAGGCCGTGCAATCTCGAGCGTGTCGATCGTTTGGGAACCAGCCTCGAAAGACCTGGAATTCCAGAACGCGCTCGTGGCGCGAATCGGCTCGCGCGTGCGCCGCGCGCTCCGCTGAGCCGCGCGCAAGTCAGCCGAGCCCCATGTAGCGCATCCGCTGCTCCTGGACCTCGACCGACCACGTCGCAGCCTTCATTACGCGCTCCTCGACGGTGGTGTCGACGAGTCGCCGGCCGGGCCAGATCTCGCCGTCGCCGATCGCGGAGCGATGCTCTTCGATGCCCTCCTGGAAGCGCCGCTCGCGCGTCATCAGCATGTCGACAACCGGAACCGACTCCCACTTCGCGCGTCCCTCCTCCAGCAGCGCGAGAATCCGTTCCTTCTCGTCGGCGTCATGCGTCCGCACGTGCTCGCGCACGATCCAGCTGCCGACGGCGAGATGGCGGATCTCGTCGACGCACGCGCCCCGCTCGACGTCGGCGCTCGCCTCGCTGATCGGCTTCCACTTGCGCTCGGCCAGCTCGGTCGTCGGCGCCAGCACACCCTCCAGCAGGATCGTGATGACGACCACTCCGTTGATGTACACGCGTTCCACGTGCCCTGCTTCGCGCAGGCTCAGCAGGTCGCCCGCGTGGTCTTCGACCTCAGGCAGCGCCCAGTCCCACAACGGTTCGATGATGCGGTCGCGATCGGGACCCGCGACGCGCTCGATCGTCTCGAACAGCTCGCCAGCAGGCACGCCGAGGTCGAGCAGGTGGTGGCGCATGCTGTTCGCGTGGCGTGCCTCGTCGAGTGCCTGCGTGGTAAAGAACTCCATCCCGGCGACGTTCGGCGCGGCGGCGGCGATCAGCGCGCAGATTCTCGTCGCCGCGTCCTCCGAGAGCGCGCGGAACGCGGCCTCTTCGATTCGGCTGTCTCGCAGCGGGCCGGGCTCGCGCAGCATCGGCGGTATCACGGCGTCGGCGCGGCGGCCGTGGACCGTTCCGACGATCGAGCCCTGCGCGACGTTCTTGAGCCAGTACTCCAGTTCGCAGTCGTCGAGGGCGAGCTCGATCTCGTCCGACGCCTCCAGCAGGCTGGGTGCCTGCTCCCAGTCCGCCTCGGCGGCGATCGGCTGCTTGGCGTTCATACGGTCGTCCCCCTGTCGTTGTCGTTGGCTGGCGCGGCCGGACGCAGCTCTGCGAGGTCGCCGACCGTCTCGAACGACCGCGCCGACTCCGGGTCCAACTCGCAGCCGGAGTGATCCTCGATCGCCATGAACAGCTCGGCCACGTCGAGGCTGTCGAGCTGCAGGTCGGCGAGCGGCGTGCGCGCTTCGACCGGCTCGAACCGCTGGCGCTTGACGCCCAGCACCTCGTTCACCGCGTCGACCACAAGCGCCGCGCTGAGCTGCGTCATCGCGCCACCGGCTCTGCCCGGCCGACGCGGATCCTTCCGGCGAACATCGTCTCCAGCACGTCCGTGATCGCGTCCTCCAGCGCTTCGATCGCAATCGGATCGAGCACGTGGCGCAGGCTCGGCATGCCAAGATCGAACTCTCCCGTCAGCCGCAGCGTGCAGCCGCCGGAGCGCTCGGACGCCGTCCACGCGCCGGCGAATTCGAGCGGATCGCCCTCGATCAACGAAAAGCGTTGCTCGAGCGCGTCGGCGCACAGGACGTCGCACTCGGTCCAGCGCATCAGCCCGCCGCGGAAGCTCACCTCCCAGGTCGACACGGCGGTGGACACGCCGGTCTGCTCCACGCTGACCGAGCGCACCGCGTCGCTTGCCTCAGGCCACCGGCGGTAGTCGGTCACACGCAGCAGGGCCGTCTGCGGGTCGACGTCGTCGACGACGGCCGTCAGCCGCACCGCCGACATCTCACCGGCTCCGGCGCGCGTTTCGGGCAAGGACTGCGGCACCGGCGTCGGCAACGGCGTCGAGCAGCCAGCGCAGCTCGTCGTCTCCGAGACACGCCGGCGGTGTGAAGCGAACGACGCTGTGGTGATTGAGGCAGTGGTTCGGGATGACGCGCCGCGCCACCAGCTCGTACTCGAACTCGCCCGCCATCGCCGGCGCCGCGAACTCGACGCCGAGGAGCAGACCGCGGCCGCGCACCGCTCGCACCAACCCCGCCTCGAGCAGATGGGCGAGCTCCGCCCGCAGCCCGGCGAGGAGCCGGACTCCGAGCTGCGCCGCGCGCGACGGCACCTCCTCCTCCACCAGAGCCTCGAGCGCCGCGCGCACGCCAGCCATCACGAGCGGTGCCGCAGCGAACGTCGCGCTGTGGATGAACGGGTCGCGGTCCAGCGGCGCGAACGCGTCGGCGGTCGCGAGCACCGCGCCGACCGGCACGACCCCGCCGCCGAGCGCCTTGCCGGCGAGCAGGAGATCCGGCACCACAGCCTCCTGCTCGCACGCCCACCACGCGCCGACGCGCCCCACGCCGGTCGCGATCTCGTCCAGCACGAGCAGCGCTCCATGCGCACGGCAGGCATCGGCGGCGGCGGCCAGATAGCCGGTCGCCGGCAGCCGCACGCCGCCCTCTGCCTGGATCGGCTCGATCACCACGCATGCCGCCTCGCCGGCCTGCCCGAGGGCGCGCTCCAGCGCGCCGGCGTCGCCGAACGGAACGTGGACGACGCCCGGCAGCAGCGGCACGAACGGATCGCGGAAGGTCGGGTTGCCGGACGCGCTAAGGGCTCCGAGCGTCTTGCCGTGGAAGCCGCCGTGCACGCCGATCAGCCGGTGCTTGCCGTGCAGTCGCGCGAGCTTCAAAGCCGCCTCCATGGCGTCGGCGCCGGACGTCGCGAAGTACACGCGGTCCAGGCCGGGCGGGGCGACGCCGACAAGCGCCCGCGCGGCGCCGGCGTGGACCGGGTCGAGAAACAGCCGTGTCGCGAGCGCGCGCCGGGCCGCCTGCTCCTGGACCGCCGCCACCACGCGCGGATGACTGTGGCCGAGCAAGAAGGCGCCGTAGCCACCGCAGTCGAGGTAGACGTCCTGCCGCGCGTCGATGACGACCGCCCCGTGCGCAGCGATCTCGACCTGGCCGCCGAGCGCCGCTGCCAGGCGCGCGCGACCGGCGCCGAGATGGCGCCGGTAGGTCGCATCGACGTCCGGCGTGACCGCGACCGTGCTCATGCGGGCACCGGATCCCGTGTCCGCGCCCAGCCCGTGCGCTCGGCCCAGTACGCCGTGCTTCTCCACAGCACGGCCTCGAGGTCCAGGTCGTCCTGGCGCTCGCGCGAGCAGGGAAGCGGGTCGGCCCTGAGGTGCGAGCTCAAGGCCAGCAGCAGCTCGAGGCGGCGCACGAGCGCCGGACCGCCGATCGGACGCAGCAGCCGGTCGATCATCTCGTGCGAGATGAAACGCGGCGGATCGAGCTGCCGTCCGCAGCCGGCGGCGAAAGCCCGCGACAGCTCCACCGCGCGACCGAACGTCGGCGCATCCGCGCCCGCCGTCAGCCAGTGCTCACCCTCGAATCGCTCCAGCGCGAGCCGCGCGATCACCGCCCCGACAAGGTCGCGCGGCAGGAAGTCGATGCGCGTCTCCGGGGAGAACGGCAGCAGCGGCAGCTCATTCCTCAGCATCAAGCCCAGCAGGTAGTGCAGGCCCTGGAAGCTCGGCGTCGAGCCGTCGGCGGAGTGCCCCAGGACGAGCGACGGCCGCACGATCGCCGCAAGCATCGTGCATTCCTGCGCGACCAGCTCCGCAGCGCGCTTCGAGTCGAGGTAGACCTGTGCACCGAAGCGGCCGCGCACCGCCGTGCCCGGCGCACGAACGTAGCCGGTGCTGACGTGGTAGAGCGGCGCGCCCGCGTGCTCAGCGAAGCGCGCGACGCCACGCGTCCCGTTGACGTTCAGCGCTTCCGTCGCGGCGCGAGGCGTCGTGTAGTCGGTGACGCCAGCCGCATGAATCACCACGTCCACCCGCTCCGCGAGCCTTGCGTAGTCGGTTGCGGACAAGCCGAGCAGCGGCTGCGTCATGTCGCCGCGCACGTGCTCGACGTCGAGGTCCTCGCGGGCGCGGACGACGTGCCCGCTGTCAGCGGGCAGCAGCGCGCTGACGGAGCGGGCAGCGCGCTCCGGCGCCCCGGACCAGCCGAGCGCGCCGTGGCGCGTCAGCGACAGGACGGGCAGCGGGCGCAGCGCGTCGACGACAGCGCTCCCGACGAGTCCGGTGCCGCCAGTGACGAGGACGGTCGGCACCGCTAGAGCGCCACTCGCTCAAGGATCACGTCCGCACCGTCCACCAGCAGCGAGCGGCAGCGGAAGCGCTGGATCTTCCCGCTCGGCGTCTTCGGCATCGTCCCCGGCGCCATGAACACGCACTCTTCCACGCGCAGCCCGACGGCACGGTACACGACCGCCGCCATCTCACGCGCGAGCGGCACGCCGCCGCCGGCCAGCTCGCCGCGCGCCTCGACCGCGAGCAGCAGGCGCGCCCCGCTCGGGTGCGGCATCTCCAGCAGCGCCGCGCAGCCGGTGCGGACGCCCTCGCAGCGCTCGACCAGCAGCTCAGCGTCGCGCGCGTGGATGTTGCGACCGCCGATCGTGAGGACGTCGTCCACGCGGGCGATCACGTACAGCTCGCCCTCCTCGAGGAACCCAAGGTCGTTTGTGAACAGCTCGCCGTCGACGAACGAGCGCTGCGTGAGCCCCTCGTCACCGAGGTAGCCGACCGTCAGTGAGGGGGTGCGGAGGCAGATGCGCCCGACCGGCCCGTCGCCGTCGATCCGCACTGCGGCCCCGTCGACCGGCGGGCCGCACGAGACGACCGCGAGACCCGCGCCGGCATCCGCGGGCGTCAGCTCACCGGCGTAGAGCGCCGGAGCGTCGACGTGGCGAACCGTCGGCGGCCTACCGTCGCCACGCTTCATCGTCACCGCGAGCGCCGCCTCTGCGAGCCCATAGGCGGGCAGCATCGTCTCGAGCCGCAGACCGGACGGCCCGAGCACCTCGTCCGCCTCCAGCAACGTCTCCCACTCGATCCGCTCCCCGCCGAGAATGATCGCGCGCAGCGGTATGCCCCCCTTGGGGGGACGCGTGCGCGCGCGTCGCACGGCAAGCGCGAGCCCGAAGCTCGGCCCCATCGTGAGATGCGCGCCGAACGCGGCGCAGTCCTCGAACCACGTGCCCGGCTGGCGCAGGAAACGCTCCGGCGAACCGAGCCAGCCGCGCATGCCGCTGACCCACGTCAGCAGCAGCGATCCGAACAGCCCCATGTCGTGCGAGAACGGCAGCCACGACACGCCGACCGTGCCTTCGTCGACGCCCAGGCGCGCCTGGATCATGCGCTCCTGCTCGGAGATCGCAGCCATGGTCAGCATGCAGCCGCTCGGCTCTCTCGTGCTGCCAGACGAGTACTGGATGAACGCGACCTCGTCGTCAGCCGGCGGCGTGGGCTCGAACGGACCGTCGGCGGCGAGTGCGTCGAAGGCTGCGACCGGTATGCCGACGTCGCGCCCGTCGAGCAGCGTGAGGAAGCGCTGCTCGATCAACAGCACATGCGCGTCCGCGTCACGCCAGATGCGCTGCAACTGTGCGAGATAGTCGAATGGTTCCTGCCCGCGCCGCGGAGTCGGCAGCGAGACCAGGACGGCGCCCGCCAGCCATGTGCCGATCACGGCGCAGCCGACGTCCGCCGTGTTCGTCAGGACCGCCGCTACTCGCGTCCCGGGTGTCACGCCCCGCCTGCGCAGGCCAGCGGCGACGCGCTCGGCCTGCGCGCGCCAGTAGTCCCACGTGCGCGGCACGTAGCCGTCGTCCTCCCAGATGTGCACGAGCGGTCTGTCGTCGCGCGCCGTCTCGTACGCCTCCCAGATCAGGTTCCTCACTCGCCCCCCTCAGATCGCCCGCGTCACCCGCAGCAGATGCCACAGCGCGCCGACACTGACGCGGGGAGCGAATGCGATGTATTCGGGCTCGATCGCGTGCGGCGCCCACTTGAGCTTGAAGTGCTCTTGCGAGCGGGCGGGATAGATCAGCTCTCCGTGGCGCGCGACCAGCCTGAGCACCGCCGTCACCGTTCGCGAGCTCGACGGCAGCTCGTGTCGTGCGTCGAGCTGTGCCATCGGCGTGAAGCCCAGGTGAAGCCAGCCGCAGCCCTCGTCGACGAAGCGCTCGAGCGCTGTGAGGAACAGCAACTCGATCGCTCCCGCCGGGGCATCCGGGCGACGACGAGTGAGGTCGTAGAGCCAACCCGG
The DNA here is from genome assembly GCA_018268595.1 of Actinomycetota bacterium. Classification (GTDB taxonomy): domain Bacteria; phylum Actinomycetota; class Thermoleophilia; order Solirubrobacterales; family Solirubrobacteraceae; genus Conexibacter. The sequence goes on along the minus strand of JAFDWH010000026.1, from coordinate 71,417 downwards.
CCGGTCGCCGAAGCATGGCGAGTAGGTCGCGTATGCAAGCGGCCCGGCACCGTCGGCACCGACGAAGAGCCGGCGCTCGCGAGCATTGGGCCCGTTCCGTTCCCCCACCATGAACACCAGCTCCTTCGCCAACGCTCCTTTGCCGCGCAGCCATGCGCGGTCGATCTCGGCGAGCTGGTGGCTACCCCTGGCGCCTCGTTGCTCGTCCCAGCCCCACTCCCGCACTGTCACCCCGCTGCGTCGCGCGCGCTTGACCTTGTTGCGGAGTCTCATAAAACGTGTCCCGCTCAGCGTGAAGCACCTCAGGTCGATGCTGTAGCTCGCGCCCAGTTGGTTGACGGTGAAGCCATGCTCCGCATAGAGGATCGCGTCGCCGCGCGTCAGCTGGACTGCCGTGACGCGGCGCTCCTCGCTGGCGGCCCAGCGCAGAAACGACCGCAGCAGCGCTTGCCGGTCGCGTGCCGGCGCCACCGGACCGCAGAGCTGGATCGCGTGGCGACGTCCAGCGGGGCGATACGCGATGAAGCCCGCGAGTCGCGGGTCGACATAGCGGCTCGTGCCCTCGTTCAGCGTCAAGAAGCCGCTGGAGTGCTGGCCGACGCGTCGCAAGCAGTCGAACGCGGAGCTGTCGCGGTCGGCGACAACGCGCTTAGTGAGCGACGTCAACGAGCCGCCTCCGCATCTGCTGCAGGCCGCACATCGCCTGGCCACGGCGTCCTCAGCTGCTCCCGCACCTGTACCCATGCCGGATGCGGTCTCGGCTCGAACGCAACGCTGAAGGGCCTCAAGAAGTTCCCGAACAGCCCACGATCGATGCCGATGTGCAGCGGTATTGCCAGCAGCGCCCACTCGGGCCCACGTGCCTTCGACCAACCAGCCGCGACCGCGCTCGCAGTCAGCGCGCTGTGCGCGGCGTTGTACGCGGCGTAGTAGCGGCGCCCGATACGTCCGTCCGCACTGCGGCGGTATGCAAGCGCTCCGGGCACATACCCGACCAGATCGTTGTAGAAGAACAGCGCCGCGGCGGCAGGCCAGCGCACGCTGCCTCGCTTTCGCCACAGCATGTAGCCGGCTACAAGTGCCAGCAAGCCGTACTCGGCCCGGAGCGCACGGTACGTCGCCGGCGTCTCGAACGTGTTGACAGCGTCCATCGGTCCCCCCACCTGTCATGGGCGCCGCAGCACGGCGCCATCCCCGAAGCGAACGCGTCGAGGGACTCGATCCAAGGCCCCATCGGCGTTACACCTGCTTCTAGATTAGTGGTGGGCTCAGCCCGATGCAACCGTCCAGCGCGCTCATGGAAGCTGCAGTGGAGCGCCTCCGAGCGCTGCGTCGACAGCCCTGGCCGCCACACTCCGGGCAGGTGGATGGAATGCCAGCGCACGCGCCGCGGCGCTCAGATAGCCGACGTCCGAGGAGCTGATGAACGCCATACCACCGAGATGCTCAACGGCCAGGGTGGTCGCACGCACGATCGCGTCCTGCGTCGCGTAGCGGCACAGCAACGCCGGCCCCAGCAAGCCGGCCCGATCAGCTCCGTCGTCGACCGCCCGCGCGATTCCGCACAGGGCCGCCATCGAGCTCTCAAGCTCGGCCACGGCGGTCACACGCACCGCCGCGTCACCGCGCCGCGCCTCCAGGAGGCGCTCCACGAGCGCGCTCGCCACACCGAGGTAGGCGGCCGCGATCAACAGCTCGAACCACAGGAAGCCGGCCGCCTGCACCGCATCGAGCTCCGACGCGCCAAGCACCCCGACGGGCACCACGAGTCTCTCCTCGACCGCTACGTCCCGCAGCGTCACCGCGTCGCTCTGCGCACCGGCAAGCAGCGGCGTCGACCAGAACGGCGTGACCTCGATCCCTGGCAGATCCGCGGACACAAGCGCGATCGCAAGCTCATCTCGCCCGTCCTCTCCGAGGATCGCCACCGATGTCGTGAGGATGTCCATGGAGCGGGCCAGACTGCACGGACGCTTGCTGCCGTTGAGTCGCACCATGCCAGCTACACGCCGGCCACGCATCGTCGGCCGCAGAACGGCCTGCCCGTGTGTCCCCTCGGCAAACCCGGAAGCAAGCAGCAGGCCCCGTTCGGCGATGCCCTGCAGCAGCATCCACTCGAGCCCCTGTTCGCGACGCCAGACCTCGACGAGTGTGGCCGTGGAGAAGTGGTGCATGGTCGTGGCGACCGCGAGCGACGGCGAGCGCGCCCCCAGCGCGCGTTGCACCAGCAACGCGGTGCGAGCGTCGATCCCGTGCCCGCGATGCTCAGTGGGAACGAGCAACCCAGGGCCACCCGCGGCGCGAAACAGCTCGATCGCGGGGCTGTCGCACGCCTCGAGCGTGGCCAGCGGAAAGTCGGCAAGCTGCTCGTCCAAGCCGGGAAGGAGCGCGTGCAGCGCGCGGCGCTCCTCTGACATGAATTCCACAGCTCCCCCTTTGAGCGATCGAGCCTCACCCCGGCCATCCCCCGCGATGGCCGGGCGCAGCGGATCCTAGGAGTCGTCGCACGGGACGGTCAAGCTGCGGCCGCAGGGTGACTTCACTTATGTTCGGTAGCGTCCCTATGAAGCTCGGGTAAAGTATCCGCCACGGCAAGCTGTTGGTAGCGTTGTCGCATGTAGGACTTCCGTACCGTTGTAGGCCCACATTTCACCACCGGTGCACGGATGTTCGACCCTCATGTCCGTCATCGCGCCGATGCGGGCACTGGCGGCCTTGTCGAACGCCCTGTAGTGAAAGCTGCCTTCCATCGTGACTCTGCATCCCTGTCCAGCCCAGCGCTGAGCCCCCTCTCGCGCAGTCGGCCGCGAAGCACCCGAGGCGTCTGCCCCGCAGCGGAAAGCCGATCCCCCGAACGCCACGTAGCTTACCGCCGCCAGGCAAGCCCCACTCTGCGGCTTGCCTGGCATGAATCGACGCAACCCGCTCACGCGGCGCGTTGCGTCAGTCCCAGCTACGCCTCCGAGTACGCCGGCTCGCCGGCCTGCGCGGGCGCATGCGCGCCGGCCATCGCCGGGTGCGCGACGGGCTCCAGCAGCGCGATCGCGGTCGCGATCGCGACGACGACGAGCGCCGCGCCGACGAGGTAGGCCGTGTGGAAGCCGCCGTTGAGCGCAGACATCGCGGAATGGCCGTTCGACAGCAGCGCGTCGGTGCGGTCGGACGCGATCGTCGCGAGGACGGCGAGGCCGACGGCGCCGCCGACCTGCGGCGACGTGTTCACCAGCCCCGACGCGAGCCCCATGTCGCTCGGCGCCGCGCCCGACATCGCGAGCTGCATCAGCGACGGGAACGACAGGCCGGCGCCGAAGCCGAACAGCAGCATGATCGGCAGCAGGTCGACGACGTAGTTGCCGTCGACCGGCGTGCGCGCGAACAGCAGCATCGCGCCGCCCATCGCGGCGAGGCACACCACGAGCACCCGCTTCGCGCCGAAGCGCATCGTGACCGGGCCCGACAGGTAGAGCGACATCGCGCCCATCACGATCGTGCCCGGCAGGAACGCGAGGCCGACCTCGAGCGGGTCGTAGCCGAGGATCCGCTGCAGGTAGAGCGCGCCCAGGAAGAACATCCCGAACATGCCGACGACGAGCAGGATCAGCACGAGGTTGGCGCCGGCCACGTTGCGCGAGCGGAACAGCCGCAGCGGCATCAGCGGGTTCGCGACGCGCGCCTGGCGCAGCACGAACGCCGTCACCAGCACGAGCGACAGCGCGCCGAGGCCGAGCACCTCGCCGGAGGTCCAGCCCTTCTCGCTCACCTGCAGGATCGCATAGACGCCGATCATCAGACCGCTTGTCATCAGCCCGGCCCCCGGCAGGTCGGCGCCCGCGCCGAGTCCGAGCCCGGGCCGCGCCGCCACCAGCCGCCGCGCCAGCAGGCCGGCCGCGACGCCGATCGGCACGTTGATGAAGAAGATCCAGTGCCAGCTGATCGACTCGGTCAGCACGCCGCCGAGCAGCAGGCCGATCGAGCCGCCGGCGGACGCGACGAAGCCGTAGACGCCGATCGCCTTCGCCTGCTCGCGCGGCTCCGGGAACATCATCATGATCATCCCCAGCACGACCGCGGAGGCGAGCGCGCCGCCGATCCCCTGCACGAAGCGCGCGGCGATCAGCATCCCCTGCGTCTGCGACAGCGCGCACAGCAGCGAGGCGGCGGTGAAGACGGTCAGGCCGATCAGGAAGATGCGCCGGTGGCCGACGAGGTCCCCGATGCGGCCGCCGAGCAGCAGCAGCCCACCGAACGCGATCAGGTAGGCGTTGACGACCCACGCGAGGCTCGTCTGCGAGAAGCCGAGGTCGTCCTGGATCGACGGCAGCGCGACGTTCACGACGGTCGCGTCGAGCACGATCATCAGCACGCCGGCGCACAGCACGTAGAGCGCCAGCCAGCGCGTTCGATCGGTCGTTGCGGCAGTCATCGTGGCTCCCTCGGTCGTCGTCACCCCAGGAGTCATATCATATGGTTGGGATTACCAACTTCAAGATTGGTTCTTCCTAATAGATGATAGGATTGCATCATGGGTAACAAGCGCAGCTACGGCGATGCGTGCGGCATCGCCCGCGCGCTCGACGTGGTCGGCGAGCGCTGGGCGCTGATGGTCGTGCGCGAGCTGCTGCTCGGGCCGAAGCGCTTCACCGACCTCCGCGCGGGGCTGCCGCACATCAGCCCCGACGTCCTCGCGCAGCGCCTGCGCGACCTCGAGGAGGCCGGCGTCGTCGAACATCGCAGACTGCCGCCGCCGTACGCGTCCCAGGTCTACGAGTTGACCGCGAGCGGCCGCGCCCTGGAGCCGGTGCTGATGGAGCTGGGCCGCTGGGGCGGGACCTTCGCGCCGCCGCCGAGCGACGACATGTGCATGAGCCCGGACGCGTACGCGCTGTCCCTGCGTGCGCTGTTCGACCCGGCGCGCGCGGGCGCCTTCGCGGCGCGCGTCGAGCTGCGGCTCGGCGAGGAGCGCCTGCGCATCGTGGTCGCCGACGGGCACGTCGAAGCCGATCGCGGCGAGCTGCCCGGCGCCGACGCGGTGATCGAGACGGACCCGGCCACCTTGATCGACGTGCTGCACGGCCATCGCCCCCTCGCCGACGCGCTGCACGCCGGCACGATGCGCTTCGCCGGCGACAAGCGCAAGGCGAGACGCTTCACCGAGCTGTTCCCGCTGCCGACGCCGGCCGCCGCGTGAGCCCTCCGTGAGCTGACGCACAGACGCGCACGCCGCGCTGCCGTACCGTCGTGGGCGTACCCACCCGACGAGACCCGGAGGCACTGATGCTTCGCCAGCTTCGGGCTCTGCTTCGCACCGAGAGCCCGCTCCCCGCCCACGTTCACTACCACATCGCCGACGACGGCCGGAAGTTCGTCTGCGACGACTCGATCTGCCGTCCGGCCGAGCCCTTGCGGCTGCCGTTCCCGATGCAGCGCGGGTAGGCGTGCGGCGCTCCACGCGAGCGCCCCACGCAACCTTCCCACGCTTGTGTCAAGGTTGGCGCGTCCGCTGCTAGGATCGCCTGCAATGCGCGACTACCTCGACGCGATCCGCCGCAGAATCGTCGTGTTCGACGGCGGCATGGGCGCCACGCTGGAGCAGTTCGACCTGACCCAGGCCGACTACGGCGGACTGGAGGGAAAGTGCCACGAGGCGCTCGTGCTGCACCGCCCCGACGTGATCGAGGGCGTCCACCAGGCGATGCTCGACGCCGGCGCGCAGGTCGTCGAGACCGACACGTTCCAGGCGAGTCGCCTCAAGCTGGACGAGTGGGGCCTCGCCGACCACACCCACGAGATCAACGTCAAGGCGGCGCAGATCGCGCGCAGAGCCGCCGGCGAGGACCGCTTCGTCGCCGGCTCGATCGGCCCGACCGGCTTCCTGCCCGCCTCCGACGACCCGACGCTCGGCAACATCTCCTTCCGCGCGCTCGTGGACGTCTTCGCCGAGCAGGCGAGAGGCCTCGTCGAAGGGGGCTCGGATCTCCTCATCGTCGAGACCGCGCAGGACATCCTCGAGGTCAAGGCGGCGATCTTCGGCGCGCGCGAGGCATTCGCGGCGACGGGCCGGCAGGTCCCGATCCAGTGCTCCGTCAGCCTCCTGCCGAACGGCGGCAAGATGCTGCTCGGCACCGACATCAGCGCGGTGCTGACGACGCTCACCGCGCTCGGCATCGACGTGATCGGGCTCAACTGCTCGACCGGTCCCGAGGACATGCGCGACGCGATCCGCTTCCTCGGGGAGCTCTCCCCCATCCCGGTCCACTGCATCCCGAACGCCGGCCTGCCGCTGCAGGGCCCCAACGGCGAGACGATCTTCCCCGAGAAGCCCGAGCCGCTCGCAGCGACGCTCGGCGAGTTCGTCGAGCGCTACGGCGTGAACGTCGTCGGCGGCTGCTGCGGCACGACGCCGGACCACATCCGCGCGATCGCCGAGCGCGTGAAGGACCTCACGCCGTCCCAGCGTCCGCAGGCCCGCCCGCCGCACGTCTCCTCGATGATCGCCGCCACCCCGCTCGCGCAGGAGCCGCGCCCGACGATCGTCGGCGAGCGCGTCAACTCACAGGGCTCGCGCAGAGCGAAGGAGCTGCTGCTCGCCGACGACTACGACGGCCTCCTGCAGATCGCCGAGGACCAGGTCGAGGGCGGCGCGCACGTGCTCGACCTGTGCGTCGCGCTGACCGAGCGCCAGGACGAGGACGAGCAGATGCGCAAGCTCGTCAAGAAGGTCTCGCTGTCGCTGCCGGCGCCGATCCAGGTCGACTCGACCGAGCCCGAGGTGATGCAGGCGGCGCTCGAGCAGATCCCCGGCCGCGCGATCGTCAACAGCGTCAACCTCGAGGCCGGCCGCGACAAGCTCGACAAGGTCGTCCCGCTGTGCCTCCAGCACGGCGCCGCGCTGATCGCGCTGACGATCGACGAGGAGTCGATGGGCAAGACGGCCCAGCGCAAGCTCGACATCGCCAAGCGCATCCACGGCTACGTCTGCGACGAGCACGGGATGGACCCGCAGCTGCTGATCTTCGACGCGCTCACGTTCACGCTCGCGACCGGCTCGGACGAGTTCAAGACGTCCGCGATCGAGACGATCGAGGGCATCCGCCAGATCAAGGCGGAGCTGCCGGGCGTGCTGACCTCGCTCGGCGTCTCCAACGTCTCCTTCGGCTTCGGCAGAGCGGCGCGCGAGGTCCTCAACAGCGTCTTCCTGCACCACTGCGTCGAGGCCGGTCTCGACCTCGCGATGGTGCACCCGAAGGACATCACGCCCTACGCCGAGATCCCGGAGTTGGAGCGCGAGCTGGCCGATGACCTGGTGTTCAACAAGCGCGACGATGCGACGCAGCGCTTCATCGAGCACTTCGAGTCGAAGGGCGAGAGCGCCGAGGAGGAAGCGGCCGACCCGACCGCCGGCATGGAGCCGGAGGAAGCGCTGCACTTCCACATCCTGCGCCGCAAGAAGGACGGCGTCGAGGACTGGATCGACCGCTCGGTCGACAAGATCGGAGCGGTCCCCACGCTGAACGACGTCCTCCTCCCCGCGATGAAGGAGGTCGGCGACAAGTTCGGCGCCGGCGAGTTGATCCTGCCGTTCGTCCTGCAGTCGGCCGAGGTGATGAAGAAGGCCGTCGCGCAGCTGGAGAGATACCTCGACCGCATCGAGGGCTACACGAAGGGCACCGTCGTCGTCGCGACCGTCTTCGGCGACGTGCACGACATCGGCAAGTCGCTCGTCAACACGATCCTGACGAACAACGGCTACACGGTCGTCGACCTCGGCAAGCAGGTGCCGATCTCGACGATCCTCGACGCCGCGCAGGAGCACAGAGCCGACGCGATCGGCCTCTCCGCCCTGCTCGTCTCGACCTCGAAGCAGATGCCGCTGTGCGTGCAGGAGCTGCACGAGCGCGGGCTCGACTACCCGGTCCTCGTCGGCGGCGCCGCGATCAACCGCGACTTCGGGCTGCGCATCCTCTACCCGCACGGGACCGAGGACGACGACGTCTACGCGCCGGGCGTCTTCTACTGCAAGGACGCGTTCGAGGGGCTCGCGAAGATGGACCAGCTGGTCGACGCGGAGGCGCGCGCCGCGCTGGTCGCGAAGACGCGCGAGGCGGCGAGAACGCTGCGCGCGAAGCCGGTCGTCGTGGACGACGCGCCGCCGGTCACCGACGACTCGGTGCGCTCGGCCGCGCGCACCGACGTGCCCGTGCCGACGCCGCCGTGGTGGGGCGTCCAAGAGGTCCCCGTCGACATGGACCAGGTCTACCGCCACCTCGACACGCACGTCCTCTTCAAGCTGCACTGGGGCGGGCGCGGCGTGAAGGGCGAGGCGTGGCGCGAGCTGGTCGAGGGCGACTTCCAGCCGCGGCTGGAGCGCATGTGGCGCGAGCAGACCTACCTGCACCCGCGCGCGAAGCTCGGCTACTTCCCCGCCGCCGGCGACGGCAACGAGGTCGTCGTGTTCGACCCCGACGACCACGACAAGGAGATCTGCCGGCTCGTGTTCCCGCGCCAGCCGCGCCACGACCGCATCTGCATCGCCGACTTCTACCGCCCGCTCGACAACGGCGAGCGGGACGTGGTGGCGTTGCAGGTCGTGACCGCCGGCGACGAGGTCACCGAGCTGATGGCGAGACTGGAGCGGGAAGGCGAGTTCGCCGAGCAGCTGTTCGTCCACGGCCTCGGCGTGCAGACGGCCGAGGGCATGGCCGAGTGGCTGCACGCGAGAGTCCGCTCCGACCTCGGCGTCGACCTCGACCAGGGCCGCCGCTACTCGTGGGGCTACCCCGCCTGCCCGGACCAGTCCGAGCACGAGAAGGTCTTCGCGCTGCTCGACGCACCGTCGATCGGGATGCGCCTCTCCGGCGGCTACGCGGTCGAACCCGAGCAGTCGACCGTCGCGATCGTCGCCCACCACCCGCAGGCCGTCTACTTCGGCATGAGAAGCGGCTTCCTGCCGAAGGACAAGGCGCCCGACGACCTGATCGCCGGCTCCGACCGCGACCCCTCGCGGTTCGACGAGGAGCCGCGCGACGGCGCCGTCGAGTCCGAGGATGTCGATCGCGCGCCAGACGCGGCCGGCGTGGACTGACCCGCACCGCCTTCTGGGCATACGCCGCTCGTAACGGCGACCTACCGAAGGAGGAACGACGATGGCCGACGACGCGCTGTTCATCGGCTGGGGCCCCGTCGTGCGAGGCCGGGAGCAGCGAGCGGTGGAGGTGTTCGGCGAGACCGTTGCCTACTGGCAGGCGGCGAGAGACGACGGGCGCGTGGAGAGCTTCGAGCCCTGCTTCCTGCAGCCGCACGGCGGCCAGCTCGGCGGCTTCATGCTGATCCACGGCGAGCGCACACAGCTCGACCGCCTGATCGAGAGCGACGAGTTCGACCGCCTGATCGCGCGGGCCGGCGCGGTCGTCGACGACCTCGGCGTCGTCAACGCCTTCTGCGGCGAGGCGCTCGCGCGCCAGATGGGCTTCTTCCAGGAAGCCGCGCGCGAGCTCGCGACCGCGTAGCCCGGCTCATGTCTCAGCGGCGGCGGTTGTCCGGTCATCATGACGAGTGGCCGCCGCCGGGTCTGCCCTGTCTGCGGCCGCCTGACGGTAAGCTGCATCTATGGATCTCCCCTCCGCAGACGGATCGATCATCGACGGCGTGCAGCTCCTCAGTCGCGAGAGCGTCGTGCCGTTGTACTATCAACTTCAGGAGGTCCTGAAGCAGGAGATCGAGTCCGGCCGCTGGACCGCCGGCACCCGGCTCCCGTCCGAGCACGAACTGGCGCGCCGCTTCGGCGTCAGCCGCATCGTCGTGCGCCAGGCGCTCGAGATCCTCAAGAAGGACCGCCAGATCGTCACCGTCCAGGGCAGCGGGAGCTTCGTCGCCCCGCCCAAGGTGGAGCACGAGGTCGGCAGCCTCAGCCGGCTGCTCGCCGGCCAGCAGGAGCAGGGCTCCTCGGTGGTGATCATCGACCACAGAACGACGACCGTCGAGCCGGCGATCGAGACGAAGCTCGCCGTCCCGCGCCTGGAGCCGGTCAGCTACGTCACGTGGCTGTGGTCGCTGAACGACACCCCGCTCGGCATCGGCCACTCCTACTTCCCGCGCAACGACCACCCCTGGTTCGCGAGCGTGATCGATCCACCCGACATGCCCTACGAGGCAGCGGACCAGCGCTGGCCGATCGAGCTGGCCCCGATCGAAGCGTCGATCGAGGCGACCCAGACCGGCGACTTCAGCTCGGAACAGCTCGGCGTCCCGCTCGGCGCGCCGCTGTTCCTGATCTCGGCGACCGAGCGCATCGTCGGCAAGGACGGGACGCTGCGGCCGTTCGAGTTCGCCCGCGTCGGCTACCGCGCCGACATCCTCGCCTTCCGCATGGCCGCCACCGGCACCGACGACCCGTCACTCGCCGTGACGATGTCGATGCACTGACGCCGCCCTGCGCGGCCCCAGCACGGCGAGGAAGCTGGCGGTGACGACCAGCGCCACGCCGACCACCTCCTGGCGGTCGAGCGCCTGGTGCAGCACGAGGTAGCCGACGATGCAGCTGACCGCCGGATCGAGGCTGAGCGTGACGGCGAGCGCACGCGGACCGACCCGCCGCAGTGCTGTCAGCTCGAGGAAGTACGGCACGACCGCCGAGAACAGCCCGACCACCGCGCCGATCGCGAGCACCGAGGGCTCCAGCACTCTCGCGCCCGCGAACACGAGCGCCGTCGGCGCGCTGAACGCGGCCGCCGCGCAGAACATCCCGCGCAGCAGCGCCGTCGACGACGTCGTGTTGCCGATCCAGCCGGCCAGCACGATGTAGGTCCCGAACAGGGCGCCGTTCAGCAGCGCGAACGCGATCCCCAGCATGTCGGCGTGCGTCGTCACGCCTGTCAGCAGCACCACGCCGAGCCCCGCCAGCACGCCCGCGAAGACGTCCACCGGACGGCGCGACCGCACGATCGAGATCGTCAGCGGCCCGGTGAACGAGAGCGCGATCGCGACCCCCAGCGGGATCCGCGTCAGCGCCCCGTAGAGGGTCCCGTTGAGCGCGCACACCATCAGCCCGAGGCCCACCACCATCCGCAGCGGCGGCCGCGGCCCGGAGCGCCAGACCACCGATGCGATCAGCGCCGCCGCGGTCAGGCGCACGCCCACCGCGCCGACCGTGCCGGCCTGCCGCGCGAGCGAGATCGCGATCGCGTTGCCGCCCTGCAGGGAGCAGCTCGACGCGACGATCATCGACAACGCGGGCAGGTCGGCCCCGCGGGCGCGTCCGCCCGGCTGCGCGCTCACGGGAGCTTGCGGCTCGGTCCGCTACGCGGACACCATCGCGGGCGGCGCGGCGTTCTCGGGGTCGATCACGTGCGCCGCGCGGGGGTCGCACGCGAGCGCGACGCGATCCCCGACCTGCCACGCCTCCGCGTCCGTGCAGGCCTCCAGCGAGACCGTCAGATCCTCCGTGGACGAGCGGATGTCGGGGTTGACCGAGATCCGCAGCCGCGCGCCGTGGAACTCGATCCGGCGCACGTAGAAGGCCGGCCGGTCGGGCGCGTCCTCCGGGCGCTCGAGCCGCAGGTCCTCCGGGCGCAGCAGGACCTCCGCGTCGCCGCCCTGGGCCGTCCAGCCGATGCCGAGCGCCGCCACGAGCGGGTCGTCGACGCGCAGCAGGTTGGCCTCGCCGAGGAAGGTGGCGACGAAGCGGGTGCGTGGTCGCTTGTAGACCTCCTTCGGCGTGCCGACCTGCTCGACCGCGCCGGCGCGCATGATCGCCACGAGGTCCGACATCACGAGCGCCTCGGCCTGGTCGTGGGTGACCGCGACGGTGGTGATGCCGAGCTGCTCCTGCAGGCCGCGCAGCTCCACCTGCATGCTCTCGCGCAGGTGCTTGTCGAGCGCGGCGAGCGGCTCGTCGAGCAGCAGCAGCCGCGGCTCGAAGACGAGCGCCCGCGCGACCGCGACGCGCTGCCGCTGCCCGCCGGACAGCGTCGTGATGCGCTTCCCGTTCGTGCCCGGGAGCTGCACGAGCTCCAGCATCCGGTTGACGCGCTCGAGCCGCTCCGCGCGCGGCACGCGCCGGGCCTTCAGCGGGAACTCGACGTTCTGCTCGACGGTCAGGTGCGGGAACAGCGCGTAGTCCTGGAACACGATGCCCGTCGAGCGCCGCTCCGGCGGCAGCTTGTCGACCGGCTCGCCGTCGAACAGCACGTGGCCGGACTGCGGCGAGACGAAGCCCGCGAGCACGTTGAGCGTGGTCGTCTTGCCGGACCCGCTCGGTCCGAGCAGCGTCAGGAACGAGCCGGCCGGGATCTCGAGCGAGACGTCGTGCAGGATCGGCGTCCCGCCCAACGACACGCACACGTCCTGCAGGTCGCCTTTGATACTCATCGATATCCACCTTCAAGTCGGGACTTCAGCGTCAGAACAGACCAGGCCAGGCCGACAGTCCCGAGCGCAACGAGCATGACGATGACTGCTGCCGCAGCGATGATCGGCGTCACCGACTCGCGTGCGGTCACGAACAGCTCCACCGGCAGGGTGGTGTTCGTGGGGCTGTTGAAGAAGAACGCGATCACGACCTCGTCGAACGCGAGCGCGAGCGCGAACACCGCGCCGGCGACGATGTTGCGCACGACGAGCGGAAGCTCGACGCGCCACACCACCTTCGGCCACGACGCGCCGAGGCTGAACGCCGCCTTCGTCAGGTTGGGCGGTACGCGCGCGAGGCCGGCGGCCACCGTCACGAACACGAGCGGGAACGCCAGCGCGGCCTGCCCGACCACGATCGGCGTCGTCGAGGTCGAGCCGCCGACGAAGCCGAAGACGTTGTACAGGCCGAGCGCGTAGCCGACCAGCGGGATGATCGCCGGAAGGATGAAGAGCGTGCGCAGCGAGCGCGCGTAGCGAGCCGCCTGCGGCCGTGCGCTGAGGTGCCGCAGCCCGAGCGCGGCGGCCGTCCCGACGAGCGTCGCCAGCAGCGTCGCCTCGAGCGCGATCGTCACGGACGTGCGCAGCGCGTCCGTCCAGACCGGGTCGGAGAAGAACTCCGAGTACCAGCGTCCGGAGATGCCGCTCGGCGGGAACTCGACGAACGACGAGGCCGTGAGCGAGGTCGGGACGATGATGACGATCGGCAGCAGCAGGAACAGCGCCAGGACGATGCCGAGCGGCACGATCACCCAGCGCGACCAGCCGAACGCCTGCCGGAACCCGTGCGTCGCCATCAGCCCGCCGTCCAGTGCTCGCCGACGCGGAACAGCCGGTCCGCGACGAGGTAGATCGCCAGCACCACGAACACGAGCGCGAGCGACATCACCGACGCGGCGCCGAAGTCGTAGACCGAGTTGAACTCGCGCTCGATGATCGTCCCGACGGTGAGCTTGCTCGGGCCGCCGAGGAACGCCGGCGTCACGAAGAAGCCGAGCGAGAGCACGAACACGAGGATCGCCCCGGCGATCGCGCCGGGCCGCAGCTGCGGCAGGATCACCTTGCGGAAGGTCAGCAGCGGCGGCGCGCCCATGCTGCGCGCGGCGCGCAGCTGCGAGGGGTCGAGCGCCGCCAGCGAGGTGTAGATCGGCAGCACCATGTAGGGCAGCATGATGTGGACCATGCCGGGGTACATCGCGGGCGTCGTCTGCAGCGCGTTGAGCGAGTCGTGGATGACTCCCAGCCCGCGCAGCGTCTTGTCCAGCACGCCGTTCGGCTGCAGCAGCAGCACCCAGCCGTACGTGCGGACGAGCAGCGAGATCCAGAAGCTGACCAGGAGCGCGCCCCACAGCAGCGCCTTGACGGGCCCCTTCGCGGTGACGAGCGCCAGCGCGTAGAGCGTCCCGAGCAGCAGGCAGATCACCGCGACGGTGAGCGCGAGCACCAGCGTCCGCGTGACCGCCTGCTCGAACAGCGGGTCGGTGAGCGTGTGGCCGATGCCCGACGCGCCCTTGTCGTGGATCGCCCGCGTCGCGAGCGTCACGAGCGGCACCAGGACTCCGCATGCGACGAACAGGAGCGGTACGAGCAGCAGCCACGACGCGCCGCCGCGCGAGGCGGCGGCCCGTCGTACGCGCGGTGCCCGCAGTCGTGGCGAGTGCGCGACAGCGTCAGCCATGGCTCAGCCGGCGATCCACTTCGTGAAGCGGTCCGAGTACTCCTGCTGGATGTTCGCCAGCTCCTGCTCGTCGATTCTGAACGCGATCTGCAGGTGCTCTCTGCTCGTCGGCAGACGGTCGAGCACGTCCTGGTCGAGCAGGTCGAGCGCCTTCGAGTTGTTCGGGCCGTACGGAATCAGCTTGGCCAGCTCGGCCTGCGGCTCGGGCTGCGCCATGTAGTCGTTGAGCGCGAAGGCGGCGTCGCTGTGCGGCGCCCCCGTGAGGACCGCCGTCGAGCTCCAGGCGAACAGCAGCGCCTCGTTCCAGACCGTCTCGGTCGCGATGCCTCTGACCTGCAGGTCGTAGAAGCGGCCGTTCGGGATCATCGCGATCGCGACGCTGCCGGCCTGCAGGAACTGCTGGCAGGCGCCGTAGGAGTCGCCGAACAGGATGTGCGGCCGCAGCTCGTCCATCTTCGCGTAGGCACGGTCGAAGTCGAGCGGGTAGATGTTCTCGGGCTTGACGCCGTCGGCCAGCAGCGCCATCTCCGGCACGCCGAACGGCACGTTCGAGGGGATCGCGCGCTTGCCGGGGATCCGCTCGACGTCGAAGAAGTCCGCCCACGTCTCGGGCGTCTTGCCCTTGAGCTGGTCGGTGCGAAACCCTTGGCAGATGCTGTAGGCGTTCTGGCCCGTCGCGTAGTCCTGCGCGTCGGCCGGCACGAGGTCGTTGCGGGTCACCCAGGTGGGGAGGCGCTGGATGAGTCTGTCTCTGATCAGCGGGTAGGTGTCGAAGCCGTCCGCGACCATGATGTCCCAGGACGGATGTCTGCTCTCCACCATCAGTCGCAGCTTGGCGACGTCGGCGTCGGCGAAGGTGATGCGGATCCCGGTCTGCTTGGTGAACGGGTCGTACATCGCCTTCTGCGACGCGTCGCGAACCGCTCCGCCGTAGTCGGCGAGGACGATGCGGTCGGATCTGACGGCGTGGCCCTTGTAGTGCGTGCTGCCGCTCGAGCTCGAGCTGCCGCACGCGCTCAGCAACGACGGCAGGCTCAATGCGCCGAGCGCGACGCCGCCGGTCCTCAGCACGTCACGCCGGGTCACTCCCGCCTGTTGCTCGTTCCTCATTCCCTCTCCTCACCTCAGTCGCGGGCCGCCTGGGGGTGAAACGGCCCTGCTGCTATGACAACTATAGGACAAATACTCCCGCGGTCAAGACTGCGGCAACACCGAGCACAGTCCTGGCGCGGGCTCACGCTCGTGCCGGGCTCGGCTCCTCATGCAAGACCGGCAATCCCGCTCCGCCGTTCGGGTCGAGCTGCTGGCCCGTGTAGTAGTCGCCGCCCTGACCCACCAGAAAGGCGACCGACAGCGCCACGTCGCGGGGCTCGCCCCACCGCCGCAGCAGCAGCTGCTCGCGCAGGTGGTCGTCGTAGTGCGGGCCCTTGCGGAACTTCGGCGTGTCGACGGGCCCCGGCGCGACGAGGTTGACGTTCACCGTCGGCGCGTAGCGGATCGCGAACGACCGCGTCAGCGCGATCAGCCCCGCCTTCGCCGCCGTGTAGTGCACCAGGCCGGGATCGCCGAGCAGCGCCTGCTCGGAGCCGATGTTCACGATCCGGCCCCAGCCGCGCTCGCACATCGCCGGAGCGACCTCGCGCGAGACGAGGAACGACGCTGTCAGGTTCGCGTCGAGCACGGCGCGCCAGCTGGCGGCGCTCACGCGTTCGAGCGGCTCGTGCTGCGCGAGGCCGGCGCAGTTGACGAGCACGTCGATGCGCCCCATGCGGTCGAGCGTGCGCCGCACGGCCGCGACGACCTGCGCCTCGTCGGTCAGCTCGACCTCGATCCCCAGCGCCTCGGCACCCGGCGTGAGCAGGTCGCGGTACGCGTCGGCCGCCTCGCCGGCGCCGGCACGGTCGAACAGCACCACCGACGCCCCGCGGGCGGCCAGCTCGGTCGCGATCGCCCCGCCGATGCCGCCCGCACCGCCGGTGACGATCGCGACCTTCCTGGCCAGCTCGTCAGTCACCGGATCCGCCTCCGGTTGACTGGGCCGCGCCGAACAGCTCCTCGTCGACCGCCGCCGTCATCGCGGCGACGATGTCCGCCCACAGACGGCGACCGGTCTCCTCGCTCGCCTGCGTGGCCTTCCACATCACGCCCGACCTGGTCGAGAACTCCGGCGGCGGCGGGATCACGTCCCACCACGGGAAGCGCGCCTGCTCGTCGTCCACGACGCGATCCATGTGGACGAGCTCGGGACGCAGGTGCAGCAGCACCGACGTCTCGATGATCGCGGCGTGCTCGCGCGCCAGGCCCGGCCACTCGTCGCCGAAGATCGCGTCGAGCGTCTCCTGTCTGATCGTGTTGCCGAAGCAGCTCTCGATCACCATCACGCGAGCGCTCCCCTCCGTGTCGGGCTGGCGTGCCTGGTAGGCGCCCTCGTAGACGAAGTGGCGGTTCTCCCAGTGGCAGCTCAGCACCAGGATGCGCTCGAAGCCTTGACGCAGCAGCTCTCTGACGACGTTCTCGACGAGCTGCATGAAGACGGCCGGCTCGAGCCCGATGCCGCCGGGGAAGTGCGGGCCGCCGCCGGTCAGCGCCTTCGAGCGGCATCCGTAGGAGAGCGTCGGGGCGACGACCGCGTCGAGCGTCTCGGCGATCGCGCGCGCGGCCTCGGTCGCGAAGATCGCGTCCGTCAGCAGCGGCAGGTGCGGTCCGTGCTGCTCGAACGCGCCGACCGGGAGGATCGCGCAGGCCCCGCGCTCAGCTGCGTCGCGCGCCTCCATCCATGTCAGGTCGGCCAGCATCGGACTCGTCATGCGTTGTTCTCCTCGGTTGCGGTTCGGAGCGCCGGGACGCCTTCGGCGGCGGCTTCGCGCGCGGCCTCGATCAGCGCCGGGAGCGCGTCCTCGAGCGTCCACGCAGGCGTGAATCCGAGGTCGGCGCGCGCGGCCGAGACGTCCCACGGCGGCTGCGACAGGCGGCGCGGGTTGGGGAAGCTCGCGAACGACACCTCCGCCGACGGCAGCCGCTCGGCGACGGCTTCGGCGATCGTCCCGAGCGTGTGCGGAACGCCGTCGGAGACGTGGTAGGCCGGACGCGGGAGCGTCGCCGCCTCCAGCGCCCCGCGCACGGCCGCGGCGACGTCGTCGACGTGGATCAGCCCGACGCGCTGGTCGCGCGGGCCGTCCAGCACGCACGCCTGCTCGGCGACGGCCGCGGCGACCATGTCGCAGACGCTCTGCGCCATCTGGAGCCCCGGTCCGTAGACCTCGGCGAGCCGGACGCAGACGACGTCCATCCCGTAGCGGCGGCGGTAGACGCTCGCGAGCAGCTCGCCCGCGGCCTTCGAGGCGCCGTACACGGAGATCGGCGCGAACGGCGTCGACTCGTCCATCGCGGCCGTCTGCTCGACGATCCCGTAGACGGCCTCGGAGGAGACGCAGACGACGCGCTCGACGCCCATCTGGCGGGACGCCTCCAGGACCTGCGCGGTCCCGAGCGCGTTCGCGGACACCGTGGCGATCGGGTTGTCGGCCGCGACCTTCAGGTCGGCGAGCGCCGCCGCGTGGACGACCGCCTCGATGCGGCGATCGGCGAGCACGGACCACATCCGCAGGCCGTCACCGACGTCGCCGCGGACGTGCGCGACGCCGATGTCGCCGCGCTCCGGCCCGATGTCGAACGCGACGACGTCATGGCCCGCCGCCGCCAGGCCGGCCGCGATCCGGGAACCGACGAACCCGGCTCCTCCGCTCACCAGCACCCTTGTCACATGCCCTCCGCGTCCGCCAACAACTTGTCATGACAAGCTAACAGATCACCGGACAAGGTGAAGTGAACCGAGACGGTGCGCGTCAGCGTCGCGCCCGCGCGAGCAGCCCGCCGGCGGCGACCGCCGCCCAACTGCCCTCGAGCAGCAGGAACCCCCACTGCCGGTCATGCGCGGCCAGCCCGGCGAGCACCCCCGAGCCGAGCAAGTTCAACCACAGGTATCCGACCGCGTCGGAGCGCACGCGGTCGAGCTGCAACGCGACGAACGCGACGAGGACGAGCAGCGCTCCGAGGATCTGCAGGACGGCGAGCACGGTGACCTCCCGTGCGCGCCGTCGTCACACCGGGTACGGCGCACCCTCTCGTCCGGGGTCGGCCGCACTCGGCCGCCGCCGGCGACTCTAGCAGCGCGGCCGGGCTACGCCTCGGAGCCGGCGGTGGCAGCGCGGGCGGCCGCCACCCCCTCTCCGCCGGGCCGCGCGCGCAGCTCGACGGGCGCGGTCTGGATCGCGCGCAGGCGCACGTCCTTCCACGACAGGCCCTCCTTCACGAGGGCCGGCATGCCCATCACGACGGCGGTCGCGATCTCGACCGCCTGCAGGATGATCCCGTAGCCGAGCGCGTCCGCCTGCGAGACGCCGTAGCCGCCGCTCAGCACGACGACGCAGGCGGCCTGGAAGATGCCGAGGTTCGACGGCGTCGCCGGCAGCACGGCCGTGACGTTGACCGCGAACAGCACGGCCGCCGCCGCGCCGATGCCGGCGCGATGGTCGAGCCCGAGCGCGACCAGCAGCAGGTAGCAGGAGAGCCACTGCAGGCCCCACGCGGCGAGCTGCGCGGCGACCGCGGTCCCGCCGAGACGCGGCTCGCGGAAGACGGCGAGCCCGTTGCGCACGCGCGCGAGCGCCGTGCGCGCCTGGCCGGTCAGCTCCCTCAGCTTCGCGAAGCGCGAGTGGCGCCCGGCGCTCAGCAGCGGCGGCGCGAGCAGCACGAACGCGAGCAGCAGCAGCGGCATGATCGCCACGAAGATCAGTACGTCGTGGTGGTTGCGGAACAGTCTCACCGTCGAGAACGTCACGACGCCCAGCAGCATCAGAGCGAGGATGTTGAGGAACGCCTGCGACACGATCGTGCCCAGCACGACCGGCAGGTGCTCGCGCGGGCGCCCGGTGCGGCGCGAGACGATCAGCGCGCGCGACGGCTCGCCGAGGCGGGCCGGCAGCGTCGCGCTCATCAGCACGCCGATGAAGGTCCCCTGCGCCGCGTCGCGCAGGCGCACGCGACCTCTCGGGATCGCCGCCTTCAGGATCGCGTGCCAGGCGACCGCGCGCACGGCCATCGCGGCGCACATCACGCCAAGGCCGGCGAGCACCCACGCCGGGCTCGAGCCGAGCAGCGCCAGCACGATCTCGTGCACGCCGATGCGACGGAACGCCAGCACCGTGCCGGCGAGCGCGAGCGCCGCGAACGCGAGCATCGCGACGCGGCGCGCCAGCACGAGCGCCGGCTTGCGCGCGCCGACGGGCGGCGGCGGTTCGAGGCTCGGCAGCCGCTGCGGGCGCACGCGCGGCTGCATGTCGGCGGGCTTGGCGCCGATCCGCACGGCCGCGCGCTGCGCGAGGCCCTGCGGCTGCGGCGTCGCGATCGCGTCCGCGTAGGCGTCGAGCACCTCGTGGGCGACGTGCGGCCAGGCGAAGCGCTGCGCGCGCTCGGCGGCGGAGCGGGCCAGCGCGACGCGACGCTCGGGCGCCAGCCACAGGTCGTGCAGCGCCTCGGCGAGCGCGGTCGCGTCGCCGCGTGGCACGAGCACCCCGTCGGTCCCGTCGCGCACCACGTCGCGGTAGCCGGCGATGTCGGAGGCGACGACCGGCGTGCCGGCCGCGAAGCTCTCGGTCAGCACCATCCCGAAGCTCTCGCCGCCGAGCGACGGCGCGCACAGCACGTCGGCCGACTCGAGCATGCGCTGCTTCGCGGCGTCGTCGACGCGGCCCAGCACCGTCACGCCGCGGTCGTCGATCAGCAGCGGCGAGACCTCCTCCGCGTTGGCGCCGACGACCGTCAGCTCGACCGGCACGTCGTGGTCGCGCAGCGCCTCGAAGGCGCGCAGCAGGATCGGCAGGCCCTTGCGCTCGACCGCCTGCCCCACGAACGCGAGCCGCAGGCGGTCGCCCGGCTCGCGGACGCGGTTGCCGTCCGCCGCACCGCCGTCCGGCACGGCGACGCCGTTGGGGATGATCCGGTAGCGCCCGCCGAAGAAGCGCCTCGCCGTCCACGCGGCCGCCTCCGAGACGGCGATCCGCACGTGCAGGTGGTTGAACAGGCGGCGCGCGCCGAGCAGGTTCGCGACGTTGTTCGTGACGCGGTTCGTCGAGTAGCAGTGGAACGTGCCGACGAGCGGGACGCGCGTCGAGACGCACGCGTCCCAGGCCAGCACCGGCACGATCGGCTCGTGCAGGTGGACGACGTCGTAGCCGCCGTGGCGCAACTCGCGCCGCATCTGGCTCAGCCCGGCGGCGCGCGAGGACAGGTTGGAGACGGCGCCGTTGGCCGGGAAGCCGAGCGTGCGCCCGAGCGGGATCACGTAGTCCGGCAGCTCGCGCCGCTGCGGCGCCGCGCCGCGATGCAGGAGCGCCGACAGGCGGTCGTCCGGGTCGTAGGGCGCCAGCACGCGGACCTCGTGCCCCTCGGCGAAGAAGCGCTCCGCGAGCGCCTCGATGTGACGGGTGACGCCGCCCGGATACGTCCACGAGTACGGCGAGACCAAGGCTACGCGCATACGCGCAAGATGGTATCGCGCGCTCCGGCCTCGCTCCGCGATTCCGTGCGTCTGTGCGGCACGTTCGTAACATCTCGGCGCGTGAGCGCCGCGATCGCCCACCTGCGCAGCGCCGACCCGGTCCTCGGAGCCGTGATCGACGCCGTCGGCCCCGACGGCCTCGGCGACGCGCGCGCCGGGCGGCCGGACGACCACTACGGCGCGCTCGTGCGCTCGATTGTCGGGCAGCAGCTCTCGACGAAGGCGGCACGCACGATCTACAACCGGCTGTGCGAGCGCTACGGCGGGCGCACGCCGACGCCGGCCGAGCTGATCGCCGACGACCTCGACGCGCTGCGGCTCGCCGCCGGCCTCTCCAGAGCGAAGGCGTCCTACCTGAAGTCGCTGGCCGAGCACGTCGTCAGCGGCGAGCTGGAGCTGGAGCGCTTCGACGACATGCCGGACGCGGAGGTCGCCACCGAGCTGATCGCGGTGAAGGGCCTCGGCCAGTGGACGGTCGACATGTACCTGATGTTCCACCTGGGGCGGCCGGACGTGCTGCCCGTCGGCGACCTCGGCATCAGACGCGCCGTCGAGCGCGCCTACGGCCTGCCCGGCCTGCCCGATGCCGCGGCGCTGACCGGGATCGCCGAGCCCTGGCGCCCGCACCGGACGCTCGCGTGCCGCTATCTGTGGCGCAGCCTCGACAACGAGCCGGCTTGATCTCTGCGCCGGTACCCGGCCTAGACGGCCGAGACCTCTTGCTCGTCCGCGACGCGGAACGAGGAGCCGCAGCCGCAGGCGGCGATGACGTTCGGGTTGTCGACCTTGAAGCCGGCGCCCTGGAGGTCGTCGACGTAGTCGATCGTGGAGCCCTGCACGTACGGGAGGCTGGGACCGTCGACGAGCAGGCGGATGCCCTTGTCCTCGAAGACCTGGTCGCCGTCGCGCTGCTGGTCGAACGCGAGCGCGTACTGGAAGCCGGAGCAGCCCCCGCCGCGCACGCCGACGCGCAGGCCGGCCGTCTCGATCTCGCTGCCCTGGGAGGCGAGGAACTCGCGGACTTTCTCCGCACCCTTGTCGCTGAGCGTGATCATTGCTTCAGCAAGTATAGCGACCCCTTCCGCTCGCTACCCTTGAGCGCAATGGCGACCACCATGGCAACCAAGGAAGAGCTGAAGGAGCGGATCGAGGCCGGCATCCCCGGCGCGCGCGCCGAGGTCCGCGGCGACGACGGGCACCACTTCGAGGCCGTCGTCACCGCCCCCGCGTTCGCCGGCCTCTCGCGGATCGCCCAGCACCGCCTCGTCTACGACGTGTTCGGCGGCGAGCTCGGCGGCCGCATCCACGCCCTGGCGCTCCAGACCAAAGCCGAGTGAGGACTTCACCGTGAGCGACGAGACGCAGACGCAGAACCCCCTCCGCGACGCGATCGACGACGCGATCAGATCGAACGAGGTGATCCTCTTCATGAAGGGGACGCCGGAGCAGCCGATGTGCGGCTTCTCGGCGCGCACCTCCGCCGCGCTGCAGGCGCTTGAGGCGCCGTTCGCAGCCGTCGACATCCTGCCCGACCCGCGCATTCGCCAGGAGCTGTCGGCGCTGTCGAACTGGCCGACGATCCCGCAGCTGTTCGTCAGAGGCGAGCTGGTGGGCGGCTGCGACATCGTGATGGAGATGTATGAGAGCGGCGAGCTGGCGCAGCTGCTCGGGGTCGAGCAGCCGGGCGGCGAGCCGGCGCAGGCGGACGCGGCGCAGGCCGCGCCGCTGTCGATCGAGAACCGGCTCGGCTGACGCCGGGCCGGCGCGGCGCGCGCTCAGCCGCGCGTCTCGAGGATCCGCCCGACGGCGCGGTGGTGGACGCGCCGCCGCGCTCTCCCCACCTTCAGCGCGAGCAGCGTGCGCCCGTCGATCCGGACCTTCGGGCTGCGGCACAGATGCTCCGGCTGCTGCCCGCGGAGCTGTGCGAAGACGCCGTCCCAGCGCGACAGCAGCGCGAAGCTCGCCAGCACGTCGTCCATCGACTGCGCCCCGCTGCTGCTGCCGCCGCCGAACAGCTCCTCCAGCAGCGCAAGGAAGCCGCCGCCGCTGTCCAGCCCCTCGACGGGGGTGCCTTCGATCCGCAGCAGCCGGACGCCCGGTCTGACCTCGCGCGGCACGCGCAGCGCGCAGCGCAGCGTTCGCAGCGGTCCGCGGAACAGCCGCACGCGCAACGCGACGCCGACCCGCTGACCCGGCCGCACCGTGCGGTGCGCGACGTGCGCGCCGACGATCGAGGCAAGCCGCAGCCCGCGCTCGATCGTCGCCGAGGCGTCGATGCGCGTGAGATGCAGCGCACGGAAGCGCGCGTGGTCGATCACGTCGAGCGCCGAGCCGAGGTCGCCGGCCATCGCCGCCGCGAGCGGCGGCGGCAGCGCCGGGTCGATCGGGAGCTGGACGACGTGACGGCGGCAGCTGTGCAGCGGCCGCCGCAGCTCGCGCAGGCGGATCGTCATGCAGAAGCGGCCCGTCTGCTGCGCGGGCGCGCCCCCGAACGTGCTCGTGACCGCCTGCGCGACGCCGACCGAGGCGATCGCCGACAGCAGGTTCGCGCCATCCGGGTCGCCGAGGTCGACCTCGTCGACGATGCTCGTGCGCTGCACCGTTCTCGCGCCGGTGTCGGCGTCGGTCACGCGCACGGTCAGCGGGACCGTGCGCGGCGCCGCGCCGACCGTGCCGACGACGCCGGTGAGCGCGTCGTTCGTCAGCGTGCCGACGGTGTGTCCGGGCGCGGCCAGCTTGTAGGAGCTGGCGGCGCCGACGTCGAGCGGGTTGCCGACGACGGTGAACACGTACGCGTCCTGCAGCAGCAGCGCGCGGCGCCCGGCGCCCTCGAGCGGGTGGCCGAAGCCGTAGACGACGTCCCCGTCGCGGTAGGTGACGGTGCCGATCGCGCCCGCGCCGACGGCGCCGGTCGAGAGCCCGACCGCGAGCGACGCGCCGGGCACGAGCTGCTGCGGCGGGAAGGTTCCGAGCGGACCCGCCGGCGCGGCGACGAGCACGCGGTGGTGCGCGAGCGCGGTGCGCTCCAGCAGGCTGCCGAGCTGCGGCGAGAGGCCCGACAGCACGAGCGGCGAGGCGAGCGGCCGCGCCGCGCGCAGCAGCCGCGGCGCTCTGCGGACGCCGCTCGGCGGCGTGACCGGCAGCGCGAGCATCTGCTCGATCGGCGTCACGAGCCCGACGTCCTCGCCGTACTGGCCGATCGTCGCCGAGATCGCGCCGGCGTTGCCGATCACGCCGTGCGCGTCCGGGCAGTAGACGGGTGAGCCGGAGAAGCCGGAAGCGATTCCGGTCGCGTCGACCGCGGGGCCGGAGACGCGCACGAGGATCCGCGCGCCCGTGCCGTCCTGGTCGGCGACGACGTCGAGCACGTCGACGTCGAAGTCGCTGATCGTCGTCCCTTGCACGACCGTGCGCCCGGTGCAGTGCAGGCCCCGGTGGACGTCGCTCAGCGGGGTGATCGGGTCGCGCGCCCACGCGGCCGGCGCGCTCAGCAGGAGCAGCAGCACCGCACAGAAAAGGAGGCGCCTCACGCGCGGCACCATATCCGTACCGGCCCCAGGATGCGGCGCATCGACTAGGGTCCGCGCCGATGGGCTCGGTCGCGGTCGTCACGGACACCTGCCACTACCTTCCGCGGCAGCTCGTCGCCGCGCGCGGCATCCACGAGGTCAGCCTCTACGTGCATTGGGACTCGCGCGAGGACCGTGAGGCGGAGCTGCCCGACTTCGATGCCTACTACGAGCATCTGCGCACGGCGAAGCAGCTCCCGACGACCTCGCAGCCGTCGATCGGCGACTTCCTCGCCGTCTACGAGCCGCTGCTCGCGGAGGGGCGCGAGATCGTCTCGATCCACCTCTCCGGCTCGATCTCCGGCACGTTCGCGTCGGCCGAGCAGGCGCGCGAGCAGCTCGCCGGAAGAGGGCGCGACCGCATCCACGTGATCGACTCGCAGAGCGCCTGCGGCGGCGAGGGACTCGTCGTGCTGGCCGCGCACGCGGCGGCGGCGCGCGGCGCGACCGCGCAGGAGGTCGTGGCGCACGCGCGCGCGGCGCGCGCGGCGCTGCAGATGTGGTTCGCGGTCGACACGCTCGAGTACCTGCGGCGCGGCGGGCGCATCGGCGCCGCACAGGCATGGCTGGGCTCGGCGTTGAAGATCAAGCCGATCCTCACGCTGGAGGCCGAGATCACGCCGGTCGAGCGCGTGCGCACCTCCGGGCGCGCGTTCGAGCGGATGGTCGACTACCTGCGGTCGCGTGCGGACGACGGCGCCGACGCGTGGGTCGTGCAGCACATCCAGGCGCCTGCCGAGGCGGCGCGGCTCGTCGAGCGCGGGCGCGAGATCTTCGGCACCGACCCGTGCTTCGTGTCGGAGGTCGGGCCGGTGATCGGGACCCACGTCGGCCCCGGCCTGCTCGGCGTGGGCGGGATCCCGTCGAGCTTCTTCGCCTAGCGGCGGCGCTTACGGCGCCCGAACAGGATGCCGCCGACGCCGGCGATCCCGCCGCCGATCACGAAGCCGGCGACCGCGGCGGCGATCAGCGCCTCTCTTCTGTGGTCGCGCAGCTGCTGGCGCCAGTCGGTCAGCGCCGTCACCTCTCTGCGCAGCAGCTCGAGCGACGTGCCGAGCTCTCTGCGGTTCAGCTCGATCGACGCGCGGATCTGCTCCGGAGTGCGGGTCGGCATCAGGGCGTGGCCTCCGTGGCGGTGACGGTCTCGCGGATCTTCCTCGCCTCGTCGATCGCCATCGTCGGCGCGGGCGGCGTGCCCTTGCGCAGCGCGCGGTAGGCGAGTCCACCGGCGAGCGTGCCCAGCAGGATCAGGACGCCCGCGACGATCAGGAAGCCGGCCCAGTACGAGGTCCCGCCGAAGATCAGGTACGCGCCCCACGCCGCCGACTCGAGCAGGAAGAAGATCGCGGTGAGGAAGAAGACGCCGGCGACGATCCCGACGATCGAGCCGGTCGCGAGCTTGCGCGCCTTCGCGGTCATCTCGGCCTTCGCCAGCTCGATCTCCTCGCGCACGAGCAGCGAGGCGCGCTCGGACACCTGCGTGACCGCGTCGGCGAGGCTCGTCTCTCTCAGGTCGTCAGCGGGCAAGGCGCTTGAGGAGGAGGGCAAGGACGAGGCCGCCGGCGAAGGCGCCGCCGACGACGAGCTCGGGTCTTTCGTCGAGCGTCGAGGCGGGGGCGGGCGGCAGCGGCGCGACGGCGGCCGGAGCGACGGCTTCGGCGGCGAGCGCGGCCTGCTCGACCGTCGGCTGCCCGTCCGCCGTGGGATCGACGCCGTCGTCCGTCATTCGGGCGGCTCCTCGCCGAACGCGCGCATCCAGATCATCGCCGCGATCCGCTGCGTCGCGATGCTGGCGAGCGCGCCGATGCCGGCGAGCAGGCCCGACCAGACGAGTCGCTTCACAAGGTCGCTCTCAGCCATCAGCTCGCGCATTCAATCAGCTCTCCCGGCGGTGGACGAGGTCCGGTCGGTCTGGTCCAGCCCGCCGCAGATCGTCTCGACGATGTGGGTCTTGGCCTGGTCGTATTCCCGTTCACCGGTCGGGAGCAACGCGAAGATCCAGCCGGTGAGCACCTGCTCGACCGCCCCGTAGAACGCCAACGCGGCGAAGTCCGGCGTGATGTCGGAGCGGAAGGTCCCGGCTCTCTGCGCTCTCTCGACGATCGCGGCGATGCCGTAGTACGCCTCGCGGATGTGCGCGAGATGCGTGCGGCCGAAGGTGTTCGCCGCGCGCGTGACCTCGACGATGATGACCTGCATCAGGTCGGGGTCGTGACGGTAGGAGTCGACGATGAAGGACGTGATCGCGTAGAGCTTCTCGCGCGGCGGGATCTCCTCCGCGTCGACCTGCTGGATCGCGCGCAGCAGGATGTCCCAGCGCTCGAGGAACAGCGTGTCGAGGATCTGGTCCTTCGAGTCGAAGTAGTGGTAGACGAGCCCGTAGGCGACGCCGGCCTCGTCGGCGATGTCGGACACGCGGCAGGTGTGGAAGCCCTGGCGCGCGAACACGCGCACGGCCGCGTCGAGGATCAGGCGCCGCTTGTCGACGGCCGGCTCGGCGTTCGTGCGCGCCATCAGGCGGCCGCCTCGAGCGTGACGCCGGGCCATGCGTAGGCGCCTGGCCGGCGATGCGCGAGCGCCGGCAGTCTCGCGCGGATCGCGTCCTGGCGCGCGAGGTCGAGGTCGGCGAGCGCGTAGCCCTCCGCGTCGGGCGCGGTCGCCAGCACGGTGCCCCACGGGTCGGCGATCAGCGAGCGCCCGCCGGAGGACCTGCCGGGCGCGTGCTCGCCGATCTGGTTGGCGGCGACGACGAAGCACTGGTTCTCGATCGCGCGGGCGCGCAGCAGCGTCTCCCAGTGGTCGCGCGTGGTCGCGAGCGTGAAGGCGGAGGGCAGCGCCAGCACGCGGGCGCCGTTCAGGGTGAGGATCCGGAACAGCTCCGGGAAGCGCAGGTCGTAGCAGATCGCCATCCCGAGCTTGGTGCCGTCGTGCAGCGTCGTGGCGACGATCTCCTCCCCCGGCTGCTCGCCGTCGGACTCGCAGTAGACGACGCCCTCGACCTCGACGTCGAACAGATGGAGCTTGCGGTAGACGGCCTTGATCGCGCCGTTCGGGCCGGCGTGCACGCTCGTGTTGAAGTGCTTGCCGTGGTCGGGGCGCCGCTCGACGATCGAGCCGGCGATCAGGTCGATCCGCAGCTCGGCGGCAAGCTCGCGCGCCCAGGTCGTCGAGGGGCCGTCGAGCGGCTCGGCGCCGGCGGCGAGCTGCTCGGGCGTGCCCAGCACGTTCCACTTCTCCGGCAGCACCACGAGGCGCGCGCCGTCGGCGGCGGCGGCGCGCACGAGCCGCTCGGCCGTCGCGCGGTTGCGGGTGCGATCGCCGGTAGAGTTCATCTGGATCGCCGCGGCACGTATGCGGGGGTCGTCGGTCAAGGCAGGACAGATTGACTGGTCAGTCAACCGGTCAGCAAGCATACCGCGCCCGCGATGCCGCCCGTCCGCCGCTTCTCCGCCCCGCTCGCACCGTATCGCGGTCGCTTCGGCGACGCGCGGCCCACGGCGTTGAGCGGCCTGCCGCTGCCGCCCGCGCGGATGCCGAGCCGCCGCGGGACGCGCCCGCTCAAGCGCTGGCGCTACGTCGGCGTGTACGGGCCGGAGCTGATGCTGTGCGTCGGGCACGCGCGCGTCGGTCCCGGACAGCAGTGGTTCTGGGCGGTGTGGGATCGCCCGGCCGGGCGCCTGCACGAGCGCACGCGACTGCGGCGGGGCGGCATGCGGCTCGTGCTCGACCCGGGGCGCGTGCTGGTGGAGGACGGGCCGGTGCTGATCGAGCTGACGCTCGAGGAGGGCGACGGGGTCGAGACCGTGTGCCCGGCCGGGGACGGGCCGGGCGCCGGTTACACGTGGACGCGCAAGCAGGGCGGCGTGCGCGCGCACGGCACGGTCGTGGTCGACGGCGCCGCGCGCGCGCTCGACGCGCTGGCCGTGGTCGACGACAGCGCCGGCTATCACGCGCGCCGCACCGCGTGGCAGTGGTGCGCCGGCGTCGGGCGCGCGCTCGACGGTCGGCCGGTCGCGTGGAACCTCGTCGCGGGCTTGAACGATCCGCCACGCGACAGCGAGCGGACGGTGTGGGTCGACGGCGAGCCGGCCGAGGTCGGCCCGGCCGCGCGCTTCGCCGCCGACCTCTCGGCGGTCGCGACCGACGACGGCGCCGACCTGCGCTTCGCGGCCGAGGCCGTCCGCGAGCGGCGCGAGAACCTGCTGCTCGTGCGGTCCGAGTACCGCCAGCCGTTCGGCACCTTCACGGGCGCGCTGCCCGGCCCGGACGGAGCGCCGCTCCTGCTCGCCGAGGGCTGGGGCGTGATGGAGCAGCACAGCGCTCTGTGGTGAGCCGGCCGGCCGGCGGTCAGGACGTGGTACACCGGCCCGATGTCCGATGAGCCCGAGAAGCCGACCGACGGAAGCGAAGGCCTCGCCGACGGCTGTGACGACCGGCGGAGAGCCATCAAGGACACCGCCGGAGTGCTCACCGGCGTGTACCCGCCCGGTTAGGAGCGAATAGGTCAGCCGCGGCGCTGGTCACCGACGTGGCGCAGCGCGGCGAGCAGCAGCTTCGAATGCATCGCGGCAATCAGATCCTCCAGCGGCTCGGCGCCGGAGGCGATGATCTCGACGGCGCGGTCCTCGTCGACCGAGCCGGCGAGGCGACCGAGCAGCACGCGCACCTCCTCCTCCACCAGCGGCTGCAGCGCCTGGCGGTAGCGCAGCGTGTCGTAGACCGTGAAGCCGATCGCCTCGTCGTAGCCGCCCGCGCGGAAGCGCGAGATCGCCTCGATGATCTTCACGTCGTCGACGTCGTAGCCGCGCGCGTTGGGCGTCAGCACGTCGAGCTGCTCCAAGCGCTCCAGCACGTTGC
Source organism: Actinomycetota bacterium (assembly GCA_018268595.1). GTDB lineage: Bacteria > Actinomycetota > Thermoleophilia > Solirubrobacterales > Solirubrobacteraceae > Conexibacter. The sequence continues at coordinate 42,349 of JAFDWH010000026.1, read as the reverse complement.
GCGGCACGTCGTACGCCTGCTCCACCGCGCGCCGCGACGTGCGTCTCCGCTCGCCGGCGACCGCGGCCGCCCGCTGCACGATGCGGTCCTCCAGCTCGATCAGCGCCTCGAGCCGCTGCGGGTCGTCGCGCAGCAGCTCGCCGATCACGCGCAGCGGCATGAAGCGCTCCTCCTGCAGCCGCTTGATGAGCCGGATGCGCTCGACGTACTCGGCCGGGTACCAGGCCATGTTGCGGCTCGTGCGGCGGATCTCGCCGTCGTCGCCGAGCAGCCCCTCCCGCAGGTAGTGCTTGATCGTGCCGGCGCTGACGCCGGAGCGCTCGGCCAGCTCGCTCATCTTGAGCAGCCCGGCGGTTCGGGGCTCAACCGCCAAGGAACGATCCCTGCCGCTCGCTCGCCGGCCCCGCGACGGCGCCCGACGCCTTCATCGCCGCGACCGCCTCGGCGTCGTAGCCGAGCGCGGCGAGCACCTCGTCGGTGTGCTGGCCGAGCGCCGGCCCCGGCGCGCGCGACGGGTCGCCCGGCGTGCGGCCGAGCTTGATCGGCAGGCCCAGCAGCTTGACGGGCGCGGACGCGCCCGGCTGCTCCAGCTCGACCACCATCTCGCGCGCGCGGACCAGCTCGGACGCGAGCGCCTCGTCGAGGTCGAGGACCGGCTCCAGGCAGCAGTCGTGCTGCGCCGCGAACGCCTTCCACTCGGCGCGCGTGCGCTCGCGGAACGCCGCCTCGACGGCGCGGTGGCCATCCGATCCCGGTGCCGCGAACTGCTGCTCGATCAGGTCCTCGCGGTCCGCTCCGCGACACCACGTCTGCCAGAACTTGGGCTCGAGCGCGCCGCACGCGACCCAGCCGCCGTCCTTGCACTCGTACGGGCGGTAGCAGGCGAACAGGCCGGAGAGCGGGAGCAGGCCGCGTCTCGGGACGTTGCCGTCGGCCAGCGTCGCCGCCGCAACCATCGCAAGGAACGCGAGCGCGCCGTCGAACATCGAGACGTCGACGACCTGGCCCTCGCCCGAGCGCTCACGCTCGCGCAGCGCGGCGAGGATCCCGACCGCCGCCATGAGGGCGCCGCCGCCGATGTCGGCGATCTGCCCCGCCGCCTGGATCGGCGGCCCGTCCGGCTCGCCGGTGAGGCCGAGCAGGCCGCCGAGCGCGAGGTAGTTCAGGTCGTGGCCGGCCGCGTCGCGCTTGGGGCCGTCCTGGCCGTAGCCGGTGATCGCGCAGTAGATGAGCCCTCTGTTCTCCTGCTCGAGGCGCTCGTAGCCGACGCCGAGGCGGTCGAGCACGCCGGGGCGGAACGACTCCAGCAGCACGTCATGCTCGCGCGCGAGCTTGCACAGCACCTCCCGCCCGGCATCGCTCTTGAGGTCGAGGCGGATCGAGCGCTTGTTGCGGTTGAGCGCGAGGAACAGCGCCGATCTGGCGGAGTCCTCCGCCCCCTCGACGTACGGCGGCGACCAGCGCACGTAGTCGCCCATGCCGGTGTCCTCGACCTTCAACACCTCGGCGCCCAGGTCGGCCAGCAGCAGCGAGCAGAAGCCGCCGGGGAGCAGGCGCGAGAGGTCGAGCACCTTGAGGCCGGCCAGCGGGCCGGCGCTCGGCGCGCTCACGCGGCGGCCGCCTTCGGCTCGACGCCGGCGACGGCCCGGCGCGGCGTCCCGAGCATCGCGCGCGCCTCCTCGACGCTCGCCGGCCGGCGGCCGACCTGCTCGGCGAGCCGGCGCGCGGCGGCGATCAGGTCGCCGTTCGAGCGTGCCATCGAGCCGTCGGGCAGGTAGAAGTTGTCCTCCACCCCGGCGCGCACGTTGCCGCCCAGTGTGAGCGCCGCCGCGATCAGCGACCACTGGTCGCGCGAGATGCCGATCACGCCCCAGTTGTTGGGGCCGTCGGGGCCGCCCGGGACGTTCTCGGCCATGTGCGCGAGGTTGCGCGCGGTCGGGCGGATGCCGCCGTTGACGCCCATCACGCAGCTGATCTGCAGCGGCTCGCCGAGCAGCCCCATGTCGAGGAACGGGTCGAGGTTCCCGAGGTGGCCGAGGTCGAAGCACTCGTGCTCGGGCTTGATCCCCAGCTCGTTCATCGCTCTGAGAAGCGCGTCGATCGTCTCGAAGCTGTTCTCGAACACCGCCTGGAAGACGAAGCCTCTCCGTCTCGCGCTGTACTTCGCGTAATTCATCGAGCCCATGTTCAGAGCGGCGACATCGGGCTTGAGCGCCTGGAGGTAAGCGATCCGCTTCTCCAGTGACACGCCGATCGCGCCGGTCGAGTAGTTGATGATCACGTCGTCCACTTCGGCGAGGATCGCCTGCGTGATCGCGCGAAAGTCCTCGACCTCGAAGCTGGGCACGCCGTTCGGCGTGCGCGCGTGGATGTGGATCATCGACGCGCCCTCGTCGACCGCGCGCCGCGCCTCGGCGGCGTACTCCTCCGGCGTGTACGGGATCCCCGGGCACTGGTCGCGGTTCGCGACCACGCCGGAGATCGAGCAGGTGATGATGACGGGGTCTTCGAGGCTCACCGGAGGGTGCCCCCCTCTCGCTTGGACATGTCGGCTTTTTGGCTCACATCAATTCGCCTACTCAGGTTTTATTGCTCGAATGCCCCCTCCAGGGGGTGACTCGACCAGAAAGTGGCAATTTTTCGTGCCGAAAGGCTTGAGCTGCGTTCTGGAGACGGGCTAGTGTCCAGATCCATGAGGGAACGAGGAACCGCCCTGGCAGGCATATTGGCCGAGACGGGGCACAAGCAGGCGTGGCTGGCGGAACGGCTCAACCTCCACCCGAGCAGCGTCTCCCGATGGGTGCTCGGCAAGCGGCCGATACCGCGACGGTACGCGCAGTCGATAGCCGACGCGCTCGGCGTCGAGCCGCACAAGCTCGACCGCGACGTCGCGCCGAGCCGCCCATGAGGGTCATCTCCCGGCTTCCGGCGCGCAGCGACCGGCGGCGGCGGTACGACTGGGACCTGCTGTTCGACGGCAAGCTGCGGGAGCTGGAGTACGGCGTCGACTTCGACTGCCGGCCGTCGTCGCTGCCGGTGACGATACGGCGCGCCGCCCGCGAGCGCGGCGCGACCGTCGTCGTGCACAGCTACGTGCGGGAGGACCGGCCCGTCGTCGCGGTGCAGGCGATCGAGCGCAGCCGCTGAGCGCATCAGACCGGCACCACGCCGTGGCGCTTCCAGGGCCGCTCGACGCGCTTGCCCTCGGCCATCTCGAGCGCGCGGCAGACCGTCGGGCGCGTGTCGCGGGGGTCGATCACGTCGTCGATCAGCGCGTTTCTGGCCGGCACGTAGACGTCGATCAGTCTTCTGTATGCCTCGATCAGCTGCGCTCTCATCGCGGCGGGGTCCTCCGCCGCCTCGACCTGTCTGCGCATCACGATCTCGACCGCGCCCTCGGCCCCCATCACGCTGATCTCGGCGCTCGGCCAGGCGACGATCAGGTCCGGCTCGTACGCCTTGCCGTTCATCACGTAGTAGCCCGCGCCATAGGCCTTGCGAACCACGACCGTGATCTTCGGCACGGTGGCGTTGGCGACCGCGTAGAGCATCTTCGCGCCGTGGCGGATGATCCCCGCCTCCTCCACCTTCGTGCCGACCATGAAGCCGGGGACGTCCTGCAGGAACAGCAGCGGGATGTCGAACGCGTTGCAGAGGTTGACGAAGCGCGCGGCCTTGTCGGCCGAGTCGTTGTCGAGGATGCCGCCGAGCTGCTTGGGCTGGTTGGCGACGATCCCGCACGGGCGACCGCCGAAGCGCGCGAAGCAGGTGATGATCGTCTTCGCCCACTGCGGCTTCATGTCGAACCACTCGCCGTCGTCGACGATCCGTCTGATCACCTCGTACATGTCGTACGGCTTGCGGTTGGACTCCGGCAGCACGTCGAGCAGCGACTCCTCGCGGCGGTCGATCGGGTCGGAGACCGGCCGGATCGGCGGCTTCTGCTCGCAGTGCTGCGGCATGTACGAGAGGTATTGCTTGATCCGCTCGATGCACTCCTCGTCGTCCGTGACTTCGAGGTCGCCGACGCCCGACTTGCGGCAGTGCACGCGCGAGCCGCCCAGCTCCTCCTGCGTGACGTCCTCCCCCACGGCGGCGCGCACGAGGTGCGGGCCGGCGAGCGCCATCGAGCCGCGGCCCTTGACCATCGGCACGAAGTCGGCGAGGCCGGGGATGTAGGCGGTGCCGGCGGCGCACGGCCCCATCAGCGCGGCGATCTGCGGGATCACGCCGCTCATCACGACCTCCTCGCGGAACAGGAAGCCGGAGCCGGCGAACAGCGAGCCGACCGCCTCCTGGATGCGCGCGCCGGCGCTGTCGAGCAGCCAGATGAAGGGAATCCGCTTGGTGAGCGCCAACTCGCGCAGGCGCGTCACCTTGATCTCTCCCGACATGCCCATCGAGCCGGCCATCACGGTGAAGTCGTAGGCGCAGACGGCGACCATCCGCCCGTCGACCTTTCCGTAGCCGGTGATGACGCCGTCGGCCGGCGCCTCCTTGCCCTCCAGGCCGCGCACGCTGAAGTGGATGCCGGCGTGGATGCCCAGCTCGGTGAAGGTGCCCTCGTCGATCAGCAGTGCGAGCCGCTCGCGTGCGGTCAGCTTGTTCGCGGCGTGCTGTCTGTCGATCTTCTCCTGCCCGCCGCCGAGCATGTTCTTCGCGCGGCGCGCGTTCAGCTCCTCGACGAGCGGGCGGAGAAGGCTCTGCGGCGGTGCGTCTACCGACCCGTCCATTGCGGCTCCCGTCTCTCGAAGAACGCTCTGACGCCCTCGACGATGTCGTCGGTCGAGAACGCGATCGTCAGCTGTGCGCGCAGGAAGTCGAGCGCGTCATCGAAGGCCATGTCCTGCTGGCGGTAGATCGCGTCCTTGCCGAGCTTCATCAGGACCGGCGACTTCGACGCGAGACGCTTCGCCCAGTCGGCGACGGCGGCGTCGAACTCGTCCGCCGGCACGACCTTGTTGACGAGGCCGATCCGCTCCGCCTCGTGCGCGTCGATCCGCTCGCCCAGCAGCAACAGCTCGTTCGTCTTCTTGCGCCCGAGGTTGCGGTAGATCAACGCCATGATCATGAACGGGAACGCGCCGACGTTGATCTCCGGCGTGCCGAACGTGACCCCTTCCTTCGCCACGATCAGGTCGCACGCGAGCGCGATCCCAAGCGCGCCCGCCAGCACGTGGCCGTTCGCGGCGCAGATCGTCGGCTTGCCGAGCTTGCCGATCGTCGTGAACAACGCCGGGAAGCGCTCGATCCCGAAATGCTTGTGCACGAGCGGCAAGTCCATCGCGAAACCGGCCAGGTTCGCGCCCGAGCTGAACACGCTCTCGTGCGTCGAGGTCAGCACGACGCACCGCACCGCAGCGTCGTCGCGCGCCGCTTCGAACGCCGTCTGGAGGTCCGTGAACAGTGCGTCCGAGAGCGCGTTGCGCGTCTCCGGCTGGTCGAGCGCGATCGTCGCCACCCCGCCGGCGACCTCGTAGCGCAGCGTGTCGTAGGCCATGGTGCGCACGCTACCGCGTGCAGCGGCAAGTAGGAAGCACTACTGTCTACTTTGCCAGCCGGCCAGCCAGCCGGCGTCCGCCAGCCCCGCGCACGAGGAGAGCGATTCGCATGGCCGCCACCGCAGACGTGCTGAAGCCGGACTTCGGCACCCAGCGCAAGCACTTCATCTTCACCGAGGAGCACGACCGGCTGCGCGAGTCGATCGGGCGCTTCGTCGAGAAGGAGCTGCAGCCGCACTCGGAGGAGTGGGAGGAGACGACGTTCCCGGACTCGGTCCTCCACCGCATGGGCGAGCTGGGGTTCCTCGGCCTCTCGGTCGACGAGAGATACGGCGGCCAGGGCGGCGACTACTACTGCAACCTCGTGCTGGCCGAGGAGATCACGAAGTCGAACAGCGGCGGCCTCGCGATGGGCGTCGCGGTCCACACGGACATGGCGATGCCGCCGATCCTCAAGTTCGGCACCGAGGAGCAGAAGCAGGAGTGGGTCGTGCCCGCGGTGGCCGGCAGGAAGATCCTCTGCCTCGGCATCACCGAGCCCGACGCCGGCTCGGACGTGGCCGGCATCAAGACGCGCGCGGTGCGCGACGGCGACGAGTGGGTCATCAACGGCTCGAAGACCTACATCACGAACGGCCACCGCGCCGACGTGATCGTGCTGGTGACGAAGACCGACCCGGATGCCGGCTACGACGGGTTCACCTTGTTCCTGGTGCCGATGGACGCGCCCGGCGTGATCCGCGAGAAGAGACTGCAGAAGCTCGGCATGCACGCGAGCGACACCGCGCTGCTCGCGTTCCAGGACGTGCGCGTGCCGGACAGCGCCGTGCTGGGACAGGTCGGCAAGGGCTTCTACCACATCATGTGGGAGCTGCAGGGCGAGCGGCTGATCGGCGCGGCCGGCTGCGTCGCGGGCGCGCAGCGCTGCTTCGAGCGGACGTTGCAGTACGCGCAGGAGCGCACCGCGTTCGGCCGCAAGATCGGCAACTTCCAGGTGATCCGCCACAAATTCGCCGAGATGGCGACGAAGATCGAGTCGGCGCGGCAGATGACCTACGTGACGGCGTGGCGCTTCAACAACGGCGAGTACCCGGTGCGCGAGATCTCGATGGCGAAGCTGCACGCCGCGCGGGTCGCGGTCGAGGTCGCCGACGAGTGCATCCAGATCCACGGCGGCGCGGGCTACATGAAGGAGTACGGCGTGGAGCGCGTGTGGCGCGACATGCGCCTGAACCGGATCGGCGCGGGCACCGACGAGATCATGCTCGACGTCATCGGCCGCTCGTACGGGCTCTAGGAGGTCGTGGACATGGGAGAGATCGTCAACGGCCCCGGCTACGCGGTCGGGGACCTCGAGCTGCTCGGCGAGGGCTACGGCTTCCGCAAGATCCGCAGAGGGCTCGACGTCAAGGAGCTGGGCGTCAACGCGATCGTGATGCCGCCGGGTTACGAGACGGCCGGCCACTACCACGACGAGCAGGAGGAGCTGTACTTCGTCCACCGCGGCCGCATCGCGATCACGTTCGGCGACGGCACGACGCACGAGCTGGGCGCGGGCGGGCTGGCGCGCGTGGACGCGCCGACGGTGCGCTCGATCAAGAACGTCGGCGACGGCGATGCGGTGTACGTGATCGTCGGCGCGAAGGGCGGCTACGTGGGGCGCGACGGGCGGACGGCCGAGGGCCTGTCGGCGCAGGACGCGCCGCCTGGCGCGCGGCGGTGACGGGGTGGCGCTTCGCCTGAGCCCCGGCCGGTTTGCGGGCGGGTCCTGTCCGCTCCGGGTGCGCGCACCCCGGACTTCCGCCCGGGGCACGTGCATCCTCACGACCACCCGCCCGATCGGCGTGCGCCGCACACGGTCTTGGCGCCAGCCGCTCTCTCCCCCTTCCCCAGCCCAGCGGCGTTCCGCGTGACCGCGCTCGCCGAGGGCACGCCGCGACCTGCTCCTCCGTTCACGGAGCAGCACGAGGCCCTGCGCATGGAGATGCGGGCGTTCGTGGAGTCGGAGCTGGCGCCGCATGCGGAGGCGTGGGAGGAGGCCGGCTACTTCCCGAACGAGGTGTTCGGGAAGTGCGCTGAGCGGGGGTACATCGGCCTGAAGTTCCCGCGCGAGCTGGGCGGAGGCGGCGACGAGCTGGCAGCCGCCGTGTGGGCGCAGGAGCTGGCGCGCTGCGGGTCGGGCGGGGTCGGCGCGGGGATCGGTGCGCACACCGGGATCGCGCTGCCGCCGGTGTGGAAGTTCGGCACGCCCGACCAGCACGAGCGCTATCTCGTGCCGGGCATCCGCGCGGAGAAGATCGCGGCGCTCGGGATCACCGAGCCTGACGCCGGCTCGGACGTCGCGGGCATCAAGACGCGCGCCAGACGCGTCGAGGGCGGCTTCGTCGTGAACGGCTCGAAGATGTTCATCACGAACGGCGTGCGCTTCGACTTCGTCGTCACCGCCTGCAAGACGACGGAGGCGGGCGGGCACCACGGCATCTCGTTCCTGATCGTCGACAGAGGCCCGGGCGTGAGCGCGTCGCCGATCGAGAAGCTCGGCTGGCACGCGTCCGACACGGGGCTGATCGGCTTCGACGACGTGTTCGTGCCGGAGGAGAACCTGCTCGGGCCGGAGCATGAGGGCTTCAGGCTGATCATGGCCAACTTCCAGTGGGAGCGCGTGATGATGGCGCTCGGCGCCGTCGGCGCGATGGAGCTGGTGTTCGAGCGCACGCTTGCGGCCGTAGTCGCGCGCGGACGCTGCTCTCAGGCGACGCGCCACACGCTGGCCGAGGTCGCGCTCGCGCTGGAGAGCGGGCGAGCGATCACCTACAACGCGCTGCGCCTCCACCTCGCCGGCATGAACGCCGTGCAGGAGGTGACGATGGCGAAGCTCGCCACGCAGCGGGCCGCCTACGAGGCGGCCGACGCCTGCCTCGACGTGCACGGGCCGGATCCCGGAATCGAGCGTGCCGTGCGCGACCTGCGGCTCGGGCCGATCGGCGGCGGCACCGACGAGATCATGCGCGAGATCCTCGGCAAGACGCTCGGGCTGTGACCGACGCCGCCGTTCATCTGACTTCGTAGAGTCCCGCCACCACACCTCGCAAGCGTTCACAAGGAGACGTGCATGGGAGTCCTCGACGACAAGGTCGCGATCGTCACCGGCAGCGCGCGCGGCATCGGCCGGGCGACGGCCGAGCTGCTCGCCGCGCAGGGCGCGAAGGTCGTGATCAACGACCTCGACGGCGACGTCGCGCAGCAGACCGCCTCCGAGATCCAGGGCGAGACGACCGTCTTCGCGGGCGACCTCACGCAGGGCGACGCCCCGGAGCGACTGGTCCAGACGGCGATCGACGCCTGGGGCAAAATCGACATCATCGTCAACAACGCCGGCTACACGCTCGACGCGCCGATCCACAAGATGAGCGACGAGTGGTTCCAGAAGATGCTGGACATCCACCTGATCGTGCCGTTCAGAGTGATCCGCGCGGCGGCGCCGCACCTGCGCGAGCCGGCCAAGAAGGAGCGCGAGGAGGGGCGCGAGGTCTTCCGCAAGATCGTCAACGTGTCCTCGATCTCGGGCACGATGGGGAACGCCGGCCAGGCGAACTACTCCTCGGGCAAGGCCGGCGTCGTCGGCCTCACGAAGACGCTCGCGAAGGAGTGGGGCCAGTTCAAGGTGAACGTCAACGCGGTCGCGTTCGGCTACATCGAGACGCGCCTGACGGCTTCGAAGGACGACTCGAACGTGGCCGAGATCGCCGGCGAGAGAGTGCAGCTCGGCATTCCGGACCAGCTGCGCGGCATGGCCGCGATGCTGATCCCGCTCGGCCGTCCGGGGACGCCGGAGGAGGCCGCCGGCGGCGTCTTCTTCCTCTGCTCGCCGTGGTCGAACTACGTGCACGGCCAGACGCTGAACATCACCGGCGGTCAGTTCACCGGCATGACGACCTGAGCGGACGCTGCTCCCGCGCCGCGGCGCGCGCCTGCGGGCGCACGCCGCGGCTGCCGCCGGCCGTCTCATGCCGCCGGCGTCATGCGCCACCGCTCCTCCGCCCGCTCCTCGTAGAGGCGGATCAGCGACGACAGCTCGACGTCGAGCCCGTCGGCGAGCGTGCGGAGCGTTCTGAAGGTCGGGTTGATCTCGCCGCGCTCGAGCGCGCCGACGTAGTTGCGGTGCAGCTTGGCGCGGAAGCCGAGCTCCTCCTGCGAGAGCTCGCGGCAGGCGCGCAGCTCACGCACTGCCGCGCCGAAGGTGGCCGCGTGCGCGGAGTGGACGCGAGACGAAGTAGGCTGGCGTGGCATGGGAGCTGTTGCCTCCTGTGTGAGGCCGGGGCGCTGTGCTAGCAGCGCCCCGGCCGCTTTCGTTGACGAGGGAGGAGGCTAGGTGGGGGCTCGGATGATCACGCGTGAAATTGGGGAGAGCTGCGCAGATAATTTACGATCTGCGCTGAATTGTTACTGAGCGCGCGTGTTTTGTTACACCCACCCCAGAGCCCCGGCGGTCGGCAGGGACAACCGTGGGAAGCCGGCGAATGCCAGCTCAGCGCGACAGGGCGGCGAGCAGGCGCTCGAGGTCGTTCGCGCTGTTCCAGCCGCCGAACGAGGCGCGCAGCAGCTCCTCGCCGGGCAGCGAGCGGACGACCACGCCGGCCTCGGCGAGCCGCTCGACGGCAGTCTCCGCGTCCGGCTCGCGCCACGTGACGAGCGTCGTGCGGTCGCGCGCCAGCACGTCGCGCCCGGCGGCGGCGAGCGCGTCGGCGGCGCTCGCCGCCAGCCCCGCCGCGTGCGCCCGCACCGCCTCCCACCCCGCCGCGCCCAGCACCGCCAGCGCCGCGGCGGCCTGCGCGAGCGAGGCGGCCGGCAGCGCCGGCGTGTCGTAGGCGCGCGCGTCCTCCCACGGGGCCGCGTCGAGCCCGGCGCCCGGCGCGGCGAGGTTCACGTAGCCGGGCGCCGGCGGGCGCATCCGCTCGCGCAGCGCCGGCGAGACGTACAGCAAGCCCGTGCCCTCCGGCCCGCACAGCCACTTCTGGCCGGCCGCCGCGTACGCGTCCGCGCCCAGCTCCGCCACCTCGACCGCCACCGCGCCGGCGCCCTGGGCGCCGTCGAGCAGCAGCGGCACGTCGAGCGCGCGCAGCGCTCCAAGCGGCGCCAGGCGCCCGCTGCGCCAGCTCACGTGCGAGCAGACGACGAGCCGCGTGCGCGGGCCGACCGCGTCCGCCACCTCCGCCCACGGCGCGACGCGCACCTCCACCCCGCGCGCCCGCTGCGCGACGAGCGGGCCGAGCACGCCCGGGTGCTCCTCGTCGCTCGTGACGATCTCCTCCCCGCGCCGCAGGTCGAGCGCCAGCAGCACGCGCGCGATCCCCTCCGTCGTGGAGGTCGTGAGCGCCAGGTCGGCAGGGGCGCTGCCGACGCATGCGGCGTACCCCGCCCGCAGCGTCTCGGCCAGCTCGACGCGGCGCGCGAAGTGCGGCCCGCCTGCGCGGCCGCCGGACAGCTCTCGTTCGAGCTGCTCGACCGCCGCGGCCGCGGCGGCGCGCGGCAGCGGACCGTTCGTGCCGGCGTTCAGATACGCGAGGCGCTCGAGGACGGGGAACTCGGCCCGCAGCGCGGCAAGCGGCGGAGCCATCGGCGCGACGGGCGTGCCGGGCTCCCCCGCGCTCATCCCTGCTCGAGCGCGCGGCCGTCGATCGTCTGCTGGCGCTCGCGCCAGCGCGCGTGCGACTCGTCGATCACGGCGATCGCGTCCTCGCGCGAGAACCAGCCGTCGACCTTCACGACCTTCCCCTCCGGGGTCTTGTAGATCGAGAAGAAGTGCGAGATCTCGTCGCGCAGCGGCAGCGGCAGGTCGTCCAGCTCGTCGATCGAGTTCCAGTTCGGATCCTCGAGCGGGACGCACAGCACCTTGTCGTCGACGCCCTTGTCGTCGCGCATCTTGAACAGCGCGATCGGCTTGACCGGGATCACGCAGCCGGGGAACGTCGGCTCGGAGACGGTGACCATCGCGTCGAGCGGGTCGCCGTCCTCCCCCAGCGTCTGCGGGATGAAGCCGTAGTCGGTCGGATAGACGACGGAGGAGAACAGGAAGCGATCGAACTTGATCGCCTGCAGCTGCTCGTCCCACTCGTACTTGTTGCGCGAGCCCTTGGGGATCTCGACGAGGCAGTGCAGGTGACGATCGCTCATGTCCGGGACCATACGACACGCGTACGATTGCGGCATATGACACACGTGCACGATCACGCGCACGGCCATCATGGCCACCACGGGCACGCGCACGCCCGCGCCGTCACCGACGCGCGCGCGCTCAAGATCGCGCTCGCGCTGATCCTCGCGTTCATGGCCGCCGAGCTGGTGGCCGGGGTCCTCGCCCACTCGCTCGCGCTGCTGTCGGACGCGGCGCACATGCTGACCGACGCGGCCGCGCTCGCGCTGGCGCTCGTCGCGCTGCGGATCGCCAGGCGGCCGCCGCGCGGGGCGATGACGTACGGCTTCGGGCGCGTCGAGATCCTCAGCGCGCAGGCGAACGGCATCACGCTCGTGCTGCTCGGGCTGTGGATCGTCTACGAGGCGATCCACCGGCTCGTCGCGCCGCCGGACGTGCACGGCGCGGTCGTCGTGGTCGTCGCGCTCGTCGGCATCGCCGTGAACCTCGCGGCGACGTTCGTGCTGGCCGGCGCGAGCCGCGACAGCCTCAACGTCGAGGGCAGCTTCCAGCACATCCTCACCGACCTGTTCGCGTTCGTGGCGACCGCGATCGCCGGCGCGATCGTGCTGCTGACCGGCTTCGCGCGCGCGGACGCGCTCGCGTCGCTGCTCGTCGCGGCCTCGATGCTGTACGCCGGCACGCGGCTCGCGCTCGCCTCGGGGCGCATCTTCCTGGAGGCGGCGCCGGAGGGGCTCGACCCGCAGGAGATCGGGCACACGCTCGCCGCGCAGGCGGGCGTCGTCGAGGTGCACGACCTGCACGTGTGGGAGGTGACGTCCGGCTTCCCGGCGCTGTCCGCGCACGTCGTGGTCGGCGCGGGGCGCGACTGCCACGAGCTGCGCCGGACGTTGCAGCAGACGCTGACCGAGCGCTACGGGCTGCGGCACACGACGCTGCAGGTCGACCACGAGGCGGCGCCGCAGCGGCCGCTGCAGATCGAGGTCGCGCAGCGGTGACGAGCGCGATGCGCGCCACGATGGCGCGCCAGCCGGACGAGCTGCGGCGGCTGCTCGCCGACGGCGGCGCGGCCGAGCGCGCAGCCGAGCGGCTGGCCGGGCGGCGCGTGCTGCTCGCCGGCACGGGCACGAGCTGGCACGCCGCCAACCACGGCGCGTGGATGCTGCGGGCGGCCGGCGTCGAGGCGTGGGCGATCCAGCCGATGGACGCGGCAGTCGGCGGCGTGCGGCCGGACGAGGGGGACGCGCTCGTGCTGCTCAGCCACACCGGCATCAAGCGCTACAGCGCCGAGCTGCGCGAGGCGGCGCGCGCGGCCGGCGTGCCGACGCTCGCGATCGGAGGGATCGGGCGGCCGGGCGTCGACCTCGAGACGGTCGAGCGCGAGCGCTCCTCCGCCTACACGGCCTCGCACCTCGCCGCGCTGCTGCGGCTGGCGCAGCTCGCCGGCGCGCTCGGCGCGCGGCTGGGCGAGCTGGACGCGGTGCCGGACGCGGTCGCCGCCGAGCTGGCGCGGCCGAGCCGCGGCGTGGCGGTGCCGGAGCGCCTGCTCGAGTACGCGGGCGCCGGCACCAATGCGTGGACGGCGGAGGAGGGCGCGCTGAAGGTGCGCGAGACGGCGCGGCTCGCGTCCGAGGGCCTGATGGTCGAGCAGTTCCTGCACGGCCCGGCGGTCGCGCTCGACGCGCGCGACGCGCTCGTCTGCCTCGACGGCGGCGGACCCGGCAGCGAGCGGTTGGAGGAGGTCGCCGCGGTGGTCGAGGCGGGCGGCGCGCGCGTCCACCGGATCGCGGCGCGCGAGCTGGGCGAGCAGCTGTCGATCTTCCCGCTGACGGTCGCCGTGCAGCGGATCGCGCTCGAGGCGGCCGAGGCGCTCGGCAGCGACCCCGACGCGTTCGGCTACGAGGTCCCGGGACGCAGAGCGATCTGGGAGCGGCTCACGCTGTGAGCGCGACCTCGCCGAGCGCGAGGCGGCAGCCGGACCAGTAGTCGCCCGCGGGCGAGGCGAGGAACGCGGCGAGCGCGGCGAGCTGCGCGTCGTCGGTGTCGGACCCCGGCGTGATCGCGACGGGCGTGACGCCGTGCCGCGCCCACTCGATCGAGAGCGTGCGCGCGAGGTTCTCGGCCGCGGCGCGCACGCCGGCGGCGGCGGTCCCGCCCGGCGGCGGGGCGATCAACGCGAGCTTGCCGCCGCCCGGCAGCAACGCCGCGTTGGCGACGGCGCGCACGGTCACCCACGCGAGGTCGAGCGCGGCGCGCAGCGCGTCGTCGCCCTGCGCCGCCGCGAACGCCGGGCGCAGGTCGTGCACCAGCACGTCCGTCGCGGGATCGACGGCGGCCGCCATCGCGTCCTCGTCGGGCGTCGCCGGCAGCGCCGCGGTGCGCGCGCCGAGCGCCGTCAACGGCGCCGCGAGCGCGTCGTGCGACCCGCCGCCGCCGAGCGCTACGAGCGTGCCGTCGAGCAGGTGCGGGCGGAGCAGCGCGGTCGCGTCCATCGGCGCGTCAGCTTAGGGCGCGCCCGCGCGGGACGGCGCCGGTCGGGCGCTCAGGACTGCGCGCCCGCAGGGCTGGCGGCGCCGCCCGCGCGACGGGCGGCGCGCACGCGGCGACGGACCTGCTTCTCGCCGTGCTGCTCGAGGTCGGCGTAGAGCGCCTTGATCGCGCCGAGGATCTCGTCGGCCGCGCCCTGCTGCTGCTCGCGCGTCGGTCTCGCGACCTGCGGGAACTGCAGCGGCTCGCCGTACTGCACCAGCACCTTCGGGAACTGCAGCTTCTTCCAGTTGCGCACCCGCTGCGAGCCGTAGATCGCGATCGGCACGACCGGCGCGCCGGACTCGAGCGCGAGCCGGCCGATCCCGGGCCGCGCCTTGTCGCCGACGTTGCCGCTGCGCGAGCGGCCGCCCTCGCAGTACATGACGATCGCGCCGCCGCGGCCGAGGACGGCGTTGGCGGTGACGAACGCGTCCTCGTCGTAGTGGCCGCGCCGCACGGGGAAGACGCCGCCCGGCGAGTAGATCCACTGCATCGGCTTGGAGAACAGCTGCGACTTCGCCATGAAGTTCACGCGCCGGCGCGTGAAGGCGCCGGTGAAGAAGTGGTCCATGAACGAGAAGTGGTTCGGCGCGAGGATCACTCTGCCGCGCGCCGGCACGTTGTCCGAGCCGATGCAGCGCATGCGGAAGAAGATCAGGCCGTACAGCACAGTGACGACGCGCACGAGCTCGTAGACCCAGTTCGGCTCGTGCTCGCGCACGCGCTTGTGGAACCTGTCGAAGTACTCGGCCGGCCGCGGATCCTTGTAGACCTGCGCCTTCATCGAAGCGAGCTGCTCGTCGGCCATCGCGCGGGAGAGATTACCCGCGTGCGCGGATTCTGCGCCGGTCCGGTAGAAAGCGGCGCGATGACCGTCCGCCCGACCGCTCCGCGCGTGCTCGTCGTGAGCGCCTCCATCGGCGAGGGGCACGACCTGCCCGCGCGCTTCCTCGTCGCCGACCTGCTCGCGCGCCGCCCGGACGCGGTGACCGCGATCGAGGACGGGCTGCGCGCAGCGGGCCCGCTCGTCGAGCGCATCGTGCTGGGCGGCTCTGCGTTCGACACGCACCTCGGCAACGTCGCCTTCGACGTCGAGTACGCGCTCATCACGCACGTCCCGCCGGTGCGGCGGGTCATCGGCCGCCTGGGCGAGGCGCTCGGCGCGCGCGCGATGCTGCGGCTCGTCGCCGAGCACCGGCCCGACGTCGTCGTCTCGACCTACCCCGGCACGACCGAGGTGCTCGGCCGCATGCGCCTGCGCGGACAGCTCGGCGTGCCGGTCGTCTCGGCGATCACCGACCTCGCCGCGCTGCGCTACTGGTCGCACCCGGGCGTCGACCTGCACCTGATCACGCACCCCGAGTCGGCGGAGGAGGTGCGCGCGATCGCCGGCCCGCGCACGCGCATCGTCCCCGCGCGCGGGATGAACGACCCGCGCTTCGCGACGCCGCCGTCGCGCGCCGAGGGGCGCGCGCTGCTGGGGCTGCCCGCGGAGGGGAAGGTCGTCGTCGTCTCGGGCGGCGGCTGGGGCGTCGGCGACGTCGAGGGCGCGGTCGCGACGGCGCTCGCGCTCGACGGCGTCCACGTCGTCGTGATGTGCGGGCGCAACGAGCGGCTGCGGCGCACGCTGGCGGTGCGCTTCGGGCGCGTCGGGCGCGTGACGCTGCTCGGCTTCACGACCGAGGTGCCGGCGCTGTTCGCGGGCGCCGACGCACTGATCCACTCGACCGCCGGCCTGACCGTGCTGGAGGCGTGGGCGGTCGGCTGCCCGGTGATCTCGTACGGCTGGGGCCGCGGCCACATCCGCGCCAACAACCGCGCCTACGCGCGCTTCGGGATCGCCGACGTGGCGAAGGACCGCGACGCGCTCGCGGCGGCTCTGCGCCGCGCGCTCGCGCAGCGCGGCTCACCCGTCGCCGCGTTCGCGCAGCTGCCCGTCGCCGCCGACGTCGTGCTGGACCTCCTCGCCGCCGGCCATCACGTCGGCGACGGCGGCTGAGCCGCCGAGCAGCGCCGCCCCGCCCGCGACCGCGAGGATCGCCGCCCCGAGCACGATCCGCTCGGGCACCGAGTCCGCCCACGGCTCGTCGAACACGAGCGGCCCGGCGATCACCGGGACGAGCACCTGTGCGGAGACGACGACCGGCGCGACGCGCGTGGCGGCGATCCGCTGGAGCGCGCTCATCTCGGCGGTCAGGGCCAGGAAGCCGGCGAGCCCGGCGCTCGCCGCCCAGGCGAGCGCGGGGAGCCATGAGCCGGAGTGGAGCGCGTCGGCGACGAGCTTGAGCCCGATCGCCGCCCACGCGTCGCCGGCGGCGGCCGCGAGGACGCGCAGGCGCGCGTCGGAGACGTTCCGGCGCAGCGCGAACGGCAGCGCGGTGAGCGTGCCGAGCAGCAGCAGGAGCACCGCCACGCCGACCGCGTCGCCCGCGCCACCGATACCGGGATCGGCGACGATCGCCACGACCGCCACGCCGCACACGACGGCAGTGACGCCGACCAGCTCCCAGCGGCCGACGCGCTCGTGCAGCACGAGGCTCGACAGCGCCAGCAGCAGCACGAGCCCGAGCGCGAGCACCGGCTGCACGATCGTCAGCGGCGCGAGCGTCAGCGCGTAGACCTGCAGCACGGCGCCCGCCCCCGACAACGCCGTCCCCCCCACCCAGCGCGGCCGCCTGATCAGCCGCCCGAGCAGCCCGGCGTGCAACCGCTCGCCGCCGCCGGCGCGGCGCGTCTCCAGCGCCTGCAGGACGTAGGCGCCCTCGTAGCAGCAGGCGGCCGCGAGCGCGACCGCGATCCCCGCGATCATCGCGCCGGCCCCGCGGTCTGGGAGGATCCGGCGCATGCGCGCGACCGTCCCAGCGGCTCTCGCAGCGGCGGGCGCCGCCGCTTGGTCGCTGCCCGCGCTCGCGCCGCTCGCGCCGTCACTGTGCCGCTCGCTCGGGATCCCGCGGACGCTGCCGCCCGACGCCGGCGGCCCGCCCGCGGTCGCGCTCACGTTCGACGACGGCCCGCACCCGCGCGGCACGCCCGCGGTGCTGGACGCGCTCGCGGCGGCCGGCGCGCACGCGACCTTCTTCCTCGTCGGCGAGCAGGTGCGCCGCGCGCCGGCGCTCGCGCGCGAGATCGTCGACGCCGGGCACGCGGTCGCGCTGCACGGCGGCACGCACCGGGTGCAGCTGCGGCTGACGCCTCGCGCGCTCGCGGCCGACCTCGACCGCGGCCATGCGCAGATCGCCGAGGCGGCCGGCGTGGCGCCGCACTGCTACCGCCCGCCGCTGGGGATCTTCAGCCCCGCCGGGCTGGCGCTCGTGCGGCGGCGCGGCTGGGCGCCGCTGCTGTGGTCGCGCTGGGGCCACGACTGGCGTTTGCACCGCACGCCCGGCCAGATCGCCGCGGAGCTGACCGAGCGGCTCGCGCCGGGAGACGTCCTGCTGCTCCACGACGCGGACGATTACAGCCGGCCCGGATCCTGGCAACGGACGGTCAAGGCGCTGCCGCAGGTGCTCGACGAGATCGCGCGGCGCGGCCTGAGGACGACCGCGCTCGCCGATCCCGTCGGCTAGGCGCGTTCGGCCGCCGCTCTCCGCCGCGCCCCGTACGCTCTCGCGCTCGTGACCGCGACGACGCCCAGGATCACGATCGTCCAGAAGAGGTGCTGGCGCGCGTAGTGCGAGACGTCGCCGGTGCCGTCCAGCACGCCGTCGCCGAGCAGCGCGGCAAGCACGGCCGCGACGGCGCCGACGACCACGAGCGCGACGTCGCGCAGCACGCGACGCACGGGCAGGCGGCGCGCGGGGCGCGCAAGCTCGACCGCCGGCGCGGCGGCGACGACCGGCGCGGGCGCGGGCGCCGTGACGGGCGCTGCAGCTGCGACGGGCTCCGTCGCGTAGTGCTCGCGGTGCCATGCGACGTAGCGGCTCAGCCCCTCGGCGAAGGAGGTCCGCGCCTCCCACCCCAGCTCGGCCCGCGCCCGTGCGCCCGACACCTCCGCGCCTCTGAAGTCGCCGGCGCGCCCCTCGGTCAGCACCAGCTCGACGTCGCCGACCTCGTCGCGCACGCGCTCGGCGATCTCGCGGATCGTGACCTCCTCGTCGCCGACGAGGTTGTACGTGCGGTCGGCCGCACCCGGCGCGAGACCGGCCACGACGCCGTCGGCGAGGTCCTCGACGTAGACGAAGCGGCGCGTCTGCAGGCCGCCGCCGGCGAGCGTCAACGGCTCGCCCGCGAGCGCCTTGCGCACGAAGATCGGGATCACCGCCGCCGGCCGCGCGCGCGGGCCGTACGGGATCCCGAAGCGCAGCACGGTCGACTCGACTCTGTACAGCTCGCGGTAGGAGCGGCAGTACAGCTCGCCCGCGAGCTTGGTCGCGGTGTAGAGGTGCGCGGGCGGCGCGAGCGCCGTCTCCTCGTCGACGTGCGCGGCCTCGACGTCCGAGTAGACCCAGATCGTCGACGCGTACACGACGCGCCCGATCTCGAGCTGACGCGCCGCCTCCAGCACGTTGACGGTGCCGCGCGCGTTGAGCCGCTCGGAGCCGATCGGGTCCTGCTGGACCTCGCCGACGTCGGCGGCCGCGGCCAGGTGCGCGATCGCGTCGCAGCCGTCGGCGCCGCGCAGCATGTCGTCGAGCACGCACATGTCGCCGATCACCGTCTCGACGTCGGGGTGGAAGGGCGACGGGCGCACGTCGAAGATGACCGGCTCGTGGCCGGCGGCGATCAGCTTGTCGACGACGTGCGAGCCGATGAAGCCGGCTCCTCCCGTGACGAGGATGCGGCTCATGCGGGGTCGACCTCCGGTCGGTAGTAGAGCGGGACGCACCAGTGGCCGGTGGCCACCCAGTCCGTGTTCGGCAGCTCGTCGCCGGTGCCCATGATGCGGTGGCACGGCTGGTCGTAGACCTTCCCGCTCGACTTCTCGATCGGGTCGAACACGACGTACTTGTAGAGGCCGGACGTCATGCCGTCGGGCAGCTGGAGCCGGCCCGGGTGCAGCTCGTCGAGCTGCTCGCGCGCGGCCGCGTTCTTCCACGCGACGATCTCCGGCATCCGCTCGGTCTGGACCAGTCCCATCGCGGCTGTGAACTCGCTCATGCGGAAGTTGACTCCCGGCACGTCGTAGTCCGGCTTCCCGTAGTCGCGGAACGCGCGTGCGTAGGCGATCAGCTCGTCGTCCTTCGACACCAGGATGCCACCCTCGCCGGTCGACACCGTCTTGGTCGCGTAGAAGGAGTAGACGCCGGCGTCGCCGTAGGTGCCGGGCTTCCTGCCGTTCCAGTCGGCGCCGTGGGCGTGCGCGCAGTCCTCGAGCAGGAAGACGCCGTGCGCGCGGCAGGCCGCGGCGATCGCCTCGCTCTCGAACGCGATGTGGCCGCCGATGTGGACCAGCACGCAGGCGCGCGGGCTGTGGCGGTCGATCGCGCACTCGATCTCGGCGAGCGACGCGCACAGGTCGTCTCTGTTGCAGTCGACGAACACGGGCGTGCCGCCGGCCGCCATGATCGCGAGCGGCGTCGCCATGAACGTGTTGGAGGGGCAGAGGACCTTGTGGCCGCGCACGCCGGCGTACTCGAGCGCGGCGATCGCGCCGCCGGCCCACGAGCCGAGCGCGACGGCGGGCGCCCCGTTCCAGGCGGACCACGCCTCCTCGAAGCGGCGGTTCATCTCCCCGTGCGACCACTGCCCGGAGTCGAGCACCTCGTCGATCAGGGCGTGGAAGCGGGAGCGGTCGCGTTCGTCGAAGCCGATCGCGAAGCGGTGGATGTCTGGTGTGATGGTGGACATGGCGGCGGGAACGGTAGTGGTCGGGACGGCGCCGTGGGCGCACCGCCTGTAAAGGTTCGGCTAAGAGTCGGCACGTCGCCGCTGCCGGTACACCGCGACGAAGTCGGCCAGCTGGCGGCCGCGGTGCAGGAAGCCGCGCAGCGTCTTGCCCGTCGCGCGGTGTGCGAGCGGCAGCTCGACCTCGGCGACGCGGAAGCCGGCGCGCACAGCGTCGATCGTCATCCCGATCTCCATCCCGAAGCGCGCCGCGAACGGCACGACCGCCGGCAGCAGCTCGGCGCGCAGCGCGCGCTGGCCGGAGATCGGCGCGACCGCCTCGTAGCCGCAGCGGCGCCGGATCGCCCAGCGCGCGAAGCCGAGCGCCCAGCCGAAGCCGCCGCCGACGCGGGCGGCGAAGGCGGCGACCGCGAGGTCGGCGCGACCGTCGCGGACGTGGTCGACGAGCAGCTTCAGCGCGTCGGCGCTGGCGGCCAGGTCGCCGTCGCACAGCAGGATCACCGGGCGCGGCTCAGGGGCGTGCGCAAGCGGCAGCAGGCGCTGGGCCGCGAGCGTCGCCGCTCCCCCCTTGCCGACGTTGCGCTCGCTGCGCACGACCTCCGCGCCGTGGGCCTCGGCGACCGCCGCGGTGCCGTCGGTCGAGCCGTCGTCGGCGACGAGGATGCGCGCGCCGGGGAACGCGGCGGCGAGCGCTTGGAGCGTCGCCGGCAGGCGGTCCGCCTCGTTGTGGGCGGTGACGATGACGGCGGTGTCGGGGGCCATCGGCAGCGGCGGCTATTGTGGCGATCCGCGGGCCCGGCTGCGGCGCCCTGTGCGTTTTCGAGCGAACCTTGGAGGTCGGAGCGTGCCTGACGTCGAGGCCCACATCACGGGGACGGTCTGGAGAGTCGAGGTCGCGGTCGGCGACTCGATCGACGAGGGCGACACGGTCGTGATCCTCGAGTCGATGAAGATGGAGATGCCGGTCGAGGCCGAGGATCCCGGGGTCGTGAAGGAGATCCGCTGCGAGGAGGGCCAGGCGGTCTCCGAGGGCGACACGCTCGTCGTGCTCGAGTAGGGCGGCTCCGATTCCCGGCACCATCCACGTCGGCGAGCCGGCGCCCGGCGTCGCGCTGCTGACGATCTCCAACCCGGACAAGCGCAACGCGCTCGACCGCACGCTGTGCGCGTCGCTGCGCTTCGCGCTCGAGCGGCTCGACGCGCGCTGCGTCGTGCTGACCGGCGAGGGCCGCGCCTTCTGCGCCGGCTACGACATCGCGGAGCTGCTCGGCGAGGGCTACGACGACGGCGAGGAGTCGCACCATCCCTTCCCCGCCGCGCTGGCGGCGATCGAGGCGTACCCGTACCCGGTCGTGGCGGCGCTCAACGGCGCGACGATCGGCGGCGGGCTGGAGCTGGCGATCGCGTGCGACCTGCGGATCGCCGCCGACACCGTCCAGCTCGGGATGCCGCCGGCGAAGCTGGGCGTCGTCTACTCGACCGCGGGGCTGAACCGCTTCCTGACGACGATCGGGGCGGCGCGCACGCGCGAGCTGTTCTTGACCGGGCGCCGGATCGACGCCGCGACCGCGGAGCGCTGGGGGCTCGTGAACTCCGTCGTGGAGGCGGAGGCGCTGCCGGAGGCCGCCTTGGAGCTGGCGCAAGAGGTCGCCGGGAACGCGCCGCTGTCGCTGCGCGGCAACAAGGCCGGAGTTCGCGAGCTGGTCGCCGCCGCCGGCGCGCTCGACCCGGTCGTCGCCGACGTGCTGGCGGCCGAGCGCCGCCGCGCCTTCGAGTCGGAGGACCTGCGCGAAGGCCTCCGCGCGTTCGGCGAGAAGCGCCCGCCCGTTTGGCGGGGACGCTGAGCGCGGCCGCGCGTCGCGAATAGGTGGTGTGTCACGCTTCTGGCCCGCCGTGCCGCGCTGCGAGCCGTCCGGCCGCGGCCCTATCGTGACCCGATCCCGCCTCGGAGGTTTCGCTCGACATGCCGCCGTTGATCACCCGTGAGGAAGCGCTGCGCCTCGGCGAGCTGGAGGGCCGCGCCGAGATCGAGGCGCTGATCGAGCGCGCGTGGAAGGCGCGCGTCGAGCGCTTCGAGGACGCGACCGACATGTGCTCGCTCGTGAACGCGAAGTCGGGCGGCTGCGCCGAGGACTGCGGCTTCTGCGCGCAGTCTCGCTACGCCGAGGCGGCGACGCCGCTGCACGCGATGATGGAGCCCGAGCAGATGCTCGAGCACGCGAAGGCCGCCGAGGCGGCGGGCGCGCACCGCTTCTGCATGGTCACGCAGGGCCAGGGGCTCGCCAAGCGCGACTTCCAGAAGCTGCTCGACGGGGCGCGGCTCGTCGCCGAGCACACGAACCTGAAGCGCTGCGCGTCGATCGGCCACATGTCGGTCGAGCGCGCGAAGCAGCTCAAGGACGCCGGCATCCAGCGCGTGCACCACAACGTCGAGTCGGCCGAGAGCTTCTACCCCGAGGTCTCGCTGACCGTCCGCTACGAGGGCCGGCTGCGCACGATCGAGGCCGTCAAGGAGGCGGGCCTGGAGACGTGCGTCGGCGGCATCCTCAACCTCGGCGAGACGCGCGAGCAGCGCGTCGAGATGGCCTTCCAGCTGGCCGAGATCAACCCCACGAGCGTGCCGATCAACATGCTGATCCCCAACCCGGGGACGAAGTTCGGCGACCGCGAGCCGCTGGACCCGTGGGAGGCCGTCAAGTGGGTCGCGATCTTCCGCCTGATCCTGCCGGAAGCGCTGCTGCGCCTGTGCGGCGGGCGCATCCAGAACCTCCAGGAGCTGCAGCAGCTGGCCGTCAGAGCCGGCATCAACGGCGTGATGCTCGGCAACTTCCTCACCTCGCTCGGCAACACGCCCGAGGAGGACCGCGCGATGTTCGAGGAGGCCGGGCTCAACGTCGCCCGCCAGCCCGACAACGGCGCCAACCCGCGGCCGGACAACCGCTCGGGCTGGCTGGCGGGCGAGACGCCGGACGTCGTCGAGATGCACCTCGACACGGCGGCGCCGGCCGGCGGGATCGAGGTGAGACTGTGGGACCCCGCCTCGCAGCTCAGATTCGAGAGCAAGCGCGTGATCCCGCCGCGTCCTGACGGAGCGCCCAACACCGGCGTCGGCCGGCCGACCCGGGAGGCGGCGGCGCGGCGATGATCGAGATCGAGGCACGACTGGACGAGCTGGAGCAACTGGGCCTCGCGCGCCGCACCCGTCTCGTCAGCGGCCCCCAGGGGCCGCGCGTCGTGCTCGACGGCAAGCCGGTGCTGCTGCTCTGCTCGAACAACTACCTCGGCCTCGCCGACCACCCCTCCGTCCGCGAGGCGGCCGCGGAGGCGGCGATGCGCTGGGGCGTCGGCGCCGGCGCATCGCGGCTGATCTCCGGGACGATGACGATCCACAGGCGGCTCGAGGAGCGGCTCGCCGCGTTCGAGCGCCGCCAGGCGGCGCTGCTGTTCGGCTCCGGCTACATGGCGAACGTCGGCGTCGTCTCGGCGCTCGCGCGCGCCGGCGAGGTCGTCTTCTCCGACGAGCTCAACCACGCCTCGATCGTCGACGGCTGCCGCCTCTCGCGCGCGGAGGTGTTCGTCTACGAGCACGGCGACATGGAGCACCTCGAGTGGGGCCTGCGCGAGGCCGGCTCGCGCGGCGCGCTGATCGTGACCGACGGCGTCTTCTCGATGGACGGCGACGTCGCGCCGCTGGTGGACCTCGCGGAGCTGGCCGGCCGCCACGACGTGCGGCTCGTCGTCGACGAGGCGCACGGGACCGGCACGCTCGGTCCGGGCGGACGCGGCGCGGTCGCCGCCGCCGGCGTCGAGGACGGCGTCGACGCGATCGTCGGCACGCTCGGCAAGGCGCTCGGCTCCTACGGCGCCTACGTCGCCTGCGACGCGCGCATGGCGAGATACCTCGTCAACGCCGCGCGCTCGTTCGTCTTCTCGACCGCCCCGCCGCCGCCCGCGCTGGCGGGCGCGCTCGCCGCGCTCACGCTGCTGGAGGGGGAGCCGCGCCGCGTCGAGAAGCTCCAGTGCAACGTCCGCGTGCTGCGCGACGCGCTCGCGGCCGAGGGCTTCGCGCTCGACGCGGAGGAGCGCACGCCGATCGTCCCGCTCGTGCTGGGCGACGCGAAGGCGACGATGCGCGCGTGCGAGCTGGCGCTGGAGCGCGGCGTCTTCGCGCAGGGGATCCGCCCGCCGACGGTGCCGGCCGGCGGCTCGCGCCTGCGCCTCGCGGTGATGGCGACGCACGGCAAGTCGGAGCTGCGCGACGCCGCGCGCGTGCTGGCGGACGCGGTGCGCCGCGCCGGCCTGCGGCCGGAGGACCTGCAGCCGCCGGTCAGCTCGCCGCCCGCCGCCGAGCCGCTCGAGGCTGCGCCGGAGCCGAGCGCGCGCTGGGACGCGGACGCCGCTCCCCCGCCCCCGCGCGGCCGCCTGTTCGACGGCGAGGCGAGCGACGGCGGCGACCTCGAGCGCGCGGCGTAGCGCCGTCTCGCTCGTCCGACTCCGCGCGCCGGCACGCATGCGAGGCCTGTTCGTCACCGCGACCGACACGGGCGTCGGCAAGACCGTCGTGGCCGCGGCGATCCTCGCCGCGCTGCGCGCGCGCGGCGAGCGGGTCGCCGCCTTCAAGCCGGTCGTGACCGGCTGCGACGAGCCGGCCGACGCGGACTGGCCGCCCGACGACGCGCTGCTCGCGGCGGCTGCCGGCATGCGCGCGCAGGACGTCGCGACGGCGCGCTTCGGGCCGCCCGTCTCCCCCCATCTCGCGACCGAGCTGGCGGGCGTGCCGCCGCTCGACCCGGCCGCGCTGCGCGCGGCCTTCGCGGAGCGCGCCGCACAGGCGGACGCGGTCGTCGCCGAGGGCGTCGGCGGGCTGCTCGTGCCGCTCGCGCGCGACTACCTCGTGCGCGACCTCGCCGTCGACCTCGCGCTGCCGCTCGTGGTCGTCGCGCGGCCCGGGCTCGGCACGATCAGCCACACGCTGCTGACGCTGGAGGCCGCGCGCGCGGGCGGGCTGACGCTCGCGGGCGTCGTGATGACGCCCTGGCCCGACGCGCCGAGCGCGATGGAGGAGGACAACCGCGCGACGATCGCGCGACTCGGCGCGGTCGAGGTCGCGGCGCTGCCGCGCATCGCGCGCGCCGACCCACAGCTGCTCGCGACCGCCGGCGCGCAACTGCCGCTCGACCGCTGGCTGGGCTGAGCCGTCGTCGCCGCGCGGCGCTACGCGCCGGCGCCGAGCGCCCGCTCGATGAACGGCACGAGCAGCGCGGCCGCGTCGGCGGCGGTCTCGTGCGGGCTGCCCTTCGGCACCGTCACGTACGAGATCGCGAGACGCACGAGCGCCTCTGCGAGCAGCTGCGCGTCGCGCTCGCCGGCGGCCGGCCAGCCGTCGCGGATGACCGCCGCGAGCCGGCTACTGGCCCACGTCACGACGGGCATCGACTGCGTCGTCACGAGCGGCAGCATCCCGCCGGTGCCGTCGTCGCTCAGCAGGATCCGCACGAGCTGGTCCTCGCCGGCGGTCGTGAGGAACACCTCGAGCGCGGCCTCGACCGCGGCGGCGGGGTCGTCGAGGTGCTCGCGGACCGCCTGCTCGACCGCGTCGAGGAAGCGCTCCCCCTCGCGGATCACGAACGCTGCGGCGAACTCGTCGCGCGTGCCGAACTCCTTGTAGAGCGTCTGGCGCGAGACGCCGGCAGCGCTTGCGATGTCGGCCATCGTGACCTCGGCCCACGCGCGCTGCTGGACCTGGTCGCGCGCGGCGTCGAACAGCGTGTCGCGCAGCAGCTGTCTCGCCGCGACGGCGTAGGGAGTGCGTGCCACCCCGCGAATGGTCGCAGCGAGCGCGGTCACTCGTCGGGCTCGAAGTCGACCTTGTCGCGCACGCCGCAGTCGGGGCACGCCCACTCGTCGGGCACCTGCGACCACGGCGTGCCGGCGGCGAACCCCTCGCGCGGGTTGCCCTCCTGCTCGTCGTAGACGTAGCCGCAGACGGGGCAGCGGAAGCGGGCCATCAGGCAGAGGGGGCCGGCTGGGCGGGCGGCGGGCCGTAGCGCTTGAGCACCCGTCCCCGCGCGCGCGGCGCGATGTTCGCGCGCGTCACGTCGCCGCCGTAGTGCGCCAGCAGGCGTCGGTCCATCACGCGGCGCCACACCGGCGGCACGAGCGCCAGCACGATCATGCCGGCGTAGCCGGTCGGGAGCTGCGGCGCGTCGTCCATGTGACGCAGCGCCTGGTAGCGGCGCGTCGGGTTGGCGTGGTGGTCGCTGTGGCGCTGCAGGTGGTAGAGCAGCACGTTCGAGGCGACGTTGTTCGAGTTCCACGAGTGCTCCGGGCGCGTGCGCTCGTAGCGGCCGTCCTCGCGCCGCTGGCGCAGCAGCCCGTAGTGCTCGAGGTAGTTGACGACCTCAAGCAGCGACGCGCCCACGAGCGACTGGATCAGCAGGTACGGGAGGACGACCCAGCCAAACGCCCCGATCAGCACGGCGTACAGGACGACGGTCATCGCCCACGCGTTGAGGATGTCGTTCTTGTACGTCCACGGCCCGCTCCCGGTGCGCGCGAGCCGCTCGCTCTCCAGCTCCCACGAGGAGCGCAGCGAGCCCCACACCGTGCGCGGCAGGAACGCCCAGAAGCTCTCGCCGAGGCGCGCGCTCGCCGGGTCCTCGGGCGTCGCGACGCGCACGTGGTGGCCGCGGTTGTGCTCGATGAAGAAGTGGCCGTAGCCGCTCTGCGCGAGCGCCACCTTCGACAGCCAGCGCTCCAGGGAGGCGCGCTTGTGGCCGAGCTCGTGCGCCGTGTTGATCGCGATGCCGGAGACCATCGCCATCGTCAGCGCGAGCCCGAGCTTGTCGACCGTCGAGAGGTCGCCGTGCGCCCACAGCCAGCAGGCGAACACCAGCCCGGCGTACTGGACCGGGATGAAGACGTACGTGCACCAGCGGTAGTAGCGGTCCTGCTCGAGCCACTTGATCACGCTGTCGGGCGGGTTCTCCGCGTCCATCCCGACGGCCACGTCGAGCAGCGAGAAGATCCCGAACACGAGGATCGGCCCGAACCACCAGAAGACGCCGAGGCCCGTGAGCCACACCCAGAACCAGGCGGTGAACGGCAGCAGCGGGACGATCAGGCCGAGCAGCCACGCGTAGCGCTTGCCGTCGCGCCAGGTGGCGGGATTCAGCTCCGCATCGACAGCGACAGTGCCCATGTCTCCTCCGGCGTCGAGCTACATGATTCCGTCAGCAAGGTTTACACGAGTGGCTCCTCATGTCAACCGTCATCGGCGGCGGCCGCGCATGGCAGCATTGGCGCCATGGGACGGGGGACCCAGACGCGCCGAGAGGTGCGTGCGCGGCTGCCGCGGTCGCTGGCGGAGCAGCCGACGCTGAGCGCGGCGCTGCTGTTCGCGCTGCTCGTGCTCGTCTACCTGTGGCCGGTGCTGCTCGGCGGCAAGGTCTTCTCCCCCGACGCCGTGCTCTACAAGCTCCCGCCCTGGCAGCCCTACCGGCCGCACGACGTGCTGAGCTGGGAAAACTATCTGCTGGCCGACGTGCCGCTGGTCGTGCGCCCGTGGCACGAGCTGATGCGCGAGCTGCTGCGCAGCGGCACCTTCCCGGCGTGGGACCCGCACGTGCTGACGGGCATCCCGTTCGTCTCGAACCCGCAGACGGGCCTCTTCACGCCGTTCAGCCTGCCGCTGTGGATCCTGCCCTTCACCTACGCGTTCGGCGTCGTCGCGGCGCTCAAGCTGTGGGCCGCCGCGATGGGGACCTACCTGCTCGTGCGCGAGTTGCGGCTCGGCTTCCTCCCGGGGCTCGTCGCGGGCGTCGCGTTCGCGTTCTGCTCGATGAACGTGATGTGGCTGATGCCCGAAGCGGTGCCGGCCGTCGTCGTGATGCTGCCGTGGATGCTGTGGCTGGTCGAGCGGCTCGCGCGCGGCGGCGGGCTGCGCAGCGCGATCGGCCTCGCGGGCGCGACGGCGGTCGCGCTCGGCGGCGGCCACCCCGGCACGCAGGTGCACGTGCTGCTCGTCGCCGGCTGCTACGCGCTGCTGCGCGCGGGCCTCGCGCGCGAACGCGCTCCGCCCGAGCGCGCGAAGACGCTCGCGCTGACGTTCGGCGGGCTCGTCGCCGGCATCGGCCTGGTCGGCGCAATGATGGTGCCGGAGATCGTCTCGAGCCACGGGACCGTCGGCACGCTCGCGCGCGAGGGCGGCCACGGGACCCTCCCCGGCCTCGAACGGATGCCGTTCGGGATGATCCGCACCGCGCTGTTCCCGGACTGGTGGGGCCGGCCGAGCGGCCTGGAGACGGCCGACTCGCCGCTGCACTCGCTCAACCTCAACTACGAGGAGCGGACCTTCTACGCCGGCGTCGTCGCGCTCGTGCTGGCGGCGATCGGGCTCACGAGCCGGCGCGCGCTGCGGCGCCAGGCGCCGTTCCTCGTGCTCGGCGGCCTGGGACTCGCGATCGCCCTGCACGCGCCGGGCCTGTGGTGGCTGATGACGCACCTCCCGGTCGTGGAACTGGTCGAGAACCAGCGCCTGCACTTCGTCTTCGAGCTGGCCGTCGCGGTGCTCGCCGCCTTCGGCCTGCAGGCGGTGCTCGACCGCCCGCAGGAGCGCGGGCGACACCTCGCCGTCGCCGCGGGCGCGGTCGGCGTCGGGCTGGTCGCCGCGCTGCTCGCGCACGTCGGCCCCGGCGACGCCGGCCGCACGCTCAGGCACTTCCTCACCGGCAGGGACTTCCAGTCCCGCGGCGCGATCGAGCTGACGACGGTCGTGTGGTTCCTGCTGTTCGCGCTCGGCGCGACCGTCACGCTGCTCGTGCTGCGCCGCCGGCCCGCGCTCGCGACGGCGGCGGCCGCCGCGCTCGTGCTGCTGGCGACGCTCGACATGCTGCACTTCGCCGACCGCTACAACCCGATGGCGCCCGCCGGCCGGGTGACGCCGCCGCGGACGCCGGCGATCGCCTACCTCCAGCAGCACCGCGGCGACGGCCGCTTCGTCGGCCTCGAACTGGCGCTGCCGCCCGAGCAGTCGATCCGTTTCGGCCTCAGCGACGTGCGCGGCTACAACCCGCCGTTCCCGACAAAGCAGTTCCTCGCGCTGTGGCGCGCCGC
Organism: Actinomycetota bacterium; assembly: GCA_018268595.1. GTDB lineage: Bacteria > Actinomycetota > Thermoleophilia > Solirubrobacterales > Solirubrobacteraceae > Conexibacter. The sequence goes on along the minus strand of JAFDWH010000026.1, from coordinate 13,267 downwards.
CTCGCCCGACCAGGCCGCCTGGATGCCGACGACGATCGACGCCGTCAGCCCGGCCGCGGTGCAGGTGACCGGCGCGCTCGGCGCGCGCTACATCCTCACCGGGCCCGGCGCGACGCCGCCGAGCGAACCCGACCCGGCGCTGCGAGCACTGCGACGCGTCTACGCCGGGCGCGAAGCGACGATCTTCGAGAACCCGCGCGCCACCCCGCGCGCGTTCGTCGCGGCCGCGATCCAGGCGGTGCCGGACGCCGCGAGCGCGCGCGCGACGCTCGTCGACAGCACGTTCGACGCGCGCCACGCGATCGTCGTCGAACGCGACCAGCCGGGCGCGGGCGAGCTGGCGCACGCCGACGGCGCGCTCGGCGTCGCCGCGATCGTGGAGGAGCGCAATGCGCGCGTGACGCTGCACGCGCGGCTCGACCGGCGCGGCGTCGTCGTGCTCGGCGACCAGCTGCTCGACGGCTGGAGCGTCGAAGTGGACGGGCAGCCCGCCACGCCGCTGCGCGTCGACGCTGTGCTGCGCGGGGTCGTCGTCGACCCCGGCAACCACGAGATCGTGTGGAGGTACCGCGTGCCGGGCCTGCGCGCGGGCGTCGCCCTCAGCGCGCTGTCGCTCGCGCTGCTGCTGGCCGCCGCCGCGCTGCCGCGCGTGCGCCGCGCCCGTGCGGCGCGGCGCGCGGCGCGCCGTTGAGCGGCGCTACTGGTCGCCGCCGTCGCCGGGCGCGGGCGGCGCCGGGTCCCCGGACCCGTCGAGCAGCTCGACGTCGATCGCAAGGTCGTTCTGGTCGAGCGTGACGGCCACGTCGTCGCCGACCGCGATCCCGTCGAGCAGGCTCGGGTCGTCGAGCTGGTAGGTCGCCGCGTCGCCGCCGTCGTCCGGCGCGATCGTGAGCGAGGAGGCGTCGGGCGCGATCGCCGTGACGGTGCCGTCGACCTCGTCGGCCGCGCCATCGTCGGCGCAGTCGCCGGTCGTGCTCTGCCCGGTCACGTGCAGCTCGTCGGCGATCAGCCGGCGGCCGGAGCGGTGGTAGGCGACGTCGACGACGTCGCACCAGGCCGCGTCGGCGCCCTCGAAGACGCGCTGCGGATCCTCGAAGCCGAGCTCGCCGCCGCTGCCGTCGTCGATCGCGAAGTAGCCGTCGCCCTCGTCGTCGGTCACGACGCCCGCGGCGTGCAGCTCGCCGTCGCCGATGTCGGTCGCGGGCGGCAGCACTCTGATCGTGATCGCGACGTTGCCCTGCCCGTCGGTCGCGACCGTGATCAGCAGCGTCTGGCCGGGGTCGAAGCCCTGGAAGTCGATCGTCACGCTCGCGGCCGAGCGCGCCGTGCGCCCGTGCGCGTGCGACTTGCGGCCGCCGACCTTGAAGGTCGAGCCGTCGCCGAGGCGCACGACGGCGCCCTTGCCGGAGCTGCGCACGACGCGCCCGAGGAACGCGACCTTGCCGACGTGGCCGGTGACGTGCGCGCGGCCGTTGCGGACGCGCACGACGTCGCCGCGGCGCAGGCCCTTGGTGCTGCGCACGTGCACGTCGTCGACGCGGTGCTGCTTGTCGACGAGGCGCACGGTGTGGCCGGCGAACGAGAGGACCGCGCCGTGCCCGCTGGTGGGGGCGCCCGCGAGCGCGGCGGGGGCAGTCAGCGCGCACGCGCCAGCGGCGCAGGCGAGCGCGGTGAGGACACGACGGGGTCGGGACATGAGGGCATCGGCTCCTGCTGCGGGTGACGGTGTCGCTGCACCGTCTGGCCGGTGCCCTCCGCTTGTCGGCAAATCGGTGGCGGGGCTTTCGTCGCCGGCCGCGGGGATGGACGCCCGCGGTCGCTCGGCTTTAGTCCTCGTGTGGCACGAAGTCGCGCTTGCGCGCACCGCAGACCGGACAGAACCAGGTCTCGGGGATGTCCTCGAAGGCGGTGCCGGGCGGGATCCCGCCGTCGGGGTCGCCGTCCACCGGGTCGTAGATGAATCCGCAGGACTCGCAGATCCACTTCTGCGTCGTTTGCGTCGCGCTCATGACCTGAACGGTACCGCGGCCGGTCGCGAGACACTGAGCTAGGGTGGACGCGATGGACCCTGCGCAGCCAGGACCCGGCGAGGAGCTCAACAGCGGCGCCGTCACGACGCCGCGACTGGCCGCCAGCGTCATCGTGGTGCGCGGCGCGGGGGACGCGCTGGAGGTCCTGCTCGTGCAGCGCAACCCGGCCTCCCGCTTCATGGGCGGGGCATGGGTCTTCCCCGGCGGGTCGGTCGACGCGGCCGACGGCGACGGCGAGGAGGCGCTGCGCGCCGCGGGCGTGCGCGAGGTCGCGGAGGAGTCCGGGATCGCGCTCGCGGACCCCACGTCGCTCGTGCCGTACTCGCGCTGGATCACGCCGCGCGCCGTGAAGATCCGCTTCGACACGTGGTTCTTCCTCGCGCACGTGCCGTGGGAGACCGCGCCGCAGATCGACGGCGGCGAGTGCGTCGACTGGCGCTGGAGCACGCCGCAGGACGCGCTCGACGCGTACGCGGCCGGCGAGCTGCTGCTCGTCTTCCCGACGATCAAGCACCTCGAGCAGTTCGCGCGCTTCCCGTGCGCGCACGCGCTCGTCGCGCACGCGCGCACGCAGCGGGTCGAGCCGGTCGAGCCGCGCGTCGTGCTGGAGGGCGAGGTCGCGCGCGTGCTGCTGCCCGGCGACGAGGGCTACGAGGCGGTCGGGGCGTCGGCGTGAGCGCGGCGCGCGCGAGCAGAGCCCCGCTCACGATCGCCGTCACCGGGCCGACGGGCGACATCGGGCGCGCGTTCATGCGCGCCCTGGAGCGCAGCAGAGAGGTCGGCGCGATCCGCGCGATGGCGCGGCGCGAGCTCGACCCGGCCGCCGAGGGCTGGCGCAAGACGACCTACCTGCGCGGCGACGTGCTCGACCGCGCCGCGGTCGACGCGCTGGTCGCCGGCGCCGACGCGGTCGTCCACCTCGCGTTCGCGATCATGGGCGCCGGCGGCGACGACGGGCACCGCGTGAACCTGGAGGGCTCGCGCAACGTCTTCGCCGCGACGGTGAGGGCCGGCGTCCCGCGGCTCGTCTACACGTCGTCGGTCGCGGCCTACGGCTTCCACCCCGACAACCCCTCGCCGCTGACCGAGCAGGTGCCGCCGCGCGGCACGAGCGCGCACGCCTACTCGGCCGGCAAGGCGGAGGTCGAGCGGGTGCTGGGCGACGTCACGCGCGGCAGCGCGACCGCCGTCTACGTCTTCCGGCCGTGCATCGTCGCCGGTCCCGACGCGCTGATGATGATCGAGTCGATCCCGTACGTGCAGCTCGGCGAGCGGATGCCCGAGGCCGTGCGCTGGCTGCTCGACACGGCGGCGCCCATGCTCAAGCCGGTGATCCCCGACAACGGCGTGCGCTTCCAGCTCGTGCACCACGACGACGTCGCGAGCGCGCTGCGCGCTGCGGCGCTGGGGCGCGGCAGACCGGGCGTCTACAACCTCGCCGGCCCCGGCACACTGACGATGCGCGACCTCGCCGAGGATCTCGGCTGGTACGCGATCCCGGTGCCGGAGCTGGCGGTCGACGCGGCCGCCGAGCTGGCGCGCCTGCCGTTCGTGCCGGAGCAGGCGCAGTGGATCAACGCGCTGCGCGTGCCGGTCGTGATGGACACCGCGAAGGCCGCGCGCGAGCTGAGATGGCGCCCCAGACACGGGGCGCGCGAGACGCTGCGCGCGACGATCGCCGAGGCGCGCGCGAGCGAGCTGCTGCGCTAGCGTTCGCGCCGATGGCGCACCCCACGCAGACGGCGGTCGGGACCTGGAGCGGCGGCCGGTTCATGCACTTCGGTGAGCCGCTCGACGACGAGCGACTGCTCGCACTGCTGCGGCCCGACGACCGCATCCGCACGGCGATCACCGCCGACGTGTACGGCACCGGTGACGCCGATCGCATGCTCGGCCGCGCCGTCGCGGACCTGCCGCGCGACGACTACGTCCTCGTCGGCGCCGTCGGACACGACTTCTACGACGGCGAGCGGGCCGGCGCGAAGGGCTTCCCGCGCTTCACCGACCCGTCGCTGCGCGGCCCGGACGCGTACGCCTCCTACCTGCGCCGCGCGACGGAGGCGTCGCTGGAGCGCTGCGGCGTCGACCGCTTCGACCTGCTGCTGCTGCACAACCCCGACCGCACCGGCTACACGAGCGAGGCCGTGTGGGATGGGATGGCGGCGCTGCGCGACGCCGGGCTGACCGACCTGATCGGCGTCGCCCCCGGCCCCGCGAACGGCTTCACGCTCGACCTGATCGACTGCTTCGAGCGCTTCGGCGAGCGCATCGACTGGGCGATGGTGATCCTCAACCCGCTCGAGCCGTGGCCGGGCGAGCTGGCGCTGCCGGCGGCGGCGCGGCACGACGTGCGCGTGATCACGCGCGTCGTCGACTACGGCGGGCTGTTCGGCGGCGACCTGACCGACCCGGCGGCGCTCGGCCCGCGCGACCACCGCGCCTTCCGGCCGGCCGGCTGGATCGAGGCGGGGCTGGAGCGGATCGCGCGGATGCGCCCGATCGCCGAGCGCCACGGGCTCACGCTCCTGCAGCTCGCGTGCCAGTGGAACCTCGCGCACGCGCCGGTCGCGTGCGTCGCGCCAACGCTGCTGCAGGAGGCCGGCGCGGGCGCGCGCGCGGTCGAGGACAAGCGCGCCGAGCTGGGGGCGCTGCCGGCGGAGGTGCTGCTGAGCGAGGCGGAGGTCGCCGAGCTGCGCGTGATCGGCGACAACGCGAACTGCATGGCGCTCAAGGGCGGCGTCCCCGACCACGAGGGTCCCGCGCTGCCCGACCGCTGGCAGCTCGACGACGAGCTGGCCGAGCTGGCCGCGCGCTGGGAGATCGACCCCGCGCGCGACCTCGTGAAGACGCACGCGTAGGCGCTGCGGGCGACCGCCCGCCTAGATCTCGTCCTCGCCCTCGATCACGTGCATCACGGCGTTGATCAGGGCGAGGTGGGTGAACGCCTGCGGGTAGTTGCCGAGCTGGCGGCCGGAGTGGCAGTCGAGCTCCTCGGCGTACAGCAGCAGCGGCGAAGCGTGGGCGAGCAGCTTCTCCAGCAGCATCTTCGCGCGGCGGTGCTCGCCGATCTCCTCGAGCGCCGAGACGAGCCAGAAGGAGCAGATCAGGAATGTCCCCTCGTCCCCGTGCAGCCCGTCGTCGGTCTCCTCGACGCGGTAGCGCAGCACGAAGCCGTGGTCGGTCAGGTCCTTCGCGATCGCCTTGACCGTCTCGACCACGCGTCTGTCGTCGGGCGGCAGGAAGCGCACGAGCGGGATCAGCAGCGTCGAGGCGTCGAGCGCGTCGGTGTCGTAGTGCTGGCGGAAGACGCCGTCGCGCACGCCGCGGCGCAGGACGTCGCGCTTGATCTCGTCGGCGATCTGCTGCCACTGCGCGCCCAGCTCCGGCTCACCGTGGATCTCCGCCAGGCGCGCGCCGCGGTCGAGCGCGACCCAGCACATCAGCTTCGAGGAGACGTAGTGCTTCGGCTCGCCGCGCGCCTCCCAGATGCCCTGGTCGGGGTCTCTCCAGGCGGCGATCGCGCCCTCCACCTGATCCTGCAGCACCGGCCACAGCCGCTCCGGGAGCCGCCCGCCGTGCTTCGTGTGGAGGTAGACGGAGTCGAGCACGGCGCCGTAGACGTCGTTCTGGCGCTGGTCGTAGGCGCCGTTGCCGATCCGCACGGGGCGCGAGCCGTCGTAGCCGGTGAGGTGGTCGAGCGTCTCCTCGGTCAGCTCGCGTCTGCCGTCGATCCCGTACATGATCTGCAGCGACCCGTCGCCGTTGCGGTTCACGTCGGCGACGAACTGCATGAAGTCGTCGGCCTCCCAGTCGAGCCCGAGCGCGTGCAGTCCCCACAGCGTGAAGGTCGCGTCGCGCATCCACGTGTAGCGGTAGTCCCAGTTGCGCTCGCCGCCGGGCGTCTCCGGCAGCGAGGTCGTGAGCGCGGCGACCATCGCGCCGGTCGGCGCGTACGTGAGGCCCTTCAGCACGAGCGCCGAGCGCTGCAGGTAGACGCGCCACGGGTGGTCGGGGAAGTGACCGTCGTCGAGCCAGCCGCGCCAGAAGTGCGACGTGCGGTCGAGCGTCGCGGTCGCCTCCTCGAGCGTGCGCGGGCCGTGCAGGTCGGCCGCCCACGAGAGCGCGCAGAAGCGCCGCTCGCCCTCCTGCAGCGTGTGGCGCGCGCGGGCCCGGTTGCCCTCGATGCCGAGCATCAGGTCGGTGCTGAGGCGCACGGTCGTCTCGCCGTCGGTCGCGTCCGCGACGGCGTAGCCGTCGACCGGCGTCCACTGCGTGGCCGCGCGCGCGTAGTCGAACGCCGGCTCGCACACCAGCTCGATCTGCACCGAGCCCTGGATGCACTCGACCGTGCGCACGAGCACGCGTTCGGCGTCGGTGTCGGTCGGCGGGCGCGTGTGCGCCGCCGGGTCGCTCGAGCCCTGCCACGGCCCGATCGCGAGCGCGTCGCGCACGACGAGCCAGCCGGACGGCGTCATCCACGTCGTCTCGACGATGTTCGTGCCCGGCTCGTAGCGGCGCGCGCCGGGGACCTCGACCCCGTACGGGCCGAGGCGGAAGCCGCCGGCGCCGCGGTCGAGCAGCGCGCCGAAGACGGAGGGCGCGTCGAAGCGCGGCACGCACAGCCACTCGATCGTCCCGTCCGGCGCGAGCAGCGCGCCGGTGTGGCAGTCGGACAGGAAGGCGTAGGCGGCGATCCGGGGGAACGGCGAGCGCGCCGGCTGGCGCACGTGCCCGCGCGGGTTCGCGCGGGGGCGCGTCCGTCTGGTGGCGGTCATGCCTGCGAATGCTCCCACGCCGGGGGGCGGGGCGGGGGCGCGCGGCTCAGACGGGGAGGATCGTGATGCGCATCAACGCGGCGACGTCCAGCATCAGTCCCGCCACAGCTCCGCGATCTCCGCGGCAGAGATCAGACGTCTAACGACCAGGGTCATCTACACGCTGTTCCAGAAGTCCAGGCCGAGGTTGTTCAGCAGGTTCTGCGCCTCGACGTTGAGGCGGAAGAACTCGCCGGTCCAGATCAGGACCCCCATCGCGATCAGCACCGCCCCGCCGACCGCGATGACGGCGCCGTAGTGGCGCTTCACGACGCCGAACGCGCTCGTCATCGTGCCGAACGCGAGCGAGGTCGCGAGGAACGGGATCGCGAGGCCGGCCGAGTAGAAGGCGAGCAGCACGGCGCCGTGGCCGGCCGAGTTGGACAGCGTGGCGGTCGTGAGGATCGCGCCGAGCGTCGGGCCGATGCACGGCGTCCACGCGATCGCGAAGGCGGCGCCGGCGATCACCGGCCCGCCCCGCCCGGCGCGCTGCATCAGCCCGCCGACGTGGAACTGGCGGTTGAGCCGCGTGACGAACGGGGCGGCGAGGAAGAACACGCCCATCGTCACGATCAGCACCGCCGAGACCTTCTGGAGCGTCTGGCGGTGGTCATTGAGCGCCGCGCCCACAGCGGTCGCGCCGAGCCCGAGCAGGATGAAGATCGTCGAGAAGGAGAGGACGAACAGCAGGCTCGGCAGCAGCACGCGGCGAACCCCGCCGGATGCGCGCGCCTCGTCGGGAGTGACGCCGGAGACGGCCGAGATGTAGCCGGGCACGAGCGGCAGCACGCACGGCGACAGGAACGACACGAGCCCCGCGGCGACCGCGAGCGGGATGCCGACGTCGGTGGTCGAGGCCATCGGTAGAAGCGTACCGGCGGTGCGACGCCGTCAGCTTCCGACCGCGCAGGCGACGGGCGGACAGCCGTGGGTGCGCATGAGCGCGCAGCAGGGCCTGCCGTGTCAACCCTTATAGCGGGAGAACTTTCCCTTATTGATGGAGTTTCTCCCGCTACTCTTCATGGCATGGGCGACGCGAGCGAAGACCTCCAAGCCTTCGCCCGCAGGGTGCGGCGCGCCCGGCGCGAGCGGGATCTCACCCAGGAGGCGCTCGCCGCGCGAGCCGGGCTGAGCGCGAAGCACCTCAGCGACATCGAGCGCGCCAACACCGATCCGCGCCTGACGACCGTGCTGCGGCTCGCCGACGCGCTCGGCGCGTCCGTCCACCAGCTGCTCTCGGAGCGTCGCCGCGCCGCGGACCCGGACCGAGCGCCGCGACTGCCCTGAAGCCCGCTACTCCCCGGTCAGGTCCCGCCGCGCGAACAGCGCGAACGCGGCCGCGAGCGCGAGCGCCGCGAGCGCGAGCATGATCGCGGCGCCGAGCGCCTTGAACGACTGCGCCGGAACGAGCCCGACGTGGTGGAACGGCGAGAGCCCGAGCAGCCAGTCGGGCGCGCCGAGCGCGGCGCCGAACAGCTGCCACACGAACGCGAGCGTCACGAGCCCGTAGGCGATCCCGGTCGTCGCGCGCGGCCAGGCGCCGAACGCCAGCGTGCTGAGGCCGAGGAACAGCAACGCCGCCGGCAGGCAGTTGGCGGCGGCGCCGAGCATGTCCGCCAGCGAGACCGGCGCGCCCTGCGTGCGCGCGCCCGCCCACGACAGCAGCGCCGCCAGCAGCGCGAGCGCGACCGCGCCGCCGAGCGCGAGCGCGAGCCGGCCGGCGAGCCAGCCCAGCCGCCCGGCCGGCAGCGCGAGCAGCGTCTCGAGCTGCCCGCCGGCCTCCTCGCGCCGCGCGGCGACCACCTGCGCGCACGCGAACAGGCTGATCGCCAGCACGAAGAAGAGGAAGTAGAAGCCGAGGATCCCGCTCGGCGTGAGCAGCTTCACGCCGTAGCGCGCCAGCTCGTCGCGCACGCTGCTCGACAGTCTCGCCCCTTCGAACGTCGTCGACAGCACGCCGACGACGAACGCGAACAGGCCGACGCCGACGAGCCACCCGAGCAGGCTGCCGCGCTCCAGCCGCAGCGCCTGCGCGGTCGGCGAGCCGAGCAGGCGCAGGCGCGGCGCGCGGCGGTCGCGCGAGGCGATCAGGCCGCTGCCGACGTCGCGCTCGCGCGCGATCGCGTCCGCGGTCGTCAGCAGCGCGAAGCTCGCGGCGAACGGCAGCAGCAGCACGAGCGGCCGCGGGTCGGCGAACGGCCGCAGCATCTCGGCCCAGCCGAGCGGCGTCGCCCAGCGCAGCCAGGTCGCGCCCGACGACGTGTCGGCGACGGTGCGCAGCAGGAACGCGACGAGCAGCACGACCATGCCCAGCTCGAGCGCGACGCGCCGCGTCGGCGCGACCTGGCTCACGAGCGCGCCGACGCCCGCGAACACGAGCGCCGGCGTGAGCGCCGCGAGCGCGAGGTAGGCCGACCCGCCGGCCGGCAGCCCGCCGGCCGTGCAGCCGAGCCACAGCCCGAGCCACAGCAGCAGCCAGCCGCCGGCGATCGCGGCCAGCACCGCCAGGAACGCGTCGCGGCGCCGCACGGTCCCGGCGAGCAGCAGCTCCCAGCGGCCGGCGTCCTCCTCGGTGCGCAGCGCACGCACGGCCGCGAGCAGCCCCCACGCCGCCGCGAAGATCGCGCCCGCGCCGCCGACGCGCCAGGCGACGTAGCCGCCGGCGTGCAGCAGGTCGTACGGCTCGCCGTAGAACAGCCGCACCGACGCGTCGTTGCCGAACGAGCGCAGGAACGCGAGACGGTCGCGCATGGTCGGGAAGCTGTGCTCGTAGCCCCTCACGTTGACGTACGCCATGAACGCGAACAGCACGGCGAACGAGAGCGTGCGGACGCGGCCGTCGGCGAACGCGCGGCGGGCGAGCGCGCGGGGCGCGGCCGCCGCGCGCGGCGCGCTAGCGGCCGACGCGCCCATCGCTCGCGTCGTAGTGGTGCAGGAAGATCTCCTCCAGCGACGGCTCCCGGCTCGTCAGCGCCGCGACCGGCAGCTCCGACAGCGCGGCCAGCAGCGGCCGTAGGTCGCCGGTGACCTCAAGCCGCAGCGCGCTCGCACCCGCCGGCGACGCCGAGACGCCCGCCAGCGGGGGCAGCGGCGGCGCCGGCCCGTCGAACGTCACCTCGACCGTGTGCGCGCTGAGGTGGCGCAGCTGCTCCAGCGTGCCCTGGTCGACGAGCCGCCCCGCGCGCAGGATGCCGACGCGGTCGCAGACCGCCTCCACCTCGCTGAGGATGTGCGAGGAGAGGAAGACGGTCTGCCCGCGCGCCTTCGCCTCGCGCACCGTCTCGCGGAACGCGACCTCCATCAGCGGGTCGAGCCCGGCGGTCGGCTCGTCGAGGATCAGCAGCTCGGCGCGGCTCGCGAACGCGGCGACGAGCTGGACCTTCTGGCGGTTGCCCTTCGACAGCGCGCGCACCTTCTTGTCGGGGTCGACGCGGAAGCGGTCGATCAGCGTCTCGCGGTAGTCGGCGTCGGCGCCGCCGCGCACGCGCGCGAGGAACTCGAACGTCTCGGCGCTCGTCAGCGACGGCCACAGGAACGGCTCGCCGGCGACGTACGCGACCTTGCGGTGCGCGCGCACCGGGTCGCCCCAGGCGTCGACGCCGAACAGCGCCGCGCGCCCGGCGCTCGGCCGGTGCAACCCCAGCAGCAGGCGGATCGTCGTGGTCTTGCCGGCGCCGTTCGGGCCGAGGTAGCCGAACACCTCGCCGGGCGCGACGCGCAGGTCGAGCGCGTCGAGCGCGACCGTGGAGCCGTACCGCTTCGTGAGCCCCTCGGCACGGATCGCGTCCATGGCGCGAACGCTAGCGCCGCCGCGCCCGCGGCCGAATCCGCAGTTCCCGCGCGGGTCGCTGCGGGCCGCTACGGATCGGCGCAGCGCCGGCGGCGAGATCGTCCATTCGGACGCACGGGGCGGTGGTACGTTGCGGGCAGCGACCCGGCGAAAAGGAGAGCGATCCGCCATGGCGACCGTCACGCGCACGCTGCGCAACCTCGTGGACGGCGAGCACGTCGACCCGGTGGAGGGCCGCAGCGAGCCGATCCTCAACCCGGCGACCGGCGAGCAGATCGCGACCGCGCCGCTGTCCGGCGCGGCCGACGTCGACCGCGCCGTGCAGGCCGCGCGCCGCGCGTTCGAGGGCTGGGCGAACGCGACGCCGGCCGAGCGCTCGCTCGCGTTGCTGCGGCTGGCCGACGCGGTCGAGCAGCACGGCGACGAGCTGGCCGAGCTGGAGGCGCTCGACGCCGGCAAGCCGATCGAGGCGGTGAAGGCCGACGAGATCCCCGTCGTCGCCGACAACCTGCGCTTCTTCGCCGGCGCGGCGCGCCACCTGGAGGGCCTCTCCGCAGGCGAGTACATGGCCGACCACACGTCGATCATCCGCCGCGAGGCGATCGGCGTCGTCGGCCAGATCGCGCCGTGGAACTACCCGCTGATGATGGCCGGCTGGAAGATCGGCCCGGCGCTCGCGGCCGGCAACACGGTTGTGCTGAAGCCCGCCGAGACGACGCCGCTGACGACGTTGCGGCTGGCCGAGCTGGCGGCCGAGCTGCTGCCGAGAGGCGTCTTCAACGTCGTCTGCGGTCACGGCGATCCGGCTGGGCAGGCGCTCGTGACGCACCCCGAGGTCGACATGGTCTCGCTGACCGGCAGCGTCGAGACCGGCAAGTGGATCGCGCGCGCGGCCGCCGACGCGCTCAAGCGCGTGCACCTCGAGCTGGGCGGCAAGGCGCCGGTGGTCGTGTTCGACGACGCCGACCTCGACGTGGCGCTCGAGACGATCGCCGGCACCGGCTACTACAACGCCGGCCAGGACTGCACCGCCGCCACGCGCGTGCTTGCCGGGGCGGGCGTGCACGACGACGTCGTCGCGGGTCTCGCCGCGCAGGCGCAGGGCTTCGTGATCGGCGACACGCTCGCGCCCGACACGACGCTCGGGCCGCTCAACTCCGCCCGTCAGCGCGAGCGCGTCGCCGGCTTCGTCGAGCGCCGCCCGTCCGCCGCCGAGGTCGTCACCGGCGGGCGCGAGGCCGACCGCTCCGGCTACTACTACGAGCCGACCGTCGTCGCCGGCCTGCAGCAGCAGGACGAGCTGATCCAGCGCGAGATCTTCGGCCCGGTGATCACCGTGCAGCGCTTCTCCGACGAGGCGGAGGCGATCGCGTGGGCGAACGGGACCCCCTACGGGCTCGCCTCGTCGGTGTGGACGCAGAACGTCGGCCGGGCGCTGCGGATGGCGAAGGCGCTGCGCTTCGGCTGCGTGTGGATCAACGACCACATCCCGCTCGTGTCGGAGATGCCGCACGGCGGCTTCAAGCAGTCCGGCTACGGCAAGGACCTCTCCCAGTACGCGCTCGAGGACTACACGCAGATCAAGCACGTGATGGCCAACCTGGCCTGATCGACCCAAATCCGCAACTCCGCGCTGTAGGCTCCGTTCAGCGGTCAAGGAGGAAGCGTGGAGGCGTCGACCATTCCAGCCACCGCAGTGCTCGCGCCGGGGACCGGGTCCGCGGTCGCCCCGCCCGTCCGCCGCGTCGCCGGCCCGCTGCTGCGCCTGCGCTCCGACGAGCAGCTCGTGCGGCTGTTCCGCGGCGGCAGCGACGAGGCGTTCCGCGTCATCCACGACCGCTACCGCACGCGGCTGTTCGCGTACGCGCGGCAGATGCTCGGCGGCGCGCGCGCCGACGCCGAGGACGTGCTGCAGGACGTGTTCGTGCGCGCCTACGGGGCCTTGCGCGCGAACGACCGCGACGTGTCGCTGCGCGCGTGGCTCTACCGCATCGCGCACAACCGCTGCATCGACGAGTTGCGCCGGCCCGGGACGGTGGCGGGCCACGGCCTCGCCGCGCCGGACGAGCTGCTGGAGCTGGTGCACGCGCCGTCGTCGGACCCGATGGACGCGGTCGAACGGCGCGAGTCGCTGCGGCGGCTCGTCGCGGACGTGCGGCGGCTGCCGGAGCAGCAGCGCTCGGCGCTGTTGATGCGCGAGATCTCCGGGATGGCCTACCAGGACCTCGCGACCGCGCTCGACGTGACGATCCCGGCCGTCAAGTCGCTGCTCGTGCGCGCGCGCATCGGGCTCGCGCAGGCGGCCGAGGCGCGCGACACCGCGTGCGCCGCGATCCGCGCCGACCTCGCCGACGCGCACGAGCGCGGCGTGCGCGCGAGCGGGCTCGTGAAGCGCCACCTGCACGACTGCAAGGGCTGCAGCGCCTACAAGCGGGAGCTGCGCGCGCTCGACACGCGCCTCGCGGCGCTCGTGCCGGGGCTCGGGCCGATGGCGCTCGTCGCGAAGCTGCTGGGCGTCGTCGGCGGCGGCGGCACCGGGGTCGCGGGCGGCGGGGCGACCGCTGCCGGCGGAGCCGGCGCGACGGCGGCGGCCGCGGGCTCCGGCGCAGCGGCGGCGGGCGCGGGCGCGGCCG
>JAFDWH010000025.1 GCA_018268595.1 Actinomycetota bacterium | reverse complement strand
GTGAGCGGCTGGCGGATGGGCGACCAAGCGGGGCAAGGACGCAGGGAGGCAGCAATAGCAGCGCTATTGCGCCGACTGAGGACGCAGCATCCGCGCAGCGTCGCCCGCCGCCAGACGCCGCGGGGCTCTCGCCAATCCCTACTAGACTCCGCCGCCGATGCGCGCCGTCACGATCCGCGACAACGAGATCCGCGTCGAGCAGCACCCCGACCCGCAGCCCGGCAAGGACGAGGTGCTCGTGCGCGTGCGCGCCGCCGGCCTCAACGGCGCCGACATGATGCAGCGCAGAGGGCTCTACCCCGCCCCGCCCGGCTGGCCCGCCGACATCCCCGGCCTCGAGATCGCCGGCGAGGTGCTCCAGAACGGACCCGGCGCGAGCCGCTTCAACCCCGGCGACCGCGTGATGGCGATCGTCGGCGGCGGCGGTCAGGCCGAGCTGGCCACCCTGCACGAGCGCATGCTGATGCCGGTCCCGCAGCCGCTCGACTGGCCGCAGGCCGGCGGCTTCCCCGAGGTCTTCGCGACCGCCCACGACGCGCTCTTCACGCAGGCGGGCCTGCAAGCGGGCGAGCGGCTGCTCGTGCACGGCGGCGCCGGCGGCGTCGGCACCGCCGCGATCCAGCTCGGCGTCGCGAGCGGCGCGCGCGTCACGGCGACCGTCCGCAACCCCGACAATCGCGACACGGTCGCGCAGCTCGGCGCGACGGTGATCGAGCCCGACGGCTTCGAGCGGCACGGTCCCTTCGACGCGATCCTCGAGCTGGTCGGCGCGCCCAACCTCGGCGCGAACGTCGACGCGCTCGCGACGACCGGCCGCATCGTCGTGATCGGCATCGGCGCCGGCGCGAAGGCCGAGCTGAACCTCGCGAAGCTGATGTACAAGCGCGGCCGCCTGATGGCCTCCACGATGCGCGCGCGGCCGCTGGAGGAGAAGGCGCTGATGACGCGCGGCCTCGAGCGCCACGTGTTGCCGCTCGTCGAGGCCGGCGCGATCCGCGTCCCGGTCGCCGAGACGTTCGGCCTCGACGAGGCCGCGACCGCCTACGAGCGCTTCGCCGCCGGCGGCAAGCTCGGCAAGCTCGTGCTGCTGCCGTAGCGCCCCGGAAGGCGCGGCGGCGGCGCCCTACGCCAGCTCGTCCACGTTCTCGACGTCGAGCTCGTCGACCGCGAGCAGCTCCGCCGCGTGGACCGAGCAGAGCGCCGGCCCGCCGCTCTCCAGCGCCTGCTGCTGCTCCTGCTCGGTGAGCGGCGCGCCGCACTCCTCGCAGTGGTCGCCGACCTGCTCGATCGTGCGCTCCTCGAGGCTCATGACCGCGAGGCTACCCCGCTGGCAAGACGGCGGAACTCAATACGGCGGCAGGCTCTCGTACCACTCGCCGAGCACGCGGAAGGCCCGCCAGAAGGCGCGCTTCGCGCTCTCCTCGTCGAGCGCCTCGTCGATGTTCGGCACGTACAGCGCCTCGATCGACGGCGTCAGCCGCTGCAGCGCGCCCGGCTCGGCGACGAGCATCCGCGCGAGCGGGATCTCCAGCTCGTTGACGACGTCCAAAGCGTCCTCGCCCATCACCACGACGATCTTCGGCTGCACGATCGCCAGCTCCTCGATCAGCCGCTCGACGCACGCCGGGTCGGCCAGCGACGGGTCGGGCAGCGGGCACTTCACGCACAGCGTCCCGTAGACCGCAAGCGGGTCGATCTGCAGCCGCTTGAGCGACTTCATCAGCGCCCCGCCGGCGCGTCCGTAGAAGGCGACGCCCTCCTCGATCTCCGAGGGGCGCGGATGGTGCTTGATCAGCATCACGTCGGCCTGCGGATGGCCGGAGCCCAGCACCGGCATCAGGTTGCCGCGCGGGCAGTGTCTGCACTCCTGCAGCTCGCGCGTGAAGTGGTTCAGCTCGCGGATCGCCCGCTCGAGGTACTTCTCGCGGATCTCGTCGTCGGTGATGGGCATGCTGGGGGGAAGATTGGACGCGTCCCCCACATGTCCCTCCCCTTGCATCAGGACTTGCGTGCCGCCCGCCGGACCCGCCGCTCGCGCGAGGCCGCCCGCGCGCCTCTCGGCACGGCTCTCGTCTGCAGGAACTTGAGCGCCTGCACGTACAGCAAAGAGGCCGGCGTGCGCACGATGTCGGCCTCGCGCAGCGCCTCGAGGAACTCCTCGGGCCCGTCGAAGTCGGGCATGCGGATGCGCACCGAGCCGAGCCCCTGCGCCACGTGCGCGTCCGAGCCGGCGCCCGCCGGGATGCGGTACTTGGCGGCGAAGCGCGCGGCCTCCTCGTTGAACTCCTGGATCGCCACGCGCGGGTTGAAGACCTCGATCGCGTCGACGTGGTCGAGCACCGCCATCAGGTGCTCGTAGTCGGGCACGGCGTGCATGCGGTCGAACGGGTGGGGGACGTAGACGATCCCGCCCTGGCGCTTGATCTCGGCGATCGTCTCCTGCAGCGTCAGCCCCTTCGGGATCAGCCGTCTCAGGAACAGGCCGATCACCTCGCCCTGGTCGGCGGTCTTGACCTCCTCGCCGACGATCACCTTGATCCCGCTCGCCTTCGCCTGCGCTTCGAGCGCGCCGGAGATCTCGTTGTGGTCGGTGACGGCGATCGCGCCGAGCCCTCTCGCCTTCGCGGTCGCGAGCAGCACCTCGACCGGCGTCGCGCAGTCGGAGCTGTGGTCGGTGTGCATGTGCAGGTCGACGTCGATCCGCCGCCGCTGCGCGATCTTCGCCCGCAGCGCCGGGTCGCCGCGGCCGTCGTGGCGCTTGGCGACGAGGTCGCCGTAGACGTCCTCCAGCTCGTCGGCGACGCGCGACCAGGCGAAGCCCGCCCGCAGCGACTCGGCGCCGGCGCGCAGCGCGGCGCGCAGCTCTGGCTCGGCGACGAGCCGCGCGAGCTGCGTCGCGAGCGTGTCGGCGTCGCCGGGCGCGAACAGCAGTCCGTGCTCGCCGTCGCCGACGACCTCTTCGTAGACCGGCAGCCGCGCCGCGACCGGCACGCAGCCGGCCGCGAGCGCGCGCACGAGCCCGCCGGGCGCCGGCGCGACGCCGCCCGAGGCGCGCACGACGACGTCGGCGCGCGCGAGCAGCGCGTCCTCGTCGCAGTCGTCGGGCCCGACGAAGTCGATCCGCCCGCGCAGCTCGGCGCGCAGCGGTCCGGCGCCCTGCGTCGCGCGGCGCGACCAGACGGTCGCGTGCCAGTCGCCGTCGAGCGGCATGCGCCGCAGCGCGCGCATCAGCGTGCGCACGGCCTGGCGGTCCTCGTCGGCGACGAGTGCGATCTCGACGCGCCCGGCGCCGTCGCGCGCAGCGCCCGCCTCGGCCGTCACGTCGGCGCCCGGCGCGACGACGCGGTACGTGCCGGGGAACCAGCGCTGCAGCAGGTCGCGCGTCGCCGAGTAGCTCGCGACGCGCGCGTCGAGGCGACCGAGGAACAGCTCGATCACGCGCCGCGCGACCTGCGTCGAGAGGACGCGCTCGGTCGGCGCGTGGAAGGAGCCGACGTTGAGCGCGCGCGAGTGGCGCAGCGCCGCGCTCGCGGCGCTCGGGGCGAACGGCTCGTGCAGGTGCACGACGTCGAGCGGGGCGATCGCGAGCGCCTGCTCGATCGTGCGCGCGACGTCGATCGGCAGCGAGCCGACGCGCTGACGCGTCGGTGAGAACGGCAGCACCTCGCCGACGCCGAGGACGCGGTACGGCTCGTCGCCGGCCGGCTCCAGCAGCGCCTGCGGGCGCTCTCTGGCGGCGTGGATCGCCCTGCGCGACTCGCGCACGAGCGCGCTCGAGGTCGAGGGCGCGATCACGACGACGCGATGGCCGCGGCGGCCCAGCTCCTCGGCGCAGCGGGCGACCGCACGGTTCACCTCGTGCGGCGCCTCCCAGGCATACGGGGTGACCTGGGCGATCGCGAGGCGCGCGGGCACGTCGTGCAGGATAGACCTGCGCCTGCTCGGGCGGGTGAGCCGCCGGCCGCCCGCTACCCGGCCGGCGCCGCGAGCCGCCGCTCCAGGTTCGCCCGCACGCCGGGCCACTCGCGGTCGATCACGCTGTACCAGGCGGAGTCGCGATAGCTGCCGTCGAGCAGCACGCGATGCTGGCGGTGGATCCCCTCGAAGTGCGCGGGCAGCGCGGCCATCGCGCCGCGCGAGCGCTCGTTGCGCGCGTCGGTCTTCAGCTCGACGCGGATGCAGCCGGCCTGCTCGAACGCGCGGCCGAGCATCAGCAGCTTCGCCTCGACGTTCGCGCCCGTCTGCCACGCCTCGGGCGAGAGCCACGTCCAGCCGATCTCGACGCAGCGGTCACGCTCGCGCAGCTCGAGGAAGCGCGTCGAGCCGATCGCGACGCCGTCGGCGCGGCGGACGGTCGCGAACGCCACCTCGCGGCGCTCGGCGAGCGCGGCGAGGCCGTCCTCCAGCCACCAGTCGAACCACAGCGGCTCGTGCAGCGGCACCGGCAGCCACTGCGACACGCGCGGGTCGGCGGCGGCGGCGCGCAGCTCGTCGGCGTGCCGCCGCTCGAGCAGCTCGAGCGTCACGAGCGAGCCGGCGAGCGGCGATGCGAGCGCGTCGAACACGCCCGCATCGTCGCAAACGCGCAGGCCGGCTAGGACTCCGACGCCGCGGGCGCCGGCGCGGCCGCGGCGTGCGCCTGTGTGCCGGGCAGGCCGGCGTACTGCGCGATGAACTGCTCGGTCGCCTCGCGCGCCTGATCGTCCGGCCGCTGGTTGTGCGGCGACTTCATCAGGTAGCTCGACGGCCCGTCGAGCTGTCCGCCGACGCCGTGGTTGAGCGCCAGCTTGCAGCAGCGCACGGCGTCGATCACGATGCCGGCCGAGTTGGGGGAGTCCCACACCTCGAGCTTCATCTCGGCGATCAGCGGCACGTCGCCGAACGCTCTGCCCTCGAGCCGGATGTGCGCCCACTTGCGGTCGGTCAGCCACGGCACGTAGTCCGACGGACCGACATGGACGTCGTCGGCGGGCAGGTCCACGCCCGCGACCGACGTCACGGCGTTCGTCTTCGAGATCTTCTTCGACTCGAGCCGCTCGCGCTCGAGCATGTTGAAGAAGTCCATGTTGCCGCCGACGTTGAGCTGCGAGGTGTGCTCGAGCAGCACGCCGCGCTCGTAGAACAGCCGGGCCAGCGCGCGGTGCGTGATCGTCGCGCCGACCTGCGACTTGATGTCGTCGCCGACGATCGGCAGGCCCGCTCTCTGGAAGCGGTCGTCCCAGTAGTCCTCGCGCGCGATGAAGACCGGGATGCAGTTGACGAAGCCGCAGCCGGCCTCCAGCACCTGCTCGACGTACCACTTGGTCGCCTGCTCGGAGCCGACCGGCAGGTAGGAGACGACGACGTCGGTTCTCGTGTCCTTGAGGATCTGGACGATGTCGTCGGTCTGGCCCGGCGCCTTCTCGATCTTCTGCGAGAGGTACTTGCCGAGGCCGTCGTGCGTCATGCCGCGGTAGACCGGCACGCCGAGGTGCGGCACGTCGGCGAACTTGATCGTGTTGTTCTGCCCGGCCCAGATCGCCTCGGAGAGGTCCTTGCCGACCTTCTCCTTGTCGACGTCGAACGCGGCCGTGAACTCCACGTCGCGGACGTGGTAGCCGCCGAGGTCGACGTGCATCAGGCCCGGCACTCTGCCGTTCGGGTCGGCGTCCTTGTAGTACTGGATGCCCTGCACGAATGAGCTCGCGCAGTTGCCCACGCCGATGATCGCAACGCGCACCTTCTCGTGCTGGTAGCGGCCGGCGCCGTTGCTTGAAGTGTTTGTCACGGGGAAGGTTCCTCCTGGGGAAGTCTGGGGGATAGACCCCGCCGGCGGACGCGGGTTACACCAGCGGCGCGCGGGACAGCTCGCGCCGCACGTGGAAGATGCGTTGGAAGACGGTGATCGTAGAGAGACCGGCGAGCACGTACACGGCCGGCGCGAGCAGCTCGAAGTCGGCGATCCCCGCTCCCTTCGCGAAGACGAGGCCGATCGAGAGGATCACGACGCGCACGGCGCGGCTGGCGATCCCGACCTTGCACTCGACGCCCAGCGCCTCCGCGCGGGCGCGCGTGTACGAGACCATCAGCGAGGCGAGCACCGCCACCACGACGGCGGCGACCGCGAGCTCGTCGCCGCGCGCGGCGAAGTAGGCGGCGACCGCGGTCAACACGATCCCCTCCTCGATGCGGTCGAGCGTCGAGTCGAGGAACGCGCCGAACGGCGTGCCCTTGCCGGACATGCGCGAGTAGCGCCCGTCGAGCGTGTCGCAGACCGAGCCGAGGATGAACGCGACCCCGGCGAGGAAGAACAGCCGCTGCGTCACCAGCACCGCCGCCACGACGTTGCCGACGAGGCCGGTCATCGAGATCGCGTTCGGCGTCAGGCGCGAGTCGATGAGGCGGTTGCGCACCGCCGCCGAGAACTCGTCGACGGCGCTCACGCCGTCGCCTTCGCCTGAGCGCGCCGGAACGACCATGCCTCGGGCCGCCAGCGCGCCAGCAGCTGCTTCGACAGCAGCGCCGACGTCCCCGCGGTGACCGCGCCGAGGAACGCGTCGAAGAAGTAGTGGTTGCCCGTCGCCACGACGACGAACGTCACGAAGAACGGATACAGCAGCCACACGAGCTTCAGCGGCCGCGGTCTGACGAGCCGCGCGAGCGGCCAGCCGACCATCAGCGCGAAGCAGACGTGCATCGAGGGGACGGCCGCGTACAGGTTCAGCAGCGCGCTCACCGGCTCGTTCTCGACGCGCACGCCGGTGAAGGCGGCGACCGAGTCGGTGAAGCCCCACTCCGGCATCAGTCGCGGCGGCGCGGTCGGGTAGACGGCGTAGCCGACGAGCGCGATCCCCATCGCGATCATGAACATGTTGCGCACGAAGTAGAAGCTGCCGTTGCGCCGCAGGTAGATCCACACGAGCGCGCCGAACGTCACGACGAAGTGGGAGTTGAGGTACATCCAGTCGGCGACGTGGATGATCGGATGGCGCGCTGACGCCCACGCCTGCACGCTCGGCTCGGCGAACACGTGCAGGCTGTGCTCCAGGTTGATGATCTTCGTCGCGTTCCAGGCGGCGACGGCGACCTTCCCGTCCACGGAGCCGCGGACGATCTGGTACGCGTAGTAGGCGGCGGCGAAGAGGAGCAGCTGACGCGCCGCGTCCGCCCATCCCTGCGGCAGCACGCGCCGCTCGATGTTGCGAAGGCCGCGAATCATGGGGAAGCGCCGCATCCTATCGGTGTTACCCACTGTTCACGACGGGCCGCTCCCCGCAGCGTGCGGCTTTCGAGCCGATCCGGCCGAGTGCGAAGCGGGTCGTCAGGCGCACCGTTCCGGGCGCGCGCACGCGCAGTCGCGTCCAGTCCCCGGCGGGCGCGACGCAGGCGTCGCCGTGCGCCACCGCCCAGTAGGGCGTCCAGCGCACGCGCAGGCGGATCGTCCCTGGGCGCGGCACCGCCACCGTCAGCGTGTCGGTGTCGGTGGCGAGGACGCGCGCCGGCGGGTCGGCGAGCGGCGCGGGGTCGGTCACCGCGTACAGCCGCCAGTGCGCGCCGCGCCAGACCTCGCGCAGGTAGGGGAGGCCGCCGGCGACGAGGCGCGCCTCGTCCCGCGCGGAGTAGTCGAGCCGGCTGTCCGGCAGCGCGACCCAGGCGACCGCCATGCGGTCGAGCCAGGCGCGGTAGCGCGCCGGCGTGAGCGGAGCGCTCGCGTAGAAGAGGGGGTTGCCCTCGCGGTCGAGCTGGCGCTCCCAGCCGCGCGCCAGCGGCACGTGCGGCGCGACCCAGCGCGCCTCCCAGTGCGCGCGCGTGAACGGGATCTCGAGACGGCCGCGCGCGCCGCCGTCGGCGCCGCGGGCGCGCAGCTCGGCCAGCAGCGGCGCGTAGTAGGCGGCGTGGACGCTCGGGTCGCCGCTCGTGGTGCGGACGTCGACGACCGCCGAGCCGAGCTGCCACCACAGCACGAACGGCGCGAGGCAGGCCAGCACGAGCCGGCGGCGCGGCCACAGCGTGAGCGCGAGCAGCGGTCCGGCGCACAGCGCGCCGAGCCGCACGACGTTGCCGCCGAGCGGCGTGTCGAGCACGAACGCCGCCGTGGCGCCGAGCGCGTACAGCGCGACGCCGATCCGTAGCACGCGCTCCGCGCGCGGCAGCAGGACGAGCGCGGCGGCCGCGACCGCGATCACCGGCCAGAAGGCGGACGTGACGAACGGCTCCGTCCCGCCCTCGGGGAACGCGATCGCCAGCGCGGCGACCGGCGCCATCGCCGCGGCCGCGACCGCCAGCCCGAGCGGGCGCCGCGTCGCGAGCCAGTGCGCCGTCCCGGCGAGCAGCGGGAACAGCGCCGCGATGGGGCTGGCGAGCGGCGTCAGCAGCGCGAGCGCGACGGCGAGCGCGCGCCGCTCGCGCTGGAGCGCCCAGACGGCGCCGAGCGCCGGCACGAGCCCGAGCGCGAACGTGATGCGGCCGCTGTAGAGCGTCGCCGCCGCGCCGAGCGCGAACCACGTCGCGCCGAGCCACGCGTCCGGGCCGTAGCGCGCGCGGGCGATCCGCTCGAACAGCGCAGCGGCCGCGACGACCGCGAGCGCGCCCAGCAGCCGCGGGCCGAGCAGCCACGCGAGCGGCGGCGCCAGCACGCTGTAGCCCGGCACGTGGTGGCCGCCGTACCACTGCGCGTCCCATACCGCGAAGCCGGCGTGGCCGAACAGCCAGGCGCGGTACTCGGCCGCCGCGAGGTCGAGGCTCGGCGGCTGCCACACGAGGTACAGGGCGGCCAGCGCCGCCGCGAGCGCGAGCGGCAGGGCGCGGCGCGGGTCGACCGCGTCGCGGTCCGCGGCGCGCGGCGAGGAGACGGTGCGCGGGACGACCATCGGGGGCGCGGAGGCTAGCGCTCCGGGCCCGTCGCCCCGGCGGGCCGGCGCGCTCGGGCGCCTGCGTCAGCCGGCCCAGTCGAGCGTGTAGAGGGCGGTGCGGTGGCTGCCGGACGCGCTCGCGGCGCGGCCGACGCCGACGCGCGAGAAGCGGCCGCTCAGCAGCACCGCACGGTGCGGCGGGGAGGCGAGCCAGTCGCGCACCATGCCGCGCGCTTCGGCGCCGGGGCTGCCCTGCACACGCCAGCCGAGCACCTCGCCGATGCTGCGACTGCGGCCGACCGCGCTCGTCACGCGCGAGGCCCACGCGCCGTGCGCGAAGTAGCCGCGGCGTGCCATGTCGCGCGAGTGGCCGAGCGCGCTGCGGTCGAGCTGCCGGTCCTCGCGCACGGCGGACAGGTGGTGAGCCGCGCGCACGCGGTTCAGCTCGCGCAGCATCGCGCGCGTGAAGCTGGCGGCGTCGGGCCTCGCCGCGACCGCCGGCGCGCCGCCGGGCAGCAGCGCGACCAACGCGCACGCGAGGGCGATCAGCGGCCGGTCAGCTCTCTTCCAGGAAGGTCGCAATGCGGTCGATCAGGTCGGGGCGGTCGAGCCAGGGCCAGTGCCCCGCGTCCTCGACGCAGACGACCCGTGCATCCGGCAGCTCGGCGGCGTACCGGTCCCCGAAGCGCGGCGAGATGTACGGGTCGCGCGCGCCCCAACCTACCAGCGCCGGCATGCCAAGAGATGAGAGATCTCTCCCCGACGCCGCCAGCAGCTCCTCCGGCGCGCTGCGGTAGAGCCGCAGGATCGCGCGCTGCGTGCCTTGGTCGAAGTGGCGCAGCGCCGCTTCCGCGAACCCCGGCGGGACCGCACCGCCGGCGAACGCCGGCCGCAGCGCGCGCGTGAGCGTGCGGCGGCTCGTGAGGCCCATCGCCAACTCGCCCAGCACGGGCGTGCGCCACAGGCGCGCGACGCGGTGCCAGCGGTAGCCGGGCAGCAGCGGCACCGCGTCGAGGATCGCCAGCCGCTCGATCCGCTGCGGGTGCCGCTGCGCGAACGCGAGCGCGGCGGCACCCCAGTCGTGCACGACGAGCCGCACGCGCTCGACGCCGACGACGTCGTCGAGGAAGCGCTCGACGAAGCGCGCGATCCCCTCCAGCGAGTAGTCGTTGTGGCCGCCCTTGCCGGAGCGGCCGAAGCCGAGCAGGTCGGGCGCGAGGCCGCCCGTCCGCTGCAGGAACGGCAGCCAGTCCTCGCCGCTGGTCGGCACGCCGTGGACGTAGAGGACGGGCGCGCGGGCGGGGCTGCCCGTCGCCGGCGCGGGCGCCGAGCGCCAGAAGACCGGCTGTCCGTCCAGCTCCCCGGTGTGCTCGGCGACGTCCACGCGGGCGCGAGCATAGAGCCCGCGCCCGCGCGGCGGCTGCGCCTCAGGCGGCGGCGGCGACCGGGTCGGCGCGCACCACCACGGTGTCCGCGACCTCGGTGATCTCGTCGGCCGGCATGCCCACGCGCGCGGCGTGCTCGCGGATCTTCTCGGGGCTCGACGCCTGGTAGATGCAGACGGTGCCGAGCGCGCCGTCCTGCTCGACGACCACGTAGGAGCGGATCCAGCGGATGTCGGCGGACATCTCGTTGTCGCCGACGTCGCGCGATCTGGCCGCGGCCGCCTGCAGTTCCTGCGGCGTCTTCCACCCCTGCCGGCGGCGGATCGCGTACGTCTTGAGGTCGGGCGCCATGCGTGCTCCTTCGGGTCGCGTGAGAACTGTGTGCCCTCCCGGACGCCGGACGTCCCGCGGCCTTCCCGCAGACGGCGCGGCGGCGGTCCTCGGCCCCGGCTAACGTCCGGCGCGTGTCGGCCGGCGCCACGATCCCCCAGGCCCAGTGGAGACGTCCGGCGCGGCGGCGCGTCACCGCGATCCGCGACCGCCTGCGCGACGTCTACGGCGTGCCGATCATGGCGCCGCACGAGCAGCCGCTCGACGAGCTGATCCTGACCGTCCTGTCGCAGTCGACGAACGACCGCAACCGCGACGTCGCGTACGAGCGCCTGCGCGAGCGCTTCGGCTCGTGGGAGGCGGTCCTGCACGCGCCCGTGGAGGAGGTCGAGGAGGCGATCCGGCCGGGCGGGATCTCGAAGGTCAAGAGCGAGCGGATCCAGGCGATCCTGCGGGCGATCGACGCGGATGATCGGGTCCCGCCCACCGCCCCCGACCGCCTCGACCTCGCGTGGCTGAAGGACGCCCCCGTGCCCGAGGGCCAGGCGTACCTGACGAGCCTGCCGGGCGTCGGGCGCAAGACGGCCGCGTGCGTGCTGCTGTTCGCGTACGGCCTGCACGACGTGCCCGTCGACACGCACGTCTCGCGCGTCGGCATGCGCCTGCACCTGCTGCGGCCGGGCGCGCCGTTCGAGGAGCTGCACGACGCGATGCTCGCGCTGACCCCGCCGGGCGAGGAGCTGGAGCTGCACGTGAACCTGCTGCGCCACGGGCGCCGCACCTGCCACGCCCGCAGACCGGCCTGTCCGAGCTGCGTGCTGCGGCGCACGTGCCCTTCTCGGCAGGCGTGAGATCTACTACACTCACGCTTAGATTTCTTCCCCCTGACACGACGCAGCATCGAAGGAGACCACGCCCATGGGCAAGACGATCGGCATCGACCTCGGCACGACGAACTCGTGCATGGCCGTCCTCGAGGGCGGCGAGCCCACCGTGATCGAGAACGCCGAGGGCGGTCGCACGACGCCGTCGGTGGTCGCGTTCACGCAGGGCGGAGAGCGGCTCGTCGGCACCGTCGCCAAGCGGCAGGCCGTCACGAACCCGACCAACACGATCTTCTCGATCAAGCGCTTCATGGGCCGCAAGGAGGCCGAGGTGCGCGAGGAGGAGCAGATCGTCCCGTACAGAGTCGTCTCCGGCCCGAACGGCGACGCGCGCGTCGAGGCGGGCGGCAAGCAGTACTCCCCGCCCGAGGTCAGCGCGATGATCCTCGCGAAGCTGAAGGCCGACGCCGAGGCCTACCTCGGCGAGACGGTCGACAGCGCCGTCATCACCGTCCCGGCGTACTTCAACGACGACCAGCGCCAGGCGACGAAGGACGCCGGCAAGGTCGCCGGCCTCGACGTCAAGCGCATCATCAACGAGCCGACCGCGGCCTCGCTCGCGTACGGGCTCGACAAGGAGGCCGACCACACGATCCTCGTCTTCGACCTCGGCGGCGGCACGTTCGACGTGTCGGTCCTCGAGATCGGCGACGGGGTGTTCGAGGTCAAGTCGACCGCGGGCGACAACCACCTCGGCGGCGACAACTTCGACAAGGCGATCGTCGACTGGCTCGTGGCCGAGTTCAAGAAGGGCCAGGGGATCGACCTGGCGGCCGACGCGATGGCGCTCCAGCGCCTCTACGAGGCGGCGGAGAAGGCGAAGATCGAGCTCTCCACCACGCAGGAGACGCAGATCAACCTGCCGTTCATCACGGCCGACCAGTCCGGCCCCAAGCACCTCGACACGCGCCTCTCGCGCGCGAAGCTCAACGAGCTGACCGCCGACCTGCTCGAGCGTACCGTCGCGCCGGTCCGCCAGGCGCTCGACGACGCGAGAGACAAGGGCGTCAAGAACGTCGACCACGTCGTGATGGTCGGCGGCATGACGCGCATGCCGGCCGTGCAGGAGAAGGTCAAGGAGCTGACCGGCAAGGACCCGCACCGCGGCGTCAACCCCGACGAGGTCGTGGCCGTCGGCGCGGCGATCCAGGCGGGCGTGCTCGCCGGCGACGTGAAGGACGTGCTGCTGCTCGACGTGACGCCTTTGACGCTCGGCATCGAGACCAAGGGCGGCGTGATGACGAAGCTGATCGAGCGCAACACGACGATCCCGACGCGCAAGGCGGAGGTCTTCTCGACCGCCGACGACAACCAGCCGTCCGTCGAGATCCACGTGCTCCAGGGCGAGCGCGAGATGGCGCAGTACAACAAGTCGCTCGGCAAGTTCCAGCTCACCGGCATCCCGCCGGCGCCGCGCGGCATCCCGCAGATCGAGGTCGCGTTCGACATCGACGCGAACGGGATCCTGTCGGTGTCCGCGAGAGACCTCGGCACCGGCAAGGAGCAGAAGATCGAGATCAAGGCGGGCTCGGGCCTGTCCGACGAGGAGATCAGACAGATGGTCGGCGACGCCGAGACGCACGCCGAGGAGGACCGCAAGGCGCGCGAGCTGGCCGAGGCGCGCAACAACGCCGAGAACGCCGCCTACCAGGCCGAGCGCCAGCTCAGAGAGCTGGGCGACGGCGTCGACGAGTCCTCGAGAACCGAGATCGAGGCGGCGATCAAGGCGGTCCGCGAGTCGCTCACCTCCGAGGACCCGAACGAGATCAACGCGAAGGCCGAGGCGTTGCAGTCCGCCTTCCACAAGGTCTCCGAGGCGATGTACGAGAAGGCCCAGCAGCAGCAGGCCGCGGCCAGCGCCGACGGCGCGGGCGCGAACGGCGGCGCGGGCGATGCCTCCGCGGAGGAGGACGTCGTGGACGCCGAGGTCGTGGACGAGGGCAACTGACGATGAGCGCGGAGGAGCAGCGCGTCGAGGAGCAGCCGGTCGACGGGGTGCACGAGACCGCGGACGCCGAGACCTCGATTGAGCAGCAGGCGGCCGAGGAGGTCGAGCACGACCTCGACGAGCTGCTCGCGCGCGCCGGCAAGGCGGACGAGTACCTCGCGCTCGCGCAGCGCACGCAGGCGGACTTCGAGAACTTCCGCAAGCGCATGACGCGCGACGTGGCGGCCGCCGAGCAGCGCGGCGTAGCGAAGCTCGCGAAGGAGCTGCTGCCGGCGCTCGACAACCTCGGCCGCGCGCTCGCCGCGGCCGAGGCCGAGGGCGAGGCCGACGGCCACCTCGGCACCGGCGTCAAGCTCGTCGCCGACGAGCTGCTCGCCGTGCTCAAGCGCGTGGGGATCGAGCCGTTCTCGCCGAGAGGCGAGCGCTTCGACCCCACCGAGCATGAGGCGATGGCGCAGCAGCCGGTCGACGGCGCCGCGTCCGGCACCGTCGTCGAGGTCTACCAGCAGGGCTTCCGCCACGGCGAGAGCGTCCTGCGCCCTGCCCGCGTCGTGGTGGCCGCATAGCGGAGGGCTGACCCGTGGCCGCGACCAAGCCCGACCTCTACAAGGTCCTCGGCGTCGGCAGAAACGCCTCCGACGAGGAGCTCAAGAAGGCCTACCGCAAGCTCGCGCGGCAGTACCATCCGGACCGCAACCCGGGCGACGCGAGCGCCGAGGAGCGCTTCAAGGAGATCTCGGCGGCGTACGACGTGCTGTCCGACCCGGACAAGCGCAGAGCCTACGACCTGGGCACGGGTCCGTTCGCGGCCGGCGGCGGCGCCGGCTTCGACCCGAACGCGTTCGGGTCGTTCAGCGACATCCTGTCGAACCTGTTCGGGCGCGGCGGTGGCGCCGGCCAGGGTGGTGCGGGCGGGCCGGGCGCCGGTCGCGCGGGCGCCGGCGGCCGCGCGCGCCCGCAGCGCGGGCGCGACCTCGAGACGGAGGTCTCGCTGTCCTTCCAGGAGGCGGTCGACGGCGCGCAGGCGTCGCTCGCGATCCCCACCTCGACGCCGTGCGAGACGTGTCACGGCACCGGCGCGAGACCCGGCACCTCGCCGGTCGTCTGCCCCGTCTGCCAGGGCCGCGGCGTCGAGTCGCAGGGTCAGGGCTTCTTCTCGATCACGCAGCCGTGCTCGCGCTGCGGCGGCAGCGGCACGGTCGTCGAGTCGCCCTGCCCGACCTGCGGCGGCAGCGGCGCGCGGCGGACGATCAAGCGCCTGCGCGTGAACATCCCGGCCGGCGTCAAGGAGGGCAGCCGCGTCCGCATAGCCGGCAAGGGCGAGCCGGGCGCGAACGGGGGGCCGCCGGGCGACCTGTTCGTCGTCACGCGCGTGGCGCCGTCGCCGGTCTTCAGACAGGCCGGCGACCACCTCGAGGTCGAGGTGCCGCTGACCGTCGTCGAGGCGCTGCAGGGCGCGACCGTCGAGGTGCCGACGCTGTCCGGCAAGAAGCGCCTGCGGATCGCGCCGGGCACGAGACACGGCGCGGTGCAGCGGCTGAGAGGCGAGGGCGCGCCGCGGCTCGGCGGCAAGGGCCGCGGCGACATCCACTACCGCTTCACGATCGAGCTGCCGAGAACCCTCACCGCCGAGCAGCGCGAGGCGGTCGAGCGGCTCGGGCAGGTGATGAACGGCAACCCGCGCGAGCGGCTGTTCACGAACGGACGGACGGAGCAGGTCGCATGAATATGCGAACTGCGTCGCGGCCGGCCGGAGGCCGCCGTTCGAAATCAGATCGCGGGCTGGATGCCCC
The DNA here is from genome assembly GCA_018268595.1 of Actinomycetota bacterium. Taxonomy (GTDB): domain Bacteria; phylum Actinomycetota; class Thermoleophilia; order Solirubrobacterales; family Solirubrobacteraceae; genus Conexibacter. Next base: position 28,856 of record JAFDWH010000025.1, on the reverse strand, counting down.
GCGGAGGTGACCCCATGAGCGTGCGACGCATGCGCACCACGACGCGCATCGAGCTGACCGACGACCGCGGCGTCTTCATGATCTCGGTCGCCGCGGAGCTGGCGGAGATGCACCCGCAGACGCTGCGCATGTACGAGCAGCGCGGGCTGATCGAGCCGAAGCGCTCGCCGAAGGGCACGCGCCTCTACTCGCACGCCGACGTCGAGCGGCTCAAGCGCATCCAGCAGATGACCGCCGAGCTGGGCATGAACCTCGCCGGCGTCGAGCGCGTGTTCGAGCTGGAGGAGCAGCTCACGGCGATGACCGCGAAGGTGCAGCGGCTCGAGCGACGCGCGGCCGCGCTCGCGCGGGAGGTCGAGCGGCTGGAGGCGCTGCGGCGCGAGCTGCGCGCCGAGATCGTCCCCTACGTGCGCGGCGGCGCGATCGTGCCGGCGCAACCGCGGCAGCGCTTCAGAATCCCCGTCGAGCGCCCTGGGCAGACGGGCTGATGGGCGCTATGATCTAAGTCTCTCTGACTTAGATTTGGAGATTGCCCATGCAGCTCGACCGCTTCACGATCAAGTCCCAGGAGGCGATCCAGGCAGCCCTCCGGCTGGCCGAGGATCGTGCGAACCCGCAGGCGACGCCCGAGCACCTGCTCGCGGTCCTGCTGGAGCAGTCGGAGGGCATCGTCGCGCCCGTCCTGCGCAAGGTCGGCGCCGACCCGTCCGCGGTCCGCGCGGCGGTCAACGGCGCGCTCGACGCGCTGCCGAGAATGACCGGCCCGAGCGGCGGCAGCGGCCCCTCGCAGGAGCTGATCCAGGTGCTGCGCGCGGCCGAGTCGGAGATGCGCGGGCTCGGCGACGAGTACGTCTCGACCGAGCATCTGCTGCTGTCGCTCGCCGGGCACAACTCGAAGGCGGGCGAGCTGCTGCGCGACGCCGGCGCGCGCAGAGAGGTCCTGTTGCAGGCGATCTCCGAGGTGCGCGGCCCACACCGCGTGACCGACATGAGCCCGGAGGACAAGTTCCAGGCGCTGGAGAAGTACGGGCGCGACCTCACCGCGGCCGCGCGCGACGGCAAGCTCGACCCGGTCATCGGCCGCGACGACGAGATCCGCCGCGTGATCCAGGTCCTCAGTCGCCGCACGAAGAACAACCCGGTGCTGATCGGCGAGCCGGGCGTCGGCAAGACCGCGATCGCCGAGGGCCTTGCGCAGCGCATCATCACGGGCGACGTGCCCGAGGGCCTGCGCGACCGCCGCGTCGTCGCGCTCGACGTGGGCGCGCTGATCGCCGGCGCGAAGTACCGCGGCGAGTTCGAGGACCGGCTGAAGGCCGTGCTGAGAGAGATCGCCGACGCCGACGGCACCGTGATCCTCTTCATCGACGAGCTGCACACGATCGTCGGCGCGGGTGCCGGCGAGGGCGCCGTCGACGCGGCGAACCTGCTCAAGCCGATGCTCGCGCGCGGCGAGCTGCGCGCGGTCGGCGCGACGACGCTCGACGAGTACCGCAAGCACATCGAGAGAGACGCGGCGCTCGAGCGCCGCTTCCAGCCGGTGCTGGTCGGCGAGCCGTCGGTCGAGGACACGATCGCGATCCTGCGCGGGCTCAAGGAGCGCTACGAGGTCCACCACGGCGTCGACATCCAGGACAGCGCGATCATCGCCGCGGCGACGCTCTCCGACCGCTACATCAGCGACCGCTTCCTGCCCGACAAGGCGATCGACCTGATCGACGAGGCGGCCTCGCGGCTGCGCATCGAGATCGACTCGAAGCCGACCGAGATCGACGAGATCGACCGCCGCATCATGCAGCTGGAGATCGAGCGCGAGGCGCTCGCGAAGGAGTCCGACGAGGCGTCGGTCGCGCGGCGCGAGGCGATCGAGCGCGAGATCGCCGAGCTGCAGGAGCGCTCCGCCGGCATGAAGGCGCAGTGGCAACGCGAGAAGGACGCGATCGAGAGCGTGAAGGCGGTGCGCGAGCGGTTGGAGCAGGCGCGCGTGGAGGCCGAGCGTGCGGAGCGGGCGGCGGACCTCCAACGGGCTGCGGAGCTTCGCTATGGCGAGATCCCCGAGTTGGAGAAGCAGTTGGCCGCGGCCGAGGCGTCCGAGGGGGCGCCCGACGGCGGGGTGCAGTTCCTGAAGGAGAAGGTCGACGCCGAGGACGTCGCCGAGGTCGTCGGCAAGTGGACCGGCATCCCCGTCTCGCGGCTGATGGAGGGCGAGGTCGAGAAGCTCGTGCACATGGAGACCCGCCTGCACCAGCGGGTGATCGGCCAGCACGAGGCGGTCGAGGCGGTCGCGAACGCGCTGCGACGCTCGCGCGCCGGCCTCCAGGACCCGGACCGGCCGATCGGCACGTTCCTGTTCCTCGGCCCGACCGGCGTCGGCAAGACCGAGCTGGCACGCGCGCTCGCCGAGTTCATGTTCGACTCGCAGGACGCGATGATCCGCATCGACATGTCGGAGTACATGGAGAGACACTCCGTGTCGCGACTCGTGGGGGCGCCTCCCGGCTACGTCGGCTACGAGGAGGGCGGTCAGCTGACCGAGGCGGTGCGGCGACGTCCCTACTCCGTTGTGCTGCTCGACGAGGTCGAGAAGGCGCACGGCGACGTCTTCAACATCCTGCTGCAGGTGATGGACGACGGGCGCCTGACCGACGGCCAGGGCCGCACGGTCGACTTCAAGAACGTCGTGCTGATCATGACCTCGAACATCCCCGGCGGGAAGGCCGGCGCCGAGCAGTTCTTCCGGCCCGAGTTCGTCAACCGCCTCGACGACATCGTCGAGTTCCAGCCGCTGTCGCGCGAGCAGATCGGCGCGATCGTCGACCTCCAAGTCGCGCGCCTGATCAGACGCGTGCGCGAGCGCGAGATCGACGTCGAGCTGACCGACGCGGCGCGCACGCTGCTGGGGAACCTCGGCTACGACCCGACCTACGGCGCGCGCCCGCTCAAGCGCGTGATCCAGAAGCGCCTCGTCGACAAGCTCGCGCTCGCGATCCTCGAGGGCGAGTTCGCCGCCGGCGACCTCGTCGAGGTCGACGCGGTCGAGGGCGAGCTGGTGTTCACGAAGGCGGCGCGGGCGGTCGCGGCGTAGCCTGCGCCCGCCTCAGTCGCCCGGAGGCGGTGGCGGTGGCGGCGGTGGAGGCGGCGTGGCGGACGCCCCGGCGAACACCGGGGGCCCCGGGACGGTGAGCTGGGGCGCCTGAGCGGGATCGGCGACGGCCTTGAAGACGTAGGTCCCGCCGATCTTGTCGTGCAGCGTCTGCTTGCGCGCGTCCCAGAGAATCCACAGCGAATCGACGAGGCCATACAGGCCGAACGTGACGAGGTTCGGAAGAAAGCGCCCGAGCAGCTCGCGCTTGCACGCGATCCCGAACGTGACCGGCTCGCCGGAGGTGCTCACCACACGCAGGCTGAGCCATTGCTTTCCGAGCGTCTGTCCGTTGTGCTCTCCGGTGCGGCCCAGCAGCAGGACGGCGTAGAGGAGCGAGCCGATGACTGCGATGACGTAGTAGGCGGAGAGGCTGTGGATGGCGAGCCCGAGGATCGCGGCCACTACGCCCACGAGGATGCCGTCGATGAACTCGGCTGCGAGGCGCGCGGCGCGCGAGCCGAGCGCCTCGGTCGAGATCACGGACGTATGCATCGCGCTCACGTCCGAAGGGATGGTGCTCATCGCTCCTCCGTCGAGTCGGCTGAGGTGGACTCCGAGAGCGCATCGGCCTCGGCCGCCGGCGCTCCCGCCGGCATCGTGCGCCATGACGCACCGTCCCAGAAGTGCGCGCCGTCGGGACTGACCTGCGCATCGGGCGGCAGTTGCTGCGAGACGTGGTGCCACGCCTCGCCGTCCCACCATTGCTCCCGGTCCGCGCTCCAGTGGATCTGGGACTGCGAGGCGGCGACGCGAATCTCCACGAGCTGGTCCTTCTGAGTCGCGTAGACGATCAGGTAAACGAGGAGCGGCAGGACGCAGAGGACGAACCCGACGACGGCCCACAGAACGCTGAACTCCTTCTTCTTGAAGAGGACGACGAAGTCCTCGCCGCGGTTCTGGACCGTGAAGCCCTGCGCGATGTAGCTCGTGATCGCACCGTCCAGCGCGCTGCGATCGGGCACCTGCACCTGAGTGGCCGTGACAGCCATTGCTTCTCCTCAGTCGAGTCGTGGGGTGGGCAGCAGGAGCGTCGCGGCGCAGCCGGCAAGCGCAGCGACGGCCGGCACCGCGAGCGGATGGGCGGATCGCGCCCCGGCGAAGTCGCCGCACAGCGCGCGGTTGAGTCCGTGCGTCAAGCCGCACAGAGGGCAGCGACGCCCGGTGAGGCGACGGAAGAGGCAGACGTGGACCGCTGGGAGGCTCGGCAGGACGCTCGCATACGCGAGGTAGGCGACGGCGAGCAGCCCGAGCGCTTGCGCTCGAGCGCTGGCTGCGTCCCGCGGGCTTGACTGCACGGTCGGGTTCATCGGCTATTGCGCAGTGAACCTTGAGCATCGGCGGAACCGCCGGCATGGCGGCGCGAGGCGGCTGCCAGCGAAGGCGGCGCGGGCGGTCGCGGCGTAGCCCGCGCCCGCCTCAGTCGCCCGTCTGCCCGCCGCTCGGTCTTCTGCCTGCCTTCGGCCGTCTGATCGCGAACTGGATCAGCAGGCGCGGCTTCGTCGCGGCGCTGTACGCGCGGCTCGCGTCGACCTGGAAGGTCCAGATCCCGTAGCGGTATCTGAACGGGAAGAGGGCGATCGGGCCGGTCTTGAGCGCGCCGCAGGCGCCGCGCGTCGTGCCGATCCGCAGCGTGCGCTTGAGCTTGCCGTTCGGCTGCACGTAGTGGACGTAGACGCCGTGGCGCGCGCCGAGTCCCAGCACGCGCCAGCGCACGCGCAACGTCTGCGGGTTGCCGGTGCGCGGGCTGAAGCTCGCCGTCAGCGGCGTCATCAGGAACGTCGTCGAGGCGACGTGCGGCCCGTCGGTGACGGACAGCGTCACCTGACGCGTGCCGGACGTGCCGTGGTACTGCGGCGCCGTGAAGCGCGCGCGGATCTTCCCTCTCGCGTCGATGTGGCCCGTGCCGATCTGCTTCGTGCCCGACAGCTTCGCGGTCCACGTCGCTCTCGGTCTGAAGCCGCTGCCGGTCAGCAGGCCGGTCCCGCCACTCAGGTAGCAGCCCGGAGCCAGCACGATCTGCGCCTTCGTCGCGCCGTCGGCGGCGCCGGCACCGAGCGCGGCGGCGAGCGCGGCACCGGCGGCGAGGAGCGTGCGGGGGATCGGTACGGACATCAGCGTGCGCGGACGTGCACGGGGATCTTCGCGCGTGGGCCGCTCGCGTGCACGCGGTACCGGCGGTGCGTGTCGATCACGAGCGTCCAGCGGCCCGGCTCCGGGGCGAACGGGAAGACGCGCCGCGGCGCCGTCGTGAGCGCGCCGCAGGGGCCGCCCGTGCTGCCGAGCGCGGCGCTCCGCCGCGGCTTCCCTGCCGGGCTCACCCAGTGCAGCCACACGGGCAGCCGGCCGGCCGGCCGCTTGTCGCCGAGCGCGAAGCCCCACACGCGCACGCGCGCCTGGAGCGTGCGCGGGTCCCCGCTCGCGGGCTGGAAGTCGCCGCCCGCCGGTCGCGAGACGGCGAAGCGCGCGTGCGGGCGGTGCGTCCCGTCGCTCACGACGAGCCGGTGGCCCTGCTGCACGGCCGCCGGCGCGAGCGCCGGGACCGCGAAGGAGCTGGCGAACGAGCCGGCGGCGTCGGCGGCCGGCGACGTGCCGTCGCCGTAGGTGAGGCGTCGCCCGTCGAGCGCCACCGTCAACGGCGCGCGCGGCGTGAGCCCGTCCGCCGTCATCCGCAGCGGCGCGCCCGGCGCGTAGCAGCGCGCGTCGGTCGTCAGCGTGGCGTGCGCGGCGGCCGTCGCGGGGGCGCACGCGAGCAGCGCGGCGGACGCACCGAGCAGCAGCGCGTTGCGGGAGCGGGCGCGGGGCATCATCGCTCTCAAGAACAGTCGAGCGGCCCGGTCGATGCGCCGCGCCGGCCGTTGGGATAGAAAGCAGGGCCGCAGATCCGTCGCCGACCGCGAAGATGGGAGCGCCATGCCGACGTACATCATGCTCTCGAAGCTCACCCCCGAGGGCACGCAGACGATCAAGACGAACCCGCAGCGCATCCGCGAGGTCAACAGAGAGATCGAGCAGCTCGGCGCGACGGTGAAGGCGCAGTGGGCGGTGCTCGGCCGCTTCGACTTCGTCAACGTGGTCGAGGCGCCGGACGAGAAGACGATCGCCCGCGTGTCGCTGGAGCTCGGCTCGCGCGGCACCGTGCAGTACGAGACGCTGACCGCGATCCCGATCGACGACTTCATCTCCTCGCTGTAGCGCGACTCCGTGGCCCCGAAGGTCCTCGTCATCGGCGCCGGCGGGCGCGAGCACGCGATCGTGCGCGCGCTCGCGCGCTCGCCGCAGGCGCCTGAGCTGCTGTGCGCACCCGGCAACGCGGGCATCGCGGCCGACGCGCGGCTGCTCGACGTGCGCGCCGACGACGTGGCGGGGCTCGTCGCGGCCGCCCGCGACGAGGACGTCGCGCTGGTCGTGGTCGGGCCCGAGGCGCCGCTCGTCGCGGGCGCCGCCGACGCGTTCGCGGAGGCGGGGATCGCCTGCTTCGGGCCGCGCGCGGCGGTCGCGCGGCTGGAGGGCTCGAAGGCCTTCTCGAAGTCGGTGATGGAGGCGGCCGGCGTGCCGACCGCCGCCTACGAGGTCGTCACGACGGTCGAGCAGGGGATGGCGGCGATCGCGCGCTACCCGGTCGTGATCAAGGCGGACGGGCTCGCCGCCGGCAAGGGCGTCGTGATCGCGACCTCCGTGGAGGACGCGCGCGCGACGCTGGAGGCGTTCCTCGTGCAGCGGCTGCACGACACGGAGCAGGTCGTGGTGGAGGAGTTCCTCGACGGCGAGGAGCTGTCGCTGCTGGCGGTCTGCGACGGCGAGCGGGCGATCCCGATGGCGCCGGCGCAGGACTACAAGCGCATCTTCGACGGCGACGAGGGACCGAACACCGGCGGCATGGGGTCCTACTCGCCGGTGCCGGGCTTCGACGCGGCGCGCGCGCGAGAGCTGTGCGCGCAGGTCCACCAGCCGGTGATCGACGAGCTGCGCCGCCGCGGCACGCCGTTCCACGGGATCCTCTACGCCGGCCTGATGCTGACGGACAGCGCACGGGGGCCCGCCTCCGCCGGCCACGTGGCCGGCTCCGGCACCCCTAGCGTCAGCGTGCTGGAGTTCAACGTCCGCTTCGGCGACCCGGAGACGCAGGCGGTGCTGCCGCGGCTGCGCTCCGACCTGCTGGACGTGCTGCGCCGCGCGTGCGAGCCCGGGGGACTGGCGGGCGTGGAGCTGGAATGGGACCCGCGCGCCGCCGTGACGCTCGTGCTCGCGAGCGCCGGCTACCCGGAGTCGCCGCGCACCGGCGACCCGATCGTCGGGCTCGACGCGGTGCCCGCCGGGGTCGAGGTGACGCACGCCGGCACGCGGCGCCGCGAGGACGGCGCGATCGTCACCGCCGGCGGCCGCGTCCTGAATGTGACGGCGCTCGGCGCCGACGCGGCGGCCGCGCGCGCGGCTGCCTATGCTGCCGCCGATTCCATCGCCTTCGAAGGGCGCCAGTTGCGACGTGACATCGCGCTGCGCGCCGTCACCACCACCGGGAGCACCGCATGACCGACGAAGCCGCCGCCGTCACCGAGACGTCCACCGACCCGACCGTGGCCGCCCTGGAGCAGGACCTGTCGGCCGAGGGCGTGCTCGTCGGCATCGTGATGGGCTCGCAGAGCGACATGGAGACGATGCAGAAGGCGGCGAAGGCGCTGACCGACCAGGGCATCCCGAACGAGATCAACGTGATGTCCGCCCACCGCGACCCCGACAAGGTCGCCGCTTACGCCAAGAGCGCGCGCTCGCGCGGGCTGAAGGTGATCATCGCAGGCGCCGGCCTGTCGGCCGCGCTGCCGGGCGTCGTCGCCGCGCACACGGACCTGCCGGTGATCGGCGTCCCGCTCACCAGCGCGATGACCGCCGCCGGCGGCCTCGACGCGCTGCTGTCGGTCGCGCAGATGCCGCCCGGCGTCCCGGTCGCCTGCGTCGGCATCGACAACCCGAGAAACGCCGCCGCGCTGGCGGCGCGGATTCTGGCCGCCTAACGGCGCGCCAGCACGACGCGCCCGCCGCGCGAGGGAGTGAGCGTGATGCCCGTCAGGCGCATCCGCTCCTCCCGATTCGGAGCGGGCGCTATGTCGAGCATGCCGACCGCCGTGCGCAGCACGGCGCGCATCTCCACGAGCGACAGCGACGCGCCTATGCAGTGGCGGACGCCGCCGCCGAACGGCATGTAGGAGTACGGCGGCGGCCTGCCGTCGAGGAAGCGCTCGGGCCGGAACGCGAGCGGGTCGGGCCACAGATCGGGCCGCCGGTGCATCGCCGTGAGCATCGCGCTGACGACGGTCCCCGGCGGGATCGCGTAGCCGCTCAGCTCGATCTCGCTCGTAGCGGTGCGCACGGCGTCGATCACCGAGGGGCGCGTGCGCAGCGTCTCGGAGACGACGGCGTCGACGTATGCGGTCCCGCCGGCGCGCACCTCCTCGGCGAGGCGCTCGCGGGCATGGGGCGTGCGCGAGAGGCGCTCGAACGCCCACGTGAGCGCGTTGGCGGTCGTCTCGTGGCCGGCCATCAGCAGCCCGAGCAGCAGGTCGCGGATCTCGCCGTCGGAGAGCGGCTCGCCGTGCTCGTCGCGCGCGGCGACCAGCACCGAGAGCACGTCGTCGCGCTCGGCGTGCGTCGCGTCGGCGCGCCGACGCGCGATCAGCTCGTGCACGAGGCCGTGGATGTGCGCGCGGCGGCGCTGGTGCGGGCGCGCCGGGTTGAGGCGGCCATGGCGTCTCCACAGCGTCGGGAACCACAGCAGCACGACGATGCGCGGGTCGAGCCCGCGCGCGACCTCGTCGCGCAACGCTCGGTATGTCGCCGGCTCGTCGCCGCCGAAGAGGATGCGGCAGATCGCGTCGAGCGCGATCTCGCGCATCGGCTCGCGCAGTGGGATCGGGGCGCTCAGCGGCAGGCGCGCGAGGTGACGCGCGGCGATCTCGGCGATCTGCTGCTCCCAGCGCTCGGCGAGCTTGCCGTGGAAGGCCGGCAGCAGCAGCCTGCGCTGGTGCATGTGCTGCGGTCCGGCGCTGAGGATCAGCGACGCGGGGCCGACGAGCGGCTCGAGGATCGCGCTCGCCGCCCCGGGCTCGAAGCGCGTCGTCGTGTCGAGCAGGATCGTCTCGACGTCCCGCGGTTCCGTCGCCGCGACGAACGCCTCGAACGGTGGCATGCGCAGCGTGAACAGCGGGCCGTGCCGGCGCATGCAGGCGTCGAGGTAGCCGGCGAAGTTGGCCTGGCAGCGGATCAGCTGCCACGGTCCCGGCGACGCCGGACCCGGTGGCAGCCGGGGCGGCGTGAGCGGCGGCCGCGGCCGCGCGTGCGTTTGGGTCCCCCCACCCATCGATCGATTATCTCGAAACCGGTGCGCTTCGCGCCGCACCGCGCCGCCCGGCCCTCGATAATGGCGGGCGCATGATCCCCCGCTACAGCCGCCCCCAGCTCGCCGCCCTGTGGACCGACGAGGCGCGCATGTCCGCGTGGCGCGACGTCGAGGTTGCTGCGTGCGAGGCGATGGACGGGCCGACGGCGGAGGAACTGGAGGCGATCCGCGCGGCGACGTTCAGCGTCGAGGCGGTCGATGAGCGCGAGAAGACGACCGACCACGACGTGGCCGCGTTCGTCGACGTGCTGTCGGCGTCGGCCGGTCCTGCGGGGCGCTGGATCCACTACGGGCTGACGTCGTCCGACGTCCTCGACACGGCGCTGGCACTGCAGCTCAAGCGCGCCGGCGAGGTGATCGTGCCCGGCGCCTGCGCGCTCGTGCGCGCGCTGGCGGAGCGGGCGCGCGAGCATCGCGACACGCTCTGCGTCGGGCGCACGCACGGCGTGCACGCCGAGCCGACCTCGTTCGGCATCAAGCTCGCCGGCTTCGCGTTCGAGGCGCACCGCAACGCGGTGCGGCTGGAGCGCGCGTTCGCGCAGGCGGCGGTCGGAGCGGTCTCCGGCGCGGTCGGGACCTACTCGGCGACCTCGCCGGAGTTCGAGGCGCGCGTCCTCGACGCGCTCGGCCTCGACCGCGAGCCCGTCTCGACGCAGGTCGTCGCGCGCGACCGCCACGCCGAACTGCTGCAGGCGATCGCGCTCGCCGGCGCGGGGCTCGAGCGCTTCGCGACCGAGCTGCGCCACCTCCAGCGCACGGAGGTGCGCGAGGCGGAGGAGCCGTTCCGCGCCGGGCAGAAGGGCTCGAGCGCGATGCCGCACAAGAGAAACCCGATCAAGTCCGAGCAGATCAGCGGTCTGGCGCGCGTGCTGCGCGGCAACGCGCAGGCGGCCGTCGAGGACGTCGCGCTGTGGCACGAGCGCGACATCTCGCACTCCTCGGTCGAGCGCGTGATCCTGCCCGACTCGACGATCCTGATCGACTACATGCTCGCGCGCGCGACCGCGCTGGCCGAGGGCATGGTCGTCCACAGAGCGCGCATGCAGGAGAACCTCGAGATCACGTGCGGCGCGCTGTTCAGCCAGCGTGTGCTGTTGGCGCTGATCGAGCAGGCGGGGATGGTGCGCGACGACGCGTACCGGATCGTCCAGCGCACGGCGCAAACCGCCTGGGACACGCGCACTCCTCTGCGTGAGCTGCTGGCGGCCGAGCCCGCGGTGGCCGAGGCCGGCCTCGACCTCGACGCGCTGTTCGACTACCGGCCCTACATCCGTCACGCCGACGCGATCTTCGCGCGGCTCGACGAGATCGCCTGAAGCGCTCCGCCCGCGGGCGGCCGCTCCGGACCTGCGTCCTTTTGGGTCCCTATACGACCCCCAAAAGGACACAGCTCCGCCGGTCAAGCAGCGCGCGCCGGGCGGGCAGGCCCGGCGCGCGCTGAGTGCCACTAAGCGGCGACGGTGGCGCCGTCGAGGTACGGCTCGTTGCGCTCCGCCCGCTCGACCAGCGAGGCCGGCGGCTCGAACCGCGCCCCGTAGCGAGCGGCCAGCTCGCGGGCGCGGGCGACGAATGCGGCGGGACCGCCCGTGTCCGGGTTGCGCACAGGGTCGCCGTACTGGTTGATGTACTGCAGCACCCCGCCGGTCCAGGCGGGGAAGCCGATCCCGAAGATCGAGCCGATGTTGGCGTCGGCGACCGACTCGATCACGCCCTCGTCGAGGCACTTCACCGTCTCCAGCGCCTCGGCGAACATCATGCGCTCCTCGAGGTCTCTCAACGAGATCGCGGACGGATCCGCCACCGGCGGGAACGCCTCGCGCAGCCCGGGCCACAGTCCGACTCGTCTCCCGTCGGCGTACTCGTAGAAGCCGCGGCCCTCGAGCTTGCCGGGCCGGTCGTGCTTGTCGAGCATGTCGTCGATCACCTGCTCGGAGGGGTGACCCGACCAGCCGCTTGCCGACTCCATCGCCGCCTTCGCCGCGTCGCGGATCTTGCGCATCAGCTTGAGGTTCAGCTCGTCGCTCAACTGCAAGACCGGCGCCGGGTAGCCGGCCTGCGAGGACGCCTGCTCGATCGTCGCCGCGGGGATTCCCTCGGTCAGCATCGAGATGCCCTCGTTGATGAACGTTCCGATAACGCGCGAGGTGAAGAAGCCGCGCGAGTCGTTCACCACGATCGGCGTCTTCTTGATCTGCTTCGCGACGTCCAGCGCGCGCCACAGCGTCTCGTCGCTCGTCTGCTCGCCCTTGATGATCTCCAGCAAAGGCATCTTGTCGACGGGCGAGAAGAAGTGCAGGCCGATGAAGTCCGCCGGCCGCGACACGTTCTCCGCCAACCCGGTGATCGGCAGCGTCGAGGTGTTCGAGCCGAGCAGCGCGTCGGGCGCCAGATGCGGCTCGATCTCCGCGAACACCTGTCTCTTCACGGCCGGGTCCTCGAACACCGCCTCGATCACGAGGTCGGCGCCCGCGGCCGCCGCCGGGTCGTCGGTCGCGGTGATCAGCGCGAGCAGGGCGTCGCCCTTCTCCTGCGTCGTCTTCCCGCGCGAGACGCCCTTCTCGACGAGTCTGGCCGAGTAGGACTTGCCACGGTCCGCCGCCTCCTGCGAGACGTCCTTCAGCACGACCTCGATGCCCGCCTTCGCGCACACGTACGCGATCGCGGCGCCCATCATGCCGGCGCCCAGCACGACGACCTTTCTCGCCCGGAACGTCTCGACGTCCGCAGAGCGGCCGCGCGGGCCGTTGACCGCCTGGAGGTCGAAGAAGAACGCCTGGATCATGTTCTTCGAGACCTGGCCGGTCGCGAGGTCGACGAAGTAGCGGCCCTCGATCTCGATCGCGTTGTCGAAGTCGACCTGCGCGCCCTCGACCGCCGCGGCCATGATGTGGTGCGGCGCCGGGTAGTTCGCGCCCTTGATCTGCTTGCGCAGGTTCGACGGGAACGCCGGCAGGTTCATCGCCAGTGCGGGCGTCGAGGGCGTGCCGCCGGGGATCTTGTGCTTCTTGTCCGCGTCCCACGGCTGCTGCGCGTCCGGATGCTCCGCGATCCACTTCTTCGCGGCCGGGATCAGGTCGTCTCTCGACGCGACCAGCTCGTCCACGATCCCGATCTCGACGGCCTTGCTCGGGCGCACTCTCTGGCCCTGCATCAGCAGCGACATGAGCGCGTTGACGATCCCGATCATGCGCACCGTGCGCACGACGCCGCCGGCGCCGGGCAGCAGGCCGAGCTGCACCTCCGGGAAGCCGAACTGGATCTTGTTGTCGTCGACCGCGATGCGGTGATGGGTCGCGAGCGCGATCTCCAGCCCGCCGCCCAAAGCCGTGCCGTTCAACGCGGCGACGACCGGCTTGCCGAGCGTCTCCAGCCGGCGCAACTGCGCCTTGCCGGCCCGCAGCGCCTTCGCCAGGTCCTCCGCCTGCTCGGGCCCGACGAGTCTCAGGTCGTTGAGGTTCGCGCCCGCGAAAAAGGTCTTCTTCGCGGAGGTGATCACGACGCCCGTGATCGCATCCTTCTCCGCCTCGAGCCGCTGCAGCGTCGCCTCCATCGACTCGGCGTACGCCGCGTTCATCGTGTTGGCGCTGCCGCTCGGGTCGTCGAGCGTGAGGACGACGACGCCGTCGGCGTCCTGTTCCCAGCGGATGGTGGTCGACTCCATCTAGATCGCCTCCACCACGGTCGCGATCCCCATGCCGCCGCCGACGCACAGCGTCGCGAGGCCGTATCTGCCGCCCGTGCGGTGCAGCTCGTCGACGAGCGTGCCGAGGATCATCGCGCCGGTCGCGCCGAGCGGGTGCCCCATCGCGATCGCACCGCCGTTGACGTTGACCTTCTCCATGTCGAGGCCCATGTCGCGCACGAAGCGCAGCACGACGGCCGCGAACGCCTCGTTGATCTCGACGAGGTCGAGGTCGTCGACCGTCAGCCCGGCCTTCGCCAACGCCTTCTTCGAGGCGGGCGCGGGGCCGGTCAGCATGATCGTCGGGTCGGCGCCCGAGAGCGCCGTCGCGAGGATGCGCGCGCGGGCTCTGAGCCCCAGCTCCGCGCCGGTCTGCTCGTTCCCGATCGCGACCAGGGCGGCGCCGTCCACGATGCCGGAGCTGTTGCCGGGCGTGTGGACGTGGTTGATCTTCTCGACCCAGTGGTACTTCTGCAGCGCCACCGCGTCGAAGCCGCCCATCTCGCCCATCACCTCGAAGCTCGGCTTCAGCCCGCCGAGCGTCTCGACGGTCGTGCCGGGGCGGATGAACTCGTCGTGGTCGAGCACGACGTGGTCGTTGATGTCCTTGACCGGGACGACGGAGTTCTTGAAGCGGCCCTCGGCCTGCGCCTTCGAGGCGCGCTCCTGCGAGCGCACGGCGTAGGCGTCGACGGTCTCGCGGTCGAAGCCCTCGACCGTCGCGATCAGGTCCGCGCTGACGCCCTGCGGGATGAACGACGTGTCGTAGTTCGTCTCGGGGTCGAGCGCCCACGCGCCGCCGTCGCTGCCCATCGGGCAGCGCGACATCGACTCGACGCCGCCGGCGAAGACGAGGTCCTCCCAGCCGGACGCGACCTTCTGCGCGGCGACGTTGACGGCCTCGAGGCCGGACGCGCAGAAGCGGTTGAGCTGGACGCCGGCGACCGTGTCCGGCAGGCCGGCCTTGATCGCGGCCGTCTTGGCGATGTCCATGCCCTGGTCGCCGATCGGCGTCACGCAGCCGAGCACGACGTCATCGACCCGCGCGGGGTCGAGCTGCTCGTTGCGGATCAGCATCTCGTGCATGAGGCCGACCACCAGGTCGACCGGCTTCGTGGTGTGGAGCGAGCCGTTGCTCTTGCCCTTGCCACGCGGTGTGCGGATCGCGTCGAAGATCAACGCGTCAGTCGATCCCACGGTTTCAGTCTCCTCGTACGGGGTGCGCGCAAACTTGCGTTCGCGAATGAATGTATCGTGGGAGCGCGATGAGCGCGACACCCGTCCGACGCACGCAGGAGGAGCGCAGCGCCAGCACGCGGGCGGCGCTGCTCGCCGCCGCGATCGAGTGCCTCGTCGAGCACGGCTACGAGGGCACCACCACCGGGCGCGTGTGCGAGCGCGCCGGCCTCTCGCGCGGCGCGCACCTGCACCACTTCGGCACGCGCCCCGCGCTCGTCGCGGCCGCGCTGGAGGAGCTGGCGATGCGCCGGCTGGAGGAGATCCGCGGCGAGCTGGCGAGCCTGCCGGCCGGCGAGGAGCGCGTCGAGCAGGCGCTCGACGCGATCTGGGGCTGGTTCACGGGCCCGCTGTTCCAGGCGTCGCTCGACCTCGCCGCCGCCGCGCGCACGGACGAGGAGCTGCGCGCGCAGCTCGAGCCGGTCGAGGCGCGGCTGTCGCAGGGCACGCTGCTGTGCTGTCGCGAGATGCTCGCCGACGGCCCCGAGGACCGCAGCCGCGACCCGCTCATCCAGATGACGCTCGGCACCGTGCGCGGGCTCGCGCTGCTGCCGATCCTGCATCCCGGGAACCGCAGCGCCGCCAAGCAGTGGGCGTTCGCGCGCGGCCGGCTGGCGGACCTCTTTCGCGCCTGACGCGCTGCTAGCATCGCGCCACGTGACCCCCCTCGCAGACCTCCCCCTCATCGCTTCGGGGAAGGTCCGTGAGCTGTACGACCTCGGGGACCGGCTGCTGCTCGTCGCGAGCGATCGCATCTCGACGTTCGACGCCGTCCACCCGACCCCGATCCCGGACAAGGGCAAGGTCCTGACGGGCCTGTCGGTGTTCTGGTTCGAGCTGCTCGCGGACGTCATCCCGAACCACTTCATCTCGGCCACCGACGGCGTTCCCGACGAGGTGCGCGGACGCGCGCTCGTCGTCAAGAAGCTCGACATGCTGCCCGTCGAGTGCGTCGTGCGCGGCTACATCACCGGCTCCGGCTGGAAGGACTACCAGGCGACCGGACACGTCTCCGGCCTCGAGCTGCCGCCCGGCCTGCAGGAGTCCGAGCAGCTCCCGCAGCCGCTCTACACGCCCTCGACGAAGGCCGAGGTCGGCCACGACGAGGCGATCGACTTCGAGCAGACGGTCGCGCTGCTCGACGGCGAGCGAGCGCTCGCCGAGCGAGTGCGCGACGTGTCCGTCGAGCTGTACGCGAAGGCGGCCGAGCATGCGCGCTCGCGCGGCGTGATCCTGGCCGACACGAAGTTCGAGCTGGGCCGCGACGCGGACGGCACGCTGACGCTCGGCGACGAGGTGCTGACGCCGGACTCCTCGCGCTTCTGGCCCGTCGAGGGCTATGGAGTCGGGCGCGGCCAGCCGTCGTTCGACAAGCAGTACGTGCGCGACTGGGCGGCCGAGACGGGATGGGACAAGCAGCCGCCGGCGCCGGAGATCCCGGACGAGGTGGCCGCCGCCACGCGCGCGAAGTACGTCGAGGCGTACGAGCTGATCACCGGCGAGCCGTTCGACGCGTGGCTGGAGCGGACCGCTCCGTGAGCCGGCGCGTGCGCGTGCTGGTGCGGCCGAAGGCCGGGATCCTCGACCCGCAGGGCCAGGCGGTCGAGCGCGCGCTGCCGGCGCTCGGCTTCGACGGCGTCGCGAACGTGCACGTCGGGCGGCTGATCGAGCTGGACGTCGAGGACCCGAGCCGCGTCGGCGAGATGTGCGAGAAGCTGCTCGCCAATCCGCTGATCGAGGACTACGAGATCGTGGACGCGGCGCCCGCCCACGGGGGCTGACCCGCCGCATGCGCTTCGGCGTCCTCCGCTTTCCCGGCACCTGTGACGAGGTCGACGCGCAGCTCGCGTGCGAGCGCGTCGGCGAGGCCGTGATCCTGTGGCACGGCGACCGCGACCTGCAAGGGGTCGACGCGGTCGTCGTCCCGGGCGGCTTCTCCTACGGCGACTACCTGCGCGTCGGCGCGATCGCGCGCTTCGCGCCGATCATGGAGTCGGTGATCGCGTTCGCGCGCGAGGGCGGCCCGGTGCTGGGGATCTGCAACGGCTTCCAGGTGCTGTGCGAGGCGGGCCTGCTGCCGGGCGCGCTGCTGCCGAACAAGACGCTGCGCTTCGTCTGCCGCCAGGTCGACCTCGTCGTCGAGCGCGCCGACACGGTCTTCACGAACGCCTGCGCGGAGGGCGAGCGGCTGTCGATCCCGGCCAAGCACACGACCGGCTGCTGGTACGCGCCGCCCGCTCTGCACGAGCAGGTCGAGGCGAACGGGCAGGTGCTGCTGCGCTACGCGCCCGGCGAGAGCTTCAACGGCTCGCTCGCCGACGTCGCTGGCGTGCGCAACGAGGCCGGCAACGTCTTCGGCCTGATGCCGCATCCCGAGCATGCGGTCGATCCGCTGACCGGCTCGACCGACGGCCTCAAGCTGTTCCAGTCGATCGCCAACTCGGTCGCGGCGCATGTCTGACACGGCCGTCGCCCCACACCGCGCGCTCGGCCTCACCGACGCCGAGTACGAGCTGATCGTCGAGAAGCTCGGGCGCGAGCCGAACGCCGTCGAGCTGTCGATGTTCTCGCTGATGTGGAGCGAGCACTGCGCCTACAAGCACTCGAAGAAGCTGCTCGGCCAGCTCCCGATCGAGGGGCCGTACCTGCTGATGGGGCCGGGCGAGAACGCCGGCGCGGTCGACGTCGGCGACGGCCTCGCGATCGCCTTCAAGGTCGAGTCGCACAACCACCCATCCGCGGTCGAGCCGTTTCAGGGCGCGGCGACGGGCGTCGGCGGGATCCTGCGCGACGTGTTCGCGGTCGGCGCGCGGCCGATCGCGGTGTTGGACTCGCTGCGCTTCGGCGAGCTCGACTCCGCGCGCTCGCGCTACCTGCTGGAGCACGCGGTCGGCGGGATCGGCCACTACGGCAACTCGATCGGCGTGCCGACGATCGGCGGCGAGCTGTACTTCGAGGGCCCGTACGAGCAGAACTGCCTCGTCAACGCGATGGCGCTCGGGATCGCCCGGCACGACCGCCTCACGCGCTCGGCCGCGACCGGTCCCGGCAACGTGCTGGTGCTGTTCGGCGCGCTGACCGGCCGCGACGGGATCGGCGGCGCCTCAGTGCTCGCGAGCGCGGAGCTGGGCGACGGCGACGCCGACAAGCGCCCGACCGTGCAGATCGGCGACCCGTTCGCGGAGAAGAAGCTGATGGAGTGCTCGCTCGAGCTGCTCGACCGCGAGCTGCTCGTCTCGCTGCAGGACCTCGGCGCCGCCGGCCTCACCTCGTCGTCCTCCGAGATGGCGTCGAAGGGTGGCCTCGGGCTCGACATCCACGTCGACCGCGTGCCGCTGCGCGAGCCCGGGATGGAGCCGTTCGAGATCATGGTCTCCGAGTCGCAGGAGCGGATGTTGTGCGTCGTCGAGCCCGCGCGGGTCGACGAGGTGCTGGCGGTCTGCGCGAAGTGGGAGACGACCGCGACGGCGATCGGCGAGGTGACCGACTCGGGCCGTCTGCGGGTGCTGAGCGGCGGCGAGGTCGTCGGCGACATGCCGGTCGAGGCGCTGGTGGACGACTGCCCGCTGTACGACCTGAAGCCGGAGAAGCCGAGCGCGCCGATCTATCCGGCGCCGCGGCGCATCCTCGACGGCGACGATCCGCGCGACGCGCTGCTCGCGCTGCTGGGCTCGTGGAACGTCGCCGACCGCCGCCCGGTGTTCGAGCAGTACGACTGCCTCGTGCAGTCGCGCACGGTGCGCCGGCCCGATGACGCCGATGCCGCGGTGCTGCTGCTGCCCGCGCCCACCGACGCCGGCGAGCGGCCCGCGATCGCCGTCTCGATAGACGGCTCCGGCCGGCGCGTCGCGTGCGACCCCTACCGCGGCACGGTCGAGGCGGTGCTCGAGTGCGCGGCGAATCTCGCGTGCGTCGGCGCCGAGCCGCTCGGCCTTACGAACTGCCTCAACTTCGGCAACCCGGAGAAGCCCCACATCGCGTGGCAGCTGTTCGAGTCGGTGCGCGGGATGGCGGACGCCTGCCGCGCGCTCGACGTGCCGGTCGTCGGCGGCAACGTCTCGCTCTACAACGAGGGCCCGGAGGGGCCGATCTACCCGACGCCCGTCGTCGGCATGGTCGGGCGCCTGCCGGACGCCGCGCGCGCCGGCCGGCTCGGCTTCGCCGTCGCGGGCGACGCGATCGCGTTCGCCGGCCCCTTCCAGCCGTCGCTGCCGGGCTCCGAGCTGGCGAAGCTGCGCGGTGAGCCGCTCCCCGACGGGCTGTCCGAGCTCGACGTCGCGGCGGTGCGGCGCGCGCAGGAGGTCGTCCGCGAGGCGGTCCGCCGCGGCGAGCTGCGCTCGGCGCACGACGTCGTCGAGGGCGGCCTCGCGGTCGCGCTGGCGGAGTGCTGCCTCGGCGGCGGCCACGGCGCGACGGTCGATTTCCGCGGCGCTGGGGCCGACGGCGAGCGGCTGCTGGAGACGCTGTTCGGCGAGGGCGCCGGCGGCTTCGTGCTGTCCGGCCCGAGGCCGGCGCTCGCCGCGCTCGCGCGCGAGATCCGGCTGACGTTCGTCGGCGAGGTCGGCGGCGACGCGCTCTCCCTCACGCTCGACGGCGGCGCCACGCTGAGCTGGCCGCTCGCCGAGCTGCGCTCCGCGCGCGAGCGCGGCCTGGCCGACGCGATCGGCTGAGGCGCCGCGCCGCGCGCCGAGGCCGCTGCTACGCTTGCGCCTCCAGGCCGGGAACCGCCAGCCCGGCCGCTGCTGGAGCGCTGAGACGCCTCCTCGATGACCGACCACCTGACCGATCGGGACGGACCGCGCGACGAGTGCGGCGTCTTCGGGATCTACGCGCCCGACCACGACGTCGCCCGCCTCGCGTACTTCGCGCTGTACGCGCTGCAGCACCGCGGGCAGGAGTCGGCCGGGATCGCGACCACCGACGTCGGCGGCAACATCATGACCCTGCGCGACCTCGGCCTCGTCAGCCAGGTGTTCGACGAGCAGAAGCTGCGCGCGCTGCCCGGCGACCTCGCGCTCGGCCACGTGCGCTACTCGACGACCGGCTCGTCCGCGTGGGAGAACGCGCAGCCGATCTACCGCTCGGACAGCCGCGAGCTGGCGCTGGCGCACAACGGCAACCTCACGAACGCGGTCGAGCTGCACGCCGAGCTGCGCGAGCGCGACGTCGCGTTCCGCTCGACGTCCGACTCGGAGATCATCGCCGCGCTGCTCTCGACCCACCCGGCCGAGCAGGTCGAGGACGCGGTCGTGGACGTGCTGCCGCGCCTGCACGGTGCCTTCTCGACCGTCGTGATGACGCGCGACAAGCTCGTCGCGTTCCGCGACCCGCACGGGCTGCGCCCGCTCGCGCTCGGCATGCTCGGCGACCGCTACTGCGTCGCGAGCGAGTCGTGCGCGCTCGACATCATCGGCGCGAGATTCCTGCGTGAGCTCGAGCCGGGCGAGGTGCTGACGATCGACGAGGGCGGGATCTCAACGCGCATGGCGGTCGAAGGCGCCCGCCGCGCCTTCTGCGTCTTCGAGTACATCTACTTCGCGCGCCCCGACTCGATCATGGGCGGCACCGTGCTGCAGGGCGCGCGCGGGCGGATGGGCGAGATCCTCGCGCGCGAGGCGCCGGTCGACGCCGACCTCGTGATCGCGGTGCCCGACTCCGGCAACCCGGCCGCCCGCGGCTTCGCGCGCGCGAGCGGGATCCCGCACGACGACGGCTTCGTCAAGAACCGCTACGTCGCCCGCACGTTCATCCAGCCGGGGCAGGAGCTGCGCAAGCACGGCCTCAGACTGAAGTTCAACCCGATGCCGGAGATCGTCTCCGGCAAGCGGCTCGTGGTCGTGGACGACTCGATCGTGCGCGGCAACACCACGCGCCAGATCGTCGAGATGCTGCGCGACGCCGGCGCGCAGGAAGTGCACCTGCGCATCACCGCGCCGCCGATCCGCAACCCGTGTCACTACGGGATCGACATGTCGACGCGCGAGGAGATGGTCGCGCACGGGCGCGAGGTCGCCGAGATCGCGCGCGAGCTGGGCGCCGACTCGCTCCACTACATCTCGCTCGAGGGCGTCTACGAGGCGGTCGGCGCGAGCCGCGCGACGCACTGCGACGCCTGCTTCACGGGCGAGTACCCGCTGCCGCACGGGCCCGGAGGGCAGTCGAAGGACGCCTTCGAGCGGGCCGTTCCGGTCATACACGCGTAAGTCGCGCGCAACCGCGTGAGTCCCG
The DNA here is from genome assembly GCA_018268595.1 of Actinomycetota bacterium. Taxonomy (GTDB): domain Bacteria; phylum Actinomycetota; class Thermoleophilia; order Solirubrobacterales; family Solirubrobacteraceae; genus Conexibacter. The sequence continues at coordinate 8,174 of JAFDWH010000025.1, read as the reverse complement.
CGATCCCGGCCGATCCCGGCGCTATGGTCGAGCGTCCGATGGACCCCCGCGACGCGCTGCGCACCCACTTCGGCTTCGACGCCTTCCGGCCCGGCCAGGAGGAGGCCGTGCGCGCCGCGCTGGCCGACCGCGACACGCTCGTCGTGATGCCGACCGGCTCCGGCAAGTCGCTCTGCTACCAGCTCCCCGCGCTGATGCGCGAGGACCTCACGATCGTCGTCTCGCCGCTCGTGTCGCTGATGCAGGACCAGGTCGATCAGCTGCGGCGGGTCGCACCCGAGCGCGTCGCGCTCGTCAACGCCCAGCAGAGCGCCGCCGAGAACCGCGCGGTGATGGATCGCGCGGAAGCCGGCGAGCTGCGGCTGCTGTACGTCGCGCCCGAGCGCTTCGCCTCGCCGGCGTTCGTCGAGCAGGTCGCGCGCGTGCGCGTCGGGCTGTTCGTCGTCGACGAGGCGCACTGCGTCTCGCAGTGGGGCCACGACTTCCGCCCCGACTACTTCCGCCTCGCCGACGCGGCGCGCTACCTGAGAGCGCGCGCGATCGTCGCGCTGACGGCGACGGCGACGCCGCAGGTGGCGCGGGACATCGTGGCGCGGCTGCGGCTCGAGGACCCCGTCGCCGTGACGACCGGCTTCGACCGCCCCAACCTCTCCTTCGCCGTCGTCCCGTGCAGAACGAAGGCGGACAAGCAGCGCCGCATCGCCACCGCCCTGGCCGAGCCGGGCGCGCTGCCGGCGATCGTCTACGCCGGCACGCGCAACGGCTGCGAGAAGGTCGCGCGGCTGCTCGAGCGCGAGCTGGACGAGCAGGTGCTGGTCTACCACGCCGGCCTCGACCGTGAGCGGCGCGCGGCCGTGCAGCGCGCCTTCATGGGCGGCGAGGCGCGCGTCGTCGTCGCGACGAACGCGTTCGGGATGGGCGTCGACAAGGCCGACGTGCGGACCGTCTGCCACGACACCGTGCCGCAGTCGGTCGAGGCCTACTACCAGGAGGCCGGCCGCGCGGGGCGCGACGGCGCGCCGGCGCGCTGCCTGCTGTTCGCGGAGGCGCGCGACAAGGGGCTGCACGTCTTCTTCATCCAGCGCTCGGAGGTCGAGGACGCGGCCTTCGCGGCGGTCGCGCGGCGGCTGCACCAGGAGGCGCAGGAGCACGGCCGCTACGACGTCGAGCTGCGCGAGCTGGCGGCGCTGACCGGCAGAGGCGGCGACGTGGACCAGGCGCGCGCGATCGTCGGCCACCTCGCGCGCGCGGGGATGCTGAGACCGGCGCCCTCGCCGCCGGATCGTGCGGTCGGGCGGATCGTCGGCGCTTGGGACCGCGCCGCGCTGCGCGCCTGCCGCGAGTCGGCCGGCGACGCGACGCGCGTGCGCTGGCGCCAGTACCGCGCGATCTGGGCCTTCGTCGAGCAGCGCGCCTGCCGGCGCAAGCTGCTGCTGCGCCACTTCGGCGACCTGGCCGAGCCGTTCACCGACGCGGGCGTGCCGTGCTGCGACGTGTGCGACCCGTCGCTCGTGCCGCCGGCGCCCGCCACGCCCGCGCGGTCCGGCGCGCCGCGTGCGCCGCGCCCGCTGCGCGGCTCGGCCGAGGCGATGGCCGCCGCGAAGGCGCGCGGCGACGCGCTCGGCGAGGAGGAGGGCGGCCTCGACGACGCGATCTTCGACGTCGTGCGCTCGGCCGAGCCGGCGGTCGGCCGCACGCGCGCGGTCGAGATCCTCTGCGGCGGGCGCTCGAAGGTCGTCGAGAAGTACTCCTACGACGGGCTGCCGGCGTACGGCACGTTCGCGCACGTGCGCCGCGACGACGTGCTCGCGCGCGTCGACGAGCTGCTCGCCGCCGGCAAGCTGCGCTCGACCGGCGGCCGCTTCCCGAAGCTGGCGGCGGCGTGAGCGGCGCGCCGTTCCGGATCGCGGTGCTCGCGTCGGGCGCCGGCTCGAACCTGCAGGCGATCCTCGACACGCTCCACGAGGGCCCGGAGGGGGTCGTCGTGGCGGCGGTCGCGTCCGACAAGCCGGACGCGCGCGCGCTGGAGCGCGCGCAGGCGGTGGGGCTGCCGACCGCGAGCTTCCCGCTCGCCGACCACCCCGACCGCGCCGCGCGCGACGCCGCGCTCGCCGACTGGGTCGCCGGCCACGACGTGCGCCTCGTCGTGCTGGCCGGCTACATGGCGCTGCTGACGCCCGCGTTCCTGCAGCGCTTCCCGCAGGCGATCGTCAACGTGCACCCAGCGCTGCTGCCGGCCTTCCCAGGCCTCGACGCGGTCGGGCAGGCGCTCGCGCACGGCGTCAAGGTGTTCGGCGTGACCGTCCACTTCGTCGACGAGGGCGTCGACACCGGGCCGATCATCCTGCAGCGCGCGCTGGAGCTGCCGCACGCGCGTACGCGTGAGGACGTGCTGGGCGAGCTGCACGCGGTCGAGCACGAGCTGCTGCCCGCGGCGATCCGGCTGATCGCGCGTGGCGCCGTCACGCTCGACCCGGCCGACCCGCGCCGCGTACGGCTGGAGCCGTAGCTATCCTCGCTCACCGCATGACGGACGGGAACGCCATGGACACCGCGCACCCGCAGCCGCTCACGGCGCCCGGCGAGGTCCAGGTCCGGCGCGCGCTGCTGTCGGTCTCCGACAAGACCGGCATCGTCGACTTCGCGCGCGGGCTCGCCGAGCTGGGGATCGAGCTGGTGTCGACCGGCGGCACCGCCGGCGCGCTCGCCGACGCGGGCATCCCGCACCGCTCGATCACCGACTACACCGGCTTCCCGGAGATCATGGACGGGCGCGTCAAGACGCTCAACCCGAAGCTCTACGCGGGCCTGCTGGCGGTGCGCGACAACCCGCAGCACCTCGCCGCCGCCGCCGACGCGGACGTCGAGTTCGTCGACCTCGTGTGCGTCAACCTCTACCCGTTCGAGCAGACCGTCGCCAAGCGCGGCGTGACCGACTCCGAGGCGATCGAGAACATCGACATCGGCGGACCGACGATGATCCGCGCGGCGGCGAAGAACTTCGCGTTCGCCGCACCGGTCGTCTCGCCCGCCAGCTACGACGCGATCCTCGACGAGCTGCGGGCCGCCGAGGGCCGCCTCTCGCTCGCCACGCGCGAGTCGCTCGCGGCCGAGGCGTTCGCCTACACCGCCCGCTACGACACCGCGATCGCGCGCTGGTTCTCCGAGCGGCGCGACGACTTCCCGCCGCTGTTCGTGCGCGCGTTCGAGAAGGTCACCGACCTCTCCTACGGGGAGAACCCGCACCAGCGCGCCGCCTACTACGCGCAGGTCGGCTCGCCGGCCCACCTGCTCTCGAACGTGCGCCAGCTCGGCGGCAAGCCGCTGTCGTTCAACAACCTGCTCGACCTCAACGCCGCGCGCCTGCTGGTGCGCGAGTTCGGCGGGGCGGCGTGCGTGATCGTCAAGCACAACAACCCGTGCGGCGTGGCCGTCGGCGACGGGCCGCTCGACGCCTACCGCAAGGCGTTCGCGTGCGACCCGCAGTCGGCCTTCGGCGGGATCCTCGCGTTCAACCGCCCCATCGACGGCGCGCTCGCGGAGGCGATCGTGCAGCAGTTCGCCGAGGTGCTGTTCGCGCCCGGCTACGACGAGGCGGCGCTCGCCACGCTCGCGAGCAGACCGAACCTGCGGATCCTGCAGGACGACGAGCAGCAGGCGCTGCACCTCGCCGAGCCGGACCTCAAGCAGGTCGTCGGCGGCCTGCTCGTGCAGGACCGCGACCTCGACACGCAGGAGCGCTCCGAGATGTCGGTCGCGACCAGGCGCGAGCCGACCGACGCCGAGTGGGGCGAGCTGCTGTTCGCCTGGCGCGTCTGCAAGCACGTGCGCTCGAACGCGATCGTGCTGGCGCGCGACGGCGCCTCGGTCGGCGTCGGCGCCGGCCAGATGAGCCGCGTCGACTCGGTGCGGATCGCGCTCGAGAAGGCGCGCGAGGCGCAGCCGGACGCGCTGCGCGGCGCGGCGATGGCGTCCGACGCGTTCTTCCCGTTCGCCGACGGGCCGCAGGCGGCGATCGACGCGGGCGTCACCGCGATCATCCAGCCGGGCGGCTCGGTGCGCGACGACCTCACGATCGCGGCGTGCGACGCGGCCGGCGTCGCGATGGTCTTCACGAGCCGCCGCCACTTCAAGCACTGATCGCCCGCTCCGGGCGCCGCGTGCCCACCGCTACAGGCGCGTCGCCGCTCTGCCGATAGGGACGGCGTGACGCTGGGAGCGAGATCGTGAGCCGCGCTGCGCCGGAGCGCGCCTGATGGGCGCGGCAGGCCTGCTGCTCGGCGCCGCCTTCGCGCTGGCGCTGGTCGCGTTGCTGCGCGAGCGGCGCACGACGCGCCTGCCGAGCCACCAAGCGGCCGACCGCGACCGTGCCGAGGCGCAGCTGCGCACCGCCGAGCTGCGCCACCGCCTGCTGGCCGACAATGCGACCGACACGATCCTCGCGTTCGACGCCGATGGGGCGATCACCTACGTCTCGCCCGCCTCCAGCGAGCTGATCGGCCTCGCGCCGGAGGAGATCGTCGGGCGCCAGCCGCGCGAGTTCGTGCACCCCGACGACCGTCACGCGATCGCCCGCGCGCGGGCGCGCATCCTCGACACGGGCGGAACGATCACGGTCACGAGCCGCCTGCGCCACCGCGAGGGCCACTACGTGTGGATCGAGGCGCGCGTGCGGCGCGTGCTCGACGCCGACACGGGCGCGCCGGTCGAGAGTCAGGCGATCGTGCGCGACGTCAGCGAGCGCGTCGCGGCCGAGGCCGCGCTGCGCGAGAGCGTCGAGCGGATCGCGGCCGCCGAGCAGCGCTTCCGCACCGCCTTCGAGGCGGCCCCGATCGGGATGGCGCTGTCCGACCTCGACGGCCGCTTCATCCAGGTCAACGACGCGCTCTGCGCGATCACCGGCTACACGCGCGAGGAGTTGGAGGAGATGAGCTTCGCGGACCTCGGCCACCCGGCCGACGCCGGCCGCGAGGAGGAGATGATGCGCAGCCTGCTGTCCGGCGAGCAGAGCACCTACTGGATGGAGAAGCGCTACGTCGACGTGGTCGGCCAGGTCGTGTGGGTCGCCGTGCACGCGACGCTCGTGCGCGCCGCCGACGGCAGCCCGCAGCACTTCCTCGGCCAGATCCAGGACGTCAGCGAGCGCGTCCGTTATGAGGCGCAGCTCCAGCACATGGCCGACCACGACCCGCTCACCGGCCTGCTCAACCGCCGCTCGTTCGAGCGCGAGCTCAACCAGCACATCGCGCAGGTGCAGCGCTACGGGCCGGAGGGCGCGGCGCTCGTGCTCGACATCGACCGCTTCAAGCACATCAACGACACGCTCGGCCACAACGTCGGCGACGAGCTGATCGTCAAGGTCGCCCAGACGCTGCGCACGCGGCTGCGCGACAGCGACGTGCTGGCGCGGCTCGGCGGCGACGAGTTCGCAATCCTGCTGCCGCGCGGTGGCGCTGCAGAGGCGGGGCGCGTCGCCGACGCGGTGCTGGCGGCGGTGCGCGCGCAGTCGGTCGTGACGGCCGCCGGGCGCCGGCGCTCGATCACCGCCTCGATCGGCATCGCGCTGTTCAGCGACACCGAGCGATTGAGCGCGGAGGACGTGCTCGTCAACGCCGACCTCGCGATGTACGACGCGAAGGAGGCCGGCCGCGACCGCGCCGCGACGTTCTCCTCGCAGGAGCGCGGCGCCTCGCGCATGAAGGCGCGCATCACATGGGCCGAGCGGATCCGCGAGGCGCTCGAGGAGGACCGCTTCACGCTCTACGCGCAGCCGATCGTCGACCTCTCCGACGGCGAGGTGCGCCAGCACGAGCTGCTGCTGCGGATGGTCGACGAGCGCGGCGAGGTGATCCCGCCGGCGGCGTTCATCGGGATCGCGGAGCGCTTCGACCTGATGCAGGAGATCGACCGCTGGGTCGTCGCGCGCGCGATCCGGCTGATGGCCGAGCAGAAGGCCGCCGGCCGCGAGTTGACGTTCGAGGTCAACATCTCCGGCAGCTCCACCGGAGATCCGGAGCTGCTGACGATCATCGAGAACGAGCTTGCTGAAACAGGTGTGGATCCGGTGAATCTCGTGCTCGAGGTGACGGAGACGACGGCGGTTTCCAACATTCCTCGTGCACAGCAGTTCGCTGCGCGCCTCGCGGAGCTGGGGTGTCGGTTTGCGCTTGACGACTTTGGAGCAGGCTTTGGCAGTTTCTACTACTTGAAGCATCTGCCGTTCGACTTGCTGAAGATCGACGGCGAGTTCGTTCGCTCATGCACGTCGAACCCGACGGACCAGCTGTTGATCCGCGCCGCGGTCGATATCGCCCGTGGTCTCGGGAAGAAGACGATCGCCGAGTACGTCGGCGACGAAGCGACCGTCGCGCTGCTGCGGGAATTGGGAGTCGACTATGCCCAGGGTTTCCACATCGGACGCCCAGGACCCCTGGCTGCACGGCTTGATCGTGATTGCGTCGGTTCCTAAGAGTTGCTTCACTATTCAAGGGTTGTAACGGAACGGCGCCAGGTTCTTGACAAGAACCTCCCACGGGTTCAATGCAGACCCGTATATTGCTAGCCTGAGGAACACCCCCTAAGCGCCTTTACAGGAGTCACGTACATGGCAGATCTCGTCGGGCAAATTCAGCGCGACATCGAGAAGCGCCTCCAGGAGTTGCGGCCGCTGATCGAGGAGAAGGAGCAGCTCGAAGCCGTGCTCGCTGCGCTCACGAACGGGAGCAGCACCGCGGCGGCGCCCGCCGCTCCTCGCGCGCGTGCCACGACGACTCGCTCCGCCGGCCGGGCTCCGTATGCGGGTGGCAAGAGCCGCCGCGCGCCGCGCGGCGCCAACCGCGAGGCGATCCTCAGCGTCGTGCGCGAACGGCCGGGCGTGTCGGCTGCCGAGGTCGCCGAGATCACGAGAATCGCGAAGCCGACCGTGCACACGACGATCTCCCAGCTCAAGCGCAAGGGCATCCTCGAACCCGAGGGCTCCGGCGGCGTCAAGCTCGCCAGAGGCGCCTGAGCGGACGGCTTCGGTCGCAGGGCGCGACGCATGCGCGCCCTGGGACTCGAACCCAGCCCGCCGGATTAAAAGTCCGGTGCTCTGACCCGATGAGCTAGACGCGCACCGTGCATCCTCGCACGCCGGGCGTCCGGGCGGGATGAGAAGGTCCTATCCTGCACGGGAGCCCCGTGCGACCCGCGGTCCCCCTGCCCCCATGGTGTAGCGGTCAGCACGCCAGCCTTTCACGCTGGTAGCGGGGGTTCGATTCCCCCTGGGGGTACTGCCCGTGGCTACTATCCGGAGAGCCGCGGGCCCGCCGGGCCCTGCGCCGCGGGCGGTTAGCTCAGCTGGTAGAGCACTTCCCTTACAAGGAAGGGGTCGCTGGTTCGAACCCAGCACCGCCCACTCGCGGGAGGCCGACGACGCCGCACGCCGTCCGGGCGTCTGCAACGCTTTCGCGCTCGATGAGCGAGCCGCTTCCCTTCGATCCGATCGCGCAGGCGCGCAGCCAGTGGGTCGACCGCTGGGGCGAGGAACCCGCGCGGACGATGGCGGCGGTCACGTCGATCATGCGCGTGCAGCAGATCCTGCTCGCGCGCCTCGGCGAGCTGCTGCGTCCGTTCGGCCTGACGTTCCCCCGCTACGAGACGCTGATGGTGCTCGTCTTCAGCCGCACCGGCTCGCTGGCCGTCGGCAAGATGGGCGAGCGGCTCCAGGTCCACCGCACGAGCATGACCCACATGGCCGACCGGCTCGAGGAGGCCGGGCTCGTGACGCGCGTCCAGCACGCGGAGGACCGGCGCTCGACGCTGATCGAGATCACGCCGGCCGGCCGCGACCTCGCGGCGCGCGCGACGGCCGTCCTCAACGAGGCCGGCTTCGCGATGGACCCGCTGACCGACGACGCGCTCGACGCGATCACCGAGCTGCTCGCCGACGTGCGCCGCCACGAGGGCGACTTCGCCGAGCCGCAGCCGGCGGCTCAGAACACCGGCGCCTCGGTGTAGCGGCCGAAGACGCGCTGGAGCGACTCGACCAGCTCGCCCTCGGTCGCCTCCGCGCGGGCGGCGTCGAGCAGCGGCTCCATCAGGTTGGCGTTTGGCTTGGCGGCCGCCTCTTTCAGTGCGACGAGGCAGCGCTCGACGGCCTGCGTGTCGCGGCGGGCGCGGACGGCTTGGACGCG
>JAFDWH010000024.1 GCA_018268595.1 Actinomycetota bacterium | reverse complement strand
GTGAGCGGCTGGCGGATGGGCGACCAAGCGGGGCAAGGACGCAGGGAGGCAGCAATAGCAGCGCTATTGCGCCGACTGAGGACGCAGCATCCGCGCAGCGTCGCCCGCCGCCAGACGCCGCGGGGGTTTCGCCAATCCCTATTAGGGGCGCCCCCTCGCATCGCCGCTTCCCGGCCTGAATTGCGCCTCTCCGACCCCGGTACTACGATCCAGGGCAGCGAACGACTGGCCCGCGAGGGCATGAAACAGCAGCAAATACCCTGAATCCCCGGAATCTGACTTGACCGCCGCGACCCGACCGCCCCGCTCGTCCGCCGCGCGCCCGCGCCGGCGAGCGTCGCTGACGCACCCGCCGGCCTAGCCGGCACGCATCCCTGCGGCGTCTCGGCGCGCCGCGCCCCCGGATTCCTTCGTGCGCCTCGCACGGCCCGTCCGACGCTACCCAAACGGATCGTGACCGACCCGGCTCCCCCGCCGGGCCGAGGAAGAGGAACACATGGAGATCGTGATCGCGGCGGCGCTGCTGGCAGTGGGGCTCGTGCTCGCCGCCGTGCTCTACGGACGCGAGCGCCCGGCCGGCGTCCGCGACGGGCGGGTCGCCGACGCCGCGGCGATCGCCGCCGGCGAGGCGGAGCTGAGCGCGCGCCGCGCGGAGCTGGTGCGGATCGAGGAGCGGGTGCTCGGCAAGGAGGAGACGCTCGACGCCCAGCGCGCCGAGCTGGCGCGCCGCGAGCGCACCGTCGACGAGCGCGGCGCGGCGCTCGAGCGCTCGGCGGCCGAGCTGGAGAACGGGCACCGCGAGCTGGAGCGCCAGCTCGAGCGCGCGGCCGGCGTCACCGCGGCGCAGGCGAAGCAATTGCTGCTGAAGGAGCTGGAGGACCAGGTCCGCCACGACTCGGCGAAGCTGATCCGGCAGATCGAGGAGGAGACCAAGCGCGAGGCCGACCGGCGCGTGCGCAGCATCCTGTCCGTCTGCATGCAGCGGATCGCCGCCGGCCACGCGACCGAGACGACCGTCGCCGTCGTGCAGCTCTCCTCCGACGACATGAAGGGCCGCATCATCGGCCGCGAAGGACGCAACATCCGCGCGCTCGAGAACCTCACCGGCGTCGACTTCATCATCGACGACACCCCGAACGCCGTCGTCCTGTCCGGCTTCGACGGCGTGCGCCGCGAGATCGCCCGCATGACGCTGGAGAAGCTGCTGGCCGACGGGCGCATCCACCCGGCGCGGATCGAGGAGATGTACTACCAGGCGAAGTCGGAGCTGGAAGACCACATCGTCGAGCTCGGCGAAGAGGCCGTCTTCGAGGCGAACGTGCAGGGCCTCGACGGGGAGCTGGTCAAGCTGCTCGGCCGTCTGAAGTTCCGCACGAGCTACGGGCAGAACGTGCTGGCGCACTCGGTCGAGTGCTCGCGCCTGGCGGCGCTGATGGCACACGAGCTGGGCGCCTCGCCGAGAACGGCGCGGCGTGCGGCGCTGCTGCACGACATCGGCAAGGCCGTCTCGCACGAGATCGAGGGCCCGCATGCGCTCGTCGGGGGCGACCTCGCGCGCCGCCACGGCGAGTCGGAGGCGGTCGTCCACGCGATGGAGGCACACCACAACGAGGTCGAGCCGCAGACGGTCGAGGCCGTGATCGTGCAGGCCGCCGACGCGCTCTCCGGCGCGCGCCCGGGCGCGCGCGGCGAGTCGCTCGAGCAATACGTGAGACGCCTGCGCGACCTCGAGCAGATCGCGACCCGCCACGCCGGCGTCGACAAGGTCTACGCGATGCAGGCCGGCCGCGAGATCCGCGTGATGGTCGCCCCGACGTCGATCGATGACGACGGCATGGCGCTGCTCTCGCACGAGATCGCCCGCGAGATCGAGAAGGAGCTGGAATACCCGGGCCAGATCAAGGTCACCGTGATCCGCGAGAGCCGGTCGGTCGAGTACGCGAGATAGGCCGGGGGCTGCGGTACCCTGTGGGGCGATCAGCGAGATCGTCGCTTCAGTCGCATCACCAGAGTCCGGGGTGACGACCCCGGACTCGTCTTTTTAAGGCGATCCGGCGCCCGCACGTTACGGGCGCCGGATCTTCGTGCGGCTACCGCGTCACCCGGTGGATGACAAGCAGCAGCACGATCAGCGAAATCGTCACTTCAATGGCAATCACCTCCTTTCTCAGGGCCGTCGCCCTGCGCGGCGGTTGGAGCCGTCGCGAAATCGGGAGGTGCGCAATCGAGCGCGTCTCGCTGACCGTGCCTGTCTAGCGCGCCGTCGGCCGGGATCGGCCTGGAGCGCGTGAGAATTTGCAGCGCCCGCGCGAAGGCGTGACGATCCGCGCGCCAGCCGCCGCAGCTACCCTTGCGGGGCGATGAAGCGCTACCACGTCACCACGTTCGGCTGCCAGATGAACGAGCACGACTCGGAGCGGATGAAGGGCATGCTCGAGTCGCTCGGCTACGTCGAGGCGGCCGAGCGCGAGGACGCCGACCTGATCCTCTTCAACACCTGCTCGATCCGCGAGGCGGCGGACAACCGCTTCATCGCGCACCTCGGCACCGCCAAGCGTCTCAAGAGCGAGCGGCCGGACCGTGTCGTCGGCGTCGGCGGCTGCTGGGCGCAGTCGGTCAAGGACGAGGTGTTCGAGCGCTTCCCGTTCGTCGACGTCGCGTTCGGGCCCGGCCAGGTGCACAAGCTCGCCGAGTTCCTCACGAGCGACTCGCTCACCGCGCAGGGTTACTTCGAGTTCGAGGGCTTCGCGGGCGACCTGCCGGAGAAGCGCGCGCGCGAGTTCCAGGGCTGGCTGCAGATCTCGGTCGGCTGCAACATGGTCTGCTCCTACTGCATCGTGCCGAGCACGCGCGGGCGCGAGGTCTCCCGGCCGCTCGCGGCGCTCGTCGCCGAGGTCGAGCGGATGGCCGCCGACGGCGTCACGGAGGTGACGCTGCTCGGTCAGAACGTCAACGCGTACGGTCGTGACCTGCCGCGCCGCGGCGAGCCGGCCGCGAACTTCGCGGAGCTGCTCAGCGCGGTCGACGCGGTCGACGGGATCGAGCGCATCCGCTACACGAGTCCGCACCCGCAGGACATGAAGGAGGACGTGATCCGCGCGCACGCCGAGCTGCCGGCGCTGTGCGAGCACGTGCACCTGCCGTTGCAGAGCGGATCGAGCCGCGTGCTGAAGGCGATGCGTCGCACCTACACGCGCGAGCGCTACCTCGACCGCGTCGCGCTGCTGCGCGAGCACGTGCCGGACGTCGCGCTGACGACCGACATCATCGTCGGCTTCCCCGGCGAGACGGAGGAGGACTTCGCGCAGACGCTTTTCGTGTGCGAGCAGGTCGCCTACGACGGCGCCTTCACGTTCGTCTTCTCGCCGCGCCGCGGGACCGAGGCGGCGACGCTGCCGGACCAGGTGCCGCATCCGGTCAAGGTCGAGCGCATGGAGCGGCTCGTCGAGGTGATCCAACGGCGGGCGCGGGAGCGCGCGCAACGCTTCGTCGGGCGCACGCTCGAGGTCCTCGTCGAGGGACCCTCGCGCACGGACCCGACGAAGCTGCGCGGCCGCTCGCGCCACAACAAGGCGGTCAACTTCACCGGGCTCGCGCAGCCGGGCGAGTACGTGCAGGTCGAGATCGCGAGCGCGACGAGCCAGACGCTGGCCGGCGAGGAGTCGCTGCTCGCTCGCGCCGCGCGGTGAGCGGCGCAACGGGGTCCGCCTCGCGCCGCGCGGTGAGCGGCGCGAACGGCCGAGCCCGCGGGCTCGTGATCTTCGACTGCGACGGCGTGCTCGTCGACAGCATGGGCATCGACATGCGCGAGCTGACGCGGGCGATCGCGGCGGCGGGCGGGACGATGACGGCGCGGGAGGTCGACCGCCGCTTCCACGGCGTCGCGCTCGCCGAGATCCAGCGCGGGGTGGAGGCGCACCTCGGAGGGCCGGTGCCCGACGGCTGGCTCGAGCGCTTCCTCGCCGACCGCGCGGCCGCCTTCGAGCGCGAGCTGCGCCCGATCCGTGGGGCGGCCGAGGCGATCGCCGGCGTGCGCGCGGCCGGCTGGGAGGCGTGCGTCGCCTCCAGCGGGCGGATGGAGAAGATGGCGCAGACGCTGCGCGTCACGGGCCTGCGCGAGGCGGTCCCGCCCGACCGCATCTTCTCCGCGTACGCGGTCGCGCAGCCGAAGCCGGCGCCCGACGTCTTCCTGCACGCGGCTGCCACCTGTGGCTACGCGCCCGCGGCATGCGTCGTGGTGGAGGACAGCGTTCCGGGCGTGACGGCCGGGCTGGCGGCCGGGATGCGCACGCTCGGCTTCGCCGACGGCGACGCCGACCGCGCGGAGCGCCTCGCCGCGCTCGGAGCGGAGGCACTCGCGGACCTGCGCGAGCTGACGGCGCGACTGGCCGGCTAGAACAGCGCCTGCTGCACGCCTCCGCATAGGCGCGGCGCCGCCGCGCGGGGCGCGTCGAGCGCGGGCGAGCGCGCGTTGCGACGGAACGCGCCGGCCTGCGTCCCGCGCAGCGGGTGCCTGCGGCGCGCCGCCGCCAGCACGCCGGCGATCCGCTCCCGCTCGGCCTTCGGCGCGTAGGAGCCGCGCGCGTAGAGCTGCTCGTAGCGCGGCACGAGGTCGGGGCGCTGCGAGCGCAGCCAGTCCATGAACACCTCGCGCACGCCGGGGCGCAGGTGCAGCGCGATCCCGCCGGCCCCGGTCGCGCCGTTGGCCGCGGCCAGCTCGAGGATCGGCTCGACCTGCGCGGGGTCGTCGTTGACGCCGGGCATCAGCGGCGCGACGAGGATCCCGCACGGGATGCCGGCGCGGTTCAGCTCGCCGACCGCCTCGAGTCGCGCGCGCGGGTGCGGCGTGTGCGGCTCGGTCGCGCGCCACGCCTTCTCGTCGAGCGTCGGCACCGACAGGCAGGCGGACACCTCGGTCACCGCCGCGATCTCCTGCAAGAGCTTCACATCGCGCAGCAGCAGCGGAGACTTGGTCAGGATCGAGCAGGGGTTGCGCGCGTCGCGCAGCGCCTCCCAGATCCCCTCCATCAGGCGGTAGCGCCCCTCGACCCACTGGTACGGGTCGGTGTTCGTCCCCATCGCGACGTGCTCGCCCTGCCACGACGGCCGCGCCAGCTCGGCCCGCAGCACCTCCGGCGCGTTCACCTTCACGACGATCTCGCGCTCGAAGTCGCGCCCGGCGCCGAAGTCCAAGTAGCGGTGGGTCGGACGGGCGAAGCAGTAGACGCAGGCATGCGAGCAGCCCCGGTACGGATTCACCGTCCACTGGAACGGCATCCGCGACGCGCTCGGGACGCGGTTGAGCGCCGATCTCGCGCGCACCTCGTAGAAGCGCGTGTCGAGCGCCTCGGGCGCGTCGAAGCGGCGCACGACGGCGCCCTCGCGGTAGCCCGGCAGGCGCGCCTGCTCGTCGGCCGTCACCGTGAGGTTGTCCCAGCGCATCGAACGCATGTTCGCATGGCGGCCGGCGGATGCAACGACCGTGTCGGCGTGCGCACACGGGGTAGAGCGCCTGTGTGACGGATCGCACGTCCGCCGCACCGCAACTACCGGCGCTTCGGCGGTAGGAAGAGGGGATGCGGATGCGCCTGCGACAGAGCCGCGAGCGCGCGCTGGAGGCGATGCTCCAGACGCGCACCCACGCCTGGGAGGAGGTCGGCCTCTCGCGCCAGCTCGGCCGCGCCGCCGTCCGCAAGGCGCGGCGCGAGGCGATCGTGCTGCTGCCGCTGCTCGCCGGCGTGCTCGTCGCCTACGCCTACCGCACGCAGCTGTTCGGGCGCGACCTCGACACGCTCGTCCGCATCCTCACGTCGGTCGCGCTGATCGCGCTCGGCTGGGCGTTCGCGCGCGCGCTCGGACGCGTCGTCGGCCCCGACCTGATGCGCCGCATGGACCCGGGGACGGCCGGCACCGTCGGCTTCCTGCTGCGGCTCGTGACGGTCGCGATCGTGACCGTCGTCGCGCTGCGGATCGCCGGCCTCACGCCGCGCACGCTGGCCGTCGGCGGCGCCTTCACGGCCGTCGTCGTCGGCCTCGCCGCGCAGCAGACGCTCGGCAACCTGATCGCCGGCACGGTGCTGCTGAGCGCGCGGCCGTTCCGCGTCGGCGAGCGCGTGCGCCTGCAGGCGGGCGGCCTCGCCGGCCAGGCGGAGGGCGTCGTCTCCTCGCTCGGGCTGCTCTACACGACGCTCGCGCGCGGGGAGGACCGCATCATGGTCCCCAACAGCGTCGTGCTGGGCGCCGCGATCGTGCCGCTGCGCGAGCCGCAGGCGATCGACGTGCGGGTCGTCCTGCGGCATGGCACGAAGCCGAGCGACGTGCAGGCGCTGCTGCGCGCGTCGATCGACGTGCCGCTGCGCTCCCAGCCGCACATCGCGCTCGAGGAGGTCGACGGCGAACGGGTCGTCGTCAGGATCCAGGCGACGCCCGAGCAGGCGCGCGACGGCGCGCGGCTGGCGGACGAGATCCTCGGCGCGCTCGCGCAGGTGGCGGGGGAGCGGGCGGCGAGCAGCGCCTGAGGCGGCGCCTCAGCGGTTCTCGCGGTGGCCCTCGGCGAGCGCCTCGGCGATCCGCGTGCCGCCGAGCAGGTGGCTCACGCGCGCCGACAGCTCCGGCGCGAGCCCGGCGAGCGCGGCACCGACGCGCAGCCCGAACGGGGCCACGTCGACCTCCGCCCGGTTGCGCTCGATCGCGCGCACGACGCCTTCGGCGACGTCCTGCGGCGAGCGCGTGCCGACGCCCTTCGGCAGGCTCGCGCCGGCGTTCACCCACATGCCGGCGTCGCGGATGAAGCCGGGGAAGATCGTCGAGACGCCGACGCCGGAGGCTTTCAGGTCCTCGCGCAGCGACAGCGCGAAGCCGCGCATGCCGAACTTCGTCGCCGAGTAGAGCGCGCCGCGCGGCGAGGCGGCCTTCCCCGACAGCGACGAGATGAAGACGATGTGGCCGTGCCCGCGGCGCGCCATCTGCTCGCCGAGCAGCTTCGCCAGCAGCACCGGCGCGCGCAGGTTCACGTCGAGCGCGCGGTCGACCTCCGCGACGCTGAAGTCGTCGAGCATGCCGGTGCCCGGCAGCGCCGCGTTCGCGATCAGCAGCTCGACCTCGCCGGCCTGCTCGACCAGCCGCTGCACCGCGTCGCGCTCGGCCAGGTCGATCGCGAGCGCGCGGCCGCGCAGCTCCTGCGCGAGCGGCTCCAGCACGTCGGCTCTGCGGCCGGTCAGCACGACCTGCGCGCCGCGCGCGGCGAGCGCGCGCGCGATCGCCTGCCCGATGCCGCCGCTCGCGCCGGTCACGAGCGCGGTGCCCTGGATCGCCGTCACGGCGGGGAAGCCTACGCGCCGAACAGGGCGACCGTCGCCGTGAACGCGTGCAGGAAGCTGGCGCCGCCGACCGGGCCGATCTCGCCCGCGGCGAAGAAGCCCGCCGACGGCGCGCCGGCCAGCTCCTGCGAGAGCGCGTCGGCGTCGTGGTCCTCGACGCCGAACATCGCGCGCCCGCGGCCGTTGCAGGAGAAGGCGAGCGCGCCGGCCGGCCTGCCGCCGAGCGCGGACACGCGCAGACGCAGCTGGTCCTGCAGGTCGCGGTCGGCGGAGGCGGCGTCGCGCGCGTGCAGCCGCAGCACCTGGCCGGGATGCACCGGCGCGGCGACCGCGAGCGTGCCGCCGACCGGGTCGGCGCCCATCAGCTGGCGCACGAGGAAGTCGCCGTGCCCGTACTCCGGCCGGCCGCCGTCGACCACCAGGCCGATCAGCAGGCCGCCGGCGATCAGCGTGCGTTCGACCGGGTCCAGCTCCTCGATCACCGCGCGTATGCGGTCGAGCGCGGGCTGTCCGGCCAGCTCGCTGATGACGTTGCCCTCCGCCTCCGTGATCGTCATCTCCGGGCCGACCGGCGTGGCGCCCTGCGAGACGCACGGCAGCAGCTCGACGTCGTCGAGGCGCACGCCGACGGTGCCGCCGTCGAGCACCTCGTCGGCGTGGAACAGCACGCCGCGCTCGTCGGGGCGCCGGCCGCTCGCCAGCCCGCCGATCACGGGCACCCCCGGCGCGCGCGCCGCGAGGTCGTGCAGCAGCGGGTCGGTCGGGAAGCTGAACGGGTCGGGCAGCAGGATCGCCCCGCGCGCGCCGGCGAGGTCCTCCATTCCGATGACGGTCATCGTGTCCTCGTGGATCGAGGCCATCGCGTGGAACGTCTGCGCCTGCCCGCCGGCGAGCGACGCGGCCCACACGGCGACCGCCATGCCCTCCTCGTGCTCGGCGCCGCAGCCCAGCACGCCGCCCGCGCCGCAGCCGATCAGGGCGCCGGGGCGCAGCGCCTCGTGGACGCCCTCGACCGTCGCCTCCGGGTTCTCCATGTGGCCGCCGGAGGCGAACACGACGACGAGGTCGGCGGCCGCGCCGTCGAGCGCGGCGTGCGCGTCCTGCGCGGCCTCGATCGCGCCGACGCGCGGGTCCTCGTGGGTGGAGATGCCGGTGCCGATGCGAATGCCCATCGCGTCTCACCATACTCCGGCGCAGCCGCCGTCTCGACGGGTCGCGAACGGCTGTTGGCCATACTGCGCGCGTGTCCGCGCAGGCGATCGCGATCTTCGGCCCGACAGGAATCGGCAAGACCGCCGTCGCGGTCGCGCTGGCCGCGCGGCTGCGCGCGCAGGGGGAGGACCCGGTCGCGATCTCGGCCGACGCGCTGCAGGTCTACGCCGGGCTGGAGCTGCTGACGGGCGTGGCGAGCGCAGCGGAGCAGGCGCAGCTCGAGCACCGGCTCGTGTCGTTCCTGCCGGTCGACGCGACCTTCAGCGTCGGGCAGTACGCGGCCCTGGCGCACGCCGAGGTCGACGCGGCGCTGGCGGCGGGGCGGCGGCCGCTCGTCGTCGGCGGGACCGGCCTCTACCTGCGCGCGGCGCTGACCGAGCTGGCGTTGAAGCCGCCGCCGCCCGAAGGCGTCCGCGAGAAGTGGGAGCACGAGCTGGAGCTGCGCGGCGTCGCGGCGCTGCACGCCGAGCTGGCGCGGCGCGCGCCGTGGGCGGCGGAGGGGATCGAGCGCAATGACCGCCAGCGCGTCGTGCGCGCGCTCGAGCTGCTCGACGCGGGCGAGCTGGAGCCGCCCGAGGGTCCCTCGCAACTGTGGACCGACGAGGTGCGCCATCCGACGCTGCTGGCCGGGCTGACGATGGAGCGCGAGGCGCTCTACGCGCGGATCGACGCGCGCGTGGAGCAGATGGTCGCCGCCGGCGCGCGCGAGCAGGTGCTGCGCGCGCACGCCGCGGGCGCGTCCGAGACGGCGCGCAAGGCGCTCGGCTTCGAGGAGCTGCTGACCGGCGACGTGGAGGGGATGCAACGGCGCACGCGCAACTACGCGCGCCGGCAGCTCACGTGGATGCGCAAGCTGGCGGGCGTGCAGGTGCTCGACGTGACGGGCCGCTCGCCCGGCGACGTCGCCGCGGAGATCCTCGCCGCGGCCGCCTAGGCCGCGAGCACTCTCGCCTTCATCTGGTCGAACTCCTCCTGCGTGATCGCGCCTCTGGCGCGCAGCTCGTCGAGTCTGTGGAGCTGCTCGACCGGCGAGCTGCCGGCGACCGTGCGGATGTACTCGTCGGTCGTCTGCTGCATCTGCCGCTGCTCCTGGATCGCGCGCTCGCGCATCCCGCTGCCGCGCGCGATCAGGTAGATCAGCACGGTTATGACCGGCAGGAAGACGAGGAAGAAGACCCAGACTGCCTTCGCCCAGCCGGACAGCTCGTGGTCGCGGAACAGGTCCACGAGCACCGTGATGAGGATCCAGATCCAGATCACGACGAAGAAGATCCCGAGGACCGTCAGCAGCGCGTCGCCGAGGTTGTAGTCGGCGATGATTGGGGACATCCGTTGCTCCATTCTCCGGGGGATGGACGTCTCTGCTCACTGGATGCCCAGAATGGCCAGCCGATAGGCTCCGGCGCCGCGATGACCGGAGATTCGGCATGAGATTCGAGAAGTGGCAGGCGCTCGGCAACGACTACATCGTGGTCGAGGCAGCCGAGCTGCCGTTCGAGCTGACGCCGGCGCGCGTGCGGGCGATCTGCGCGGGCCACTTCGGCGTCTTCGCCGACGGGATCCTGCTGCTGTCGCCGCCGACGCAGGCCGGCTTCGTCGCGGCGCTGAAGATCTTCAACCCGGACGGCTCGGAGGCCGAGCTGTCCGGCAACGGCGCGCGCGAGGCGATCATGTACCTGCGCCGCCACGGCTGGACCGACTCCGACGTCTTCTCGATCGAGACGGCGGCCGGCGAGATCCGCCCGACGATCACCGGCCCGGCGACGTGCCGCGTCGACATGGGCCGCGCGAAGTTGACCTCGAAGGACTACCCCGGCGGCGCCGACGACGGCAGCGGGGAGATCGGCACGCCGGGGCGCATCTGGGCCTTCCAGCACGTCTCGATCGGCAACCCGCAGTGCTCGATGCGTGTCGACTCGCTCGACGAGCTGGAGGCGCTCGACCTGCCGGCGCTCGGCCCGTTCATCGAAGGCAGCGAGCTGTTCCCGAACCGCACGAACGTGTCCTGGTACGCCGAGCTGGCGCCCGACCGCATCCGCGCGCGCATCTTCGAGCGCGGCGTCGGGGAGACGCTGTCCTCCGGCACGGGCGCGACCGGCGCGGCCGTCGCGCACGTGCTGCGCGGGGGCGACTCGCCGGTCGTCGTCGAGCTGGACGGCGGCGAGCTGACGGTCGAGGTCGGCGAGGACCTGCACGTGAACCTGACCGGCTGGGCGGTCCCCGTCTTCTCGGGGACGCTCTCCGACGACTTCCTGAAGGAGCTGCATGCGACCGAGTAGACGCCTCGACCTGATCCCGCCGTATCTGTTCGCCCAGCTGGAGCGGAAGATCGCCGAGAAGAAGGCGGCGGGCGTCGACGTGATCTCGCTCGGCATCGGCGACCCGGACACGCCGACGTACGCGCCGATCGTGTCGGCGATGCAGGCGGCGGTAGCGGACCCCGGCACGCATCAGTACCCGTCGAACCGGGGCCGCGCCGAGTTTCGCGAGGCGGTCGCCGCGTTCTACGCGCGCCGCTTCGGCGTGACGCTCGACCCGGACACCGAGGTGATGCCGGCGATCGGGGCGAAGGAGTGCATCTTCAACCTGAACCTCGCGTTCCTCGACCCGGAGGACGTCGCGCTCGCGTCCGACCCCGGCTACCCGGTCTACACCGGCGGGCCGACGCTGGTGGGGGCGAGAGCGGTGCTGATGCCGCTCGTGCCGTCGCTCGGGTTCGCGCCCGACCTCGACGCGATCAGCGCGCAGGACGCCGCGCGGGCGAAGCTGATGTTCCTCAACTACCCGAACAACCCGACAGGCGCCGTGGTGCCGGACGGGCTGTTCGAGCGGGTCGTCGCGTTCGCCCGCGAGCACGACGTGCTGGTGGTCCACGACAACGCCTACAGCGAGACCACGTACGACGGCTACGTCGCGCCGTCGTTCCTCGCGGCGCCGGGCGCGAAGGAGGTCGGCGTCGAGGTCTTCTCGCTGTCGAAGGGCTACAACATGACTGGCTGGCGCTGCGCCTTCATCGCCGGCAACGCGGAGGCGATCGCGCAGTACTGGCGGCTCAAGTCGAACGTCGACTCGGGGTTGTTCGAGGCGGTCCAGCTCGCGGGCGTGGCGGCGTTGGACCCGTCGGTCGACGCCGAGGTCGCGGCGATGAACGAGGTCTACAAGCGCCGCCGCGACCTGGTGTGCGACGCGCTGCGCGCGGCCGGCGTCGACGTGACGCCGCCGAAGGGCACGATCTACGTGTGGGCGCCGGTGCCGGCGGGCTACGAGAGCGCCGCGGCGTACTGCGAGCACGTGCTGGAGGAGGCGGGCGTCGTGATCTCCCCGGGCGGGGCCTACGGGGCCTCCGGCGAGGGCTTCTTCCGCATCTCGCTGACGACGCCGGACGAGCGGCTGCTCGAGGCGGTCGAGCGGATCAAGCAGCTCGGCTGAGCCGGGCCCGCACCGCGGCCACGACGACCTCGGGCCGCCGCACGAGGTCGTCGTGCGTGAAGCGCAGGACCGTCCACCCGGCGGTCGTGAGCGCGTTCTGCTTCGTCCGGTCGTGCTGGAAGGCGCGACGCGTCTTGTGCGCGTCCCAGCCGTCGAGCTCGACGACGAGCTTGTGGCGATGCCAGACGGCGTCTCCCTCGTAGCCCTCGACGTACGCGTTCGTCGCGGGGCGCGGCAGGTCATGGGCAGCGAGGAGCGGGAGGAGGCGGTCCTCCAGGGGTGAGCGGGTCAGCGTGGCGCCGTGGTCGCTCAGTTCTCTGAGCGCCGCTCGCAGGGTCGCGGTCGCCGATCCGCGCCGACCGCGCCGGCGCGCCAGAGCCTCCTCGATGCCCGTGAGGTCGAGGACTCGCTGCCGCTCGGCCTCGCCGAGGACCTTGGTCAGCGCCTCGTGCGTCAGCACCTCCGCGAGGTCCACCACCGTCCGCGCCACGGTGGTGACCGGGATGCCCGCGACGGTCGTCACGTCGCGCGGGTCGAGCGCACGGCGGGCGTGGACGTCGAGCTTGGCGGTCCGCTTGCGCTCCGCCGGCGTGGTGACCTCGATGCGCGGCCGATTGCACGGGCGCAGCCCGTGCAGCGCCGCCGCGTCGCGGTGGCTCAGGACGGCCGGAGGGCCGACCGCCAAGACCGCCGCGAGCCAGAAGCCCTCGGGCCGCAGGTGCGCATGCCCGACCGCGTAGACGCCGCGGTGGAGGGGGACGACCTGGCCGCGCCTCACGCGATCCCGAAGCGTCGCCGAAGCGATCCCTGCATCGAGGAGCTGCCCGCGGGAGACCACGCCGTGCTGCCCTGCCGCCAGCGCCGCAATCCGCGCATCCGTATGAGGAGCGCGATTTGTGGTCGGTGGGGCCGACCGAGATCCGCGGTCCTCGGGCATCCGCCGACGTTGGCAGGCGATCTGCGCGGACGGGCTCCCGGTTCGCGACGAATTAGACTCAGACGCGTGTCGGCAATCAACGGACGGGCGAAGCAGCGGGCGCTGGCGATCGGGGTGCTCGAGAACGGCGAGGACCTGGGCGAGCTGCAAGAGCTGCTGTGGACCGCCGGCGTCGCGACGGTGGGGACGATGGTCCAGCACCGCGAGCAGGCGCATCCGAACACGTACTTCGGTCCCGGCAAGCTCGAAGAGCTGAAGGAGGCGATCAGAGCGAACGACGCGAACGTCGTCGCCTGCGACGACGAGCTTTCGCCGCGTCAGGGTCGCAACCTGGAGGAGGCGCTCGGGACGCCGGTCGTCGACCGCACCGCGATCATCCTCGACATCTTCGCCGGGCACGCGCACAGCGCCGAGGGCAAGCTGCAGGTCGAGCTGGCGCAGCTCGAGTACAACCTCGCGCGCATGCGCGGCCTGTGGACCCACCTCGAGCGGCTCGGCGGCGGCGTCGGGACGCGCGGACCGGGCGAGACGCAGATCGAGACCGACCGCCGCCTCGCCCGCGACCGCATCACCGCGCTGAGACGCCGGCTCGCGAAGGTCAAGGGCTCCCGCGAGACGATGCGCGCCGAGCGCACGCGCGCGCAGCTTCCGGAGGTCGCGCTCGTCGGCTACACGAACGCCGGCAAGTCGACGCTGCTCAACGCGCTCACGGGCGCCGAGGTGGGCGTGCGCGACCGGCTGTTCCACACGCTCGACCCGACCACGCGCGCGTGGCGACTCGGCGGGCGCGACTACCTGCTGACCGACACCGTCGGCTTCATCCGCAAGCTGCCGCACCAGCTCGTCGACGCATTCGGCGCGACGCTCGAGGAGACGCGGCTGTCGGACCTGCTGCTGCACGTCGTCGACGCCTCCGCGCCGGAGGAGGAGCTCAACGAGATGATGCGCGCCGTGCACGAGGTGCTGGAGGAGATCGGCGCGGGCGACCGGCCGCGCGTGCTCGTGCTCAACAAGGCCGACGCGCTCGACGCCGAGCAGCGCGAGGACGTGCGCCTGCGCCATCGCGACGGCGTGCTCGTCTCCGCGCTCACGGGCGAGGGGGTGGAGGAGCTGGGCGAGCGGATCGAGGCGGAGTTCGCACGCTCGCTGCGCGACGTCGAGCTGCTCTTGCCCTACCGCGACGGCGACCGCCTCGCCGAGCTGCACGAAGTCGCGGGCGACCTCGTGCGCGAGGACACGGCCGAGGGCGTGCGCGTGACGGCGCGCGTGACGGCGACCGTCGCGGCGCGCTTCGAGCGCTACGCCGTGAACGGGAACGGGCGCGTGGCGTGAGCGGAGAGACGGGCATCGAGGGGGAGCGGAGGTGACCGAGCTCCTGTCGGGCGCCGCGACCGACGGCGCGAGCGCCGTCCCCGCGCACGCCCCCCTCGCGGTCAAGCGGCTCCATCCCCAAGCGATCCTCCCGCGTCGCGCATACCAAGGGGACGCGGGGCTGGATCTGCACGCCACCGAAGCGGTCACGCTGGAGCCGGGCGCGCGCGCGTCGGTCGGGACCGGCATCGCCGTCGCGATCCCGGAGGGGCAGGGCGGGCTCGTGCTGCCGCGCTCCGGCCTCGCCGCGCGCAGCGGCATCGCGCTCGTCAACGCGCCCGGGCTGATCGACGCCGGCTACCGTGGCGAGATCCGCGTGCTGCTGCTCAACACCGACCGCGAGACGCCGTGCGAGATCGCCGTCGGGGACCGCATCGCGCAGCTCGTGCTGGTCAAGCTGGAGCTGCCGGCGACGGTCGAGGTCGACGAGCTGCCCGCCAGCGAGCGCGGCGAAGGCGGCTTCGGCTCCAGCGGCAGCTGACGCGCGCCAGCTTCACCGGACGGTCGCAGGTTCTTCACCACCTCATTACGGTGCGCCGCCGCACGCGCGCTACCTTCTCTCCGAAAGCCTGGTCGTTGGGGGACGGCCGGGAAGTGCGGCGCCGGGGGACGCCGCGCGGAGGGGACCGCCGGGGCCGGTGCGGTCAGGCGCATCGGCCCCGGCGACAGCCTCAGCCGCCGAGCAGGGTTCGCAGCCGCAGCGCGTTGCGCGGCGCGAACACCTCCCAGTCGTTGTTGAAGTAGGCGTACACGTCCACGCGTCTCGACCAGCCGCGGATGCGCTGCGCCCACGCGCGCAGCTCCGCCTCGGAGTAGTTGCCGCGCCGGCCTCTGTGGCCGTGGTGGAAGCGCACGAGCGTCCAGTCGGCCGTCAGCCAGTGCGCCTGGAACGGGCGCTCCGGGCGGTCGCCGATCACGAGCGCGACGCGATGCGCGCGCAGCAGCGTCTCGACCTCCGGCACGAACCACGACGGGTGGCGGAACTCGAAGCCGTGGCGGCCGGGCGGCAGCACCGCGACCCGCTCCAGCGCCGAGGCCAGGCGGTCGTCGTCGCGGTGGAAGCGCTCCGGGAGCTGCCAGATCACGGGGCCGAGCTTGCCGCTCTCCACGAGCGGCGCGATCGAGGCGTAGTAGCGCTCGACGCCGCGCTCGAGGTCCGTGAGGCGCTTCATGTGCGTCAGGTAGCGGCTCGCCTTCGCGGCGAACACGAACCCCGGCGGCGTCTGCTCGACCCATCTGGCGGCCGCCGCGGGACGCGCGAGGCGGTAGAAGGTCGCGTTCAGCTCGACCGTGTCGAAGACCGACGCGTAGTGCGCGAGCCAGCGCGCTTGCGGCAGCCGCGGCGGATAGAACGACGCCGCCCACGACTTGTAGACCCAGCCGGAGCAGCCGATGCGAATCTCATGGGGCATGCGGGCGAAGCCATACCCGCGTGCGCCGTGCGCGGCGCGCCGAGCGGCGCGGCGTGGCCTTACGCGAGCCCGTGCGCCTGCAGGAACTGCCGCGCCACGTCGGCGGGCGACTTGCCGTCGAGCCCGACCGCCGCGTTCAGCTCCTGCATCGCGCTCGTCGTCAGCGCGCCGCTGACCGCGTCGAGCGTCTGCGCGAAGGCGGGGCCCGTCTCGCGCAGCACCCGTTGCGAGACGACCGGCGTGACCTGCTGGAAGCCGAACAGGTGGCGCGCGTCGTCCAGCACCACGTATCTGTTGCCTTGGAGCTGCCCGTCGGTCGTGGCGACGTCGGCGACGTCGATCTTGCCGTCGTCCAGCTCGCGGTACTGGAGCCCGATCGTGAGCGGCGCGAACACGACGTCGCGGATGCCGTAGACGCGCTCGAGCCCGACGAGCCCGCGCCGCTGGCGCAGGAACTCGGGCGGCGCGCCGATCCGCAGCCGGTCGACGGCAGCGAGGTCGGCGACGCTGCGCAGGCCGTGCGCGCGCGCGAACGCGGGCAGCACGGCGAGCGCCGGGACGTCGGTGAACGGCGTCGGCGCCAGCAGCGCGTAGCCGCGCCCGCGCGCATGGCGCCGTGCGGCGGCGAGCGCGGCCGTGGCGCTCGGGTAGGCGGTGCGGTCGCGCGCGACGGCGCGGTTGAACGTGCCGACGTACTCGGGGTAGAGGTCGATCTGCCCGCTGTGCAGGGCCGTGTCGGCGATCTGCGGCGAGCCGATGTTCTGCTTGAGCGCGACGCGGAAGCCCTTCGCCTCGAGCGCCTGCTTGTAGAGCTGGCCGAGCAGGATCTGCTCGCTCGACGTGCGCGTGCCGAACGTCACCGCGAGGCGCTGCGCGCCGGGCGCCCGGGTCGTCAGGTCGGTGCCGTCGCCGTCGGAGCCGCTGCCGCAGCCGGCGAGGGCGAGCGCCAGCGCGAGCGCGAGGGGGAGCGCGAGGCGGCGACGCGGCGACATCGCCCGGGATCCCATCACACTCCGGCGGCGCGCCGCGCCTCTGCGTGCGCGGCCGCCTCGAGCGCGTCGTCGAGCGGCGAGAGCGGCGCGTCGCGCCCCAGCGCTCTGGCGATCAGCCAGTCGGCGAGCCAGACGTTCTTCGGCAGCAGCGGCCCGTGCAGGTAGGTGCCGATCACGTTGCCGCGCCGCACACCCTCGAAGCCGCCGGCGCCGTCGTTGCCGTGCCCGCGCAGCACGCGGCCGAGCGGCTGGGCCGCGGGGCCCAGGTGGGTGCGTCCGCCGTGGTTCTCGAAGCCGGCCAGCACCCGCGGCCGCTCGAGGCCCGGCAGCTCGACCTCGATCGCGACGTTGCCGATCAGCCGCGGGCCGTCGACGCGCACGGTGCGCAGGTCTAAGAGGCCGACGCCCGGCAGCGTCTCGTCGCCCAGCTCGTAGGAGTGGCCGAGCAGCTGGTAGCCGCCGCAGACGGCGAGCATGGAAGCGCCCCGGTCGGCGGCGGCGTGCAGCCCCTCGCGCTTGCACTCGGCCATGTCGAGCGCGCACAGGCGCTGGTCGCGGTCCTGGCCGCCGCCGACGTAGAAGAGGTCGGCCGCGTCCGGGTCGAGCGGCGCGCCGAGGTCGCTTGCGGACAGCGCGAAGCCGATCCCGCGCCACTCGCAGCGCCGGCGCAGCAGCAGCAGGTTGCCGCGGTCGGCGTAGATGTTCATCAGCTGCGGGTAGAGCGCGCAGACGCGCAGCGTGTCAGGCACGCAGCAGCACCACCTCGGAGCCGACGTGCTCGTCGGTCATCTCGACGAAGCGCCGCCCGGCGGGATGGAAGCCGAGCGCGACGCCCTCGGCCTCGAGCGCGTCGCCGTCGAGCGCGTCGAGCCGGATCGTGTCGCCCTCGGCGGTGCGCGCGCCGTCCGGCGAGACGGTCTGGCGGATCCGCTCGATCGTCGTCCCGGCGGCGTCGGGCCGCACCGCGACCGGCTGGCTGACGAACAGCCAGCCGTCGCGCTCGAGCACGTCGGGCAGCGGTGGCTCGGTGTGCTCGGCGTCGAAGCCTTCGAGCGCGTCGGCGAGCGCGCACGCGAGCAGCCCGCCGGGCGCCAGCGCGGCCTGCGCGCAGCGCAGCAGGCCGGCGCGGCCCTCCGCGCCCCCGAGGAGCTGGATCGTCTGCATCGGCGCGAGCACGAGCGCGAAGCGGCGCGCGAGGCTGAAGTCGCGCGCGTCGGCGCGGACGGTCTCGACGCTCAGCCCGGCCTCTGCTGCACGCGCGTCGAGCGCCGTCAGCAGCAGCGGGTCGAGGTCGAGCGCGGTCACGTCGTGGCCGGCGCGCGCGAGGTCGAGCGCGACGCGGCCGCTGCCGGCGCCGAGGTCGAGGACCGGTCCGGCCGCCTCGGCGGCCAGCTCGCGCCACAGCGGCAGGTCCGCGACGTAGCGGCCGCATTCCAGGTCGTGCCACAGCACGTGCAGCGCGTCGGACGTCAGCGCGGCGCTGCTCATCGCCAGTACTCCGGCGCGACGCCGCGGCGCGCGAGCAGGTCGCGCAGCGCCAGCAGGGCGGTGTAGGTGGGGAGCGCGTAGAGCGGGCCGGCGCCGTCCGCCCGCGCCGCGTCGAGCGCCCGCTCCAGCTCCGGCACGACGGCGATCCGCGCCGGCTCGACGCCCGCGTACTTGAGCCGCACCGCGAGCTCGGCCGCGCGCGTGCCGGCGCACGTGACGCGCCGCACGCGACCGGCGAGCAGCTCGAAGTCGGCGTCCCACACCCACGACACGTCGCGCCCGTCGGCGGTGTTGTCGTTCAGCACGGCGAGCAGGTCGATCTCGCCGTCCTCCAGCGCGAGCGTGCGCAGCACCTCGTTCGCGCCGGCCGGGTTCTTGATCAGCAGGATCGACAGCGCGCGGCCGTCGAGCGCGATCGTCTCGGCGCGCCCGAACGCCGCCGCGACCGTCTCCAGCCCGGCTGCGATCTGCTCGAACGGGACGCCGAGCGCGTGGCAGAGCGCCGCCGCGCCGAGCGCGTTGTAGACGTTGTAGAGGCCGGGGAGCGGAAGCGCGACCGTCGCGCGCCGCTCGCCGATCGCCAGTGCGAAGGCGGCGTCGCGCGTGCCGTTGAGCCGCACCTCGCGCGCGACGACGAGCGGGTCCGGCCGCCGCGCGCCGCACTGCGGGCAGGCGTAGCGGCCGAGGTGGCCGAGGTAGACCGCTTCGTAGACGTACGCGTGACCGCATCTGCGGCAGTGCTTCGAGTCGGCCGCGTGCTGCATCTGCGCCAGCGCCATCGCGTCGTCCTCGACGCCGAACGTCACGACGCGCTCGCGCCCGCGCCCGAGGTCGGCGACGAGCGGGTCGTCGGCGTTGAGCACGAGCGCGGTCGCCGCCGGCAGCCGCGCGACGACCTCGGCCCAGCGCTCGGCGATCGTCTCCAGCTCGCCGTAGCGGTCGAGCTGGTCGCGGAACAGGTTCCCGAGCAGCAGCGCGCGCGGCGCCAGCTCGTCCGCGAGCTGCGGCAGCCAGAACTCGTCGACCTCGAACAGGCCGAGCTCGCCGTCGATCCCGCCGCCGCGCGCGGCCTCCAGCAGCGTCGAGGCGATCCCGCCGGCCATGTTCGCGCCGGCGCGGTTGTGCACCAGCCGCGTGCCGCCGCGCGCGAGGATCGCGGCGACCATCGCGGCCGTCGTCGTCTTGCCGTTCGTGGCGGAGATCGCGACCGAGCCCTGCGGCAGCCGCGCGGAGAGCGCGCGGATCGCGTCCGGCTCGAGCCGCATCAGCACCTTCCCGGGCAGCGACGTGCCGCCGCCGCGCCCGGCGGCGCGCGCGAGCCCGCCGACCGCGCGCGCGACCGCGAGCTTCGGCTCAAGCGCCTTCACGGGACGATCACCCGCACCGCGGCGGGCAGCGTCCGCACCGTCGCCGGCAGCTCGGCGATCGGGTCGCCGTCGGCGTAGAGCGCGAACGGGCGGTCGGCGGCGATCCGCAGCTCGCGCGCGCGGCGCACGTCGACCTCCTCGTTGCGGACGTGCGCGCCGCGGAAGACTCTCGGCAGCCCGCGCAGGAAGCGGCGCTTGGACACGGCGGCGACCGTCACGACGTCGAACAGCCCATCCTCCAACGAGGCGTCCGGCGCCAGCAGCATGCCGCCGCCGTACTGGCGCCCGTTCGCGGCCGCGACGCTGTAGCCGACGTGCGTCAGCGGCTCCCCGTCGAGCTCCAGCTCGAAGCGCGCGGGGCGCCAGCCGGCGAGCGCGCGCAGCGCGCCCCACACATAGGCGGCGTCGCCGGGCACGCGCGTCGCGTTCGCGATCCGGTTCGCGTCGGAGTCGAAGCCGCACGAGGCGATCCCGACGAACGCGCGCTCGCCGCAGACGCCGAGGTCGATCGCGCGCTCGCGGCCGTTCGCGACCAGCGCCGCGGCGGCGGCCGCGTCGCGCGGGATCCCCAGCGCGCGCGCGAAGTCGTTGCCGCGCCCGCCGGGCAGCACCGCCAGCACGCCACCGCTCTGCCGCAGCCCGTCCGCGACCGCGCCGACGAGCCCGTCGCCGCCGAGCGCGGCGGCGACCTCGCCGGCGGCGCCCGCCGCGCGGCCCAGCTCGCGCGCGTGCTCGATGTCGCGCGTGTGCGCGAGCCGGACGCGCAGGCCCGCGTCGCGCAGCGCCCGCTCGGCGCGCGGGAGCGCGCGCAGCGCGCGGCCGCCGCCAGCCGCCGGGTTGACGATGAGGGCGACGTCGCGCTCCACGCGGGGAACGGTATCGCCGGCTGGCCGCCGCCGGCGCGTCCGGCGCGGCCCGTGCGCGGCGTGGGGGTACCCGCACGGGAGCGACCGCCGCGCCGTTATGCTTCCTCGCCGTGTCGCGTCTCCGCTCACCGCTCGCGCTGCTCGCCCTTCTGGGCGCGTTCGCGCTCGTCCTGCTGACCGGTTGCGGCAGCTCGGACAAGGGCGGCAGCACGCAGGCGCAGACCAGCACCGACGCCAGCAGCGGCCTGTGCCAGAGAGTCGCCGAGCCCGCGCCGAAGCCCGAGCAGCACCTCAGAAAGCCGACGCTGAGGCTCGACCCGAGCAAGCGGTGGGACGTGCAGATGACGACCAACTGCGGCTCGTTCACGATCCGCCTCGACGTCGCGCACGCCCCGAGGACGGCCGCGTCGTTCGCGTATCTCGTCAAGCGCGGCTTCTACGACAACCTCGTCTTCCACCGCGTCGCCACGGGCTTCGTGGTCCAGGCCGGCGACCCCTACGGGTCCGACCCGGCGCGCGCCGGCTCCGGCGGCCCTGGCTACACGGTCGTCGAGCCGCCGCCGGCGAACCTGAGGTACTGGCACGGCGTCGTCGCGATGGCGAAGTCGGGCACCGAGCCGGACGGCGCCTCGGGCAGCCAGTTCTTCATCGTCACCGCGCAGGACGCGCAGCTGCCGCCGCAGTACGCGCTCGTCGGCAGGGTCGTCAAGGGCCTCGAGGCGGTCGACACGATCGGCGTGGAGCCGCTGCAGGACCCGTCGTCGAGAGACGGTCCGCCGGCCGAGCCGATCGTGATCGCGTCGGCGAGACTCAGCTCGCACTGAGCCGCGGCAGCCGCGCGCCCACGCGTCGTGCGCCCGCGCGCCGCGCTCAGAACAGCTCGCCCTGCGGCGGGGCCGGCTCCGGCGCGGCCGGCGCGAGGCACTCGGGGCCGTCGTAGCGCGCGTCGTTGACCGCCCTCGAGACCGGCCGCGCGTGCGTCAGCTCGACCGGCAGCGGGCGCAGCAGCTCGTGCAGCCGGCCGGGCGGCGTGGTCGGGTCGAGCCACTCCTGCTCGTCGCGCGGGTCGAGGATCACCGGCATCCGCGGGTGGATGTGCGCGACCTTCGCGTTCGCCTCCGTCGTGACGATCGCGCAGCTGCGCAGCAGCTCGCCGTCCGGGTTGCGCGGGTCGCGCCAGGCCGTGCGGATGCCGGCGAACGCGAACGGCTCGCCCGCGTCACGCGTGACGTGGAACGGCTGTCTGCGCTCGTCGCGCGTCCACTCGTAGAAGCCGTCGGCGACGACGAGGCAGCGCCCGCGCTCGAACGGACCACGGTAGGCGGGCTTGTCGGCGACCGTCTCGGCGCGCGCATTGATCATGCGGAAGCCGACTCTCGGGTCCTCCGCCCACGGCGGCACGAGGCCCCAGCGCAGCAGCGCGCCTGTGGGGGCGAGGCCGCCGCCCGGGCTGCTCTCGCGCATCACGACGGCGAGCACGTCGTCGCCGGGGGCGACGTTGAAGCGCTGGGCGATCTGCACCGACTCGCCGAGCGGGAAGCGCGCGCGCAGCTGCGCCGGCGTCGTCGACGCGAGCGTGTAGCGGCCGCACATGGGGCTGGGGGAGCCGCTACCGGCGGGCCGCGCGCGCGGCGGCTCTCGCGCGCGCCTGCTTGCGCCTGCCGAACAGCGCGAGGACGCCGAGGATCGCGGCCACGATCACGATCCCGAGCAGGATCCCGCCGACGAGCGAGACGCCGCCGAACGGCAGCGACACCAGCTCCGCGAGGCCGAGGCCGATCAGCAGCAGCCCGACGACGAGCACGAAGATGATCGCGAAGCCGCGCAGCCGCGTCAGCACGCTCGCGCCGGGCGGCGGCGCGACGAGCCCCATCAGGCGCAGGATCAGCAGCTGGCGGTCGCTCGGCGGCGTCTGGCCGAGACGCGTGACGGCGTCCTTGAGGTCGCCGGCGCGGCGCTCGGCGAGCGCGATCGACGCGTCGGCCATGCGCCGCAGCTGCATCCGCTCCTGCGGACGGGCCGCGGCCAGCGCCTTCTGGTAGTAGGCGCGCGTCGCTCTCGCGTCGTAGCGCTCGGCCGCGCGCGCGCCGAGGATCGCGAACGCGGCGGCCTTGAACCTCGTCTCCGCCTCGAGCTCCTCGTCCGAGCGCTGCTCGAGGCGCTCCATCGCGGCCAGGCCGCCCCCTTGGACCTGCCGCGTCATGCGCGGCTTCTGCTGCTTCGCCATAGGCAGAGCAGTCTAGTTGGCGCGCGGGTGCGAGGGACCGCCGCGCGCTGGTAGGGCTTGGCGGAACCCGCGTGAGCGGCTGGCGGATGCCGGAATCGAACCCGCCCGGCCCGCGAGGACGCAGGGAGGCGGCAATAGCAGCGCTATTGCGGGGCACCGCCGCCGAAGGCGGTGGTCCAGGACGACGCATCCGCGATGTGTCCGGCGCCGCCAGACGCCGCGGGGGTTTCGCCAAGCCCTACTACTACGGCGCGCCGGCGCCGCCGCCGCTCGACGGCGGCGGCGTCGTCGTGGCGCCGCCGCCGGAGGCGCGGCGGGCGCCCGCGGGCGCGTCGCGGCCGGCCTTGCGGCCGGGCGGGATCACGTAGATGCGCTCGTCGGCGTAGTAGTTGCCGCCGACCCCGGCGCTGGCGGGCGGCGAGCGGTAGACGTCGACGTGGCGTCCGATGATCGCGCCGCCGACGTCCTGCGCGAGGAACCAGCCGTGGCCCGGGCTGTCGCGGTAGGCCGCGATGTAGACCTTCGAGCCGAGCGGGATCAGGTCGGGGTCGACGGCGATGCTCTGCCAGAAGCGCAGCGGCTTCGAGTGCCCCGGCGCGAACGTCACGCCCGGCAGCGGCACGTATCTGCGGCCGGCGCCGTTGGACCAGCCGCCGCCGTCGAGCGGGAACGTGAGGGCGTGGGTGTGGGTCAGCCAGTAGGCCCCGGCGCGCCACACGGGCGGTCCGCCGCGCCAGCCGTCGTGGCCGGGCACGCTCGGCTTGCCCTTCGCGTTGACCCAGCCGCCCGAGCCGAGTGCGTCGATGTGGTAGGTCTGGCCGTCGAGGCCGACACCCTCGCCCTCCATCGAGACGCCCGAGGCCGAGTAGAGCCAGTCGATGCGGTGCTTGCCGGGAAGCCCCGGCGCGCGCACCTTCCTGCCGACGAACCACGCCTCGGGCGCGGGGTAGTACTCGGTCACGGTCACGCCGCCGAGCCAGCGCGCTCTGCGCAGCGGCTTGGCGGTGGCGGAGGCGGCGGCGAGCGCCCACACGGCGAGGACGGCGCCGGCGAGCGCGGCGATCAGGCGGAAGCGTGTCACTTGGGCAAGCATCGGCTGTTGCAACACGAACTTGAGCGCTGGGGTTGCGGAGCGCGCGCCGGCCGACAAGCTACTGTGCGCGCATGCGGATGCGAGCGGCCGTGCTGGAGCAGTTCGGCCAGCCGCTGGTCGTGCAGGAGGTGGAGCTGGCCGAGCCGGGTCCGGGCGAGGTGCTCGTGCGGCTGGTCGCGTGCGGGGTCTGCCACACCGACCTCTACACCGCCAGCGGCGCCGACCCGTCGGGCTACGTGCCGTGCGTGCTGGGCCACGAGGGCGCGGGCGTGGTCGAGCGGGTGGGGGAGGACGTGACGCTCGTGCGGCCGGGCGATCACGTCGTGACGCTGTTCTCGCCGCAGTGCGGCGAGTGCGTTCACTGTCGCAGCCCGCGCACGAATCTGTGCCTCGCGATCCGCGAGCAGCAGAACCGCGGCTACCTGCCCGACGGCACGACGCGCCTGTCGCGCGCCGGCGAGCCGCTGCGCCACTTCATGGGCACCTCGACCTTCGCCGAGTACACCGTGATGCCGCAGATCGCGCTCGCGAAGATCTCGCCGGAGGCGCCGTTGGAAGGCGCCGCGCTGTTCGCCTGCGGCCTCTCGACCGGCCTCGGCGCGGCGCTCAGAACCGCCAAGGTCGAGCCGGGCTCGACCTGCGTCGTGTTCGGCGCCGGGATGGTCGGGCTCGGCGCGGTCGCCGGCTGCCGGCTGGCCGGCGCGGAGCGGATCGTCTGCGTCGACCTCTCGCAGGAGCGCCTGCGGCTCGCGAGCGGCCAGGGCGCGACCGACACCTTCGTCGGCGGCGAGGACGCGGTCCAGCGGATCCTCGACATGACCGGCGGCTTCGGCGCCGACTACACGTTCGAGGCGACCGGCAACGTGCACGTCATGAGACAGGCCGTCGAGGCCGCGCGGATGGGCTGGGGCCTGGCGACGATGTGCGGCGTCGCCGGCAAGGGGGAGACGCTCGACGTGATCCCGCGCTGGCTGATCCAGGGGCGGCGGATCGCCGGCTCCTCGTTCGGCGGCCTCAAGGGCCGCGAGGACGTGCCCGCGTTGATCGACCGCTGGATCGCCGGCGAGCTCGACGTCGACCCGTTCGTCTCGCACCGCATCTCGCTCGAGGACGTCAACCGCGGCTTCGAGCTGATGGAAGCGCAGGACGGGATCCGCTCCGTCATCGCCTTCTGACGCGCGACGCAAGGGACGCCGCCGTTTCCTCGGCTGCGCAACGATTGTCCCGAGACACCCGCTGAAGCGGGTATCAGGCTGTCAACCAGCCGAAAAACCTCTCAGCCGCTTGAACGCGGACGCGCCATGCCCGATGGCGGGTTCGGTCGCACCCCCCATGTACGAGAGGACCACGATGACGACTACCTGCCCCGAGCCGGCCGCGGCCGTCACAGCGCCCGCTGGTGATCCCCAGCTCGACGCCGAGATGGCGGCCGCCGCCTGCTGCGCCGGCGTGCTCGAGGAGGTCGGCATGCGCGTCGCGTTCGCCGACGATCCCGACGGACCGCTCGCGATCGTGCTCGAGCGTCCCGCCGGCGAGCCGCTGCGCCGCCTGTCGGTGCGGGAGCTGCTGGCGCTCGTGACGCTTCCTCCGGCACAACTGCGCGCGTGGGCCGAGCGGCCCGAGCTGCCGATACCCGGCAGCGCGTCGCGGTGACGAACACGCCGCACGAGCCGGACCGCGAGCAGCTTCGGCGGCACGCGCAGGCGACGGTTCGCGGCGCGCTCGACCGCGCCGGCGAGCGGCGGCGGCTGCTCGCCGTGCTGCTCGTCGACGCCAGCGACGTCAGCCGGGTCGACCAGGCCGCCGCGCACGCGACCGGCGACCGGGCGCTCGCGGCGCTCGAGCAGCGCGTGCGCGACTGCGCGCCGGCCGGCAGCGCCGTCGTGCGGCTCACGCGCGAGCGGCTCGTCGTCGTCGCCGAGCAGCTCGACGACCGCCCGGACGCGGTCGAGCTGGCGCAGGCGCTCGCCACGCGCGTGCGCGAGCCGCTGCGGCTCGAGCAGCTCACGCTGCGACTCGACGCGACGGTCGGCCTCGCGCTCGCGCCCGAGGGGCGCGGCACCGCGAGCGCGCTGCTGCGCGACGCCGACGCCGCCGCGCGCCAGGCGCACGCGGCCGGGGAGCGCGCGTGGCGGCTCGCCGACGCCGCCTCGCACGAGCGCGCCATGCGCCGCCTGCGGCTCGAGGACGAGCTCGCGACGGCGCTCGCGCACGACCAGCTCGCGCTCTACTTCCAGCCGATCGTCTCACTGCGGCGTGGGACGCTCGTGGGGATCGAGGCGCTCGTGCGCTGGCGCCACCCCGAGCGCGGCCTGCTCGGCCCGGCGCAGTTCCTGCCGGTGGCGGAGGAGAGCGGGCTGATCGTCGAGATCGGCGACTGGATGCTCGCCGCCGTCTGCACCCAGGTGGGGAGCTGGAGCACGCGCCATCCCGAGCGGGTGCTGCCGCCCGTCTCGCTCAACGTCTCGGCGCGCGAGCTGCGCGACGAGCGCTTCGCGCAGCGCTTCACGAGCGCGCTGGCGGGCGCGCAGATCCCGCCCGAGTCGCTCGCGCTGGAGGTCACCGACCCCGGCGTGGTCGACGAGCGGGCCGACGTCGAGGAGGCGCTCGAGGCGCTCAGACGGCTGGGCGTGCGGATTCTGCTCGACCGCTTCGGCGGCGCGCGCTCGTCGCTCGCGCACCTCGCGCAGCTGCCGATCGACGGCCTCAAGCTCGACGGCTCGCTGCTGCGTGCGCACGGGGCGTCGCCCGGGGAGAGGGCGATCGCCGAGGCGATCGTCGGGCTCGCGCACGCGCTCGGGCTGTCGATCACGGCGCCCGGCATCGAGACGCAGGAGCAGCTGGCGGTCGTGCGCTCGCTCGAGGTCGACGCCGCGCAGGGCCACCTGCTGGCGCGGCCGGCGCCGGCCTCGACGCTCGCCGACCTGCAGGACCTCGAGCTCGAGCTGGCCGGCGGCGGCGGCGCAGCCGGGGGCGGAGCGCCCGAGCCGTCCGACGAGCTGCTGCCGTTGAGCGCGGTCGCCGACGCGCTCGGCGTCTCGCCCAGCACCGTCCGGCGGCTGGCCGACCAAGGCGTGCTGCCCGGCACCCGCACCGGCGGCGGCCATCGCCGCTTCCGCCGTGCCGACGTGCAGCGGCTCGCGCGCGAGCGCAGCCGCGGGCCGGCGCTGCGCCCCTGGGAGCTGCCGGCGCATCCGCTGCCGGCGAGCGCCGAGCTGCTCGCGCACGACGGCTCCGCGCTCGTCGAGCGCGCCGCGCGGGCGCTGTACGACCCGCAGCAGCCGGGCTGGTTCGCCGCCCCGCAGGGCCTCGCGCGCGGACGCATGTGGCTCGCGGGGCTCGGCGGCGCGCTCGCGGCCGGCAAGGCGCGCGAGGGGCTGACGGCCACGAGCGCCTACGCAGACGCGGCAGCGCTCGGAGGCGCCTCGGCCGCCGAGGTCGTGCGCTTCCTCGGCCAGTTCGCGGCCGTCGTCTCGCACGAGCTGGTGCGCGCCGGAGGCGGGCCGGAGGAGGCACGCGGGCTGCAGCGGATCATGAGCGCCGCGACCGACGCGTTCTTGGAGAAGCGTTAGCCGGCGACGTCGCCCGGAGGCGGTCCGCTCGCGGTCGCAGGAGGGCGAAACTCCTGCACTCTGTGGGGCGCGCCGTAGTCGGCCAGCAGGTCGAGGAACGGAACCGCGTCGAACGCCTCCGGCCCCAGCACGCCGGTGCCCTTCCAGGTGCCGGTCGCGAGCAGCTCGAGCGCGACGACGGGGTTGATCGCGGTCTGCCACACGACCGCCTGCGCGCCGTACTCGCGCATCGTCCGCTCGTTGTCGGCGACGTGGTAGAGGTACGTGCGCCGAGGGCGCCCGTCGACGCCCGTGCCGCTCACGCAGGTGCCCGCGCAGGTGCGGCCGCTCATGCGCTCGCCGAGCGTCGCGGGGTCGGGCAGGACCGCCGCGACCACGTCGCGCGGTGCGACGCGCGCGCCGCCGCGCAGCTCCACCGGCTCGGTGCTGTCGAGGCCGAGCCTGTGCAGCGTCTGCAGCACCTCGATGAACTCCCTGCCGAGCCCGTACTTGAACGTCACGCGCTGGCAGTCGACCCAGCGGGGGATCAGCACGACCTCCTCGTGCTCGACGTTGACACACTCGATCTCCCCGATCCCCTCGGGGAACGCGAACAGCTCCGGCTCAGAGAACGGCTCGGTCGTGAACCACCCGCGCGAGCGCTCCCACACGAGCGGCGGGTTGAGGCACTCCTCGATCGTCGTCCAGATCGAGAAGGTGGGGGCGAAGTCGTAGCCCTCGACGCGCAGGTCGGCGCCGTCCCGCACGCCGATCTCGTCGATCCGCTCGAACAGGTGGTCGGCGGCGTAGCGCGCGAAGACGTCGGACAGGCCGGGCTCGACGCCGATCCCGACGAGCGCGAGCTGCCCGGCGTGCTCCCACGCCTCCGCTTGCGCGAGCTGCAGCTCGCCGAGCAGCACGCCCGGTCGGCGGTAGGGGTCGGTCGGGTGGCGGCGCGAGAGCGTCATCGCCATGTCGAGGTAGGTCGCGCGCGTCGCGTGCGCGGCGGCGAAGATCGGCTCGTTGAGGCGCGGGTCGCAGGCGTTGAGGACCGCGTCCGCGCGCACCTCCCGGATCAGCGCGACGAGCGCGGCCTCGTCGGAGGCGTCGACCTGCGCGGCGCTGAAGCGGTCCGGCTCGCCCAGCCGCTCGACCGCACGCCGGGCGCGCTCCAGCGCGACGTCCGCGATCGTCAGATGGTCGAAGAACGCGCGCCGCTGCGCGATCGCGGGCACCGCCGAGCCGACACCGCCCGCGCCGACGACGAGGATGCGCATGCGAGTGACTGTACCCCGCCGCAGCGGGGGTCGGGGCGGGGCGACGGCACCCGGTTGCACGGCGCCGTGGAGGCTGAGATGGTGGAACGCATGCGGATAGCGTCACTGGTCCCGGAGCGGACGGTCGAGTCGATCTACCGGTCGATCGTGCCGATGCAGGCGCTCGCGCAGCGCGGCCACCAGGTGCACGTCGAGGAGCGCGACGAGATACGCGACCCGACCCTGCTGCTCGACTTCGACGCGATCCACGTCATGCGCACCTGCCATCCGCTGATGGTGCGGCTCGCGAGACAGCTCCAGCGCCGCGGCGTCGCGGTCGTGTGGGACAACGACGACGCGCGCGTCGCGCTGCTCGCGGAAGCCGCGAAGGCGCCCGGTCAGGAGGGCCTCGCCGCCCAGCGCTTCTTCGCCTCGATGCGCGCGATGGCGAGAGTCGCCGACGTCGTCACGACGCCGAGCGAGGGGCTCGCGCGCCTGCACGCGTCCGACAGCCAGCGCGAGGTGCGGATCCTGCCGAACCTGCTGCCGCCGACCTTCAGGCGGCCCGAGCGCGTGATGCCGCATCCCGGCATCCACATCGGCTGGCTGGCGATGCCCAACCACGCCGACAGCTTCGCCAGGCTGCAGATCAGAGAGACGCTCGAACACCTGCTAGCGCGCCACGCGCACCTCGCGATCACCGGGGTCGGGCTCGACCTCGGGCTCAGGAGCCGCCGCTACACGCACGTGCCGTTCGTCCCGTACGGGACGATCGCGGAGAGCCTGCCGCACTTCGACTTCGCGCTCGCGCCGCTCGCCGACACGGCCGTCAACCAGGCGCGCTCCGACGTGAAGCTGAAGGAGTACTCGGCCGCCGGCGTGCCGTGGCTCGCCTCGCCGATAGGGCCCTACGCCGAGCTCGGCGAGCAGCGCGGGGGGAGGCAGGTCGCCGACGACGCGTGGTTCGCGGCGATCGAGGACCTGATGAACGACGCCGACAGGCGGCGCGTGCTGTCGCAGCGCGGGCTGCGCTGGGCCGCCGGCGAGACGATCGAAACGCACGCCGACCTGTGGGAGCAGACGTTCGAGGACGCGATCGCGCACGCGCGCGATCCGCACACCGTCGGCTGAGCGCCTGAGCGCGCGTCGCCGGCTCAGCGCGCCAGCAGCGCCGCGCCGATCGCGCCGCCGAGGTCGCCGAGCGCGGCCAGCCGCACGGCGGGCGGCCGCTCGTCGACGAACAGGTGCGGGCGCATCGCCTGCGCGATCCGCTCGACCATCGGCTCGCCGAAGCGCACGCCGAGCCCGCCGCCGATCACGACCGCCTCGCAGTCGAGCAGGTTGACGGCCGAGGCGACGCCCGCGCCGAGCGCGGCGACGGCCTCGTCGATCAGCTCGCTCGCGAGCTTGTCGCCCTGCTCCAGCGCGCGCGCCCAGATGCCGCTCGTGAGGCGCGTGCGGTCGTGGCGCTCCATCAGCTTGAAGAGGTCGGTCTTGTGCCCCTCCGCGTGCTTCTCGCGGGCGCGCGCCTCGAGCGCCGCGCGGCCGGCGTACGCCTCGAGGCAGCCGCGGCGCCCGCACGGGCATCTGCGGCCGTCGCGCTTGACGACCATGTGGCCGATCTCGCCGGCCGCGCCGCGGCCGAGCCACGGCCTGCCGTCGAGCACGATCCCGCCGCCGACGCCGGTGCCCCAGAAGACGCCGAGCAGCGAGCGGTAGCCGCGCCCGGCGCCGAGCGCGACCTCCGCGTCGGTCGCGACCTGCACGTCGTTGCCGAGCGAGACGGGCGTGCCGAGCTGTTCGCCGAGCTGGCCGGCGAGCGGATACGTCCCTTCCCAGCCGGGCAGGTTGCGCGCGCCGCTGACGCTGCCGGCGTCCGCGTCGATCGCGCCGGGCGAGCCGACGCCGACGCCCGTGAGCGCCGCCGGCTCGACGCCGGCGCCCTGCGCCGCCTCGCGCAGCGCGGCCGCCATCGCGGCGGCGACGTCCGCCGGCCCGCCGCTCGTCGGCGTCGGGTGGCGCGCCTGGCCCAGCACGGCGCTGTCGGCGTCGACGACGACCGCCTGGATCTTCGTGCCGCCGAGGTCGATCCCGCCGCGGGCTCTGGGCATGGCGGTCAGCCTAGTCGCTCGCGCGGCAGCCCGAGCGACAGCGCGAGCGCCGGCAGCGGCAGCAGGCGCGCCGTCGTCCTGGCTGTCGCGGCGAGCGCGCTCACGCGCGCGCCGCGGTCCGCCGCTGCGCCCAGTCCTCGACGATCCGCCGCTGCACGTCGGTCAGCGGCGGCGTCTCGCCGCGCTCGAGCGCGGCGGCCGCCTGCGCGAGCGTCAGCCCGGTGCCGGTCAGCACGCTGCCCACCAGCGGGGGCACGTCGGCGCCGCAGACGCCGCTCACGCAGCTCGGATCGG
This sequence comes from Actinomycetota bacterium, assembly GCA_018268595.1. Taxonomy (GTDB): domain Bacteria; phylum Actinomycetota; class Thermoleophilia; order Solirubrobacterales; family Solirubrobacteraceae; genus Conexibacter. The sequence continues at coordinate 7,102 of JAFDWH010000024.1, read as the reverse complement.
TCATCCGTCGAGGGTAGCCGGCGTGCGCGGGGATCGGCGCCCGACCCCGCCGCCGCGTCTGCTTGGGTGTCCGCCATGAGATCGATCGCGTCCCCGCTGCTCGCCGCGCTTGCACTCGCGCTGGCGCCCGCCGCCGCCGCGCAGGCGGCGGTCCCCTCGAAGCTGTCGTACGTGACCGGCCTCGCCGGCACGCACCCGCAGGTCCACGTCGCCAACGCCGACGGCAGCGGCGACGTGCGGCTCGGCCCCGGCGCCGACGCGCTGATCTCGCCGGACGGGACGACCGTCGCGATCGTGACGCCGTACACGCGCCGCGGCACCTCGCTCGTGGTGCGGCCGGCGGCCGGCGGCGCCGCGCGCACGTTGCTGAGAGCGGCCCAGTCGCTCGGGCCGCTCGTGTGGTCGCCGGACGGGACGCGCCTCGCCGTGACGGTGAACCTCGTCGACACGGCGCGCCTGCTCGTGATCGACGTCGCGAGCGGCGCGCGGCATGTCGTCGCGCGCGGGCAGATCCAGGGCGCGAGCTTCTCGCCCGACGGCGAGCGGATCGCGTACGCGCGCTCGGCGCAGCGCTTCGATCGCGGCGACATCTACGTCGCGCGCGCCGACGGCTCCGGCGCGCACGCGATCACGCACGACGGCCGCAGCCTGTATCCGCTGTGGGGTCCGACGCGGATCGCCTACACGCACGAGCGGCTGCGCAGAGCGGACGCGCCCGTCTACCAGCTGCGCGTGATGCGCCCGGACGGAGGCGGCGTGCGCCAGCTCACGCACATGCGGATCCCGAGACTGCTGTCGGGCCTGACCGCGACGGCTTGGTCCGCCGACGGGAGACGGCTGCTGGCCGAGTACGGCGGCCAGGACACGAGCGAGGCGTGGACGGTCGACGTCGCAAGCGGCCGCGCCCGCGACCTGACCGGCCGGCTCGACGGCGTGATCGGCCGCGGGCTGTCCGCCGACGGCCGCACGGTGCTCGTGCAGCGCGGCTTCTTCGACGATCCACGGCACCAGTCGATCGCGACGGTCCCGTTCCGCGGCGGTCGAGCGACGGTGCTGGTGCGGCGCGGCAGCCTGCCGAGCTGGGGCGGCTGAGGCGGGGGCGGGGGCGGAGGCGGCCGCACGGGCTCGTCCCCGGCCGCCGCCCGCCCCGCCGTCGGCCGGCCCCCGCCGCGCCGCCGCCGTCCTCCCGACAAACCGGTTTGCGGCTCGGCTAACGCCCGTTTCTGGATTAATGGGCCTCCTTCAACCGGAGGGAGGCCCGGATGGGACAGCGCAGCACGCAGGACGCACTGACCGTGAAGGTGCACCGGGGGGAGGGGGCGGCGCTGCTCGCGTTCGACGTCGAGCCGGGCCTCGCAGACGGGCTCGCCGGCTTCGCCGTCGAGCGGATCACGCCGGAGGGCGACGTCCAGCCGCTCAAGAACCGGCTCACGTTCGACGACCCGGTCGTCGCGCAGACGACGCCGGCGCAGCGCCGCGCGCTCGCGAGACCGACGAGCGAGGCGCCCTTGCAGACGTTCCACTGGGTCGACTTCCCGCCGCGCGTGCCGCAGGGCACGTTCAGCTACCGCGTCACCGCGATGCAGTTCGCGCCCGGCAGCGAGACGGCGCTGCAGCCGGGGCCGCAGACGCAGGTCGACGTCGACCTGCGCACGCCGCCGCACGCCAGCTTCGAGCTCGGCTTCACGCGCGGCTACGTGTCCTCGCAGGCGTACGCGGACCTGTTCCACAACGCGCCGCTCGCGCCGACCCCGCAGACGATCGACTACGACACGAGACCGTTCGCCGACCAGTACCGCTGGCTCGGCTTCGCCGCCAGCCGCATGGTGTTCGACTTCCTCGCCGAGCTGGAGGCCGACCCGCAGCTGACGGTCGACGTGTTCGCGTTCGACTTCGACGAGGTCGCGATCCTGCACAAGCTGGCGGCGCTCGGCTCGCGCGTGCGGCTGTTCCTCGACGACTCCGACAGCCACGTCGACCACGACGGCAAGCACGCGCTCGAGACCGACGCGCACGCGCTGATCGCGTCCTCGGCCGGCGCCGACCACGTGAGAGTCGGCCACTTCGGCGCGCTCGCGCACAGCAAGGTGCTGATCCAGCGGCGCGGCGGGACGCCGGTCAAGGTGATCGCCGGCTCGATGAACTTCTCGCTGCGCGGGCTCTACGTGCAGTCGAACAACGTCTTCCGCTTCGACGACCCGGAGGTCGCAGGCCGCTACGGCGCGGCGTTCGACCAGGCGTGGACGCAGCCGCTCGCGTCGTTCGACACGAGCCCGGTCGCGGCCGGCTGGTTCGAGCGCAGCGGCGACGGGCTGCCCGACTGCGCCGTCGCGTTCTCGCCGCACACGAGACCGGAGGTCTCGCTGAGACGCGTGGCCGACGCGATCGCGGGCGCCGAGGAGTCGGTGCTGTTCTCGATCATGGAGATCGGCACGGCGTCGGGTCCGGTGATGGAGCAGGTGCTGAAGCTGCCGCAGCGCAGCGACCTGGCGGTGGCGTACGGCACGACGCAGAAGATCGACGGCGCGCTGAAGGTCTTCAAGAGCGGCGCCGCGGAGACGCCGTTCGTGCCGTTCGGGTTCCTGAAGGAGAAGGTGCCGCCGCCGTTCGACAGAGAGATCGCGACGTCCGGGATCCAGCTTCACCAGAAGATGGTCGTGTGCGACTTCAACGGCAGACGGCCGATCGCGTTCGCCGGCTCGTCGAACCTCGCCGGGCGCGCGGAGACCGTCAACGGCGACAACCTCGTGATGTTCGCCGACGGCGCGGTCGCGACGGCGTTCGCAGTCGAGGCGATCCAGCTCGCCGACCATTACCGCTTCCGCGCGATCCAGAGAGCGGCGACGAGCGTCAGCCCGCTGCGCCTCAAGCGCCGCGGCGAGGACTGGGCGCACGACTTCTTCGAGCCGGACTCGCCACGCTCGCGCGAGCGGACGCTGTTCGCGCGTTGATCGTCCCCTCTCGGGTTACATAAGATCGATTATCGAGCGTTGCAAGCGCGAACCCCCGGGGCGGTCGAGCTGCCGCCTTCCCGCGGCGCGCCGTCCGCTCAGGCGCGCTGCACGCGCAGCGCCGGCTCCAGCTCGGCGAGCACGGCGAAGTCGTCGTCCTGCGTCCAGACCGCGAGGTCGTGCGCGAGCGCCGTCGCGGCGATGATCGCGTCCATCGCGCCGGCGCGGCGTCTCGTGGCGCGGGCCGCGGCAAGCAGCGCCGCCAACTGCTCGGCCACGACGGCGTCGTACGGCAGCGCGATGAAGCGACGCGCGTAGCCGAGCGTCGCGTCGCGCAGCTCGCGCAGCGGACCGTCGGCGGCGCGGCGGGCGCCCACGATCAGCTCTGTGAGCGTGGCGACCGAGATGCGCGCCTCGCCGGGCGGCGGAGCCCCCAGCGCGCGGCCCTGCTCGGCGGCGACGAAGATGCTCGTGTCGGCGAGGTATCCGCTCATCCGAGCAGGTCGTCCGTCGTCCAGCCGACGTCGAAGTCGGCCGCGTCGGAGCGGACGCCGAGGTCGGCCGCGCGTGCGCGGATCGCCTCCAGGTCGGCCAGCAGCAGCTCGCTCGGCCGCCGCTCGCTCGCCTGCACCCGCGGGACGATGTCGGCGACCGGACGTCCGTGGACGGTCAGCACGACGGGCTCCCCTGCCTCGATCGCCGAGACCACGCGGGCCGTGTGGTTGCGCAACTCACGCACCGAGACATCCATGTGGCACAGCGTAGCACCGGCCGTGCGACCGGCGGACGGGACTCAGGCCGCGCCGACGCCGCCGCTGCCACCGTCGGGCGACGGCGGCGGGAGCGGCGTCCCGGCGCGGCGGCGGGCGCGCTCGGCGGCTGCGAGACGGCGCGCGGTGCGCCGCGCCTCGGCGCGCACTCTCTCGCGCAGCTCGGGCTCGCCCGCCGACTCGCGCTCGGCGCGCTTGCGGGCCAGCTCGTCGACTTCGTCCGGCATGTGCTCCTGCGTGGACATCCGCTCAGTGTTGATCGGCAGCGCGCTGCGCCCGCTTGAGCGCCGGGGCGCCCCTGGCCGCACGCCACCGGATGGATGCTAGCCCGTATGGCGGGCGTCGTGTCAGCGAACGGCGCGGCTGGCGTGGCTGGACGAACATCCCGGTTGAGATCTGCGCTCGGCGGGCACGTTGCGGCCCATGACGATCGGCACAAGCCTCTTCCTGATCGCCGTCGGCGCGATCCTCAAGTACGCCGTCACGGCCCACATCGGCGGCGTCGACCTGCAAGTGGTCGGCGTGATCCTGATCATCGTCGGCCTCGTCGGCCTCGTGATCGGCGTCGCGATGTGGCTGAGCGCGCGCAACAGCTACTGGCGTCGCGGCGGCGCTCCCCCGCCGCCCCCGGACGCGTACTGATCGAATCGGGTGCGCGCGCCGCGGCTCGGTCCTCCTGCGCGGCGCGGGTATCCTTCGACGTCTGGCGGATCGCCCACTCGGCCACGGGCTCCTCGGAGCCCAGCCGCGGCAACGCGCCGGCCCTCGGGCCGGCGGCCTGTCCAGGTGGCCGGGAGTGTCACGCCGCCCAGGCATCGACACAAGTCCTGGGACGTAGTAGTTCAGCGGCGATCTCTGACCGGGCGGGTTGCAAGGGCGGGGCGAGAGCCCCGCCCGCCCGCGGCGCCAGCGACCCGGGCTGCCAGAGACGCTCGCCTGATGTCGGGGATGCCGGCGCCGCCAGGCAAGGATGCAGCCGGTGAAGCGTGCAATCGCACGTGAACCGGCGAAGACGCCGCCTGGCGGGATGCCGGCGCCCCGAGATCAGGCGAGCGTGAACTGGCCGACGAGCTGGTCGAGCTCCTCGGCCGTCTTCGCCAGCTCCTGCGCGGAGGCGGCGACCTGCTGGGTGGCGGCGGACGTCTGCTGGGTCGAGGCGGAGACCTGCTCGCTGGAGGCCGAGGACTGCTCGGCGACCGCGGCGACCTGTGCCATCGACTCCTGCATGCGCGCGGCGCGCGCGGCGATCTGCTCGATCGCGCAGGCGATCCGCTCGACGCGCTCGTGCATGTCGTCGACCGAGCCGCCGATCCGTTCGAACGAGGCGCGCGCCTGCTCGACCGTCGCCGCGCCGTCCTCCGTCTGGCGCGCGCCGTCCTCGACGACCGCGACGACGCGGCACGTCTCCCGCTGGATCTCCCCCACCAAGTCTGCGATCGAGCCGGCGGCGCGCGAGGACTCCTCCGCCAGCTTGCGCACCTCCTCGGCGACGACCGCGAAGCCGCGCCCCTGCTCCCCAGCCCGCGCGGCCTCGATCGCCGCGTTGAGCGCCAGCAGGTTCGTCTGCTCGGCGATGCCGGTGATCGTGCCGACGATCCCGCCGATCCGCTCCGACTTCTCCCCCAGCTCGCGGATCGCGCCGGTCGCCTCGGTCGAGACCTCGCGCGCGGCGCGCATCGTCTCCGTCGCCCGTGTGACCGCGGCGGCGCCCTCCTCGGCGACCGCGCGCGCCTGCTGCGCGGCGCTCGCCGTCTCCTGCGCGTCGCCCGCGCTCTGCTGCGTGGCGGCGGCCACCTCGGCGGTCAGCTCGCGCGCCTCCTTGACGGAGCGCACCTGGCGGTCGGCGCCCTGCGCGACCTCGCTGACGGTCGTCGCGATCTCGCCGATCGCGCGGCCGGTCTCCTCCGAGGTCGTCGCCATCTGCTGCGAGGCGGCGGCGACGCTCGCGGAGCTGTGCGCGATCTCCCCGAGGATCGAGGCGACGCGGGCGCGCATGCGGTTGTAGGCGTCGAGCGAGGTCAGCGTCGTGTCGTGGATCGCGTTGACGGCGAGCGAGACCTCGCCGATCTCGTCGCTCGAGATGCGCTGGATCGGACGCGTCGAGGTGCGCACCTCGACGGTCATGTCGCCGCGGGCGACCGCCTCGAGCCCGTCGGCGAGGCCGCGCACGTCGTCGTCGCGCAGGTGCTGCAGGCGCGAGAGCACGCGCCGCACGCGCAGCCGCAGCGCGAGCGTGATCCAGACGGCGACGCCGATCGCCAGCAGCGCGCCGGCGACCGTCGCGACGACGATCAGCAGCCGCGTGGAGCTGACGGTCGCGTGGAAGCTGTCGTTCGCGCGGGCGATCCGCGCCGCGCGCGCGTCGAGCATCGCCGGCAGCGTTCTCATCGCGCGGTCGTGGTCGCGCGCGAGCGAGCCGATCGCGTGCAGCGCGACGATCGAGACGCCGAGCAGGAAGCAGACGACGCCGCCGAACGCGAGCCCGAGCTTGCGTCCGACGCTCCAGCGGATGCCCAGGAAGCCCTTCACGCCCCGTGAGTCGGCCGGGCGCGACGGAACTTGAGCGTGCGGCGCGTCAGGCGGCCAGCCGTCTACGACGTCCGGCCAGTCCGCGCTGGACGAGCTGGCGCGCCATGTTGAGCAGCAGCAGCGCGAAGCCGATCCGCAGCACGCGCTCGGGCAGCGCGTTCGCGAGCGCGACGCCGGCGAGCACGCCCGCGATCGACAGCGCCCCCATCACGGCCGCGTCGTGCACGCGCAGGTTGCCGTAGCTGCGCTGGCGCCAGCTGCCGACGAGCGCGACCGGCACGATCGCCAGCAGCGAGGTCGCCTCCGCCTCGACCTGGCCGTGGCCGAGCAGGATCGTCAGCGCCGGCACGAACAGGATCCCGCCGCCGATCCCCAGCAGGCCGGAGGCGATCCCCGCCACCACGCCGACGAGCGCGGCGAGGATCACGACGAGACCGCCAACTGGATCGCCGCGACGACCAGCAGCCCCGCGAACGCGAATGCAATCGCGTCGGCCGGGACGCGCTGCTGCAGCCACGTCCCGACCAGCACGCCGCCGACGGCGGGGATCCCGACCAGCAGCGCGTCGGCGACGTCGACGTTGCCGTAGAGCGCTTGGGCGCCCGCCGCGAACGCGGAGACGACCGCGATCGCGCCGAGCGACGTGGCGGCCGCCGCGCGCTCCTCGTACGCCAGCCACAGCAGCAGCAGCGGCACCATCACCGCCCCGCCGCCGACGCCGAACAGGCCGCTGAAGAGGCCGCCGGCGGTGCCGATCGCGGCCAGCTTCAGCGTGCGTCGATCGCGTGCGGGGCGCATCGGCGCCGCACGTTACCCATCACCGGCGCGCTATAGCGGGATGCCGGCGCCCGC
>JAFDWH010000023.1 GCA_018268595.1 Actinomycetota bacterium | reverse complement strand
CGATCGTCGGCGAGGACGACCGCGTCGTGGTCGCGTCGATGATGACGTTGACGCTCGTGTTCGACCACCGCGCGACCGACGGGCACCCCGCAGCGCTGTTCCTCGCCGCCGTGCGCGACCAGCTCCAGCAACCAGCGGCGCTCTGACACCGTCAGCGCCGCACCGTCCACGCATCAGGAGATCGCGCATGTCCAACGACGAGATGTACCGGCTCGTGAACCGCGAGCGCATCAGGCCCGGGATGGAGGAGCGGCTGAACCGGCTGTTCACCGACTGGATGATCCCCGACCTGCGGGCGGCGGCCCCCGAGCTGTTCGCGACCTCCAAGACGTTCAGGCAGGTCGGCGGCGGCGACCCGAACCTCTTGCTGTGGACGGCCGAGGTCACGGGCGAGCAGCTGCTCAACTACGGCTCCTACATCAGGAGCGTGTTCGCGAGCGTGCGGCCCGCCGACGAGCTCGACGAGCTCTACCGCGAGTTCCACGCCTGCGTCGAGTCGGTGCGCCGCACGGCGCTCGTCGAGGTGCTGACGCCGGACAACCCCGGTATCGCGCCGCCTGCCGTGTGACTGCTCGCGCCGTGGCGCGCGACGGAGTGGCAAGGGAGGGAGGAAAGTGGCATACTGGTCCAACCACTGGACAAGACATCCTCTTGTCGCGTCCCTCGAAAGCGGCTCATGCGCACCACGTCCCTCCATGCCAGGCATCTCGCGGCCGGCGCGCGGCTCGTTCCGTTCGCCGGCTGGGAGATGCCGGTCCAGTACGCGGGAATCCGCGCTGAGCACAGAGCGGTGCGTAGCGGGATCGGGGTCTTCGACGTCTCGCACATGGGCGAGATCGAGACGCGCGGCGCGGGGGCGGCGGCGCTCCTGCAGCGGATCCTCTCCAACGACGTCGAGAAGCTGGCCGTGGGGGGCGCGCAGTACAGCGTCCTCTGCAAGCCCGACGGCGGCGTGCTGGACGACCTCTTCACCTACCGCCTCGAGGAGCGCCGCTTCCTCACGGTGACCAACGCCGCCAACCACGCGAAGGATCTCGCATGGTTCCGCGGGCAGGCGGCGTCGTTCGCGGACGTCGAGGTCGTCGATCGCGCCGAGGACTACGCGATGCTCGCCGTCCAGGGGCCCGAGGCGCGTCCGCTGGTCGCGCGTCTGCTCGACGCGGGCCAGGAGCTGCCGGAACGCTTCCGCACCGCCGAACTGACGGTCGCCGGCGCGCCGGCGCTCGTCTGCGGCACCGGCTACACAGGCGAGGACGGCGTCGAGCTGCTGCTCGCGCCGGCGGCCGCCCCCGCGGTCTGGGACGAGCTGCTGCGCGGCGGGGCGACGCCGGCCGGCCTCGGCGCGCGCGACACGCTGCGGCTCGAGGTCTGCTTCCACCTCTACGGCAACGACCTGTCGGAGTCGCGCGGGCCGATCGAGGCCGGCCTCGGCTGGTGCTGCAAGGAGGCGACCGGCTTCGTCGGCGCCGACGCGGTGGCGGCCGTGCGCGCTGCCGGCCCGGCCGAGACGCTCGTGCCCTTCACGCTCACCGGCCCCGGGATCGCCCGCCAGGGCGATGCGGTCCGTGGCGGCGGCGAGGTCACGAGCGGGACGCTGTCGCCGTCGCTCGGCATCGGGATCGGGATGGCGTACCTGCCGACCGAGCGCGCGGTCGCCGGCGCCCCGTTCGAGATCGACGTGCGCGGCAAGACGCGGCCCGCCGTCGTTGCCGAGAAGCCCATCTACAGACCGGAGACGACGCGCTGATGCCCGCAGACGCACGCTACCCGAGCGACCTGCTCTACCACCCCGAGCACGACTGGGTGCGGCTCGACGGCGACCTCGCGACGTTCGGCGTCACGTGGTTTGCGCAGGACTCGCTCGGCGAGCTCGTGTTCTTCGACCCGCCGGCCGTCGGCAGTCGCGTGGCCAAGGACGACGGCTATGCGGAGCTGGAGTCGGTCAAGGCGGTCTCGGACGTGATCGCGCCGTTGTCGGGCGAGATCGTCGAGGTCAACGAGCGGCTCGCCGAGCAGCCCGATCTCGTCAACAGCTCGCCCTACGACGACGGCTGGCTGGTGCGCGTGCGCGTCTCCGACCGCGCCGAGGCCGACGCGTTGCTCGACGCCGAGGCCTACCGGGAGCTGCTGCCATGACGGCGACGCTGCCGAGCGACGTCTTCGACCAGCCGTTGGCGCAGGCGGACCCGGAGATCGCCGCGGTGCTCGCCGGCGAGCTGGCGCGCCAGCAGTCGACGCTGGAGATGATCGCCTCCGAGAACTTCGTCGCGCGCGCGGTGCTCGAGTGCCAGGGCAGCGTGTTGACGAACAAGTACGCGGAGGGCTATCCCGGCCGCCGCTACTACGGCGGCTGCGAGTGGGTCGACGTCTCGGAGCAGCTCGCGATCGACCGCGCGAAGGCGCTGTTCGGCGGCGAGCACGTCAACGTGCAGCCGCACTCGGGCGCGCAGGCCAACGCGGCCGTGTACCACGCGCTGCTGGCGCCGGGCGACCGCATCATGGGGCTTCAGCTCGACCACGGCGGCCACCTGACGCACGGCATGCGGCTCAACGTCTCCGGCCGCCTCTACGAGGTGTGCCCCTACGGCGTCGAGCGCGACAGCGGGCTGATCGACATGGACCGCGTCGCCGCGCTCGCGCGCGAGGCCCGGCCGCGACTGATCGTCGCCGGCTGGTCGGCCTATCCGCGCCAGCTCGACTTCGCCGCCTTCCGCCAGATCGCCGACGAGGTCGGCGCGCTGCTGATGGTCGACATGGCGCACTTCGCCGGCCTCGTCGCGGCGGGGTTGCACCCGAGCCCGGTCCCGCACGCCGACGTCGTCACCACGACGATCCACAAGACGCTCGGCGGGCCGCGCGGCGGGATGATCCTGTGCCGCGAAGCGCATGCGAGACGGGTCGACTCCGCCGTCTTCCCCGGCCAGCAGGGCGGGCCGCTCGAGCATGTGATCGCCGCCAAGGCCGTCGCGCTGCGGATGGCCGCCACGCCCGCGTTCCGCGAGCGGCAGGAGCGCACGCTCGCCGGCGCGCGGATCCTCGCCGCGGCGCTGCTGGAGGCGGCTGCGGACGGCGTCGGCGTGTGGTCGGGCGGCACCGACGTGCACCTCGTGGTCGCCGACCTGCGCGACGCCGCGCTGGACGGCCGGCAGGGCGAGGAGCGCCTCGAGCAGATCGGCATCACCGCCAACCGCAACGCGGTCCCGTTCGACCCGCGGCCGCCGATCGTCTCCTCCGGGGTCCGGCTGGGGACGCCCGCGCTCGCGACGCGCGGCCTGCAAGAGGAGGACTTCGCCGAGCTCGGCGACGTGATCCGGGTCGCCTTCGGGCCGCGGTTCGCGGCGCAACGCGAGCAGTTGAAGGCGCGCTGCGCGGCGATCGCCGACCGCTACCCGCTGTACGGATGGGCGGCGTCGTGAGCGGCTACACCTCCGCCACCGACGCCGACCGCCGCGCGATGCTCGAGGCGATCGGCGCCGACTCGATCGAGGCGCTGTTCGCCGACATCCCGCGCGCGCTGCGCCTCGGCAGGCCGCTCGACCTGCCGGCCGGGGCGACGCAGCAGGAGGTGGAGGCGGAGCTGCGGGCGCTGGCGGCCGCGAACGTCTCCACCGAGGACGAGCTGAGCTTCCTCGGCGGCGGGATGTACGACCACTACGTGCCCGCGCTGATCGACATGCTGACGTCGCGGTCCGAGCTGCTCACGCCCTACACGCCCTACCAGCCGGAGGTCTCCCAGGGCAGCTTGCAGGCGATGTTCGAGTACCAGACGGCGATCTCCGAGCTGACCGGGCTGCCGGTCGCCAACGCCTCCGTCTACGACGGCCCGAGCGCGCTCGCGAGCGCCGCGTACCTCGCCAAGCTGGCCAACGGCAGGCGCCGGCTGGTGGTCTCGGCCGGCGTGCACCCGCATGCGATCGAGACGCTGCGCGCGTACGCGCGCGGGCTCGGGAGCGAGGTCGTCGTCGTCCCGCTCGCGAACGGCGTGACCGACCTCGACGCCTGGTGCGCCGCGATCGATGCGGAGACGAGCGGGGTCGTCTTCCAGAGCCCGAACTTCTTCGGCGCGGTCGAGGACGCGGCCGCGCTCGCGGGCGCCTCCGGCGACGCGGTCGCGATCGGCTCCTACGACCCGATCGCGCTCGGGATCGTGACGCCGCCGGGGGAGTGCGGCGTCGACGTCTGCGTCGGCGAGGGCCAGCCGCTCGGCAACCGGCTCGACTTCGGCGGGCCGTCGTTCGGCTTCTTCGCCGCCACGCAGGAGCACCTGCGGCGGATGCCCGGGCGCATCGCCGGCGAGACGGTCGACGTCGACGGCAAGCGCGGCTTCGTGCTGACGTTGCAGACGCGCGAGCAGCACATCCGGCGCGAGAAGGCGACGTCGAACATCTGCACCGCGCAGGCGCTCAACGCGCTGGCGGGCGTCGTCTACCTGAGCTGGCTCGGCCGCGACGGGCTGGTCGAGTTGGCGGAGACGCTGTTGCAGCGAACGCACTACGCACGCGAGACGCTGTGCGCGATCGACGGCGTCACGCCGCTGCACGACGCGCCGGTCGTGCGCGAGTTCGCCGTGCGGCTCGACGCCGACGTCGAGCGCGTCGTCGAGCGGCTGGCGCGCGAGCGGATCAACCCCGGCTACCGGCTCGGGCGCGCCTGTCCGGAGCACGCCGACGGGCTGCTCGTCGCGATCACCGAGCAGCGCTCGCGCGCGGACGTCGACCGGCTCGCGGAGGCGCTGGAGCGTGCGCTCGCGAGCGAGCGCGCCGGCGCCGCGCCCGCCGCCGCCGGGGGGACGCGATGAGCGCTCGCGACGACGCGCTGACGATCTTCGAGCGCGGGTCGGCCGGACGGCGCGCCTGGGTCGCGCCGCCGCTCGACGTGCCACGCGTGGAGGGGCTGCTGCCGGCGCATCTGCGGCGCGCGCGCCCGGCGCGCCTGCCGGAGGTGAGCGAGCCGGAGCTCGTGCGCCACTACGTGCGCCTGTCGAAGCGCAACTTCGATCTCGACTCCGGCTTCTATCCGCTCGGTTCGTGCACGATGAAGCACAACCCGCGGCTGCACGAGCGGGTGGCGGCGTTCGCGGGCAACGCGCGCCTGCACCCGTTGCAGGAGCCGCGGCGCGCGCAGGGGGCGTTGCAGTTGATGTGGAAGCTGGAACGCGCGCTCGCGGAGATCAGCGGGCTCCCGCACGTCTCGTTGCAACCGTCGGCGGGTTCGCATGGGGAGTTGGCGGGTGTGTTGTTGACCCGGGCCTATCACGAGGATCGGGGTGAGCGGCGCACGAAGGTGCTGACGCCCGACACCGCGCACGGCACGAATCCGGCGACGGTGACGATGGCCGGTTACGAGGTCGTGAAGGTCGGCACGAACGCTGACGGCGGCGTGGACGTCGATGACCTGCGTGCGAAGGCGGATGAGCAGGTGGCGTGCTTGATGCTGACGAACCCGTCGACGCTCGGCTTGTTCGACGCGAGCATCGCGGAGATCGCGGAGATCGTGCATGGAGTGGGGGCGACGCTCTATTACGACGGGGCGAACCTCAACGCGATCATGGGGATCACGCGGCCGGGGGACATGGGCTTCGACATCGTGCACTTCAACTTGCACAAGAGCTTCACGCAGCCGCATGGTGGTGGCGGGCCGGGGGCCGGGCCGATCGCGGTGAGCGAGCGGATCGAGCCGTACCTGATGACGCCACGCGTCGTGCGCACGGCGGACGGCTCGTTCGAGCTCGACGAGGAGCGCCCGAAGTCGATCGGCAAGTTGCGTGGGTTTCAGGGCAACTACGGCGTGTTCGTGCGTTCGTATGCGTATATCCGTTCGCTCGGCGCCGAGGGGCTGCGGGAGGCGAGCGAGGTCGCGGTGCTCAACGCGAACTATCTGCTGGCGTTGCTGAAGCGCGCCGGCGTCGCCGAGTACCTGCCGGTCGCGTACGACCGCGTGTGCATGCACGAGTTCGTGTTGAGCGGGGCGCCGATGAAGCGCGAGCTGGGGATCAGGACGTTGGATCTCGCGAAGCGGCTGCTCGACTTTGGCGTGCATCCCCCGACGGTGTACTTCCCCTTGCTGGTGGAGGAGGCGTTGTTGATCGAGCCGACCGAGACGGAGACGAAGGAGACGTTGGACCGCTTCGCCGAGGTCGTCGCGGAGATCTTGCGTGAGGCGACGCAGGACCCGGAGATCGCGAGGCAGGCGCCCTACTCGACGCCGGTCCGCCGCCTCGACGAGGCGCGCGCGGCCAAACAGCCGGTCATACGCCAGCCGCTCGACCACGAGGACGTGCCCGCATGACGACCACCGATCAGCTGCGCACCGCCGTCACCAGCGCGGACGCGCCCGCCGCGATCGGCCCGTACAGCCAGGCGATCGTGCACGACGGGCTGCTCTACTGCTCGGGCGCACTGCCGCTCGACCCGGCCGACGGCTCGCTCGTGGCCGACTCGCCGGCGAGCGAGACGATTCGCTGCCTCGAGAACCTGCAAGCCGTCTGCCGCGCCGCCGGCGCCGAGTTGGCGAACGCGCTGCGCGTCACCATCTACACGACGCAGCTCGAGCGCTTCGCCGACATCAACGAGGCCTACGGCGCATACTTCCGCTCCGCTCCGCCGGCGCGGGTGACGGTCGGCGTCGCGGCCCTGCCGAAGGGCGCGCACGTCGAGGTCGACGCGATCGTCGCATTGACGTGATGACGACGGCGCAGCGAGACGTGGACGCCGCGCTGCGGCTCGACCGCCTCGAGCGCGCGCACCGGGCGTCCGCCGCGACGGTGCGGCGCACGCCGCTGCTGACGTCCGCCAGCTTCTCGGAGCGCTGCGGCGGCGCCGTCGCGCTGAAGGCGGAGTGCCTCCAGCGGACCGGCTCCTTCAAGCTGCGCGGCGCGCTCGCGAAGCTGCGCACGATCGGCCGCCGTGCCCCCGGGGTCGTGGCCGGCAGCGCCGGCAACCACGCGCAGTCGCTCGCCTACGCGGCGCGCCACCACGGCCTCTCGTGCGAGGTCTTCATGCCGCTCGACGCGGCCGTCTCCAAGCTCGAGGCCGTCCGCGCGTTCGGTGCCACGGTCCACCAGCACGGCGCCTCCGTCGACGAGTGCGTCGCGCTCGCGCGCGAGCGCGCGCAGGCGGCCGGCCTCGTGTTCGTGCACCCCTTCGATGACGTCGAGGTGGTTGCCGGCCAGGCCGGCGTCGGGATCGAGCTCGCGCAGGAAGTCGAGCGGCTCGGGCAGGTGATCGTGCCGGTGGGCGGCGGCGGGCTGGCGAGCGGCGTCGCGCTCGCCGTCAAGCAGGCGCGCCCGGACGTCCGCGTGATCGGCGTGCAGGCGCGCGCGTGCGCCCCCGTCGCGCGCTCGCGGCACCCGCGCGCGACGCCGCCCCTGTCCACGCGCACGATCGCCGACGGAATCGCGATCAAGCGCCCCGGCGAGCTCACGCTCCCGCTGCTCGAGCGCTGGCTGGACGACGTCGTCACGGTTGACGACGAGCAGATCGCCGAGGCGATGATCCTGCTGCTGGAGCGCTCGAAGCTGCTGGTCGAGGGCGCCGGCGCCGTCGCGCTCGCCGCGCTGCTGACCGGGGCGGCGGCCCCGGTCAGCAGCCACACGACCGTCGCGATCCTGTCCGGCGGCAACGTCGACGTCGGCCTGCTCGCGTCGATCGCCGCACACCAGGAGACGCGCGCGGGCCGTCGCTCGCGCCTCTTCACGCGCGTCGACGACCAGCCCGGCGGCCTCGCCGGGCTGCTGGCCGCCGTCGCGGCGGCACGCGCCAACGTCATCGCCGTCGAGCACGTGCGCGACGGCGTCTCGCGCGCGGTCCGCGAGACCGGCATCGAGCTGATCGTGGAGACGCGCGGGAGCGCGCATCAGGAGCAGCTGCTGGCGGCGCTGCACGAGGCCGGCTATGAGGTTGAGCTGGCCGGCTGAGACGCGCGCGCCGGCCGTAGACTGAGCCGATGGCGAGCGACGGACTGCGACCGGTCACGCGAAGCCCGCTCTACGAGCAGGTGGCCGAGCGGCTGCGGGACTTCATCGACGCGCAGCAGCTGCAGCCCGGGGACCGCTTGATGTCGGAGCGCGAGCTGGCCGAGCGCCTCGGCGTGAGCCGCACGTCGGTGCGGCAGGCGCTGACGGCGCTGCGCGTCCAAGGGCTTGTCGAGATCAAGCACGGCGAGGGCGTCTTCCTGCTGCGCGGGCCGAGCGAGCTGGTCCCCAACCTCGCCTCCGAGATCGTCAGCAGCGAGGTCGATCACCCGATGATCTGGGAGGTGCGCGAGGCGATCGAGGTGCAGGCCGCGCGCCTCGCGGCGCGGCGTCGCAAGCGCGCCGACCTCGAGGCGATGCGCGCGGCGCTCGACATGATGGAGACCGCCGTCGCGGGCGGCGAGGACGGCGTCGTGGAGGACCGCCGCTTCCATCGCGCGCTCGTCGAAGCGGCCGGCAACCCGCTGCTGCGCCAGCTCACCGAGCAGCTGTCCGACGTGATCGACCGCACGTCGGAGGCGTCGCTCACGCTCGCGGGCCGGCCGCAGGTCTCGCTGCTGAGCCACCGCGCGATCCTCGCGGCGATCGAGCACGGTGACGAGGCGGGCGCCGCGGAGGAGATGCGCAAGCACGTCATGGCCTCGGGCGAGCGCGTCGTCGCGCACGCGCGACAGGGGCGGTAGCACCGCCGGGCCGCTACCGGAAGCTGCGCGCGATCCGCTCGTAGATGCGGGCCGCCGCGTCGAGCGCGGCCAGCTCGACGGACTCGTCGGCCTGGTGCGCGAGCCGCTCGTCGCCGGGGCCGAGCAGGACGATCGCGGCGTCGCTGCACGGCGCGAACACCGACCCGTCGGTGAAGTAGGGCAGGCCGCGCGTCCGCGGGCGGCGGCCGGTCAGCTCGGTCACCGCCGCGGCCGCGATCCGCAGGATCGGCGCGTCGGCGTCGCACATGACGGCGGGCGCGTCGCGCAGCACGGTGACGGTCGCGTCCGCGCCCCGCCGCCGGAGCGCCTCGAGCAGCGCTCGGTGGTCGTGCTGCGGCAGCGTGCGCAGGTCGAGCACGGCGTGGGCGCGGTCGGGCAGGATGTTCGGCGCCGACCCGGCTGACAGCATCGTCACCGACGCCGTCGGCGCTCCCAGCAGCGCGTGCGCGTCGGAGCCGAGCAGCGCTTGGAGCGTCTCCACCGGCTCGAGCCAGTCGAGCAGGCGCAGCAACGCGCTGTCGCCGGCCTGCGGCTGCGAGGCGTGCGCCGCGACGCCCGCGGTCGCGACGTCGACCCACAGCGCCCCCTTGTGCCCGATCCCGACGTCGAGGCCGGTCGGCTCGCCGATCACGATCGTCCCGATGCCGTCGAGCGCGCCTTCGGCCGCAAGCGCCCGTGCCCCGGCGAAGTCGACCTCCTCGCCGGCGGTCAGCGCCAGCACGACGTCGCCGGGCGGGACCGTGCCGCGCTCGGCGAGCCGCGCCACCGCGACCGCCATCGCCGCGACCGCGCCCTTCATGTCGACCGTCCCGCGACCGTGCATGCGGCCGTCGATCACGGTCGGGACGAACGGGTCGGTACGCCAGCCGTCGGCGTTCGCGGGCACGACGTCGAGGTGGCCGGACAGCATCAGGCCCGGACCGTCGCCGCCGGGCAGGCGCGCGACGAGGTTCGCGCGCGCGTCGCCGTCGAGCGCCCGCACCTCCGCGACGACGCCGTGCCGGCCCAGGTAGTCGGCGACGACGCGACACGCCGGCGCCTCGCGCCCCGGCGGGTTGGCGGTCCGGCAGGCGACGAGGTCGGCGGCGAGCCGCACCACGTCGGAGGCCGTGCCGTCGAGGCCGGGAACGTCGGTACTGGGTGTCGCGATCACGCTGCATCTCTCCGGTCGAAGGAACAGGGACAGAGCCGGGGCCGCCACATCGTCAGCGCGGCTCCGGCAGCGGCTTCGGCCATGCGACAAGCGCGGTGCCGAGCACGCAGGCGGCGCCCACGACCCGCACGAGGCTGGCCGACTCGCCGAGCACGATCACCGCGAGCACCATCGCGACGACCGGCTCGCACGTGCCGAGCAGCGACGTCGTCGGCGGTCCGATGCGCTTCATCGACATCATCAGCGCGGGAACGGCGGCCATCGGGACGAGCGCGCTCACGAGCACGATCGCCCAGGCGTCGGTGGAGGGCGGCAGTGCGAACGTGCGGTTGACGACCGAGATGGTCGCCATCAGGGCGCCGGCGCTCGCCAGCGTCACGGCGCCGGCCGCCAGCGGAGCGGCTCCGCGCACCGTGTGGTCGGCGGTCAGCAGGTAGGTCGCGAACAGGATCGGCGCCAGCAGCGCCAGCCCGAGCGCGGCGTCGAGTCGGACGGCCGTCCCCGCCGACAGTAAGACGACGCCGATGCCGCCGAGGGCGATCGCGCCGAGCGTCCGCCGCGAGATCCGCTGCCCGAACGCGACGCGCGCGCCGAGCGCCACGAACGCCGGGTAGGTGAACAACACACACTGCACGAACGACGCGTCGAGCGTGCGCAGCGCGAGGAAGAAGCAGTACGCCTGGGCCGCCATCAGCACGCCGAGGCCGAGCGACAGCAGCAGCACCCGCCGCGACGCCGACCGCCACCCGCCGACCGCGAACGTCGCAATCGCCCCGAGGCCGGCGGCCGCGAACAGCGAGCGCAGCGCGAGCAGCTGCTCGGCGGCCAGCCCGTGGCCGTACGCGAGCTTGCCGAGGACCGCCAGCGTCCCGAACGCCGAGGCGGCGCCGACCGCCAGCAGCGCACCGAGGCCGCGCCGTTCCGTGCCCGGTCGGGTCAGGGTCAAGCCGCCGCGCTCGCTCGCGCCCGTCACGAGCCTTGCGCGCTGGACGGTGAACGGGCGGGAGCCACGGTGGCGCAGTGTAGATCGTTCAACGACCGTGTCAACGGCGGACGTCTGCGACGGGCCGTTGCTATCGTCCCGCGCTGTGATCATGGGGGCTCCCAGCGGGACGGGAACAGCCGCGACCGCCGCCACCGCCGAGCGCGCCGCCGCCGCGCTGCGGGAGCAGATCACGCAAGGGGTGTTCCCGCCCGGGACCCCGATCCGCGAGTCGCAGGTCGCCGCCGAGCTGTCGGTCTCCCGCAACACGCTGCGCGAGGGCCTGCGCCTGTTGGCGGCCGCCGGGCTGATCGAGCTGAACCTCTACCGCGGCGCCGTCGTCAAGACGTTGACCGTCGACGAGATCGAGGACATCTACCGCGTGCGGCGCATGCTCGAGCTGGCGGCGGTGGCCGGCGCCGACGGCGCGCCGCCGTCGGCGCTCGAGGCGATCGGCGTCGCGGTCGCGGAAGCCGAGGCGAAGCTGAAGAAGGGCCTGTGGCAAGAGGCGGGCACGGCCAGCCTGCGGTTCCACGCGACGCTCGTCGCGCTCGCCGGCAGCCGCGTCCTCGATCGCTTCTTCCAGAACCTGCTGGCGCAGCTGCGCCTCGCCTTCTCCGCGGCCGGCAACGAGCCCGAGTTTCACTCGCTCTGGGTTCCGCGCGATCGTGTAATTCACGATCTGCTCGTCGCCGGGCGGCTTGACAAGGCCGGCGCCGAGCTCGCCTCGTACCTCGACGACTCGGAGCGCTGGGTGCTCGAGCTCGTCGAGTCCCCGCGCGCCTGAGCGCGCCCGCATCGGCCCCGTGTCGGCCGCAAGCGCCGACGCGTCACCGTCACGCCGCGCGCGTGCCAATACCACGCGCTACAGCGGGCACATTTCCCTGCAAACGCGGGAGTTCTACGGGCCGTGCCGCAGTCGCGGAGGGGTTCTTCGAAAAACGCCCTTGACAGCTTCGTTGAACGATTCTACAGTGGCCCCCTGTGAGGCAGGAGAGCCCAGACGTCGCAGAATCGGCCCCGGAACCAGGCACCGCGTTCGCTCGCGTCGAGCGCATCTACGCCTGGCCTGAGGTCGCATCTCAATTGATCGGTGACGATCCGTGGAGCGTCGAAGACGTGCACGCGTACGTCGCCGCCGGCGGATATGTGACACGTGACGACGACGACGTCTTGGCACGGCTCGCCGCCGCGGACCTGCGCGGTCGCGGCGGCGCCGGCTTCCCCGCGCTGCGCAAGCTCGAGTCGTTGCGCGCCGCCGCCGCCGGCGAGCGCGTCGTCGTCGCCAACGGCGAGGAGGGCGAGCCGCTCAGCGTCAAGGACCGCTACCTGCTGCGCTTCCGACCGCACCGCGTGCTCGACGGTCTCGAGCACGTCGCGCGCTTGACGGGCGCGTCGCGGACGTACGTCTACGCCTCCGACGCCGACGGGCTGCGCGCCGTCAGCGTGGCGTTGAAGGAGCGCGACCCGAGCATGCCCGTCGACCTCGTCGCCTGTCCGGGGACGTACGTCGCGGGCGAGGAGACGGCGGCGGTCAACTGGATCGACCGGCGCGACGCGCGGCCGACTGACAAGCCGCCGCGGCCGTTCGAGCAGGGCGTCGACGGCCTGCCCACACTCGTCGCGAACGTCGAGACGCTGGCGGCGCTGGCGGCGCTCTGCCGCGCACCGCAGGGGGACTCCTCCGCGGCGACGTTCCTCGCGACGATCAGCACGCCCGACGGCGCCCGCCTGGTGGAGTTGCCCAGCGGGTTGCCGATGCGCGTGCTGGCGGAGCACTGCGGGCTCGAGCCGGGGGGCGCCGTCTTGATGGGCGGCTTCTTCGGCGGAATCGTGCCGCTCGCGGCGGTCGCCGCGCTCGAGCCCGCGGCGCTGCGCACGCTTGACAGCAGTCTCGGCTGCGGTGCGCTGCTGGCGCTCGGCCGCGGGCATTGCCCGGTCGGCGTCGCCGCTGCGGTCGCGGCCTACTTCGCGCGCCACAACGCGCAGCAGTGCGGCGTCTGCCAGCACGGCACGACCGCCGTCAGCCGCTTGCTGGCGGCGGTGCGCGACGGGCAGGCGGACGCCCGCACGATCGCCGAGCTCGAGCGGTTGGCGGCGCTGTTGCCCGGTCGCGGCGCGTGCGCCCTGCCAGACGGCGTCGCGCGCCTCGTGCGGACGCTGATCGCGCACTTCGGCGAGCTGGTGCGGATGCACGCCGACGCGGACTGCGAGGCGTGCCGCGAGGCCGGCGCCGCATTCGGCGCGTCCGACTTCCGCGTCGAGCCGCCCGCGTCCGACAAAGCGCGAGCGACGGAGACGTGCGCATGAGGTTTCGGGTCGATCCCACGGTGTGCGAGGGGTATGGCACGTGTGCGGACATCGCGCCAGAGGTGTTCAGCTTGGACCCCTGGGGCTACGCACAAGCCGTCCCTGCGGACGTCGCGCCCGGAGCGCCGGAGCAGGACGCGCTGCGCGCCGAGCACGAGTGCCCGGTGCGCGCGATTCGCCACTACGAGCCCGACGCTGGCTGAGTACGACTGGAGGTGCTGGTGATGCAGGGAACGCTTCAAGCGGAGGTCTCACAGGTGAAGGAGCAGGTCGACGCCGGCTATGCGCTGCCGTCGAGCTGGTACACCGACCCGCAGATCTTCGCGGCCGAGCGGTCGCGGATCTTTCGCAAGCACTGGCTGTATTTCGGCCACGTCGCAAAGGTGTCCGAGCCCGGCTCGTACACGACGCGCACTGCATCCGGGTTCCCCGTCGTGGTCACGCGCGACGAGGACGGCGAGTTGCGCGGCTTCCTCAACGTCTGCCGTCACCGCCTGCACCCCGTCGCGATCGGTTGCGGCAAGGCGAAGGCGCTGCAATGTCACTACCACGGCTGGAGCTACGGCCTGGACGGCCGCCTGAAGGGCATGCCGCGCTCCACCGAGGCGTTCGCGCAGGACGGCGTCGGCTTCGTGAAGGAGGAGTTCGGGCTCGTCCCGGTCGCCGTGGAGACGTGGGGCCCGTTGATCTTCTTCAACCTCGACCCCGACGCGCCGTCGCTGATGGACGCGCTCGGAGAGCTTCCGGGCCTCGCCGACATCCGCGGGGTGAACTTCAGCACCGTCCCGCGCGGCGTCGACGAGGAGCAGGTCAACTGCAACTGGAAGACGCTCGTCGACAACGTGATCGAGTGTTACCACTGCCCGACGGTGCACCCGACGTTCAGCGAGGTCTACGACACGAGCGCGAAGGCCGTCGAGATCACCACGATGCGAGGCGCCTGCGCGCTCGCGTTCCCCGCGCGCGACAAGGCGGTCGCGCAGCAAGCCGGCGACGCCGACTTCGCCTACCACGCGTACTTCTTCCCGCCGAACTTCTATCTGTCAGCTCGTGCTCACGAGTCCTACTTCCTGCTCGTGACAGAGCCGGTGGACGCGACGCACTCGATCATGCACTCGGAGTTCATCCTGCCCGAGTCGTTGACCGAGGAGCAGGTGAGAGAGGTCATGGACGGTGCCGCGATCGTCAATGCCGAGGACATGGCTGTGTCGGCGTCCGTCCAAGTCGGACATGAGATCGGAAGCATGCCGCTCGGCTATTTGATGCCGCAGAGCGAGGCGCCGCTCCGGGGATTCGCGTCGTACGTATGCGACGCCCTCGCCGGCGAGGAGGCCGACGCCACAGTGGAGGAAACGCCCGCTCGCGCGGGGGCCGGGTCGGCCTGAGCGACCCAGATCGATCGGCTGTCTGGTGACCGCTCGGCAGCCCTTTAGTTGGCAGTTACGAGAGAGAGGTGTGCAATGGCAAGCCGAACGAGCGTGGCCAAGCGCTGCGCGGGATTGGCCGCGATGCTGGCCGCCGTGGTGCTGCTGGGCGCGTGCGGCGGCTCGGGCAGCAGCGGCGGCAGCGGCGGCGGCGGATCGATCGTGCTGGGCGCCAACGGCGGCAGCTACGACCAGTGCCAGCAGAGCACGTTCATCCCGGCCTTCAAGAAGGCCACCGGCATGGACGTGAAGTACGGCAGCTTCGCGTACGACCTCGGCGCCTGGAAGGCCCAGCAGGAATCCGGCGCGGTTGAGTGGGACGTCGCCGTGGTCGACGCCTCCGAGTTCGACGCGCTGCGCAGAGCGGGCTGGCTGGAGCCGCTCGGCGTCTCGACGAAGGGGATGCTCGATTTCCCCGGCGTGTCCGTCGACAACTACGGCATCGCGTCGGAGATCTTCAGCCAGGTCGTCACCTACCGCGCGGACAAGTTCGGCGGCGACCCGCCGAAGACCTGGGCCGACGTCTTCAACACGAAGAAGTACCCGGGCAAGCGCATGTTCCATCGCAACGCGGCCGACATGGGGACGCTCGAGATGGCGCTGCTGGCCGACGGGGTCGCTCCGAAGGATCTCTACCCGCTTGACGTCAACCGCGCGCTGCGCAAGCTCGACTCGATCAAGAACGACATCATCTGGTACGACAACGGCACGAAGATGGTCGCGCTCATCCAGCAGGGCGAGGCCGTGATCGGCGCCGGCTGGGACGGACGCATCAAGGACCTCCAGGCCCAGACCGGCGGCAACGTCGTCGGCATGTCGCCCGAGCAGGCGATCGCGCGACCGGACTACTGGGTGATTCCGAAGGGCGCGAAGAATCCGGAGGGCGCGCGCAAGTTCCTCAGATTCATCACGCAGCCGAAGCAGCAGGCCGCGTTCGCGAAGTGCACCGGGTACCCGCCGCCGTGGGTCGCCGCGTTCGACCATCTGCCGAACAAGAGCTCGTACGCGGTGACGCCCGACAAGCTGCACAACGTCATCGTCTGGAACAGCAACTACTGGAAGGCGAATCGTGACGCCGTCACGCAGCGGTTCAACGCATGGCTCGGCGGTTCGTGATGCCCGGCGTGCGCACCCCCAACGGCCGCGTGGCGGAGTTGGAGCCCGCGATGGCCGGCGCTGCTAAGGCGACCGCGTCCGGGCGCGCGGCGCGGGACCTCGTCGTCTCGAACGTGCGCAAGGCGTTTGACCGCACCGAGGTGCTGCACGGCGTCGACCTGCACGTGCCGGAGGGCGCGTTCGCCACGATGCTCGGCCCCAGCGGGTCCGGCAAGACCACCGTCCTCCGCATCGTCGCCGGCTTCGAGCGGCCCGATGCGGGGACGGTGACGCTCGGGGGCAAGGACCTGACGGCCCTTGCCCCGCGAGCGCGGGGGCTGGGCATGGTGTTCCAGAGCTATGCCCTGTTCCCGCATCTGACGGTCGAGGACAACATCGCGTATCCGCTCCGCGTGCGCCGGATGAAGGCGGCCGAGCGCAGGCGCCGGGTGGCGGAGTACGCCGGTCGCGTGCAGCTCGAGCCGTACCTCGGGCGCTACCCGCATGAGCTGTCGGGCGGACAGCAACAGCGGGTGGCGCTCGCGCGCGCGCTCGTGTTCGAGCCGCGCCTGCTGCTGCTGGACGAGCCGCTGGGGGCGCTCGACAAGCGCCTCCGGACGGACATCCAGGAGCAGCTGAAGGAGCTGCACCGCGAGATCGGCATCACGTTCATCCACGTCACGCACGACCAGGCGGAGGCGTTCGCGCTCTCGACGCTCGTGGTCATCATGCGCGACGGCGGGGTCGAGCAGGCCGGCGCCCCCGAGCAGCTGTTCCACGAGCCGGCGACGTTGTTCGTCGCCGACTTCGTGGGCGGCGCCAACGCGGTGCCGGCGACGCTGCTCGAGCGCGGCGTGCACGGGGCGCACCTGCAGCTCCACGACGGGCGGCGCCTGCGCGTGCCGCCCGCGCAGGTCGCGCCCGGCGTCGGCGCGTCGGGCGACGTGACGCTCGTGTTCCGGCCCGACGCCGGCACGACGCTCGCGTCCGGCGACGAGCATCCCGGCGACGACGTGCTCACGCTCGCCGGCACCGTGCGCGACGTCACGTACCTCGGCGGCAAGTACGAGCTCTCGCTCGACGGGGGCGGCGCCAGGGCGCGGGTCCACAGCGGCGCGGCGGCGGCGATCGGCGCGACGGTGCATGCCTGCTGGGCGCTCGACTGCTGTCGAGTCGTCGGCCAGCCCGACGGAGGGGGATGAGGCGATGCGTCGTCGAGTCGACTGGCTCCCCCTGCTTGCCGGCCTGCCCGGCTGCGCGGTCCTGCTGGGGCTGTTCCTGCTGCCCGTCGGGTTCCTGATCGCGCGCAGCGTCACGGACCCGAAGCTGGGCCTGAGCAACTACCACACGATCATCACCTCCCCGGCGTACGGGCACGCGGCCTGGACGACGCTGTGGCTGTCCGGCGCCGCGGTCCTCGGATGCGTCCTGCTCGGCACCCCGGTCGCCTACGCGCTGGTTCGCGCCGGCGACCACCCGGTGATGCGCGTCGTGATGGCGGTCCTGATCCTGTCGTTCCTGACCAGCTCGCTCGTGCGCGCGTACGCGTGGTTCCTGATGCTCGGCACCCAGGGGCCCGTCGTCGCCGTCACGAACGCGCTCGGGCTCGGCAAGCCGCAGTTGCTGTTCAACTCCTTCGCCGTGATCGTCGGGATGGTGCACTACCTGCTCCCGATCTACACGCTGATGCTCTACGGCAGCCTGCGCAGCATCCGCTACGAGCTGGTGACGGCGGCGGAGGGCCTGGGCGCCAAGCACGCCTACGCGCTCCGCACGGTGTTCCTGCCGCTCGCGCGGCCCGGCCTCGTCAACGGCGGCTCGCTCGTGTTCGTGATCGCGCTCGGCTTCTTCGTGACGCCCGCGCTGCTGGGCGGCGCGCAGCAGACGATGCTCTCGCAGCTGATCGCGCAGGCGGTGCAGCAGTTCGGCGACTTCGGCGCCGCCGCGGCGACCGGCTTCCTGCTGCTGGTGGCGAGCTTGGCGCTGCTGGCGGCGGTGCGGCGAGTCCTCCTTCCGAAGAGCGCGCGCTATGGCTGATCGCGCGAAGGACTGGAGCCGCACCGGCGGCATCGTCGCGTCGGTCGCGGTGGCGGTGTTCCTGCTGCTGCCGGTGCTGGTGATCGTCGTGACCTCGTTCTCGGCGGATCCCTCGTTGAAGTTCCCGCCCTCCGGGCTGTCGGCGCGGTGGTATCACGCCGTCGCCAGCGACGAGCGCTGGCGCGAGGCGGCGGTCACGTCGTTCGTGGTGGGCGGCATTGCGACGGCGGTGGCGAGCGTCTGCGGCACCGGCCTGGCGCTGTCCGTCTGGCGGGCGCCGCGCAAGCTCGCCGCGCCGATCGCCGCGCTCGCGCTGGCGCCGGCCGTGATGCCGGTGATCGTGCTGGCGGTCGCGCTGTTCCTCACGCTGGCGCACATGTCGCTGGTCGGCACGCGGCTGGGGCTCGGCTTGAGCCAGGGGCTGCTCGGCATCCCGATCGTGTTCCTCGTCACGGGCGCCGCGCTGCAGTACTTCGACGCGAGCCTGCTCGACGCGTCGCGCTCGCTGGGCGCCTCGTCGCTGTACGCCTGGCGGACGGTGCTCGTGCCGTTCTTGCTGCCGTCGGTGCTGGTCGGCGCCTTCCTCGCGTTCATGACGTCGTTCGACGAGGTCGTGCTCGCGTTGTTCGTGGGCCAGGGGACGGCGGTCACGTTGCCGAACCTCGTCTGGCAATCACTCGTCATCGACCTGACGCCGGTCGTGGCGGCGGTGTCCTCGGCGGCCTTGCTGTTCGGCCTGCTGTTGCAAGGCCTCGCCGTGATCTGGCTGCGCGCTCGCATCAGGCGCCGGCGCAACGCCCGCGCGACGGCGGGCGATCCGGCCGTCGGCGGCGCCGTCGGCGCGCTCGCCGAGGGATAGCGCAGCTGGTGGGCCTCGTCGCAAGCTTCAAACGTTCGTAACGACCAAAAGCAAGGAGATCGTATGTCGCTGCCACTGTCGCCCGCGTGGGGTGAGCCCGAGCGGATCATGCCCGAGAACCACTGGGACTGGAGCATCCCGGTCCCGTTCTCGCAGGGCTGGCGCTGCGGCCCGTTCGTGTTCGTCGGCGGTCAGATCGCGCTGGACGAGAACGGCGACACCGTCGGCCCCGGCTGCATGGAGACGCAGACCCGCTGCGTGTTCGAGAACATCCGCACTGTGCTCGCGCAGGTCGGCGCGGAGATGCGGCACATCGTCAAGCTCAACACGTATTACGTGTGCGACGAGGACGGCGAGACCGTGCGCGAGCGCTGGGCGCAGATGACGAAGGTCCGGCTCGAGTTCCTCCAGTCGCCCGGGCCGGTCGGCACCGCCGTGCGCATCGCCGGACTCATGCACAGCGACCTGCTGATCGAGGCCGATGCCATCGCATACGTGCCGGAGCTGATGAGCCAGCAGTGAGCGCAGGTTGAATTCACCGAACCCGTAACGCACAGAAGGGACCTCATGAAGCCCACGCCGGACCAGTTGCTGTGGATGTACGAGACGATGCTCGTGATCCGGAAGTACGAGGAGACGATGGTGGATGTGTACATGGAGGGCAAGCTGCCTCCGCACATCCAGAAGGGCCTCGCGTTCGACATCGGCGCTGGTCCGGTGCCGGGTGAGATGCACCTGGCGGCCGGCCAGGAGCCGGTCGCCGTCGGCGTCTGCGCGCACCTGCGTGACGACGACACGGTTGTGGGGACGCATCGTCCGCATCATTTCGCGATTGCGAAGGGTGTGCCGATCAACGAGATGACGGCCGAGATCTTCGGCAAGGCGACGGGGCTCTCGGCCGGCAAGGGCGGGCACATGCATCTGTTCGATCCGGCGCATAAGTTCAGTTGCTCGGGGATTGAGGGTGCGAGTATGCCGCCGGCGTGTGGTGCTGCGTTGGCGGCGAAGCGGTTGGGTCGTGATTGGGTTGCGGTGGCGGTGTTGGGTGAGGGTGCGGCGAATCAGGGGACGTTTCATGAGTCGCTGAATTTGGCTGGTGTGTGGCAGTTGCCGGTCGTGTTTGTGGTGGAGGACAATGGTTGGGCGATCTCGGTCAAGAAGGAGGTCGCGACGGCGGTGGCCTCGAACGCGGCGCGCGGTGTGGCGTACGACATCCCCGGCGTCGACGTGCCGGAGAACGACCCGCTGGCCGTGTTCGAGGCGGCCGGTGAGGCGAT
>JAFDWH010000022.1 GCA_018268595.1 Actinomycetota bacterium | reverse complement strand
GCAGCGACGATAACTAGGAATTATCAGCGTGTCGGCGTTGCCTGGCGTCCTCGGCCACAGCGCGGTCGCCGCAGCCATCGCACAGACGATCGAAGCCGGGACGGACATCAGCGTCATCCAGGGGCCGCCGGGCGTCGGCAAGTCATGGCTCGCCAACGGCATCGGGGCGCTGTGGGAGGAGGGCGGCGGCAAGACGATCGTCGCGCAGGGCGATCAGCTCCAGAGCCATGTGGCGTACTACCCCCTCAGCCTGGCGCTGGCGGCGCTTGCACGGCGATGGACATCGGTCGGCAAGGATCTCGCGAAGGTTGCGACGGCCGGGGAGCGCGTGGTCGGAACCGCCGGCGTCGTCACGAGCACGGCACAGACGCTCAGCGGTTTGCGTCCTGCGCGGCAGCGTGCGAGGAAGCTCTACCTCGGCGAGGCCGAGCAGAGCATCCTGTTCGACCTGGATCGCCTCGCACGCAGGCGACCGCTGCTTATCATCGCGGACAACCTGCACTGGTGGGACTCGAGCTCGCTCGAGTTCCTGGGGCGGCTGCGCGAGCCGCGCATGAGCGAGGCGTTTCCGTTCCTCGCACACATGCGCGTGGTCGCCGCGCAGACAGTCGAGCCATATCAACAGACGGCGCATCCCAACGCCCGCGATGCGCTCCTGTCGCGCGGGGAGACCCACCGCCACACCCTGTCGCGGCCCTCGCGTGAGGCGTTTCCCGCGGTGCTCGAGGCGCTCGGCGCCCCGCCTGAGCTTCCGCCGGCGACCGCCGATGTCGTGTACGACTTCACCGGCGGCCACCTTGCGCTGGCGGCGCGATGCGCCAGCCGCCTGCGCGACGACGGCGCCGCCGACATCCTCTCGGCGACCAACAGCGACGAGTTCGTCGAGCGGCTGCTGACCGACCGGATCAGCTCGCTCGGGTCCGTCGGAACCGGCGCGCTCGCGATCCTGCAGATCGCGGCCGTCCTCGGACTGCGGTTTCGCCGCAAGGAGGTCGTCTGCGCGTTCGGCGGCGATGCCGCCGAGGCGGCAAGACTGCTGCGGACCTGCCGGGACGAGGACGTCCTCGACCTGTCCGAGGACATGGGACAGTTCGCCCATGACCTGCTGCGCCAGCATTTCCTCAACGCCGGCAGCCTGGAGATGACGGGCATCCACGAGAGCGTCTCAGAGTGCCTTCGCCTGCTGCGCCCCGGCGTGTACGAACTGCGGTGCGCCCACGCGCAGCATGCCGAGCGCGATCGCGACGCGGCCGCGTTGGCGGTGCAGGCGGCGCTGTCGCTCGAGCGGGAGGGCCGGTCGTGGCACGACCTTCCGGCCCACGCGCTCAGCGCGATCGAGACCGGCGGCTTGACGACCATCGTCGAGACGCTCGCGGAGGGCGTGGCGCAGTTCCACCGGTTCGAGTTCTCGGCTTGCGGCGCGACGCTCGACCGGCTCCCGCGCACGCTGCCGCGCAGTCTCGCGGCGGAGGCGGACTACCTGCGCGCGATGTGCCTCGCGAACACGCGGAGCACCGTGGACCGGGAGGCGGCGGTCGCACTGCTGGAGTCGTGGGCCGGCTACGAGGAGCAGGAGCCCGAGCTCGGCGTGCGGCTCATGCAACTGCGCCTGTTTGCCTTGACCCTGACGGTCGACAAGGGGCCCGGCCGGGCGCTCGAAGGCCAGATCCGACAGGCGCTGATGGAACGCGGAGACTTCGATGAGGCGGCTCACGACGCCATGTACACCCTCGACCGCTGCGCCGCGTCCCTCCACGAGCCCGAGACGGCGCTGATCCGCACGCGGGAGGCGGCGCGGCACTTCGGGCCCTCACCCGGGGATACGGTCCTGCGCCGCCCGGGCGAGTACTACCGCTGTCTGGTCAACCTCGCCGCCGAGTTGGTGACCAACGCGCTCTACGACGAGGCACGCGGGGTCCACGCGCAGCTGGAAGCGCTTGTGGCTGAGTACGCGCCCGGGACCTTCCCCCGACTGGACTATCCGGGGACGACCGGCGTGCTGGCGGCCTACCGAGCCGGAGCGATCGACGTGACCGAGGCGGTGCGACAGCAACGTGAGATCGTGGCCGAGCACCGGGTGTCGACCGACCCGTTCTACGTCGAGAATGCGCTGGCGGTCTACCTCACGTTGGCCGGCTCGGGAGTCGCCGCCCTGGAGATCCTCGACCGCCTGCTCGAGCAGCTCTCGCGTATGCGGCGCCCCGAGGCCAGCATGCTGTACCTCCTCAGCGCGAACCGTTGCGCGACCCGATACGTCTTGGGCGATCACACCGAAGCGCACGCCGAGTGGGTGCGCCTGTCGGAGCTCGTCGTGCAGATCCCATACGTCATCCGCACGTACCTCATCGCTCGGCACGAGCTGCTCGAGGACGTCATGCGCCGCAGAGACGCGACGTCCCCGGTCGAGTTCGACACCTGCCTGCTCGACAGGAGCCGCTTCGGGCCGCTGTGGGATCAGCTCGGACGAGGCTTCCGCACGCCCGAGGTCGAGTGGTGGCACTGACGCGTCCCGCGTGAGCGATCGCGCGGTGTCGGACGGCTTTGGTCGCTACGACGGCTGAACGAGCCACCGGAGCGTGGCGCTGCGCATCGAGAAGCCGTGCTCCACCTGCGCCGCCACCAACGAGCGCTCGCCCCACATCAGACTGTCCGGCAATTCAGGGCCGCGCGGCAGCGCATGCATGATGCGCCCCTCGGACCGACCGATCGCATCGACCGTCCACTGCGGAAGCGCCGGTCCGTGGGGACTGGGGCAGTTGAGATCGGGCGCGCCGTAGTCCGTGGCGCTCAGCGACTGGACGTAGATCACGTCAGCCGCCTGAAGCTCCGTCTGGTACCGCAAGCGCTCCGACTGCGATGCGACGGCGTCGACGCGACACTCGGTCACGCGGATGTCGAGGACAGCCGCGAGCTTGCGAAAGCACACCGCCGATCGCAGGAGCGTGCCGACGAAGAAGACGTGGAGGCCCGAGACATCGCGCCCGAAGGCTCTCGTGAGCGTGTAGGCGTCGAGCAGCGCCTGCGTCGGGTGGGAGATCCCGCTGGCGCCTGCGTTGACGACACAGCACCGGCCTCTTGACGCGAGCTTGCCCGCAAAGCTCGCGTCCCAGTGGCGCACGCCCGCGATGTCCGCGACGCCGGCGAGAACCATCTGCTGGTCCTCCGGAGGTTCGAGTCGAAGCCTGTCGGTGCCACCCATGTCGATCACGCTCGCGCCCTGGCGAGCAGCTGCGCTCATGAACCCGAGGCGGGTTCGCGTGCTCTCCTGGAAGAACGCGGAGAGATACGTCAGACCGGCGAGCGCGCCCGGTTGCGGACCTTCGTCCGCCATTTCGAACAGCCGATCGATGCCGTCGCGGGAGACGTCTGCGATGTCGAGGAGATGCTTTGGCATCGATGCCCGCGCGGCCGCTACGTGCCCAGCAGTCCCTTCGCGCCCAGCGTCGCCGCGACGACGGCGCGCAGGAAGGCCGGATGGTCGAACCCGAGTTCTGCCACGGACATGAAGGCCGAGCTGTCGACGCCAATGCCCGGATCGATCGCGATGTCGATCACCCACAGCTGCTCCGCGTCGTCGACACGGAAGTCGATTCGAGCAAGCCCGTAAAGATCGAAGATTTCGAGCACGGCGACGGCAGTCTGGGAGAGCCGCTCGACGAGCTCTGCTGGGCCGTGGAAGCGCCGATAGCGGACGGCGCCGCCGCGGACGCTGTCCTCGATCGTCAGCACCGCGTCTGGATCGCCGGGCGCGCGCGTCACCACCGTTTCCAGCGGCGGGGCGACGATCCGCTCGGGACATGACCACACCGGGACGTACACCTCACGGCCGGAGACGAACTCTTGAACGGTGGTGGGCTGGCCGATGCTGCCGGCGATCTCCGCCACACGCGCATCGAGCGTCTCGTCGACCGAGAAGACGGAGCTCTCGGTCACGCCGACCGACCATGCCTCGTAGGTCGACTTCGCGATCACTCGCGTGCCACGAGGCGGAGCGCTGCCGATCCATCCGTGGGACTGCCGGTAGTGCCAAGTTCGCGGGACGCGCACGCCGAGTCCGTCAAGGACGAGGGATGAGTGGAACTTGTGGACGGTGACGGCGCAGGCGTGTGCGTCGGAGTTGACGCACGCCATGCCGTAGGCATCGGCGATCAGCGGCACCAGCGCCTTGCGTCCCGGCATGAAGCCATCAGGCCCGATGCCCCAGCCGATGCCGTTGAAGGCCACCTTGATCTGCCGGTCGAGTCGCTGCAGGCGTCTCTCGGCCAGGGCGCTCATGAATGCCTGCTCCCCGATGAAGAGCTCGGCGTATGCGCCGACAGACCGGAAGGCGGCGAGCGTCAGGTCGAGCTGCTCGTCGGAGACACATCGCTGCGCGAAGTAGGTGCGCCACAAGCCCGGCCGCTCGCGCTCTCGCTCGGGCCGATCGTAGACGAGGAACAGGGCGAGGTCGTCGGCGCGCTCGACAAGCTCGCGTTCCAGGGCGCGAAGACGCGGGGCACCAACGACCAGGGGCAACGCCGACACGCTGATAATTCCTAGTTATCGTCGCTGCACCAACCTCCCGACGACATCGGCCTTCGAAACCACCCGCCTCAGCGCGTGGTCGGAGACGTGGGTATAGATCTCGGTAGTGCT
>JAFDWH010000021.1 GCA_018268595.1 Actinomycetota bacterium | reverse complement strand
GGCGTCTGGCGGCGGGCGACGCTGCGCGGATGCTGCGTCCTCAGTCGGCGCAATAGCGCTGCTATTGCTGCCTCCCTGCGTCCTTGCCCCGCTTGGTCGCCCATCCGCCAGCCGCTCACGCGGGTTTCGCCAATCCCTACTAAGCGCGAGGGTCCGTGCGGCGTCAGCGGCGGTGTGCGGCGCGACGTCCGCGTTAGCGGCGGCGGGTCACTCGTCCGCGCGACCGCCGTGCGCGCGGATCGCATCCCACGCCAGCTCGTGGTCGTAGCCCTTGCGCACGAGCACGCCGTAGGCGCGGTTGCGCTCGCGCGGGTCGTCGCCGAGCGCCGGGAAGCGACGCCGCAGCAGCGCGCGCGCCGCCTCCAGCTCGCCGTCGCGGCCGCGCTCGGCGACCGCGCCGCGCACGATCGCCGGCGGCACCCCGAGCGCCAGCAGGCGGCGCTCGATGCGGTCAGCCCCCCATTCCTCGAGCAGCCGCTTGTCCTCGGCGAACTGGCCCGCGAAGCGGGCGTCGTTCAGGTAGTCCTCGCGCTCGAGGCGCGCGAGCGCCGCGTCGATCGCGCACGGCTCCACGCGCTTGCCCTCGAGGTAGCGGCGCATCTCCAGCACGGTCCGGTCGCGCCGCGTGAGGTAGCGGAACGCGAGGTCGAGCGCGTGCTGGAGGCGCAGCTCCGGGTCGGCGGCCTGTTCCCGCACGAGCGCGGTGAACGCCTCCACGGCGGCGCCCCTACGCCGCCGCCGGCTCCAGCGCGGCGTCGTCCGCCGCTCCCTCCCCGTCGATCGGCGCGACGAGCTCGCGGCTGAGGTCCAGCGCGGCGTAGATCTTGTCCTCGATCTCTCTCGCGATCTCCGGATGCTCGACGAGGAACGCCTTCGCGTTGTTGCGTCCCTGCCCGAGCCGCTCGTCGCCGTAGGAGAAGAACGAGCCCGACTTCGTGACGATGTTGTGCTCGATGCCGTAGTCGATCAGGCAGCCGGTCGTCGAGATGCCTCTGCCGAACTCGATCTCGAACTCGGCCTGCTTGAACGGCGCCGCGACCTTGTTCTTGACGACCTTCACGCGCACGCGGTTGCCGACTGCCTCGGTGCCGTCCTTGATCGTCTCGATGCGGCGGATGTCGAGCCGCTGCGACGAGTAGAACTTGAGCGCGCGACCGCCCGGCTGCGTCTCCGGCGAGCCGAACATGACGCCGACCTTCTCGCGGATCTGGTTCGTGAAGAGGCAGAGCGTCTGCGTGCGGTTCAGGTTCGCCGTCAGCTTGCGCATCGCCTGCGACATCATGCGCGCCTGCACGCCGACGGTCTGGTCGCCCATCTGACCCTCCAGCTCGGCGCGCGGCGTGAGCGCGGCGACCGAGTCGACCGCGACGACGTCGACCGCACCGGAGCGCACCAGCATGTCGGCGATCTCGAGCGCCTGCTCGCCGTAGTCGGGCTGCGAGACGAGCAGCGCGTCGATGTCGACGCCGATCTCCTTCGCGTAGAGCGGGTCCATCGCATGCTCGGCGTCGATGAAGGCGCACGTGCCGCCGAGCTTCTGCGCCTCGGCGAGGATGTGGTAGACGAGCGTCGTCTTGCCCGAGGACTCCGGTCCGAAGACCTCGACAATGCGCCCGCGCGGGACGCCGCCGATGCCGAGCGCGAGGTCGAGCGAGAGCGCCCCCGTGGGGATCGCGTTGACGCGCACCTGCGCCCCCGGATCGCCCATGCGCATGACCGTGCCCTTGCCGAACTGGCGCTCGATCTGCGTCAGCGCGCCCTGCAGCGCGGCGTCGCGGGCCTTGGCGGCCTTCTCATCTGCGGTCATGGCTGGAAGCTCCTTCTGCTCACGTGAGGGAATCACCGTACGCCCGTCGTCGGACGGAACCGAATCGAACGTCCGTTCGCGCCCGGGTCCCCGATGGTAGGCCCCGCACGCCGCAGGGACAACGCCCGCTTTGCGGCGGATCTCACGCGAGTCTGCGGACGAACAGCGGCTCGTAGCGCGCCCCGGCCCGCTCCAGCCGCGAGCGGTACAGCACGACCGCGCTGCCGTCGAACGTGAGCGTCGCGAGCGCCGGCAGCACGGCGTCGCGCGGGACGCGCAGCCCGTTGCGCTCGCGCGAGCGCGCGACCGTCACGTGCGGCAGGTACGGGCGCGCCTCCGGCTCGTGCCAGCCGTCCTCCGCGAGCCGCGCGACCAGCCCCGCCTGCAGCGCGCCGAGCGCTCCGTGGCGGTCGTCCAGCGCGACCGCCAGCACGCGCGGACGCCGGCGCGGCAGCCACAACGGCTCCCCCAGCGCCAGCCCCGCGAGGGAGCCGCCGGCGGCCGACGCGCACGCCTCCACCAGCTCGGTCAGCGGCGCGATCGCCTCCGCCGGCTTCCAGCCGAGGAACGCCAGCGTGACGTGCAGCGCCTCGGGTGCCAGCGACCGCAGACCGCCGCAGCGCGCCAGCAGCGGCGTGCGCCAGGCGAGGAGCGCGTCGACCACCGCCGACGGCAGCTCGAGCGCGACGAACAGCCGCACCTGCGTCGCGCCGTCCCGCGGAGACGGCGCCGGCGTCATGCGGGCTCGTCGAGCTGGCCGAGCAGCAGCCGCCGCAGCAGGTGCAGCGCGACCGTCGTCGTGCGGTCGCGCACGTCGGCGCGGCCGCCCGGCAGGTCGAGCCGCCGCGCGACGCGGCCGCCGCCTCTGGCGACGCCGCTCCCGTCCCGCGCGGCGACCGCCACGTGCACGCGCCCGACCGGCTTCTCCGGCGTGCCGCCGCCCGGACCGGCGATCCCGGTGACCCCCACCCCCACGTCCGCGCCGAAGCGCACCAGCGCACCGTCCGCCAGCGCGTCGGCGACCTCGGCCGAGACGGCTCCGACCTGCGCGATCAGCGCCGGGTCCACGCCCGCGAGCGCCTGCTTCGCCTCGTTCGAGTAGACGACCACGCCGCCGGCCACGTACGCCGAGGAGCCCGGTCGCTCGGTCAGCCGCCCCGCCAGCAGGCCGCCGGTGCACGACTCCGCCACCGCGACCGTGCGCAGCGGCGGGCCATTCAGCAGCGCCGCCACCTGCTCGTCGACCGTCGTGCCGTCCTGCGAGAACAGCTGCGTGCCGTGACGCGCGCGCACGAACTCCACGAACGCCTCGTAGGCCGGCGCGCCGCCCGGCTCGTAGAGCGTCGCGATCTCGATCTCGCCGCGCCGCAGGCAGGTCGTGATCTCCAGCGGCGCGAGGTCGAGCCCGGTCCGCTCGGCGACGCGCAGCGTCTCGGCGATCTCGGACTCGGGCAGCCCCAGCAGCCGCAGGATCCCCTGCTCGTAGACGGTCGCGCCCGCCACCGCGGCGCGGAACGCGTCGGTCGCGCGCGCTGCCGCCCACATCGGCTGCAGCTCGCGCGGCGGGCCGGGCAGCACGACGACCGTGGGGCGGGCGGGATCGCGTCCGTCGGCCGGCGGCACGACCACGCCCGGCGCCGTCCCGACCGGCTCGAGCACCGTCGCGCCCGCGGGCACGTGCGCCTGCTTGCGCGTGCCCTCCGCCATCGCCGTGCGGTCGAGGTTCGGCCAGCGCTGCGCGAGCGGCGCGACGATCGCGGCGATCCGCTGCTCCAGCGGCTCGTCCAGCACCATCGGCCGGCCCGCGAACTCGGCGACGACCTCCGTCGTGAGGTCGTCGGCGGTCGGGCCGAGGCCACCGCTGGTGACGATCAGCGCGACGCGCTCGTCGGCGAGGAAGCGCAGCGCCGCCGTCATGTCCTCGCGCCGGTCCCCCACGATCAGGATGTGCGCCAGCTCGACGCCCAGCTCGCGCAGCCGCTCGGACAGCCACGGGCCGTTGCGGTCGGCGATGATCCCGCTGAGGACCTCCGTCCCCGTGATGACGATGCCGGCGCGCGCGCTCACGTGCAGGTCGGCGCGCGGTCGAGCGGCAGCGGGCTCGCGCCGTGCGGCGTGATCTCGTACGCGATCGCCGTCGAGGAGGCGGGGACCGCGAGCGGTCTGCCGTTCACGCGCAGGCGCACCGCGTTGTTGCCGAGCGTGATCCGCAGCGTGCGCGCGCGGTAGACCGGCACCTGCTGGCCGGCCGCGAACTGGCTGCCGCGGATCAGCACTCTGCCGCCGCCGTCGACGAGGCAGACGTAGACCGCCCCGGTCGGGACGATTCGCACGCTCGCCTGCGTCGGCGCCGAAGGCGTCGTCGCGGTGCGTCTGTGCTTGGACGTGCTGCCGGCGGGGACGGTGACGGCGTGCGTCGAGCCGGAGGTCCCGGACCCGCCGCCGCCCGTCTGCGACCCGACGATCCCCAGCACCACCAGGATCGCCACGATCGCGCCGCCGACGATCAGCCACGGCGGCGCGACGCGCGGCGGGCGATAGCCGGGCCCGCGGGCGCCCGTGCGGCGCTCGTGGCGCAGCTTCGGGCTGATCGGCGCCAGCTCGTGGTCGTGCGGGCGCTCGTAGCGGAGCTTGTACTCCTCCACCAGCGTGCGCGCGTCGAGGCCGAGGAAGTCGGCGTACTCGCGCAGGAAGCTCTTGATGAAGGTGGGCCCCGGAAGCAGGCTCCATTCCTCGTTCTCCAGCGCGCGCAGGTACTTCGCGCGGATCTTCGTCGCCTGCTCGACCTCGGTGATGTCGATCCTGGCGCGCATGCGCGCCTCGCGGAGGGTGGATCCGATCTCCGGCATGGCGACGCGAAGGCTATCGCGCGCCTACAGCGCTTCCGCCTCGTCGCCGGGCGCGCCGGACGGCGGCTCCAGCTCGGGCGCGGTCGGCTCGGGAGGCGCGGCGGCGGCGGGCGCTCCGGCTCTCTCGTTGAGCGCGACGAGGATGCGCGGCACGTCGGCCTCGGTGATCAGCACCTGGCGCGGCTTGGAGCCCTCGTAGCCGGAGATGATCCCGCGCCGCTCGAGCATGTCGATCAGCCGCCCGGCGCGCGTGTAGCCGAGCCGCAGGCGGCGCTGCAGCATCGAGGTCGAGGCGGTGCCCATCTGCGCGACGAGGCCGATCGCCTCCTCCAGCAGCGGGTCCTCGTCGGGGTCGAAGCCGTCGTCGTCCCCCCCGCTCGCCTCCGACTCGTCGACGACTTCCTCCAGCAGCTCCTCGTGGAACTCGGGCTCGCCCTGCTTGCGCCACGTCTCCGTCAGCTCGGCGATCTGCGCCTCGTCGACGTAGGCGCCCTGGATGCGCTGCAGCTTCGAGGAGCCGACGGGCGAGAACAGCATGTCGCCCTGGCCGAGCAGCGACTCGGCGCCGTTCTGGTCGAGGATCACGCGCGAGTCGGTCTGCGAAGACACCGCGAACGCGATCCGGGACGGAACGTTCGCCTTGATCATGCCGGTGATCACGTCCACGCGCGGGGACTGCGTCGCCAACACGAGGTGGATGCCGACCGCGCGCGCCTTCTGCGCGAGGCGGATGATCGAGTCCTCGACGTCGGCCGGCGCGACCATCATCAGGTCGGCCAGCTCGTCGATCACGCACAGGATGTACGGCAGCGCCGGCTCGCCGCGCGCGGCGCGCGCTCTGTTCAGCTCCGGCAGCGAGCGGGTGCGCGCGAGCGACATGATCCCGTAGCGCTCCTCCATCTCCTTGACGAGGTTCTGGAGCGCGTTGGCCGCCATCCGCGGGCTCGTGATGACGGGCGTCAGCAGGTGCGGGATCGACTCGTAGTGGTTCAGCTCGACCTGCTTGGGGTCGACGAGGACGAGCCGCAGCTCGTGCGGGTCGGCGTGCAGCAGCAACGACGAGAGCATCGCGTTGATGCAGCCGGACTTGCCGGCGCCGGTCGTGCCGGCGACGAGCAGGTGCGGCATCTTCGCGAGGTCGACGCCGATCGCGCGGCCGGCGACGTCCTTGCCGAGCCACACCGTCAGCGGCGACCAGTCCTTCGGCGGCTCCTGGAAGACGTCGCCGAGGTGGACGATCCGCCGCCTTGCGTTCGGGACCTCGACGCCGACCGCCTGCTTGCCGGGGATCGGCGCGAGGATGCGGATCTCGGTCGCGGCGAGCGCGTATGCGAGGTCGTCCTTGAGCTGGGCGACCTTGCCGACCTTGATGCCGGGCGCGAGGCGGATCTCGAAGCGCGTGATGTGCGGACCGGCCGTCATGCCGACGACCTTCGCCTCGATCCCGAAGTGGCCGAGCGCCTCGATCAGCTGCGCGGCGATCTTCTCCTGGCCGGCCGTGTCGGGGCGCGACTGGTCGGCCGTCGAGCGCTTGAGGAAGTGCCCGGACGGGATTCTCCAGACGAACGCCGGGTCGTCGGTGACGGACGCGCGGTAGCGGCCCTGCGGGGTCAGCTCGGAGGGATCGACCTCGCGCGGCTCCGCGGCGGCCGCCTCGCCGGTCGTCACGCCCGGCTCGTCGGGCTCCTCCAGCTCGAGCTGCTCGATCGCCTCCGGCTCCGGATCGGGCACGGCCGGGGGCTTGTCCTCCAGGTCCGGTGCGAACGTGTCCTCCGTCGCCGGCGCATCCTCGCCGTACAGGTCGGGATAGCGCTCGCGGCCGTCGAGCGAGGGCGCCTCGACGTGCGTCGCGCGCACGACCAGCCGCGCGTCCTCGGGCTCGGGCGGCACGATCGGCTCGGGAGCGCCTGCGGGCGCGGGAGCCGGGGCGGCGCGCCGCGGCGCCAGCGTGGCCGCGCTGCGCGTCGTCTCCGCGGCGCGCAGCACGACGCTCGCCAGCGTCACGCCGCTGATCAGCAGCAGCCCGGCGAGCAGCAGGAAGATCGCGATGATGTGCGCGCCGACGTCCGAGAACAGGTGCGACGTCGTCCAGTACAAGAGCGCGCCGACCGCGCCGCCGTTCGCCTTCAGCGCCGTCTGCGACCACAGCGCGTCGCCGCCGTGGCTGCCGAGCCCCAGCGTGCCCGCGGCAAGCGCCAGCGCCACGGCGCCGAACAGGCACAGCATGCCGGCGCGCACGGGGCGCAGCGACGGCACGAGCGTGCGCGCGACGACGACGAGGCCGCCGGCCACGAGCGCGACCGGCGCGCCGTAGGCGACCTGGCCGAGCAGCAGCTGCAGTCCGTCGCTCGCCGCGCCGCCGACCGAGCCGCCCGCGGCGCCGAGGTAGAGCACGAACGCGAGGAAGACGCCGAGCGCGGCGAGGCCGAGGCCGAGCAGGTCGAGCTGGTGCGGCGAGAGCGACGGCAGCCCGGGGCGCCAGATCGCGGCGCCGGCCGAGCGGCGGGCGCGGGCTCTGCCGCGTGCGCTCGAGGACGCACGCGCGGCAGGCGATCTCGGCCGTCTGCTGGGAGCGGCTCTCGGGCGGCGGCTGGTCTTCGTCGGCATGTCCGGAAGCTTGCTTCGACGCACGCCGGCCAGCCCCTGCCACCGCTAAGAAGTCACTAAAGAGCCGCCATCGCGGCGCTGCGGGCCTCTACCATCGCCGCATGAGCGACATCTCGCGCCCGCCGCGCGTGCTCGTCGTGGAGGACGACGAGGAAATCGCGCAGACGCTGCAGCGCTCGCTGCGGATGGAGGGCTACGACGTGCGGATCGCGAGCGACGGCGTCGCCGCGCTCGACGATGCGCACGCGTTCCTGCCCGACCTCGTCGTGCTCGACCTCGGCCTCCCCCGCCTCGACGGGATCGAGGTCGCGAGAACGCTGCGCGAGCAGGACGACGTGCCGATCCTGATGCTGACCGCGCGCGACGCGCTCGAAGCGCGCGTTGAGGGGCTCGACTCCGGCGCCGACGACTACCTCGTCAAGCCGTTCGAGCGCCAGGAGCTGCTCGCGCGCCTGCGCGCGCTGCTGCGCCGCCGGCCGCCGCGCGGCGCCGCC
This sequence comes from Actinomycetota bacterium, assembly GCA_018268595.1. Classification (GTDB taxonomy): domain Bacteria; phylum Actinomycetota; class Thermoleophilia; order Solirubrobacterales; family Solirubrobacteraceae; genus Conexibacter. The sequence continues at coordinate 410,523 of JAFDWH010000021.1, read as the reverse complement.
CCGCTCGTGTGCGGCGACCTGCGGCTCAACCCGGACACGCACGAGGTCGAGCGCAGCGATCGCGTGATCGAGCTGACGCAGCGCGAGTTCGAGCTGCTCGAGTACCTGATGCGCAACGAGCGCATCGTGATCTCGCGCCAGCGCCTGCTCGACGAGGTGTGGGGCTACGACCCGTTCTCGACGACGAACACGATCGAGGTGTTCGTCTCCAACCTGCGGCGAAAGCTGGAGGCCGGTGGGGAGCCGCGGCTCCTCCACACGATCCGCGGCGCGGGCTACGTCCTCCGGGCTTAGCTCCGCCGTGCGGGCGGTCGGCCGCGCCTACCGGCGGATCCCGACCCGCTGGCGGCTCGCCGGCGGCTCGGCCGCGCTCACGTTCGTGATCCTGTGCGGCTTCGCGATCATCGTCGGGCTGCTGACGACGCGGCAGATCCGCATCCAGTACGACGACTCCGTGCGCGAGACGGCCGACTACCTGCAGTCGCGCGCGCAGGTCAGCTACGACCTGCAGACGAACGAGCCGAGATGCGGACGGCTCGGCGACCTCGCCAGCGCCGACGCCGCGAAGGTGCGCGTCTACCTGCTCGCGCAGCCGCCCCAGCTGATGTGCGCGTACGGCGGCACGCACCCGCTGTGGCCGAGCTTCACGCTCGACAGGCCGTTCCCGAACGACCAGCTCGGCTACCGCGTCGAGGTGCGGCGGATCAACGTCGACCCGGTCGGCCAGGCGGTCCTGATCTACGCGCGCCCGCTGTCGGCGATCGACCGCACCGCCGCGAAGGTGCGCTTCTTCCTGATCCTCGGCGTGCTGGGCGGCAGCGGCCTCGCGCTGCTCGCCGGCCTGATGGTCGCGCGCCGCGCGATGGCGCCGGTCGAGAAGCTGACCGCGAGCGCGCGCGAGATCGAGCGCACGCGCGACCCCGGCCGCCACGTCCCGCAGCCGGAGGCCGACGACGAGGTCGCCGAGCTGGCGCGCACGCTCGAGGACATGCTGCAGGCGCTCGACGCCGCGCGCGCGGAGACGGAGGCGACGCTGACGCGCCAGCGCCAGTTCGTCGCCGACGCCTCGCACGAGCTGCGCACGCCGCTCACGAGCGTGCTGGCGAACCTCGAGCTGCTGGCCGAGCAGGTCGACGGCGAGGACGCGCAGGCGGCGGTCGCCTCCGCGCTGCGCTCCTCGCAGCGGATGCGCCGGCTCGTCGCCGACCTGCTGCTGCTGGCACGCGCCGACGCCGGCCGCACCGTCCCCCACCGTCGCGTCGACCTCGCGCAGGTGCTCGTCGAGGTCGCGGCCGAGCTGGAGCCGCTCGCGGAGCGCGGCGCGCACCACCTCACGATCTCCGCGCACGAGCGGCTCGTCGTCGACGGCGCGCGCGACGAGCTGCACCGGCTCGCGCTCAACCTGATCGAGAACGCGATGCGCCACACGCCGCCCGGCACGCACGTGCACGCGGCGCTCGCAAGCGCCGGCGACGACGTCGTGCTGACGGTCGAGGACGACGGCCCCGGCATCCCGGAGCAGCTGCGGCCGCGCCTGTTCGAGCGCTTCGTGCGCGCGCACGGCGACGGCGGCGGCGGGTCGGGCCTCGGGCTCGCGATCGTGCGCGCGGTCGCCGTCTCGCACGGCGGCTCGGTGCGGATCGAGCGCGCCGCGACCGGCGGCGCGCGCTTCGTCGTGCGCCTGCCGGCCGCGCCCGCCCCCGCGGCGAGCGCCGTGGCGGCGCAGGACTGAGCGGCGCGCGCTCCGTCAGACCTCGACGACGACCGGCAGCACCATGGGGCGGCGCTTGAGCCGGTCGTAGACGAACGCGGCGAGGTCGTCGTGCAGCTCCTGCTGCACGAGGTCGGTCTCGCGTATGCCGTCGGCCGCCGCGCGCGCGAGCGACTGCTCGACGGCGGTGCGGATCTCCTCGACCAGCTCGTCGGCCTGCTCGACGAACGGCACGCCGCGGAAGATCACCTCGGGCGGCGCGACCGACTGCCCGTCCTGCTCCGAGATCGTCGCGACGACGATGAAGATGCCGTCGGCGGACAGCATGCGCCGGTCGCGCAGCGCCACGTCGGCGGGGTCGCCGATGTCGACGCCGTCCACGAAGATCATGCCCGACTGCTCTCTCGCGCCGAAGCGCGCGCCGCGCCCGTCGATCTCCAGCGGCAGCCCGTTCTCGCCCTGGAAGATCGCGTCAGGGTCGATCCCGACCGCCTCGGCCAGCTGCGCGTGCAGGTGGATGCGCTTGAAGTCGCCGTGCATCGGCAGCACGTAGCGCGGCTTCGTCAGGTTGAGCATCAGCTTCAGCTCCTCGCGATAGCCGTGCCCCGAGGCGTGGATCGGCGCGTCGGCGGTCGTGATCACGTCGCAGCCGATGTGGTAGAGCCGGTCGATCGTGTCGTTGACGGCGCGCTCGTTGCCGGGGATCGGCGTCGCGCTGAAGACGACCGTGTCGCCGTCGTGCAGCTTGATGTGACGGTGGTCGTTGTGCGCCATCCGCCGCAGCGCCGACAGCGGCTCGCCCTGCGACCCGGTCGAGACGATCACGAGCTTGTGGTCGGGGAAGTCGTCCAGCTCGCGCGGCTGCACGAGCATCCCGTCGGGCACGTCGATGTGCCCGAGTGTCCGCCCGATGTTCACGTTCTTGCGCATCGACCGCCCCACGAGGGCCACCTTGCGCCCGAGCGCCGCCGCCGCGTCGACGACCTGCTGCACGCGGTGGATGTTCGACGCGAAGCTGGTCACGACGATGCGCCCCTCGCAGCGCGCGAACGCCTCCTCCAGGTGCGGGCCGACGCCGGCCTCGGACGGCGAGAAGCCCGGCCGGTCCGCGTTCGTCGAGTCGCCGCACAGCAGCAGCAGCCCCTCGCGCCCCAGCTCCGCGAGCCGCGACATGTCCGCCGGCCTGCCGTCGACGGGCGTCTGGTCGAACTTGTAGTCGCCGCTGATCAGCACGGTCCCCAGCTCGGTCGTCAGCGCGACCGCGTTCGAGTCCGGGATCGAGTGCGTCATGTGCACCAGCTCGATGTCGAACGGACCGGCTTCGATCGTCTCGCCGTCCGCCACGTCCTCCAGCTCGACGTCCTTCATGCGGTGCTCGTCGAGCTTCGAGCGCGCCATCGCCATCGGCAGCGGCCCGCCGTAGATCGGCGGCGGGTCGCTCTTGAGGCCCAACTCCCGCAGCACCCACGGCAGCGCGCCGAGGTGGTCCTCGTGGCCGTGCGTGATGACGATCGCCTCGATGTCGTCGGCGCGTTCTCGCAGGTAGGTGAAGTCGGGCAGCACGAGGTCGATCCCGAGCATGTCGGCGGTCGGGAAGCGCAGGCCCGTGTCCACCACGACGATGCGGTCGTCGTACTCGACGACCGTCATGTTCTTGCCGATCTCGCCCAGCCCGCCGAGCGGGAGGACGCGCAGGGTGCCGTTCGCCACTATGCGACCGTCGCCAGCAGTCCGTGCCGCTCGAGCGCCGCCCGGATCACGGCGGTCTCGCGCTCGTCGGCCTCCACCATCGGCAGGCGCAGCCCGCCGACGCGGTGGCCGAGCAGTCTCAGCGCCGTCTTGACGCCGATCGGGTTCGTTGTCACCGACAAAGCCTCGTAGATGTCGCGCAGGCCGGCGTCGATCTCGCACCGGCGCTCCGGCTCGTCGACCATCCGCCGCATCTCGTCGCCGACGACGTGGCTGGCGACGCAGATGCCGCCGGCGCCGCCCAGCTCCAGCGTCTCGCACAGCACGTCGTCGTTGCCGGCGTACAGCTGCAAGCCCTCGATCGGCGCGAGGTTGTCGTTGTTCGCCTGCTTGACCGCGACGACGTTGTCGATCCGCTCGGCCAGCTCGGCGAGCAGGTCGTTCGGCATGTCGACGCCCGTGCGCGCGGGGATGTTGTAGAGGACGATCGGCTTGTCGGTCGCCGCCGCGCACGCCTCGAAGTGGGCGACGATCCCGCGCCGGTTCGGGCGGTTGTAGTACGGCGTGACGTGCAGCATCGCGTCGGCGCCGAGCGCGGTCGCGCGCTCCGTCAGCTCGACCGCGTGGCGCGTGTCGTTGGAGCCGACGCCGGCGACGACGGTCCCGCGGCCGCGCAGCGTCTCGACGGCCAGCTCCACGACGCGCAGGTGCTCCTCGTCGGTCAGCGTGGCGGCCTCGCCGGTCGTCCCACACGCGACGACGCCGTCGGAGCCGTGCGCGATCAGGTGCTCCAGCAGGGCGACCGTCGCCTCCTCGTCGACGCGCAGTTGCGCGTCGAAGGGCGTCACCATCGCGGTCAGGATCGCTCCGAGGTCCGGCATCCCGGCCATTATCGCAGGGCGTCGGTGAAGCGACGCGGCACGCGCGGCGTGCCGACGCGCCCTTCCTCCCACAGCGAGATCACGACCAGCTCGTCGCGCTCGCGCCGGCAGACGAACAGCAGGTCGCGGTCGACGAGGTCGCGCACGTAGACGGACCCGCGCGCGGCGGTCGCTCCGGGCGGCGCGTCCTCGCTCCAGCGGCCCGCCTCCCACGCGCGCCGCACGCGGCCCGCGATCTCCGGTCTGGGGTCGAGCAGGCCGGCGCGCGAGCCGACGCGCTGGCGGAAGCGCTCGACCGCATGGTCGGTGACGGCGACGAGCACGGACCGGGCCAGCCCCGCTAGAGCAGGTGCTCGAGCCCGATCACCGGCGACGCGGTGAGCGAGCCGACTCTGCGCACGGCCAGCAGCACGCCCGGCATGAACGAGACGCGGTCGACCGTGTCGTGGCGGATCGTCAGCGTCTGTCCCACGTCGCCGAGGATGACCTCCTGGTTGGCGACCATCCCGGGCAGGCGCACGGAGTGGATCGGCGGCGCCGGGTTGCCGGACGCGGCGGCCATCAGCTCGGCCGTGCGCGCGGCGGTGCCGCTCGGCTTGTCGAGCTTTCTGTCGTGGTGCAGCTCGATGATCTCGGCGCGCGCCATGTGCTTGGCGGCCTCGGCGGCGAAGCGCATCATCAGGACCGCGCCGATCGCGAAGTTCGGCGCGATGAAGACGTTCGCCCCCGCGGCGCCGCGCAGCGGCTCGACGTCGAAGCCGGTCGTGCCGATCACGACGTGCACGCCCGCCGCGACGCACTCCAGCGCGTTCGCCAGCGCCGTGTCGGGCCGCGTGAAGTCGACGACGACGTCGGCGTTCGGCAGCACGTCGGCGAGCGGCGTGCCGAGCGCCGGGTCGGCGCGGCCCGTCAGCTCCATGTCGGGCGCGCCCTCGACCGCCTCGCAGACGGTCGCGCCCATCTTGCCGGCGGCGCCGGCGACGGCGACGCGGATCACGCCGCAACCGCCTCGGCGCCGGGCGCGAGCGGCGCGGTCGCGGCCGCGAACGCGTCGGCGTCCGGGCCGATGCCGGCGACCGACAGGCGCTCGGGCGCGAGCAGCTCGCCGGCGAGCGCGAGCAGGTCCTCGCGCGTGACGGCGTCGATGTGGGAGATCAGCTCGTCGACGGTCAGCAGCGGCACGCCGCCGAGGATATGCGAGCCGAGCCGGTTCATGCGCGCCCCGGTCGACTCCAGGCTCAGCACGACGCGCCCCTTCAGGTTCTCCTTCGCGCGCGACAGCTCCTCGGCGCTGACCGGCTCGCGCCGCAGCCGCTCCAGCTCGCGCGCGATCACCTCGAGCGCCGGCGCGAGGTTGTCCGGCCGCGTGCCGACGTACAGGCCGACCTGGCCGGTGTCGGCGTACTGGCCCGTGAACGACGAGACGGCGTAGGCGAGCCCGCGCTGCTCGCGCACCTCCTGGAACAGCCGCGAGGACGACGTCCCGCCGAAGATCGTGTCGAGCACCCGCAGGACGAAGCGGCGCTCGTCGTCGCGCGCGAGCCCGAGCCCGCCGACGCAGACGTGGTACTGCTCGGTGTTCTTGCGCTCGAAGCGCACCTGCCGCGCGGGCCGGCCGTCGACCGCGCGGGGTCCGGCCGCTTCGCGCCCGGCGCCCGGCACGCGCGCGGCCGCCAGCTCGACGAGCGCGTCGTGGTCGACCGCGCCGGCCGCCGCGATCACGACGTTGCGCGGCACGTAGCGCGCCGCGTGGAACGCGCGGATCGTCTCGACCGGGCTGCCGGCGACGACCGCCGCGCGCCCGATGATCGCGCGCCCGAGCGGGTGCGCGCCGAAGACCGCCTCCCCCAGCACGTCGAACACCTTGTCCTGCGGGTCGTCCTCGTACATCGCGATCTCCTCGAGGATCACCTCCCGCTCGGAGTCGACGTCGCGGAATGCCGGGCGCCACACCATCTCGCTCATCACGTCGAACGCGTCGGCGAGGTGCGCGTCGATCACGCGCGCGTAGAGCGACGTGCTCTCCTTGCCGGTGCCGGCGTTCAGCTCCGCGCCCATCGCGTCGAAGATCTGGTCGATCTCGACCGACTGGTACTTGTCCGAGCCCTTGAACAGCAGGTGCTCGATCAGGTGCGAGAGACCGGCGTCGGGCTCCGCCTCGTGGCGTGAGCCCGTGCCGATCCAGTAGCCGAGCGAGACGGACCGGACGGAGGGCATCGCCTCCGTCACGATCCGCACGCCCGAGTCCAGCTCGGTGATCCGGTGGTCGGTGTCGGTCACCGAGGGTTCGATCTAGCCGCGGTCCGGGTCGCGGTCGCGCCGCGGGCCCCGATCGCGATCGCCGCCGCGGCCGTTGCGGTCGCCGCTGCGCCCACGGCCGCGCGGGCCGCGGTCGCCGCGATCCCCACGGTCGCCGCGCGGAGCGCGCTCGCCGCCGCCACCGCCGGAGCCGACGGTCGCCAGCTCCTCGACCGTCTTGCCGGCGATCTCCGGGTCGTCGGCGAGGCGCAGGCCGATGCGGCCGCGCTCGCGGTCGACCTCGACCACGCGCACCTGGATCTCGTCGCCCTTGTTGAGCACGTCCTCGACCGTCTCGACGCGTCTGCCCGGCGAGACGTTGGAGATGTGCAGCAGGCCGTCGGTGCCCTTCGCCAGCTCGACGAAGGCGCCGAAGGTCGTCGTCTTGACGACCTTGCCGGCGAACTCGTCGCCGACCTCGACCTCCTTGGTCATCGTGCGGATGCGGTCCGCGAGGGCGTCGCCCAGCTCGCCGTTCTGCGCGTAGATGAGCACCTGGCCCTCGTCGTTGACGTCGATCTGCGAGTCGAACTCCTCGCACAGGCCGCGGATCGTCTCGCCGCCCTTGCCGATCAGCAGGCCGATCTTCTCCGGGTCGATCTGGACCGTGGAGATGCGCGGCGCCCACTTGGAGAGCTCGGCGCGCGGGCCGTCGATCGCCTCGGCCATCTTGCCGAGGATGAACGTGCGGCCCTCCTTCGCCTGCTTGAGCGCGTCGCGCAGGATCTCGAACGAGACGCCCGTGATCTTGATGTCCATCTGCAGGGCGGTGATGCCCTTGTCCGTGCCGGCGACCTTGAAGTCCATGTCGCCGAGGTGGTCCTCCACGCCGGCGATGTCGGACAGCACGATGTAGTCGTCGCCCTCCTTGATGAGGCCCATCGCGATGCCGGCGACCGGCGCCTTCAGCGGCACGCCCGCGTCCATCAGCGACAGCGACGAGCCGCACACCGACGCCATCGAGGACGAGCCGTTGGACTCGAAGATGTCGGAGACGACGCGGATGACGTAGGGGAACTCCTCCTGCGACGGGATCATCGGCACGAGCGCGCGCTCGGCGAGCGCCCCGTGACCGATGTCGCGGCGCTTCGGACCGCGCATGAAGCCGGCCTCCCCGACCGAGAACGGCGGGAAGTTGTAGTGGTGGAAGTAGCGCTTGGAGGTCTCCAGCCCGAGCGTGTCGAGCCGCATCTCCTCGCGCGTTGTGCCGAGCGCCGCGACGCTGAACGCCTGCGTCTGGCCGCGCGTGAAGAGCGCCGAGCCATGCGTGCGCGGGGCGACCGAGACGTCGATCGAGATCGGGCGGATCTCGTCGGCCTTGCGGCCGTCCGGACGCACCTTCTTGACGGCGATGCGCTCGCGCACGAGCGTCTTCTCGAGCTTGTCCGCGACGCGCTGGACGGCCTGACGCGTCTCGGCGTCGTCCTCGTCGGGCGCGTACTTGGCGAGGATCTCCTCGACGACCGCCTTCGTCGCCTCCTGGCGCTCGAGCTTGTCCTCGACGGAGGTCGCTCTGTCGAGCTTTCTGCCGTGCGATCTCGCGACGGTTCTGTAGAGCTTCTCGTCGACCTGCGGGACCTCGACGTCCTTCTTGGCCTTGCCGGCCTTTCTCTGCAGCTCCCACTGGACCTTGCAGAGCTTCTTGATCGCGTCGTGCGCGATGTCGAGCGCGTCGAGGATCTCCGCCTCGGGGATCTCGTTGGCGCCCGCCTCGACCATCAGGATGGCCTCCTCGGTGCCGGCCACGACGAGGTCGAGGTCGGTGTTCTCGAGCAGGTCCTCCTCGTCGGGGTTGACGACGAAGTTGCCGTCGATCTTGCCGATCCGCACCGCGCCGACGGGCGTCGGGAACGGGATGTCGGAGACCATCAGGGCGGCCGAGGCGCCGTTCATCGCGAGCACGTCGTACGGGTTGACGTGGTCGACGGACAGCGGGATGCCGACGAGCTGGGTCTCGTAGCGCCAGCCCTTCGGGAACAGCGGGCGGATCGGACGGTCGATCAGGCGCGCGGTGAGCGTGCCCTTCTCGCCGGCGCGGCCCTCGCGCTTGAAGAACGAGCCGGGGATCTTGCCCGCGGCGTACATCCGCTCCTCGATGTCCACGGTGAGCGGGAGGAAGTCCACGTCGCGCAGGTTGCCTGCGGTGGCGGTGGACAGGACCATCGTCTCGCCCGCTTGGACGACGACGGCACCGGAGGCCTGCTTGGCCATCTTTCCGGTCTCGAACGAGATCTCCTTGCCGGCGATCTCGACGGCGACGCGCGTAACGGCGTCAGACATATGTGATTTTCCCTTCTGCTCCGCCCGTCGGTCGGCGGAGTGCTTTGCGGTTCTCTTCGGTATCCGAACCGTTGAAGCGTAGCGATCTCGCTGCAAATCACGTGTCATGCGGCGCACCTGCGCGCATCGTGCCGCCCGCGAAGAAGGTCGGCGTGGTCACCACGCCGGCCCGCACGCCGCTCTCGAAGTCGCGCCGCACGCGCGCCGCGACGGCGTCCGAGCGGCGGTCGGCGTCGAAGCGCGCGACGTCGAGGCCGAGCGCCGCGGCACGGTCCCACAGGTGCGGGTCCTCCAGGCGCCCCTGGTCGCCGAACAGCGCGTCGTGCATCTCCCAGAAGCGCCCCTGCAGGCCCGCCGCCTCCGCCGCGCACGCGGCAGCCCACGCGCGGGGGTGGTTCGACTTGACCGGGAAGTGGCGGAAGACCCAGCGCTCCCCGCTCGCGGCCAGCCGCCCGCAGAGGACCGCGCAGTACGGGCACTCGTAGTCGGCGTAGACGATCTGCGGCGGGGCGTCTCCCTCCCCGCGGATGTGGTCGTCGGGCGCGAGCGGCGGGACGGGCGCGCTACCGAGGCTGCTCATCGCGCGCGGCGAGCGCGTCGAAGATCAGGTTCGCGCCGGGCAGGTCGCCGGGCGAGGACGCCAGGTAGCTCCACTCCACCACGCCCTCGGGGCCGATCAGGATCAGCGCGCGCTGCGGGAAGCCGCCCTCGTGCAGCACGCCGAAGGCGCGGCAGGCCGCGCCCTTCGGCTCGAAGTCCGAGAGCTGCTCGATCGAGACGCCGAGCCGGTCCTTGAACGCCGTCTGCGCCCAGGTGGAGTCGCACGAGACGCCGTACAGCGTCGCGCCCTGCGCACTGAACTGCTCCAGCACCTCCTCGTAGAGGTTGAGCTGGTCGGTGCAGACAGGGCTGAACGCGAACGGGTAGAAGACGAGGACCGTCGTCTGCCCGAGCAGGTTGGCGTTCGTGAACTTCGACCCGTCCCCCCGGCGGAGCGTGAAGTCGGGCGCGGGAGTGCCGGCCGCGACGACGCTCACTTGCGCAGGCCGAGCTCTCTGATGAGCCCGCGGTACCGCTCGACGTCCTTGCGCTCCAGGTAGTTGAGGAAGCGCCGACGCCGGCCGACGAGCATGAGCAGGCCGCGCCGCGAGTGGTGGTCCTTCTTGTGGGTGCGCAGATGCTCGGTCAGGTCGTTGATGCGGTCGGTCAGCATGGCGATCTGGACCTCGGCCGAACCGGTGTCCGCATCGCCCTTGCCGAACTTGGAGATCAACTCCTGCTTGCGCTCGCTCGTAAGGGTGCTCATCGGCGGGGAACCGTAGCAGAATGCGCCGCGTAGACCGCCCGCGCGTCCTCGACGTCGCGGTGCATCTGCTCGATCAGCGCCTCCGCGGAGTCGAAGCGGCGCTCGCCGCGCAGACGCGCGAGGAACTCGATCGTGAGCTGCTCGCCGTACAGGTCGCCGCTCCAGTCGAGCAGGAACGCCTCGACCAGCACGACCAGGTCGGTCTTGAAGGTCGGTCGCACGCCGACGTTGACGGCCGCGCAGCGCACCTCCTCCCCCCACGACGCGCGCGCCGCGTAGATCCCGTGCCCCGGCTGGATCAGCGCCTGGTCGGGGATCAGGTTCGCCGTCGGGAAGCCCAGCTCGCGCCCGCGTCTGTCGCCCGAGACGACCTCGCCGCGCATCGCGAACGGGGCGCCGAGGAAGCGCGCCGCGACGTCGACCTCGCCCGCCAGCACGAGGCCGCGGATGTGCGAGGAGGAGACGACCTCGCCGTTCGCCTCCACGAGCGGGACGACGCGCGTCTCGAAGCGCGGGTCGGCCGTCAGCAGGCGCGTGTCGCCCTCAGCGCTGTGACCGAAGCGGAAGTTCTCGCCGACGGCGACGTGCGTCGCCTGCAGCGCCTCGACCAGCACGCGGTCGACGAAGTCCTCCGCGCTGCGCTGCGCGAACGCTCTGTCGAACGGGATCACGACGAGCTCCTCGACGCCCAGCTCGGCGACCAGCTCGGCCTTGCGCTCGAGCGTCGTGAGCAGCTTCGGCGCGGCGTCGGGCCGCACGACGGTCAGCGGGTGCGGCTCGAACGTCAGCACCGTGTCGCTGCCCTGGATGACGGCGCGGTGTCCGAGGTGGACGCCGTCGAACTCGCCGACGGCGACACGCCGCGGACGCTGCTCGACGTCGGCCAGGAAGGTGATGCGCATGGCGCCGAACCTTAGCCGCGAAAGCCCACGATCGGCTTGAGTCGGCCGTCGCGCGGCTCCGCGATCGCGATCACACCGTCCGCGTCGGTCAGTCGCACGGTCTCCCCCGGCGCGCGGGCGGGCGCGGCCGGATCGTCCACCGCCACCCCGTGCGCCGCGCGGCGCGCGTCGTCCCCGGCCAGCCGCGCCTCCGGCAGGAACGCGAGCGCGTCGTTGAGCGGGACGATCCGCTCCGGGTCGGCGTCGCGCACGTCGAACGGCCCGATCGCAGTGCGCCGCAGCTGCTCGCAGTAGGCGTCGCCGAGGTCGGCGACGAGCGAGCGCACGTACGTGCCGGCGGAGCAGCGGATCGCGAAGGTGCGGCGGTCGCCCTCGCGCGCCAGCTCGTCGAACGCGTGGACCGTCACCTCGCGCTCGGGCAGCTCGACGTCCTCGCCCCGGCGCGCCAGCTTGTACGCCCGCATGCCGCCGACTCTGACCGCCGAGTAGGCGGGCGGGCGCTGGCGGATCGTGCCGGTCGGCAGCGTGAGGTCGCCGTGCGGGACGCGCCCGGTCTCCGCGATCTCGCCGTCGCTATCGCCGGTGGTGGAGGTCGCGCCGAAGCGCGCGACCGTCTCGTAGGACTTCGGCAGCGCCATCAGGAAGCGCTGCACGCGCGTGGCGCGGCCGACGAGGACCAGCAGCAGGCCGGTCGCGAACGGGTCGAGCGTGCCGGCGTGACCGACCTTCGTGCCCTTGCCGAGGCGCCGGCGCGTCTGTGCGACGACGTCGTGCGAGGTCGCGCCGGCGGGCTTGTCGAACAAGATCACGCCGTCGCTCACGCCCGGGAGCCTACGGGCGCCGCCGCTCACGGCGCCTCGCGGCGGGCGGAGCCGCTACGACGCCAGCGGCGCGAGCTGCGCCGCCACCTCACGGCGCAGGAACGCCACCAGCTCGTCCCACGGCAGCGTCGTCGAGAAGCCGGCCGCCTGGCGGTGGCCGCCGCCGCCCTGCGCGCGGGCGATCGCGGAGACGTCAACGCGGTCGTCGGCCGCGCGCAGCGAGACCTTGCGCTGCTCGGGGTCGGCGGAGCCGAGGCGGTCGCGCACGAGCGCGGCGACGGCCGTGCCCTCGATCGCGCGCAGGTGGTCGACGACGCCCTCGGAGTAGTTCTCCTCCGCGCCGACCTCGGCGAAGTCCTCGCGCGTCAGGCGCGTCAGCGAGAGCGTGCCGGCGTCGTGGCGCTCGATCTGCGCGAGCGCGCGGGCCAGCAGCATCACCTTCGCGCACGGGACGCCCTCGTAGATGCGGTGGTAGACGTCGTGCACGTCGACGCCGGCCTCGATCAGCTCGCCTGCCATCACGTGCGCGCGCGTGCCGGTGTTCTCGTACATGAACTTGCCGGTGTCGGTGACGAGGCCGACGTACAGCGCCTCCGCGATCTTCACGGTCGGCACGACGCCGAGCCCGTGCATCAGGTCCCACACGATCTCCGCCGTGCACGACGCCTCCGGCACGACGTGGTTGACCGTCCCGAAGTGCGTGTTGTCGTGGTGGTGGTCGACGTTGACGATGTGCGCGTCGTCGATCTGCAGCGCGTCGGCGGGGTTGCGGTCGATGTTGCCGCAGTCGAGGAACACGACCGTGCGCTCGGCGACGTCGGCGGGCGGCTCGCTCACGAGCCCGTCGAGCGCGAAGAAGCGGTACTCGTGCGGCAGCGGGAACTCGTCGGCCGCCATGAACATGACCGAGTCCTTGCCGAGCGCCGAGAGCACCTCGTGCATCGCGAGCAGCGAGCCGAGCGCGTCGCCGTCCGGGTGCTCGTGCGTCACGAGCAGGAAGCGGCCGGCGGCCTGCAACTCGGCCAGCACCTCGGCGCGCGTGGCGCGCTTGCCGCGCGCGGTGACGGTCACGCCGGCTCCTCGCCGCCGTCGGACTCGTCGCGCTCGTCGCGGTCGTCGAGCAGCGCGCTGAGGCGAATGCCGCGATCGACCGTGTCGTCGTATGCGAATTCGAGCGCCGGCGTGTGCTTGAGGCGCAGCTCGGAGGCGATCCTCCGCTGCAGGAAGCCGTGTGCAGAGGCGAGCCCCTCGAGGCTGTCGGCACGAACCGCCTCGTCACCCAGCACGCTCACGTAGACGCGGGCGTTGCGCAGGTCGGGGCTTGTCTTGACGGCTGTCACGGTGACGAACCCGACGCGCGGGTCCTTGAGCTCTTGGGTGATGACGTCGCTGAGGACGGCGCGAACCGCCTCATCGACGCGACGCATGCGACTCCCGCTCATCCTAGACCTCGCACCGGATCGGCGTACCGTGGCGCGCTGATTGGTGAGCGCCGGGTCATGCCGCGAGGTCCTCCACCGACAGCACGTGCCGGGCGACGGAGACGCCCTGTGGCAGCCGTTCCTCCAGCCAGCGCTCGACGCGGTCGCAGGCGCCGCTCAACGTCCCCATGTCGCCGCTGACGAGGGCGGCCGTCAGCGTGCTGCGCTGCCACAGGTCCTGATGACCGGTCTCCGCGACCGCCACGCCGAGCCGCGTCTGGAGCTGCGCCTTCAGCGACGACAGCTCCTTGCGCTTGCCCTTCAAGCTGCCGGCGTCCGGGAAGTGCACGTCGATCACGAGCACGGCGACGAAGCCGCCCGCCTCCGCCACGGCCGCTAGGCGAGCTCGCGCTCGACCTTCCGCGTCGCGTACGCCTCGAGCACGTCGCCCTCCTTCACGTCGGCGAAGTCCTTCAGCACGATGCCGCACTCGAACCCGGAGGCGACCTCTCTCGCATCCTCGTTGAAGCGGCGCAGGCTCTGGATCTCGCCGTCGTAGACGACCGTGCCGTCGCGCACGAGGCGGACTCTGGCGCCGCGCACGACTCTGCCGTCGGTGACGTAGGAGCCGGCGATCGTGCCGATTCTGGATGCACGGAAGATCTGGCGGACCTCGACGGTCGCCGTCTGGTCCTCGACCTCCTCCGGCTCCAGCATGCCCTCCATCGCGGCGCGCAGCTCCTCGATCGCGCGGTAGATGACCGCGTAGGAGCGGATCTCGACGCCCTCGCGATCGGCCACCTGGCGCGCGTCGCCGACGGGGCGCACGTTGAACGCGAGCACGACCGCGTCGGACGCGGCGGCGAGCATCACGTCGGACTCGTTCACGCCGCCGACGCCGCGGTGGATCACGTTGACGGAGATCTCCGACTGCGGCAGCTTCGCGATCTCGTCCTCGATCGCCTCGAGCGAGCCGGCCACGTCGGCCTTCAGCACGAGGTTGAGCTCCTGCAGCTCGCTCTTGAAGATGTCCTCGAGCGAGATGCGCTTGCCGGAGCGGCGCGCGAGCGCCTCGGTCTTCAGGCGGTTCGCCCGCTCGCCCGCGAGCTGGCGCGCCTTGCGGTCGTTCTCGACGACACGCACGAACTCGCCCGCCTCGGGCACCGAGTCGAAGCCGAGGATCTCGACCGGCTCGCCCGGCTGCGCCCGCTTGACGCGGCCGCCCATGAAGTCGTTCATCGCGCGCACGCGCCCCCAGTGCGGCCCGGCGACGAGCGCGTCGCCGACGTGCAGCGTGCCGCGCTGGATCAGGACCGTGACGACGGCGCCGCGACCCGGGTCGAGCTTGCTCTCGACGATCACGCCGGAGGCCTCGGTGTCCTTGTTGGCCTTCAGCTCCTCGACCTCGGACATCACGAGGATCGTGTCGAGCAGGTTGTCGAGGCCCTCCTTCGTCTTCGCCGAGACGTCGACGAACTCGGTCTCGCCGCCCCACTCGACCGGCTGCAGGCCGAGCTGCGTCATCTCGGTGCGGACGCGGTCGGGCTGCGCGCCCTCCTTGTCGATCTTGTTGACGGCGACGAGGATCGGCACCTCGGCGGCCTTCGCGTGGTCGACCGCCTCCTGCGTCTGCGGCTTCACGCCGTCGTCGGCTGCGACGACGATCACCGCGATGTCGGTGACCTTCGCGCCGCGGGCGCGCATCGCCGTGAACGCCTCGTGGCCCGGCGTGTCGAGGAACGTGACGACTCTGTCGTTGTGGTGCACCTGATAGGCGCCGATGTGCTGCGTGATGCCGCCCGCCTCGCCCGCCGCGACCTCGGTCTGGCGGATCGCGTCGAGCAGCGACGTCTTGCCGTGGTCGACGTGGCCCATGATCGTGACGACCGGCGGGCGCTCGACGAGCGAGTCGTCGGCGTCCTCGTAGACCGGCTCGGCATCGACGTCGTCGGCCGCGTGCACGACCTCGGCGGTCTTGCCGAACTCGGTCGCGAGCAGCTCGATCGCCTCGTCCGACAGCGTCTGCGTGAGCGTCGCCATCTCGCCGAGGCCCATCAGTCTCTTGATGATCTCCGGCACCGGCACGTCGAGGTACTCGGCGACGTCCTTGACGGTCGAGCCGGAGTTGATGCGGACGTGCGCCGGGCCTGTCGGCTGGCGCGTCTCGAGCGGAGCCGGCTCCTCGTAGGTGCCGCGCCGGCGACGACCGCGGCGCTGGCGCCGCGGCGGCTGGTTGGGGCCTCCGCCCGGGCCACCCCCGCCCGGCGCGCGCCGGGAGGCCTGCGAGTCGATCACGACGCGGCGGCGCCCGCCGGGCGCGCCGGGGGCGCGCTCGCCCTGCAGCGAGTCGCGCGTGGGGCGCTGTCTGTGACCGTCACCGCCGCCGCTGCCGTCGGATCTGCCGCGCGGCGCCGCTCTCGCGGCGGCGTTCGAGCCGGCGCCGTTGGAGCCCAGCGCTCT
Organism: Actinomycetota bacterium; assembly: GCA_018268595.1. GTDB lineage: Bacteria > Actinomycetota > Thermoleophilia > Solirubrobacterales > Solirubrobacteraceae > Conexibacter. Next base: position 394,754 of record JAFDWH010000021.1, on the reverse strand, counting down.
CAGCGCCAGCGCCTCGTCGACCGTCGCGGAAGGCGCCGCGGCGTCGATGCCGGCGGCCTGCAGCTTGAGCAGCAGGTCCTTGACGGCCATTCTCTGCTCTTTCGCGATGTCGTTGACGCGCTTCTTGCTCATTCCTCGTCCAAGTGTACGTTCTCGCCGCTGCGCGGCGCGGTCACCGCTCGCCGAAACGAGCGGGCGAAGCCGCCGCGCACGCCGGCCCGCTCGACGCAGCGGCGCGTGCGGCAGGTGTAGGCGCCGCGGCCCGGGAGGCGGCCGTCCGGGTCCGCGACGACGGCGTCGCCGACTGCGACCCAGCGCAGTAGCGACCGCTTCGGCGCCGAGCGGCCGCAGCCGGTGCAGCGCCGTTGGGGCTCGTGCGCTATGACGCGGCGCCCTCGTCGCCCTCGGGCTCGCCGGCGGGCTGCTCGGCGACCGCGACCTCGGCCTCGGCCGGCTCCTCCTCGGCCACCGGCGCGCCGGCATCTGCCGCCTCGACCGGTCCCTCGGGGCCGTCGGCCGGCTCCGCCTCGGACGCACCGCCGTCGCCGTCCTGGTCGCCGCTGAGCGCGGCGACCTCGTCGCCTTCGACGTCGTTGAGCGCCTGGTGCGCGTCGAGGCCGCAGTAGCGCGAGCCCGGCAGCGCCGCGTTCGGGCAGCGGCGGCCGTTGGAGAGGATCGCGGCGCAGCGGCCCTGCACAGCGTCCTCCTCCTCGTAGCCGTGCTCGGCCTCCTCCTGCGCGAACTCGGTCTCCGAGCGGATGTCGATGCGCCAGCCGGTCAGGCGCGCGGCGAGGCGAGCGTTCTGCCCTTCGCGGCCGATCGCGAGCGACAGCTGGTCGTCGGGCACGATCACCGTCGCCTGCTTGGCCTCGTCGTCGACCAGCACCTCGCGCACGCGCGCCGGCGAGAGCGCCTTCGCGACGAAGCGGGCGGGCTCGTCGTTGTAGGGGATGATGTCGATCTTCTCGCCGCGCAGCTCCGAGACGACCATGCGCACGCGCGATCCGCGCGGGCCGACGCAGGCGCCGACCGGGTCGACCCCGTCGGCGTGCGACACGACCGCGATCTTCGAGCGATAGCCGGGCTCGCGCGCGACGTTCGTGATCTCGACGAGGCCGTCGGCGATCTCGGGGACCTCGAGCTCGAACAGCGACTTGATCAGCTCCGGGTCGCGGCGGGAGACGATGATGCTCGGGCCCTTCGTCGAGGCCGAGACGTCCTTGATGACCGCCTTGATGCGCTGCGAGTGGTCGTAGCGCTCGCCGTCGACCTGCTCGGACTTCGGCAGCAGCGCCTCGACGCGCTCGCGCAGCTGCACGAGCGTGTAGCGCGAGTCGGACTGCTGGACGATGCCGGTGATCAGCTCGCCGACGCGGTCGCGGTACTCCTCGAACATCATGTCCCGCTCGGCTTCGCGGATGCGCTGGAGGATCACCTGCTTGGCCGTCTGCGCGGCGATGCGCCCGAAGTCCTCGGGCGTGACGTCGACGCGCTCGATCTGGTCCTCGTACTCCTTCAGCTTGTCGAGGTCGAGCTCGGGGGCGACCTCCTCGCGCACCTCGCCCGTCTCCGGGTCGACGTTCGCGATCTGGCCCTCCGTCTCGGCGGCGGCCTCGGCCTCCTCTTCCTGCTCCTTCAGCAGCTGGGCCTCGAGCTCCTCGGGGATCTTCAGCTCCCAGACGGTGAAGTCACCGGTCTCGCGGTCCATCTCGACCTGCGCGTAGGGCGCGGCGCCCGGCGTCTTCTTGTATGCCGAGAGCAGGGCGTCCTCGAGCGCGACCATCAGCGTCTCGCTCGAGATGTTCTTCTCGGCGGCGAGGGCGCGGACGGCATCCAGGATCTCTTTCGACATGCGGCTTACTCTCCTGGGACGAGGTTGGAGCGGGCGATGGCGCTGTAGGGGATCGCGACGACGCCGTCGTCGACGGCGAGCGTCACCTCCTCCTCGGACGCACCGACGAGCTCGCCGGTGAAGGACTTGTGGCCGTCGTGCGCCTCACGCACGCGGACGCGGGCGCGGCGGCCGAGGAAGCGGTGGAAGTGCGCGGGCTTCGTGAGCGGGCGATCGCTGCCCGGCGACGAGACCTCGAGGGCGTAGCGCTCGCGCAGCGGCGCGAGCACGTGCGTGACGCGCTCGCAGAGGTCGAGCGTGACGCCGTCGGGGTGGTCGATGAACAGCCGCAGCGTGCCCCCGGAGAGGTCGGCGAGCAGCACCTCGACGTCCGGCTCTGCGGACGCGAGCTGCGCTTCGATCTCGGCTTGGACGGACTGCTCGGGGGAATCGGTCATGTCAATAAAAAAAGTGGGCGAGCGCCCACTTTCGGAACTGCCGCCGGACGGGAGCCGACGCGAAAGCTGTGCGACGAGCTTAGCACCACCATCGTGCCTCCGTTGAGCGTTTCGTTGCAATGACGCCGCGATTGCATGCTGCGCCGTTGCGTATCGTGTGCCGCCCGTGACAGCCGACCCCCGCACCGTCGTCGAGGCGTACATCGCCGGGCTCGACGGCGAGACGCGCAGAGTCGCGTTCGCCGAGTGGGGCCTCACGGTCGACGCCGCCGGCTGGCCTCTGCACGTCGGTGTGGCGATCCGCGACGGCGTGCTGCGCGCGCAGGCGCAGGTGGTCGAGGCGGGCCGGATCGAGCCGCACGACCTGCTGCGCTGGAACCGCCAGATCCCGTTCATGCGCTTCGCGCACACGCGCGACGGCGAGGTGTGGATCCAGGGCGACCTCCCGCTCGTCGCCGTCTCCCCCGCCGAGCTCGACCGCTTCCTCGGGCTGCTGGTGTTGAGCGCGACGCAGGCGCGTCAGGCAGCGCCGGACCCGGCCCCGGCCGCGCCCGACGGCGCGTGAGCGGTGGCGCCGGCTATCGCGTGCCGCACGCGTCGCGCCGCCGTGCGCGCGTGCGACTCAGCCGCCGCCGCGTCGTGTGCAACATCGCATCCTCCGGCAGCAGCACCGCGAAGCCGGCGTCGCGCGTGACCATGTCCGTCACCCCGCTCCGGAGCAGCGGTGCGGCGTGGACGGCGTCGTAGGACTGGAGCCCGTACGCCCGCATCAGGTCCGGCACCGGCGTCCGCGACGTCATGCAGATCAACGCAGTCCCATTGCAGCGCTTCGAGCAGCTCATCCCAGTCGCGGGTCGCTTGGTCAAGCGTCACGCCCGCCGCCCGCCGTGCGTCATGGCGGTAGCGCGAGTGGCGCGTGTCGCGTCGACCGGTGTGCGTGCGCAGCGCATGGTTGAACACCACCTCCCAAAGCTCGGCTTCGAGGAGCCGGCTGAACACGACGAGCGTTCTCGCCTGTACGAGCCGTCTAAGGAGCGCGTCGCAGACGTCGTGTTCCGGCTCCCTTGGAAGGAGGGCCTCCGCGACGACGTTCATGTCGACCACGACGGCGTCTGGCGGCTCCCATTCCGGGGCGTCGAAGGCAACGACCGTCGCGCGTCGCCGGTCGTACTTCACAGGCATGTCAGTAGCGCGTGCGTCGCCGGACCGTGTTTGCGCCGGGTGGCAGATCGATCCCGATCCGCTCGAACATCTTCTTCACCTCTTCCGGATCGGTGATCTTCGGTCTCTTCGCGCGCGCTCGGATCTTCTCGGCGAGCACGCCACGTTGCACGTTGTCGGGGCGTCTTGGGGGCATGGCATGAGGCTAGGCCGGCGCACGGCGCCGGTCTACACAGCATGCGTTTGATCGGCGGTTCAGCGCGCCGCGGCCGCGCGGGCGCGGTCGCGGTAGACGCGGTAGTCGCCGCGCTCGGGGCGCAGGCCGGCGGCCTGGGCGAGCGGGCGGCGCGCCTCGGCGTGGCGGCCGAGCTGCTGCAGGCAGCGGCCGAGGCAGAACAGCGCGAAGTCGTTCGTCGGCGCCTGCTCGACGATCGCGGCGAACTCGTCCGCGGCCTCCTGGTAGCGCTGCGCGTGGAACAGCGCGCGGCCGAGCGCCTCGCGGATCGACGCCTTGTCCGGCGCCAGGTCGCGCGCGCGCCTGAGCGGGATCGTGGCCGAGTGGTGGTCGCCCGCCTCCAACAGCGCCGTCCCCTGCTGGAAGAGGTGGTAGACGTCGCCCATCTCTCCAGTGTAGGCGGCGCCGGAAGGGTCCCGTCGGGATGGCCGCACGCGGACGCACCCCGGCCGGACACCGCTCACGCGGGCGTGCTGGCGCGCCCCGCGCGCAGCTCGGCGACGGCGTCGAGGATCGCTGCCGCCACCTCCGCCTTCGGCGCGCGCGCGACCGGCCGCTCGCCGGCGGGCGTCACGATCGTGACCTCGTTCTCGACCGTGTCAAAGCCGATGTCGGGCCGCGAGATGTCGTTGACGACGATCGCGTCGAGGCGCTTGCGCGCGAGCTTCTCGCGCGCGTACGCGAGCGCCCCCTCGCCATGCTCCGCCGCGAAGCCGACGATCGTCTGGTCCGGCCGGCGCGCGCCGGCGAGCCCGCTCAGCACGTCCGGGGTCGGCTCCAGCGCGAGCGCGTCCGGCGCGTCGGCGGCGGTCTTCTTGATCTTCGTGTCGGCCGGGTCCGCCGGGCGGAAGTCCGCCACGGCCGCGGCCATCAGCAGCACGTCGCAGCGCGGGAAGGCCTCCGCGCAGGCGTCCGCGAGCTGCGCCGCCGTCTCGACCGGGACGACCCTCACGCCGGTCGGCGCCGGCAGCGAGACGTTCGCCGCCACGACCGTGACCGCCGCGCCGCGGCGCGCTGCCTGCTCGGCCAGCGCGTAGCCCATGCGGCCGGACGAGCGGTTGCCGACGTAGCGCACGGAGTCGATCGGCTCGCGCGTGCCGCCCCCCGTGACGAGGACGCGCACGCCGGCCAGCGACGCCGTCGGCGGGAGCGACGCGCCTGCGATCGCCGCCTCGCATGCCGCCAGCAGCTCGGCCGGCTCGGCGAGGCGCCCGATGCCATGCTCGCCCTTCGAGGCGAGCGGCCCGACGCCCGGGTCGACGATCCGCGCGCCGCGCTCGCGCAGCAGCGCGAGGTTCGCCTGCGTCGCCGCGTGCTCGTACATCGCGTCGTTCATCGCGGGCGCGACGACCAGCGGGCAGCGCGCCGCCAGTGCGGCGCTCGTCAGCAGGTTGTCGGCGTGCCCGTGCGCGAGCTTGGCGATCGTGTTGGCCGAGGCCGGCGCGACGAGGAACGCGTCGGCGTTGGCGACGAGCTGAAGGTGGCTGATCGGCTCGTGCGCCGGCAGCGGGTCGCCTGGGAACGCGCCGCGCAGCGGGTCGCGCGCGAACTCGCTTCTCAGCACCGGCGCGCCGGTGATCCCCTCGAACGACGCGACGCCGACGAAGAGCTCGCTCGTCGGCGTCTGGATGACGCGGACGCTGTGGCCGGCCTTCGTCGCGAGACGGACGAGCTCGAGCGCCTTGTAGGCGGCGATCCCCCCGCTGACGCCGAGCAGCAGCCTGGCCATGTCGCGTCCTTTCGCCCCGCGCCGCGCGGCTCCTGCGGCGAGCGCCGGGGCGGCTAGCGGTAGTGGTACTTGATCTTGCCCGCGGCGACTTCCTCGAGCGCGATCGTGAGGTAGTTCTTCGAGCGGGTCTCGACCATCGGCGGCGGGAACTCGTCGAACGTGCCCTCGCCGAGGTTGTGGTAGTACGAGTTGATCTGCCGCGCGCGCTTGGCGGCGACGACGACGCTCGCGTAGTCGGAGTCGACGTGCGTCAGCAGGCGGTCGATGCGGGGAGAGATCAAGAGCGGGGCCTTTCCAGTCGGTGAACAGGAGAGTCTAGCCGGCCTCGCCGTCCAACTCGGCGCGCACGAGCCGCTCGAGCTGGCCGACCGCCTCCTCCTGACGGTCGTTCATGACCTTGTGCGGAAACTCCCCCTGCGCCGCCAGCTCGCGCTCGGCCACCTCCAGGCGCCGCTCGATCTCCTCCGGCGCGTCGGTGCCGCGGCCGACGAGGCGCTCGCGCAGCGCCTGCTCGGACGGGGGCACGATGAACACCTGGACAGCCGACGGGAGCGACTGCCGCACCTGGCGCGCGCCCTGCACCTCGATCTCCAGCACGACCGGGATGCCCGCCGCCGTGCGACGCTCGAGTTCGGAGCGCAGCGTGCCGTAGCGGCGGCCGGAGTAGGCGGCATGCTCGACGAACGCACCGGCCTTCACCTTGCGGTCGAACTCGTCCTCGCTGAGGAAGTGGTAGTCGACGCCGTCGACCTCCCCCGGGCGCGGCTCGCGCGTCGTGGCGGAGACCGACAGCTCGAGCTCGGGGATGCGCGCGAGCAGGCCGCGGATCAGCGTCCCCTTGCCGACGCCCGACGGGCCGGTGATGACGAACACGCGGGCCACGCGTTGAGGCGCCGCGGGTTAGCGGCGGAGGAGCGCGACCAGCTCGGCGCGCTGCCGGGGCGAGAGCCCGCCGATCGTCTTGCTCGGCGAGATGCGGCACACGTTCAGGATCTTGTTGGCCTTCACGCGACCGTATTTCGGAACCGCGAGCAGGAGGTCGAAGACCTTCGCCGTCTCGACGTAGCTCGGCGGCTCCATCAGGAGCTCGTGGATCGCGACGCGGCCGGCCTTGAGGTCGCGCTTGAGCTGGGCGCGCTTCGTGCGGATCTCGTTGGCGCGCGTGAGCGCGATCATCCGCTGGTGCAGGGAACGCTCGGGCGCAGTCGTGTGCTTGGCGGGCGTTTCGCTGGCGGCCGGCGGCATGGGCGGCGAGTCTACAACGTGAAGGCTTCTCGGCAAGCGCCAACCGGCGAATTCGGCTCGACCTCAAGTTGAGGTCGAGGTATGTCGAGCGTCACTGGAAGGATCGACTCCGTTTGCAGGCGTTTTGAGATCCCGAACGCAGTCGTTCGCTCAAGTCCCGTGCGCAACCTCCGGCGGGGCGGCGGTTGAGCCGTTGCGCTGCAGATCCTGCAGCGAGATGACGGGCGCCTCGCCGCGCCGAGCGGCCGCGATCGCGCGCGCCGCGGCCATCGCGCCGGTCATCGTGGTGATGCACGGGATGCCGCGCGCGACAGCCGCCGAGCGGATCTCCCAGCCGTCCGTGCGCGCGCCCGTTCCGACCGGCGTGTTGACGACCAGCCGGACCTCCCCGCGCTCGATCTCGTCGAGCACGTTCGGGGAGCCTTCGCCGATCTTGCAGAGCGCGCGGACGGGGATGCCCATGCGCTTGATCGCCTGCGCCGTGCCGCCCGTCGCGACCAGCTCGAAGCCGAGCTCGTGCAACTGCGCGGCGACGCCGGCCGCCGCCGGCTTGTCGCCGTCGGCGACGGTGATGAAGACGCTGCCGGCGTCGGGCAGCTGCGCGCCCGCGGCCGCCTGCGCCTTCGCGAACGCGGTCGGGAAGTCGCGCGCGATCCCCATCACCTCGCCGGTCGAGCGCATCTCGGGGCCGAGCAGCGCGTCGGCGCCGGCGAAGCGGTCGAACGGCAGCACCGCCTCCTTCACGCAGACGACGTCGCCGACCGGGTCGGCCGGCAGGCCGAGGTCGGCGATCCGCTCGCCGAGCATGATGCGGCAGGCGAGCTTGGCGAGCGGGTGGCCGATCGCCTTCGAGACGAACGGGACGGTGCGCGAGGCGCGCGGGTTGGCCTCGATCACGTAGAGCTTGCCGCTCGTGTCGACCGCGTACTGGACGTTCAGCAGGCCGACGACCCCGAGCGCCTTCGCGATCCCCTCGGTGTGCGAGCGGATCTGCGCGAGCGCGTCCGTTCCGAGCGAGTGCGGCGGCAGCACGCAGGCCGAGTCGCCGGAGTGGATGCCGGCCTCCTCGACGTGCTGCATGATCCCGCCGATCCAGACGTCCTCGCCGTCGCACAGCGCGTCGACGTCGAGCTCGATCGAGTCCTCGAGGAAGCGGTCGAGGAAGATCTCCTTGCCGCTGCCGTGGTCCGCGCCGACGCGGTCGAGGTAGTCCTGCAGCCCGTCGAGCGAGTAGACGATCTCCATCGCGCGCCCGCCGAGGACGTACGACGGCCGCACGAGCAGCGGGAAGCCGACGCCGGGCGCCTTCGCGAGCGCCTCCTCCGGCGAGCAGGCGGTCGCGTACGGCGGCGCCTCGAAGCCGAGCTGCGCGAGCAGCCTGCCGAAGCGGCCGCGGTCCTCGGCGAGGTCGATCGAGTCGATCGAGGTCCCGAGGATCGGCACGCCCGCCTCCGCGAGGCCGGCGGCCAGGCGCAGCGGCGTCTGGCCGCCGAACTGCACGATCACGCCTTCGGGCCGCTCGACCTCGCAGACGCCCAGCACGTCCTCCAGCGTCAGCGGCTCGAAGTAGAGGCGGTCGGAGGTGTCGTAGTCGGTCGAGACGGTCTCGGGGTTGCAGTTGACCATCACTGCGTCGCGGCCCGTCTCGCGCACCGTCATCGCGGCGTGCACGCAGCAGTAGTCGAACTCGATCCCCTGGCCGATGCGGTTGGGGCCGGCGCCGAGGATCACGACCGATCTGCGCTCCCCGCGCTCGACCTCGGAGGCCGCCGCGCGGCCGCCGGAGCGGGGCCGCTCGCGCGCCGAGTAGTAGTACGGCGTGCGCGCCGCGAACTCCGCCGCGCACGTGTCGACCGACTTGAAGACCCGCTCCCCCGCCTCGGCCCCGGCCGGATCGAGCGCCAGCTCCTGCAGCTCGCACAGGAACCACGGGTCGATCGACGTGCGCTCGTGCAGCAGCGCGGGCGTCATGCCGCGGCGGAACGCCTCCAGCACGAGGTCGAAGCGGTCGGGGCCGCCGTGCGCGAGCGCGTCGAGCAGCGCGTCGTCGCCGGCCGGCGGGCGCGGCTGGGCGTCGAGCTCGCGCGAGCGCAGCGCCTTCGCGAACGCCTGCTTGAACGTGCGCCCGATCGCCATCGCCTCGCCGACCGACTTCATGTGCGTCGAGAGGCCGGCGTCGGAGCCGGGGAACTTCTCGAACGCGAAGCGCGGCCACTTCACGACGCAGTAGTCGATCGTCGGCTCGAAGCTGGCCGGCGTCGCGCGCGTGATGTCGTTGTCGATCTCCTGCAGCGTGTAGCCGACCGCGAGGCGAGCGGCGATCTTCGCGATCGGGAAGCCGGTCGCCTTCGAGGCGAGCGCGGACGAGCGTGAGACGCGCGGGTTCATCTCGATCACGACGATCTCGTCCGTCGCCGGGTTGACGGCGAACTGCACGTTCGAGCCGCCCGTCTCGACGCCGACCGCGCGGATCACCGCGATCGCCTGGTCGCGCAGCTGCTGGTAGAGCTTGTCGGTGAGCGTCTGCTGCGGCGCGACGCATACGGAGTCGCCCGTGTGGACGCCCATCGGGTCGAGGTTCTCGATCGAGCAGACGATCACGACGTTGTCCGCGTGGTCGCGCATCACCTCCAGCTCGAACTCGCCCCAGCCCAGCACCGACTCGTCGATCAGCACCTGGCCGATCGGTGAGGCGGCGATGCCGCGCTTGCAGATCTGCTCGTACTCCTCCTCCGTGCGGGCGATCCCACCGCCGCGGCCGCCGAGCGTGAAGGCCGGGCGGATGATCGCCGGCAGGCCGATCTCGGGCAGCGCCACGCGCGCCTCCTCGAGCGTCGTCGCGATCGCCGAGCCGGGCACGCGCAGTCTCGCCTCGGCCATCGTCTCGCGGAAGCGGTCGCGGTCCTCGGCGCGGTCGATCGCCTCGTAGTTCGCGCCGATCAGCTCGACGCCGAACTTCTCCAGCGTGCCGTCCTCGTGCAGCGCCTTCGCGAGGTTGAGCGCCGTCTGACCACCGAGCGTCGGCAGCAGCGCGTCGGGCCGCTCGCGCTCGATCACCTGCGCGACCGGGCCGGGCAGCAGCGGCTCGACGTAGGTCGCGGTCGCCAGCTCCGGGTCGGTCATGATCGTCGCCGGGTTCGAGTTGACGAGGACGACCTCGTAGCCCTCCTCCATCAGCACCTTGCACGCCTGCGTGCCGGAGTAGTCGAACTCGGCGGCCTGGCCGATCACGATCGGCCCGGAGCCGATGATGAGGATCTTCTTGATGTCGTCGCGACGTGGCATCAGGCGGCGGCCTCGATCTCCGAGATGAAACGGTCGAACAGGTAGAGCGCGTCGTGCGGGCCGGGACCGGCCTCGGGGTGGTACTGGACCGTCGCGCCCGGCACGTCGCGCAGCGCGAGCCCCTCGACGGTGCGGTCGTAGAGGTTGATGTGCGTCAGCTCGGCGGCGCCGAAGTCGGTCTCCCAGCGCACCGGCTCGTCGCTCGGCAGCGTCTTCGCGCCCCCGGGGCCGAGCACCGCGAAGCCGTGGTTCTGGCTCGTGATCTCGACGCGCCCGGTCGTGAGGTCCTTGACCGGGTGGTTGGCGCCGCGGTGGCCGAACGGCAGCTTGTACGTCTCCAGGCCGACCGCCCGGCACAGCAATTGGTGGCCGAGGCAGATGCCGTAGACCGGCTTCTTGCCGACCAGTCCGCGGACCGTCTCGACGACGTAGCCGAGCGCGGCGGGATCGCCGGGGCCGTTGGCGAGGAAGAACGCGTCGGGGTCGCGGGCGAGCAGCGTCTCGGCGCTCGTCGTGCAGGGGTGCAGCTCGACCGTCGCGCCGCGCTCGCGCAGGTTGCGCACGATCGAGTCCTTCACGCCCGTGTCGATCATCGCGATCGTCGGGCCGGCGGACCCGCTGAGCGGCTCCAACACGACCGGCGCGCCCGGCGTCACCGCGCGCGCGAGGTCGCGGCCGGCCATCGACGGCTCCTCGGCGATGAGCGCCTGCGCCTCCTGCTCGGAGACGGCGGCCGGGAAGACGCCGCCGCGCATCGCGCCGGCGTCGCGGATGTGGCGCACGAGCGCGCGCGTGTCGAGGTCGGTGATGCCGGGCACGCCGCAGTCGCGCAGCCAGTCGAGCCAGCCGCCCTCGGCGCCCGGCGCGTCCTCGCGGTTGGTCGCGGCGCGCATGATCGCCGCGCGCGCGTGGATGCGGTCCGACTCCATCGCCTCCGCGCTCACGCCGTAGTTGCCGACGTGTGCGGTCGTGAACGTGATCAGCTGGCCGGCGAACGAGGGGTCCGTGACGGCCTCCTGATAGCCGGTCATGCCGGTCGTGAAGACGACCTCGCCGACGGCGTATGTGTCGGCGCCGCAGGCGAGCCCGTCGAAGCGCTCGCCGTCCTCGAGCAGGACGTACGCGGTCGGGTCGCTCATCTACATCACCAGCTTCTGGATCGTCTTGAACTCGTCGCTGCCGGCGGCGCCGAGCAGCTCGAACAGGGCCGTCTCGACCGACGTGAGGATCGCGCCGCTCTCGGCCATCTTGCGCAGGCCCAGCTCGCGGTTCGCGGCTGTGCGCGAGCCGACCGCGTCGACCGCCACGTGCACCTCGACGCCGCCGGCGAGCAGGTCGTGCACCGTCTGGTTGACGCACACGTGCGTCTCGATCCCGCACACGAGCGCCTGGTCGCGCCCCCGCAGGTCGAAGCCGTCCGCGCGCGCCGCCGAGAAGACCGTCTTCGGCAGCCGCTCGACGTCGCCGAGCGCCTCGCGCACGGGCGCGACCGTGTCGCCGAGCCCGCGCGGGTACTGCTCGGTCACGAGCAGCGGCAGGCCGAGCGTCCGCGCCCCCTGCACGAGGATCGCGGTCTGCGCGGCGATCTCGTCGAAGCCGTCGACCGCCTTCGCGAACGCCTCCTGCACGTCGATCACGACGAGCGCGGTGCGCGCGCGGTCGAGCGTGCGGGGGGTCACGCGGCCACCTCGGCCGGAAGCTCGGCGCGGTGCACGACCGCCCCGGCGGCGAGCGTCAGGCGCACGACGCCGCGCAGCCGGCGGCCCTCGAAGCACGAGTTGGCCGACTTGCTCGCGTAGCCGCGCGCGCCGACCTCCCACTCGCCGGCGAGGTCGAGCAGCGCGAGGTTCGCCGGCTCGCCGACCGCGATTCGCGGGGTCGACAGGTCGAGCAGCGCCGCGCCGGCCGTCATCCGCTCGACGACGAGGCCCAGCGGCAGCACGCCCGGCAGCACGAGGTCGGTGTAGAGGACGGGGAAGGCGGTCTCCAGCCCGGTGACGCCCATCGGCGCCTCCTCGAACGGGACCTCCTTCTCGTGGCGCGCGTGCGGGGCGTGGTCGGTGGCGATGCACTCGATCGTGCCGTCGCGCAGCCCGGCGATCAGCGCCTCGCGGTCGGCCTCGGTGCGCAGCGGCGGGTTCATCTTGAAGCGCGAGTCGAGCGAGCGGACCGCCTCGTCGGTCAGCGTCAGGTGGTGCGGCGAGGCCTCGCCGCTGACGCGCGCGCCGGCCGCCTTCCAGGCCGCGAGCGCCTCGACCGACTCGACGCACGAGAGGTGCTGGAAGTGCACGCGTCCCTGCTCGTAGGCGGCGATCGCGCTGTCGCGCGCGACCATCGTCGACTCGGAGATCGACGGGATCCCCGTGAGCCCGAGCCGCGCCGAGACGGCCCCCTCGTGCATCACGCCGTGGCCGGACAGCGTCGGGTCCTCCTCGTGCAGCGCGATCGTGCCGCCGCAGAGGCGCTGGTACTGGAGCGCGCGCCGCAGCATCCCGGCGGCGACGACGGGTCTGCCGTCGTCGGTGAAGCCGAGCGCGCCGGCGTCGCGCAGCTCCGCCATCTCGGTCAGCTCCGTGCCGGCCAGCCCGCGCGTGATCGCCGGCATGAAGCCGACCGGCACGCGCGCCTCCTGCCGCGCCTGGGCGCACAGGGAGCGCAGCCCGGAGGCGTCGTCGAGCGTCGGCGCCGTGTTCGGCATCGCGACGATCCCGCAGAAGCCGCCGGCCGCCGCTGCGGCGGTGCCGGTCGCGAGCGTCTCCTTGTGCTCCTGGCCGGGCGTGCGCAGGTGCACGTGCGGGTCGAAGAACGCCGGGAAGAGGTGGAGCCCTTCCCCTTCGACGACCTCGGCGCCGTCCGGTGCGGGCAGCGAGCCGGGCGCGGCCAGCTCGGCGATGACGCCGTCACGCACCAGCACGTCGTGCGGCGCGTCGAGCCCGCTGCGCGGGTCGAGCGCGTGCACGCCGCGCAGCAGCAGCTCGGCCGGCTCGCCGGGCACGTGGAACAGCCGTTCGGCGCTCATGCGAGCGCGACCGCCTCGGCGGCGGCTTCGGCGACGAGCGGGGCGCCCGCGCCGCTGCCGGCGAGCAGCTCGTACAGCACCGCCATGCGCACGACCACGCCCGCCTCCACCTGCTGGGCGATCAGCGCCTGCGGCGAGTCGATCGCGTCGGCCGACAGCTCGACGCCGCGGTTGACCGGTCCCGGGTGCATCAGCAGCTGGTGCGGCTGCAGGCGCGCCGCGTTGACCTGATAGCGCGCCGCGTACTCGCGCAGGGACGGCACGTACGCTTCGTCCATGCGCTCGTTCTGCATCCGCAGGACGTAGACGACGTCCGCCTCCGCGAGCCGCTCGAGCGTCGGCGCGACCTCGCAGCCGAGCGCCTCGATCCCGCGTGGCAGCAGCGTCGGCGGGCCGCTGACGGTGACCTGCGCGCCCATCCGCGCGAACGCGAGGATGTCCGAGCGCGCGACGCGCGAGTGCAGCACGTCGCCGACGATCCAGATGTTCTTGCCGTCGAGCGCGCCGAGGCGGCGGCGCAGCGTGTAGACGTCGAGCAGCGCCTGCGTCGGATGCTCGTGCTTGCCGTCGCCGGCGTTGACGACCGCGGCGTCGGTCCAGCGCGCGACGAGCTGGGCCGCGCCGGCGTGCGGCGAGCGGATCACGATCGCGGCCGGGTCGTAGGCGGTGAGCGTCTGGACGGTGTCCTTGAGCGACTCGCCCTTCGTGACCGACGAGGTCGCGGCGCGGACCGAGACGACGTCGGCGGACAGCCGCTTGGCGGCCAGCTCGAACGAGCTGCTCGTGCGCGTGGAGGCCTCGTAGAAGAGGTTCACGACCGTGCGCCCGCGCAGCGCGGGGACCTTCTTGATCTCGCGCCCGGCGACCTCGGCGAACGAGGCGGCGCGGTCGAGGATCCGCTCGATCCCCGCGCGGTCGAGGTCGTCGATCGAGAGCAGGTGGCGCGGCGCGGTCATGCGGTCACCTCCGCAGGTTGGGAGATCGTCACCTCGTCGAGCCCGTCGAGCTCCTCGACGCGCACGTTCACGCGCTCGTCGCGCGCGGTCGGCAGGTTCTTGCCGACGTAGTCGGGGCGGATCGGCAGCTCGCGGTGGCCGCGGTCGGCCAGCACGGCGAGCTGCACGCGGGCGGGGCGCCCGTAGTCGAAGATCGCGTCGATCGCCGCGCGCACGGTGCGGCCGGTGTAGAGCACGTCGTCGACGATCACGATCGTGCGCTCCTCCAGCGGGAAGCCGATGTGCGAGGCGTGGACGACCGGCGCGCTCGGGCGCAGCGTCACGTCGTCGCGGTAGAAGGCGATGTCGACGTCGCCGAGCGGGACTTCGTGCTCGAGCAGCTCCGCGACGAGGTCGCGCACGCGGGCGGCGAGCGTGGCGCCGCGCCGGTGGATGCCGACGATGGCGAGCTGCTGCTGGGGGTTCTTCTCGACGATCTCGTGCGCGATCCGCACGAGCGTGCGCCGCATGTCGTCGCGGTCGAGGACGACCTTCTCGGCTTCCAACCTGAACCTTCCTGGCCTCACGGGACCGGGTTAAAGGAACGGACGGTCAGGACTGTACCAGCGGCTCCGGCGGGGCGGGCGGCGCGGACTGGCTCCATCTCACCAGCTCCGGCGCTCCCCGTTCGGGGAACGGGATCTCGATCGCGTCGAAGTCGCGCGGGACGACCGTGTCGGGGAAGATCGCCTGCGCCTCCTCGCGGATCTCGCGGCCGCCGTAGCGCGTCGAGAGGTGCACGAGCGCGAGCAGCCGCACCTCCGCCTCGAGCGCGGCCTTCGCCGCCTGCTCGGCGGTCGAGTGCTGCGTCTCGCGCGCGCGCTCGGCCTCTTCGCGGGTGAACGTCGCCTCGTGCACGAGCAGGTCGGCGCGGTGGGCGACCTCGATCAGCACCTCGGACGGGGCGGTGTCGCCGGAGATCACGAGCTTGCGCCCCGGCCGGTCCTCGCCGATCACCTGCTCGGGCCGCACGCCGCCGACGATCTCGCCGCGCTGCAGGCGACCGAAGTCCGGTCCGGGCCTGACGCCGAGCCGCTCGGCGAGCGCCGCGTCGAAGCGGCCCGGGCGGTCGTCCTCGATCAGCGCGTAGCCGTACGCCGCGCCGCGGTGCGCGACCGGGAATGGCTCGATCACGTACTCGTCGCGCTCGACCTGCTCGTCGTCGGCCAGCTCGACGATCTCGACGTGGTAGCCGATCCCGCCCCACACGTGGCGCATCCCGTGCAGCAGCTTCGCGAGGCCCGGCGGTCCGTAGAGCGTCAGCGGCTTCTCGCGCGCGCGCAGGTCGAACGTCTTCAGCATCCCCGGCAGGCCGAGCCAGTGGTCGGCGTGGAAGTGCGTGATGAAGACGTCGGTCAGGTCCATCAGCCCGACCGACCGCAGCAGCTGGCGCTGCGTGCCCTCGCCGCAGTCGAACAGGATGCGGTCGGCGCCGCGGCGCAGCAGCAGCGCGGGCAGGCCGCGGCGCGCCGTCGGGACGGAGCCGGCGGTGCCGGCGAAGAAGAGCGAGAGGTCCATCGGCGCGGAGTTCGGACAGCGGACGGGGGCTTCGACGCGCCCGGCAGGATTTGAACCTGCGACCTCTCGCTCCGGAGGCGAGCGCTCTATCCACTGAGCTACGGGCGCCTGCTGGCAAGCAGCTTATCGCGGCGCTCTGGCGAGCTGCCGCTCGTACACCTCGATCAGCACGCTGAGCGGGACGCCGAGCCCTTCGGCGACGCCGACGAGGCTGTCGAACGACGGCGCGGAGGCGCCGCGCTCGATGCGGCCGATCGCGTTCTGGCCCAGGCCGCCGGCGGCCTCGACCTCCTCCTGGCTGACGGCGCGCTCGGCCCGCAGGACGCGGATCGCCCGACCGAGCGCCTCGCGCTCCCGCGTCCTCGGCTTGGTCGGCGGCACGCGGCGAAGCCTTGTGCGGTTGTGGGTTGCATTCCAGATCTTCAATGGTGGAGAATCCATCACGCGTGTTGGATCTGCCGCCATCCGTGCGGCAGCTGAGGCGGCTTCCGTCCCCCGGGCCGCCCCGATGCGCGGGGGGCGCTCCGTCCGCCCTTCCCGCGGACGGGGCGCTCCCTCCCCCTGCTCAGGCGACGGTCGAGGGAACGCCGCTCTCCTCCAGGCGCTCCTCGTACACGCGCGCGAGCTCGGCGAACGACACGCCCAGCCCACGTGCGACGCGGACCATCGCGTCGAACGACGGGTTCGTGCGCCCGCTCTCGAGCGTCGTCAGGTAGTTGCGCCCGAGCCCGGAGGCCTCGCAGACCTCCTCCTGCTTGAGCGACTTGCGCACGCGCAACTCGCGCACGGCGATCGCCAGCGCCCGGCGCTCCCGATGCAGTCCATCAGCCACGCAGCAACCCTTCACTGGTTGCGCATTTCAATCCACGCCCGAGAGCGTGGATCTTCCCCTCGATAGCGGGTATGCCCCCTGCTGGCTGGGGGATGTGCCGGGTGGCGCGTCGGCGCTCGGCACCGAATCGGCGGTGTCAGCCGCCTGCCACCGCGGGCAGGATCGTGACCTCGTCGCCGTCCTCGACCGGCGTCTCGAGGCCCTCGAGGAAGCGGATGTCCTCGCCGCCGATGTAGACGTTGACGAAGCGTCGCAGGCCGCCGTCGTCGGCGATCCGCTCGCGCAGCTCGCCGAACTGCTCGTAGAGCGCGTCGAGCACCTCGCCGACCGTCCCGCCCTCGACCGACGCGCTCGACGCGCCGCCGGTCGCGGCGCGCAGCTGCGTCGGGATCTTCACGACGATCGCCATCAGGCCGCCACCGGCTGGGCGGGGGCGGGACGCGCTTCCACGCTCGCCTCGAAGGCGTCGTAGGACGGCTCGATCTCGACCGTCTCGAACGTGCCGCGCACGGCGTCGAGCGTCTTCAGGCCCTCGCCCGTGATGATCGCGACGACGCGCTCGCCGGGGTCGATGTCGCCGCGCTCGGCGAGCTTCGCCAGCACCGCGGTCGTGACGCCGCCGGCCGTCTCCGTGAAGATGCCGGTCGTCTCCGCGAGCAGGCGGATGCCGGCCTTGATCTCCTCGTCGGTGACGGCGTCGATCCCGCCGCCGGTGCGGCGCGCGAGGTCGAGCGCGTAGGGGCCGTCGGCCGGGTTGCCGATCGCGAGCGACTTGGCGATCGTGTCGGGCTTGACCGGGCGGCAGACGTCCTGTCCGGCGGCGAACGCGGTGGCGACCGGCGAGCAGCCCTCGGCCTGCGCGCCGTTCATCGTCGGGACCGCGCCCGCGAGGAGGCCGACCTCGATCCATTCCTCGAAGCCGCGCGCGATCTTCGTGAACTGCGAGCCGGAGGCGATCGGGCCGACGATGCGGTCCGGCACCTGCCAGCCGAGCTGCTCGGCGATCTCGTACGCGATCGTCTTCGAGCCCTCGGCGTAGTAGGGGCGGAAGTTGATGTTCACGAACGCCCACTCGCGCTCGCCGGAGACCTCGGTGCAGAGGCGGTTGACGTCGTCGTAGTTGCCTCTGACGGCGACGATCGTCGTGCCGTAGACGCCCGTCGCGAGGATCTTCTGCTCCTCGAGGTCGGACGGGATGAAGACGTACGAGTCGAGCCCGGCGGCGGCCGCGTGCGCGGCGACCGCGTTCGCGAGGTTGCCGGTCGAGGCGCACGCGATCGTGTGGTAGCCCAGCTCCTTGGCGCGCGCCAGCGCGACGGCGACGACGCGGTCCTTGAACGAGTGCGTCGGGTTGGCGGCGTCGTTCTTGATCCACACCTCGCGCAGGCCGAGGCGCTCGGCGAGGCGGTCGGCGCGCAGCAGCGGCGTCCAGCCGGCCGGGAGCGTGTCGCGCGGCGGCGGGCTCGTCAGCGGCAGGAAGTCGCGGTAGCGCCAGATCGAGTGCGGCCCCGCCTGGATGCGGCGGCGCAGCTCGGCGGCTTCGACGTCAGCGCGCGACGCGTACGTGACCTCGAGCGGGCCGAAGCAGCGCTCGCAGACGTAGCTCGCGTCGAGCGGATAGACGGTGTGGCACTCCTTGCATGTCAATGACTCGGGCGGCATAAAAAAACCTCCGCCGGGTTCTGGGGCAGAGGTTCGAAACCGCTCCCACATCTCCCAGGCTTGCTTGTTGCCTGATGGAATTGGCACCATTCCCCTCGTCGGGGTGGTTGCCGCGGCTTCACAGGGCCAGTCCCTCCACCGCTCTCGATGCGTACTGCTATGTGGGCGGGAGTATAGCGATGGTCCGGACGCGTACGCAATCTCGTGTGGACGAGCGCGCAAGCTCGCGTGCGTCCATGGCGGAAATGCGCCCTTTTCGGGATAGAATCACTGTCGTGGCACCTGAGACGATCGATCCGATGAGCGACGACCCGCGAAGTTCGTATGCCGAGCTTGCCCAAGCCCCGCTTCGCGCGCGTGACGCGCGGTCGCTCCGTCTCGGCGCCCTCCGTCGTCGAGCCTGAGGCCTCGCAGGTCGAGGCCATCGAGGCGCTCGACATCCGCTGGGTCAACATCGAGCAGCCGCGGCACAGCCACCGCGCGTGGCTCGAGGAGCGCTTCGACTTCCACGCGCTCGACTACGAGGACGTCTTCTCGCGCAACCAGCGCCCGAAGATCGACGAGTACGACGACTACCTCTTCATCGTCCTGTACTTCCCGCGCTTCGACAAGCACGTCGGGCGCCTGAACGCGGCCGAGCTCGACCTGTTCGTCGGTCCCGACTTCCTCGTCACGCTCCCGAACCAGCCGCTGCAGCCGGTCGAGTACCTGTTCGAGCGCTGCCGTGCCAACGACGAGCTGCGCGAGCAGTGGTTCTCGAAGGGCACCGGCTACCTCCTCTACAAGATCGTCGACGCGTGCGTGGACGCCTCCTTCCCGATGCTCGCGAAGATGGGCAACAAGCTGGAGCGGATCGAGGACGAGATCTTCGAGGGACGCTCGAAGGAGGTCGTGCGCGACATCTCCAACGTCAAGCAGGAGATCATCAACTTCCGCAAGGTCGTGCGCCCGCAGCGCGCGGTCTTCGGCGACCTCGAGCGCACGAAGCAGCGCTACCTGGCCGAGGACCTCGACCTCTACTTCGACGACATCAACGACGCGTCAGAGCGCGTCTGGCAGATCCTCGAGACCTACAAGGAGACGGTCGAGGCGCTCGAGGCGACGAACGAGTCGGTCCTCTCGCACCAGCTCAACGACGTCCTGCGCGTGCTGACCGTGCTGAGCGTCGTGTTCCTGCCGCTGACGCTGATCGCCTCGATCTTCGGCATGAACGTCGACTTCCCCGGCTTCGACCAGGCGGTGCCGTTCTGGATCATCATCGTCGCGATGGTCGCGCTGGCCGCGGGGATGATCGTGTTCTTCCGCCGGCGACGATGGCTGTAACGCCGTCCCCCCGGCGGAGTAGAAACTAGTCGTGGCCGCCACCTCGATCGAGGCGCTCGAGCGCCTCGCCGCGTCGTCCGCCGTGTCCGCCCCGGGCAAGCGGATGCTGGTGATCGTCAACCCCTACGCGACGACCGTCTCGGCCCGCCTCAAGCACCTCGTCGTCTACGCGCTGCGCGGCCGCTACGAGGTCGACTCGGTCGAGACGCAGGCGCGCAACCACGCGACGGAGCTGTGCCGCGAGGCGGCGCAGGAGGGCTACGACGTCGTCTGCGCGTTCGGCGGCGACGGCACCTTCAACGAGGCGGCCAACGGGCTCGCCGGCTCCGACACGCCGCTGACGTGCCTGCCGGGCGGCTCGACGAACGTCTTCTGCCGCATCCTCGGGATCCCCAACGACGTCGTCGACGCGACCGAGCACCTGCTGGCGATGGCCGACGACTTCGCCCCGCGCGCGATCGACCTCGGCGTCGTCAACGACCGCCGCTTCCTCTTCACCGCCGGCGTCGGGCTCGACGCGAGCGTCACGCAGCGGGTCGATGCGCGCCCGCGCCTGAAGGCGCGCTTCGGGCCGTGGTTCTACGCGACGGCGGCCGTCGGCGCGTTCAATCGCGAGTACGTCGTCAACCCGCGGCGGCTCGCGGTCGAGCTGCCCGACGGCAGCGTGGTCGAGGGCGTCACCGCGATCGTGCAGAACACGACGCCCTACACGTACTTCGCGAAGCGGCCGATCGAGCTCGCCGAGGACGTCGCGCTCGACACCGGCACGCTCGCCGGCGTGGTGCTGCGGCGCGCCTCGCCGCTCGACATGCCGACGGTCGCGTGGCGCGCGCTGTCGCCGCGCGCGCGGATCGTCAAGCACCGCCGCGTCGAGAGCTTCGCCGGCGTCGAGGCCGTGACGATCCGCTCGCTCGACGAGCGCGGGCTGCCGCTGCAGGTCGACGGCGACTACCTCGGCGAGGTGCCGGAGATCGTCGCGCGGGTCGCGCCGGGCGCGCTGCGCGTCGTCTCCTGAGCTGAGCCGCCTGCCGCCGGCCGGGCCCGTAGTCTGCCGCCGGTGCGGCGGATGCTCGCCCTCCTCCTGCTGGCGGCGTGCCTGCTCGCGCCCGGCGCGTCGGCCTCGGTCGAGCCGAGCGGCGGCCCGACGCTCGCCGGCTGTCCGGTGTTCCCGGCCGACAACCCGTGGAACCAGCGCGTCGACGGACTGCCCGTCGCGCGGAACAGCGCGCGGCTGATCCGCAGCATCGGGCTTGACGCCCACTTCCACGCCGACTTCGGCTCCGGCGTCTGGGACGGCGGGCCGATCGGGATCCCCTACGTCGTCGTCGGCGGCCACCAGCGACGCGTGCCGGTCCGCTTCCACTACGCCTCCGAGTCGGACCGCGGCCCCTACCCGGTCCCGCGCGACGCACCGATCGAGGGCGGCCCGCAGGCGAGCGGCGACCGCCACACGATCGTCGTCGACCGCGACGCCTGCAAGGCCTACGAGCTGTACGACGCGCACCCGCTGCGCGGGGGGCGCGCGTGGCGCGCCGGCAGCGGCGTCGTGTGGAACCTGCGCTCGAACCGGCTGCGCCCGCCGCGCTGGACCTCGGCGGACGCCGCCGGCCTCCCCCTGCTCGCCGGTCTCGCGCGCTACGACGAGGTCGCGGCCGGCGCGATCCGGCACGCGCTGCGCTTCACCGCGCCGCGCACGCGCACCGCGTTCATCTGGCCGGCGCGCCACGAGTCGGGCCAGTCCGGCTCGCGCGCGCTGCCGCCGATGGGGCTGCGCGTGCGGCTCAAGCGCAGCGTCAGCCTGCGCGGGCTCCCGCCGCAGGCGCGCGTCATCGCGCTCGCGATGAAGCGCTACGGCTTGATGCTCGCCGACAACGGCGCGCCCTGGTACGTCAGCGGCGCGCCCGACAGACGCTGGATCGGCCGCCAGCTGCACAGCCTCGACCGCCTTAGCGGGCGCGACTTCGAGGTCGTCAGCACGGCCGCGCTGCGGCGCGCGCGCTGAGCGGCGAGCCCCGCGCTACGCGCCCGCGCCCGGCGTGACGCGGTAGGCGTCGAAGACGGACTCGATGTTGCGCAGGCGGTTGATCGTCGCGTCGAGCGTCTTCGTGTCGGCCACTTCGATCACGAAGCGGTTCTTGATCATCGGCGGGTTCGACATGCAGCGCGCCTCGACGATGTTGATGCCGGCCTCGCTGAACGTGCGGCTGAGGTCCTCGAGCAGGCGGTGGCGGTCCCAGCCGTCGATGTGCAGCTCGACCTTGAAGGCGGTCGAGGACTCGCCGTCCCACGAGACCGGCGTGAAGCGGTCCGGGTCCTTTCTGAGGATCTCGACGTTGGGGCAGTCCTCGCGGTGGATCGTGATGCCGCGCCCGAGCGAGACGTAGCCGACGATCGGGTCGCCCGGCACCGGGCGGCAGCACTTCGCGAGCCGCAGCATCACGTCGCCGACGCCGTCCACGACGATCCCGAACTTCGACGAGGAGGTCGGCAGTCGCGCCGGGCGCGGACGCGTCTGCATCAGATCGTCGGCCGCGGTCGGCGTGCCGTCGGCCGCCTCGCCCTGCTTGAGCCGCTGCATCACCTTGTTGACGACGACGGTCGGCGAGATCTTCGCGCCGCCGAGCGCGATGTAGAACTCGTCGCCCTTGCGGAAGCCCATCTCGCGGATCACGTCGGCCAGCAACGGCGAGCCGACGATCCGCTGCGCCGGCAGGCCCTGCTTCTTCAAGTGGTCCTGCAGCAGCTCGCGCCCGGCGTGCTCGGTGTCCTTGCGCGTCTCGCTCTTGAACCACTGACGGATCTTGTTGCGCGCGCGGGTCGTCTTCACGAGCGCGAGCCAGTCGCGCGAGGGGCCGCGCTCGCGCTTGGACGTCAGCACCTCGACGATGTCGCCGCTTCTCAGCTCGTAGGAGAGCGGCACGATGCGGCCGTTGACCTTCGCGCCGACGCAGCGGTGGCCGACGTCGGTGTGGACCTCGTAGGCGAAGTCGAGCGGCGTGGCGCCCGTCTGGAGCGACTTGACCTCGCCCTTCGGCGTGAAGACGAACACCTCGTCCTCGAACAGGTCGACCTTCAAGGTGTCCATGAACTCCTTGGGGTCGCTCAGCTCCTGCTGCCAGTCAAGCAGCCGCTTGAGCCAGCGCAGCTTGCCGTCGTCGTCGACCGCTCTGTCGCCCTTGTAGAGCCAGTGCGCGGCGATCCCGAACTCGGCCATGTCGTGCATCTCGCGCGTGCGGATCTGGATCTCCAGGGGACGCCCCTCGGGCCCGATCACCGTCGTGTGCAGCGACTGGTACATGTTGAACTTCGGCATCGCGACGAAGTCCTTGAAGCGGCCGGGGAGCGGCTTCCAGAGCGAGTGGATGACGCCGACGGCGCCGTAGCAGTCCTTCACCGAGTCGACGATCACGCGCATCGCGGTGAGGTCGTAGATCTCGTTGAACTCGCGCCCCTTTCTCGTCATCTTCGCGTAGATCGAGTAGAAGTGCTTGGCGCGGCCGGAGATCTCCGCCTCGATCCCGAGCGCGTCCAGCTCTCTCGCGAGGTAGGCGCCCGCCTCGCTCACGTAGCGCTCGCGCTCGGCGCGCTGCTGACTGACGAGCCCCTTGATCTCGGTGTACTTGCGCGGGTGCAGCGCCGCGAACGCGAGGTCCTCCAGCTCCCACTTGATCGCGTGGATGCCGAGGCGGTGCGCGATCGGGGCGTAGATGTCGAGCGTCTCCTTCGCCTTCTCGATCTGCTTCTGCTTCGGCATCGCGCCGATCGTGCGCATGTTGTGCAGGCGGTCGGCGAGCTTGATCAGGATGACCCGGATGTCCGAGGCCATCGCGACCATCATCTTGCGGTAGTTCTCCGCCTGCGCCTCGTCGCGCGAGGAGAACGTGAGGCCGGTGAGCTTCGTGACGCCGTCGACGAGCGACGCGACCTCTTCGCCGAACGTCGCGCTGACGTCCTCCAGGCTGGCCGACGTGTCCTCGACCGTGTCGTGCAGCAGCGCCGCGCACAGCGTCTCGGTGTCGAGCCGCATGCCGGCGCAGATCTTCGCCACCCCGACCGGGTGGATGATGAACTCCTCGCCGGACTTGCGCCGCTGGTCGGCGTGGTGCTCGCAGGCGTAGACGAACGCCTGCTCGACCTGCTCGCGGTCGATCTCGACCGAGCTCTCGGCGGCGTGCTCCTCGACGATCGCGAACAGGTCGCTCAGCAGCTCGCGCTCGGTCTCGCTCAGCCCGGCGCGGCGGATCGGCCGGTGCGCGACCGGGTGGTCGATCGCGTCGACCGGCAGGCGCTGCTCGTCGGCCGCGGCGTCCAGCGCGCCGCGGCCGCCGCCGGCGACGGCGGTCGCGGTCCCGCGCGTCAGGCGAGGCTCGGGAGCTGTCGTGTCGTCGTGGGTCGTGTTGCCGTTCTCGTCAGCCATCTGCGGCCGTCCTCGTGTCGCTGCATCGCGGCCCGGTAGGTCGGGGAGCGCTCGAGCTCGGTGCGCCCGGCGTCCACGACCGTGAGGCCCGGCAGGTCCCGGTCGAGGCTGACGAGCCCCAGCTCCGTGAGGATGGCCACCAGGCGGGCCGCCTGCGCGACCGACCGCCCGTGCGTCCCATTCCCTCGCAGCAGGGCATCGAGCTCCTCGCCGGCCGCCGTCCCGCGGGCCCTGAGGTCCCGGTAGAGCGGCACGAGCGCAGCACGCAGGCCGTGCTCCGACTCATGGATCTGCTGGGCAAAGCGTAGCTCAGCCGCGCCCCAGCACAGGTGGGTGAAGCGCTCCGCGGACCCCGCGCGCATCCGCGCGTCCTCGTCGTGGTGCGCCGGTGGATCGAGCGCGACGAGGTGCGCGAAGCCGTCGGCGAGCTGCGGGTCGCGCGCGAGCGCGGCATGCGAGGCGAGCGCGAACCCGCCAACCCGCTCCTGCAGGCCGGCGAGGCGGCGCGGCACGTCGGCGACGAGCGCGAGGACACGCTCCCCCGTATCGGCCAGCTCGCGCAGGACCGTGAGCGAGCCCTCGCCGCGGCGGTCGACGACGGTGCGGCCGGCTTCCGGCCCGGCCCCGTCGCGGGCGGGCTCGGCCGCGTGCAGCGCCGCGGCCAGCCATGCGCCGGCGGCCGGCTCGCCGAGCAGCTCGATCGGCGCCGGCGCGCACGGCTGGGCGTGGCGCAGGCGCAGGCGCGGCTCGACGGCGCCGTTCCAGGCGTTGCGCTCGAGGCGGAAGGTGGCGTCGGCGGGCGTGCCGGCGCCCACCGGGAGGCGGCCGTCGCAGCCGAACGCGACGGCACGGCAGCGGCCGCCGCCGGCCTCGACGGTGAAGCGGACGTGCTTGCCCTCCTCCCCCATCTGGCGCGCGTCGGTCAGCGCGGCGCCGGGCACGAGCAGGTTGACGCCGGGGTTGCCCATGCCGGTCGGCTCGAGCTGCGCCAGCTCGTCTGCCAACGCGAGCCCGAGCTGTGCGCCGCCGACGACCGCGTCGACGCGCTCCCGCGGGACGAGGTCCTCCGCGGTCAGGGCCGCGGCCGCGTGCGTCTCGAACGCCTCGCGCAGCTCCTCGACGCGCGCCGCCTCGATCGTCAGGCCGGCGGCGGCGCGGTGGCCGCCGTAGCGCTCCAGCAGCGGCGCGGCCGCGTGCAGCGCGCCGAGCAGGTCGAACGCCGGGATCGAGCGGCCCGAGCCGGTGCCGAGCGGCGGGCCGGGCTCGGCCAGCGCGGCGGCGGGGTCGGGCAACGCGATCAGGAGCGCGGGCCGGTGGAAGCGCTCGACGATGCGCGAGGCGACGATCCCGACCACGCCGGGGTGCCAACCCTCGCCGGCCAGCACGTACGCCGGCCGCTCGCCCAGCTCGCGCACCTGCGCCTCAGCCTCGAACAGGATCCGCTGCTCGGTGAAGCGCCGTTCGGCGTTGGCGGCGTCGAGCTCCTCGGCGATCGCGGCGGCGCGCGCCTCGTCGGTCGTCAGCAGCAGCTCGACGCCGGCGTCGGCGCGGCGCAGCCGCCCGGCCGCGTTGATGCGGGGCGCCAGGCGGAAGCCGACGGTGCGCGCATCCAACTCGCTCGGGTCCGCGCGCGCGACGCGCATCAGCGCGCGCAGGCCCGGCTTGCCCGTCGACGCGAGCGCGCGCAGGCCGGCGCGCACGAGCCGCCGGTTCTCGCCGCGCAGCGGCACCAGGTCCGCGATCGTCGCGAGCGCGACGAGGTCGAGGTCGTCGTCGCACGCGGCCGGGTCGGCGCCCGTGGCGGACGCGAGCGCCTGCGCGAGCTTGTAGGCGACGCCCGCGGCGCACAGGTCGGGACACGGGTAGCCGCCCAGCGCCGGATGCACGATCGGCGCGTCCGGCAGCGCGCCGTCCGCGCGCGGGCGGTGATGGTCGGTCACGACGACGTCGAGCCCGAGCCGGCGCGCGAGCGCGACCTCCTCGACGGCCGTGATCGCGCAGTCGACCGTCACGAGCAGGCGCGTCCCGCGCGCTGCGAGCCGCTCGACGGTCGCCGCGGAGAGGCCGTAGCCGTCGTCCAGGCGGCTCGGCAGGAACCACTCCGCGTCAGCGCCCGCCCGTCGCAGCGCGCGCAGCAGCAGCGCGGTCGCGCACACGCCGTCGACGTCGTAGTCGCCGTGCACCGTGATGCGCGAGCCCGCCGCGACGTGGCGCAGGATCAGCTCGACGGCGGCGTCCATCCCCGCGCACGCGCGCGGGTCGTGCGCCTCCTCGGCCGCGAGGAACGCGCGCGCCTGTCCCGGAACGCCGAGTCCCCGCCGCACCAGCACCTGCGCGAACGTGCGGGAGCAGTCGAGTGCCGCGCGCAGCCGCTCGACGGCGTCGGGGTCGCACGGCGCGAGCGCGATCCGCGGCGCGGGCGGCGCAGCCGCGGCGGCGGGAGCCTCGGGCAGTGCAAGCGTGGACACCGCCCCAGGCTACGGGCGGGTCATGACGGAACGGGCCGGGCGCTCAGGCAGGCGCGAGGCGGCCGCTCACGCGAACGCGAGGGCAGGCGCTCAGGCGTAGACGAGCCGCTCGCGGCGCACGCCCTCGGCGTACACGGCCGCGATGCCGAGGACCGCGCCGGGGACGCCCTCGAGCGCCGTCAGCAGGTGCGTCTCGTGCTGTCCCGGGACCGAGAAGCCGTTGATCACGAACGCGACGATGATCGCCCCGAACAGGGCGCCCAGGAACGCGCCGACGATCCCGCCCCAGAAGCGGTCCGGCAGGAAGATCGTGAAGTGCCAGATGGCGAGGCCCATCATGACCCACGCGAGCATGCCCATCAGCGGCGCTCCTCTGTGTCGCGCGCGCGCATCAGCGCGACCGTCCGTGTCGTCTGCTGCGTCTGGCGCGGCGCGGTCTGCGCGGCTCCTTCAGCACGCCCTCGTTCTCGGCTTCGTCGGGCGCGCGGCCGTTCGTCTCGGGCGTCGCCGGATCGGTCGGCTGCGCCGGCGGCGGCGTGGGCCGCGAGGCCGGCGGGCGGACGACCGCGGCGGCGCGACCGCGGCGCGGCGGCGGCACGGCCGCTTCCTCGTCGTCGACGTCGATGTCGGCGCGCAGCGCCGCGAACTCGTCGGCCGACAGCTCGCCCGGCTCGTCCGGCGTGGTGAGGCGCCGGCGCGGCGCCTGCGGCCGCACCTCCGGCTCCACGTCGACCGGTTCGCCGCCGGCGGTCGCGGCCGCGTAGGCCGGCACGACGCCGCCGTTCTCGGCCGCGATCCGCTCGCGCCGTGCCTCGTAGACCGGCTCGCGCTCCTTCCAGTGCGTCAGCACCGGCGTCGCGATGAAGATCGACGAGTAGGCGCCGGACACCACGCCGACGAGCAGCGCGAACGCGAAGTCGCGCAGCGTCTCGCCGCCGAACAGCAACAGCGCGAGGATCGGCAGCGCCGTCGAGAACGACGTCGCCAGTGAGCGCGTCAGCACCTCGGACATCGAGCGGTTCGCGATCTGCGAGAAGGCGGCCCGCGGCATGCGCGGCATGTTCTCGCGGATGCGGTCGAACACGATCACGGTGTCGTAGAGCGAGTAGCCCAAGATGGTGAGCAGCGCGGCCACGGTCGCCGACGTCACCTCCCGCCCCGTCAGCGAGTAGATGCCGCCGGTGATCAGCAGGTCGTGCATCAGCGCGATCAGCACCGGCACCGCGAACTTCCACTGGAAGCGCAGCGCGATGTACGCGGAGATCACGAGCAGCGACGCGATGATCGCGACGATCGCGTTGTTCGCGACCGTCTGCCCGAACGTCGGGCCGATCGAGGTGCTGGAGAAGTTGCGCGTGCCGCCGAACTGCTGGTCGAGTCTCGCTCTGATCGCGTCGACCTTGGTCGGCTGCAGCTGCTCCGTCGAGATCTGCACGACGTTGCTGCCGAGCTGCTTGTTGTCGATCTTCTGGATCTTCGCGTCGCTGACGCCGTTGGCCTGCAGCAGCGAGCGCACCTGGTTCTCGCTGCCCGGCTGCACGAGCGCGGTCGTGATGCGCGTGCCGGAGGTGAAGTCGATCCCGAAGTTGAGCCCCTTGCCACCGATCGCGAGCGCGCCGATCAGCAGGATCACGCCCGACATCGAGAAGAACCACTTCGAGTTGCCCATGAAGTCGAACGTCCAGCGCCGGCCGGCGAGGTGGGCGCCGACGGCGGCCGGGTTCGAGAACAGGCGGCTGCGTCCGAGCGTGCCGAGTATCGCCTGCGTCGCCATCACCGCCGTGAACAGCGAGACGAGCGTGCCGACGCCGAGCATGAAGGCGAAGCCCTTCACGCCCGCGGTCGCGAGCATGAAGAGGATGAACGCCGTCATCACCGTGACGACGTTGGCGTCGACGATCGCCGTCAGGCCTTTCCTGTAGCCGGCGGTGATCGCGGCCGGGACCGACTTGCCGGCACGCAGCTCCTCTTTGACGCGCTCGAAGATGACGATGTTCGCGTCGGCCGCGACGCCGATCGTGAGGATCAGGCCGGCGATGCCCGGCAGCGTCAGCGTGATCGGCACGAGCTTGATCAGCGCGAACAGGTAGATCGCGTAGATGCCGAGCGCGCCGGTCGCGATCACGCCGAGGACGCGGTAGAAGAGGATCAGGAAGATCGCGACGACGGCGAGGCCGACGGCGCCCGCGACGAGGCCCTGGTGGAGCGCCTGCTTGCCGAGCGTGGCGGAGACCTGCGACTGCGAGATCAGCTTGAGGCCGATCGGCAGCGCGCCGAGCTTGATCAGGTTCGCGAGGTCCTGGGCGCTCTGGATCGTGAAGCCGCCCTCGATGACGGCGCCGTTCTCGCCGTCGATCCCGTCCGGCAGCCGCACCGGGTCGATCGAGGCGACCGAGATCAGTCTGCCGTCGAGCGCGACCGCGAAATGCTGGAGGACCGACTGCGCGTTGACGCCCGGCAGCGTCAGCGTCGTGCCGCGCTGGGCGATCTCGCGCGTGACGGTGTGGAACGCCTTCTTGCCGTTGTCGGTGAATCTGAACTCGACGTCGGGCTGCTGGAGTTCGTTGAAGCCCTGCTGCGGGTCCTTGATGTCCTTGCCGGACAGCGCGACGCGGTCGCGCAGCACGTAGAAGCGCGCGGCCGGGTCGCCGATCGCGCGTCTTTCGCTCGCTCTCAGCGCCGCCGCCTCCAGCACCACGTAGCCCTGCGGGACGGCGAGCGTCACGCTGCCGGCGGGGAGCGCTCTTCTGTCGATCGCGTCGAGCAGGTCGGCTCTCGTGCGCTCCGGGCCGGCGAGGTAGCGGTGCACTCTGTCGAACAGGTAGTACGCGGGGCCGCGGCGCGACGCGCCGGCGTCGCTGGCGGTCGCCTTCTGTCTGGTCGCGAGCGTGACCGCGTCGTAGAGGCTCTGCCCCTGCGAGGCCTGGCCCGCGCCCTGGCTGATGCGCTCGGCGTTCGGGTCCTGGTTCGGGAGCTGGGGCGCGACTTCTCTGCCGTCCGGCGTGATCGCGTTGCGCTCCCAGTCGTAGAAGTAGAGCTGCGCCGGCGTGCCGACCTGCTCCTGCGCGCGTCTGATGTTCTGCACGTCGGGCAGGCCGACGGAGATCTGGTCTCTGCCGGAGCGCTGGATCTCCGGCTCGCCGACGCCGAGCTGGTCGACGCGCGAGCGGATGATGTCGAGCGCGCGGTCGAGCGCTTCTGGGGTGACCGTCGGCACCTGCGGGGTCGGCTCGCCCTGGTAGACGAGCTCGACGCCGCCCTTGAGGTCGAGCCCGAGGCGCGTCGGCTTCGCCGCGATCGCGGCGAACGAGGCGAGCAGCAGGCCCGCGACGAGGAGCAGGATGAGGCCGTTGCGGCGGCGATCGGTCATGGACCAGCCGATCCTACTTCGCCGGCGTCAGCACGAGCAGCAGACCGCCGTCGTCGTCGTAGGCGGGAAACAAGTCGGCGACGGCCTGGGCCGGGAGGTCGCCCTCGGCGTTGACCGTGACCGGCTTGTTGAGCGCGCGCACGCCCCACTCTAGGACGGTGCCGACCACGTCTTCGCCGGCCTCGCCGAAGTCGAGCCCGAGCACCTCTCTGACCGAGCGGCCGATCACGCGCTCGTCGTCGAGCCCGGTCAGCTCGAACGAGCCGCGGCCGCAGCCGATCACGCGGCCCTCGCGGTCGCACACGAAGAAGGCGGCGTCCGGGGCCGGGTAGTAGTCGTCGAGCAGCTCGAACAGGAAGCCGAAGCCGCATCTCGCGCAGCCCTTGGGCTCGCGGCGGAAACCGGCCGTGCGGTCGGTCGCGGTCGTGCGCGCGCCGCAGTTCGGGCAGATGAAGAGGTGCGCCATCCCGGCACAGCATACGAGCCCCGGCATCAACAGCGGTTAAGGAACCGCGACCGCGCGAGGCGCCGCGAATCTCGCGTTCGCGCAGATCGCGGGGCGTGCGGTCAGCCGAACAGCTGGGCGGTCTCGGCGGGCGGCTCGAGGCCGAGATGGGCCCATGCGCGGCGTGTCGCCGCACGCCCGCGCGGGGTGCGCTCGAGGAAGCCGCGCTGCAGCAGGTAGGGCTCGTAGACGTCCTCGACGGTGTCCTGCTCCTCCCCGACCGCGACGGCGAGCGTCGAGAGGCCGACGGGACCCCCGCCGAACAGCTCGCAGATCGCGCGCAGCAGCTCGCGGTCGAGCCGGTCGAGGCCCTCGTGGTCGACCTCCAGCAGGTCGAGCGCGTGGCCGGCGACGGCGTCGGTGACGGTCCCGTCGCCGCGCACCTCGGCGTAGTCGCGCACGCGCTTGAGCAGGCGGTTGGCGACGCGCGGAGTGCCGCGGCTGCGGGCGGCGATCGCGCGCGCGCCGGCCGGCTCGACGTCGATCCCGAGCAGGCCGGCGGAGCGCCGCACGATCCGCGCGAGCTGGTCGGGCTCGTAGTGCTCGAGCCGGTGCTGGATGCCGAAGCGGTCGCGCAGCGGCGTCGTCAGCAGGCCGGCGCGGGTGGTCGCGCCGATCAGCGTGAACGGCGGCAGGTCGAGCGTCACGACGCGCGCGCCGGCGCCCTGGCCGACGGTGATCGGCAGCTGGCCGTCCTCCATCGCGGGGTAGAACGTCTCCTCCAGCGCGCGCGGCAGGCGATGGATCTCGTCGACGAAGAAGACCGCGCGCGGCTCGAGCGCGGTCAGGAAGGCGGCGACGTCGCCCTTGCGTTCGAGCGCCGGGCCGGCCGTCTGCACGAACGGCACCCCGAGCTCGGCCGCGACGATCTGCGCGAGCGAGGTCTTGCCGAGCCCCGGCGGGCCGGCCAGCAGCACGTGGTCGAGCGCGTCGCCGCGCGCGGCGGCCGCCTCGATGGAGACGGCGAGCTGCTCGCGCACGGACGCCTGGCCGACGAAGTCGTCGAGCCGCTTCGGGCGCAGCGAGCGGTCCAGCTCGTCCTCGGCCGGCAGCGCGTCGGGCGTCTGGATGCGCGCGGCGCCGCTCACGAGCGGGCCGCCTTCAGCGCATGCGCGATCAGGTCCTCGGGCGTCTCGCCGGCGGCGCCGTCGAGCAGCTTGTCGGCCTCCTGGAGGGAGTAGCCGAGCCCGACGAGGCCCTCGCGCGCGAGCGTGCGCGGGTCGTCCGAGCGGCTGACGGAGATCGCCTCGTCGGGGAGCGTCACGCCGGCCTTCTCGCGCAGCTCGACGATGATCCGCTCGGCCGTGCGCTTGCCGATCCCAGGCACCGCCTGGAAGCGCGCGCTGTCGCCGGCCGCGAGCGCGGCGACCAGCTCGCGCGGCGAGCCGCCGGAGAGGACGGCGAGCGCGACCTTCGGGCCGACCGACTGCACGCCCAGCAGCATCAGGAACAGGTCGCGCTCCTCCTCGGTCGCGAAGCCGTAGAGCTGGAGCGCGTCGTCGCGCACGATCAGGTGGCTGTGCAGCGTGACCGGCTTGCCGGCGGCCGGCACGTGCTTGAGCGTCTCGGAGGAGACGGCGAGGCGGTAGCCGACGCCGTTGACCTCGACGACGACCTCGCCGCCGCTCGGCGGCGCCGGGCGCCGACCCGCGACCTCGCCGCGCACGAGCGCGATCATCGCTTTCGCCCTCCGGTGGCCGCGAGCCGGCCGCCTGCGGGCGACGTCACACCGGCGGTCGGACGGCGGGCGCCGGCCGCTGCGGCGAGCGGCGCGCGGTTGAGGTGGCAGATCGCGACCGCCAGCGCGTCGGCGGCGTGGTCGGGCTGCGGCAGCTCGGGCAGCGACAGCAGCCGCTGGACCATCTGCTGGACCTGCAGCTTCTCGGCGCGGCCGGACCCGCACACCGCGCTCTTGACCTGCTGGGGCGTGTAGGACCCGCATGCGAGCCCGCGCTGGCCCGCGGCGAGCAGCACGACCCCGCGCGCCTGTCCGACCGCGAGCGCCGAGCGCGCGTTGGCGCCGAAGTAGAGGTCCTCGAGCGCGACCGCGTCCGGCGCGTGCTCCTCGATCAGCTCGCACGCGCGCGCGTGGATCGTCGCCAGCCGGCGCTCGAGCGGCAGGCCGGCAGGCGTCTCGATCACGCCGCCGTCGAGCGCGAGCAGCCGGCCGCCGCGCTGCGCGACGACCCCGTAGCCCGTGCTGGCGGTGCCTGGGTCGATGCCGAGGACGATCATATGTTCGGGATTCTGCGCGGAGGCCCGGACGCCTTCCGCCCGCCGCACGCCGGCGGCAGCGGCGCACCGGGCGCGCTCACCGCGACGACGCGCCAGGCGCCGGCGCGGCCGACCTCGCGCGCGCCGACCGGTCGCTCCAGCGCGACCGCGGGCGGCGCGCCGGCGGCCGCGCTGCGCGGCGCGCGCACGAGCAGGCCGGGCTGCCGCATCGTGCGGGCGACGCGGTCGAGGCCGACGTGCAGCTCCCACGCGAGCGCCGAGCCGCTCGTGTGGTTGACGGCGACCCAGCCGCCCAGCGCGCAGCGCCGCACGAGGTCGGCGCCGCCGGCGGACGCGAGCGCGGCGCGCAGCTCCCGGTGCGAGCGCGCGACCGCGGTCCCCTCGCGCACCTGGTCGTCGAGCCGCGCGACGCGCGCGGCCGCCGGGACCGCGAGCGCTGCGAGGGCGACGAGCGCGAGCGCCCGCCAGCCGGCGCGCTCGCGTGCGCGCGCGAGCAGCGCGGCGACGGCGGCGCCCGCCAGCACGCAGGCGAGCGCGGCCGCGGGCAGCCCGTAGCGCGCCGGGCTGGCGTAGCCGGCTGCCGCCATCGTCGCCAGCAGCGCGAGCCAGGCGAGCGCCGCGAGCGCGAGCGCGCGCACCGCCGGCGCGCGCGGGCGCAGCGCGACGGCCGCCGCCGCGAGCAGCCAGACGCTCGCGAGCGTCAGCCCGAGGTCGCCGCGCAGCGCGCTCGGCGCGCTGGTGCGCGTGCTCGCGTTGCGCGCGGTCGTGCTGGCCGCGAGCGGGTCTCCGGCGAGCGCCGGCAGGCCGATCCACAGCAGCACGACGAGCGCGAGCCCGGCGACCAGCGCCGTGCGGTGCGGGCGGCCCGCGCCCCGCCACGACCACAGCGCGTAGAGGCCGAGGAACGGCGCGACCTCGGGCCGGATCAGCGCGGCCGCGACGCCGAGCGTGAACGCGAGCGTGCGGCGGCCGGCGAGGTGGCGCTCGGTCGCCCACAGCAGCGCCGCCAGCAGCAGCGGCTCGGACGCCCCGCGCCAGGCGAGCGAGACGAGGTCCGCGAGCAGCAGCAGCGCGAGCGCGGCGAGCGCACCGGCGAGGACGCCGCCGAGACGCCGGCCGAGCGCGAAGGCGCCCGCGAGCGCCAGCAGCAGCCCGGCGCGCGCGACCAGCAGCCACAGCGCGGGCGCGGCGCTGCCGGCGAGCGCGAACGGTGTCGTGAACAGCACCGGCAGCGGCTTCCACGACGGTCCCCCGGCGAGCCCGAACGGCCCGCCGCCGGCGCCCGGCATCAGCTCGCGCCCCCACACGACCCACGCGAACGGGTCGTAGCTCGGGCTCGACGGCGCCAGCAGCGTCAGCGCGGCGAGCGCGAGCGCGCCGGCGATCAGCGCAACCGCGGCGCGCACCGCCCGCTCGCGGCGCGGCCCGTCCGTCGTCCCCATTCGCCTCAGCCGCTCCGGTGCACGGGCGTGCGCAGCCGCTGCGGCGAGACGATCATCGGCGGATCATAGAAGCCGTCCGGACGCCCGCCGAGCAGCGCGCATGCAGCCCCGCGGCAGCGGCGCCGACGGCGCCGAGACCGCGACGACGCGCCACACGCCCGCGCGCGCGACGACGCGGTGGCGCGCCCCGCGCAGCGTCGCCGCGGGCGGCGCGCCCAGCTCCGGCGAGTGCGGTCCGACGAACGCGACGCCGGTCCCCGGCAGCCGCTGCGCGACGCGCGCGAGCGGGACGCCCAGCCGCCATGCGAGCGCGGTCTGGGCCGTGCCGTTCACCGCGACGGTTCCGCACGCGAGCACCGCCGCCGGGCCGCCGGCCGCCGCGATCGCGCGCGGCAGCTGGCGCTGCATCGAGCCCAGGCGCGTCGCCTCGCGGACCTGACCCGGGACCGCGCCGAGCGGCGCCACCCACGCCGCGACCAGCGCCGCGAGCGCCGCTGCGGCGAGCGCGACGCCGAGCGGCCGACGCCACCGCACGAGCCGGCGCGCCAGCTCGACGGCGCCGACGCCGGCCAGCACGCAGGCGACCGCGGCGGCCGGCAGCATGAAGCGCGCGAGCCCCGGATAGCCGCCGATCGTCATGACGACGACGAGCGCAAGCCACGCGACCGCGCCGGCCG
This sequence comes from Actinomycetota bacterium, assembly GCA_018268595.1. Lineage (GTDB taxonomy): Bacteria > Actinomycetota > Thermoleophilia > Solirubrobacterales > Solirubrobacteraceae > Conexibacter. The sequence continues at coordinate 360,347 of JAFDWH010000021.1, read as the reverse complement.
CGAGCACCCGCACCGTCCGGTCGCGCGGGCGCAGCACGAGCGCTGCGGCCGCGAGGATCCACACCGCTGCGCTCGTCAGCCCGAGCCCGCGGCGCAGCGCCGTCAGCCCGGGATGGTCGCCGGTCCCGCCCGGGTACGCGGTCGCGTAGCGGCTCGGCGACAGCGCGTCGCCGAGCGCCGCGGGCGGCCCGAGCCACAGCAGCGGCACGAGCAGCAGCCCGCCGGCGAGCAGCACGCGCTCGCGCGGGCGCGCCGCGCGCCAGCACCAGGCCGCGTAGAGCAGGACGAACGCGAACGCCTCCGGGCGGACCAGCGCCGCCGCGACCGCGAGCGCGAACGCCTGCGTGCGGCGGCCGGCGAGGTGGCGCTCGATCGCCCACAGGACGCAGGCCAGCAGCAGCGGCTCCGACGCGCCGCGCAGCGCGAGCGAGACGACGCCGCCGACCAGCGCGAGCGCGACGACCGCCAGCGCCGCCGCCCACCGGCCCGCGAGCCGCGCGCCGAGTGCCCACGCGCCCGCCAGCGCCAGCAGCAGTCCCGCGCGCACGACCAGCAGCCACAGCGCGGGCGCGGCGTCGCCGGTCAGCGACAGCGGCGCCGTGAAGAGGACCGGCAGCGGCTTCCACGACGGCCCGCCGGCGACCGCGAACGTCTGCCCCGCGTGGGTCAGCTCGCGGCCCCAGACGAGCCACGCGAACGGGTCGTAGCTCGGGCTCGACGGCGCCAGCAGCGACAGCCCCGCGAGTCCGAGCGCCCCCGCCACGAGCAGCGCGGGCGCGAGCCAGGGTTCCCCCCGGAGACGCGCTCGCGCCGCCACCTGCAGGCGCGCGTCGAAGACTCCCACGCCCGCAGTGTCCCCACGCGGCGGGCGCGCGCTAACGAAACGCGGCGCCCCGGCGGGCGCTCAGCCGGCGAGCTTCTCGAGCAGCTCGGCGTCGACGTCGAAGTTCGCGTGCACCGCGTTGACGTCGTCGTTGTCCTCGAGCGCGTCGATCAGGCGCAGCAGTCTGCCGGCCGCCTGCTCGTCGAGCGGGACGCGCGTCTTCGGCCGCTGCGTGACCTCGGCGGTGCCGATCTCGATCCCGGCCTGCTCGATCGCCGCGCGCACGGCGGCGAGGTCGGCCGGCTGCGCGAGCACCTCGAAGACGTCGTCGTCCTGCGCGATGTCCTCGGCGCCGGCGTCGATCGCGACGATCAGGTCGTCCTCGCCCCAGCGCTCCGCATCGACCGTGACCACGCCCGTCTTGTCGAACAGGTAGGCGACCGAGCCGGGCTCGCCGAGGCTGCCGCCGTGCTTGGAGAGCAGGTGGCGCACGTCCGAGCCGGTGCGATTGCGGTTGTCGGTCATCGCCTCGATCAGCAGCGCGACGCCGCCGGGCCCGTAGCCCTCGTAGAGGACCGTCTCGATCGCGTCTGCGTCGGCGCCCTCGCCGGTGCCCTTCGCGACCGCGCGCTCGATGTTGTCCTTCGGCATCGAGGCGTCCTTGGCCTTCTGGATCGCGTTCGCGAGCGCCGCGTTGGCGTCCGGGTCGCCCCCGCCCTCCTTCGCGGCGACGGTGATCGCGCGCGCGAGCTTCGTGAACGCGGCGCCGCGGCGCGCGTCGACGATCGCCTTCTTGTGCTTGATCCCTGCCCACTTGGAATGTCCTGCCATGAGCGGGGAGTCTAGATGTCAGGCGAGCGCGCGCGGGTGCTCGCGGTACCACGCGATCGTGCGCCGCAGGCCCTCGTCGAGGTCGACGCGCGGCGCCCAGCCGGTCAGCGCGCGAAGCTTCGAGGCGTCGACCCACTGGCGGTCGATCTCGCCGTCGGGGGTGCCCGTGCCGCGCACGTCGGGCGCGACGTCGGTGCCGGCGAGCGCGCAGATGCGGGCGACGACGTCGCGCACCGCGTGCGGCTGCCCGCCGCCGGCGTTGAACGCCTCCCCTCTGGCGCCCTCGCGCTCGAGCGCGTCGGCCAGTCGCAGGTACGCGTCGACCGCGTCCTCGACGTAGAGGAAGTCGCGCTGGGGCGAGCCGTCCGAGCGGATCACCGGGGCGCGGCCGGCGAGCGCGGCGGCGATCGCCTCGGGGACCAGGCGCGAGCGGTTGAGGTCGCCGCCGCCGTACAGGTTCGCGAAGCGCGTCACGGCGACCGGCAGCCCGAACGTGTGCCAGTAGGAGCGCGCGATCAGGTCGGTCGCGGCCTTCGAGACGTCGTACGGGTAGCGCGGGTCGAGCGGCATGTCCTCGCGGTAGGGCAGCGTCGCGCTCGCGCCGTAGGCCTTGTCGGAGGCGGCCACGACGACGCGCTGCGCGCCGTGCAGCCGGCACGCCTCCAGCAGCGTCCACGTGCCCCGCACGTTCGACTCGAACGTGGCGAGCGGCGAGCGGTTCGCCGTGCCGACGATCGTCTGCGCGGCGAGGTGGAAGACGGTGTCGACCTCGTACTCGCCGAGCGCGCGCGCCATCAGCCCGTCGTCGGTCAGGTCGCCGTGGACGACGTCGACCGCGGCCTCGACGCCCTCCAGCAGCAGCGCCGAGCGCGGCGCGCGGTCGCGCCGCAGCACGACGACGCGGTCGCCGCGCGCCACGAGCGCGCGCACAAGCCACGAGCCGAGCAGCCCGTAGGCGCCGGTGACGAAGACGGAGCGGCTCATGCGGGGGTGCGCGCCTGCCAGGGGGCGAGCCCCTGCGCCCACAGGTCGTTCAGCAGCACGGCGTCCTTGTACGTGTCCATGCAGTCCCAGAAGCCCTCGTGGCGGTACGCGTGCAGGCGGCCGTCGGCGGCGAGCCGCTCGAGCGGCTCGCGCTCCAGCACGCTGTCCTGCGCGAGGTACGCGCGCACGCCCGGCTCGAGCACGAAGAAGCCGCCGTTGACCCACTGCTCCGCGCGCGGCTTCTCGCGGAAGCCCGCGACGCGCCCGTCGGTCGCCAGCTCGACCACGCCGAACTGCAGCTCGGGCCGCACGACCGTCACCGTCGCGAGCTGGCCGTGGGCGCGGTGCGCCGCGAGCAGCGCGTGCAGGTCGACGTCGGCGACGCCGTCCGCGTACGTGAGGCAGAACGGCGCCGCGTCCAGCGCGCGCACGGCGGCGAGCGCACGGCCGCCGGTCGGCGTGTCGAGGCCGGTGTCGAGGCACGTCACCTCGACGCCATCCGGCCACGCCTCGCCGGCGGCGAAGCGCTCGATCAGCTCGCCCTTGTAGCCGGTCAGCAGCAGGAAGCGGCGGAAGCCCTGCGCCGCGTAGATCTGGATCACGTGCCAGACGATCGGGCGCCCGCCGATCTCGACGAGCGGCTTCGGGATCGACTGCGTTCGCTCCTGCAGGCGCGTGCCGCGTCCACCGCAGAGGATCGCGACCGGGGTCTCGGCGGGGCTCATGGGGCCGCGATGTTACGTAGGATCCGCCGTTCAGTGCCCCAGATCTCCCCCGGCATCTTCAAGGCGTACGACATCCGCGGCATCGCGGGCCGGGACATCGACGGCGACGTCGCCGAGCTGATCGGCCGCGCGTTTGCGCACGTGCTGTCCCAGCTCTCCGGCAAGCCGGTGGGCGAGCTGCGCGTCGGGCTCGGGCGCGACATGCGCCTGACGGCGCCCGCGCTGTCAGCCCGATACATCAACGGGCTCGTGGCCGAGGGCGTGCACGTGCTCGACGCCGGGATGGTCGGGACCGAGATGCTCTACTGGCTCGTCGGCGAGCGCGCGCTCGACGGCGGGCTGATGTGCACCGCCTCGCACAACCCGAAGGCGTACACGGGCGCGAAGCTCGTGCGCGAGGGCGCGCTCGCGCTGTCCGGCGACGAGGGCATCCAGGACATCCGCCGGCTGATCGAGGCGGGCATCCCGTCCACGCCCGCGGCCGGCGCCGGCTCGGTCGAGGAGCTGGACATCTACGCGCCCTTCCACGAGGCCGCGCTGAAGCTCGTCGACACGAGCGCGATCAAGCCGCTGAAGGTCGTCGTCGACGGCGGCAACGGGATGGCCGGCCCGATGGTCGGCCCGCTGCTGGAGCGGCTCGGGCTCGACCTCGTGACCGCCTACTGGACGCCGGACGGCGAGTTCCCCGACCACGAGCCGAACCCGCTGCTGCCCGAGAACCGCGCGTTCGTCATGGAGAAGGTCGTGAGCGAGGGCGCCGACCTCGGGATCGCGTGGGACGGCGACGCCGACCGCTGCTTCTTCATCGACGACACGGGCGCGTTCGTCGACGGCGACTTCCTCACCGCGCTGCTCGCCGAGGCGCTGCTGAGCAAGCAGCCCGGCGCGACCGTGCTGTACGACGTGCGCGCGAGCCGCGCCGTGCGCGACACGGTCGAGGCGGCCGGCGGGACCGCGCTGGTGAACCGCGTCGGCCACGCCTTCTTCAAGACGCGCATGCGCGCGACCGGCGCCGCGTTCGGCGGCGAGGTCTCCGGCCACTACTACTTTCGCCAGTTCTACAACGCGGACTCCGGCACGCTGCCGGCGCTGCTGATCCTCGAGCTGCTCTCGCAGCGCGGCGTCAAGCTCAGCGAGCTGGTCACCGACCTGCGCTCGACGTACTTCATCTCCGGCGAGATCAACTCGGAGGTCGCCGACCAGCAGGCGAAGCTGGCGGAGATCGAGGCGCGCTTCGGCGACGCAGAGATCTCGCACCTCGACGGCGTCTCGGTCGGCTATCCGGACTGGCACTTCAACGTGCGCCCATCGAACACCGAGCCGCTGCTGCGCCTCTGCCTCGAGTCGCTCGTCTCGCGCGAGGACATGGAGCGGCGGCGCGACGAGCTGCTCGCGCTGATCCGCGCGTGAGCGCGCTGCTCGACCCGCAGCAGGCGCTCGCCGAGGCCGCGCAGCTCGGCATCCACTGCATGGCGATCCCGACGCCGTTCCTCGTCGGGCGCGTCAACTGCTACCTGATCGAGGACGACCCGCTCACGCTCGTCGACACCGGGCCGAACTCGGGCAAGGCGCTCGACGAGCTGGAGCGGGCGCTCGCCGAGCATGGCCGCCGCGTCGAGGAGCTCGGCCTGATCGTCGTCACTCACCAGCACATCGACCACATCGGCCTGCTGGAGGTGCTGGCGCGGCGCTCCGGCGCCGAGGTCGCCGCGCTCGACCGGCTCGTCCCCTACCTCGGCGACTACCGCCGCGCGGCCGAGCTCGACGACGAGTTCGCCGTCGCGCTGATGCTGCGCCACGGGATCCCGCCGGAGACGACGCAGGCGCTGCGCTCGGTCTCCTCCGCGTTCCGCGGCTGGGGCAGCGGCGCGGCGGTCACGCGGCCGCTCGCGGACGGCGCGACGCTGACGCTGCGCGACCGCACGTTCGCCGTCCAGCACCGGCCGGGCCACAGCCCCTCCGACACCGTCTTCTGGGACGAGCGCAACCGCCTGCTGCTGGGCGGCGACCATCTGATCAAGCACATCTCGTCGAACCCACTCGTCGCGCGCCCGCTCGACGGCGCCGGCGACCCGCACGCGCGGCCCCAGGCGCTGCGCACCTACATCGCCTCGCTGCGCGCCACGCGCGAGCTGCCCGCGCGCATCGTGCTGTCGGGCCACGGCGAGCCGGTCACCGACCATCGCGCGCTGATCGACGAGCGCTTCTCGCTGACCGACCGGCGCGCCCGCAAGATCCACGGGCTGCTCGCCGACGGGCCGCTGAGCGCGCACGAGATCGCGCAGCGGATGTGGGGCAACGTCGCCGTCACGCAGGCGTTCCTGACGCTCTCCGAGGTGCTCGGCCACCTCGACCTGCTGGAGGTCGAGGGCAAGGTCGCCGAGCGCGAGGAGGACGGCGTCGTGCGCTTCGCGGCCGTCGGGTAGCGGCGCGCGCGCCATATTCGGCGGGTACCGTCACGCATGTGATCGCGGAATCCCCCGACGCGACACGCGCGGTCCCCACGTGCGCCTGGTGCGAGCAGCCGCTCGCGCAGGGGCCGCTGCGCGCGTTCGCGCAGCTGCGCTGCAGCCACTGCGGCGCGACGACCGCGCTCGACTGGCCGCCCGACCGCGAGCTCGTGCGCACGTCGCCGCGGCCGGCGTTCGAGTTGCAGCGCCTCTGCACGCTCGGCGAGGCGGCGCGCCGCCGCGCGCGCCGGCGCCTGGCTGCGCGCATCGCCCGCGTCGCGCCGCCCGGTCCGGTCCTCGACGTCAGCGGCGGCGACCGCCTGCTGCTCGACGCGCTGCGCGCGACCGGCCGCCTCACGACCGGCATCGTCGCCGGGCGCGGCCCGGCGGGCGACCCGCGCGGCGACGTCCAGCAGGTCGAGATCACCGAACTGGGCGGCCGCTACGCGGCGATCGTCTTCTGGCAGTCGCTCGGGCGCCTGCGCGCGCCGGGCCTGGCGCTCGAGCACGCGGCGGCGCTGCTGAAGCCCGGCGGCCTGCTGGCGATCGCGCAGCCGACCGCGGCGCGGCTGCAGGCGCGCGCGCTCGGCGAGCGACTGCTGGCGCCGGGACCGCCGCGCCACCGCGTGCTGATCCCGCCGCAGGCGCTGATGGAGCGGCTCGGCGCGCTCGGGCTGCAGGCCGACCGCATCGACCACCTGCTCGACCTGCCGACGCCCGGCGGCCTGTTGCAGAACCTGCTGGGCGGCGTGACGGCGATCGAGGCGCGGCGGTAAACCCAACGGGGGCCCGCCTCCGGTGGCCACGTGGCCGCCTCCGGCATCCCTAGCGGTTCAGCCCGCCGGCCGGCGCGCGCTGCGGCGCTCGGTCGCTTCGGTCACGATCCGCACGACGTCGGCGGCGTCATCGACGATCGACAGCAGGTCGAGGTCGGGCGCGGAGATCTTGCCCTCGCCGAGCACGTGGCTGCGCAGCCACGCGACGAGCGGCGTCCAGTACGACGAGCCGACGAGCACGAGCGGAAAGCCGCGGATCTTGCGCGTCTGGATCAGCGTGAGCGCCTCGAACAGCTCGTCGAGCGTGCCGAAGCCGCCCGGGAAGACGACGAACGCCGACGCGTAGCGCACGAACATCACCTTGCGCGTGAAGAAGTAGTGGAAGCGCAGCGGCCGGTCGATGTACGGGTTCTCCGGCTCCTCGAACGGCAGGTCGATCGCGAGCCCGATCGACAGCGCGCCGACCTCGCGCGCCCCCTGGTTGGCGGCCGCCATGATGCCGCTGCCGCCGCCGGTGATGATCGCGTAGCCGGCGAGCCCGAGCTGCCTCGCGACGTCGATCGCGTGGCGGTACTCCGGGTCGTCGGGATGGGTGCGCGCCGAGCCGAAGACGGTGACGCCCTTTTCGACGTCGGCGAGCGCCGCGAAGCCCATCTCCAGCTCGCGCCGCATGCGGCGGATGCGCATCGGGTCGGTCGCCGTCAACGCGGGGTTGTCGAGCAGCTCCTCGTCGGGCGTGCGCGGCGGCGCGACGGGCTCCAGCCGCGGGTCGTCGTCGGGCAGCAGGTCCTGGGCGTCGGTCACGCAGCGAGTATCTCAGGCGTGGGCGAGCCGGCCGTCCGGCCGGCGGCCTACGCGACCTCGTCGTACGCCGGCCGCCGCACCTGGATGCGGCGGTTGTCGATCCCGGCGAGCACGAGCGGGTCCCCGCACATCTCCATCAGGCGGGAGAAGTTGCGCTGCGTGATGTGGTTCGCGAGCGGCCGCGGGTCGGCCGGGTTCGCGTCCGGGTCGTCGCCCGTCAGGTCGCACGTGAAGACGATCGAGCGCTCGTTCTCGTAGCGGCCGTTGATGATGTTGTAGAGCTGCTCGAGCACCCAGTCGGTCGGGCGCGCGACGGCGAGGTCCTCGATGTGCAGCAGCTCGACGCTCGTCAGCCGGTCGATCAGGTCGAGCGTCGAGCCGGAATCCTCGTCGCCGTACGTGCGGCGGATCTCGTCGAGCAGGCGCGGGCCGGTGTAGATCGCGACCGAGCGGCCGGCGGCGAGCGCGGTCTGGGAGATCAGGTAGGCGAGGTGGCTCTTGCCGGTGCCGGGGCTGCCGAGGAACCACATCCCCTCGCCGCGGTCGAGCATCTCGTCGACGCGGTCGCAGTAGCGCCGCACCGCCCGCACGACCTCGGGCGCGTCACGCGCGATCGAGGGAATCGGCTCGCGCTCGAAGCCGAGGTTGCGGAAGCGCTTGGGGACCTCGCGCGAGAGCCGTCTCGCGCGCCGGCGCGCGACCTGCTCGGGCCAGCAGCGGCAGCGGTAGGTCGTGTTCTGCTCGACGTCGACGACCATGCCGCCGCCGTCGCAGAGGCCGTGGGGACATTCGCGCGCCGCGTCGCTCACGGCCAGCGAGTCTAGCCCTGCTCGATGTCGCCGACGTGCGCCACGTTCGCGACGTCGTCCGCCTCGTCGCTGCGGCCGGCTGCGAACCAGGCGTCGAGGATCTCCTCGAGCTGCGCCGCCGAGGTCGTGCGCAGGCTGAGCGCGAGCACGTTGGCGTCGTTCCAGCGCCGCGCGCCGGCGGCCGTCTCGGCGTCGCAGCACAGCGCCGCGCGGATGCCGCGCACCTTGTTCGCGGCGATCGAGGCGCCGGTGCCGGTCCAGCAGCAGACGATCGCCTGCTGGGCGCGGCCCTCGACGACGTCGCGCGCGGCCGACTCGCTCGCCCACGCCCAGTCGCTGCGCTCGCCCGGCGCCAGCACGCCGTGCGCGAGCGGCTCGTGACCGCGCGCGCGGAGCGCTTCCGGCACGAGCTCGGCGACCCCGGTCAGCTCGTCGGCGGCGACGGCGATGCGCATGGGGCGAGTATGGCATCGGAGCGCTCCTGGTCCGCGGAGGGCGCGACGTCACAGACGGAGCTGGCGCGGAGGCTCCCCCAAGCCTCCGCGCCGTTCCCGTAAGAAGCGTGGCGCGGGGGTCCCCCAACCCCCGCGCCCGTCCCCCAAGCCTGCCGGGGCGCGCCGCGTGCCTAGCGCGCTCGTTCCCCCGTGGGGCGGAACCCGGCAAGGACGATCTCGGCCGCGCGGCGGTTGCCGCCGATCCGCAGCCCGCCGACGCTGTGCGCCGGTCCGAGCGCCTGCGCCCAGGCGCTCGACGTGCCCTTCACGACGGCGTCGGCGTGCTCGGCCGGGCGGTGCACGACCGTCGCCGCGCCGTTCGCCATCCGCAGCGTGTAGAGGTCGAGCGCGACGCCCTGCTCGTCCTCCACGATCAACTCGACCTCGGCGGTCGCGTCGAGCGGCGGCGCGACGACGCAGCCGGCGAGGCGGAACATCGCCGTCACGTCGACCCACTCGTCCTCCTGCGGCGCCGACCACGCCCAGCGCAGCGCCCACTGCACCATCGGCGCGAGGATCGCCAGCATGTCGCGGCCGGCCTCGGTCAGCTCGAATTCGACGCGCGGCGGCACCTCGGCGTAGCGGTGGCGCACCACGAGCCCTTCCGAGGTCATGCGGTTGAGCCGCTGCTCGAGCGCGCCCGTCGACATGCCGGGGAAGGCCCGCTGCAGCTCCGACAGGCGCAGGGCGCCGAACGCCAGCTCCCGCGCGATCAGCAGGATCCAGCGGTCGCCGACGACGCCGAGCGCTCGCGCGTCTGGCGACCACTGTCGCCGGCGTCGCACTCCCGACACGTCGGATCGAGCCACCACTGGTCCCCTCTTCCTCGGCTCCTGGCACGCCGCTGACCGGATGGTCCCGATCGCCGTCCAGGTCCCTCGCCCCTTCCCCGCTCGGGACCCCGCGACGCCACCAGCTCTTTTTGGGAAACTACCATGACTCCTAGGACGGTGTCCACTGCGTTCTGTTGCAATTTGCGGGCGACGCAAGACACCTGTGGACGGGCGATTGCGATGCTCAACCGCACGCCATTGCTCAAGTACTCTTTCGCGCTCAGGATGCGCGACGGCTCCTCTCCCGGGCGGATCGACTACCGTAAACGTGCGCGTCTCGCCGCGACATGACGCGACACGCGATGGAACGGAACCGGCCGACCGATGCCGACGACCCGGAGCCCGCGGGGCTCGCAGCGGCGCTGCCGCGCACGACGCAGCGCGAGCGCCTGCTGGACGGGATGGCGCGCACCGTCGCGCAGCGCGGCTACGCCGCGACGCCGGTCGCCGAGGTGCTGAAGGCGGCCGGCGTCTCGCGCCGCACCTTCTACGAGCAGTTCGCCGACAAGGAGGACTGCTTCCTCGCCGCCTACGACGCGATCGTGGCGCTCTGCACCGAGCGCCTCGTCGCCGGCTACCACGCCGGCGGCACCTGGGAGGAGGGGATCGCCTCCGCCTACGACGCGCTCCTGCGGACGCTCGCGGCCGAGCCGGCGTTCGCGCACCTCGGCGTCGTCGAGGTGCTCGCGGCCGGGCCGCGCGCGGTCGCACGGCGCGACGCGACGCTGCGCCGCTTCGCGCGCTTCATCGACTTCACGCGCGAGCGCGCCGAGGTCGCGGCGACGCCGCCGCGACTGGTCGGCCAGGCGATCGTCGGCGGGCTGCACGAGCTGGTCTACTCGCGCATCGTCCGGGGCCAGACGGCGACGCTTCCGCGGCTCACCGGCGAGCTGCTCCACTACACCTTCATGCTGATCGGCGTCCCCCGCCCGACGGCCTGACACATGGGCCGCGATCGCCCGTGGCAGCGGGCGATCCGCGTGTAAGCTGCCGCCCCCGTGCGCGACGACGACGCCGACCGCCTGCTCGCTCCGCTGCCCAGCGGACGCCATGGACTGACGCGCGAGCAGGTGACTCGCTCGCAGCGCCTGCGCCTGCTCGCCGCCGCGATCGCGGTCGCCGGGGCGGACGGCTACGCGGCGATGACCGTCAGCACCGTGATCGCGCACGCGAACGTCTCGCGCAAGACGTTCTACGAGCAGTTCGCCGACCGCGAGCACTGCTTCGCGGCCGCGTACGAGGCGCTCGCGCAGCGCGCGCTCGCGGGCGTGCACGGCGCGGCGGCGATCGACGCCCCGTGGCCCGAGCGCCTGCGCGCGGCGCTCGCCTGGAGACTGCAGGCGCTGGCGGCTCACCCGCACGAGGCGCGGGTCGCGTTCGTCGAGGTGCTCGCCGCCGGGCCGCGGGCGCTCGCGCTGCGCGAACAGGCGGTGCGCGAGCTGGCCCCGCTGTTCGTCCCCGGCTTCGACGCGGCGCCCGCCGGCGCGACGATCCCGCGCTCGATGCCGACGGCGGTCGCCGGCGCGCTCGCCGAGCTGATCGCGACGCACGTGCGCGGCGACGACGCGGCGGCCCTCCCCGCGCTGCTGCCGGACCTGTTGTTCTGCGCGCTCGCGCCGTTCGTCGGCCCGGTCGCCGCCGCGACGGCGGTCGAGGACGCCGCGACGGCCCGCACGGCGGCCGCCTGAGCGGGGGCGAGCGGCGGCGCGGTCGCGGACGCACGTGCGGTTGCGTCGCGCGCGCGTTCCGGGTACATGCTGCACATGGGCCTCGCGACGAAGGTCACGCTCGCGCTGCTGCTGCTCGGCTCGGTCGGAGCCGCGTATCTCGGCCCGCCGCCGACCCGGCGCGTGCGGCTCGGCGTGCGCGGGGCGCTGCTCTCGGGCGGCGTCGCCGGCTACGTCGGCGCGGTGGCGGCGCTGGCCGCCGGCGCGATCGTCCCGGGCGCGCTCGTGCTCGCGCTCGCCGGCGAGCTGGTGTGCGCGGCCGGCTGGCTGAGTCGCGGTGAGCCGCCGCCGAGCGACGACGACGGCGACGACGGAGGCGGTGGCGGCGGCGGGCGCAGACCGAAGCCGCCGCCGACCGACTGGGACGCCTTCGAGCGCGCGTTCCGCCAGTACGCGCGCGAGCGCGAGCGCCAGCGCGTGTGACGCGTGTGACGTCGCGCGGAGCTCGTCGCTTGCGACGAGCGGAGCGCGAAAGCGCCTAGCGAAGCGCGAAAGCGCCTAACGCCGCGCGCCGGCGCGGGCCCGCACCAGCTCGAGGAAGCGGGCGTGCAGGCGCGGCTCGCCGCTCAGCTCGGGGTGGAAGGAGATCGCGAGCCGGTCGCCTTCCAGCACCGCGACCGGGCGGCCGTCGACCTCCGCCAGCACCTCCACCCCGTCGCCGTGCTCGGCGACCCACGGCGCACGGATGAAGATCGCGCGCACCGGACCGCCGGGCACCCCGGCGATCTCAAGGTCGGCCTCGAACGAGCGCACCTGACGGCCGAACGCGTTGCGCTCGGCGCGCAGGTCCATCAGCCCGAGGTGGTCGCGGTCGAGCATGATCAGCCCCGCGCAGGTGCCGAACAGCGGCGTGCCGCGCTCGGCCAGCTCGCGCAGCGGCTCGGCCAGCCCCTCGCGCTCGATCCCGAGCGTCATCGTGGTCGACTCGCCGCCGGGGATCACGAGCCCGTCGAGGCCGTCGAGCCCCGCCGGCGTGCGCACCTCGCGCGGCACGGCGCCGAGGTCGCGCAGCATCCGCGCGTGCGCCGCGAAGTCGCCCTGCAGGGCGAGGATGCCGACGACCGGCGCCTCCACGCCGGCTCCGCTACCAGCCGCGTTGGGCGAGCAGCTGCTCGGTCTCGAGCTTGGAGGACTCGAGGCTGACCATCGCGGTGCCGAGCCCGGTCGAGGCGGCCGCGACCCGCTCGGGGTCGGCGTAGTGCGTGGTGGCCTCGACGATCGCCTTCGCGCGGCGCTCAGGGCCCTCGCTCTTGAAGATCCCGGAGCCGACGAACACGCCCTCCGCGCCGAGCTGCATCATCAGCGAGGCGTCGGCCGGGGTCGCGATCCCGCCGGCGCAGAACAGCACGACGGGCAGCTTGCCGTCCTGCGCGACACGGCGCACGAGGTCCAGCGGCGCCTGGTGGTGCTTGGCGGCGCTTGCCAGCTCGGAGTCGTCCAACGCTTGCAGGCGGCGGATCTGGCCGGTGATCTTGCGCATGTGCGTGACCGCGTTGACGATGTCGCCGGTGCCGGCCTCGCCCTTGGAGCGGATCATCGCCGCGCCCTCGCCGATGCGCCGCAGCGCCTCGCCCAAGTTCGTCGCGCCGCACACGAACGGCACCTTGAACGCCCACTTGTCGATGTGGTTGACCTCATCCGCCGGCGTCAGCACCTCGGACTCATCGACATAGTCGACCTCCAAGGCCTCGAGCACCTGCGCCTCGGCGAAGTGCCCGATCCGCGCCTTCGCCATCACCGGGATCGAGACAGCCTCCTGGATCCCTCTGATCATCTCGGGATCCGACATCCGCGCCACACCACCGTCACGACGGATGTCCGCCGGCACGCGCTCGAGCGCCATCACCGCACAGGCGCCGGCGGCCTCCGCGATCCGTGCCTGCTCCGGCGTGACCACGTCCATGATCACACCACCCTTCAGCATCTCCGCCAGGCCGGCCTTGACGGTGAACGTAGCCTCGTCGCGCATGTGGCTGCAATATAGCCACGGTGCGGGCTCCGGCGCCGTCCGGCTAGCCTTCCGCGCCGTGGCCGAGGCGATCTACCTTCCGGACGGTTCCGATCGCTTCCAGCCGACCGAGCTGGCGCGCGGCCCGTGGGACCCCGGCGCGCAGCACGGCGGTGCCCCCGCCGCCCTGATCGCGCGCGCCGTCGAGCGCGTCGAGAGCGTCGTCCCGATGGACGTCGTGCGGCTCACGTACGAGTTCCTGCGGCCGGTCCCGCTGGCACCGCTCGACCTGCGCACGCGCGTGCTTCGCGACGGCAAGCGCGTCCAGCTCGTCGAGGCGACGCTGCACGCCGAGGAGCAGGAGGTCGCGCGCGCGACCGCGCTGCGCATCCGCAGCGACGCCGTCGCGGCGCCCGACGGCGCGCCGGAGCCGCCTCCGCACGGCGGGCCGGCGGACGGGACGCCGCTCGAGCCGCCGACCGCGCGCGAGACGTCGTTCGCGTGGCACGGCATGGAGATCCGCTTCACCGCCGGCGCCTTCTGGGACGTCGGCCCCGCCTTCGCCTGGTTTCGCCTGCGCCACCCGCTCGTCGCCGGCGAGCAGCCCTCGCCGCTGCAACGGCTCGCGGCCGCCGGCGACTTCGGCAACGGGATCGCGACCGCCGTCTCGTGGGCGACGCACGTCTTCATCAACCCCGACCTGACGCTCTACGTCGAGCGGCTGCCGCGCGGCGAGTGGGTCGGGCTCGACGCGGCCACGCGCGTCGGCGGCGCCGGCATCGGCGTCAGCGACAGCACCCTCTACGACGAGCAGGGCCGTGTGGGGCGCTCGCAGCAGGGGCTGTTTGTAGCCGAGCGCTGAGCGCGAGGCTACTTGAGCCGAAACGCCTTGATGCGCGTCTCGTACTGCTGCGCGTCGCGCGCGTAGACGCCGTAGGCGAGCGCCTGCAGCAGCGACAGCAGCGCGACGTGCGAGCGCACGTACGCGGGGCTGTTCGACGAGTAGTAGAGGCGGATGCGCGCGAGTCTGGAGACCTCCGAGAGCGTCGCGTCGGCGATCGCGAGCGTCGGCGCTCTGCGATGGCGCGCGAGCTTCATCGTGCGCGCGATCAGCGGATGCGGGCGACCGGCCGAGAGGCCGATCACGAGCGTCAGCTCGTCGATCCGGGCGAGCCGGCCGAGGGCCTCCTGCGAGGGCGAGGCGACGACCTCCGCGCGGATGTCGAGCAGCATCAGCAGGTGCCGCAGGTAGCTGGCGAAGAAGGCCATCTGGTCGGTGCCGGCGATCAGCACGCGCTCCGCCGTCGTGATCGCCTCGATCGCGGCGTCCATGTCTCTGCGCGAGAGCTTGCGCGCGGTCTCCTCGACGTTCACGTGGTCGGTCGCGAGCGCCGTCTCGTACTCCGTCTGGTCGAGCGAGAAGAGCGGCGCGGCGACCGCGACGGCGCCGCCGCCGGCCTGTCCCGCCCCGGCCTGGCGGCGGTACTCCTCGCGCGCGGCCTGCTGCAGCTCCGGGAAGCCCTCGAAGCCGAGCGCCTGCGAGAAGCGCACGACCGTGCTGGAGGAGGTCGACGCGCGCCGCGCGAGCTCCTCCGCCGTCTGGAAGGCGGCCTCGTCGAGATGGTCGACGATGTACTGCGCGACGTCCTTCTGGGAGCGCGAGAACTCGTCGAAGCGGGCGGTGATGTAGTCGGAGAGCGCCTGGTGGCCGTGCGGGCGCGGCGGCTCGGGGGTGGGGATCGTCGAAGCTCGCTTCATGGGCAGCGATGGATTCGACGCGCGGCCTCTGCTCTCCTTCACGCGCCCCGCCGGCCTCTATGCTGCCGGCGCGATGCGCACCCTCGAGACGACGCTCGCCGGCGTGCTGGCGATCGAGCCGGCCGTCCACGGCGACCACCGCGGCTTCTTCGCGGAGACGTTCCGCGCGGACGCGTGGTCGGCGGCCGGCATCGGCGTCGAGTTCGTGCAGGACAACCACTCGCGCTCGCGGCGCGGGACGCTGCGCGGCATGCACTTCCAGACGTCCCCCGGCCAGGCGAAGCTCGTGCGCTGCGCGCGCGGCGCGATCTTCGACGTCGTCGTCGACCTGCGCCGCGACTCGCCCACGTTCGGCCGCTGGGAGGGCTTCACGCTCGACGACGAGTCGATGCGCCAGCTCTACGTGCCGGTCGGCTTCGCGCACGGCTTCTGCGTCACGAGCGAGGTCGCCGACGTCGTCTACAAGTGCTCGAGCTACTACGACGCCGCGACCGAGGCTGGCATCGCCTGGGACGACCCGGAGGTCGGGATCGCGTGGCCGCTCGGCGTCGAGCCGATCGTCTCCGAGCGCGACGCGGGTGCGCCGCGCCTCGCCGAGGTCGCGGCCGCGCTGCCGTTCTGAGGCGCGCGGCGCGTCAGCCGTCGAGCCGGCTGCGGTGCTCCTGGTTCTGCTGACGCTCGCCGAGCGCCTGAATCACCGCGTAGACGATCAGGACGTTGGCGATCACGCCGATGCCCAGGAACGTCACGAGCAGGCCGAACGTGAAGTGGAAGGCCGTCGAGGTGGCGAGAGCGATCACGCGCGGGAGCTTAGCGAAGCGCCCGGCCGGCGGGCGTGGCGGCGCCGCTGCGGGCGGTCGCCTGGCGGCGGAGCCGCGTGGACGATCGGGTACCGTTGACCGCATGGAGTCCCCCCGCGCGCG
Organism: Actinomycetota bacterium; assembly: GCA_018268595.1. Classification (GTDB taxonomy): domain Bacteria; phylum Actinomycetota; class Thermoleophilia; order Solirubrobacterales; family Solirubrobacteraceae; genus Conexibacter. The sequence goes on along the minus strand of JAFDWH010000021.1, from coordinate 344,462 downwards.
CGCCTGCCCGAACTGCAGCGCACCCGCAGCGGCGCCCCAGCGCTGGTGCCTCGAGTGCGGGCACGAGCTGCCCGGCCCGCGCCGCCCGGGCCTGCGCCCCGCGGTCGGCGTCGTGACGACGCTCGCGGTGCTCGTCGGCGCCGCGTCCGCCGGCGGCTACACGCTGCTGCAGGACGACAGGCAGCCGCCGCCGCCCGCGACCACGGTCGCGCAGACGGCGCCGGCGACGACCCCCACCCTGCCGCCGGCGACGCAGGAGCCGACCCCCTACACGCCCGCGTACACGGCGCCCAGCACGCCCCGTTCCAGCAGCGGCGGCTCCAAGTACGGCGGCGCCACCACCACGCACCACGGCTCGACCGGCGGGTCGAGCCCCGGCACCAGCGGCTCGTCCGGCAACACGAGCGACGGCTCGGTCAAGCCCGACACGACCACGACCACGCAGACGACTCCGCCGAAGCCGCAGTTCGCGATCACCGACGTCGCGCTCGGCGCGGCGGCCGTCGCGTACGCGCCGTACTCCCCGCCGAACGTCGACCTCGGCGACCCGAGCCGCGCGGTCGACGGCTCCGTCCGCACCGCCTGGAAGGCGCCCGCCGCGAGCGACCCGAGCGCGCCGCCGCAGGTGGGCATGTACGTGGACCTCGCGGGCAAGGAGAAGCTGCGCAAGCTCGTGCTGAAGACGCCGACGCCCGGCATGAGCGTCGAGATCTACGCCGCCACCAGAGGGCCGCCCGCCGCGATCACCGATCCGGGCTGGGACCACCTCGCGAGCCGCAGCGGCGTCGCCGCGGAGACGAAGGTGAAGCTGCCGGACCGCGCCTACCGCTACGTGCTGGTGTGGATCGTCGGCGCCCCGCCGGACGGGTCGCGCCCGGCGATCTCCGAACTCTCGCTGTTGAGCCTGCAGCCGGAGTGACGCCGTCGAGGGTCGCGAACCGACCCATGCGACGGTTGTCACTTGAACGCGAGCGTCCAGGCTGGGAAGCTGATCTGACCCATCCGCAGGCACCCAGACGAGGAGGACGCGTCAGCCGCATCGCTCGCAGGACGACGGTGTGACGCGCGCGAGGCCGGGGACGCCCCGCGCGTCGGTCGCAGCACGCCGTCGGTCGTCCTCACCCGCCATCACGGGGGCGCAACTTAGGAGGAGAGATGTTGAAGACGGCACGGGAGTACGTCACCGGGCTCGGTGAGTGCGTCAGCGAGTACGAGACGGTGCTCGAGGGCGCCCGCAAGCTCGCCGACCTCGGCGTCGAGGAGCTGCCGATCTGCGGCGAGGACCGCAGCGTCCTCGGCATGCTGTCCCAGCGCGACGTGGTGCGCGTCGTCGCCCAGCGCCGCGATCCCGACGCGGTGCGGATCGGACGCCTCGACGTCAGCACGGTCGCGAGCGTCGACGCCGACGCGTCGATCGACGTCGCCTGGACGACGATGATGGAGCACGACCTCGTGCAGGTCCCGGTCACCGACGACGGCCGCCTGATCGGGATGCTGCGCCGCGCCGACATCAGCGGCCGGCGCGCCGCGCCGCGCAGCGCCGTGCCCGCCTGAGTCAGGAGAAGGTGACGCGGCCGGGGCGGATCCCATCCGCACGCCCCGGCCGCGTGAGCGCAAGGCTGGCACGTAGCCTCGCACCGGTTCCCGGGCGGGGCCTGGGCCTCGGACCGGGAACGCTTCGACATTGCCCAAACTCGTGCGAGAGACGCGAGACGGTGAAGATCCCGCGCGCCCAAAGACTATAAACAGCACCGTCTTTTGTTGTCAACGCGCGCGCCATTGGTTACTGTCGCGCTGAATGGGGGCGTCACTGTCAACGACGCATACGACCGGCCGGCGGCCGGGCCGCCCGGCGCGTCGCGCGGTCCCCGCTCCAGCGTGGGAGGACGGCGATGTTTCCTGAGGGCGTCTATGGTCGCGCGATGCCGATCGCCGCAGATCGCGTCCCGGAGCGCCTGCCGCGCGGACGCCACGGGCTCCCCCGCCGCTTCATCGTGCACAACCAGCGCGAGCGGATGCTGCTCGCCGTCGCCGAAGCGGTCGCCGAGCAGGGCTTCGCGACGACGACGGTCGCCGACATCATCGCGCGCGCGCGCCTCTCGCGCCGAACCTTCTACGAGCACTTCGCCGACAAGGAGGAGTGCTTCCTGGCGGCCTACGACACCGTCGTCGAGCAGCTGCTGTCGGCCGTCGGCCAGGCGTACGAGCAGGGCGACGGCTGGCCCCAGAAGGTGCACGACGGGCTCGAGACGTTCCTCGCCTACCTCGCCGCCGAGCCGGCCTTCGCGCGCATGTGCATCGTCGAGGTCGTCGCCGCCGGCCCCGAGGCGCGCAGCCGCCGCGACGCGGCGATGCGCGTGTTCGTCGACTTCCTCGAGCCGGGCCGCGCCGAGGCGCCGAGAGGTCTGGTCGTGCCGGCGCTGGCGGGCGAAGTGGTGGTCGGCGGCCTCTACGAGATCATCTACGCGCGGCTCCAGCGCAACGCGGCCGACGAGCTGGTCGAGATGCTGCCCGACCTGCTCTACTGCGCGCTGCTGCCGTACGTCGGGCACAGAGCGGCCGAGAAGGCCGTCGATCAGGCGCGCGAGCGCGACGGCGCCGCGTAACGCGGCCTCCTACGGCTCGAGCATGCCGTCGTAGAGCGCGAACGTCGCGCCCTGCGGGTCGCCGACGATCGCGATGCGGGCCATCTGGATGTCGATCGGGCCGGCGTGGACCGTTCCGCCGAGCGCTCTGACGCGCTCGATCGCCGCGTCGAGGTCCTCGACGCCGAAGTAGACGGCCCAGTGCGGAGGGGACTCGGTCCCGCCCACCCGCTGGACGGGCATCAGGCCGCCGTTGCTGCGCTCGCCGTTGCGGATCGACCAGTACGGCTGCTCGCTGCCCTCGAACGGCGCGATCTCCCAGCCGAACAGCGACCCGTAGAACGCGCGCGCCGCCTCGACGTCGGTCGTGCCCAGCTCGTTCCAGACGAGCGCCCCGGGTGCGTTGACGAGGCCGGCGCCGACGTGGCGCCGCGGCTCCCACACCATGAGCCAGGCGCCCTGCGGGTCCTGGATCACCGCCATGCGGCCAGCGTCGAAGACGTCGAACGGCTCCGCGTGGACGGTCCCGCCGAGCTCGGCGGCGCGGGCCGCGGTCGCGTCGGCGCTCTCCACCGTGACGTACGAGTTCCACGTCGGCGGGACGCCCGCGTCGCGCTGCGCCTGCGGCTGGGGCGAGATCGCCGCGACGTGGCGGCCGTCCTTCGTCATCATCGAGTAGACGACCCCCTCCCCCGCCGGCATGTCGTCGGCGCCCCAGCCGAACAGCTCGCGGTAGAAGCCTCTGGCGGCGTCCTGGTCGGTCGTCGTCAGGTCGACCCAGCTGAACGTGCCGGGTGCATACTGCGTGCGCTCGCCCATCGTCGCCGCTCCTCGTTCGTGATCGACCTCCACTGCCACATCCTGCCCGACCTCGACGACGGCGCAACCGACCTCGAGGACAGCGTCGCGATGGCGCTCCAGGCGCAGCGCGACGGCGTCACGACCGTCTGCGCGACGCCGCACATCCGCCACGACCACGCGGTCGAGATCGGCTCGCTGCCGGCCCGCGTGACGGCCGTCGCCGAGGAGCTGGCGCGGCGCGGGGTCGACGTGCGCGTGCTGCCGGGCGGCGAGGTCGCGCAGACGGAGGTCGACGCGCTCGACGACGAGCAGCTGCGGGCCGTCTCGCTCGGCGGCGCGGGCGGGTGGATCCTGCTGGAGCCGGCGCCCGGCCCGCTCGGCGCGCCGTTGGAGCTGTGCGTCGAGCGGCTGAAGGCGCGCGGGCTGCGCGCGGTGATCGCGCACCCCGAGCGCCACGCCGACGCGGACCTCGAGCCGCGGCTGCGGGCGCTCGCCGCGGCCGGCTGCCTGATCCAGTGGACCGCCGCGTTCGTCGCCGACCCGGCGCTGCGCGAGCCGCTCGCGCGCTGGACGCGGATGGGACTCGTGCACCTGCTCGGCAGCGACGCGCACTCGTCCCGCTTCGGCCGCCCGCTCGCGCTCGCCGCCGGCTTCGCCGCGCTGCGCGAGCTGCTGCCGGCGGCGGCGGTCGCATGGATGGCGCACGAGGCGCCGGCGGCGATCGTGCGCGGCGAGCCGGTCGCGCCGCCCGCGTTCGGCTGACGGCTGTGGGCGCGACCTACGCCGCGAACGGCTCGACGCGCACGGCCGCGCGCAGCTCCTCGACGACGTCGCGGGCGGCGCTGCCGAGTCCCTGGCGCAGGAACGTGCCGGCGCCTGCCGCCGCGCCCGTGACGATCGCGTCCTCGAAGGCCGCGCCCTGCGCCCACGCGGCCGCGAGCGCGCCCATCATCGCGTCGCCGCAGCCCTCGCGCCAGCCCCGCTCGAAGCGCGGCGGGACGAGCAGCCAGGCGCGCTCCTCGTGCAGCACGAGCGCGGGCTGCTCGCCGCGCGTGACGATCACGCTGCCGGCGCCCGCGTCGCGCACGCGCTCGGCCGCCGCACGCAGCTCGCGCGGCTCGGAGACCGGCCCGCGCACGTAGGCGGCCAGCTCCCAGTCGTTGATCTTGACGAGGTCCGGCCTGCCGGCGAGCGCGCTGTCGAGCCGCGGCGAGGAGAGGTCGACGAGCGTCTTGCAGCCGTTCGCGCGCGCGTCGGCGACGAGGTCGCCGTAGATCGTCAGCGGCAGTGCCTCCGCCGGCATCGGGTTGGCGACGATCAGCCAGCCGCACGCGAGCGCCTCCGCGCAGGTCAGCGAGAAGAGCGCATCGAGCTCGTGGCGCGAGGGCGGCTCGCTGGTCGTGAAGGCGAGCGCGTCGCGGCTGCCGCGTCGGCGGTCGACGACGTAGCAGCCGCTCTCGGTCGTCGTCTCCACCAGCCGGCGCTCGCCCGGCAGCCGTTCGAGCAACGGGCGCAGCAGCGCGCCGGCCTCCCCCCCGACGAAGCCGCACAGCACCGGCGCGGCGCCCAGCTCGCCCGCCTGCCGCGCGACCCACACGCCCTGTCCGCCGGCGTGGAAGTGGACGCGCTCGCGCTCGTCGTCGCCCTCGCGCTCGAGCGAGACGGTCAGCAGCGGGTGCGGCCCGAAGATCGCGATGCGTGCGGACACGGGGATATGCTGGCGAGATGGAGCGGAACGTGCGCTGCACGCACCTCGACCAGGTGAAGCTGGTCGACCCGCCCGCCGAGATCCCGGGCTGCCCGCAGTGCCTCGCGATCGGCAGCTCGTGGGTCCACCTGCGGATGTGTCAGACGTGCGGGCAGATCGGCTGCTGCGACAACAGCCCGAACCGCCACGCGACGGCGCATCACGCGCAGACCGGGCACCCGATCATCCGCTCGATCGAGCCGGGCGAGGACTGGTCCTGGTGCTACGAGGACGAGCTGATGTTCCGCATCGCGCGCTGACGCTGCTCAGTGCAGCACGCTCATCTGCGGGTGCGTCGCGAGCAGCGTCTGCGTGAAGAGGTAGTCGAAGGCGCCGATCGCGAGGTAGCTGATCACGATCGCCTGGTTGACCGCGCGCCCGACGCCCTCCGGGCCGCCGGAGGCGGTCATCCCCTTGTAGCAGCAGACGATCGCGGTGATCGCGCCGTAGAGCGTGCACTTCAGCACCGAGGCCCACAGCTCGGTCGTCGTCGCGTTCGACATCAGCGTCGCGAGGAACGAGCCGGTCGACCCGCCGTACAGCCAGTTCGCAACCAGTCCGCCGGCCGTCCCGGCGACGATCGCGAACACGTCGAACAGCCCGGTCGCGAGCATCAGCGCGAGGAAGCGCGGCACCACGAGCTGCTTGACCGGGTCGACGCCGAGCACCTGCAGCGCGTCCAGCTCCTCGCGGATCTTGCGTGCGCCGAGGTCGGCGGTCATCGCGGTGCCGGCGACGCCCGCGACGATGATCGCGCAGAAGATCGGCGCGAACTCGCGGATCACCGCCAGCACGAACAGGCCGCCGAGGCGGTCGAGCGCGCCGAACAGGATCAGGAAGTTGGCGCCCTCCACGCCCGGCACCGCATAGGACGCGACGACCATCGTGATCGCCACGGGGAGCCAGGAGAGCCGCAGCACGAAGAGGAACTGGGCGATCAGCTCGCCTCCGTACGGGTAGGGCGGGCGCACGGCTGAGACGATCGTCTTGCCCGTGAGGATGACGATGTCGCCGACCTCCTCCAGCGTCCCACGTGGGGACGGCAGCGTGCGGGCGGCGGCGCGCAGCATACGAGTCAGACTATTAGTGCACTAGCAGACTGTCAATCTAGGGTGCGCGGCGCGCTGCGCGATCGTTGCGCGTACAATGGTCGAACAGATGGCGCTCCAGATCGAAGACCTCGTCAAGCGCTATCCGACCGGCACGCAGGCGCTCAAGGGCGTCGACCTCGCGATCTCCCCCGGGCAGTTCTTCGGCCTGCTCGGCCCCAACGGCGCCGGCAAGTCGACGTTGATCCACTGCACGACCGGACTGGCCGCGCCGACCTCGGGCGCGATCCGCGTGTTCGGCCACGACGCCGTCTCGCACTACGAGCAGGCGCGCCTGGCCGTCGGGCTGGCGCCGCAGGACCTCAACCTCGACTGGTTCCTGACCGTCGAGGAGACGCTCGACTACCACGGCGGCTACTTCGGGATGCCACGGCGCGAGCGGCGCGAGCGCGCGAGAGAGCTGCTCGAGGCGTTCTCGCTCGTGGAGAAGAAGGACGACCGCACGCGCACCCTGTCGGGCGGCATGAAGCGGCGGCTGATCCTCGCGCGCGCGCTGATGCACCGGCCGAGACTGCTGATCCTCGACGAGCCGACCGCCGGCGTCGACGTCGAGCTGCGGCTCGAGCTGTGGCACTACGTGCAGCGCATCAACGCGGAGGGCACGACGATCCTGCTGACGACGCACTACCTCGAGGAGGCGGAGCAGCTGTGCGACGCGATCGCCTTCATCAACGGCGGTGAGATCGTCGCGCAGGGCACGAGCGGCGAGCTGGCCGAGCGCTACGGCGTCGCTTCGCTCGAGGACGCCTACCTGGAGTTGGTGGGGCGCAAGGAGCTGTCGCGTGCGCACCTGGTCGCTGAGGAGGCCGTGTGAGCACGCTCGCCGACAAGTCGGTGACGCCCACGCAGGCGCCGGAGGAGGAGCGCGGCGCGCGGCTGCGTCTGAGCGGCCGGCAGATCCGCTTCCTCGCGCTCGTGCGGCGCGAGTGCAACCGCTTCATGAAGATCAAGCGCCAGACGGTCGGCGCGCCGCTGCTGGAGACGTTCCTCTACATCTCCGTCTTCGGCGCCGCGCTCGGCTCGCGCATCCACACGCTGCACGGCTACCGCTACATCGTGTTCGTGATCCCCGGCCTGATCATGATGGCGTGGGCGATGAACGCGTTCTCGAACAACGCCTCGTCGATCCTGCAGCAGAAGTTCCAGCGCTCGATCGACGACCAGCTGTCCTCCCCCGCCTCGCCGCTGGAGCTGCTGCTGGCCTTCTCGCTCGGCGGCTTCCTGCGCGGCGGGACGGTGGCGGTGCTGACGTTCGCGGCGAGCGAGGTGCTGGTGGACCTGCCGGTCGAGCATCTGCTCGTGCTGCTCGCCGGGCTGTTCTTCGTCGGCTTCTTCTTCTCGCAGCTGGGCGTGCTGGTCGGCGTGCGCGCGGAGCAGTTCGACGACGTCGCGGTGTACCAGCAGTTCGTGCTGATGCCGCTGATCTTCCTCGGCGGCGTCTTCTACTCGGCGACGCTGCTGCCGCAGCCGTTCGAGACGCTCACGCACATCAATCCCGTCTACTACATGATCGGGATCGTGCGCTACGGCTTCCTCGACTACAGCGACGTGAACGTGGCGCTGGCGCTGCTCGTGCTGGCGGTCGCGACCGGGGCGCTGTTCGCGGTCAACCTGCGGCTGTTCGTGCGCGGCTACCGGCTGCGCGCGTAGCTGCTGCGATGGAGCTCGACGTGCGCGTGATCCCGCGCGCGGCGCGCGACGAGCTGGCCGGCATGCGCGACGGGCGGCTGCTCGTGCGCGTCACCGCGCCGCCGTTGGAGGGGCGCGCCAACGCGGCCGTGTGCGCGCTGCTGGCGAAGGCGGCCGGCGTGCCGAAGGGCGCCGTGGCGGTGGTGCGCGGCGAGGGCTCGCGCGACAAGCGCGTGCGGATCGGGGGCGACGTCGACGAGGCCGCGGTGCGCGCGCGGCTCGGGCTCGCCTAGGGGACCAGCACGACCTTCCCGACGTTGCGCCGCGCGGCGATGATGCGGTGCGCCTCGGGCGCCTCGGCGAACGGGACGACGTCGGAGACGACGGGCCGGATCGTGCCGTCCTCCATCAGCGCCGTCAGCGGGTCGGTCCACGGCGCCAGCGTGCCGCGGTCGTCCCACAGGCGCAGCATGTTGAGGCCGATCACGGACTTCGAGTCCGACATCTGCTTGATCAGGTCGAAGCCGCGCAGCATCGGCAGCCCGGCGCGTGCGGCCGTCAGCAGGTTGCGCCGCTCGCCCTGCTGCACGCTGGAGGCACCGAACGCGACGAGCCGCCCGCCGATGCGCAGCATCCGGTAGGAGCGCTTGAACGAGCTGCCGCCGATCGCGTCGAGGATCACGTCGAAGCGGTCGTTCAGCTCGTTGTCCCAGCCGGGGCGCGTGTAGTCGTGCGCGACGTCGACGCCGTTGGCGCGGATCGCGTCGTGCTTGCCCGGCGAGGCGGTGCCGTGCACCTGCGCGCCGTGGCGCTTGGCGAGCTGCGTGGCGGCGATGCCGACGCCGCCGGCGGCGGCCTGGACCAGCACCGCCTCGCCCGCGCGCAGCGAGCCGTAGCCGTGCAGCGCCGCCCAAGCGGTCGCGTAGACGACGGGGATCGCGGCGCCCTGCTCGAAGCTCAGAGGGTCGGGCAGCGGCACGACGTCGGCGGCCGGGACGACGACCTGCGAGGCGTAGCCGCCGAAGCGGGTGCCGGCCATCACGCGTGCGCCGGAGGCGATCCCCTCCACGTCCGGGGCGACCTCGGTCACGGTGCCGGCGACCTCGTAGCCGACGACCGTGGGGGGCTTCGGCGCGTCCGGGTAGAGCCCGGTGCGCGCCATCGTGTCGGCGAAGTTGACGCCCGCCGCCGCGACCTCGACGCGCACGTGCCCGGGCCGCAGCGACGGGTCGGGCCGCTCCTGCACCTGCAGCACGCTCGGGTCCCCGTGCTTCGTGATGACGACGCACCGCATCTCGGGGGACCCTACTCGTAGAGCGTGAAGACGGCGAGCACGGCGTACGTGGCGACGAGCGCCCAGCCCTCGAACGCGGTCGCGCTGCCGTCGGTCGTCACCTGCCAGATCGCGATCGCGGTCAGCAGCAGCGCGCCGACGTAGACGGGCGGCATCCCGAACGTCAGCCGGTGCGCGAACGCGAGCGAGATCAGCACGAGCAGCGGGAACAGGAAGGCGGCGACCTGCGCGACCGAGTTCTTCACGACGGAGATCGCGAGGTCCGACTGGCCCTTCGCCGCGAGCACCACGCCCGCGACGTTCTCGACCGCGTTGCCGGCGATCGCGACGATCACGAGGCCGGCGAACTGCTCGGAGATGCCGAGCGCGTCGATCGTCGGCCGCAGCGCCGAGACGAACCAGTCGGACACGAACGCCGCGGCGACGCCGGCGACCGCCAGCAGCGCGACGGCGGTGCCGAGCGGCTCCTGCGTGGCCGCGCGCCGCTCGCGCTCCTCGGCGCGCTGCGAGCGTACGTAGCCGACGACCCACACCGCGTAGACGCTCAGCAGCAGCACGGCGGCGATCGCCGAGATCGCGACCGTGTCGTGGCTCGCGCTGTCGTGCGTGAGGTGCGAGATCGCGACGAGCACGATGATGAAGCTGGCGAGCAGCAGCAGCGTCGCGGTGTCGTTCGGGAGCCGCGGTCCGAAGCGCATGCAGCGGTCGTCCGAGACGGACGCGCCGACGACGATGACGGCGCCGAGCACGAGCAGCGCGTTCGCGAAGATCGACCCGAGGATCGAGAACTGCGCGACCACCAGCTCGCCCTGCGCGAGCGCGAAGACGACGACGAACAGCTCCGGCAGGTTGCCGAGCGTCGACTGCAGCACGCCGGTCGTCGCGGCGCCGAAGCGCTTCCCCACCTGCTCGGTCGCGAACGAGACGATCCACGCGAGCCCGGCGAGCGCCACGGCGGCGAGCGCGAACGCCGGCACGGCCGGCACGCCCGCGTAGTGCGCGACGCCCGCCGCGACGGTCGCCAGTCCGATTGCGAGCAGCATCGGGCGCCTCACGGGCGCTCCACTACCCCGCCGGCGGCGCGGCGACGCCTCCCGCCGGGATGGGGGGACGGGAGGCGACGCCACCGCCACGCGGAGGCCCGGGGGCCACCGGCGGGAGAACGGGCACCGTGCGCCTTGGGGGAGCCGGCGGTGCCCGCGCGACACGGCTCGTCCATTCGTGTGGGGGGACAGGACGGCCGTGCGAGGTCGGCGAAGCTAACAGACGCGCGAGCGGGCCACACCGATAGACGGAGAACGCCCCCGCTCTTTCCGGGGTTTTCCGGTTGGGTTTGTCGCGGGGACGCTCGCGCTGCGGGGACCCGCTGCCGCGCGCGTGCCGGCGAAGCTGGCGCGTCGGCGCCATGTGTCACCACATTGCGGTTTCTTGAGTAGTCTGCCGCGCCCTATGGCGCCCAGGGACCGGGTGAGCAGCAGCTTGGGAGGCTCGACGCTGCGTGCGCTGATCGCGCTGGCGCTCGTCGTGGTGGCGGCGACCGGCATGCTGCGGTGGGCGAGCAGCGCCGCCGGCGAGCGGCCCACGGCGGTCGCCGCCGCGCGGCGGCAGCGGCTGCCGGACCTGCGCGTCCGCGCGGCGCGCGCGCGGCTCGCGGGCCGCGTCCTCAGCGGCACCGCGCTGGTGGTGAACTCCGGCACCGCGCGCGCACGCGCCTCGGTCGCCGGGGTCGCCTGGAGAGGCGCCGCCACGCATGGCCTCGTGCAGCTGCGGCGGCTGCCGGTGCCCTCGCTGCGGGCCGGGCACAGCCGCAGACTGCGCTTCGGCTTCCGCATCCCGGCGTCGGCCGCGGCCGGCGACTACCGCGTGGTCGTGTGCGCGGACGTGCTCGGGCAGGTGCGCGAGCTGGCCGAGCGCAACGACTGCCGCAGCGCGGGCGTGGTCGCGGTCGGGACGACGGGCGGCCCGGGCGGCGGAGGCGGGGGTGGCGGAGGCGGCGGTGGTGGCGGGGGCGGGACGACCCCCTCCCCCGCGCCGGACAGCGCGATCGCGAGCGGACCGGCGGGCGCGGTCGCCTCGACCACCGCCGTCTTCGCGTTCGGCGCGAGCGCCGCCGGCGCCACGTTCCAGTGCCGCCTCGACGGCGCTCCGTGGTCGTCCTGCACCAGCCCGCAGCAGTACGCCGGGCTCGCGCAGGGCCCGCACACGTTCGACGTGCGCGCGGTCGGCGGCGACGGCGCGGTCGACGCGACCCCGGCGCACGCCGCCTGGACCGTCGACACGATCGCGCCCGCGGTCTCGCTCGCCGCGCCGGCGAACGGCAGCACGACGAACGACAGCACGCCCGCGTTCGGCGGCGCCGCCGGCACGGCGCCCGGCGACGGGGCGTCCATCGCAGTCGCCGTCTACGCCGGCGCGAGCGCGAGCGGGACGCCGGTGCAGACCGCGACCGCGCCGGTGCTCGGCGGCGCGTGGGCGGCCACCGCGACGAGCGCGCTCGCCGACGGCACCTACACCGTCCGCGCCAGCCAGCAGGACGCCGCCGGCAACACGGGCTCGAGCAGCGCGACCTTCGCCGTCGTGACGACGGCGCCGCACGTCACGCTTTTGCAGCCCGCGGACGGCCTGCGCACGAACGACACGACGCCGGCGTTCGGCGGCGGCGCCGGCACCGCGAGCGGCGACCACGCGACCGTGACGCTCTCGCTCTACGCCGGCGCGAGCGCGTCGGGCACGCCCGTGCGCACGCTCGACGCGCCGGTGAGCGCCGGCAGCTGGTCAGCGACGCCCGCGACGCCGCTGCCGGAGGGCACCTACACCGCCCGCGCGAGCCAGGCGAACGACGCGGGGAACACCGGCTTCAGCGCTTCGCGCACGCTCGTGGTCGACACGACGCCGCCGGCGCTGACGCTCACGAGACCGGCCGACGGCGGCCTCGTCGGCCAGGCGAAGCCGAGCTTCTCGGGCGACGCGGGCGCCGCCGCCGGCGACGATCCGGGCGTCACCGTCGAGCTGTTCGCCGGCGACGCGGCGAGCGGCACGCCGCTGCAGACGCTCGCGACGAGCGCCGACGCCGGCAGCTGGTCGGTGCAGGCGTCGAGCGCCGTGCCCGACGGCGTCTACACCGTCCGCGCCAGCCAGCACGACAGCGCCGGCAACGTCGCCACGACCGCGGCCCGCAGCTTCACCGTCGACACGACGGCGCCCGACACGACGATCTCGGACGCGCCCGCCGGACGCGTCCCGCTCGGGCCGGTGTCGATCTCGTTCGGCTCGCCCACCGCCGGCAGCAGCTTCGAGTGCAAGCTCGACGACGGCGCCTACGCCGCGTGCAGATCGCCCGACGCGCTGTCGGTCACGCCGGGGCCGCACACCTTCAGCGTGCGCGCGATCGGGCCGAACGGGCTCCCGGACGCGACGCCGGCGACCGCCTCGTGGTCGTCGGTCGCGCCGCGGATCGACCTGTGCGGCGAGCTGAGATCGTCGCGCACGCTCTCGCCCGACTACGCGAGCGTCTTCGTCGTCACGTGCGCCGTGACGGTCGACCAGGGCGCGACGCTCACGCTTGGCGCGGGCGCCGTCGTGAAGCTCGACGGCGGCGCGGGGATCGCGGTCGCCGGCGCGCTCGACGCGCAGGGCACCGCGGCCGCCCCGGTCGTGCTGACGTCGCTGCGCGACGACGCGGTCGCGGGCGACACGAACGGCGACGGCGACCACAGCGGCCCCGTCGCGGGCGACTGGAACGGCATCTGGACGACGCCGGGTCCGGACGGCAGCCCCCCGCCGTCGCTCGACCTGCGCCACGTCGAGATCGACTACGCGGGGACGGCCGTCTACGCCTCGAGCGCCACGACGAGCGTGCGCGACAGCGTCGTCGCGCACGCCTCCGGCGAGGGCGTCCACGTATCCTCCCCCGCCGGGCTTCCGACGGTCACGGGCAACACGGTCGCGGACGTCGCGGGGGCGGCGATCGTCGTCGAGCAGGCGTCCCTCGACATGGGCCTGCTCGACGGCAACTCCGGGTCGGGCAACGGGCTCGACGGCGTCGAGCTGTGGAACGACACGGTCACGGTCAGCTCAGCGCTGCCGTGGAGCGGCACGCTGCTGCCCGTGGTCGGCGGCGGCTGCTACGGGTTGACCGTCGCGCCGAGAGTGACGCTCACGCTCGGCGCCGGGACGATCGTCAAGGGCACGACGAGCGGCTGCGACTACATCGCGGTGCAGGGCACGCTGAGAGCGACCGGGACCGCCGCCAACCCGGTCACGCTGACCTCCTGGCGCGACGACACGATCGGCGGCGACACCAACGGCGACGGGAACAGCACGGCGCCGGTCGCCGGCGACTGGTCGGGGATCACCGCCGCGCCCGCCGGCAACGGCAACCCGACGCCGGCCGTGGCGCTCGACCACGTCGACGTGCGCTACGCCGCCGCGGCGATCGCGACCTCGCAGACCGCGACCTCGATCACCGACAGCACGATCGCCGACAGCAGCGGCGACGGCATCCGCGTCGACTCCCCCGTCGGCCTGCCGACGCTGACCGGCAACACCGTCACGAACGCGGCGAGCGCGGCGATCGAGGTGAACGGCGCGGCGCTCGACATGGGGCTGCTCGACGGCAACTCCGGCGCGGGCAACGGCCTCGACGGCGTGCAGCTGGCGAACGACACGGTGACGGTCAGCTCCGCGCTGCCGTGGAGCGGCACGCTCGTGCCGGTGATCGCGGGCGGCTGTGCCTCGCTGACGATCCCGCCGCATGTGACGCTGACGCTCGGCGCCGGCACGATCGTCAAGGGCGCGCCGAACGGTTGCACCTACTTCGCGGTGCAGGGGACGCTCAGAGCGACCGGCACCGCCGCGGACCCGGTGACGCTCACCTCGTGGCGGGACGACACGGTGGGCGGCGACACGAACGGCGACGGCGACCTCACCGCCCCCGTCGCCGGCGACTGGGGCGGCGTCTACGCGACTCCTGCCGGCAACGGCAACCCCGCGCCGACGCTCGACCTGGCGCACGTGAACGTCCGCTACGCCTCCACGGCCGTGGCGACCTCGGGCACGGCGACCTCGATCGTCGCCTCTTCGATCGATCGCAGCAGCAGCGACGGCATCCGCGTCGACACGCCCGCGGGCGTCCCGACCTTGAGCGGGAACACGGTCACGAACGCAGCCGGCGTCGCCATCTCGGTCTCGACCGGCGCACTCGACATAGGCAAGCTCGACGGCAACTCCGGTTCGGGCAACGGGCTCAACGGGGTCCAGCTCTACGACGACACGGTCGCGGTCAGCTCGTCGCTGCCGTGGAGCGGCAACCTGCTGCCGGTCCTCTACGGCGGCTGCTCGTCGCTGACCGTGCCGCCCCACGTCACGCTGACGCTCGGCGCCGGCACGATCGTGAAGGGCCAGCCGAACGGCTGCACGTACATCGGCGTGCAGGGGACGTTGAGAGCGACCGGCACGGCCGCGAATCCGGTCACGCTCACGTCGTGGCGGGACGACAGCGCCGGCGGCGACACGAACGGCGACGGCAACAGAACGGCCCCGGTCGCGGGCGACTGGGGCGGCATCTGGAGCTCCCCCGCCGGCAACGGCAACCCCGACCCGACCGTGTCGCTCGCGCACGTCGTCATGCGCTACGCCTCGACCGCGATCTCGACGAGCCAGTCCGCCGTCAGCGTGACCGACAGCAGCGTCGACCGCGTCAGCGGCGACGGCGTCGACGTCGCGAGCGCCGACGGCGTTCCCACGATCAAGGGCAACAGCGTCACCAACGTCGGCGGCGTCGCGATCTCGCTCTCCAGCTCGCCGCTCGACATGGGCCAGCTCGACGGCAACTCCGGTTCGGGCAACGGGCTCAACGGGGTCCAGCTCTACGACGACACGGTCGCCGTCAGCTCGGCGCTGCCGTGGAGCGGGAACCTGCTGCCGGTGCTCTACGGCGGCTGCTCGTCGCTGACCGTGCCGGCCGGGGTGACGCTGACGCTGGGCGCCGGGACGATCGTGAAGGGACAGCCGAACGGCTGCACGTACATCGGCGTGCAGGGCACGCTGAGAGCGACTGGCACCGCCGCGAACCCCGTCACGCTGACCTCCTGGCGCGACGACGCCGCCGGCGGCGACACGAACGGCGACGGCAACAGAACGGCGCCGGTCGCCGGTGACTGGGGCGGCATCTGGAGCTCGCCCGCCGGCAACGGCAACCCCGACCCGACGGTCTCGCTCGCGCACGTCGTCATCCATTACGCCTCGACCGCGATCTCGGCCAGCTCCTCCGCCGTCAGCGTGACCGACAGCAGCATCGACCGCGTCAGCGGCGACGGCGTCGACGTCGCCGGCGCCGACGGCGTTCCCACCGTCAAGGGCAACAGCGTCACCAACGTCGGAGGCACGGCCGTCGCGATCACCGGCGCGTCGATCGACATGGGCGCGCTCGACGGCAACTCCGGCTCCGGCAACGGGCTCAACGGCGTCGAGCTGTCGAACGACACGGTGACGGTCAGCTCGTCGCTGCCGTGGAGCGGCACGCTGCTGCCCGTGATCTCGGGCGGTTGCGCCTCGCTGACGATCCCGCCGGGCGTGACGCTGACGCTCGGCGCCGGCACGATCCTCAAGGGCGAGTCGAACTACTGCTCCTACCTCAGCGTGCAAGGCGCGCTCGTCGCCACCGGCACCGCCGCCAGCCCCGTCACGCTCACGTCGTGGCGTGACGACAGCGCCGGCGGGGACACGAACGGCGACGGCAACAGAACGGCGCCGGTCGCCGGCGACTGGGGCGGCATCTGGAGCTCCCCCGCCGGCAACGGCAACGCCGCGCCGACGGTCTCGCTCGCGCACGTGCAAGTGCGCTACGCGAGCAGTCCGATCTCGACCTCCGGCACCGCGACCTCGATCACCAACAGCAGCGTCGATCGTGCCAGCGGCGACGGGATCCACGTCGACGCCCCGGTCGGCGTCCCGACCGTGAAGGACAACGCCGTCACGAACGCGGCGGGCAACGCCGTCGCCGTCTCGAGCGCGTCGATCGACATGGGCGCGCTGAACGGCAACTCGGGGTCGGGCAACAGACTCAACGGCATGCAGCTGTCGAACGACACGGTCGTCGTCAGCTCGTCGCTGCCCTGGAGCGGCACGCTGCTGCCGGTGCTCGCCGGCGGCTGCTCCTCGCTGACGGTCCCGCCGCATGTGACGCTCACGCTCGGCGCCGGCACGATCCTCAAGGCGCAGTCGGACTACTGCTCCTACCTCAGCGTGCAGGGCACGCTCAACGCGACCGGCACCGCCGCCAGCCCCGTCACCCTCACCTCCTGGCGCGACGACTTCGCCGGCGGGGACACGAACGGCGACGGCGGCGCCTCGCAGCCGCTGCCGGGCGACTGGGTCGGCGTCTACGCGAGCCCGGCCGGCAACGGCAACCCCGACCCGGCGATCTCGCTCGCGCACGTCGTGATCCGCTACGCCTCGACCGCGCTCTCGACCTCCGTGCCGGCGTTCGTGTCCGGCTCGCTGACGAACGACCTCACCGGCGTCTCCGGCCCCTCGCCCGACTACCTCGGCAACTGCCCCGACGGCGTCGTCAGCGCGAAGAACGTCGACTGGGGCAGCATCACCGGGCCCGGCCCGTTCGGCGCCGGGCCGGTCGTGTCCGGCTGCGTCGACGTCGTGCCGTGGGTCGGCTATCAGCAGTGGATGGGCAAGGCGTGGGGCGTCGGCGCCGGGCCGGGCGCCGGCTCCTCCTACGGCTCCTACACGCAGACGCGCTACGTCGTCGGCGACCCGGTCGACCCCGCCACCGGCAACTTCTCGATCGCGCTGACCGACGTGAGAGTGCCCGAGCCCGGCCCCGCGATGACGTTCGCGCGCTTCTACGACTCGCGGTCGCTCGCGAGCGGCGCGATGGGTCCCGGCTGGAGCGACTCGTGGATGACTTACGTCGACCCGAGATCCGCGATCGGCACCGTCGACCTGCACTGGGGCGACGGTCGCATCGACGCCTACACCCCGCAGCCCGACGGCTCGCTCGCCCCCCAGGCCGGCAACTTCACGACGCTCGTCGCGACCGGGAGCGGCTACACGGCGACGACCAAGCAGCGCGTCAGATACGCGTTCGACGGCGCCGGACACCTCCAGTCGGTGACCGATCCGAACGGCGGGACGCTGTCGGTCGCGACCGACGGCAGCGGGAACGTCACCTCGGTCACCGACCCGGCCGGCCGCACGCTCACGCTCGGCTACGACAACGGCCTGCTCACCTCCGTGACCGATCCGGCCGGGAAGACGTGGACCTACGGCTACACGGACGGCCGGCTGACGAGCGTCACCGATCCGACGAGCGCGGTCGTCCACTACGCCTACGACGCGCAGGGTCGGATCGCCTCCGCGACCGACGCCGACGGCCACACGACGATCGCCAACGCCTACGACGTGCAGGGCCGCGTCACGAGCCAGACCGACGCCGACGGGCACACCACGACGTACAGCTACGGCAACGGCACCACGACCAAGGCCAACCCCGGCGGCGGCGCGCGCACCTACGCCTACGACAGCCTCGGCCGCCTGACCGCCGAGACCGACCCGCTCGGGCACACGACGAGCTACGGCTACGACGCCGCCGGGGACCTCACGAGCCGCACCGACCCGCTCGGGCACACGACGACCTACGCGTACGACGCGCACGGCAACCGCATCACGCGAACCGACGCGCTCGGCAAGGTCACGACCGACGTCTACGACGCGGCCGACCTGCGCACGCAGGAGACCGACCCGACCGGCGCCGTCACGCACTGGACCTACGACGCGGACCGCAACCTCACGTCGACGACCGACGCGCGCGGCCACACGACGACGTACACGGTCGACGCGCGCGGGCTGCGCACGAGCGCGACCGACGCGCTCGGGCACACGACCGCGTACGCGTACGACAGCGCCGGCGACCGCACGAGCGAGACCGACCCGCTCGGCGGGGTCACGGCGCGCGCCTACGACGCCGACGGGCGGCTCACGTCGGTGACCGACCCGCTCGGCAAGACGACGACCTTCGCCTACGACGCGCGCGGCGAGCGGGTCGCGGTCACCGACCGGCTCGGCAAGACGACGACCGTCACCTACGACCCGGCCGGCCAGCGCACCGCCGTCACGGACCCGCTCGGCCACGCGACGACCTGGACCTACACGCCGAGCGGCCTCGTCGCGTCCGTCACCGACCCGACCGGCGCCACGACCACGAACGCCTACGACGCGAACGGCGACCCGACCTCCACGACCGACCCGACCGGCGCCGTCACGAGCTACGGGTACGACGCCGACGGGCGGCGCGTCAGCGTCACCGACCCGCTCGGCCACACGACGACGACGGCCTACGACGACGCCGGCCGCCCGACCTCGACCGTCGACCCGCTCGGGCACACGACGACGCGCGCCTACGACGCCGACGGCCGGCTCGTGTCCGTCACCGACGCGCTCGGCGCGACGACCTCGTTCGGCTACGACGGCGACGGCCGGCTCGTGAGACTGACGGACGCGAACGGGCACGTCTGGATGACCGCCTACGACGCGAACGGCAACGTCGTCAGCACGACCGACCCGCTCGCGCGCACGACGTCAGAGTCCTACGACGCCGCCGACCGGCTCGTCGGCGTGACGGACGCCGCGAGCAGAACGACCTCCTACGGCTACGACGCGGACGGCCGGCGCACGTCCGCCGGCTACTCGGACGGCGGCACGGCGAGCTACGCCTACGACGCCGACGGCCGCCTCACCGCGCGCACCGACGCGACCGGCAGAACGACGCGCGCCTACGACGCCGAGGGCCGCCTCACCTCCAGCACGGACGGGCTCGGCCGCACCGTCAACTACGCCTACGACGCCGCCGGGCGCGTCGCGAGCCGCACCCAGCCGGGCGCGGTGACGACGACGTTCGGCTACGACGCGGCCGGGCGCATGACGTCCGCGAGCGACCCCGACGCAGCCGCCAGATGGAGCTACGACGCGGCCGGCACGCCAACGGGCGCCGCGCTGCCGGGCGGCGTCACGCTGACGCTCGGCAGCGACGCCGCGCACCGCGTCACCGACATCGCCTACGCGCGCTCGGGCGACGCCGTCTTCCACGAGGCGATCGGCTACGACGACGCCGGGCGCGTCACGAGCGTGAGCGACCCGACGGGCGATCACGCCTACGACTACGACGCGGCGGACCGGCTGGTCGCCGACGACGCGGGCGCGGTGACGACGAGATGGAGCTACGACGCGGTCGGCAACCGCACCGCGGAGACGGTGGGCGGGGCCACGACGAGATACGCCTACGACGCCGCCGACCAGCTCACGAGCGCCGGCGCGACGACGTACGCCTACGACCAGCGCGGCGAGCTGGTGAGCGCGACGGCGCCGGGCGGGACGACCAGATACGCCTACGACGGCGCCGGCCACCTGACCGGCGTCACGACGCCGAGCGGCTCCTGGAGCTTCTCCGTCGCCGACGACGGCACGCTGCTGCAGCAGAGCGGCTCGAGCGCGCACACCTACCTCGAGGACCCGCTCGACGGCGGCCTGCTCGCGCAGGACGCGACGCGCACGGTGCGCGGGGTGCAGCCGTTCGCGGTCGTCAGCGGCGGCGTCGCGAGAGCGCTCGCGCTCGACGCGCTCGGCAGCGTCCGCGCCGTCGTCCCGGCCAGCGGCGCGTCGAGCGCGCTCGACTACGGGCCGTGGGGCGCGCAGCTTTCCGGCGCGCCGTCCGCCGGGGTCCCCGGCTTCACCGGCGGGATCGCGGGGCCGGACGGGACGATCCGCCTCGGGCAGCGCGTGCTCGACCCGACGAGCGGTCGCTGGACGACGACCGATCCGCTCGGCGTGCGCGAGGCGTCCGGCGCGGCGAGCCTGTACGCGTACGTGGCCGGCGACCCGCTCGGCAGCGTCGACCCGACCGGGCTGTTCGGCTGGAGCAGCGTCGTGAACGCGGTGAGGAGCGTCGTGAGCTTCGGCGCGAGCGTCGTGCAGAGCGCGGTGAGCGGCATCTCGGGCGCGATCGGCAACTTCGTCAGCGGCATCCAGGCGCTCGCGGGCGGCGGCGCCGGCGGCGCGGCCGCCGTCAACCGCGTGACCGGCTCGTACGCGGGCGCCGCGCGGCAGGACCGCGCGGGGGCCGGGTACGGGAGCGGCGGCGCGGGTCGGGCCGGTGGCAACCCGTACTCGCTGTCGGACATCGACTGCAGCCAGCTCGACGGGGCGTGCGGGATGATCCGCGCGAACCTCGCCATCGACGTCGGCCTGCGGCGCAAGCTCACCGGCGAGCCCTACCTGAACGAGGGCACGGGCATCGCGCTCGAGGGCGCCGGCAGCGCGGTCGGCGGGGATGCAGGCGGCGCGGCGCTCGGCGGCGCATACGAGGGTGCCACGGCCGCGAAGGACCTCTGGGACATCTGGAACACGGCCGACGAGGTCCAGGCGGACCTGGGGGCGAACTGACGGCGTCGCCTATGGCAGGGTCCCTGCAGGCGCCAGCCAGACCGACTCGAACTCCATGACCTCGGCGAGCGTGTCGTAGTCGCGGTCGTAGTGGATGACCGCTGCGCCCATCTCCTGCGCAGCAGCGGCGATCAGGTAGTCGATCACCGGCAGCCGTTGCGAGCCTGCCGAACGGTGTGCGAGCGTGCGCATCGAGGCCTCGGCCGCGCGCAGCACGGTGCTTGTCAGCGGCGCCGGGCGCAGCGCCGACAGCTGGGCGGCGAGGGAGTCGAACGTCGCGCCGTCGCGTGCCGTGTAGAGGATCTCCATCCGCGCCGGCGGGGCGAGCCGCAGGCGGTCCTGCCGCAGCGCCTGCTGCCAGGGTTCCCGGACCTCGGGGTGGCTGGCGCGTGCGAACGCCGAGGTGTCGATCAGCAGCGGCAGATCTCCCCAGCCGCTCGCGCGGCTACCGGAGCGGCCAGGCATGACGCTTGCTCTCGCGCAGCGCGTCCCAGTCCAGCCCTGTGTCCCCCTCCTCGAACCGCTGCGCCAGCTGCTCCAGCAGCTCCTGCCGCTCAGCCTCGCCTTGCGGCACGGCGGCGAGGTGACGAGCGCCGGCGATCGCCAGCTCGCGCACCTGACGCGAGCGCGAGAGCCCTCTCGGCAGATGCGGCGCGGCAGCCTCGAGCGCGTGCGCGAGCTCGGGGTCCTCGGTGACCTGGATGCGGTGGTGGCGGGTGGGCATCAACCGGAGTGTACCACCGGGTACCACCGCTTCGGGTCCGACGCGTTGCCGACCTCCCCCAGTGGCGCCGCTTGGACTCGAACCAAGGACCAACGGATTATGAGTCCGCTGCTCTAACCAACTGAGCTACGGCGCCGTAGCGCGTCCGACGCTACCAGAGCGCGGGGGCCGCTCGCCGGGTGAACCGCGACGGCCCGCGACCCGGCGGGCTACCGTCAGCCACATGACTTCCGGCGCGCCGTTGCTCGTCTCGCATCCGAACCTCGACGCGCGCACGTTCGCGCCCGCGAGCCGGCAGACGGTCGCGCTCGAGCGCGCGCTGCGGCGGACGTGGGTGCCCCTCGCCCGCAGCTGGCGGATGACGCCGCGCGGCGTGCGGATGCTCCAACGCGTGACCGAGCCGCCGCGACGGCGCGTGCCGATCCTCAGAGGCAGCGTCGTCGAGCACACGACCGTCGGCGACCGCCCTGCCGAGTGGGTGCGCGGACCGCGCGCGCTCGGCGCCAGCGCCCACGGCGACGATCGCGCCGTCGTCCTCTACCTGCACGGCGGCGGCTACGTGTTCGGCTCGCCGCGCACGCACCGCAACCTCGTCTCGCGCATCTCGCACGTCACCGGCCTGTCGGTGCTGGCGCCCGACTACCGTCTGCCGCCGGTCGCCACCCTGCCCGCACCGATCGAGGACGCGCTCGCGGCCTACCGCCATCTGCTGGAGGAGGGCCACGCGCCGCAGCGGATCGTCGTCGCGGGCGACTCGGCCGGCGGCCACCTCGCGCTGACGCTCGCGCTGCACGCCGCCGAGGCGGGCCTGCCGCAGCCCGCCGCGCTGGTCCTGCTCTCGCCCTGGACCGACCTCACGATGTCCGGCCCGTCGTTCGCCCGCAACGCCGCGCTCGACCCGTTCCTGCCGGGGATCGCGCTGCACCGCGCCGCGCGCGTCGCGCTGAACGGCGCCGACCCCGCCGACTGGCGCTCCTCCCCCCTGTTCGCGCCCGACGAGCTGTTCGCGACGCTGCCGCCGACGCTGCTGCAGGCCGGTTCGACCGAGGTGCTGCTCGACGACGCGACCCGCACCGCGCAGCGCATCGCAGCGGCCGGCGTGCGCACCGAGCTGCAGGTCTACGAGCGCCAGCCGCACGTCGTGCCGCTGTGGAACGGCACGCCCGAGGCGCGCACCGCGCTGCGCGAGATCGGCCGCTTCGTCGACACCCTGCTCGCCCCCGGCGAGGCACCCCCGCCGCCGGACGCGCGCACCGCCGCCGAGGCCGCGGCGCGCGAGACGACTAGCGCGTGAGCCGGGCCGCCAGCGCGCGGTCGGGCGCGACCGCGGCGCTCACCGTCGCGCCGTCGACCCGCACGACCGTCGCCGTGCCCGCCGGCAGCCGCAGGCTCCACGCCCGCAGCGCCGCGCCGAGCGCCCGTGCGGCGGACGCGTCCCTCATCCGCACCGCCAGCAC
This sequence comes from Actinomycetota bacterium, assembly GCA_018268595.1. Lineage (GTDB taxonomy): Bacteria > Actinomycetota > Thermoleophilia > Solirubrobacterales > Solirubrobacteraceae > Conexibacter. Next base: position 321,662 of record JAFDWH010000021.1, on the reverse strand, counting down.
CAGCACGTCGCGCGCGCGACAGGGCGCCGGACAGCCCGCCGCCGGCAGCGGCCCGCGCCGCCACAGCGCGTAGCGCCCGCCGCGCCAGCCGCCCGTCAGCGCACGCGCCGCACCCGCTCCGGTCGACGGCGTCAGCAGCGCCGCCAGGTCCTCCTCGCCGAGCGTCGAGGCGGTCAGCCGCCGCCACGGCGCGCCCGCCGACCGGAGCGCGACGCGCACCGGCTGCTGCGCCCGCAGCCACCGCGACGGCTGCAGGATCTCGGCCGTCGTCCTCGGCGGCCGCGCCCGCTCCGCCACGTTCACCAGCGTCCAGCCGCCCCCGCCGGCCGACAGCAGCGCGCGCACGAACGCCTCGCCCTGGAAGTACGGGAACACGAGCGTGCGGGCGACGTACTGCGGCAGCGGCGTCGCGCCGGTGACCTGCGTCATGCCGGCGAGCGCGTCGCCGAGCGGCGCGCGGCTCGGCCAGCGCGCCGCGTAGCGGTCCATCACGTACGTCGCGCTGCCCTCCACGAGCGCCTGCTGTGCGGTGGAGGCGTCGTCGCCGCCGCCCGCGCCGAGCTTCTCCAGGTCCGCGTACTGGTCCTCCAGCGCGTGCGTCAGCTCGTGCGCGAGCGTCACGTCGTCGACGCCGGCCCCGCGCACGAGCGCGAGCCGCTTGCGGCGCGGGTCGTAGTAGCCGGCGACCTGCTCGCCGTAGACGCTGCCCTCGATCCCGCGCAAGTCGCTGCCCGGCGGCAGCAGGCCGAGCAGCTTCAGCAGCTCCTCGCCGACGCGCCGCTGCGTCGCCGGCTGGCCGCGGTCGAAGTCGGCGAGGCCCTCGCGCCGCGCCTGCGCCACCGACACGACCGCCACCGGGACCGGACGCCGGAAGCGCAGGCCGCGCAGCGCCTCCACGCGCCGCTCGATCAGCCGCACGTGCGCCGGGGAGACGGTCGCAGCCGGGCGCGGGACCCGCGTGGCGCCGCCCCCACCGCCGCCGAGCGCGAGCGCGCCCGCGGCGAGCAGCGCCGCCAGCAGCAGGATCAGCAGCTCTGGGACTCGGGAAACCGGCGAGTCGGGGCGCGGGTGCGTGATTTGATGCTGATCTCGAACGACGGGACCACCTCGGAGGAAGGGACAGCATGGCGCAACGAGCGGCGATCGTGACGGGGGCATCGAGCGGCATCGGCCTGGCGATCGCCCGCATGCTGGGCGAGGAGGGCTACGCGCTCACGCTCGCCGCGCGCCGCCCCGACAAGCTGAGCGACGCGGCCGAGAGCCTGCGCGCGGACGGCTTCGACGTGCTCGACGTCGCCGCCGCGCTGTCAGAGGAGGACGCCGTCCAGCAGGTCGTCGCCGCCCACCGCGAGCGCCACGGCCGCCTCGACGTGCTCGTCAACAACGCCGGCGTCGGGATCGGCGCGCCCGTCGGCGAGATCCAGACGAAGCGGCTTGACATGCAGCTCGACGTCAACCTGCGCGCGATCGTCCTCTTCTACCGCGAGTGCGTCGAGCTGCTGCGCGCGGCGGCGCAGGAGCACGGCACCGCCCAGGTCGTCAACACCGCCTCGATCTCCGGCAAGCGGGGGCAGGCGTGGCTGTCGGTCTACTCCGCGACGAAGGCCGGCGTCGTCGGCTGGACCGAGGCGATGAACAAGGAGCTGGCGCCGGAGGGGATCAAGTCGTGCGCGCTGTGTCCCGCGTTCGTCGACACGCCGATGACCGACTTCGCGAAGGCCGGCGGCGTCGCCGCCGAGCAGATGATCACGACGGTGGACATCGCCGAGTCGGTGCGGCTGCTGCTGAAGGTCTCGCCGATGTGCCTGATCCCGGAGATCATCTTCGAGCGGCCGGGTGACGCGCTGTGAAGCTCGGCGTCCACATCGGCTACTGGGGCCTCGGCCTCACCGCCGCGGAGCAGCTCCAGATCGTGCAGGAGGCGGAGCGGCTCGGCTACGACTCGGTGTGGGCCGCGGAGGCATACGGCTCCGACACGGCGACCGTGCTGGCGTGGCTGGCCGCCGGCACCACGACGATCAAGCTCGGCTCGGCGATCTTCCAGATTCCCGCGCGCTCTGCCGCGATGACGGCGATGACGGCCGCCACGATCGACAACCTCTCGAACGGGCGCATGCGCTGCGGGATCGGCGCGTCCGGCCCGCAGGTCGCCGAGGGCTGGCACGGCCAGCGCTACGGGAGAATGCTGCAGCGCACGCGCGAGTACGTCGCGGTCGTGCGGATGGCGCTCGCGCGCGAGCGCGTCGAGTTCCACGGCGAGACGCTCGAGCTGCCGCTGCCCGACGGGCCCGGCAAGGCTTTGAAGCTCACGATCGCGCCGGTGCAGGAGCGGATCCCGATCTACCTCGCGGCGATCGGTCCGAAGAACACCGCGCTGGCGGGCGAGATCGCCGACGGCTGGATCCCGACGCTGTTCGCGCCCGAGCACGTGGCGGAGTTCCGCACGCATCTCCAGGAGGGCGCCGACCGCGTCGGCCGCTCGCTCGACGGCTTCGACATCGCGCCGACGGTCAACGTGCTGGTGACCGACGACCTCGCGAGCGGCCGCGACGCGATGCGCCCCTACCTTGCGCTCTACATCGGCGGGATGGGCTCGCGCGAGCAGAACTTCTACAACCGCCTCGCGGTCCGCTACGGCTTCGCCGACGCCGCCAGACGCGTGCAGGACCTCTACCTCGAGGGCAAGCGCGAGGAGGCCGGAGCGGCGCTGCCGGACGACCTGATCGACCTCGTGACGCTGTGCGGCCCACGCGACCATGTGCGCGAGCGGCTCGCCGTCTACCGCGAGGCGGGCGTCGGCACGCTGATGGTCACGCCGATGGCGTGGACGGCAGCGGAACGGCTCGAGCAGCTGCGGCTGACGGCCGAGCTGGCGGCGGCGTAGCGGACCCGGGCCGCCCGGCGGGCTCCAGCACGCCGAGCAGCGCCTCCACGACGTGCGGGTCGAGCTGCGTGCCGGCGACGCGGCGCAGCTCCGCGTGGGCCGCGGCGGACGAGCGCGCCGGGCGCCACGGGCGCGGCGAGGTCATCGAGACGAACGCGTCGCAGGCGAGCAGGATCCGCGCCGCGAGCGGGATCTGGTCGCCGGCGAGGCGGTCGGGGTAGCCGGTGCCGTCGAAGCGCTCGTGCTCGTGGCGCACGATCGGCGCCGCCTCGCGCAGCAGCGGCAGCCCGCGCAGCATCCGCTCGCCGATCAGCGCGTGCTCGCGCAGGACGGCGCGCTCGTCGTCGCGCAGCTCGCCGGGATGCGACATCAGCACGGCCGGGACGCCGACCGTGCCGACGTCGTGGAACAGCGCCGCCAGGTAGAGCGCGCGCAGCTCGTCGTCGGAGAGGCCGAGCGCGCGGCCGGTCTGCCACGCCAGCTCAGCGATCCGCCACGACTCCGTGCCCGACGCGGCGGCGCTGCCGACGGCGACGCGGTACAGCTCGCCGAAGCCGGCGTCGCGCAGGCGGTCGAGCAGCCGCCGGCAGGTGAGCGCGCGGCCCAGCTGCTCGGCGATCGCCTCGGCCATCGCGCGCTCGGGCAGCTCGTACGCGCGCGGCCGGTCGGAGGCGACCAGCAGCCAGCCCCACGTGCGCGTCTCGTCGCGGATCGCGACCGCCATCTCGCTGCGCACGCGGCTGCCGTCGACCCAGCGCCGCTCGACGTCGTCGTCGGAGACCGCCGGCCCGGCCGCCGCGAGCGCGCGGCGCGCAAGCGGCTGCCCGGTCAGCAGCTGCGCCACGTCCGCGTCGGCGTCGCCGGAGCTGAGCGCCGCGAGCCGCACGCCGTCGTCCGCGCCGAGCCCGACGACCGCGGCGCCGACCGTGTCGAACGCGCCCGCCAGGAACGCGACCGTCGTCTCCGCCAGCGCCCGTTCGTCGCGCGAGGACGGCAGCGCGCGCGCGAGCCCGGCGAGCAGCTGGATGCGGTTCAGCGGGCTCGCGCCGCCGCCGGCGCGCTCGAGCGTGCCGGCCTCGCGCGCCGCGCGCACGCCGCCGCCGCCGTCGCGCATCGCGTCCCCGTTCGTGCGCTTCGCCTGCCGCAGTGCGGCGTCGGCGCGCAGGATCAGCTCGTCGACGCTGCGCGCGGGCGCGCCGAACGTCGCCCAGCCGACGCTCGTGCCGAGGCGCCGCTCGCCGTGCTCGCCGAACGGGATGTCGGCGATCGCCTGCGCGAGGCGCTCCGCCAGCTCGCGCGCCTCGTCCTCCCCGGCGCGCACCGCGATCACCGCGAACTCGTCGCCGCCCTGACGACAGCAGACGTCCTCCTCGCGCAGCGTGTCGCGCAGCGCGACCGCGACGAGCCGCAGCGCGTCGTCGCCGGCCAGGTGCCCCAGCTCGTCGTTGATCGCCTTGAAGCCGTCGAGGTCGAGCAGCACGAGCGAGAACGGGTCCTCGTAGCGCCGCGAGCGGGCGACCTCGGCGGTCAGCTGGCGCATGAACATGCGGTAGTTGCCGAGCCCGGTCAGGTCGTCCAGCTCGGCCATCCGCAGCGCGTCGGCCTCGCGCCGCACGAGCGCGTCATGCTCGCGGCGCAGCGTCGCCACGGCATATGCGAGCGTCGCACCGGCCAGCAGCGCGACGGCGCCGACGCCCGCGCCGAGCGCTGAGGTCAGCGTGTCTTCGCCGCCGACGATCGCGAGCGCGACGAGCGCCGCCACCGAAGCGGCGAGGACCGCCCCGGCGACCAGCGCGAGGCCCGCGTGAACGCGCGAGCGGGCGGCGCCCGCCTGCGGCGCCTCGCCGTATGCTCGCGGCCGGTCGCGACCGTGCATGTCGTCCATCCGTCTCTGAGCGCTCATCGACATCCGTGCCGAAGGTGGTTAAACCTCACCAAACCTACCAAGACCTGGGGTCATCCCAGGGCGCACGGACGTTCGTTCCCCTGCGCCTGTTCCTCGGCGCGTTCGGCGATCCGGGCCACGCCTTCCCGATGCTGGCGCTCGGGTCGGCGCTCGCGCGGCGCGGTCACGAGGTCGTGCTGGAGACGTGGGAGCGCTGGCGGCCGCACGCGGAGGCGGCCGGCCTGACGTTCCTGCCCGCGCCCGAGTATCCCGTCTTCCCGACCGGCGCTGCGCCGCTCAAGCCCTACGAGGCGGTCGTGCGCGCGGCGCGCGACACGCGCGTCCACGTGGCCGCCGTCAGACCGCACGCGGTGGTCGCCGACATCCTCACGCTGGGGCCGGCGCTTGCAGGGGAATTGGAGGGCGTGCCGGTCGCGACCCTGATCCCCCACGTGCATCCGCACCTGCCGCCCGGCGCGCCGCCCTACTCGTTCGGCGCGCGCCTGCCGCGCACCGCGCTGGGACGGCGCTTCTGGAGCGCGCTCGACCCGCTCGTGCTGCGCGGGCTGGAGCACGGCCGGCGCGACCTCAACGACGCGCGCGGCCGGCTCGGGCTGCCGCCGCTCGAGCGCGTCCACGGCGGCATCAGCGAGCGCCTGTGCCTGGTCGGGACGTTCCCCCAGCTCGAGTACCCGCGCGACTGGCCGGAGTGGACGCACGTCGTAGGGCCGCTGCTGTGGGAGCCGCCCTATGACAACGTCGAGCCGCCGCCCGGCGAGCAGCCGCTCGTGCTGGTCGCGCCCTCGACCGCGCACGACCGCGAGCATCGGCTGCTGCGGGCTGCGCTGGCCGGGCTGGAGGGCGAGCCGGTGCGCGTGCTGGCGAGCTGGAACCGCCGCCCGCTCGACCGGCCGCTGCGCGTGCCGGCGAACGCACGGCTGGTCGAGTGGATCTCCTACGCGCGCACGATGCCGCGCTGTGCGGTGGTGGTGTGTCACGTCGGCCACGGGACGATGGTGCGGGCGCTCGCGTCGGGCGCGGCGGTCGTGGCGTGCCCGGTGGCGGGCGACATGGCCGAGAACGCGGCGCGCGTGGACTGGGCGGGCGCGGGCGTGCGGCTGCCGTGGCGGTGGGCGACGCCGCGGGGCGTGCGCGCGGCCGTGCGGCGGGCGCTGACCGCACCGGGGGTCGCTCGGCGGGCCGGCGAGCTGGCGGCGTGGGCGCGGGTCAACGACGGCGCTGCGCGCGCCGCCGAGCTGGTGGAGGAGCTGGCGCGCGGTGAGCGATGAGCTGCGGCTGCCGCTGCTGCGCGGGGAGCGGGTCGTGCTGCGGCCGGCTGCGGAGGCCGACGTCGAGCCGCTCGCGGCGATCCTCGCCGAGCCGGAGGTGCGGGCGTGGTGGGGTGCCTACGACGCGGCGCGCGTGCGGCGCGAGCTGGCGGAGATCCCGACGTGGGCGATCGAGGTCGACGGGGTCGTGGGCGGCTGGCTGCACGCCAACGAGGAGGCCGAGCCGGATTACCCGAGCGTCGCGTTCGACGTGCTGGTGAGCGAGCGCGTGCGCGGCGGCGGGTACGGCCGCGAGGCGCTGCGCGTGGCGATCGCCTGGTTCGCGGTGGCGCGCGGGCACCATCGCTTCACGATCGACCCGGCGGTCGAGAACGAGCGGGCCGTGCGCGCCTACGAGGCGGTCGGGTTCCGGCGCGTGGGCGTGCTGCGCAGATACGAGCGCGGGCCCGACGGCCGCTGGCGCGACGGGCTGCTGATGGAGCTGGTCGTCGAGGCCGGGCCCGCCTGACGTCGTCTACGCGGCTGCCGTCCCGGTCCCACCTGCCGGGTGCGCCTTCGCCCACGCGACGATGCTCTTCGACTCGTGGATCGCCTCACCGTCGTCGGTGACGAGCACCGGCACCCACGTCTGGCCGGTCAGCTCCTTCACCTTCCTGCGGCCGGGCGTGACTGCCGGCAGCGGGCCGAGGCCGTAGGTGCGGATCACCTTGGGGTCGTGTCCGGCCGCCCGCAGCGCGTCATAGGCGTTCTTGCACGGATGACCGCCGGGGCGGGGCGTCGGGAAGGTGCCGTAGCAGACGTAGAGCTCCATGCCGCTCCTCTCGTGGCGTGCTGGTGCGGCGAGCATAGACGTGCCATGCGACGCCCGACCCCGCTACCATCCCGGTCTGCGGTCCCCGGTAGCTCAATTGGCAGAGCATTCGGCTGTTAACCGAAGGGTTGTTGGTTCGAGTCCAACCCGGGGAGCTGAGCAGGTCGGTCGCGGCAGCTCCTTTCGACGGCTCGGACACCCGCGCCGTCGCCGGCGCGCGCGTTGACCTGCCGTTTTCCGGTCCCTACCATGGAGTCGGTCCGGCACCTGCACGCGGGCGCTCGGTGATCTGGCTGGCGTGACGCTCGTCGGTCGAGTGCCGGAAGGGGGCTAACCGGCTGCTTGCGTCCCGCAGGCCGTCGCCGGGCGGCGCAGCGGTCCTCATCGGACGGGGGTGAACGCACTTCGCTCTCGGCGCGTCGCCGCGCCGAGCAGCCGCTCGCAGTGGCCGACGCCGTTGGAGCCCGATGCGGCCACACGGGACGCCAGCCTTCCGCACTCCAGGAGAGGCACACAATGCGCACACGTAGCAAGCTCTTGCTGACCGCGCTCGCCGCTGCGGTCGTCATGGCGTCGGCCGTCGGGACCGCCACCGCAGGCAGGTGGTCGACCAGCGAACAGAGGTTCAGAATCAACTGGGCGAGCCTTGAAATATCCGGCTTCGCCACGAACGTCAGGTGCGCGGTGACGGTCGAAGGCTCGTATCACTACAGGACGTTCCTCAAGACGACCGGAGCGCTACTCGGGACCATAACGGGCGTCACCGCGAGGCACCCGTGCACAGGCGGCGAACTGTGGTTCTTCAACGGCACCGAAAACCTAGAAGGGACGACCCTCGCGAACAGCCTCCCGTGGGTCGAGGCGTACGAATCGTTCACCGGGACGCTACCGAGAAGAGTCGGCTTCCTGCGCAAGCTGTGGCGTGGCTTGAAGAAGCTACTCAAGGCCACGTTCCTGGGGATCACCATCAGGTGCACGTACACGACGAGCGTCACCGAACCGGCGCATGCCGCCACGAGGATCGAAGAAGCGACCGGGGCGATGACGACGGTCGAACTCGAAGGGACGATAAGGTCTGAAACAGGTGGCTGCCCAAGTGTGACGTTGCTCGGCAGCGGCCCAATTACGACGCCTTCGGGCGCCAGGATCACCCTGACACTAATATAGGCCGCTGTGGGGGCCGCATTCCTGCGGCCCCCGCGTTGCCGCGTTCAGCCCACGCCCTGTCCGATCAAGGCGCCGATCCCGAACGTCAGCGCCGCCGCGGCCATCCCGACGAGCACCTGGCGGCCGCCGGAGAACAGCACGCCGCGACCGGTCAGCAGCGTGATCAGCGCGCCGACCCCGAACAGCGCCGCCGCCGCGAGCGCCGCGCTCACGACGACCGCCGCCGTGCCGCGCAGCACGAGGAACGGCGCGATCGGCACGACGGCGCCGATCGCGAACAGGACGAACGACGTCGCCGCGGCCTGCGTCGCCGAGCCGCCCAGCTCGGACGGGTCGATCCCCAGCTCCTCGCGCGCGAGCGTGTCGAGCGCGTGCTCGGGGGAGGCCATCAGCCGCTCCGCCAGCTCGCGCGCCTGCTGCGCCGGCAGGCCCTTCGCCTCGTAGATCAGCGCCAGCTCCTCGCGCTCCTCGTCCGGCGCCTCCGTCAGCTCCTCGCGCTCGATCGCGATCTGGCGGCCGAACAGCTCGCGCGCGTTCATCACCGAGATCCACTCGCCCATCGCCATCGAGCCGGCGCCGGCGACGAGCCCGGCAAAGCCGGTGACGAGGATCGCGCTGTGGCTGAGCTGCGCGCCGGCGACGCCCATCACGAGGCTGAAGTTCGACAGCAGCCCGTCGTTGGCGCCGAGCACCGCCGCACGCAGCGCGTTGCCGCTCGCGCCGCGGTGCCGGCCCTCCAGGCGTGCGAGCGCCGGGCCCTCGAGGCCGCGCCCGCCCCCGGCGGGGCCCTGCCCGTCGGAGATCGCGCGCAGCAGGCGCGCGTGCGAGCGCTCCTCGTCCGGAAGCGGCGTGCCGGCCGCCTCCGCCTGCGCGTCGTAGCCGCCGGCGTCGGCCTCCTCCATCGCCGTGACCGTGGGGACGACGAAGCCCGTGCCGACGCGACGCGCAAGCCACCCCAGCACCCGCGTGCGCCAGCCGACCCGATGGCGCGGCACCGGCGCGCCGGCCGCGCGCAGCCGGTCCGCCCACAGCCCGGCGTGGCGCTCCTCGACCTCCGCGAGCCGGCGGTACACGCCCGCGAGCCGCTCGTCCTCCTCCGCCGCCGCGATCCGGCGGTACAGCTCCGCACTGTCGCGCTCGTCCTGCAGGTTGCGGCGCCAGCGGTCTGCGTCAATTCGTCGCATGGCTGCGAAGTCTCGTGACACGCATCCTCATACCGTCGCACAGTGCAGTTCACGCGACACGCCCGCAACGGCATGCGACGCCTCGGCGTCACGCGCGCGGACGTCGCCGCGATCCTCCTTGCATCGGAGGCCGCCGACCGCGATCCTGACGGTCGGCCCCGGCACCTCGGCATCGTCGACGGGCGCCGCATCCGCATCGTGCTCGCCCTGGAAGATCCATCGCTCGTCGTCTCCGTCCACGAACGGCGGCGCTGATGCGTGCCGAGTACGACAGCCGAGCAGACGCGCTCTCGATCGATCTGGCCTCCGTCGATCGATGGGACCGCGGGGAGGGCGTGGACGCGGACTACTGCACGGTCTCCTTCGCCGCCGGCGAGCCGGCGAACATCGAGCTGATCGCGCCGCGCGCGCACCTCGACCTGCTGACGCGCGCGGCGGAGCGCTACGGCCTCGACGCCGAGGCGATCGAGGCGGCCGCGCGCTCGGCGCTGGCAGCGCCGGATCGGGTCGTCGTGCTCGACGTGCGCGGGCGCACGCAGCCCTGACTCACGCGCTCTGCAGTCGCCCGCTGAGGTGCCGCAGCCGTGTGCGGACCTGCTCGCGCTCGGCGCTCAGCGAGCTGATGCTCGGCGCGCCCTCCGTGCCGGCGCCGGCGGCGTGGCGGGCGCGCTCGATCGCGCGTTCGAGCCGTGCCAGCTCCAGCGTGAGCCAGGCGTGCTCGAGGTTCCCCGGCCGTGCGCTCCCGCCGCGGGCGGCGCGGGCGTCAAGCTCGGAGACGTAGGTCGCCAGCTCGGGGTCGTCGTCCGGCAGCCCGTCGAGCGGCGCCGCGGCGTGCGCGAGCAGGTGCGCGGCGGCGCGGCGGGCGAGGTCCGAGCTGAAGTGCTGCGCGAGGTCGGCCTCCTCCAGCAGCGCTCTGCCCTCGCGCGGGAACGCGACGCACAGCGCGAGGAACGTGCGCTCGCCGCGCTCGCGGCGGTCGAGCGCGACCGGCACGGGCGGCGGCGCGACGCTCGCGTGGCGGCCGCTGCCGAAGCCGCCCGACGGGCCGGACGGCGCGGCGGCGAGCGCGCTCGCGTGGGCGTGGCCGGTGCTGGCGCCCGGCAGCGCGACGGCGGCGCCCTCGCCGAGCAGCGACGCCGCGAGCTGATCGCTCAGGTCGAGCCGCCCCGCGATCCGCCGCACCAGCTCGTCGCGCAGCACGCTCGCGGGCAGCGGGCCGAGCAGCGGCCGCAGCTCCTCCAGCGCGCGATCCTTCCCCTCCGCGCTGCCGACCTCGGCGCGCGCCAGCACCCGCTCGACGTGGAACTCGACGAACGGGACCGATCTGGCGATCCGCTCGCGCATCGCCTCCACCCCCTCTCGCTGCACGAGGTCCGCCGGGTCGAGGCCCGCCGGCAGGGCGACCACGCGCAGCTCCAGCTTGCGCCCCTCCGCCACGCGCGCGGCGCGCAGCATCGCCTCCTGCCCCGCGCCGTCGGCGTCCAGGGCCAGCACGAGCGTGCGCGCCGTGCGCTCCAGCTCGGCCGCCTGCTCGTCCGTGAACGACGTGCCCATGATCCCGACCGCGTTCTCGATCCCCGTCTGGTGCAGCGCCAGCACGTCCGTGTAGCCCTCCGCCAGCACGACCGATCCGGCGCGCGCGGCGGCGCGGCGCGCGAGGTCGATCCCGAACAGCTGGCTGCCCTTGTGGAAGACCTCCCCCTCGCTCGTGTTGAGGTACTTCGGCGGCTGGTTCTCGCGCATCGCGCGGGCGCCGAAGCCGACGACGCGCCCGCGCGCGTCCGCCAGCGGGAACATGATCCGCCCGCGAAAGCGGTCGTAGATCTGGCCGCGCTGCTGCTTGGAGCGCTGCGCGAGCCCGGTCGCGAGCAGCTCGTCCTCGCTGAAGCCGGCCTGCCGCGCGACCAGCAGCAGCTTGTCCCACGCGCTCGGCGCGTAGCCGACGCGGTACGTCTTCAAGGTCGCCTCCTCCAGCCCGCGACCCGCCAGATACTCGCGCGCCTCCCCCGCCTCCGCCGCCTCCCACAGGTAGCGTGCGTAGTAGGCGGCGGCGCGGTCGAGCAGCGTGTGCAGCCGCTCGCGGCGCTCGCGGCGCGCGCGCGCCTGCGGGTCCTCGTCGGCGACCTCCAGCGTCACGCCGAAGCGCCCGGCGAGCGACTCCATCGCGCCGACGAAGTCGAGCCCCTCGCTCTCCATCACGAAGTCGAACGGGTCGCCAGACGCCTGGCAGCCGAAGCAGTGGTAGTGCTTCTCCTCCGGTCGCACGTGAAAGGAGCCGGTGCGCTCGTCGTGGAACGGGCAGCGGCCGAAGTACGAGTTGACGCCCGCGCGGCGCAGCTCGGTGCGCGTGGAGACGAGCGCGATCATGTCGACCGCGTCGCGGACCTTCTCCTTCGAGTCGTCGGTGTAGCGGGGCACGTCAGGAGGAGGGAAACGCGCGCGGCACGGTCAGCGCCTCGAAGCGGCGGATGCAGAAGCGGTCGGTCATGCCGGCGAGGTAGTCGGTCACGCGCATGGCGAGGTCGTCCGTGCGGGGGTCGAGCGGCGGGATCTCGTGCGGATGCTCGCAGTAATGGTCGAACAGCGCGCGCACGACCCGCTCGATCTTCGCGTGCTCGGCGCGGGCGGCGTCGGCGAGGTAGACGTTGGCGAACATGAAGTCGCGCAGCGCGCCCATCGCGGTGCCGGCCTGCGGCGACTGCACGATGTCGCCGGCGCGTTCGGAGGACTCGACCACGTCGTGCACGAGCGCGTCGATCCGCTGCGCGCCGGTGTCGCCGAGGACCGCGATCGGCTCGCGCGGCAGCTCGGCCTCGTCCAGCACGCCGGCGCGCAGCGCGTCGTCGATGTCGTGGTTGACGTAGGCGACGCGGTCGAGCAGGCGCACGATCCGCCCCTCCAGCGTGCGCGGCAGCGGCGCGCGGCCGGAGTGGCCGAGGATCCCGTCGCGCACCGGCGCGGTCAGGTTGAGGCCCTCGCCGTCGCGCTCCAGCCGCTCGACCACGCGCAGCGAGTGCTCGTGGTGCTTGAAGCGGCGGCCGAAGCGCTCCTTCAGGCAGTCGTCGAGCGCCGCCTCGCCGATGTGCCCGAACGGCGGGTGGCCGAGGTCGTGCCCGAGCCCGATCGCCTCGGTCAGGTCCTCGTTGAGCCGCAGCGCGCGGGCGACGGTGCGGGACACCTGCGTCACCTCGAGCGTGTGCGTGAGGCGCGTGCGGTAGTGGTCGCCCTCGGGCGCGACGAACACCTGCGTCTTGTGCTTCAGCCGCCGGAACGCCTTGCTGTGGACGATCCGGTCGCGGTCGCGCTGGAACGGCGTGCGCAGCCCGCACTCCTCCTCAGGCCGCTCACGCAGGGACGGATACGACGGCGTCGCGAGCGGCGACAGCGCCGCGGCCTCCTGCGCGCGCACGCGCGCCGCGAACGCCTCGGCGACGGGTCCGGACGGGTGCGTGGGGGATCGCACGGCCATGCCGTCGATTGTCGCACCGCGAGGGGCGCCTACACGCGCGCTGTGTCGCGGCGGAACGCGGCCATCGCCAGCCGCCCCAGCACGACCGACCACACGGCCATCACGAGCCAGCCGTGCGCGCCCCACGCCGCGCCGCCGAGCGCGACGTGGCCGGCCTGCACGAGCCAGTAGGACGGCAGCAACTGGCCGACCACGTGCAGGAGGCCGTGGTCGGAGATCGGGAACCACGTCCCGCCGAGGAACGCGAGCAGCGCGACGCCGCCGCCCAGCGCGGGGCCGACCGCCTCGACGCTGAGCAGGTGCCCGAGCAGGATCCCCAGCGCCGCGAACGGCACCAGCCCGACGAGCAGCAGCCCCGTCATCTCCAGCCAGCGCCCGGCCGGCAGCGAGACGCCCATCGCCGCGCCGGCGGCGAACAGCACCGCCATCGTCAGCAGCGCCATCAGGTACCCGGTCAGCACCTTCGCGCGCAGGTAGGCGCGCGGCGGCAGCGGCGTGACGCGGATCTGGCGGTGCCAGCCGGCCTGCCGCTCGGCCGCGATGCGCGCGCCGCTCGACAGCATCGCCGACATCGCGCCGAACGAGACGAGCCCGACCATGTAGTAGAGCGGGGCCGACAGGCCGCTGTCGCCGAGGTCTCTCACGCCCCGCGAGGAGCCGGCGACGAGCAGGTAGAAGACGAGCGGAAAGCCGAGCGACAGGAACAGGAAGCGGCGGTTGCGCAGCGTCCGCAGCAGCTCGTAGCGCAGGTAGGCGGCGCTCATGCGCGCACCGCCCCGTCGGCCGTCAGCGCCACGAACGCCTGCTCCAGGCCCGCGCCCGCGATCTCGACGTCGGACGCCTGCGGATACGCCGCCAGCAGCGCGCGGATCGCGGCGTCGGAGTCGGCGCACACGAGCACGATCGCGTCGCCGCGGCGGTCGGCGCTCGTGACGCCGGGCAGCGCGCCGAGCGCGTCGAGCGGCGCGCCGGGCAGCGTCGCGCGGATCGTGCGCGAGCCGACGAGCCCCTTGATCTCGGTCGGCGGCCCGTCCGCGACGATCCGCCCCTGCGCCATCAGCACGACGCGGTCGGCGTGCGCGTCGGCCTCCTCGAGGTAGTGGGTCGCGAACACGACCGTCTTGCCGCGGGCCGCGAACGCGCGCATCGTCTGCCAGAAGGCGCGGCGGCCCTCGACGTCGAGCGCGACCGTCGGCTCGTCGAGCACGAGCAGCTCCGGGTCGCTGACCAGTGCGATCGCGAAGCGCACGCGCTGCGTCTGCCCGCCCGACAGCTTCTGCGTGCGGCGGCCGGCGATCTGCTCGATCCCGCACAGCGCGAGCGTCTCGTCCACGTCGAGCGGGCGCGGATACAGCGAGGCGACCATCGCGACCAGCTCGCGCACGTCGAGGTCGCGGATCAGCTCCCCCGTCTGCAGCATCGCGCCGACGGCGCCCGCCGCGACCGCGTCGGCCGGCGCGCGGCCGAACACCGAGACCTCGCCGGCGTCCGGGCGGGCGAGGCCCAGCAGCATGTCGATCGTCGTCGACTTGCCGGCGCCGTTGGGGCCGAGCAGCGCGACCGTCTCACCGGCGGCGACGCGCATGTCGATGCCGCGAACCGCGTGGACCGGACCCTCCGGTGAGGAGTAGGTCTTCGAAAGCCCTGCCAGCGCGATGCCGGAGCCGGTCATCGCGCCACAGTCTCGCGCACGCGGCCCGCCGGCCGCAGTCAGTCCGCCGTCCGCACCGCCGCCTGCGCCGCCGCGACGCGCGCGATCGGGACGCGGAAGGGCGAGCAGGAGACGTAGTCGATGCCGGAGTGGTGGAAGAAGTCGATCGAGTCGGGGTCGCCGCCGTGCTCGCCGCAGACGCCGAGCTTGAGCTGCTCCTTCGTCTTGCGCCCCAGCCACGCGCCCATCCGCACCATCTGCCCGACGCCCGGTGCGTCGATCGTCTCGAACGGCGAGCGGTCGACGATCTTGCGCTCCAGATAGGTCGCGAGGAACTTGCTCTCGACGTCGTCGCGCGAGAAGCCGAGCGCCGTCTGCGTGAGGTCGTTCGTGCCGAACGAGAAGAAGTCGGCGTGGTTCGCGATCGAGTCCGCCAGGAAGCAGGCGCGCGGCAGCTCGATCATCGTCCCGACGAGGAAGTCGCGCCCAACCTCCAGTCCGCGCTCGTGGGCCGCGTCGATCACGAGCGTGCGCATCAGCTCCAGCTCGCTTTCGTAGTCGACGAGCGGGATCATCACCTCGAGCAGCGGCGCCTTGCCGGTCCGCTCGCGCACGGCGATCGCCGCCTGCGCGATCGCGACCGCCTGCATCTCGTAGACCTCCGGGTAGAGGATCCCGAGCCGGCAGCCGCGCGTGCCGAGCATCGGGTTGACCTCCTCCAGCGACTGAACGCGCTCGAGCGTGCGCTCCAGCTCGTCGGTGTCCCCCTCGCCGGTCGTCCGCGCATGCTCCAACTGGCGCTCGACCTCGAAGCGGTGCGGCAGGAACTCGTGCAGCGGCGGGTCGAGCAGGCGGATCGTGACCGGCTCGCCTTCCATCGCCTCGAACAAGCCCTCGAAGTCCTGCTGCTGGAGCGGCAGCAGCTCGGCGAGCGCCGCGCGGCGCGCCGGCTCGTCGGAGGCCATGATCATCGCGCGCATCTTCGGCTGACGGTCGGCCGCCATGAACATGTGCTCGGTGCGGCACAGGCCGATCCCCTCGGCGCCGTACTCGCGCGCGCGTCTCGCGTCCTCGGGCGTGTCGGCGTTCGCGCGCACGCCCAGCGTGCGCAGCTCGTCGCACCAGTCGAGGACGGTCTCGAACTGCTCGCTCCAGCGCGCCTCGACGAGCGGCACGTCGTCGAGCGTGACGATCCCCTCCGAGCCGTCGATCGCGATGCGGTCGCCGCGCTTGAGCGTCGTCTCGCCGACGCGGACGGTCTCGGCTTGCAAGTCGATCTCCAGCGCGCTCGCGCCGCACACGCACGGCCGCCCCATCCCGCGCGCGACGAGCGCAGCGTGCGAGGCCTTGCCGCCCTCGCTCGTGAGGATCCCGCGCGCGGCGTGGAAGCCGGCGACGTCGTCGGCCTCCGTGAACGGCCGCACGAGGATCACGTCCCTTCCGGCCGCCGCCGCCTCGACCGCCTCGGGCGCGGTGAAGACGATCTCCCCCTTGGCGGCGCCCGGCGAGGCCGGCACCCCGTGCGCGAGCACGTCGATGTCGGCATGCGGGTCGAACGTCGGGTGCAGGAGCGCGTCGAGCTTGCCGGCGTCGATCGTCATCAGCGCCTGCTCGCGGGAGAGCAGCCCCTCCGCGACCGCGTCGGCGGCGAAGCGCACGGCCGCCTGCGCCGGGCGCTTCGCGTTGCGCGTCTGCAGCATGTACAGACGCCCCTCCTCGATCGTGAACTCGGTGTCCTGCATGTCGCCGTAGTGCGACTCGAGCGTTCTCAGGATGTCCATCAGCTCGGCGTGCGCCTCGGGCATCACGTCGGCCAGCTCGGCGATGTCGCGCGTGTTGCGCACGCCGCTGACGACGTCCTCGCCTTGCGCGTTCTGCAGGAAGTCGCCGGAGGGCTCGGGTGCGCCCGTGACCTCGTCGCGGCTGAACGCGACACCCGATCCGGACGTCTCGCCCTTGTTGCCGAACACCATCTGCTGGACGTTGACGGCCGTGCCCCAGTCGTCGGGGATGCGGTTGATGCGGCGGTAGTGGATCGCGCGCTCGCCCATCCACGAGTCGAACACGGCGCGGATCGCCTGGCGGAGCTGCTCCTGCGGGTCCTGCGGAAAGTCCTCGCCGGTCTGCTCGCGGAAGAGCGCCTTGAAGCGGTCGGTGAGCGTGCGCAGCGCGTCGACGTCGAGCTCGGTGTCGAGCTTCACGCCCTGCTCGGCCTTCAGCGCCTTGATCGCGTCCTCCAGCTTGTCGCCCGGCACGCCGCGCACGACGTTGCCGAACATCTGCACGAAGCGGCGGTAGGAGTCCCACGCGAAGCGCGGGTTGCCGGTCTTCGCCGCGAGGCCGTCGACGGAGGCGTCGTTGAGGCCGAGGTTGAGGACCGTGTCCATCATGCCCGGCATCGACTCGCGCGCACCCGAGCGGACCGACACGAGCAGCGGATCTTGCGCGTCCCCCAGGCGCTTGCCGGCGGCCTCCTCGAGGCGCGCGAGCGCCTCGGCGACCTGCGCGTCGAGCCCGTCGGGCTCGGTGCGGTCGGCGTCCATGTAGGCGACGCACGCCTCGGTCGTGATCGTGAAGCCGGCGGGGACGCGCTCGGGGCCGAGGATGCGGGTCATCTCGGCGACGTTGGCGCCCTTGCCGCCGAGCAGGTCGCGCAGCTCACGCGAGCCCTCGGCGAAGTCGTAGACGTATCTCGTGGTCGGTGCGGCGGAGGTTCTTCCGATCATCGGCGGAGTCTAGGACGCCCTTCCCTGGAACACCTGTTCCGAAATCAGGCGGCGCGCGGCAGCGGGCGCAACTGCACGTGCGCGTGGTGCGCGGCTGTCTCCGCGATCGCCCGCTCGGCTTGTCTGAGCGCGCGCGGGGCGGCGTCCGGCGCCTCCGCGAGCGGCCGGCCGAGCGCCGCCACGAGGAAGGCGTGGGCCTCCTCGCTGAGCGGGAACGCCGACGCCTCGCAGGCGCTGCACACGACCCCGCCGGCCGCGCCGGAGAAGCCGGCGAGATGGTCGGCGTCGCCGCAGGAGGCGCAGCTCGCGAGCTGCGGCGCAAAGCCGCCGGCGACGAGCAGCTTCAGCCGGAAGGCGAGCTGGTGCGCGGGGCGTGCCGCGGCCGGGTCGTCGTCGAGCAGCCGCAGCTCGTTCGCGAGCAGGTGGAAGACCGGCGGCGAGGGATCGTCCGTCTCGAACAGGCGGGAGACCGCGTCGCACGCGCGCGCGGCGGCGTCGAGCGAGGCGGCGCGCTCGCGCAGCGGCCCGTGCGCGTCGAGCGTCTCGGCGGAGGTCACGGTGAGGAGGTCCGACCTGCCTTGGTAGAGGATCGCGCGCAGGTGGAAGAACGGCTCGAGCCGTGCGCCGAAGCGGCTCTTGGTGCGCCGCGCGCCCTTCGCGATCGCTGACATGCGCCCGCGATCCGGCGTGTAGAGATGCAGGATCCGGTCAGCCTCCCCGTAGCGGATCGAGCGCAGCACGATCGTCTCGGTGCGCAGCGAGCCGGGCATCAGGCCGCCGCCGCGCCGGGTGCACCCGAGACAGGCGCTATACTAAATGAAGTAATGGCCAAGAAGATCACGCTCTACACGACCGACAAGTGCTCCTCGTGCCTGCGCGCGAAGGCGCTGCTGACGCAGCGCGCCGTGCCGTTCGAGGAGGTCAATCTCTCACGCGATCACGACGGACGCGCGGCGCTCGTCCAGCGTACCGGCATGATGACCTTCCCCCAGGTCCTTGTCGGGGACGAGCCGCTCGGCGGCTTCGAGGCGCTCGCCGCCGCCGACCGCGACGGCCGCCTCGCGGCGCTGCTGGCCGGCCGATAGCCGCTTGCGCCGCGCCGGAGGGGTCGGCTAGCGTAGGTCCCTTCCTGGGGGAAACAGGGGGAGCCATGAACATCGCCGCATTCTTCTGGGGCGCGCATCCCAGCTCGAACTACCGCGCCATCCATCCGCTGACCGAACTGACCCGTCGCGGGCATCTCGTGGCGACGTACACGGAGCCCGAACAGCTCAACCTGAGCGACGAGGACCTCGACGTGATCCTCGAAGACTTCGATGTCGCGTTCGTCGGCCGCTACATAGAGCCAGAGGCGGTCGCGCTCGTGCGGCGCCTCACCGCGGCCGGGATGGGCGTCCTGTGGGACTACGATGACGACGTCGTGAGGCCCGAACGGCGGGCCGGCTTCGACGGCATGGCCGAGGTCGTGGACGTGATCACCACAACCAACGACCAGCTCGCCGAGCGCTACCGCGAGTACGGCGCGCGCACCGTCCTGACGATCCCGAACTTCGTCACGCGCCCGTCGCTGATGGCGCCGCGCCGCAAGCACGACGGCACCGTCGTCGGCTACATAGGCTGGGTCGACCACCAGGACGACTGGGACGGCCTCGGGTTGCAGCAGATCACGGAGGAACTGCTCGAGATTCATCCCGACCTGCGCGTCGAGAGCGTCGGTCCGATCGACCTGAGGCTGCCGGCCGAGCGCTACCACTCCTACGGCATCCTCCAGTTCGACCAGCTGCCGCAGGCGATCGCCGGCTTCGACGTCGCGCTCGCGCCGCTGATCGACAAGCCCGGCAACGCGACCCGCTCCGACATCAAGCTGAAGGAGTACGCGATCGCCGGCGTCCCGTGGCTCGCCTCCGACTACGGCCCCTACGTCGACTACGGCGAGGACCAGGGCGGCCGGCTCGTGCAGGACGACGGCTGGTTCGACGCGCTCCACGGCCTGCTGTGCGACGGCAAGGCGCAGCGCAAGCTGTCCAAGAGGGGCCAGAAGTGGGCGAAGGACCAGACGCTCGAGCGCAACGCGCCGCTGTGGGCCGACGCGCTCCAGCAGGCGATCGAGCTGGCGGAGGAGCGCAGCGGGGCGCGCGCGTAGCGCCCCGGCTCCGGCACCCCTAGCGCGTCATCGGCACGATCCGCGCGCCGCGCGGGCGCGGTTGGCAGCGCTCGCACACGTACGTGCCGCGGCCCGCGGCGAGCAGCTTGCGCACCGGCCCGCCGCACACCGGGCACGCCTCGCCGGCGCGGCGGTGCACGAGGAAGCGGTCCTGGAACGAGCCGCGCGCGCCGTCGAGGTCGCGGAAGTCGTCGATGCTCGCGCCGTTGGCGTCGATCCCCTCGCTCAGCGCCTCGCGCACCGTGTCGCGCAGCAGCTCCCATTGCGCGCGCGTGAGTCTGCCGGCCTCGCGCAGCGGGTGGACGCGCGCGCGGAACAGCGCCTCGTCGGCGTAGATGTTCCCCACCCCCGCGATCCGCCGCTGGTCGAGCAGGAACGCCTTGACGGGCGCGCGCGAGCCGCGCGCGAGCGCGCGCAGGTGCTCGCCGGTGAAGTCGTCGGAGAACGGCTCGACGCCGAGCCGCGCGTCGAGGTAGGCGTCCAGCTCCGGCTCGCCCGCGAGCAGCCAGCCGGTGCCGAAGCGGCGCGGGTCGACGAAGCTCAGCGTGTGCTCGTCGTCGAAGCCGAGGATCGCGCGCGTGTAGGGCGCGCCCGGCTCGGCGTCGTAGAGCAGGTTGCCGGTCATGCGCAGGTGCATCAGCAGGAACAGCTCGTCCTCGAACGCGGCGATCAGGTACTTGCCGCGGCGCTGGAGCCGCTCGACGCGGCGCCCGACGAGCGGGCCCAGCACCTCGTTCGGCGCGCGCGGCGCCGTCCAGCGCGGATCGGAGACGCGGTAGACGACGAGCATCCGCCCCTCCAGCCGCGGCGCGAGCTGGCGGCGGACCGTCTCGACCTCGGGCAGCTCGGGCATCGCCGGGAGCGTAGTCGGACGCGGCTTCCGCGGCGCGCTACGGCACGAACGGCGTGCCCGGCAGGCCGGGCGCCTCGCGCCCCGTCAGCCAGCGCACGACGCTCGCGCCGACGTCGGCGAGCGGGCCGTCGTGGCGGCGGCCGCCGTGGCCGGCGAAGCGCGCGAGCAGCGGCGCGTGCTCGCGCGTGTGGTCGGTGCCCGGGTGCAGCGGGTCGCAGCCGTGGTCGGCCGTCAGGACGAGCAGGTCGTCGTCGCGCAGGCGCGCGAGCCACGTTCCCACCGCCGCGTCGATCTCGCGCAACGCCGCGTGAAAGCCGGCGACGTCCTTGCGGTGGCCATAGACCTGGTCGGTCTCGATCAGGTTCGTGAAGACGAAGCCGGTGTCGATCCGCTCCAGCAGCTCGCCCGTCTGCGCGAGCGCCTCCGCGTTCGTCGCGCCCGGGTGCGTCGCGTCGATCCCGCGCCCCGCGAACAGCTGCGCGACCTTGCCGACCGCGTGGACCGGCACGTGCGCGGCCTGCAGCGCGTCGAGGTGGCTCGCGCTCGGCGGCGCGAGCGCGAAATCGCGCCGGTGCGGGGTGCGCGCGAAGCCGCCGGCCGGGTCGCCCGCGAACGGGCGGGCGATCACGCGGCCGACCGCGTGCTCCCCGCGCATCAGCTCACGCACGCGCGCGCAGACGTCGTACAGCTCGGCGAGCGGGACCGCGTCCTCGTGCGCGGCGATCTGCAGCACCGAGTCCTGCGAGGTGTAGACGATCAGCGCGCCGTCGGCCAGCGCCTGCTCGCCGAGGCCCTCGATCGCCGCGAGCCCGTCGCTCGGCCGGTTGCCCAGCACGGCGCGGCCGGCGAGCCGCTCGATCGCCCGCACGATCTCCGGCGGGAAGCCGCCGGGGTAGGTCGGCGCCGGCGCCGGCGCGACGACGCCCATCAGCTCCCAGTGGCCGGTCGTCGAGTCCTTGCCGGGGCCGAGCGGGTGCAGGCGGCCGTGCAGCACCGGCGCGGGCGCTGGCGGCACGCCCTCGAGCGGCAGGATCGAGCCGAGCCCGAGCGCCTGCAGCGCCGGCAGCTCCAGCCCGCCGGTGGCCTGCGCGAGGTGCGCGAGCGTGTTCGTGCCGGCGTCGCCGTAGTCGGCCGCGTCCGGCAGCGCGCCGGCGCCGCACGCGTCGAGCACGACGACGACCGCGCGCCGGCCCATCGGCGTCGGGCTACGCCGGCCGCTCGGCCGACGCGCGCGGGTGGGCGGCGAAGTAGACGTCGCGCAGGCGGTCGGCGGACAGGTGCGTGTAGATCTGCGTCGTCGCGATGTCGGCGTGGCCGAGCATCTCCTGCAGCGAGCGCAGGTCGCAGCCGCCGGCGAGCAGGTGCGTCGCGAACGTGTGGCGCAGCGTGTGGGGGCTCATCTTGTCGGCGAGCCCGGCGCTGCGCGCGTGGCGCTGGACGATCTTGTAGAGGCCCTGGCGCGTGAGGCCCTGCCCGCGCTGGTTGACGAACACGTGCGTCTCGTCGCGGATCCCGACGAGCTGCGGTCGGCCGACCGTGAGGTAGGCGATCAGCGCGGCGACGGCCTTGCTGCCGATCGGGACGAGCCGCTCCTTCGAGCCCTTGCCGTTCGCGCGCAGCACGCCCTCGTCGAGGTCCAGCTCCTCCAGCCGGATGCCGACCGCCTCGGACGCGCGCAGGCCGCACGCGTACATCAGCTCCAGCAGCGCGCGGTCGCGCAGCGCCGCCGGCGAGCCGCCTCTCGGTTGGGAGAGCAGCAGCGCGACCTCGTCGCGCGTGAGCACCTGCGGAAGCTTCTTGCCGCGCGGCGGGCCCTTCAGCTCGGCGGTCGGGTCGCGCTCGAGGATCTCCTCGCGGCGCAGGTGGCGGTAGAACGAGCGCAGGCAGGCGACCTTGCGCTGGATCGTCGTGGAGGCGGCGCCGGCGTCCGCGAGCGTGGAGACGAAGGCGGCGAGGTCGGTGTGCTGGACCGTCAGCGCGTCCTTGCCGGTGGCGTCGAGCCAGGCGCCGAACTGCAGCAGGTCGGAGCGGTACGCCTCGAGCGTGTTGCGCGAGAGTCCGCGCTCCAGCTCCAGGTAGGCGACGAAGTCGAGCACGAGGTCCTCGTGGGAGCCTTCCTTGCGCAGCGGTCCGATCGCGATCGACATGTCGGCCGACTCATTCGAGCCGGAGCGAGCGCCTCCTGCTCGCGGCGCGACCGTCGCGGGGTCGCCCGCCGGCGGGCGACCCCGTCGGACTCATATTAGGGTGAAGTCGAGGTTCCCACCGCCTCTCGTGGTGTAGCCGCCCCCGATGCTGGTGATTAGGACCGGGTCGCACCCCGCCGGCCCGGCTATGTAGCGCAGCAGTGCCATCGCTATCACCAGGCGCGCGCCGCGGTTGTAGCGCAGCCAGTGCGGGTCGCCGGGTGTGTAGCGGTACGTGCACCATGCGAACAGCCGCAGGACGAAGTTCGACTTCTGCGGCAGGTTCGCTATCTGCGTTCTTATTTCACTTATGTTCGGTAGCGTGCCGGTGAACGATTCGTATTCCATCCTGAACGGGAAGCCTTCCGTCGCGACTCTCATCATGCCGGCGCCGGTGCATCTTTCTTCGTTCACGACTTCGGACGCGAGGTCGCCGATCGCGGCCGCTCTCTTGACTATCGTCCTGGCGTAGAAGCTGCCGGTCAGCGTCACCGGACAGCTCATTCTTTCGCCGCCTTCTCCGTTTTCCGATTCGACGGTTCCGGTCGCTCTCCACCCCTGTTCATTGACTGAGAGCCTGCCGGCATGCGCCGTGGCGATGAACGATCCGACCGCCACAGCACATGCGAGTGCCACGGCCGCCCAGCGGCCGATGCGCCTGCTCATATGGTCCCCCTGGCTCGGACGATGTTATGAACCGAGCGCGGTGGCGCGCGGCGCCAGCGATGCCCCCTTTCCCCCGTGTGCACGAACACGCGCGACACCGAGCGCCGCTTAAGCTACCGGACGGTCGGAACGGCGTGAAGCCAGATTCACAGCCGCGCGCGCAGCAGCGTCAGCCCGATCAGCGACTTCGCGTCCTCGCACGCCGCGATCGCGTCGTCGAGCCGCTCCAGCGGCCACGGGACGATCTCGATCCGCTCGTCCTCCTCGACCTCCGGGCGCGGGACGTCGCGCAGGTCGGTCGCGAGCCACACGTCGATCCGCTCGTCGGTGAAGCCGGGGCTCGTGTAGATCCCCTTCAGGTGCTCCCACGTGCCCGCCGCCTTGCCGATCTCCTCGGCCAGCTCGCGCGCGGCGGCTGTGCGCTGGTCCTCCCCCGGCTTGTCGAGCTTGCCGGCCGGGACCTCGAGCAGCGCGCGCTCGCCGCAGATCTCGCGCGGCTGGCGGATCAGCCACACGTGCGCGTCGTCGACCGGCACGATCGCGACCGCGCCGGGGTGCGCGACGTTCTCGCGCGTGACGACCGCGCCGTCGGCGTGGCGGTAGCGCTCGATCCGCACCGTGCCGATGTGGCCGGACCAGATCTCCTCGCAGCCGATCCGCTCGAACGCGCCGCTCATGGGATCAGCTCCGCGAGCGCGCCGCCGGCCGCGAGCGCGGCGGCGAAGAAGAGGCGGTCCTCGTCGAGCGTGCGGCCCATCGTGCGCGTCGGCAGCCCGCTCGCGCGGTAGCCCTCGACGTCGGCGTGCGCCTCGACGACCGCATGCCCGCGCGCGCGGGCGGCGTCGAGCGCCGCGCCGATCCCGTCCAGCTCGGCGAACACGCGCGCGCCCGGCGGGACGGCGAGCGTGACGGGGCGCAGCAGCAGCTCCAGCACGGTGCGCGTGTGGTGGGAGAGGCCGCGGTGGCGCTCGCGCGGGTCGCCGGAGGACATGCGCGCGGCCAGCACGGTCGGGCAGCCGAGCGCGAGCGCGGCGTGCGCCGAGTCGAGCGCGACGAGCCCGCCGTGGCCGAGCGCCGAGCCGGAGCCGAGTATCCCCGGGCCGGGGCCGACGAGCGCGACGTCCCAGCTCTCCGCGGCGAGCCCGTCGTGCAACGCGCCCGCCGTCGTGATCGCCTCCTGCGCGCCGCCGTAGGCGGGTCCGGCGGTCGTGTGGCCGGCGAGCAGGCCGCGGTGCAGCAGCTGGCGGACCGTGTCCGACATGCCGCCCGGCAGCGCCCCGCCGGCCGTCTGCACGTAGCCGACCTCGAGGCCGGCGCGCGCCTGCGCGAGCGCCCACGCGAGCGGCGCGAGCTGGCCGTGGAGCTGGAAGACGCCGACCGGGCGCCCCAGCGGGATCCGCAGCTCGCGGCCTTCGGCCGGCAGCACCGCGTGCTGGAGCGAGCTGTAGTTCAGCTTCATCACGTGCGCGCCCGGCATGCCCCTGCCGCCCAGTCCGCGCGTGAGGTTGACGTGCACGACGTCGAAGCCGCCGGAGCCGAGCCCGAGGTCGAGGGCCGAGGTGTTGACGACGACTTCGTCGCCTTCGTGGCACGGACCGACGAGCGCAATGTCGGCGCATGCCGTGCGCCGCTGCCCCTCCAGCTCCACTTCCAGCCGCTGCCACGGCTCGACCGGCTCGGCGCTGACGACCACCCCGCGGCGCAGGCTCAACATGGCAGCGTCATCCGTCCGGTGCGTGGTCGGGCAGGGCGAGCGCGACGTCGAGCATCTGCTCCAGGGCGGCGACGGTGACGCACTCGTTCGGCTGGTGCGGATGCTCGGTCCCGTTCGCGAGGTTGACGCACGGGAAGCCCGCGGCGATCAGCGCGTTCGCGTCCGCGCCGCCGCCGGTGACGATGTGGACCGGGGTGTGGCCGCAGACGCGCAGCGCCGCCTCAGCCGCCTGCACCTCCGGCGCGGAGGGCTTGAGGCGGTAGCCGTGGAAGAGGCGCGAGACGGTCACGTCGAGGTCGCACTCGGCGGCGTTGGCGCCGTCGGTGAGGTGGTCGACGAGCTCGCTGACGACCGCCTCGACCTTCTGCTCGTCGAGCGAGCGCACCTCCGCCTCCACCAGGCAGCGCTCCGGCACGACGTTGATCCCGGAGCCGCCGGCGATCGTGCCAACGTTGGCGGTCGTCTCCTCGTCGAGCCGCCCGAGCGGCATCGCGGCGATCGCGCGCGCGGCCGCGACGATCGCGCTGCGACCGTGCTCAGGGCGGATGCCGGCGTGCGCGGCGACGCCGTGCAGCTCGGCGACGACGCGGTGGTAGTGCGGCGAGGCGAGCACGACCTCGCCGATCGGCGAGGCGTGGTCGAAGACGTAACCGCAGCGGCTGCGCAGCTTTGCGGCGTCGAACGCCTTCGCGCCCGCGAGCGCGTGCTCCTCGCAGACGGTCAGCAGCAGCTCGACGGGCACCGGCGGCGGCTCGACCGCCCACCGCCGCGCCGCCTGCAGCATGACCGCGAGCGCCGCCTTGTTGTCGGCGCCGAGGATCGCCTCGTGGCGGTTGCGCCAGACGCCGTCCTCGCAGACCGGCTCGACCGGGCCCGTGAGTCGGACCGTGTCGAGGTGCGCGCACAGCAACAGCCCGCCGTCGGTGCGGCCGTCGGCGGACGGCACGCGCGCCAGCAGGTTGCCGGCGTCGGAGCCGGCGAGCGGGCCGGCGTCGTCCTCCTCGACCGTCAGCCCGAGCGCGCGCAGCTCGGCGGCGACGCGGTCGGCGATCGCGCGCTCGCGGCCGTACGGCGACGCGATCGCGCACAGCTCGGCGAACAGCTCGTTGAGGGCGGCGCGCTCGGCCGCGTCGGCGCGTCTCACGCGGTGGTGCTGCGTGCGCCGTCCCGCGCCCCGGCGGCGGCGTCGGCGCGCTCGAGCGCGGCGCGCACGAACCCGCGGAACAGCGGCGCCGGCCTGTCCGGGCGCGACTTGAACTCCGGGTGGTACTGCGAGGCGACGAAGAACGGATGCTCGCTCGCCGGCAGCTCGACCGCCTCGACGAGCTGGTCGTCCGGCGAGGTGCCGGCGACGACGAGGCCGGCGTCCTCGATCCGGCGGCGGAGGTGGTTGTTGACCTCGTAGCGGTGACGGTGACGCTCGTAGATGACCGGCTCGCCGTACAGCTCGCGGATGCGCGTGCCCTCGTGCAGCTTGACCGGGTCGGCGCCGAGCCGCATCGTGCCGCCGAGGTCGGAGATCTCCTTCTGCTCGGGCAGCAGGTCGATCACGGGCCACGGCGTCTCGGGGTCGAACTCGGTCGAGTTCGCGCCCTCCATGCCGACGACGTGGCGGGCGAACTCGGCGACCGCCACCTGCATGCCGAGGCAGATGCCGAGGTACGGGATCCCCCGCTCGCGCGCGACGCGCGCGGCGGCGATCTTGCCCTCGATCCCGCGCCCGCCGAAGCCGCCCGGGATCAGGATTCCGTCGGCGTCGGCGAGCCGCTCGCCGGCGCTGTCGACGGCGAGATGCTCGGAGTCGATCCAGTCGATCTCGATCCGCGCGCCATGCTCGATGCCGGCGTGCCGCAGCGACTCGGCGACCGACAGGTAGGCGTCCTCGAGCTTCACGTACTTGCCGACGAGCGCGATCTTGACCGTTCGCGTCGCGCGCGCGGCCCGCTCCGTTATCGCCTCCCACTCGGTCAGGTCCGGTGCGGCCGCTTCCATGCGGAAGTGGTCGAGGACGAAGTCGTCGACCTGCTGGTCGCGGTAGTTGAGCGGCACCTTGTAGATGTCGTCCACGTCGGAGGCGGAGACGATCGCGTCGACCGGCAGGCTTGCGAACAGCGCGATCTTCTTGCGGATGTCGAGCGACAGGCGCTCCTCGCTGCGGCACATCAGCATGTCGGGCGCGATGCCGATGCGGCGCAGCTCGTTGACCGAGTGCTGCGTCGGCTTCGTCTTCAGCTCGCCGGCGTGGCCGATGTACGGCACGAGCGTGAGGTGGATGAACATGCAGTTGCGCCGGCCGACGTCGACCGGGAACTGGCGGATCGCCTCGAGGAACGGCAGCGACTCGATGTCGCCGACGGTGCCGCCGATCTCGGTGATGACGACGTCCACGTCGCTCGCGTCGGCGACGAGCTTGATCCGGTGCTTGATCTCGTCGGTGATGTGCGGGACGACCTGGACGGTGCCGCCGAGGTAGTCGCCGCGGCGCTCGCGCGTGATGACCGAGTTGTAGATCCCGCCCGCCGTCACGTTCGAGCCGCGGCGCGTGTTGGCGGAGGTGAAGCGCTCGTAGTGGCCGAGGTCGAGGTCGGTCTCGGCGCCGTCCTCCGTCACGAACACCTCGCCGTGCTGGTAGGGCGACATCGTGCCAGGGTCGACGTTGATGTACGGGTCGAGCTTCTGCAGCTGGACCGTCAGGCCGCGCGCGACCAGCAGGCGGCCGATCGAGGCGGCCGCGATGCCCTTCCCCAGCGAGGACACGACGCCCCCCGTCACGAAGATGAAACGGGTCGTGCCGTTCGAGGGGGCGTCAGGCATGCGCGTCATTCCTTCCGATCGAGTCTATCTGCCGCAGCAGCGGCGTACGTTCGATGAGCGCGTTGAGCGAGCGGAACTCGGCGTAGACCGTGATCGCGAGGACGACCGCGAGCGCGATCAGCCGGCCGGTCGTGTCGAAGGCGTAGAGCAGCCACAGGCCGGCGACGGCGCCGATCAGGTTGGCGCCGACGTCGCCGAGCATCGTGCGCTCGCGCAGGTCGTGGAAGCCGACGACGAGGATCGGGGCGGCGAGCGGGCCGACGATCCACAGCGGCACGACGCCGTACGGGCCGTGCCATGCGCCGAGCGCGAGCCCGGCGCCGAGCAGCGCGAACGCCTTCGCCGAGCGGCCCGGCCGCAGGTCGAGCAGGTTGAAGAGGTTCGTCGTCAGCACGAGCAGCGCGACCGCGAGCAGGTACTCGTGCTTGTCGTAGTGCTCCGGCGCGAGCGCGTAGAGCGCGAGCGCGAGCGCGCCGACCGCTTTCAGCGCGCCCGTGCTGAAGGCGCCGCGCAGCACCGCCCGGCCGTGGCCGCGCCAGCCGCGATCGGGGCCGGCGAGCAGGTCATCGACGAGGCCGAGCAGCGCGACGCCGAGCGGGTACGTGAGGTCGATCGGCGTCCCGATACCGAACAGGTGCAGGCCGGTCAGCTCGGCCACGCCGACGCAGGCGCCGAGCGCCAGCACCGCCGCCGCCGCGATCGCGACCCCGCCGGGGAACGGGAGCCGCGCGCCGCGGTAGTTCTCGCGCGTGAAGCCCTCCGCCTGCAGGTGCCGCAGGATCGGCGGCGTCAGCAGGAGCGCCGCGACGAGCGCGACGAGCGTCGGAAGGGCGTGCACCCCGGCACCGTAGCCGCCGCGCCGGATGGCCGGCGGGCTGGCCGCGGGCGCGCCATGCGCGAACCGGCTACTGCAGCAGCGGCGGCAGCCGGCCGCCGTCGGCGGTCGCCTTCACGCCGAAGCTGCCGCGCTGGCCGGCGAGCGCGAACACGAGCGCCGCTCTGCCGATCGGGTCGTCGAGGTCGTCGACGCTCGACAGCTCGTGGTCCTTGAACCATGCGACCTGCGAGCTCTCCGCGTCGGTCGTCTCGACCCCGACGACCGGCAGGTCGTTCGCGCGCAGGCCGCGCACGAGCCCGTCCTCGAACGTGTCGACCGCGTCGGCGGCGGTGCCGTCGAGCTGCGGCGTGTTGCGCACCAGCACGACCCCGTCGGCGCCGGTCAGCGCGCCGCTGCCCTGCCGCAGCAGGTCGCGCCGCACGAGCCGCAGCAGGCGCCCGCCGTGCGTGAACTGCAGGCCGAGGCGCGTCGCGAACGGGTGCAGCAGGCTTGCTTCCTGCGCCAGCCGTTCGTAGCGGGTCCCGCGCGCCGCCGCCGCCAGCTCCTCGAGCTGCAGCGGCTCGCGCACGACGGAGACGGACGTGAGCCGCGCGCCCGAGTTCTGCAGCGCGTCCTTCGTCAGGTTCCACATGCGGTCCGACGGGCCGCCCAGCTCGATCAGCGCAATGCGGCGGCCGGTCAGCCGCCCGCCGACGAGCCCCGGGTAGGCCTCCTGCTCGAACTGCTGGCGCTGCTGCAGTCTCGCGCGCGCGTCGTCGCGCTCCGCCTGCGCCTCGCGCACGTCCGCGCGCAGCGACTTGCGCACGTCCTGCTCCGCGCTCGAGACGAGCCCCTTGTCGCCGATCGCGACGCCGAGCAGCAGCCCGATCGCGAGCGACAGGAAGACGGCGACGAGCGACAGGGCGTGGTAGCGGAAGTTCAGCACGGGGCGGCGAAGAGTAGTCAGGCGCCGATGCCGAGCAGCACCTGCAGCTTGAGCCACAGCAGGTCCGCGACGTCGTGCAGACCGGGCGTCGCGAGGATCACCGCGACGAGCACGACCAGCCCCGCGAGCGCGAGCATCCCGATCGGCGCGACGCCGGGCCGCGGCCGGTAGAGCCGGCTGACGCCCTTCGCGTCGACGAGGATCTCGCCCACGCGCAGGCGCGTGAGGAACGTCGAGGCCATCCCGCGCCGGTTCTTGTCGAGGAACTCGACGAGGTTGAAGTGCGAGCCGACGGAGACGAGCAGCTCGGCGCCCTTCTCGGCGGCGATCAGCATCGCGATGTCCTGGCTCGTGCCGGGCGCGGGGACGACCTTGTGGCCGAGTCCGAGCTGCTCCAGGTAGTCGCGGCCGGGCGCGCGGCCGTCGGGGTAGGCGTGCACGACCAGCTCGGCGCCGCATCTGAGCGTCGCCTCGGCCGCCGAGTCCATGTCGCCGACGATCATGTCCGGCTTGAAGCCTTCCTGCAGCAGCGCGTCGGCGCCGCCGTCGACCCCGACGAGGACCGGCCGCACGTCGCGGATGTAGGGGCGCAGCGCCTTGATGTCGCGCTTGTGGTCGACGCCGCGCACGACGATCAGCGTCGGCCGGTCGCGGAAGTCGGTGTCGAATCTCGGCAGCTCGATGCGCCCGGCGAGCAGGTCGCGCTCCTCCAGCATGTACTGGACCGTGTTGTGCGCGAACGCCTCCAGCGCCTCGCCGATCTCGGCGCGGCGACGGTCGGTCTCCGCCTGCACGCGCTCGGTTTCGAGCAGCGTCCCGACCGCGACGCGCTCGCCGCGCGACCACACCTCGCCGCCTCTGAGGACGACCGGGTCGCCGTCCTGCAGCCGTTCGAACAGCTCGTCGCCGGCCACGTCGACGAGCGCGATGCCGGCCTGCGCGACGAGCAGCGGCCCCATGTTCGGGTAGCTGCCGCTGGTCGACGGCGAGCAGTTGACGACGCCGGCGACCCCGCACGCAACGAGATCTTCACCGGAGACGCGATCGAGGTCGCGATGATCGATCACGGCGACATCCCCCGGCCGCAGCCGCTTGACGAGGTGCTTCGTGCGCTTCCCGAGCCGCGCGATGCCCGCCACCTCGCGCACCGGCGCTCGGGGGGTCGACGTGGCTTGCAGGTGCGATGTGGTCGCCACGGAACAGCGGATTGTACGGGGCCGCACGGCTGGCCCCGGAAGCGGGTGCGGTGGGCCGTCAGGTCGCCTTCAGCAGCTCGCGCGCGTGGCGGCGGGCGGCTCTGTCGGCCTCGTCGGCGCCGAGCATCCGCACCAGCTCCTCCACGACCGCGTCTCTGCGCAGCTGCGTGACGGTCGTGACCGCCCTCGCGCCGCTGCCGTCCTTTGCGATGCGGAAGTGGCGGTCGGCGTGCGCGGCGACCTGCGGCAGGTGCGTGATGCACAGCACCTGCCGCTCGGCGGCGAGCGCGTGCAGCTGCGCGCCGACCGCGTTGGCGGTGCGCCCGCCGATGCCGGCGTCGACCTCGTCGAACACGAGCAGTCGCGCGGCGCGCCCCTCCGCGGCGGCGGCGTCGTCGTCGCCGGCGGCCGGAGCGGGCGCGTTCGCCACGCCCAGCAGCGCGAGCATCACGCGCGAGAGCTCGCCGCCGGAGGCGACCTCGCGCAGCGGCCCGGCCGGCATGCCGGGGTTGACGGCGATCCGCAGCTCGACCGCGTCGGCGCCCGTCGGACCGGGCTCGTCGCGCGGCGCGATCTCGACCTCGAAGCGCGCGTCGGGCATCGCCAACTCCGCGAGCCGCGCGCGCACCGCCTCCGCGAGCGCGGGCGCGGCCGCCGCGCGCGCCTCGTGCAGCTCGGCCGCCAGCGCCGCCAGCCGCTCGCGCGCCTCGGCGAGCGCGGCCGTCGTCTCGGCCAGCGCGGCCTCCGCGCCCGTCAGCTCCGCGCGCCGCGCGCGGCACTCCTGCGCGTGCGCCAGCACCGCGGCGATCGTGCCGCCGTGCTTGCGCTCCAGCCGCGCGAACGCCTCCAGCCGCCGCTCGACCGCCTCCAGCCGCGCGCCCGGATCGACCTCGCCGTCGGCGGTCCCGTCGAGGTAGCGGTGCAGCTCGGCGGCCACGTCGCCGGCCTCGATCGCGAGCGCGCGCAGCCGCTCCGCGAGCGCGTCGAGCGCCGGGTCGACGCCGGCGACCGCGTCGAACTGGCGCGCGGCGGCGCCGAGCAGCTCGCCCGCGCCGCCGGGCGGGTGGGATTGGTCCGCCGCCGGCGCGATCGCCTCGGCGCCCGCGAGCGCCGCCGTCCGCAGCGCCTCGAGGTGGCGCAGCCGCTCGCGCTCGGCCAGCAGCTCGGCCTGCTCGGCCTCGCTCGGGTCGGCCTCGTCGATCTCGCGCAGTTCGAACTCGAGCAGGTCCAGCTCGCGCTCGCGCGCGCCGTCGAGCGCGCCCAGCTCATCCGCGCGCCGCAGGCACGCGCGCAGCTCGGCGTGCGCCGCGGCGGCCGCCGCGCGCCGCGCGCGCTGCTGCGGCCCGCAGAAGCCGTCCAGCACCTCGAGCTGCGCGGAGGCGAGCATCAGCCGGCGATGCTCGTGCTGGCCGTAGAAGGCGAGCAGCTCGCCGCCGACCTCGCGCAGGTCCGCGACCGTCGCGGCGCGCCCGCCGAGGTAGGCGCGCGTGCGCCCGTCCGGCCACACGCGCCGCGCCAGCACCAGCTCGTCGGCGTCGGCCGGCAGCCGCTCCCCGAGCAGCTCGCGCGTGCGCGCGTCGAGCGCGAAGACGCCCTCGACGTACGCCTCCTCCGCGCCCGGGCGCACGATTCCGCTGCGCGCTCTGCCGCCGAGCAGCAGGTCGAGCGCGTGCGCGAGCATCGTCTTGCCGGCGCCCGTCTCGCCCGTCAGCACGTTCAGGCCCGACCCGAGCCGCAGCTCGGACCGCTCGATCAACAGGAGGTTCTCGACTCGCAGCTCGTGGAGCATGCGAACAAGTGTTCCCCCTGCGCCGGACGGATCCTGCTACGCGGTGTTCGCCAGCCGCCCGAACTTCTCGCGCAGGCGGTGGTAGAAGCTCGCACCCGGCGTCTGCGCGAGCGTGCCGACGCCGTCGCGGAAGCGCGCCGTCACGCGACCGCCCGGCAGCAGCTCGCAGATCGGGCGCCCGTCGACGCTCACGTCGACCGGCTCCTCGAGCGAGCGGCTGCGCACCGCGATCGCGTCCTGCGGCGCGACCACGAGCGCGCGCGCCGTCAGCGAGTGCGGCGCTATGAACGAGACGGCCAGCCCTTCCACGCCCCACGCCATCACCGGACCGCCGTTCGCGAGGTTGTAGCCGGTCGAGCCGGCCGGCGTGGCGATCACCAGCCCGTCGCAGCGCACGCGCCCGACCTCCTCGTCGGCGACGTCGAACGCGAGGTCGGCGACGCGCAGCCCCTGCTTGCGGTGGAACGAGACGTCGTTCATCGCGAGCCACGTCGCCTCGCCGGCGCTCGCCTCGATCCCCGGCAGGCTCAGCAGCTCGAACTCGCCGCGCAGCGCGCGCTCGACGCCGGAGCTGACGCCGTCGGGGTCGACCGTCGCGAGGAACCCGACCTCGCCGAAGTTGATGCCGAAGACCGGCACGCCGGTGCCCGCGTAGGCGCGCAGGCCGTGCAGGATCGTGCCGTCGCCGCCGAGCGCGATGCAGAGGTCCGCCTCGCGCGGGACCGGCGTGTCGAGGACGAGCCCGTCGGCCGGCGCGAGCGCGTGCTTGCGCGTCTCCTCCGGCGTGAAGCAGAGCGTCCAGCCGTCCTTGCGCGCGCGCTCGACGAGCTGCTGGAGCGCCGCGCGCGTCTCGTCGGGTCGACGGTGCGTGAAGACGGTCGCGAGCCTCGTCACGGCTCGACCTCGCGCGCCGCGGCCTCCAGGTCGCTCCGCGCGCCGGACCGACCGGCCTCCGCCAGCCAGACGAAGCTCTCGCGGTTGCCCTTCGGGCCCGGCAGGCCCGAGGAGGCGTAGCCCAGCACGCTCGCGCCCAGCTCGCGCGCGGCCGCGCCGGCGGCGACGAGCGCGGCGCGCCGGTCGTCCGGATCGCGCACGACGCCGCCCTTGCCGACCTTCTCGCGCCCGACCTCGAACTGCGGCTTGACGAGCGCGAGGCAGTCGAACTCCTCCGCGGTCGCCGCCAGCACCGCCGGCAGCACCTTCGCGAGCGCGATGAAGGAGACGTCGACCACGACGAGGTCGGGCCGGTACGGCAGCTTCGCCGGCTCGAGCGCGCGCGCGTTCGCGCGCTCCAGCACGGTCACGCGCGGGTCGGTGCGGATCCGCCAGTGCAGCTCGCCGTAGGCGACGTCGAGCGCGACCACGTGCGCCGCGCCGCGCTGCAGCAGGCAGTCGGTGAAGCCGCCGGTCGAGGCGCCGACGTCGAGCGCGCGGCGGCCGGCGACGTCGAGCGCGAAGGCGTCGAGCGCGTTCGCGAGCTTGCGCCCGCCGCGCGAGACGAACGCGTCCTCGGACGCGACCGCGACGACGACGTCGTCGGCGACGAGCTGGCCCGGCTTGTCGGCGCGGCGGCGCTCGTCGCCCAGCAGCACCTCGCCCGCCAGCACCGACGCCGCCGCGCGCGAGCGCGAGTCGAAGACGCCCCGCTCGGCGAGCAGCGTGTCGAGTCGGACCTTGGTCGCCATCGCGCGGGGAACGCTACCGGCCGGCAACGACTCCCTGTGCACGACGGCGGTCACGCTCTGTGCGCCAGCTCACACACAAAGCTGCCACGAGCCCGCACCATGGTTTGCGCAATGACCGCACGCCCGACCATCTCCCTCCCGACGCACGGCGCCCTCGAGCTGCCGCTCGGCCTGCTCGCGATGGTCGCCCCGCTGGCGCTCGGGTTCAGCCTGGCCGGCGCGGTCGTCTCGATCCTGATCGGCGTCTGCGTCGTCGGCCTCGCGCTCGACGCCGCCCAGCAGCCCGCTCAGGTCTCCGCCCACCAGGCGTTCGACTACGGGATCGCGTTCGCGGCCGTGCTCGCCGCCATCCCGCTCGCGCTGACCGGCGACGCCGCCGCGGCGCTGTTCCTCGGCGCCGTCGGAGTCGCGCAGGGCGCGCTCGACGCCGCCACCCGCTGGTCCACCCGGGCCGCATAAGACTTCCCCCACCGATCACAGCAACACCACATAGACACATCTCTCCTCCCTGGAAACGGTCCGCCTCGGCGGGCCGTTTCCTTTTAACCGACCACCCGGCTGGACGATCGGTCGGCGCGCGGACGCGCCTGCTCACGCGCGTCCCGTGCGGCGCCGATGCAGGCGTCGTGCGCCTCGCACTCGCCGCCATCGCCGCGCTGCTGCTCGCCGTCGCAGCGCCCGCCGCCGCGCAGGCCGCGACCGTCAGCCTCACCTCCACCGCCTACTCGGTGCGCGAGAACGCCGGCGCGGCCACGATCACGGTCGTGCGCAGCAGCGCGAGCGGGCACGGCGAGGTGCGCTACGGCGTCTGGTACGACCAGTCCGCGCAGCCGTACGTCGACTACCAGCCGGTCTCCGGCCGCGTCGACTTCGCCGACGGCCAGCGCACCGCCAGCTTCCAGATCCCGATCCACGACGACACCGACGTCGAGGGCGACGAGACGGTCAAGCTCGGGATCTACGGCGCCTACCCGATGCAGCTCGCCGAGCCGACGCGCGCGCGGCTGACGATCGTCGACGACGACACGATCTCGAGCACGCGCGACCCGCTCAACCCGCTCGGGCTGAGCCCAGCGCCCACGAACGGCGACCCGCTGCAGGGCGCGCGCTTCTTCGTCGACGAGCAGTGGGGCCTCGCCAACCGCGTCGCCGACTCGCTCAAGCACCGCGACCCGGCGACCGCCGCCAAGCTGCGCGTGATCGCCGACCAGCCGGAGACGAAGCGCTTCGGCAGCTGGACCGCGAACCCGCAGCACGAGATCGCCACCTTCCTGCAGCGCGCGCACACGACCGACCCCGGCGCGATCCCGCTGATCGCCACGTACCGCCTCAAGCACCTGCAGTGCGGCCACGTGTCCGACTCGCCCGCCGAGGTCGCCGCCTACAAGCGC
This sequence comes from Actinomycetota bacterium, assembly GCA_018268595.1. GTDB lineage: Bacteria > Actinomycetota > Thermoleophilia > Solirubrobacterales > Solirubrobacteraceae > Conexibacter. The sequence continues at coordinate 286,375 of JAFDWH010000021.1, read as the reverse complement.
TGGTACCAGGAGTTCGCGCAGGGGATCGGCAACCACCCGGTCGTGCTGTTCTACGAGATCGACGCGCTGATCACCGCGCCGTGCCTGTCGCACACCGGTCTGAAGGTGCGCATCGACGAGTTGCGCTCCGCGATCGCGACGCTCTCGACGCTCCCCCACGCGGTCGTCTACGTCGACGCCGGCGCCGGCGACGCACACGACAAGAGCTTCATGGCGCGCATGCTGAGATGGGTCGGCGTCCAGCGCATCCAGGGCTTCTTCACGAACTCGACGCACCAGGACTGGACCAGCAAGGAGATCCGTTACGCGCGCTGGCTCGTGCGCAAGCTCGGCGGGACGCCGCACTACGTGATCAACACGGCCGCGAACGGACGCGGCCCGCTGATCCCGAAGAACCGCGTCAGGTACGGCAACTCGTTCCGCTGCAACGCGCCCGGGCGCGGGCTCGGCCCCAAGCCGACGGCGAACGTGCCGAGCACATACCGCAACCTCGACGCGCTGATCTGGATCGGCAACCCCGGCCGCTCGGCCGGCCAGAGATGCAGCCGCATCGCGGGCGCGCCGCCGACCGGCTCGTTCTGGGTCGACTACGCGCTCGAGCTGATCCGCAACGCGGACTTTCGCATCACGTAGCGCGAAGTCGTAGCGCTTTCACGCGCCAAGTCGGGACGAAAGCTCCATCCGACCCGGGGGTGTGTTGAGGCGGGTATGGCTGGGGCCATGCGTCGCCGTCCCGTGCCCGTGCTGCTCGCTGCGCTCGCGCTGTGCGCGCTCGCGGCCGGCCCCGCCGCGGCCTCGCCCGGGCCGCTCGCGGGCGTGCGCTTCTTCACCGACCCCGGCGGCAGCCTCGCCGGCACCGTCATCAGACAGATCCGCTCCAGCCGTCCGCAGGCGGCCGCGCGGCTGCAGGTGATCGCCGACCAGCCGGAGACGAAGCGCTTCGGCGCCTGGGACGGCGACCCGGTGCGCAGAGTGCGCGCGTACCTCGACCGCGTCGCCCAGCTGCAGCCCGGCGCGGTGCCGCTCGTCTCGACCTACCGGCTCGAGCACAAGTCGTGCGGCGGCACGAGCGACGCGCCGCAGGCGATCGCGGACTACGCCGCGTGGTACCGGCGCTTCGCGCAGGCGCTCGGCAGCCGGCGCGTCGTCGTGTTCCTCGAGATCGACGCGCTGATGACCGCCCGCTGCCTCTCGCGCCACGGGCTCGCGGTGCGCGTCGCGGAGCTGCGCTCGGCGATCGGCTCGCTGGCGAGCGCGCCGAACGCGATCGTGTACGTCGACGGGGCCGCCGCCGACGTCGGCAACGTCCGCTTCTTCGCGCGCGTGCTGCGGCGGATCGGCGTGCAGCGGATCGCCGGCGTCTTCCTCAACGGCACCCACCAGGACTGGACGCGGCGCGAGATCGGCTACGGCGAGCAGCTCGCGCGGCGGCTTCCCGGCCTGCGCTACGTCGTCAACACGGCGACGAACGGGCGCGGGCCGCTGCGCCCGCACGACCGCGTCGCGCACGGCAACACGATCCACTGCAACCCGCCCGGGCGCGGGCTCGGCCCGAGACCGACGACGGCGGTCCCGGCGCGCTACGCGCACCTCGACGCGTTCGCGTGGGTCGGCCAGCCGGGCCGCTCCGCGGGCGCGTGCAGCGCGACGCCGGGCGCGCCGCCGAGCGGCACCTTCTGGGTCGACTACGCGCTCGCGCTGATCGACCGCGCCGACTACCGGATCCGCTGAGCGGCGGGCCGGCGCGCTATCCGAGCAGCCGCTGCTTCTGCTCCGCGAACTCCTCCTCGGTCAGCACGCCCTGGTCGCGCAACTGGCCGAGCTGGCGCAACTGCTCGATCGCCTCCGGGCTCGGGCCGGCCGGCGCGGCCGCCGCCGGCGGCGGCGCGTCCGCCTGCTGCTGCTCGACTTGCTGCAGGCGCGCCTCCTGGTCGTACTCGCGCTCCTGCGACTGCGCACGACGCTTGCCGGCCACGTACGCGCCGCCGCCGACGGCGGCGGCGCGCAGCAGCGGGCGACGGCGGACGAGCGGCATCTCAGCCCTCCCCGCCGTCCTGCGCATCGGGCAGCGCGAGCCCGAGCGCGAGCATGATCTCCGGCGCCGCCGCGATCACGCGCGGCCCGCCGACCTGCGGGGCGATCGCGCGCAGCACGCCGAGCACGTCCTCCGCGCTGGCGCCCTCGTCGAGCGCGTTGCCGACCTGCCACGCGTACGACGCGGGCGGCGCGTCGAGCGCGATCAGCGCGGCGATCTTCACGAGCGAGAAGGTGCGCGCGTCGAGGCCGCTGCGCGCGAGCTCCGCCTCGCGCATGCCGAGCGCCTCGTCGAGCATCGTCATGTCGCCCGCCGAGATGCCGGCGAGTGTCTGCTGCGTCTCCGGCGCAACCGACGCCATGGGTGGTCCTTTCCTCGTTGCTGGACCCGCCCAGTGTGCGAGCCCCGGCCCCGTCCGGCATCACCCGGAGCGGGTGACGCGCGCGACCGACGTGCGCGCCTCCCCGCCGTCGTGGTGGTCGCACCCTTGGAGCCCGGCGAGCCGGCTGCCACGGTGGGTCGCCACAGCTCAGAGCCAGCGCAAGGAGGGTCTGCATGTCCGTGCAATCGGGGTCGAGCCCCACCTACCGGACCGACGACGGCGTCGGTGCGTCGTCATCAGCCCGCTACGCCACCCCCGACACCGGCTACGGCTGGGTGATCTTCGCGGGGTCGATGCTGCTGATCGTCGGCGTCCTCAACACGATCTACGGGATCGCCGCGGTCGACAACGCGAACTTCTTCGTCAACGGCGCGAAGTACGTCATCAGCGACCTCAACACATGGGGCTGGGTCGTCCTGATCACCGGCGTGGTGCAGATCCTGACCGCCTTCGGGATCTGGGCGCGGAACACGCTCGCGACGTGGCTCGGCATCGCGTTCGCGTGCCTCAACGGGATCGCCCAGCTGCTGATGCTGCCGGCGTATCCGCTGCTGTCGATCGCGCTGTTCGGCGTCGACGTGCTGATCGTCTACGGCCTCGCCGTCCACGGCGGCAAGGTCCAGGAGGCCTGACGGACCGCCGCGCGCGGCTCGGCCCACCGCCATGGCGCCCGCCGCCGTCCCCCCGCCGCCCTCGCAGCGCCTGCCGCGAGGGCGGCGCTACGCCGTCCGCACGCTGCTCGTGCTGGGGACCGTCGTGGCGATCGTCTCGATCGTCGCCGTGTGGGCCAACCGCCAGCTGCTGAACGCCGACAACTGGGCGAACACGAGCACGGCCCTGCTGGAGAACCAGGCGATCCGCACGCAGGTCTCCGGCTTCCTCGTCGACACGGTCTACGCGAACGTCGACGTCAGCGGCGAGCTCGCGTCCGCGCTGCCGGCGCGCCTGAAGCCGCTCGCCGGGCCGGCCGCCGGCGGCCTGCGCAACGCCGCCCAGAGCGTGACCGACACCGCGCTCGGCCGCCCGCGCGTGCAGCAGGCGTGGCGCAACGCCAACAAGCTGGCGGCCGAGCGCTTCATCGCGATCGCGGAGGGCAACTCGAAGTACGTCACGCTCCACGGCAACACCGCCTACCTGGACCTGCGCGCGCTGCTGCTCGACGTCGTCCAGCGGCTCGGCCTGTCCGGCAGACTGGCCGCCAAGATCCCGCCGGGAGCGGGCAGAGTCGCGATCGTGTCCGGCAACCAGGTGTCGGCCGTGCAGAACGTCGCGAGCGCGCTGCGCGGGCTCGCGATCGTGCTGCCGCTGGCCGCCTTCCTGCTGCTCGCCGGCGCGGTCGCGACCGCGCGCGGGCGCCGGCGCGAGACGCTGCGCGCCGTCGGCTGGTGCCTCGTGCTCGCCGGCGTCGTCGTGCTCGTCGCGCGCGAGGTCGCCGGCAACCGCGTCGTCGACAGCCTCGTGCGCACCGAGGCGGTCGTGCCGGCGGCGCATGCCGCGTGGTCGATCGGCACGAGCATGCTGAAGGACATCTCGTGGGCGTTGATCCTCGGCGCGATCCCCGTGATCGGAGCCGCGTGGCTGGCCGGCGCGACGCGCCCGGCCGTCGCGCTGCGCCGCGGGGCCGCGCCGTGGCTGCGCGAGGACCCGCTCGTCTCCTACGCGGTCGCGGGCGTGCTGGTGCTGCTCGTGATCGCGTGGGGGCCGATCCCGGCGACGCGGATGGTCGTGCCGGTGCTGGTGATGATCGGGCTCGTCGCGCTCGGCGTCGCCGCGCTGCGGCGGCAGACCGGGCGCGAGTTCCCGAACGCGACGGTCGCCGACGCCCAGCTCGCCTGGCACGCGCGCTACGACCGCGTCCGCGGAGCGCTCGGCGACGCGCTGCACCGGCGCCGCACGCCGCCCGCGCCCGCACGGACCGACGGCGCCGCGGGCAACGGCGCCGCCGCGGCGCCGCCCGGCGACGGGCCGGCTTCGGCCGAGCGGATCGCGCTGCTCGAGCGCCTCGCGGCGCTGCACGAGCGCGGCCTCCTGACGGACGACGAGCTGGCCGCCCAGAAGGCCGCGCTGCTGCACTCCTAGGAGGGTTTGGCGGAACGATTGGCGAAACGGTTGAGCCGTCGTCCATCGGTCATCTAGGTTCGCCCCTCTCATAGGTTGGCCCCGGCGGTGCGCTAACACCCCGGGGCCTGGCACCGAAAGGACGGACCTTCCGATGCATGGCCAGGGTAACCGGGCGCGCGCTGACGCGCCCGATCTGCACGCGCTGGGCGCTGCCGTTCGTGAGGCGCGCGCCCGTCGCGGTCTCTCTCAGGAGGCGCTCGGCTTCCGCGCCGATCTGCACCGCAACTACGTGGGCGCCATCGAGCGCGGCACGATCAACCCCACCTTCAAGACGCTTATGCAGCTCGCAGACGGCCTGCGCCTGCCGCTCTCGGAGCTGATGGAGATCTACGAGCGCCACATCGGCGAAGACGACTGAGCCGACACCGGGCCGGGCCGGCTGTTCGTCGGCCCGGCTGACTGGCGTTGCGGCACGCCGGTTTGTAGAAGGGTTCGCGGTCATGGATGAGGAGTTGTCAGGCCCGCGACTCCCGCGCGACCACCCGCTCGCCGGTTGCGAAGCAAAAATCTGGCGGGCTCACGAGCACTTTGAACGGCTCAAGAAGGAGATCCGCGACCTCGGGTCCGGGGAGTTCCACCCGGCAACCTTTCGCACTGAGCAGAAGCCGCATGCGAAGGACACGTTCCAGACGGTCGTGGAAACCGTCAACGAGCCGCCGCTCGAAATTTCCACGATCATCGGAGACGTCGTCCACAACCTCCGGTCGACCCTCGATCACCTCGTGTTCGAGTTGTCCTTCCTCGGCCTCGGCGGAAGAGTCCCGAGAAAGCGAACCGCGTTCCCCGGGAGCCTCACCCGGGAGAACTGGCATAGACCCGAGGTCCAAACGCTCATGTTGCACGGTGTGATGCAGAAACACCGGGCAATGCTTTACCGGGCGCAGCCGTGCTACCGACGGAAGGACAACCCGAGCGCCGCGACCCTGCGACGACGTGGGCGCCATCCGGCCGCTGACCTTCAGCACCTCTGGAACGAGGACAAGCACCGCATCATCCAGCTCGTAGCGGTCGCTCCATACGAGATCGCGCCTCGCATCGTGTTCCACGACTGCACGCGGCGCGGCGACCCGACGATCCACCTGGAGAACCTCGGGCAACGCCTGGACGTAGGCGCAGAGATCCTCACCGTCCCCGTCGAGGTCACCGGGCCGAACCCGAAAGTGGACGTGCAGATTGAGATCCTCTGCCAGGTATGCCTCGGCAACGGACTTCCGGTGCGCTATGCACTGGCTCAGATAGCCGGCTGGGTCGAGACGGTGATCCAGAGCTTCGAGCCCGTCTTCGAGACGCCACAGGCGAGAAGACTGTGGGGCCTTCCACGCGGAAGCTGGGTAGAGAGCAGACCGCTCACGAGCCGGAGAAAATCGACCTCCGGTTGGAGACTGGTCGAAGGTCACGCCGCACCCCCGACCGGCTGACGAGCAGCAATGCGGGCCGCGGTCGCGGCCCGTGCCCGCTCAAGTGTCGTCGCGAGCTTCGCAAGGATGGTCAGGTCGGTGTGCAGCGTCACGCGGTCGATGCCGCGCACGCGCAACGGCAGCAGTGCCCATTCGTGCTTGAGCCGTCCGAACTCGCGCTCGATAGCCGCGCGGCGGCGGTAGAGCGCGCGCCAGCGAAGCGTCCGGTGCGGGATGAGCGGATGCAGGCGGTCGGCTCTGACCCACGTTGAAGCCGGGGCGCACTCGCCGGTCGGGCAGCGCCACTTCGCGGCACCGCGTCTGTAGTCCGAGCCGGCGAAGCGCCATTGGCCGTGTTCGCAGCTCGGCGGCAGGTGGTCACCGCGTCTGACGGCGGTCGTTCTGCGGAGCGGGATGATCGGCTGGCAGTCGCGCTCGACGCACTCCGCGTAGACGCGGTTGTTGTCGTAGGCCTTGTCGGCCGCGAGCGTCGCTACGTCGAACCCACGCGCCTTCGCCGCGTCGATCAGTGGCGCGATGAACAGCGACTCGTGGGCTCTCCCGGTCGCGACCTCCCACGCGACCGGGAGGCCCGTCGCCGTGCAGACTGCGGCGTGCAGGCGGTAGCCGTAGAAGCCGCCGCCACGCCGCGTCGAGACTGCCGACCGGTGGCCCCACGACGCATCGGGGTCCGAGTAGCGCTCGCGCTCCGGCCCGTTCTTCGAGAGCAGCCGTTGCCCGTTCGCGTACGCCGGCATGTCCGACGCATCGATGGCAACGTCTCTGCCGTAGTCCGGCAGGCGACGGTGCAGCTCGACGATGACCGCTGCGATGCAGGCGTCGATCATCGCCCCGTTCTCCCGCAGCTTCTTGGAGAACCGGTAACACGCCCACTCCGAAGGAACACCGTCCTCGCAGCCAAGCGCAGCCTGGAGCGCGTGATGCTCGGCGACGAGCCGAACCGTGCGCGTCCATGTCGAGATCGCGTAGAGCGACTTGGCGAGCGCCATGCCGACCATGACGCGCACCGGGTAGCCCGGCCGGCCTGTCCAGCGCGTCTCTTGAAGGTCGGTGATGAGGCGCTGAATCTCCGGAGAGTCCAGCAGCCTCCCGAGGTCAGCCGCAGCCGATCTCGGTGGTAGGCTCGCGATGGCCAAGGAGCGCTATCTCCAAGGTCCAGACCCCCGGCTGTTTGCGCAGCGCGGGGGTCACTTTTTCCCTTATCTACAGGGAAATCTACCCGTTGGACCGGACAGAATCGGGCGGGGTAACCGCCACGAATTCGTGGGGTCCGGCCCGATTTCTCAGCCTCGAAACCGCCCGCCCCACCGGGCGTACGGAGTTTCGCCAAACCCTCCTAGAGCGTGCCGTCGGCGGCGAGCGCCGCCAGCACCGACACGCCCGCGGCGACCGCGAGCAGCGGCCACGCGATCCCGGCGAAGACCGAGCCGTGCTCCTCGGCGCGGCCGATCTCCGGGCTGCCCGGCTGCTCCTCCGCGATCAGCTGCGCCGCGCCGGCGCCGGTCACGACGGCGCCGGCGAGGCCGAGGCCGAACGCGACCCACATCAGCCCGGCGCTGTGCGCGCCGCCGGCCGCGAAGATCACCGACAGCGCGAGCCCGGCGAGCCCGAGCGGCGGGACGAGCCCGAGCGCCGGCGCAGCGAACGCGCCGGCGCCGGCGGGCAGCGCGAACGCGGCCGCGAGCGCCCACACGGCGAGGGCGAGCCACTCCATGGCCGCGGCCCCTACGCCGCCACGGGCGTGCCGTGGAGCGCGTCCTGGAGCGCTCTCTGATGCTCGTTCGAGAGCGAGGACTCGAGCACCCTGCCGCCGTATCTGCTGAGGCCCTCGATCGCCTTGTCGGGCGTCACCTTCTCGACCACGAGGAACAGCGCCGAGGTGCCCGGCTGCAGCATGTCGCGCACCTGCTGCTGGAACTCGCGGTCGATGCCGGTCTTCTCGACCTTGCCCATCAGCGCGCCGAGGCCGGCGCCGACGGCCATGCCGAACACCGGCACGAAGAACAGCAGGCCAAACAGCAGCCCCCAGAACATCCCCCACGACGCGCCCGCGCCGACCGGGTGATGGCTCGTTCTGACGTGGTACTGGCCGTCGCTCGAGCGCACGATCACGGCGACCGCGTCGGGCTCGATGATGAGGTCCTGCGCCAGCCGGCGGACCTCCTCCGCCGCCTCCGCGGCGGTCGTCTCGTCGTCGTAGCCGATGGCGATCAGGTCTGCCATCGCACACCTCCTGTCGTGGATCGATCGGCGCTCGACGCTACGCGCGCGCGAGCTGCGCGGCATCGCCCGGAGCGGGTGATGGAGCCGACACGCGCGCCCGCCTCCCGCGCGCCTTCGTGCACGCCTCCCGGCGGCGGCGTGCGGGCGCCCTTGCCGGCGCGCACGGCCGGCGCGACGGTAGTCCCAGCGGCTCATGAGCGCGACCGCCCTCCCCCGCCCCCGCGCGCCGCGGCCGGCGCCGCCCCGCTCTCCGCGGGCAGGCCGGCGCGGCGTGCGGCGGGAGCGGCTGCTGGCAGCGCTCGCGGCCGCCGACGGCGCGATCGTGCTGCTGCGCGCACCGGCCGGCTACGGCAAGACGACGCTGCTGACGCAGTGGGCCGCCGCCGACCCGCGGCCGTGCGCGTGGGTGGCGCTCGGCGAGCTTGCGCGCGAGGGCGGGGGCAGTGCGCTCGCGCCGGCGGACGCGGCCGCGGCGATCGACCGCGCGCTGGCGGACGTCGAGCCGCCGCTGCTGCTCGTGCTCGACGACGCGCACCTGCTGCAGAGCGCCGACGCGGCGGCGCTGCTCGGGCTGCTCGCCGAGCGCTCGCAGCTCGCGCTCGCGGCGCGCTGCGACCCACCGCTGCCGCTCGCGCGCCTGCGCGCCGAGCGCCGCCTGCTCGAGCTGGACGCGCCGCAGCTCGCGCTCGACCGCGACGAGGCGTTCGCACTGCTGCGCGGCGTCGCCCCGGACCTGTCCGACGCGCAGGCAGGGCGCGCGATCGCCGCCGCGGAGGGCTGGCCGGCCGCGCTCGTGCTGGCGGCGCGCGCGCTCGCCGAGCGCGATGGCGAGGACGCGCGTGCGCCGGTCACGGGCGCGGACCGGCTGCTCGCCGGCTACGTGCGCGAGCAGCTGCTGGGCGGCCTCGACCCGGCGGCGCGCGAGCTGCTGCTGCGCGGCGCGCCGCTCGCGCCGCTCGCGGGCGAGCTGTGCGACGCCGTGCTGGGACGCACCGGCAGTGGGCTGCTGCTGCGCGAGCTGGCGCACGCGAACATGCCGCTGACCGCGCTCGACCGCGCCGAGCGGCGCTTCCGCCTGCACCCGCTCGTCGCCGACGCGCTGCTCGCCGAGCTGCGCCAGGCCGATCCGGCGTGGGAGGCGGAGGCGCACCGGCGCGCGTCTGCGTGGTGCGAGAGCCGCGGGGATCTCGCGCGCGCCGTCGAGCACGCGCTCGCGGCCGGCGAGACGGCGCGCGCAGCCGTGCTGCTGTGGCCCGCGCTGCCGGCGCACGCGCTCGGCGCGGCCTCCGGGCGGCTCGACGCGTGGCTCGCGGCGGCGGGCGCGGAGGCGGTCGCCGAGCTGCCCGCGCTGGCGCTCGCGGGCGCGCTGCGACGGCTCGCGCGCGGGCGCGCCGACGAGGCCGAGCGGCTCACCGCGGCGGCTCGCCGGCGCTTCCACGAGCTGCCCGCCGGGCCGGCCTGCCCGGCGCCCGCGTCGGTCGCGCTGCTCGACGCCGCGCTCGCGCGCACGGGCGCCGCGCGCATGCGCTCCGACGCGCTCGCCGCGCTCGCGACCGACCCGCGCCAACGCACGTGGCGCGCGCTCGCGCTGCTGCTGGCCGGCACCGGCGAGCTGCTGCTCGGCGGCTTCGAGGCGGCGCGCGAGCGGTTGGAGGACGGCGCCTGGAACGCCGCCTCCGCGCCGCTGCTGGAGGCGCTGTGCCTCGGCCAGCTCGCGCTGCTCGCGCTCGACCGCGACGAGCCGCGGCGCGCCGAGCCGCTCGTGCGGCGCGCGCTCGCCTGCGGGTCGCGCGGCAGCGTCGGGGCCGAGCCGTTGTTCGCGCTCGTGCCCGCGCTCGCCGCCTTCGCCCACGCGCGCCGCGGCGCGCTCGGCGACGCGCGCGCGGCGCTCGCGCAGGCGCGCCGCCTGCTGCCGGCCGGCGCGGCGCTGCCGCCGTGGCACGAGGCGGAGCTGCGCTACGCGCTCGCGCGCACGCTGCTGCGGCTGAGCGACGCCGCCGGTGCGCGCGCCGAGCTGGCGCTGATGTCGCGCGCGCGGCGCAGGCTGCCGGACGCGCTCGTGCTGCGCGGCTGGATCGAGGACGCGTGGGCGCGCGCCGACGCGTTCGCGGCAAGCGCCGCCGACGGCTCGGCGCAGCTCACGCTCGCGGAGCTGCGCGTGCTGCGACTGCTGCCGAGCCACTTCTCGCTGCGCGAGATCGCCGCACGGCTCGGCGTCTCCGCCAACACGGTCAAGACGCAGGCGCAGGCGGTCTACCGCAAGCTCGACGCCCGCTCGCGCTCGGAGGCGGTCGCCCGCGCGCGCGAGATCGGGCTGGTCGAGTCGTTCTAGGCGGCGCCGACGGAGTCGGGCGCGCCGACGGCGGCGAGGATCCGCTGCGCGATCGCCGGGCCGGTGAAGCCGACCTCCTCGTGCAGCAGCGCCGGCGCGCCGTGCGCGACATAGCGGTCGGGCAGGCCGACGCGCAGGATGCGCGACGGCAGGCCGGCGTCGGACAGCGTCTCCCACACGGCCGAGCCGAAGCCGCCGGCCAGGACGCCCTCCTCGACCGTCACGAGCAGCTCGTGCTCGGCCATCAGCTGGGCGACGAGGCCGGCGTCGAGCGGCTTGGCGAAGCGCGCGTCGGCGACGGTCGCGTCGATCCCGTGCTCACGCAGCAGCTCGGCCGCCTCCAGCGCCTTGCCGACGCCGGAGCCGTAGCCGAGCAGCGCGACCTTGCCGTCGGCGCCCGTGCGGAGGATCTCCCCGCTGCCGATCGGCAGCGCGACCGGCGTGTCCGGCAGCGCGACGCCGACCGCCTCGCCGCGCGGGTAACGCAGCGCGATCGGGCCGTCGTGCGTCAGCGCGGTGTGCAGCATGTGCACGAGCATCGCCTCGTCGCGCGGGGCCATCAGCACGATGTGCGGCAGCGGGCGCAGGTAGGCGATGTCGAACGCGCCGTGGTGCGTCGGCCCGTCGTCGCCGACGAGCCCGGCGCGGTCCATCGCCAGCACGACGTTCAGTCTCTGCAGGCAGACGTCGTGGACGATCTGGTCGAACGCGCGCTGCAGGAAGGTCGAGTAGATCGCGGCGACCGGCTTGGCGCCCTGCAGCGCGAGGCCGCATGCGAACAGCAGTGCCTGCTGCTCGGCGATGCCGACGTCGAAGTAGCGGTCCGGCAGCGCCTTCTGCAGGATGTCGAGCCCGGTGCCGGTGTTCATCGCGGCGGTGATGCCGACGATCCGCTCGTCGCGCTCGCACTCGCGCACGAGCGCGTCGCCGAAGACCTTCGTGTACTGCGGCGGCTTCGGCGGGGCGGGCGCTTCGCCGGGAGCGAGCTTGACGGCCGGCGCGGGCGCGCCGTTCGCGATCGACTTGGGCTTCGCGGCGTGCCACTTCTCCATCCCCTCCAGGCCGCCCTCCTCGGCCGGGGCGAAGCCCTTCCCCTTCACGGTCGCGATGTGCACGACGACGGGCCGGTCGGCGGCGAGCGCCTCGCGCAGCGCCTCGCGCAGGTTCGGCACGTCGTGGCCGTCGACCACGCCCATGTAGGCCCAGTCGAGCTCCTCCCAGAAGAGGCCCGGCGCCCAGAACGCCTTGATCGACTCCTTCAGCTGCGGGCCGAGCCGCTCGAAGCGCGCGCCGATGCCGCCCGGCAGCTTCGTCAGGCCGCCCTCGACGCCCTCGCGCGCGTGCCACCACTTCGGGTTCAGGCGGATGCGGTTGAAGTAGCGCGACAGCGCCCCGACGTTCGGTGAGATCGACATGCCGTTGTCGTTCAGCACGACGACGATCGGCGTGCCGAGCCCGCCCGCCTGGTGGACCGCCTCGAACGCGACGCCGCCGGTCATCGCGCCGTCGCCGATCACCGCGACGACCTTGCCGTCGGGACCGTTGCCGTGGCGCATCGCCTCCTTGAGCCCGACCGCGTAGCCGATCGAGGTGGACGCGTGGCCGGCGCCCATCACGTCGTGCTCGGACTCCTCGACGCAGCAGAACGGCGTGAGCCCCTGATATTTGCGGATCGTCGCGAGGCGGTCGCGGCGGCCGGTGAGGACCTTGTGCGGGTAGGCCTGGTGGCCGACGTCCCACAGGATCTTGTCGCGCGGCGAGTCGAGCAGCGAGTGCAGCGCGACCGCCAGCTCGCACGTGCCGAGGTTCGCGCCGAAGTGGCCGCCGATCTCCCCGACCGTGTCGATGATGTGCTCGCGCACCTCCTGCGCGAGCTGCGTCAGCTCCTCGTCGGAGAGGCCGTGCAGGTCCTGCGGGCGGTCGATGCCGGGGAGGATGCGGGCGGGGGTGTCGCTCATGAGCTGCGGGTGAAGATGAAGTCGGCGATCCGTTCCAGCTCGGCCGCGCCGTCCGGCGCCGCCTGCGCGAGCGCCGCGCGCGCCTTGCGGTGCGACGCGGCGGCCAGCGTGCGTGCCTGCTCGAGCCCGAAGGCGCTCACGTAGGTGCGCTTGCCCAGCCGTTCGTCGCTGCCGCGCGTCTTGCCGAGCGCAGCGTCGCTGCCGGTGACGTCGAGTATGTCGTCGACGATCTGGAACAAGACGCCAAGCTCGCTCGCGAAGCTGCGGAACAGCTCGATTCTCGCAGGTCGGTCGCTCAGCACGAGGTGAAGCGGGCACACGATCGAGGCTGCGATCAGCTTTCCGGTCTTGAGCGTGTGGATCGTGCGCAGTCCCTCGGCGCCGGCCGGCGCGCGCTCGGTCACGTCGAGGTACTGCCCGCCGACCATCCCGTTGACGCCGGTCGCGGCCGCCAGCTCGGCGACGGCCGCGAGGATCGCCGCCGGCTCACCCTGCTGGTGTCTCAGCACGTGGCGGAAGGCTTCGGCGTAGAGGCCGTCGCCGGCGAGGATCGCGACGTTCTCGCCGAACGCCTTGTGGCACGTCGGGCGGCCGCGGCGCAGGTCGTCGTCGTCCATCGCCGGCAGGTCGTCGTGGATCAGCGAGTAGGTGTGGATCAACTCGAGCGCCGCGGCGAGCGGCAGGACCGCGGCCGGGTCGGCGCCGGCGGCGCGCGCGGTCGCGAGCGTCAGCACCGGCCGGATGCGCTTGCCGCCGGCCAGCAGCGAGTAGCGCATCGCCTCCTCCAGCCCCGCGACGCCGTCCGCTTCGGGCCCGACGAAGCGCAGCGCGGCGAGGTACGCCTCGACCTGCCGGCGCAGGTCCTCGGGGTACTCCGGGGCGGCGCTCATCACGCGTCGTCGGCGGCGGCCGCGGCGCGGGTCCGGCGGTCCAGCTCGGCGGCCGCGTCGCCCGCGAGGCGCGCGCACTCCTCGACGAGGCGGGCCGCCTCGCGCGGCTCCAGCTCGCCGTCGCGCAGCTTCGCGGCGGTCTGCTCGAGCTGCTCGGTCAGGTGCTGGAGGGGGTCGATCGCGCTCATGCTCCGGCCGCCTGACGCTCGCGCAGGACGGCGGCGAGGATCCCGTTGACGAACCCGGGCGCCTCGGCGCCGCAGTAGGACTTGGCGGTCTCGACCGCCTCGTCGATCGCACCCTCCGGCGGGATCGGCTGCTGTCCGGGGACCGCGTCGGGGTGCAGCATCTCGAGCAGCGCGACGCGCAGGATGCTGCGCTCCAGCGGGGCGATCCGCTCCAGCGTCCAGCCCTCGGCGTGGCCGGCGATCAGCGCGTCCGACTCCGGCTGGCGGTCGAGCGCGGCCTGCGCGAGCGCGCGCGTGAACGACGCGGCGTCGCGCGGGAGCGTCTGCTCGAGCGGCCGTCCGGTGAGGTCGTGCTGGTAGAGCGCGAACACTGCTGCGCGGCGCTGGTCGCTGCGTCGGGCCACCGTGTCGTCGCCGTGCCCGTGCCCTACGCCCGCGAGACGTAGTCGCCGCTGCGGGTGTCGACGCGAACCTTGTCGCCGATGTTGACGAACAGCGGGACCTGGACCTGGGCGCCGGTCTCGAGCGTCGCGGGCTTCGTGCCGCCGCCGGAGGCGGTGTCGCCGCGCAGACCGGGTTCCGTCTGCGTGACCTCGAGGTCGACGGCGCTGGGCAGTTGGAGGTCGGCCGGCTGGCCGTCGATCGACAGCAGCTCGACCTCGTCGTTCGGCCGCGTCCACTTGAGCGCGTCGGCGAGCGTCGCCTCCGGGATTGCGATCTGCTCGAACGACTCGGAGTCCATGAAGTGCGCGTCGCTGCCGTCGCTGTAGAGGAACTGCATCTTGCGGACCTCGGTGCGGACCGGGCGGAACTTCTCGCCGGCGCGGAAGGTACGGTCGATCACCGCGCCGTCGCTCGCGCGGCGCAGCTTCGTGCGCACGAACGCGCCACCCTTGCCGGGCTTGACGTGCTGGAACTCGACGATCTTGAAGATCGTCCCCTCGACGTCGATGTGGTTGCCGTTCTTGAACTGGTTCGTAGAAATCAGATCAATCAGTCCTCTTTGCAGGCAAAACGTCGATGTGGTCGGCGGAACTCCGGCCCGGGAGTGTACTTCGCGGGGCGGTCGGCTGACGCCCCGGCTGCGGTGACTTCCGTCCGACCCGCAGGCGAACATACGTTCCCATGGGAATGAAGGTGCGTGAGGTGATCGTCGTGCTGGAGCGCAACGCCTGGCAGCTCGTTCGTCAACGCGGCAGTCACCGCCACTTCCGGCATCCCGACATGCCGTTCGTCGTCACCGTCGCCGGCAAGCCGAACACCACCGTGCCGCCCGGTACCCTGGGGAGCATCCGCCGGACGAGCGGGCTGGAGGAACTCCGATGACGCAGTACCTCGTGATCTACGAGCAGGGACCGGACTCCTGGGGCGCCTACTCCCCAGACCTTCCCGGCTGCACCGCGGTGGGCTCGTCGCGCGACGAGGTCGAGCAGCTCATGCAGGAGGCCGTCGAGGCACACGTCGACGTGCTTCGCTCCGAAGGGCTGGCCGTGCCGCAGCCGGCCAGCTTCCCGGGCTACGTAGCGGCATAGCTCTCCACGCGGCTCGGTCGTCCGCCAAAGCGGGCGTGCGGCAGCCTGGTATGCTGGCATACCATGGTTCGCACCACCGTGAAGCTCCCGGACGAGCTCGACGCCCGTCTCCGTCACGAGGCGCAACGTCGAGGCACCACCATCGCCGAGGTCACACGCACGGCGCTGGAGGCGCATCTCGGAGCTGGCGGCTCACGCCGCCGACTGGGCGCCGCCGCGGCTGGGCGCAGCGGCCGCAGCGACGTCTCCGAGCGGGTCGAGGAGATCATCCGCGCGGAGTCACCATCGCGCTGATCGTCGACGCCGGTCCGCTCTACGCGTACGTCGACGCGGACGACGCGCACCATGCCGCGTGCCTCGCACTGCTGGAGACGCACCCCGGCCCGCTCATCGTGCCCACGCTGGTCGTCACCGAGGTCGTCTACCTCCTCGGCACACGGCTCGGCTGGGAGGCCGAAGCCCGTTTCCTCGGAGACCTCGCCAACGGCGCCTTCACACTCGAACCCGTCCACCCTGCTGACGCCCTGCGCATGGTCGAGCTGGTCGCGCAGTACCACGACCTGCCGCTCGGCTCAGTCGACGCCTCGGTCGTCGCGGCGGCGGAACGCCTCGGCGTAACAGAGATCGCGACGGTGGACCGGCGGCACTTCAGCGTGGTGCGGCCGCGGCATGTCTCCGCGTTCGAGCTCGCGCCCTCATAGGCACGATCCACAGCCTCAAAGCGCGCGGACGACCTGCGCGGGAACGCCGGCGACCAGCGTGCGAGGCGGGACGTCCTTCGTGACCACCGCGCCGGCGGCCACCACGGCGTCGTCGCCGACCGTGACGCCCTGCAGGACCATCGCGCCCGCGGCGATCCACACGCCGCGGCCGATGCGGATCGGGGCAGTCGTGATCTGCGAGCGGCGGGTCGCCGGGTCGAGCGGATGGCCCGAGCTGATCAGGTGCACGTTCGGCCCGATCATCACGTCGTCGCCGATCTCGATGCCGCCGAGATCCATCGCGGTGCAGCCGTGGTTCACGAACACGTTGCGGCCGAACCGGAGGTTGCGGCCGCCGTCGGTGTGGAACGGTGGAAGCACGCGAACCGAGGGGTCGAGCTCCTGACCGGTCAGCTCGCCGAGGAGCTGGCGCATGGCGTCGAAGTCACCCGGTGCCAGCGCGTTGAGCCGCCCGAGGATCTCCCAAGCGCGCTGGACGTCGGCGTACATCGCGCGCGACGCGGGCGTTCCGGCATGCGTCACGGTCCGACGCTGCGCGAGGGAGTGAGAGAGCTGCGGCAAGCGTGGCATCGCCCGAATGTAGGCAGGCGCCAGGACGCGTTGGCGCGCGCCGCCGCTCCGGTGAGCGGGAGACGCTCCTGCACGACGAAGGGCGGTCCGGTGACCGCCCTTCCCCGATGCGCTTTCACAGCAAGCTCGTAGTGACATGGTGCCCGGTGGCGGGGCAGGCGCAATCGGCGAAAGCTGCTCGACCGCGGCCGTAGTTCCCCCGGGCCGCCGCGGCCGGACATCCGCGCGCCGGGAACCGGACCACATTCCGGGGTGCCGCCGTTGAGTGGTCAAGATCCGTAGCCTGCACGGCGGCGTGCACGCACTCCCCCGGCTCTGGCGCGAAACGGACTTCCGCTGGCTCTTCCTCAGCCAAGCGATCTCGACGACGGGCGACCGCCTCGTCCTCGTCGCGCTTGCGCTGCTCGTGACCGAGCGCACGGGCTCGACGACCGACCTCGGGATCGTCGTCGCCGCCCAGACGGCGGCGCTCGTGACCTTCCTGCTGATCGGCGGCGTGTGGGCCGACCGCCTCCCCCGCCACCGCATCATGGTCTCGACCGACCTGATCCGCGCCGCGCTGCACGCGCTGCTCGCGATCCTGATCCTCGCGAACACGCTCGAGCTGTGGCAGCTCGTCGCGATCGAGGTCTGCTTCGGCGCGGCCGAGGCGTTCTTCCGCCCCGCCTACAGCGGCCTCGTGCCGCAGACCGTCCCCGAGGAGCTGATCCAGGAAGCGAACGCGGCCAACGGCTTCACGCAGACGCTCGCCGAGTTCGCCGGCCCCGCGCTCGCGACCGTGCTCGTGCTGACGCTCGGCACCGGCGCGGCCTTCGCGATCGACGCCGGCACGTTCGTGCTCAGCGCAGCGCTGCTCGCGCTCGTGCGCCCGCGCCCGCGCGGCGCCCGCCGCACGCGCACGTCGCTGCCGGCCGAGCTGCGCGACGGCTGGCGCGAGGTCCGCTCGCGCGCGTGGGTGTGGGTCACGATCGCGGTCTTCGGCTGCCACCTCGTGCTCGGCTTCGCGCCCTACGTGGTGCTCGGACCGAGCGTCGCGGCCGACCGCTACGGCGACCCGGCGCTGTGGGGCTGGGTCGCCGCGAGCGTCGGGCTGGGGACCGCCAGCGGCGCGCTCGTCGCGCTGCGCTGGAGACCCGCCTTCCCGCTGCTGAGCGGAATCCTGCTGACGCTCCCGTTCGGGCTCGTGCTGCTGGCGTTCGCGCTCGGCGCGCCGCTCGCGCTCGTGCTGCCGTGCGCGGTCGCGGCCGGCGTCGGCCTCGCGCTGTTCGGCGTCTGGTGGGAGACGGCGCTGGCGCAGCGGATCCCGCCCGAGGCGCTCTCGCGCGTCGCCTCCTACGACTGGATGGGCTCGTTCGCGCTGCTGCCGCCGGGGCTCGTGCTGATCGGCGTGATCGCCGACGACGTCGGCCCAACGACCGTGATGGCCGTCGCCGGCGCGGCCGCCTCGCTGATCGTGCTGCTGGCGCTGCTGCCGCGCGAGACGCGCACGCTGCGCCGCCTCGAGGACGGCGCGGAGCCCCTGCTGCGCTCCGGCGTGACGCACGGCACCTCCGGGGACGTCGTCCCCTGACCTGCGTCAGCCGACCTGCGTGAGGTCCTTCGGCAGGCCGTTGAGCCGCTCGCAGCCGCCGTCGGTCACGACCACGAGATCCTCGATCCGCACGCCCAGCTCGCCGGGCAGGTAGACGCCCGGCTCGACCGTCACGACCTGGCCGGCGGCGAGCGTCGCGTCGGACGTTCTCGACAGGCGCGGCGCCTCGTGGATCTCCAGCCCGACGCCGTGGCCGAGCCCGTGGCCGAAGCGCTCGCCGTAGCCGGCCGCCTCGATCAGCTCGCGCGCGGCGGCGTCGGCGTCGCGCCCGCTGACGCCCGCCCGCACGGCGTCGAGCCCCGCGAGCTGCGCGCGCAGCACCAGCGCGTAGACCTCGCGCGCGCGCTCGCCCGGCTCGCCGACCGCGAACGTGCGCGTGCAGTCGGAGCAGTAGCCGTCGAGCTGGGCGCCCCAGTCGATCGTGACGAGGCAGTCGCGCGGGATCTCGGCGTCGCGGGGGACCGCGTGCGGCAGCGCGCCGTGCGCGCCGGACGCGACGATCGTGTCGAAG
This sequence comes from Actinomycetota bacterium, assembly GCA_018268595.1. Lineage (GTDB taxonomy): Bacteria > Actinomycetota > Thermoleophilia > Solirubrobacterales > Solirubrobacteraceae > Conexibacter. Next base: position 267,902 of record JAFDWH010000021.1, on the reverse strand, counting down.
CTCGCGCGCTCGGCGCCCAGCCGCCGCATCTCCTGCTCGAGCGCGAGCGCGACGTCGCGCTCGCGGCGGCCGGCGAGGCCGCCCGCGAGTGTCCGCTCCAGCGCCGCGTCGGCCAGCTCGGCCGCGGCGCGGATGCGCGTGACCTCGTCGGCGTCCTTGACCTCGCGCAGGCGCTCGACCGCGCCGCCGGCCGGCACCGGCTCGACGCTGTCGGGCAGTGCGCGGCGCAGGCGCTCGTACGTGCGCACCGACATGTGCTGGTCCTCGATCCCGAGCCGCAGGTCCCCGTCGGGCAGCGCGGCGACCGCGTCGTCGAGCAGGTCCTGCTCGCCCACGCGCCGCTCGAAGCCGTGCACCTGCTGCTCGGCCTGCACGACGTAGCGGAAGTCGGTCACGAAGCAGCGCAGGTGCTCGCCGACGAGCGCGACGCCGTTCGAGCCGGTGTAGCCCGTCAGGTAGCGGACGTTGACGAGGTCGGTGACGAGCAGCGCGTCGAGCTCGCGCTCGTCGAGCAGCGCGACGAGGCGGTCGGCGCGGACGGTCGGGCTGGTCGTCGTCGGCGGCATGCTCATTCAGCCTTCCCGCTCAGCTCGTCGCGCAGCCGCGCGAGCGCATCGCGGTAGCCGTCGGGTCCTCTGCCCGACACGGTCGCGACGCACAGCTCGCGGATCACCGAGACACGACGCCACTCCTCGCGCCCGTCCACGTCGGACAGGTGCACCTCGACCGCGGGCAGCCCCGCGATCTCGAGCGCGTCGCGGATCGCCCACGAGTAGTGCGTCCACGCGCCCGGGTTCAGCAGCAGACCGTCGACCGTGTCCTCGAGCCGGTGCAGCTCCTCGACGAACGCGCCCTCGTGGTTGCTCTGGAAGAACTGCACCGTCAGGCCCAGCTCGTCGGCGAAGCCCGCGATGCGTCCCTCGAGCTGCATCAGCGTGAGCGTGCCGTAGTGGCCCGCCGGGCGGCGGCCGAGCTGGTCGAGGTTGACGCCGTGCATCACGGCGACGCGGTTGCGGGACGGGTGGGCCGCCGTCATGACGCGCTCAGCTCCCGCACGGCGGCGCGCAGCTCGCCGTCCTCGACCTGGCAGCCGGGTCGCGCGGCGCCGGGCGCGTCGAGCAGCACGAACGGCACTGCCTCGCCGCTGCGGCGCTTCTTGTCGCGCGCGGTCGCGACGAGCACCGCGTCCGGGTCGACGCCCTCGTCGAGCTGCGTCGGCAGCCCGCGCGCCGCCAGCAGCGTCGCGACTTCGCTGCGCAGCGCGTCCTGGCCCGACAGCCGCAGCGCCGCCAGCAGCCCCAGCCCGACCGCCTCGCCGTGGCGGTAGCGGGCGTAGCCGGTGACGGTCTCGATCGCGTGGCCGACCGTGTGGCCGAGGTTCAGCACCTGCCGCAGGCCGCCGTCGCGCTCGTCCATCGCGACGACCGCGAGCTTCGTGCGCGCGCACGCGAAGATCACGTCGGCGTCGGGGTCGTCGCCGCGGCGCACGCGCTCCCACAGGTCCCCGCCGGCGATCAGCGCGGTCTTCAGCACCTCCGCGTAGCCGGCGGCGGCCTCCTCCGGGGGCAGCGTCGCGAGCGTGTCGACGTCGGCCACGACGGAGGACGGCTGGTGGTAGGCGCCGACGTAGTTCTTGCCGTTCGGCAGGTCCACGCCGGTCTTGCCGCCGTAGGCCGAGTCGACCTGCGCGACGAGCGTCGTCGGCAGCTGCACGAACGGCACGCCGCGCTGGTACGTCGCCGCGACGAAGCCGGCGAGGTCGCCGACGACGCCGCCGCCCAGCGCGACGAGGTGGTCGCTCTGCGTCATGCCCCGGTCGGCCAGCTCGATCCACACGCGCTCGGCCGTCTCGAGCGACTTGTGCCGCTCGCCGGCGGGGAAGCGGACGTCGGCCGCCAGCTCGCCGAGCCGCTCGGCGTAGCGCGGGCCGACCTGGTCGTCGGTCACGAGGAAGCCCTGCCCCGGCACCGGCGAGAGGTCGGCGCCGAGCAGCCCGCGACCGACGAACACCGGGTAGTCGCCGGAGGCCGACGTCGCCCACAGCAGACGCGTGCCGAGCGGCGCCTCCGCGAGCGCAAGGATCGACGGCAGCGCCTCGTCGACGCGGCCGCGCTCGTCGGCCGGCAGCACGACGTCGGCAGCCCCCATGTAGAGCGGGCGGCGCCGCACGTAGAGGTCGCGGAACTCCTGCGGGTCGCGCGCGAGCGGACGGCCGCGGCCGGCGGCGCGCTCCCACGCGACGTTCACGTCGACGTCGAGCAGCACCGTGATGTGGCGTCTGAGCGCGGCGCGGATGCGCTCGGAGTGCAGCGCCCCGCCGCCGAGCGAGTAGACGCCGCCGTCGGCCCGCTCCAGCATCTCCCCCACCAGCTCGGCCTCGATCGCGCGGAACGCCGCCTCGCCCTGCTCGGCGAAGCAGCGGTCGATCGGCATGCCGATGTGCTCGGCGATCACCGCGTCGGCGTCCGTGACGTCGAGCCCGAACGTTCTCGCCAGCCGGCGCGCGGCCGTCGTCTTGCCGGCGCCCATGAAGCCGACGAACACGAGCGCGCGGCCGGCCGGCGCCCGCAGCGGGCGGCCCTGCGTCAGCGGCGGCGCCATCCGATCCGCTCCTCGTAGGCGCGGACCGCCTCGCGGACGTCGTCGACGTGGTCGCCGCCGAACTTGCGGCGGTACGCGTCGGCCAGCACGTAGGCGAGCATCGCCTCGCCGACGACGCCGGCCGCCGGCACGGTGCACGAGTCGGTCCGCTCGCGCAGCGCCTCGGCCGGCGCCTTCGTGTCGATGTCGACCGAGCGCAGCGGCTTCGTCAGCGTCGGGATCGGCTTCATCGCGACCTTCACGACGAGCGGCTCGCCGGTCGTCATGCCGCCCTCGAGCCCGCCGGCGCGGTTCGTCTCGCGGAAGTAGCCGCGCTCCTCGCTGTGGAAGATCTCGTCGTGCGCCTGCGAGCCGGGCCGCTCCGCCAGCGCGAAGCCGTCGCCGATGCCGACGCCCTTCATCGCCTGGATCGACATCATCGCCATCGCGATGCGGCCGTCGAGCCGCTCCTCCCACGAGACGTGCGAGCCGAGTCCCGGCACGAGCCCGAACGCGATCACCTCGAACGTGCCGCCGAGCGACTCGTTCGCCTTGCGCAGCACGTTGATCTCCTGCACCATCGCCGCGCTCACCTCCGCGTCGAGGCAGCGCACCGGCGACTCGTCCACGTGCGCGAAGTCGTCCACCGTCAGCGCGCGCTCGCGCGCCGGCGCCGTCACCGAGGTGATGCGCGTGACGTGCGAGCGCACCTCGACGCCGAGCGCGCGCAGGAAGGCCTTGCAGAGCGCGCCGCCGGCGACGCGCGCCGCCGTCTCGCGCGCGCTCGCGCGCTCCAGCACGTTGCGCACGTCGTTCGTGCGGTACTTCCACGTGCCGACGAGGTCGGCGTGACCGGGCCGCGGGAGGTGCACCTCGGGCACCTCCGCCTCGACCGGCCACGGGTTCATGCGCTCCTCCCAGTTGGCGAAGTCTCTGTTGGGGATCTGGAGCGCGACCGGGCCGCCGAGCGTCTTGCCGTGGCGCACGCCAGCCGTCACGTCGGCGCGGTCCCGCTCGATCTTCATGCGCCCGCCGCGGCCGTGGCCGAGCTGGCGGCGCGCCATGTCGCCGTTGATCGCGTCCTGGTCCAGCTCCAGCCCCGCGGGCAGGCCCTCGACGATGCAGGTGAGGCCGGGGCCGTGCGACTCGCCGGCAGTGATGAGACGGAGCGCCATAGGGCCGTACAGGTTACGTGCGCGTCGGCGCGCACGCCGCGCCGGCCGGGCCCGCGGCTATTGGCCCGACTGCGGCAGGTCGGCGAGCTGCCCGCCGGAGATCGCGCCGTGCGCGCGTGCGCGGGCGCTGCGCGACGCCCACGGGGCGATGTGCAGCACGCCGTTGCGCAGCACGTAACGGAAGGGCAGCCGCCGGGGCTGCATGACGCCGTCGGCCGAGCTGTGCACCGAGTCGCCGGCGAGCAGCAGGCGGCCGGCGCGCGAGACGCGCGCGTAGGCGCGCTGCGCGAGCGCCTGCGAGCTCGTCTGGTGCAGCGTCACTCTGACGAGGTCCAGCTCGTACTGCACGACCGAGCCGTCGTGCTGCGCGAAGTCGAGGAAGGCCGTGTCGCCCGCTCTCAGCTGGATCGCCTCGCAGTCCTTGCGTGACGGCACGCACTGGCCGAGGCCCTGCACGTGCACGTCGGTCGAGACGAGGAAGACGGCCGTCGCGCGATCTCTGCGCATGCCGAGGAAGACGACGACCGGGTGCAGCGCGCTCGGCAGCGGCGTGAGCCGCGGCACGTCGTCGATCCGGCGCAGGTGGCGGCCGGCGTGGCCGAAGCGCACGTCGATCGAGGCGTACGTGTACGTCGGCGTCGGGCTCGCGGGCGGCTGGGACCCGCCGCCGGTGCCACCGCCGGACCCCCCGCTGCCGCCGCCTGCGCCCGTCGTCGGCGCGGGCGCCGGGGTGCTGCTCGACGTGGTCGCGGACGACGTGACGGTCGTCGGCGGCTGCGCCGCCAGGTGCTGCTGGCGGAACGGGTTCTTCTCGCGCCCGCGCAGCGGCGCGTCGGGCACGTCGGCCTGCGCGACGCTGACGACCGGGCCGCCGCCGGGCGGCGGCGTCGCGGCGGCGGAGGCCACGGGCGGCGCGACGGGGGCCGGCGCGCTTGCCGGAGCGGCGGCCTCGTCGGCCGGCGACGACGGCTTGGCGAGCAGCAGCGGGACGGCCACGAGCGCGACGACCAGCAGCAGCGCGACCGGCCACAGCCGCCGCTCGACCAGCTCGCTCGCGAGGTTGCGCAGAGGTCTCATCTCACCACCGGGGTCACGGTCGCCACGCCCATCGGGCCGGTCGGCGCCGAGCTGCCGGACGCGCCGGCGCTCGGAGCGGCGCCGGTGGCAGCGGCCGGGGCGGCCGCGGTCGCGCCGTTCGTCAGGCCCTGGTCGGGCGGCAGCAGGTACGCGGTCGCGCTCACGTTCGCCTGGATCTGCGGGAAGCCGTGCGGGCCCGCGGCGAGCGCGATGCCGTCGATCGTCATGAAGCGTCCGCTCACGAGCATGCTGCGGTTGCGCACGACGAGGAAGTCCTCGAGCCGTCCGACGAAGTCCGACAGGCGGAAGAAGTCGCCCGTGAAGGTGAAGCTGAACGGCATCGTCGGGAAGCCGGCCGACCCGACGGCCGCGCCCGGCGGCAGCGTCGCGGTCGTCGCCTGCGTCGCGGGAGCGCCGGGCGTCACCGGCGGGGGCGGCGCGGCCGCGCCGCTGCCGCCGCCGACCTTCATCTCGCGGAAGTCGATGCCGGAGACGCCGGCGGCGTGCTGCACCTGCAGCAGCAGCGAGGGCACGTTGTCGTCCTCGGGCACGGCCGCGCCGAGCCGCGCGACGGTCGTGTAGTCGTGGTCGTAGGTGCGCTTGGCGGCGAGCCCGGCGGCGACGTCCTGCTGCGCCTGCGCGAGCGCCTGGCGCTGGGTCGCGACGTCGCCGGACAGCTGGGCGGCCTGCTTGCGCTGGGGCGCGAGCACGAGGAACCAGGCGGCGGCCGCGACGAGCACGGCGACGACGACGGCGATCAGGGTGCGGTCGCGCTGCGTCATCCGCCCCCGACCCCCTGCTGCGGCTGGGCCGGCGCGGCGCCGCCTGCGGGCGCGGGCGCGGTCGTCGTCGGCGGCGGGGTCGTCCCGGTGCTCGCGGCGGCGACCGGCGCGGCGGTGCCGGCCTGCGCGCTCGCGGGCGCCTGGACGGCCGGGATCGGCGCGAAGAAGACGACGAGGTCGAACTGCGGCAGGTTCGTGTGGCCGTGCTGGCAGTCGCCGCCGCCGTCCTTCGTCGAGTCGGCGAGCGAGACGCGCTGCACGCCGTGCATCAGGCGCAGGTGCGAGATCAGCCGCACGACGCCAGCGTGGTCGACCGTGCAGCCGCTCATCGTGATCGCCGGGTTCGGGATCGCGGCGCGCAGGCTGCTGGCGGCGCCGGCGCCGCTGCCGGACACGTTGACGCCGGTCGTGACGGTGCCGGTCAGCGAGCTGAGCCACACGTCGTCGGGGATCACGGTCGCGAGGTCGGCGAACGCGCGGTGCCAGTCGAAGCGGGCCGAGCCGAGCTGGCGCACGGTCTCGACGCGGGCTCTCGCGAGCGTCGCGAAGTCGCGGTAGGGCTTCGTCGCCTCGGCCTGCGCCTGCGCGGCGGCGAGCTGCGTGTTGACGGACGCCAGCTCGCTTCTGCGGTCCTTGATCGTGTTGCCGGTCAGCACGTGCAGCGTCACGACCGCGAGCAACGCGGCCAGCCCGCCGAGCAGCAGCAGCGGGCCGGTCGTCGCGCGAGCGCCGCCGGCGACGTCGGCCGGGATCAGGTTGACGGCTCTCACGCGCCGGCCTCCGGCAGGACCTCGGTCTCGGGCTCCGGCGCGGGCGTGGGCTCGAACTCGGGCGCCGGCGTGGGCTCGAACTCGGGCGCGGGCGCCGGCGCGGCCGGCGTGCGCCGCGGCGCGTCCTCGACGGCGAGGCCGGCGGCGATCGCCAGCCGGCTGGCGGGGATCCCGCCGTGGCCGCCATCGCGCGCCTCCGCGACGTCGCCGGCGCGGACCGGCAGGCCGGTCGCCTCGCCGAGGTGCTCGCAGAAGCCGGGGATCGCGATCGCGGGACCGGTCACGATCGCCTGCTGAGCGGCGAGCGCACCGGCCTGCGCGCGGTGGAAGTCGAGCGAGTTGCGCACCTCGTCGGCGATCCGGCGCACGCCCTCGAGCAGCACGCTGCGCGCCTCCTCGACGATCTCGGCGTCGCCGTCGAGCTGCTCGAGCGGCGTCGTCAGGCCGACGTGCGCGAGCCACTGGCGCGCGTGCTCCAGCGTCAGGCCGCGGCGCTCGGCGAGCGCGGCAGCGAGCGCCTCGACGCCGCCGGGCACGACGCGCGTGAAGAGGCACGTGGTGCCGTCGGCGAGCGCGAGGTTCGTCATCCCGCCGACGCTGACGTAGAGCGTCACGCCGGGCGTGCCGTCGTGCAGCGCGCGGATCATCGCGAAGGCGGAGAGGTCGATCCCGACCGGCCGCAGGCCGGCCTGCCGCGCGGCCGCGTGGAAGCGCTCGACGACGTCGCGCCGCGCGGCCACGAGCACGACGCGCGTGCGCGGACCATCGGGCGTGTCGATCTTCCCCAGCGCCTGGTGCGAGAGGACCGCCTGCTCGAGCGGCATCGGGATGTGGTCCTGCGCCTGGAAGCGCACGGCCGCGTCGATCTGCTTGGCGTCGTCGAGCGGCGGCAGGTCGATCGTGCGCACGACGATCCGCTGCGTCGCGACGCCGAGCCGCACGCGCTTGCCGAGCTTGTGCGTGCGGAACAGCTCGCGCAGCGCGTCGGCGAGCGCCTCGACGTCGGCGACCTCGCCGTCGCGCAGGACGCCGGGCGGCAGCGTCGCGCCGGCGGCGCGCTCGACCGTCACCGCGCCGTCGACGCGGACCTGCGCGGCCGTGACGAAGCCGGGCTCGATGTCGAGCCCGACGACGGTCCTTGCAGAGGTGCGCACGGGTGCCATGAGGGATCAGGAGGGCGCCGGGGCCATGGCCGGAACGCCTTCCGTCCCCCTATCGGCGTTTCCGCGCCGGCGGTTGAGCGTCCGCGCGGGCGCCACGGCATGCGCGAGCGCCGGGGCGTCGGCGACGAGCCCGACCAGCACGCACGGCACGACCCATGCGAGGTAGAGGAAGGTCCAGTAGTTGCCGGTCAGCTGCAGGCCGAGCAGCACGGCGCCCGCGAGCGCGGAGAGCCGCGCCGGGTCGGCCGCGAGCGCCGGCTCGCGCCACGCCTGGACCGTCGCGCCGGCGACCAGCGCGAGCACGGCGGCCTGGCCGAGCGGCTGCAGCCACTCGACGTGCAGCAGCGTCCACGGCGAGTGCAGGGTGCGGCGCTCGGCCTGGAAGGCGACCGCGTGCAGCATCGCGCGCGGGGCGCCGGCGCCGCCGAGCGCCACGAGCGCGATCAGCGTGAGGGCCGCGGAGGCCGCCGTCAGCGCGAGCGCGGCGGCGAGCCGGCGGCCGCGCAGGCGCGCGAGCCAGATCGGCAGCAGCGCGAACGGGACGACCTTGAACCAGCCGGCCAGCAGCAGCGTCGCGGTCGAGGCGAGCGGGCGGCGCGCGAGCGCGATCGCCGCGAGCAGCAGCGCGCCGAGCAGCACGTCGCTCGTGCCGGTCGAGACGGCGATCAGCAGCGGCGGCAGCGTCAGCCACGCGAGCGCGACGCGCAGCCCGGCGGCGCGCGCGGCGAGCTCCTCGCGCTCGCCGGCCGGCTGGGGGCACGCGGCGAGGCGGCGGCCGATGCGCGCCAGCAGCCACGCGCCCGCGATCGCGGCGACGGCGGCGACGATCAGCGCGCCGTTCGCGACGTCCCAGTCGTCGTGCACCGGCATCACGAGCGCGAGCGGCGTGTAGACCGCGTAGCTCAGCAGCGGGTAGACGTCGCCGTGGAAGACGTCGCCCGGCATGTGCCCGTAGGGCAGCGTGCCGTGGACGAGCAGCGTCGCGCCCTCCATCAGCGCCTGGCCGACGTCGACCGTCGTCTGCGCGCTGATCGTGAGCATCGCGGTGCAGAGCGCGGCGACGACGACCGCGAGGCGCAGCACGCGCACGCGTTCGACATCGCCCCAGGCGGGCGTCAGCGCGTTCAGCAGCGGGCGCGCGGGTGGCGTCGGCCGCAGGCCGGAAGCTCCGTCCGTGCCGAGCGCGCGCCACGCGCAGCGGCCGGCGAGCCACAGCAGCGGCGGGACGGCTGTGAACGTGCTGGCGGCGACGAGACGCTCTTGCAGCAGCACCACCGGCGCCACGAGCGCCAGCAGCGCCGCCACGTCGAGGTTGCGCAGCCGTCGCAGCGGCACGACCGCGGTCGCGAGCAGGAACGCGAGCGCGGCGACCGCGATCAGCAGCGGGCCGTACGTCATCGGCACGCCGTACGGCACGCCGACCTCGCGCAGGTCGATGAAGCGCTCGACGTGTCCGTGCGGGGAGACGGCCGCCTCGGCGACGATGCGCGGGCCGGTGAAGAAGCTGACGCGCGTCGTCGTCTCGTCGACCGCGCCGACGCTGGCGCGCGTCCACGGCTCGCCGCGCGCGAGCAGGCGCGCGGCGCCCGGCGTCGCCAGGACGTCGTGCACCGCGGTCGCGTGCGGCAGCGGGTGCGGCGTCGAGCGCGTCGCGCTCAGCGCCGCCCAGCTCGCGAGCAGCACGAGCACGGCGACGAGCAGCGCGGACGGACGACGCAGGCGGGCGAGCACGGACGCTGCATCGGCGCGGACGCGCCGGCGCTTGAGCGCTGAGCGCGCGCCGCCCGCGCGATGTCAACGGCGCGTGATCGCGGCGTGACCGATCGGACACGGCATCGCCACGCGACGGTCACATAACGCGGCATTCGCGTGCCTACCGTGGGCACGCATCCGCCAGATCGACCCCACGGAGGACACCTTGCGCAAGCTCGCCGCCGGCGCCGCAGCAGCGGTCGCCGGCCTCGCGGTCACGGGCGTCGCGATCGGTCAGATCGCGTCCGGCGTGCCCGGCACCAACCCGACGGTCGGCAGCACGCCGAGCCTCTTCGCCTCCGGCTTCGGCACGCGCGTCGTCGCCGAGGGCGTCGACCCGCTCGAGAACCCGAGCGGGATCACGAAGCTGTACGGCTACCTCGACGACAACGCGGACCCGCTCGCGCGCACGCGCACCGAGCCGGACGAGAACCTCTACCTGCGAGCGCGCCACGTCGGCGGTCCGACGGCCGGCTATGACTACGGCAGCCACTTCCTGATCCAGGGCCACGAGAACGGCGCCGGCAAGGCGTACCTCACGCGCATCAACCTCGACGTGACCGAGCCGAGCCACCGCATCACGCTGCTCTCGCCGGGCGCGCCGGACGGCACGACCGGCCTCTCGAGCATGGACGGCGACGCGTACGACCCGTTCAGCGGCGACGTGCTGTTCACGAGCGAGGCCGGCTCCAGCGGCGCCGTCGTCACGACGAAGCTGCGCTGGAGCGGCACGACCCCGCCGCCGCTCGCCTTCCAGAACGGCTCGATCGGCCGTGCGGGCTACGAGGGCGCCGCGGTCGACAAGCGCGGCGACGTCTACCTCGTCGAGGACAGCGGCGGCTCCGGCGTCACCGACAACGGCGCGACCACGAAGGTCAAGCAGCCGAACTCGTTCGTCTACCGCTTCGTCCCGAGCGACCCACGCAACCTGTCCGCCGGCAAGCTGCAGGCGCTGCAGGTGTCGGTCGACGGCACGCCGATCGCGTTCCACGACAGAGCCGTCAGCGCGACGGCCGCGCGCGACGACGCGCTCGGCGAGCCGATCCGCCGCCTGCACAGCGGCGAGACGCTGCAGGCGCGCTGGGTCACGGTCCACGACACGGCGACTGACGGGACCGCCTCGTTCGACGCCAACGCGCTCGCCAAGAGCGCCGGCGCGACGCCGCTCAAGCGCCCCGAGAACGGCAAGTTCGTGCCGGCGAGCGACTTCCGCTCGTTCGTGTTCGTCGAGACCGGCGACACCGACAAGACGGCCGGCGAGTACCCGGGCGCGGCCGAGCGCGGCGCGTGGGGCGCGATCCTGCGCCTCGACATGCCGCACGCGGGCGCCGACAGCGGCACGATCCGCACGCTCGAGCTGGGCGACGCGCAGCACGCCGCGTTCGACAACGTCACGTTCCTCGACAAGCGCACGCTGCTGACGGCCGAGGACCGCGGCGACACGCTGCACGACCAGCTCAACACGCTCGACTCGATCTGGTCGTTCGACATCACGCAGCCGAAGGCGGCGATCAACGCCGATGCGCAGCGGCTCGTGGCGCTCGGGCGTGACCCCGAGGCGAGCGGCGCGAGCGGGCCGACGAGCGAGGACAACGAGCCGACCGGCCTGCTCGTCTCCGACGGCGACGACTCGATCGGCGGCCTGCTCGGCGCCGAGGACCCCGCCAAGCTCCACGGCGTGCGGGCGTTCTTCACCCAGCAGCACGGCGAGAACCACACGTTCGAGCTGCTGCTGCCGCACCGGCACGGCCGCCGGTAGCGCGCCGCGCCTCGCCGGCTCAGGCGAACGTCGACAGGTACCAGTCGACGATCGCCGGGCCGGCGAGCAGCGCGACCGCGCCGCCGAGCGCGAGGAACGGGCCGAACGGGATCGCCGTCCTGCGCCCTTCCCCCACCCCCCGCCGCGCCATCACGACGACGCCGACGAGCGTCCCGGCGACGAGCGCCACCAGCAGCGCGACCGCGACCTCGCGGCCGAGGAACAGCCCGAGCATCCCGGCCAGCTTGACGTCGCCCATGCCCATCCCGCCCGGCCGCGCGAGCGCCGCCAGCAGCAGGAAGCCGCCCGCCGCCGCGCCCGCGATCAGCTGCTGCGGCACGCCGTGCAGGTCGGTCGCGGCGCCGATCGCGAGCGCCGCCACCGCGCCCAGGGCGGTCAGGCGGTTGGGGACGATGCGGTGGTCGAGGTCGATCAGCGCGATCGGCACGAGCAGCGCGACGAGCGCGAGCCCGAGCAGCACGTCATGGGCGCCGTCGTTCGTCGCCACCACCGCCGCCGCGAGCGCCGCCGTGAGCGCCTCGACGAGCGGGTAGCGCGCGGAGATCGGCGCGCGGCAGTCGCGGCAGCGCCCGCGCAACGCGAGCCACGACAGCACGGGCACGTTGTCGTACGGGCGCACGGGGTGCTCGCAGGCGGGACAACGGGAGCCGGGCGCGACGAGCGACTCGCCGCGCGGCAGCCGCCACGCGACGACGTTGAGGAACGAGCCGACGAGCAGTCCGCCGGCGGCAGCGATCAGGACGAGCAGCACGAGCCCAGATTCGACCAGCAGTGCGCCGAGACCTGCCGGCGGTCGCTACGGGTTTCGGCCGTTGCTGCCGATGATGCCGTCATGCGCGCGCGCGTCTCCGGGCAGGACGGCTTCACGATCGTCGAGGTCCTCGTCGCAGCGGTGGTGCTCGTCGTCGGGCTGGGCGGCCTGCTCCAGATGCTCGTCACGGCCGACCACGCGATCTCGACGACCCGCCTGCGACAGGCGGAGACGAGCCTGGCGCGCGAGGTGCTGGAGGACGCGCGCGGCCTCTCCTCCACGCAGCTGACGTCGGCCGCGATCGCCTCCGCGCTCCAGTCGACGGTGCCGCAGGCCACGGTCTCGGGCTCGAACCTCGTGGTCAGCCGGGCGGTGTCGTCGTCCGGCAGTCCGACGAGCTTCAACGTCTCCTTCGCCGTCTGCGAGCTCGACAACCCGAGCGACGGGTACGGCAGCCACAGCTCGGCGCCCGCGAGCGGCGGGACCTGGTGCCCCGACGTCGCGTCGAGCGGCACGCAGGACTCGAACCCGGCGGACTACACGCGCGTCTCGGTGACGGTCACGCCGAGCAGTCGCAGCACGCCGACGGTTCAGCAGACGATCCTCGTCTACGGCCGGCCGGTGAACGGGCCGGCGGTCACCTGTCTCAGCACCTCCGCCACCTGCCCCGGCCCGAGCGTCACCGCCACCAGCGGCTCCTCGCTGACGTTCAACGTCACGACGACCGCGGTCGCCACCCGCATCCAGTGGCTCGTCAACGGCAACGTGCCGCCGAGCGAGCAGATCCCGGCCGCTTCGACGGATCCGTATGCGCCGTCCGGCACCTCGTCGTCGTTCACCTGGAACTTCCCGACCGCGGACGGCACCTACACGATCGCCGCGGTGGCCTACGACTCGGACGGCAACAGCGGAACGCGCTCGACCGTCGTCGTCAACCTGAACCGCCACCAGGTGATCGCGCCGACGTCGTTCAGCGCCGGCTGGAACGACCTCACCGGCGGCGCCGAGCTCCAGTGGATCCCGAGCGTCGACCAGGACGTCCTCTACTACCGCGTCTATCGCAAGTACGGCAGCAACGCGTCGCAGCTCGTCGCCACGTGCGGAAACGTCACCGGCACGAGCTGCGCGGACGCGCCCGAGGCGGCCTTCGCGCCGCCGGATCCGTCGGCCCGGCCCAACCCCTGCACGAGCTCCGCCCAGAGCTACACGACGACCGACTACTACTGGGTCGTCGGCGTCGACAGCGACCCGACGACGAGAGCGCCGCGGGAGAGCACCGCCCAGTCCCCGCAAGTCGACGCCAACCTGTGCGACCATCAGCCGTACGCTCCGACGACGCTCTCGGGAACGCTCGCCAACGGGCAGCTCGCGCTGAGCTGGGACGCGCCCTCGCCCGCCGCGTCGGACAGCTGGAACTCGATCCAGGCGTGGCGCGTCTACCGCTGGCCGTCGAACCGCGCGGTGCAGATCCCCGGCGACCGCTACCAGCTCGTCGGCAACTCCCCCGCCGCCACGAGCTACACCGACGGCTCCCCCGATCCGGGCGGCGTGCAGCAGAGCTACTGCGTCACCGCCGTCGACACCCACCTCAACGAGTCGCCGTGCTCCCCGGTGCTGACCCAATGAGCCCGCTGCGCCGGCAAGAGGGCTTCACGTTGGTCGAGCTGCTCGTCGCGATGACGATGTCGCTGGTCGTGTTCTGCGCCACGCTGAGCATCCTCGACTCCTACCTGCACCAGTCCAGCGCCGCCGGCAAGCGACTCGACGCGCAGGACCGGGCGCGGCTCGCGGTCGACCGTATCGTGCGCGACCTGCGCAACGTCTCGAGCCCGCTCACGACGCCGAAGCTGCTGGAGCGGGCGACGCCGAACGACGTCGTGTTCCAGACGATCGGGACGCCGAGCGGCGCGAACGTGAGCGGCATCCAGCGCGTGCGGTACTGCGTCCCGCAGGACTCGAGCAGCGGGAGCGCCAGCCTGGAGCGGCTGATCGCCCAGACGCAGACGTGGACGACCGCGACGCCCGCCGCCAACCCGTGGACGTCCGATCCGTCGCAGACGATCGCGTGCCCCGACCTGACGTTCACGCCGGCGGCCGGACAGCCGGTGTACACCGTCCTCGCCGAAGCGGTCATGAACCGCTACCGGCAGACGACCAGCTATCCGGCGTTCAGCTTCAACAACGGGCTCGACGCCGACGGCGTCGCAGCGACCGACCTGCCCCAGATCTCGACGATCCAGGTCAACCTGCGGGTCAACCCGACGCCGACGCTGAGCGGAGCGACGACCCAGATCCGGAGCGCCGCGTACCTGCGCAACAAGCAGCACGCCCCGGTCGCGCAGTTCACCTATACCGCGACGGGGTCCGGCGGTGTGATCCTGAACGCGGGGCAGTCGTACAGCCCCGACAACGAGCAGCTCTCCTATGCCTGGGCCTGCACCTCCTCACCATGCCCCTCGGCGAGCTCGCTGGCGATCGCGTCGAACGGCCTGGTGAGCTGGCAACCGGGCGCCGGCACCTACACCGTGGCGCTGACCGTCACGGACCAGACCGGAGTGCAAACGACGACGACGCAACAGGTGACAGTGACATGAGCCTCAAGCAGCTGCCCGGCGACGAGCGCGGCTCGGCGCTCATCGCCGCGATCATCATCATGTTCGTGATCCTCGGCCTGGGGATGGCCGTGCTGTCGCAGGCGGACGTCCAGACGCATCAGACCGGCGTCGAGGCGTCGGGCGAGGCGACGTTCAACAACGCCGAGGCCGCGCTCGACGCGCAGGCCAACCTGCTGCAGCGCTCCTGGCCCACCGCCGCCACCTCGACCTGCAACCAGAGCTCGACGGCGAGCACCTTCTGTCCCGGCACCACGCTGACGAACAGCTTCAACACCGCGTACGCCGGACGCCTGTACGCCAGCCCGCAGTGGACGCTCCGGATCGTCGACGACAGCGGCGGACAGAGCTCGAGCTACTACAGCGACTCGGCCGCCGCCGGCGCTCCCTCCTACGACGCCAACAGAAACGGCAAGCTGTGGCTCCGCGCCCAGACGGTCATCAACGGCCAGACGCGGGTCGTCGTCGCGCAGATGGTGCGGCAGACCACGATCGTCCAGCTTCCGCACAACACGATCACCTCCGGCGGCGCGTTCACCAGCAACCGCGGAAACAAGGTGATCATCAGAACGACGGACGCGGCCGCGGGATCGTCGCTGACCGGGTCCGTCAACGTGCGCTGCGGCAGCTCGAGCTACACCCCCAGCTACGGCGACGCCTGCGAGGGGTGGGACCCGAGACAGGGACAGCTCGACCCGGCGGGCAACTACCAGGGGGGCTACGTCGACCCGAACGGCGGCTACTCGGCGGTCGCGGCAAGTGACCTCGCCTCGCTCAAGCAGGCCGCCCAGTCGAACGGCTCGTATTTCAACGGCACGTGTCCGACCAGCCTCACGGGCTTGGTCTACGTCGACAACCCTCCCGGCGGCGGCTGCACATACCTCGGTGGGACGTGGAACATGACCAGCTCGCCGCCGGCGAAGACCGACGTCCCGGGCATGATCGTCATGGGCGACGGCACGCTGACGTTCAACGGGAACATCAGCTACTTCGGCGTCATCTACATGGTGAACGCGTCGGGCACCACGCCGCCGAACGGCGGCGCATGCACCAGCGCGCAGCAGAACGGCCCGCTCTTCTCGGTGCACGGCACCGGCTCGATCTACGGCTCGATCTTCGTCGACAAGTGCGGCACGATCGACGCCGGCAGCAGCGCGTACAACCTGATCTTCGACTCCGACGCGTTCAACGCCGCCACGGCCTACGCCCAGCCGAACCTGGCGAAGAACACGTTCCGGATCATCCCGAACAGCTGACGCGCCGAGCCGCCGGCGAGGCCGGCGGCATCCGCTCTGCCGACCGGGCGCGCGGGCGGGTGGGCGAGCGTCAGCTCGCGAGTGCCGGACGTGCGACGCCCTGACGGGCCGCAGCGATCGCGTCGTCCTCGGTCAGCAGCGGTCGCGCACCGCTACTCGGGGGTCCCCGACGTCCGAGGGCTCGGGAGCCGTGCTCGACGCCGCGCACGGCAGCTCGCTCGTGATCCCCCACCGAGCCTTCCGTCGCCGGCCGGCGTAGCGGGACCCGCTGCCGAGGAGCCGGCGCCGTTCTCCGGTTGCCCCCGCGACCGCAGCGTGCCCGGCCCCCGGACCCACGCAGGCGGAGCCGCAGGCCGACGTGCGCGTCGTGTGTGTCTACGAACGCGAACGGGGCGGGCCATGTGGCCCGCCCCGTCCTGGCGTCTTTGGTGTGCTTGCTGCGGTGAAGCTGGTGCTACCAGGTGCCGTCGGCGTTGCAGCCGCCGGTGCTTCTGGGACCGCAGGTGCGGCTGAGCGTCCCGTCGGTGTTGCGCGTGATCGTGTAGGTGACGCCGGCCTTCGAGGTGGCCTCGATCGTGAACGATCTGCTGTCGGCCGCGTCGACTCTCGGCGGCGCCGTCGTGCTCGGGTACTCGTTGAGCGCCGGCTCGATCGTCACGAGCGCGCTGAGCGCCGTCGCGTACGTGTTGTTGTCGGTGAAGTACGTCTCCTGCGCGGTCTGCAGGTTGCGCGCGTAGGACTTGGCGCTGGCGTCGTTGGCCTTGTCCTTCTGGGACAGGAACGACGGGATGGCGATCGCGGCGAGGATGCCGATGATCAGGATCACGACGAGGAGCTCGATCAGCGTGAAGCCTCTCTCGTCTCCGACCCGCCTGCGAATGGCGTTGAGCAGCATGTGTCCTCCTGGGACCGGTTGAGTCCGTTCGTTCGTTCTCCGCCAGATCCCTGGACGGGCCGCCACATGGGCCGCTCGGCTCTGGCACGGCTCTCATCGGCACACGCGAGAGTGGGGTTGAGCCCCCATGGACATTTGGTGGACGCCTTGCAAGAGCGGCGCGCCGCGAACCGGTGCGTCGACCGCTCAGCCGGCCGACGCGCGCAGGGCCTCGCCGGCCGCCTGCGCGTCGCGCTCGGGGTCGCGCACGCCGCTGCCGCCGCACCACGGGCACGTGATGCGTCTCTGCTCGCCGTCGAGCCCGGAGGTCACCGTGCCGCCCCCTCTGCAGGGATGGCAGATCGTCTCGTCGCGCGTGTCGTCTCTCGCGGCCATGGGTCGGCGCGCGAGGGTAGCGGGTTACGCGCCCGGGCGCGCTGCGCGGGCGCTACCCGTGGTGCCCGTGCACGACGGCGTGGCCGCGTCCCCGTGCGATCAGCCAGCGGTTCGCGGGATACGCCGCGGCGCCGGCCAGCAGCAGCGAGAGCGCGAGGCTGCCCCAGAACAGCGCCTGACCGAGGCCGGCGTCCATCGCGCCCGGAATCGCCAGCATCAGCGTGTTGTCGACCAGCTCCATGATCGCGATCGAGATCGTGTCGGAGGCGAGCGCGAGCGGGACGACCGCGCCCAGCGCCATGCCGGAGCGCAGCAGCGGCAGGCTCGTGAGCGAGTAGCCGAAGAAGAATGCGAGCGCGATCGAGACGGCGATCGTCGCGCCGTTCGAGAGGCCGGCCGCGGTGCCGAGGACCATCCCGAGCACCTCGCCGATCGCGCAGCCGGTGAGGCAGTGGACGGTGGCGCTGAGCGCCACCGCGTTGAGCGCAGCGCCGTCGGGGCCCGCGGCGGCGTGCGCCGCGTGGCGCGGGTGCGGATGCTCCGCCATCGCCCTCACCCTCGCCGCATCAGTCGCCCGACGGCGGCCATCAGCTCGTCGGTGCGGTCGGCGCGCTCGCCGTCGGGCGCGCCCATCACGCAGTGGCGGGCGTGCTCGTCGAGCAGCCCGAGCGCGACCTTGTCGAGCGCCGCCTGGATGGCGGAGATCTGCGTCAGCACGTCGATGCACCAGCGGTCCTCCTCGACCATCCCCTGCACGCCGCGGACCTGGCCCTCGATCCGCCGCAGGCGCTTCTGCAGCTGGTCCTTCGTGGCGGTGTAGCCGCGGGTGGGCGTCGTCTCGATGTCGCTCATGACAGCGATCCTAACATACCCCCTGAGGGTATTTGCTACGCTCGCTGCATGACGACTGTCGAGCTGCCGATCGAAGGCATGACGTGCGCCTCGTGCGCGAACCGCGTCGAGCGCACGCTGAACGAGCTGGACGGCGTGCAGGCGAGCGTGAACTTCGCGCTCGAGCGGGCCGCCGTCGACTACGACCCGGACGCGGTCGCGCCCGAGCAGCTGCTGGCGGCCGTCGAGGCCGCCGGCTACCGCGCGACCCTCCCCTCCCCGGCCGCGCCCGCCGCGGAGCCGGCGTCCGCGCCGGCTGTCGACGAGACCGCCGCGCTGCTGCGCCGGCTGCTGATCTCGGCCGCGCTCGCGGTCCCGGTGATCCTGCTGTCGATGATCCCGCCGCTGCAGTTCGAGAACTGGCAGTGGCTCGCGCTGCAGCTCGCCACGCCCGTCGTCGTGTGGGGCGCGTGGCCGTTCCACCAAGCCGCGTGGGCGAACCTCAAGCACGGCGTCGCGACGATGGACACGCTCGTCTCGCTCGGCGTGCTGGCCGCCTGGCTGTGGTCGCTCTACGCGCTGTTCCTCGGCGACGCCGGCATGCCCGGCATGAGAATGAGCTTCGCGCTGATCCCCGCGCGCGGCGGCGGCAGCGACGAGATCTACCTCGAGGTCGCCGCCGGCGTGACCGTCTTCATCCTCGCCGGGCGCTACTTCGAGGCGCGTGCGAAGCGCCGCGCCGGCGCCGCGCTGCGCGCGCTGCTGGAGCTGGGCGCGAAGGAGGCGACGCTGCTCGCCGCCGACGGCGCCGAGCAGCGCGTGCCGGCCGAGCAGCTCCAGCCCGGCGACCGCTTCGTCGTGCGCCCGGGCGAGCAGATCGCGACCGACGGCGTCGTCGAGGAGGGCGCCTCGGCGGTCGACGAGTCGCTGCTGACGGGCGAGGCGGTGCCGGTCGAGAAGCGGGCCGGCGACGCGGTCGCGGGCGCGACGGTCAACGCCGGCGGGCGGCTCGTCGTGCGCGCCACGCGCGTCGGCTCCGACACCGCGCTCGCGCAGATCGCGCGGCTCGTGACGGCGGCCCAGTCGGGCAAGGCGCCCGTGCAGCGGCTCGCCGACCGCGTCGCCGGGATCTTCGTGCCGATCGTGATCGCACTGTCGCTCGCGACGCTCGCCTTCTGGCTCGTCAGCGGCGAGAGCGCGGCGTTCGCGTTCACGGCCGCGGTCGCCGTGCTGATCATCGCCTGCCCGTGCGCGCTCGGCCTCGCGACGCCGACCGCGCTGCTCGTCGGCACCGGCCGCGGCGCGCAGCTCGGCCTGCTGATCAAGGGCCCGCAGATCCTCGAGTCCACCCGCCGCGTCGACACGATCGTGCTCGACAAGACCGGCACGGTCACCAGCGGGCGGATGGAGCTGGTCGAGGTCGTGCCGGCGGCGGGCGTCGAGCGGGCGCAGGCGCTGCGGCTCGTGGGCGCGCTGGAGCGCGCCTCCGAGCATCCGATCGCGCAGGCGATCGCGCGCGGGGCGGCGCGCGAGTTGGGCGGCACGCCCGGCGCAGACGGCGCGCACGTCCTCCCCCCGGTCGCGTCGTTCGCGAACCGCGAGGGGCTCGGCGTCGAGGGCGTCGTCGAAGGCCATGCGATCGTCGCCGGGCGACCCGCGCTGCTGCGGGGTGCCGGAGCCGGCCACGCGGCCGCCGGCAGCGGGTCCCGGGACGGCGTCTGGGCGCTCGCGGTGCCGGCGGAGCTGGACGCGGCGCGCGAGGCGGCCGAGGCCGCCGGCCGCACCGCCGTGCTGGCCGCCTGGGACGGGGCCGTGCGCGCGCTGCTCGTCGTCGCCGACACGGTCAAGCCGACCTCGCGCGAGGCGATCGCGGAGCTGCGCGCGCTGGGCTTGCGCCCGCTGCTGCTGACGGGCGACAACGCGGCGACGGCCGCCGCGGTCGCCGCCGACGTCGGGATCGACGCCGCGGACACGATCGCCGAGGTCCTCCCCGCCGACAAGGCGGCGGTCGTGCAGCGGCTGCAAGCCGAGGGACGGGTCGTGGCGATGGTCGGCGACGGCGTCAACGACGCGCCCGCGCTGGCACAGGCCGACCTCGGCCTGGCGATCGGCACCGGCACCGACGTCGCGATCGAGGCGAGCGACCTGACGCTCGTCGCCGGCGACCTGCGCGCCGCCGCCGACGCGATCCGCCTCTCGCGCGCGACGCTGCGCACGATCGAGCAGAACCTCGGGTGGGCGTTCGGCTACAACGTCGCGGCGCTGCCGCTCGCCGCCGCGGGGCTGCTGAACCCGCTGATCGCCGGCGCCGCGATGGCCTTCTCGTCCGTCTCGGTCGTGCTGAACGCGCTGCGGCTGCGCCGCTTCGGCCGGCGCGCGTAGCGACCGCGGCGAAAGGATTCGCGCCGCGCGGCGTCTCGACAGGTAGACCCGTCAGCTAGGGGGATCGGGCCGGGGGCGGCGGCCGGCTGGCCGACCGCGTCGCCGCCCCCGCCCACTGCGCCACTCCGCGAGCGTGCGGTGATGGCCGGAGCGGAAGCAGGTGTGCGCCATCGCGAACGGCGTCGGCGCGCCGCGGTCGGTCAGCAGGATCGCCGGCAGCCACGGCCCGTTCGCCCCGCCGACCGGCTCCTCCGGCAACGGCAGCCCGTTGACGTGCTGCTCGATACGTCCACCGAACAGCGCCAGGTTCACCGCGCCTGCGGCGTCGAGCGCCGCGCTCGGAGACAGCACGCCGCGGTAGCCCGCACGGCGCAGCTCGCTCGCAAGCGGCTGCGAGTCGGCGTGGTCGCCGACGGCGACCGCCGGGTCGAGCCCGCACGCCTCCCACTTCTCGAACGTGGAGAGGTCGGCGATCCCGTCGACCGACACGCGCAACTGCCAGAGGCTGCGGCGCTCTCGGCGGCGGCGCACCTCGGTTCGGATCGACTCGTAGCGCACGCGCTCGGCCCATGCGCCGTCGCTCGACAGCGCGAGGTACTGCACGAGCGCCTCGCCCTCGCGGTGCCAGCGGCCGGACTCCTGGCGCAGCGTGGTGCTGCCCGCGCCGTACCACAGCGGCGGCACCCCCTCCGCGACGTGTCGGTAGCCGATCCAGCGGCCCGCGACCGCGGCGGGCTCAGACGTCCAGCTGGGCACGCCCGCCTCGCACGAATGGCACGAGCTTACGAGCCGCGTCCGCGACGTCGGCGTCGATCAGCTCGCGCGCCGTTCTGTCGCCGAACTGCTCGCGCGGCGCGTCGAACCACATCAGGACCCCGTGCCCGGTCATCGAGTTGCGCAGGTCGTAGACGAGCTGGCCGATCAGCACGATGCGGTCGGGGTGGCGCTTGATCTGCTCGACGCGACCCTCGCGCCAGTTGCGCACCGACTTCGTCGTCGCCCCCAGCAGCCGCGCGACCTCGCTCACCGCGACGTTGCGCAGCTCGTCGACGACGAGCTTGGCCGCGATCACGGGGTCGTCGATCGCCTCGTGGTCGAGCTGGCGCAGCATCGCCGCGACGACGACGCGCATGATCTTCATGAAATACCGGACTCTCCACTCGGGATCGAGCGCGTCCCGGTCGAGCGCGATCTCGGCGCGCAGCTCCTCGAGCGTCAGCAGCAGCTCGACGCCGAGCGCGTGGTCGCGCCAGGCGGGGTTGCGCATCAGCGCGAGGCTCTCGCCGCGCACGCGCTCGAACCAGCGGTCGCGCTCGCTCACGCGCCGCTTGCGCGTGACGGGGTCGTTGCGCAGATCGCGGGTGCTGGGCTCGTCGTAGGGCTTCAGCGCGGTGTCGAGCTCGTGCGCGAGCGCCTCGACGCGCTCGCGCAGTCCGTCGCCGGTCGTGGGGGGCGCAGCCAATGCGGACATGGCAGGATGACCTCCAAGTCTGTGATCTTTCCCTCCATGGGAAAGAGCTGCGACCGAGTCTAGCGCGCCGGCGCCCGGCGTCAGTCCAGCTCGACGCGCATCGCCGCCGCGAGGCCCCCGCCCAGGACCACGTCCTGCGCGCCCGCGCCGAAGCGGACCGTGAGCGGGCCGCCGAACGGCTGGCGCTCGACCACCTCCAGCGCGTCCCCCAGCCGCACGCCCCGCTCGCTCAGGTAGCGAAGCATCTCGGGGTCGGAGTCGGAGATGCGCACGAAGCGCCCGCGCGCGCCCGGCTCCAGCTCGGCGAGGCGGTGCGTGTCGCCCTCGTCCATCACGAGGTCGGCGTCGGGGATCGGGTCGCCGTGCGGATCGTGCGTCGGATGGCCGAGCTTGGCGGCGATGCGCGCCTCGAGGTCCTCGGAGATGACGTGCTCCAGCGCCTCCGCCTCCTCGTGGACGCGGTCCCACGGCACGCCGAGGTGCTCGGCGAGGTAGAGCTCCAGCAGGCGGTGGTGGCGCAGCACCTCCAGCGCGACGCGCTCCCCTTCCGGCGTCAGCACGACGCCCTTGTAGCGCTCGTGCACGGCCAGCCCCCGCTCGGCCAGCTTCTTCAGCATCGCCGAGACCGACGCCGGCGTCACGTGCAGCCGCTCGGCGAGGTCGTTCGTCGAGACGCCGCCCTCCCCGCCGGCACGCCGTTGCAGCGCGTAGATCGCCTTTGCGTAGTCCTCGATCGCCTCCGACGGACGGGTGGCCGGTTCGCTGGGCACGTGCGGAGGATACGACCGCGGCACGCTCCCGCGAGGCGGGCCGAGCGAACCCGGATCAGCCGCTCAACAGGCGCGCCGCCTGCTCGTGCACGAGTCCGGCGACCGGCGAGTCGCGCGGGACGACTTCCCGCTCCAACGCCGCGAGCGCCTGCTCGATCAGTTCGCGCGCAACGCGCTCTGCGCGCGCGGCCGGATGGCTCCACGAGCGCGCCTCCGCGACGACGTCCGCGAGCGTCACCTCGCGCAGAGGCACTCGCCCTCCGATCGACATCGCAGCCCGCGTCCGCAGTCTCGGCCACAGCAGGGTCGGGACGGTGTCGTACAGTGGCGCCAGCGCGACCGTCCCGGCCGTCGGATGCAGCAGCGCGACGTTCTTGCCGTGGGCGTCGGCGTTCCCGATCAGGACCGTGAACGTGACGGCCGCGACGAGGCGATCGAGCTCGACCGGGCCGTCGGCGGCGTACACGTCGAGCAGCTCCGCGACCTGCGCGAGCCGCGGGCCGCCCGCACGCTCGTACTTGGCGGCACCCCGGGCGCCCTGTGGATCGACCCCGAGCGCCTGGCAGGCGTCCTCCTGGTGGAGGCGTCGTACGACGCCGTCGCCGACGGCGCGGTCGAACCGCTCGACGATCAGGCAGTCGATCGCTCCCATCCGATCGACCTGCGGCGCGCTCGTCGTCAGCCCGAGCGCGTGCGCCAGCGCGAGGCACTCGCCCTCCGCGCGCACCAGCCCCGGCCGCAGCGGATCGTCGCGCTTGAGGATGTGGGTCGACGGCCGCCCGCGCAGCGGCCGGCCCCAGCCGTCGTCCATGCGCACGAGCAGCAGCTTGTCCTGCAGCCCGGCGAGCGACAGCTCGCTGTCGTCGTCGACGCCGAGGGGGTGCTCGTCCAGCGCCTCGACGGCGTCCGTGAGCTGGTCGCGCGTGTAGGGCTCCACGTCGGCAAGCGGATGCTCAGGCGCCTGCTCGGCGATCACGAGCGCGCCGGCGACGTCGCGCCCATAGCGCGCGAGCAGCTCGAAGACCGCGTTGGTGGCGACGCCGGCCTGCTCGGCGAGCGCTTGCAACGCACGCCCCTCCGGCATGAGCCCCTTGCAGAACGGCAGCGCGTCCTGCCACCCGGACGCGAGCGGCAG
Organism: Actinomycetota bacterium; assembly: GCA_018268595.1. Lineage (GTDB taxonomy): Bacteria > Actinomycetota > Thermoleophilia > Solirubrobacterales > Solirubrobacteraceae > Conexibacter. Next base: position 244,345 of record JAFDWH010000021.1, on the reverse strand, counting down.
CGCGCACGAGATCACGGGGCTGTTCGCGGGCCAGCGCTCCAGCGCGGTCTGCTCGTAGCGCAGCCGCAGCTCCGGGAAGCGGCGCTGCTCGAGCGTCGCGACGCGTTCGTCGCCGAGCCAGACTCCGAGCGTCCTACGGCGCGCCACGCTCGCGCTCCGGCGTCAGCGAGACCGTGACGGTCGCGTCGAGCCGCCGCAGTGCGCGCAGCGCGCGCTCCAGCAGCAGCGTGGACGCGCCATGCTCCAGCTCGGCGAGGTAGCTGCGGTTGATGCCAGTGCGCTCCGCCAGCTCTGCCTGTGTGAGCCCGCGAGCCGCGCGCGCTCCCGCAATCGCGCGGCCGAGGTCGGCGGCGGAGCGGACGGACCACTCGCGGGCAGATGGGTTTGTCGGCATATCCCGACAGTACGCCCAAACGGGAGCGGTGTCGAGATATCCGGACATCTGCACACATTCGTGCAGATGTCCGGATATCCCGAGCGCTATCTGATCGCGTCGTAGACCTTGAACAGCGGCATGTACATCGAGATCACGATGAAGCCGACGATGCCGCCGACGACGATGATCATCAGCGGCTCCAGCAACGACGTGAGCCCCTTGACCGCCGCCGCGACCTCGTCCTCGTAGAAGTCGGCGACCTTGCCGAGCATCGTCTCGAGCGCGCCCGTCTCCTCGCCGACGCCGACCATCTGCACGACCATCGCGGGGAACACCGGCGCGTCTCTCAGCGGCGCGGAGATCGTGCCGCCGCTCTTGACCGACGCCCGCACGTCGTCCATCGCCTTCTCGACGACGGCGTTGCCGGCCGTCTTGCCGGTGATCTCGATCGCCTGCAGGATCGGCACGCCCGAGGCGACCAGCGAGGACAGCGTGCGCGACCAGCGCGCGAGCGCGATCTTCTGCACGACCGGGCCGATCTTGAACGGGAACTTGAGGCGGATGCGGTCCCACTGCGGGCGGCCCCACGACGATCTCTTCCATCTCCGGAAAACCACGATCGTCCCCACCACGCCTGCGATCAGCAGGTACCACTTGCCGGTGACGAAGTGCGACATCCCGACCGTCACCTTCGTGATCGGCGGCAGGTCGCTGCCGAACTCTCTGAAGGTCTTCTCGAAGACCGGGATCAAGAACGCGACCATCGCGAGCAGCACCATCCCGGCGAAGCTGAAGATGACCGTCGGGTAGAGCATCGCCGACTTGACCTGGCGGCGCAGCGCGTCGTCCTTCTCGAGCTGGTCGGCGACGCGCGTGAGCGCCTCCGCGAGGCGGCCGCCGCTCTCGCCCGACTCGACCATCGCGACGAACAGCGGGCTGAAGACCTTCGGGTGCCGCGCGAGCGCGTTCGAGAACAGCAGGCCCGCCTCGACGTCCTTGCGGACACCGACGATCGCGTCTCTCAGCGGTCTCGACTCGGTCTGCTCCTCCAGCACGTAGAACGCGCGCAGCAGCGTCATGCCGGAGGCGATCATCGTCGCGAGCTGACGCGTCATCACGGTCAGGTCGGCGGGCTTCACGCGCTCGAACAGCGCGATGTTGATCTCCTTCGACTTGTGCTTGTCGGAGATGTCGACGACGACGAGCCCGCGCGCCTTGAGCTGGTCCGCGACCGCCTGCTTGGAGGCCGCCTCGACCTCGCCCTTCGCGGTCGCCCCCGCGATGTCGATCGCTCTGAAGACGAAGGTCGCCACGCGTCAGCTCCCTCTCACGCGGTCGCGTAGGCGGCGTCGCCCGGCATGCCGACGCCGCCGGCGCCGAGCAGCCGCCGCAGCTCGTCGGGCGTGGACGAGCGTGACTCGGCGAGCTGGCGCGTGATCCGCCCGGAGCGCACGAGCCCGGCGAGCGCGGCGTCCATCGTCTGCATGCCCTGCGCGCCGCCCGTCTGCAGCACCGAGTAGATCTGGTGCGTCTTGCCCTCGCGGATCAGGTTGCGGATCGCCGGCGTCGGCACGAGCACCTCGGCGGCGACGCAGCGGCCGGCGCCGTCGGCGGTCGGCAGCAGCTGCTGCGTGACGATCCCCTGCAGGCCGATCGCCAGCTGCGTGCGCACCTGCCCCTGCTGGTAGCCGGGGAACACGTCGATGATGCGGTCGACCGTCTGCGGCGTGTCCTGCGTGTGGAGCGTCGCGAACACGAGGTGGCCGGTCTCCGCCGCCGTGATCGCGGTCGAGATCGTCTCCATGTCGCGCATCTCGCCGACGAGGATCACGTCCGGGTCCTGGCGCAGCGCGGACTTCAGCGCGTCCGCGAACGTCGTCGCGTCGGAGCCCAGCTCGCGCTGGTTGACGATGCACTTCTTGTGGCGATGGAGGAACTCGATCGGGTCCTCGATCGTCATGATGTGCTCCTCGCGCGTCTCGTTGATCACGTCGATCAGCGAGGCGAGCGTCGTCGACTTGCCGGAGCCGGTCGGGCCGGTCACGAGCACCAGCCCGCGCGGGCGGTTCGCCATCTCGGCGACCGCCGGCGGCAGCCCGAGCGACTCGAGCGGCGCGATGTCGAACGGGATCAGGCGGAAGGCGGCGCCGAGCGCGGAGCGCTGGAAGTACGCGTTGACGCGGAAGCGTGCGCGGCCGGGGACCTGGTAGGCGAAGTCCAGTTGCCAGTGGTTCTCCAGCTTCTGGCGCTGGTCGTTGTTGAGGATCGAGTAGACGATCTCGCGCGTGTCGGTCGGTGTCAGCGTCGGGTAGCCCTCGACCGCGGCCAGGCGTCCCCGTACGCGCACCATCGGCGGCGCGCCGGCTGTGAGGTGGAGGTCGGAGGCGCGCCGGTCGACGACCTCCAGCAGCAGCTCTGCGAAGTCGATGTCCATCCCCTGCCGTATCGGCAGGAGCCGGCACGGACCTGAGCGCCCGTCCTACACCTCGACCGCGACCGCCGCCGCCTCGTCCGCCTGCTGCTCGACCGGCTGGGCAATCGCGGGCTTCGTGCGCGGCAGGAACAGCGCCGGGATCCCGGCGAGCGCGATCAGCACGAACGCCCACACGTACGTTTGACCGAACGCGTCCGCCACGAGCGGCGCCATCCGCTCGCGCGCGGCCGGCGGGATCGCCTGCGCCGCCTGCAGCCCCTGCCCCGCGTTCGCCGCGCCCGGCAACCGGTCGGCCAGCTCGTTGGCGAGGACGACCGACATCAGCGCCACGCCGAGCGCGCCGAAGCCGCGGTTGACGATGTTCAGCGCGGTCGTCGCGCGCGCGACCTCCGCGTGCGCGAGCGTCTGGTACGCCGCCGCCATCGTCGGCATCATCGTCGCGCCGATCCCGAGCCCGGCGACGAACGAGGCGCCCATCAGCAGCGTGTACGGCGTGTCCGCGCCGACCTGCGTGAAGACGGCGAAGCCGGCCAGCACGAGCACGAGGCCCGGCAGCACGATCCGCGCCGCGCCGGTGCGATCGACGATCCGGCCGCCGATCGGCATCATGATCGCCGCGCCGACCCCCTGGGGGATCAGCAGCAGGCCCGCGACCAGCGCCGACTCCCCGCGTGCCACCTGGTAGTAGAGCGGCAGCAGCAGCATCGCGCCGAAGAAGGCGGCCGCGAACAGCGCCATCGTGAGGCCGGAGACCGCGGGCGTGCGGCGCTTGAACAGGCGCACGTCGATGAGCGGGTCCTCGGCGCGCAGCGCGTGCCGCACGAACGCGGCGATCAGCGCGACGCCCGCGATCGTCGGGACGATCGCCTTCGCGCCGTCGAAGCCGCCGTGCGAGCCGGTCTCGGCGAGGCCATAGACGAGCGCCGCGAGGCCGGGCGAGAGCAGCAGCAAGCCGAGCGCGTCGAGCTTGTGGTGCGGTCTCGGCTGGTCCGGCTGGAGGATGCGCGTGGCCAGCACGAGCGCGACGATGCCGATTGGCACGTTCACGTAGAAGATCCAGCGCCAGCTCACGTCGTCGACAAGCCAGCCGCCGAGAACCGGCCCGAGGATCGGGCCAAGCAGCATCGGCGCGCCGATCACGCTCATCACGCGCCCGACGCGCTGCGGACCGGCCGCCTGCGTGAGGATCGTCATGCCGGCCGGCATGATCATGCCGCCGCCGAGCCCCTGCAGCACGCGGAAGGCGATCAGCGAGTGCGCCGACCACGCCATGCCGGACAGCGCCGAGCCGGCGAGGAACAGCGTCAGCGAGGTGATGTAGAGCCGCTTCGTGCCGAAGCGGTCGGCCGCCCAGCCGGTCAGCGGGATCACGGTCGCGAGCGCGAGCAGGTAGCCGGTCGCGACCCACTGGATCGTCGGCAGCGGCGCGTTGAAGTCCTCCGACAGGTGGTTGATCGCGATGTTGACGATCGTCGTGTCGAGGATCGACATGATCGATCCGAGCACCACGACGCTGGCGATCGCGAGCAGGCCGCGGTCGAGCTTGCCCGACCCCATCGTCGGCTGTGGCGCCGGGGCCGCGGTCGCTCGTCCGTCTCCGTTCGCGCTCATCGCGCCTCCTCTGTCCCCTCGGATTCCCACTGCGCGAAGATCGCGGTCAGCGCGCCGGCGAGCGCGTCGCGCTCGCGCTCACCGAGCGTGTCGGCGAAGCGGCGCAGGCCGGCGAGGCGCGCCGCCTGGATGCGCCCGAGCGCGGCGCGGCCGGCGGCGGTCGGCGCGAGGCGCTTGATGCGCCGGTCGGCGGGGTCCTCGGTGCGCGAGACGAGCCCGTTGCGCACGAGCCCGTCGATCGCGCGCCCGGCCGCCGCGACCGACAGGCCCATGTGCGGGGCCAGCTCCGTGAGCGCGAGCCCGTGGTCGGAGGCGTCGAGCACGAACAGGCCGCGCATCTGCGCCATCGTCAGCTCCAGCTCCGCGATCAGCGAGAACAGCTCGGACTGATCGCCCTTCATGACCGTGCCGATGAAGCGCGCGAGCGCGCCGGCGAGCTGCTCGCTCGAGGTCGTGTGCGACGTTCGCATGGGCGCAACTATACGCGCTCACGCGATAGTCGCAAGCTTGCGATGTTCTTGCGGTTACGCCGTCCCCGCGACGCGCGCCACCTCGGCCAGCGACGTCAGCCCCGCCTTGACCTTCTCGAAGCCGTCGTCGCGCAGGCGCCGCATCCCCTCGCGCGCGGCCACCTCGGCGATCTCGTCGGCCGGCGCGCGCGCCAGCACGAGTCTGCGGATCGCCTCGCTCACGACCATCACCTCGTAGAGCCCGAGACGGCCCTTGTAGCCCATCCCGCCGCAGCGCCCGCAGCCGACCGGCTCGTACGCCTCGAGGTCGTACTTGACGTTCGCGAAGCCGTTGGCGCGCAGCACGTCGACCGGCACGAGCGTGCGCTTCTTGCAGGTCGGGCAGAGCGTGCGCGCGAGCCGCTGCGCGACGACGCAGTCGATCGCCGAGGCGACCAGGAACGGCTCGATCCCCATCTCGATCAGGCGCGTGATCGCCGTCGGCGCGTCGTTCGTGTGCAGCGTCGAGAGGACCAAGTGGCCGGTCAGCGCCGACTCGATCGCGATCTGCGCCGTCTCGCCGTCGCGGATCTCGCCGACCATGATGATGTCGGGGTCGGCGCGCATCATCGAGCGCAGGCCGGTGGCGAAGCTGAGCCCCGCCTTCGGGTTCGTCTGCACCTGCGTGATGCCCTCGAGCTGGTACTCGACCGGGTCCTCGATCGTGATGATGTTCTTCTCGGGCGTGTTGAGTTGCTGCAGCGCCGCGTAGAGCGTCGTCGACTTGCCGGAGCCGGTCGGGCCGGTCACCAGCACCGCCCCGTGCGACTGCGAGAAGCCGTGCACGAAGCGCTGGCGCTCGTGGTCCTGCATGCCGAGCTTGTCGAGGTCGATGCGGACGCTCTCCTTGTCGAGGATGCGCATCACGATCGACTCGCCGTGCACGCTCGGCAGCGTCACGACGCGGATGTCGACGTGGCGGCCGTCGACGGTCAGGCCGACGCGACCGTCCTGCGGGACGCGCTTCTCGGCGATGTCGAGCTCGGCCATGATCTTCGTGCGGCTGACGACGCCGGCGACCATCCGTGAGGGGATCGTCGTCGAGACGCTCAGCACGCCGTCGATGCGGAAGCGCACGCGCAGCTCGCGGCCGTCCGGCTCGAAGTGGATGTCGGAGGCGCCGCGCTCGGCCGCCTGCGCGATGATCGAGTTGACGAGCTTGACGATCGGCGCGTCGTCGGCCGACTCGTGCAGCTCGACGACCTCGGCGTCGTCCTCCGCGACCTCCTCGTCGACCGCTTCGCGGACCGAGTCGCCGAAGCGGTCGAGCCGCGCCACGAGCGTCGCGACGTCCTCGCGGCTCGCGACGGCCGGCCGCACGTCGAGGCGCGTCAGCATCGCGATGTCGTCGACCGCGAGCACGTTCGCGGGGTCCGCCATCGCGACGATCAGGCCGCGCTTGTCGTCGGTGAAGGCGACCGGCACCGCCTCGTAGCGCTTGGCGGCGCTCGAGTCGATCAGGTTGGCGGCACCCATGTCGATCGGGAAGACGGTCAGGTCGAGGTGGTCGAGCCCGTAGCGCTCGCCGATCGCGCGCGCGAGCTGGTCCTCGGTGATCGCGTCCTGCTCGACCAGCACCCGCTCCGGCGGCCTGCCGCTGGCGCGGGCGGCCTCGACGGCCGCGTCCACGCGCGCTCTGTCGGCGAAGCCGAGGTCGACCAGCACGTCGGTCAAGAAGCGCCCGGAGCCGCCGCGGCGGCTCGGCGGCGTGACGCCGTTCCACTCCTCCTGGTGCTGGAGCTGCCTGGCGAGCGCGCCGTCGATCGGCGGGGCGTCGTCCGGGCCGAGCGCGCGCAGGTGCGGCGGGCCGCCGTGCGTCGGCGGCGGCGTCGCGATGCGCGTGCGCGGCGGCGGGGGCGGCGGCTCAGGCGCCGCGAGCGACTCCTCGACCGCCGGCGGCTCGGGCGCCGCGTCGGTGCCGCCGAGCGCCGACCACTCCGGCGGCAGCTCGGCGTCGGGCCGGCTGGCGAACGGGTCGAAGACGGGCGGGTCGGACTGAGGAGCGCGAGTTTGCCCGTCTGGGAGACGTGGAGATTCGCGCTCCTCGATGCGTGAGCGCTTAGGCGGGCGCGGCGTCGCTCCGGGCGGCGGCGCGGAGGACGTCGAGGGGGGCGGCCCGCCCGGTCCAGCGCTGGAAGCTCCGCGCTCCCTGTCGAACCAGGATCTCAAGGCCGTCCACCACCGTCGCGCCGGCGTCGCGCGCGGCGCTCGTCAGAGCCGTCGGGCGGCTTCCGTACACGAGGTCGACCAGACATGGATATCCGTCCATCGCATCGACCCGCAGCGGAAGGGCCTTGAACGGATCCTCGCCGTGCAGACCAACGGATGTCGTATTCACGAGCAGGTCGGCCGCCGCAGGCGGTGCGTCGACGGCGCGACCGCCGATCTCCGCGCACAGCCGCTCGGCGCGCGCATGGGTCCGGTTCCACACCTGCACCTCGGCCCCGGCCTGCACGAGCGCCCACACGACGGCGCGGGCGCTGCCGCCGGCGCCCAGCACGACCGCGCTGCGTCCGGCCGGGTCGAACGGGAGCGCGTCGAGCAGCCCCGGCGCGTCGGTGTTGTCGGCGTGGATGCGCCCGTCCCGGAACGTCAGCGTGTTGGCGGCGCCGATCGCGCGGGCGGCGTCGGTCGCCTCGTCGGCGAGCGCGAGCGCCGCCTGCTTGTGCGGGATCGTCACGTTCGCGCCCGCGAAGCCGGCGCCGGGCAGGCCGCGCACGGTCTCCTCGAACAGCTCCGGCGGGACCGGCAGCAGCTGGTAGCGCCAGTCGTCGAGGCCGAGCGCCGCGTAACCGGCCTCGTGCATCGCCGGCGAGCGGCTGTGGCGCACCGGCCAGCCCAGCACGCCGCAGATCGGCACGTCAGCCTGCCTCGCTCAGCACTTCGTCGGCGACTTGCCGCCGGCCGCGTCGCGGGCCTGGTTGTAGCGCTGCACGTCGCGCTGGAACTGCGCGTCGGTCGAGGAGAAGGCGTGCTGCCCGCACGTGCCCGGCTTGACCACGTAGAACAGGTACGGCACTTTCGCCGGGTGCGCCGCCGCCTCCAGCGACGCGAGCCCGGGGTTGCCGATCGGGCCGGGCGGTAGGCCGGCGTGCGTGCGCGTGTTGTAGGGCGTCGAGGACTGCAGCTCGGAGACGGTCAGCGGTCTCGTCCAGTCGTTCAGCGCATAGCGCAGCGTCGCGTCGATGCCGAGCGGCATCCCCTGCTTGAGGCGGTTGTAGATGACGGCGGCGACGAGCGGCCGCTCTCTCGCGACCATCACCTCGCGCTCGACCATCGAGGCGATCGTGACGACGTCGAAGACCGTCAGGTTCTTGCTTCTGGCGAAGCGCAGGTTCAGCGTCGCGAGGTTCTGGCGAAACGCGAGCAGCTGCTGATTGACGAGCTGCTGCGCGGTCGCGCCCTGTCTCAGCTCGTAGGTGGCCGGGAACAGGAAGCCCTCCAGCGTCGCGCCCTTCGGCGCGCCGTAGGCGTGCGGGTCGAGCGCTCTGGCCGCGCGCGAGGCGGCGCTGTAGCTGCCGTGCAGGCCGGCCTGCCGCGCGCGCACGGCGATCTCGCCGCGGCTCTCGCCCTCCGGGATCGTGACGCGCACGACCGGCGGGGGCGGCGGGTTGTGGCTGAGCGCGTCGAGCGCGGCGCCGTAGCTCATGTCGCGTCTGAGCGTGAACGTGCCGGACTTGAGGTCCCCGCCGGCGCCCGACAGCTTCGCGCGCAGGCGGAAGAAGAACGACGAGTCGATCACGCCTCTGCCGGACAGCAGGTCGCCGATCTCGCCGACGCTCGCGCCGCGCGGCACCTGCACGACGACCTGGCCGCTGCCGTCGCCCTTGCCAGGCTGGTAGATCGACCAAAGGAACCAGGCGGCGAGCGCGAACGCCACAAGCGCGAGCAGCGCAGCGACGCGTCCGCGCCAACGGCGCGGGCCGCCGGCGGTGGGCTTCGGGCGGCGGGCGCGCGGGGGCTTGGGTGGCTTGGGGACGCGGCGGCGCTGCGCCAGGGCGGGCCGCTCGCCACGCGCGACGCGCCGCGTGCCGAGCGGGACGTCGGGGTCGTCGGCGGCCGGCGCCGGCGGGGACGCGGGCGCGGGCGGCTCCGGTTCGACCGGCGGCGCGGGCGCGGGCGCGGACTCGACCGGCTCCGGTTCGACCGGCGGCGCGGGCGCGGGCGCGGCGGGCGCCGCCACCGCAGCGTGCTCCCCGGTCCACGTCGTCGTGACGTCGAAGACCTGCGTCAGCTGCGGGTCGTGCGCCGGCTCCTGCGCGCGAGGAGCGCGATTTGTGGTCGGTCCGGGCGACTCCAACTCGCGGTCCTCGGGCGGTGCGGCGGGTGCGGGCGCGGGGCGGCCGGCCCGCTCGGCGCGGCGGCGCTCGCGCTCCAGCCGCGCGGCTTCGCGTTCCGCTGCCGTGCGATCACCCATGGCGCACCAGCCAGTCCTCCAGCAGCACAGCCGCGGCGCGCGAGTCCTCGGAGGCGGTCGTGCCGCCGGCGCGCTGCGCGATCGCCGTCGTGAAGCGCTCGTCGTAGAGGTCGACCGGCACGTCGAGCGCCGCGTCGAGGCGCGCCGCGAACTCCCGCGCCTCGCGCGTCTGGACCGTGTCCGCGCCGGACAGGCCGAGTGGCAGTCCGACCACGACCCGCCCCACCTCGCGCTCGCGCACGAGCGCCGTCAGCGCGGCGAAGCCCTTCTTCGTCGCCGGCCGCAGCACCGGCTCGATCGGCGTCGCGAGCGTGCCCGTGGGGTCGGACAGCGCGCAGCCGCAGCGGGCGGACCCGTAGTCGAGCGCCAGCACGCGCATCAGCCCTGGAGGGCTGCCTCGATCGCCGCACGGGCGGCGGCGATCGCCTCCGGCAGCTTGTCCGGGTCGCGGCCTCCCGCGCGCGCCATCGTGTCGCGGCCGCCCCCGCCGCCGCCCGTCACCTCGGCCGCCACTCTGACGATCGAGCCCGCTCTCACCCCGCGCGCGACGAGCGCCGGCGCGACCGTCGCCACGAGGTGGACCTTGCCATCGGCGACCGCGCCCAGCACGACGGCGCTGTCGCCCAGCTTCGCCTTCAGCTTGTCCGCGAGGTCGGGCAGCGCCTTGGGGTCTGAAGCGTCGACGACCGCAGCGAGGAGGGAGACGCCCGCGACGTCGGTGGCGGAGGCCAGCAGCGCCTCCACGTCGACCGCGCCGTTCGCCCCCTCCCCCCTCGATGCTGCTTTTTCCAGGTCGCGGACGCGTTGACGGAGCCGCGAGACCTCGTGCGGCACCTGCTCCGGCGTCGCCCGCAACACGACAGCCGTTTCGCGCAGCGCGTCGTCGTGCGCGCGGACCAGCTCGACCGCCGCCGGCCCCGTGAGCGCCTCGATGCGGCGCACGTTCGCGGCCGAGGAGGTCTCGCTCACGATCCGGAAGAGACCGATCTCCGCCGTCGAGCGCACGTGCGTGCCGCCGCACAGCTCGCGCGAGAAGGAGCCGTCGCCAACCTCGACCATCCGCACGACGTCGCCGTACTTCTCGCCGAACAGCGCCATCGCGCCGCGCGACTTGGCCTCGTCGAGCGTCGTCGTCAACGCGCGCACCGGGTGGTTGGCGACGATCCAGCCGTTGACGTCGTCCTCCACCGCGCGCAGCTCCTCGGCGCTCAGCGCGCTGCCGTGCGTGAAGTCGAAGCGCAGCTTGTCGGGCTGGACCGCCGAGCCGGCCTGGCGCACGTGCGTGCCGAGCCGTCGCCGCAGCGCCGCGTGCAGCAGGTGCGTGGCGGTGTGGTTGCACTGCGTCGCGTGCCGGGCGGCGTGGTCGACGACGGCGCGCACCGCCTCGCCGTCCTTCAGCGCGCCGACCTCTGGCGCCAGCACGAGCACCTGGTCCTCGCCGCCGGACAGGCGCAGCACCTGCTCGACGCGCGCGCGGCAGTCGCCGTCGGCGCACTCGACCCAGCCGGAGTCCGACACCTGGCCGCCGCCGGCCGCGTAGAACGGCGACTCGCGCAGCTTCACCAGCACGCGCCCGTCCTCCTGCTCCAGCGCGCCGACGGAGGTCGCCTGCTCGGTCGTCTCGTAGCCGACGAACTCGCTCGCGAAGCCGCTGCCGGCCGCCAGCTCCTGCGCGCGCGCCCGCAGGTCGTCGCCGCCCGCAGCGCTGCGACCGCCGGCGCGCGCACGCGCGCGCTGCTCGTCCATCAGCCGCTCGAAGCCCGGCTCGTCGACGCCGAGGTCGTGCTCGGCGGCGATCTCGCGCGTCAGGTCGATCGGAAAGCCGTACGTGTCGTGCAGTTGGAAGACGTCGTCGGCGCCGAGGCCCTCCTCGCCCTGCTGCTCGGCCCGCGCGATCAGCTCGTCGAGCAGCTTCGTGCCCTGCTCGAGCGTTCTGCCGAACGACTCCTCCTCGGCCGCGAGCCACTTGTGGATCGCGTCGCGCTGCTCGCCCAGCTCCGGATACGACGCCCCCATCGTCTCCTCGACGACCGCCGCGAAGCGCGGCAGGAAGCCGGGCGCGAAGCCGAGCGCGCGGCCGTGCTGGATCGCGCGGCGCATCACGCGGCGCAGGATGTAGCCGCGGTCCTCGTTGCTCGGCACGACGCCGTCGGCGACCAGGAACGTCATCGCGCGCGTGTGGTCGGCGAGGATCCGCAGCGAGCGCGTCGTCGGGAAGTCCTGCCCGTAGCGCACGCCGCCGAGCTGCTCGCCCAGCTCGATCAGCGGCTGGAACTGGTCGGTCTCGAACACCGACTCCTTGTCCTGCACGATCGCCGCGAGGCGGTTGAGGCCGAGGCCGGTGTCGATGTTCTGCGCGGGCAGCGGCGTGAGCGTGTTGACCGGGTCCTGGTCGAACTGCATGAAGACGAGGTTCCAGAACTCGAGGAAGCGCTGGTTCTCGCCGCCGGGCAGGTCGTCGGCGCTGCCGAAGTCGAGGCCGCGGTCGAGGTACAGCTCGCTGCACGGCCCGCACGGGCCGGTCGGGCCGGCCTGCCAGAAGTTCTCCGAGCGTGGGCACTCGACGATCCGCTCGCGTGGGACGCCGATCGCCTGCCACAGCGCGATCGCGTCCTCGTCGGGGCCGAGGCCGAGCTGCTCGTCGCCGCCGAAGACGGTCACCCAGATGTCCTCGCCCTTGAAGCCGAAGCCCTGCGTGGACAGCTCCCAGGCGTACTCGATCGCGCCCTGCTTGAAGTAGTCGCCGATCGAGAAGTTGCCGAGCATCTCGAAGAAGGTCAGGTGGCGGTGCGTGTTGCCGACGTTGTCGATGTCGGTCGTGCGGAAGCACTTCTGGCAGCTCGTCATGCGCTGGTGCGGCGGCCGCTCCACGCCCAGGAAGTAGGGCTTCAGCGGGTGCATGCCGGCCGTCGTGAGCAGCACCGAGGCGTCGAACGTCGCCGGCACGAGCGACGCGGACGGGCGCCGCAGGTGGTCGCGCTGCTCGAAGAACGACAGGTACGTCTCGCGGATCTGGTCCGAGGTCATGGTCATGCGTCTGCGCAGTGTAGAGACGAGATCGTTACGGTCGTCGCCGCGAATGGCGACGGTTGCGACATTGGCGGGCGCGCCCGCGCGCTTCCCCGGGGGCCTGCGCGAGGTCGCCCCGCGCACGTGGGCGTGGCTGCAGCCGAACGGCGGCCTGGGCGAGTCGAACGCGGGCCTGATCCTCGGCGACGGCGCGTCCCTGCTGGTCGACACGCTGTGGGACGAGCGGCTGACGCGGCGGATGCTCGGCGAGCTGGCGCCGCTGCTGGCCGAGGCGCCGCTGCGCCACGCGCTCGTGACGCACCCGGACGGCGACCACTGGTGGGGGAACGCGGTGCTGGACGCGGGCGTCGAGCTGCTCGCGACGGCGGCGTGCGACCGCGCGATGCGGACGGAGGCGCCGCCGCGCGTGCTGAACGCGATGGCCGCCGCCGCGGGCGCGCTGCGGCACGTCCCCGGCAGGGTCGGCGCGACCGCCGCCCGCCTGCACGGCCAGCTCGCCCCCTTCCACTGGCGCGGCGTGCGGCTGCGCTACGCCGACCGCACCGTCGAGGACGGCGCGACGCTCGACGTCGGCGGCCGCCCGGTACGCCTGCTCGACCTCGGCCCGACCCACAGTCCCGCCGACGCCGTCGTGCACGTGCCCGACGAGGGCGTCGTGTTCTCCGCCGACCTGCTGTTCGTCGGCGTCACGCCGATCATGTGGCACGGGCCGGTCGAGACGTGGCTCGCCGCGCTCGAGGCGCTGCTCGCGCTCGACGCGGGCGTCTACGTGCCCGGCCACGGTCCGCCGTGCGGGCGCGCCGAGATCGAGCAGCTCGCCGCCTACTGGCGCTGGCTGCGCGACGGCGTCGCCGCGCAGCGGGCGGCAGGACGGTCGGTCGGCGAGGCCGCGCGGGCGCTCGTGCGCTCGCCGGAGCAGCGCGCGTTCGCCGGCTGGCTCAACCCGGAGCGGATCCTCGTGAACGTGGCGACGATCTGCCGCGCGCCGGGCGAGCTCAGCCCGCCGGCGCGAGCGCGGCTGCTGGTGCAGATGAACGCGCTGGGCGCGGAGCTGGCGGCGGGCCGCTGAGCTCCGGCGCGGCGATCGTGCCCCAACCGACGATGCGCTCGCCGTCCATCAGGCACGCCATCTGGCCAGGCGCCGCGCCGTCGACCGGCTCGGCCAGCTCGATCTCCAGCGCGCGGTGCGCGCCGGCACGCACCGCCTCCGCGTCGCGCAGCCGCGCCGGCAGCGGCTGTGTGCGGTAGCGCAGCTTCACGCGGTCGACGCGCGCGCCGTCGCGGAACAGGCGCGCGCCGCGCACCTGCACGCGCGTCGTCTGCAGCTCCGCCCTCGTGCCGGCGACCACGCGGTTCGCGCGCGCGTCGACGGCCAGCACGAACAGCGGCTCGTTCGACGCGACGCCGAGCCCTCTGCGCTGCCCGACGGTGAAGCCGTGGTGCCCGCGGTGGCGGCCGATCACGCGCCCGGCACGGTCGACGATCTCGCCCGGCCGCTCGGCGATCCCGCCGTGCTTGGCGAGGAACGCGGCGCGCGTCGTGCCGGCGAGGAAGCAGAGGTCCTGCGAGTCGGCCTTGCTCGCGACCGGCAGCTGCGCCTCGGCCGCGAGCCGCCGCGCCTGCGGCTTCGTGATCCCGCCGAGCGGGAAGCGCATGCGCGCGAGCGAGTCCGGCTGCAGCGCGGCGAGCATGTAGGTCTGGTCCTTCCAGGCGTCGGCGGCGGCCGCCAGCAGCGGGCCGTCGGGGTGGTCGGCCTCGACCACGCGCGCGTAGTGGCCGGTCGCGAGCGCCTGCGCTCCCAGGCGGTCGGCCAGCGCGAGCATCGCGTCGAGGCGCACGTGGCCGTTGCAGCGGATGCACGGGTTGGGCGTGAGCCCGTCCCGCCAGTCGGCGAGGAACGGCTCGACCACGCCCGCGCGGAACTGCTCGCGCAGGTCGAGCGTGAGGTGCGGCAGGCCCATGCGGTGCGCCAACCCGCGCGCGAGGCGGACGGCGGAGGCGGAGCAGCAGGAGCGCTCGCCGTCGTTCGCCTCGTCGGCCCACAGCTCGAGCGTGACGGCGACGACGTCGCCGCCGTCCTGCGCGCACAGCAGCGCCGCGACCGCGCTGTCGACGCCGCCGGACATCGCGACGAGTGTGCGACCTCCGCTAGCGGACGGCGCGGTCAGGCGCGCGCCCTCGAACGCGGCCGTCCCGAGCGCCCGCGCGAGCGCGTCGGCGACCAGCTCGGCGGCGTGGAACTTGCCCGGCGAGAGCCCGCCCAGCTCCTGCGCGACGTCGTGCGCGCCGATCCGCGCGACCTCCAGCACGGGCTCCCCGACCACGCGCTCGACGACGGCGCTCGCCGCCGCGACCGTCGCGCCGCACGCGTCCGCCTCCCAGCCGGCGTCGGCGACGCGCGTGCCGGTCGCGTCGAGCGTCAGGCCGAAGCGGATCACGTCGCCGCACGCTCTCGTGCCCGCGACGCCGCTCGCCCCGTCCCCCGGCACCTTCCCCCGGCCGCGCGGCGAGCTGAGGTGATGCTCGAACAGCTCGGAGTCCACAGGGCGAGTCTAGAGCGGGCGCGAGGCTGCGTTGCACGCCTGCCATCATCGGAGCGCGTGGGCGACCCGACCTCCCCTCCCGCTCCGGACGGCCTCGTCGCACGGCTCGCGCGCTGGGTCGTCCACCATCGCGCGCTCGCGATCGGCGGCTGGCTGGCGCTGCTCGTCGCCGTGCTGGTGCTGGCCGGCGCCGCCGGCAGCCGCTACGCCGAGACCTTCTCGCTGCCGAACACCGACTCGCAGCGCGCCTACGACCTGCTCAGACAGAGCTTCCCCGGGCAGTCCGGCGACAGCGACCAGATCGTGCTCCACGCGACGCGCGGCGGGGGCATCGCGGGCCAGGCGGCGCGGATCGACGCGATGCTCGCGCGCGTCGCGCGCATCCCGCACGTCAGCCACGTCTCCAGACCGATCGTCTCGCGCGACGGCACGATCGCGTTCGCGACCGTCTCGTTCGACCAGCGCGCGAACGTGCTGCCGAGAGCCGACGCGCAGCGGCTGATCGACACCGCGCAGGCGATCCGCTCGCCGGCGTTGCAGGTCGAGCTGGGCGGCCAGGCGATCGAGCAGGCCCAGCAGCAGAGCTTCGGCACCGCGAGCGCGATCGGCCTGCTCGCCGCGATCGTCGTGCTGCTGCTGACGTTCGGCTCGCTGACGGCGATGGGCATGCCGATCCTCACCGCCGTGCTGGGGCTCGGCACCGCGTTCGGCCTGATCGCGCTGCTCTCGCACGTGCTCGACGTGCCGTCGGTCTCGACCGAGCTGGCGGCGATGGTCGGGCTCGGCGTCGGGATCGACTACGCGCTGTTCATCGTCACGCGCTACCGCGAGGCGTACCGCCACGGGATGAGCGTCGACGACGCGGTCGTGACGGCGATGGACACCGCCGGCCGCGCCGTCCTGTTCGCGGGGCTGACGGTGATCATCGCGGTGCTGGGCATGTGCCTGCTCGGCGTCGACTTCCTCTACGGGATGTCGATCGCGACCGCGCTCGGCGTGCTGATGACGATGCTCGCGGCGCTCACGCTGCTGCCCGCGCTGATGGCGCGCTTCGGCGACAAGCTCGGCCGCTTCGGCCGGCGCGCGCGCAAGCGGATGGAGGGCGGGCGCCCGCACGACGCCTTCTGGACCGCGTGGGCGCAGTGGATCGGCCGCCACCCGTGGCCGGCGATGCTGGCCGGGCTCGCGATCGTGGTGGTGCTGGCGGTGCCGGCGCTGTCGCTGCGGCTGGGCCAGAGCGACGCCGGCAACGACGTCAAGAGCCACACGACGCGCCAGGCGTACGACCTGCTGGCGAAGGGCTTCGGACCCGGCTTCAACGGGCCGCTGCTCGTCGTCGCGCAGCTGCCGCACGACCGCGCCGGCGCGGCGGGCGGGACGCTCGCGCAGGTCCGTGCCGCGCTGGCGCGCGCCGACGGGATCGCGTCGGTCGGGCCGCCGGTGACGAGCCCCGACGGGCGCGTCGCGACCGTCGAGGCGTTCCCGAGATCGGCGCCGCAGGACGCCGCCACGACCGAGCTCGTCCACCGCCTGCGCGACCGCACGCTGCCGCCGGTCGAGCGCGCGAGCGGCGCGCAGCTGCTGGTCGCCGGCTCGACCGCCGTCGGGATCGACTTCTCCAGCGTGCTGGCGAGCAAGCTGCCGCTGTTCATCGGCGTCGTCGTCGGGCTGGCTGCGCTGCTGCTGCTCGTCGTCTTCCGCTCGCTCGTGATCCCGCTGCAGGCGGCGGTGATGAACCTGCTGTCGATCGGCGCGTCGCTCGGCGTCGCGGTCGCGGTCTTCCAGTACGGCTGGCTGTCCGGGCTCGTCGGCGTCCAGGCCGGCCCGATCGACGCGTTCATCCCGGTGATGCTGTTCGCGATCGTGTTCGGCCTCTCGATGGACTACGAGGTCTTCCTGATCTCGCGCGTGCACGAGGAGTGGGTGCGCCGCCGCGACGCGCACGGCGCGGTCGTCGACGGCCTCGCGAAGACCGGGCGCGTGATCACCGCTGCCGCGACGATCATGATCTGCGTCTTCCTCGCGTTCGCGATCAACGACGACCGCGCCGTGAAGCTGTTCGGCGCGAGCTTCGCGGTCGCCGTCTTCATCGACGCGTTCATCGTGCGCTCGCTGCTGCTGCCGGCCGTGCTGCACCTGCTCGGCCGCCGCACGTGGTGGCTGCCGGCATCGCTCGACCGGCACATGCCGCACCTCGCGATCGAGCCGCCGCTGCCGGTGCTGGAGGCGGCGGAGCCGGCGGCCGACGACGAGCGAGCGCTGACGCGATAGCGGGCGCGTCGCCGCTCAGCGGCGCGTCACACCTTTAACTGGCATATCGTGCTGCCCCCCACCGCACGACCGAGGGAGGCCGTTCGATGCGATTCCCCCACGCCCGCCCCGCGGGCATCGCCGCCTGCGCCCTTGCGCTCGCAGCCGGCTCCGCGTCCGCGGAGACGCTCACGTACACGACTCCGGGCACCGTCCCCGTCACGCTGCCGACCGGCGTCGCCAGAGTCCACATCGTCGCCGTCGGCGGGCGCGGCGGCGGCGGCATGGGCGGCTTCGGCGCCGTCGTGAGCGGCGACGTCGGCGTGCTCGCCTCCGGCCTGCCCGAGACCTCGCCGATGGTCTTGATCAGAGTCGCCGGCAACGGCGGGATCGGCTCCGGCGGCTTCAACGGCGGCGGCGACGCGGGCGTCACCGGCTTCCCGACGCTCGCCGCCGGCGGCGGCGGCGCCTCGACGTTCGCCTCCTGCATCCAGCTCGTCGGAAGCGCCTGCGGCCTGTACCTCAACGAGGCGCTTGCCGCCGGCGGCGGCGGCGCCGGCGCGCCCGCGCTGTTCGCCACCGGCGGACACGGCGGGTCCGCGGGCGTGGCCGGCAGCGCCGGGACGTCGACGGCCTCGCTCACCGCCGCCGGCGGCGGCGGCGCCGGCACGAGCGATGCCGCGGGCGGCGTCGGCAGCATCTCCAGCGACCCGAACTGCGGCGACGGGAGCGACGGCGACAGCGGCGCGCAGCGCGCCGGCGGCGCCGGCGGCGTGAGCCCTGACGTGTCCGGCCACGGCGACGCCGGCGGAGGCGGAAGCGGCGTCCAGGGCGGCGGCGGTGGCGGTGGCGGCGGGCTCTGCACCGACGGCAGCGGCACGTCCGGCGCCGGCGGAGGCGGCGGATCGAGCAACGTGCCGGCCGGCGGCTCGCTCGCAACCGACACGAGCGGAGTGCCGTACGTGCAAATCAGCTACGAGCTGGAGCATCCGAGCGCGACGATCGCCGTCCCCGTCGACGCGGAGATCTATGAGCAGGGCACTGCGGTCGCCGCGTCGTTCACGTGCGCACCGCCGGCCGCGTTCCGGCAGGACAGCATCGTCTCGTGCACGGGAACCGCCGCGTCCGGCGCGCGCATCGCCACGAGCACGCTCGGCGCCCACGCGTTCACCGTCACGGCCACCGACGCTTACGGCCTGACGGCGCAGCAGACCGTCACCTACCAGGTCGCCGACCGTACGGCGCCGCGCATCTCGAAGCTGCGGATCGTGCCGAGCGCGATCGACGCGACGAAGCCCCACGCGCACGCCACGGTCCGCTTCACCCTCTCCGAGCGGGCGCAGATCCGCGTCGCGGTCCGCCCGGCAACCGGCAGGAAGGGCCACGCCGCGCGTGCGCGCACGCTCGTGCTGAGCGGCCGCGCGGGCGCCAACCGCTTCCAGCTCGGTGCACGCTTCGGCGGGCGCACGCTGCGACCGGGCAGATACCGCCTGACGCTCGTCGCGACCGACCGCTCCGGCAACCGCTCGCGAGCGGTCGGACGGTCGTTCTCGATCGCAGGCTGACCGGGGTCAGCGGCTCGGCGTCGCCGCGAGCGCGTCGGCGAGCCGCTGCTCGATCTCGACGCGGTCGGCGGCGCCGACGATCGTGGTCGCGCGGCGGCGCGGGTCGACGATCACGACGGTCGGGGCGACGGTGACCTCGACTCTGTTCGTGATGAAGGCGAAGCGGGAGAGCTGGTCGAGCGAGACCGCGACGGCGAGCGCGTGGCCGTGGAGCGTCGAGACGTGACGGATCTCCTGCGCCACGCCGAGCCCGTCGGCCGTGTTGAGGTCCACGAACGCGACCGCGACCGCCTTGTGGTGGCGCAGCGCGTCGCGCACCGCCTGGACCTGCGAGCGGGCGGCGCCGGCGTGGCGATGGCGCGCGTGAGCGCCGCGGCGCGCGGCGTGCGGCTTCGACGCCGCGGCCGAGCCGCCGTGCGCGGGCGCGCTCGCGGCCGGAGCGCCCGGCGCGCTCGCGGCCGGTCTGTCGGCCGGCGCGGGCCCGTCGGCGCTGCTCTGCTGCGCGCGCTGCGCGTCGCCGTCGGCGGTCGCGACCGCCCCGTGCGCCTGGTCGATCGCGCTCTTCAGGCCGGCCGTCCCGGGGGCGGCGCCGCCGTCGGAGAGCGGCGCCGTCGGCGCCGGCGCGGCGGCCTGCTCACCGCCGCTCGAGGACTTCGGCCGCAGGGCGACGAACCACACGACGACGAGCAGCAGCGTCGCGGCCAGCGCGATCTGCATCGGGCGGGAGACCTGGGACATCTCCACCCTTTTCGGCAGAAAGCGCGCGCGGCGTTAGCGCTGCGGACGCGGCGGCACGCTCAGGCCCAGCTCTCTGAGCTGGCGCGCGTCCACGGGCGCGGGGGCGCCGGTGAGCGGGTCGGCGCCGGAGGCGGTCTTCGGGAAGGCGATCACGTCGCGGATCGTCTCGCGGCCGGCGAGCAGCGTGACGATGCGGTCGATCCCCATCGCGATCCCGCCGTGCGGCGGCGCGCCGTATCTGAGCGCGTCCAGCAGGAAGCCGAAGCGCGCCTGCGCCTCCTCGGCGCTCATCCCGAGCAGCTCCAGCACCTTCTGCTGCACGTCGGTGCGGTTGATGCGGATCGAGCCGCCGCCGATCTCCGAGCCGTCCAGCACGAGGTCGTACGCGCGCGAGCGCAGCGCGCCGGGATCGCCGTCGAGGTCGCCCTCCGGCGCGGTGAACGGATGGTGCAGCGCCGTCCAGCTCCCGTCCTCGACCTGCTCGAACATCGGGAAGTCGACGATCCACAGCACGTCGTGGGAGCCGCGCGCCACCAGCTCGAAGCGCGCTGCCAGCTCCAGCCGCAGCGCGCCCAGCACCGCGCACACGACCTTCGGCGTGTCCGCGGAGATCAGCAGCAGGTCCCCGGGCTTGCCGTCCAAGCGCTCGGTCACGCCGGCCAGCTCGTCGGGCGTCAGGAACTTCGCGATCGGGGAGCGCCAGCCGCCGTCCTCCTCCACGAACGCCCACACGAGCCCCTTCGCGCCGTACGTTCTCGCCAGCTCGGTCAGCTCGTCGAGGTCTCTGCGCGCCAGCTCGCGCGCGCCCGCGTTGATGCCGCGCACGACGCCGCCGCTCGCCAGCGCCCCGCTGAAGACCTTGAACTCCGACGACGCGAGCGCCTCCCCCACGTCCGCGATCTCCAGCCCGAAGCGCGTGTCGGGGCGGTCGACGCCGTAGCGCGCCAGCGCCTCGTCGTAGCCCATGCGGCGCCACGGCGGCGGCGGCACGTCGAAGCCCGCGACCGAGAAGACCGCCCCCATCACGGCCTCCATCGTCTCGATCACGTCGTCCTCGGCGACGAACGCCATCTCGAGGTCGAGCTGCGTGAACTCCGGCTGGCGGTCGGCGCGCGTGTCCTCGTCGCGGAAGCAGCGGGCGATCTGGTAGTAGCGCTCGTAGCCGCCGATCATCAGCAGCTGCTTGAACAGCTGCGGCGACTGCGGCAGCGCGAAGAACGTCCCCGGGTCGATCCGCGCCGGCACGAGGTAGTCGCGCGCGCCCTCGGGCGTCGAGCGCGTGAGGATCGGCGTCTCGACCTCGAGGAAGTCGCGCTCGTCCAGCACGCGCCGCATCGTCGCGATCACGCGGTGGCGCAGCGCCAGCGCCTCCTGCAACGGGCGGCGGCGCAGGTCGAGCGTGCGGTGGCGCAGGCGCAGCAGCTCGTCGACCGGCCCGTCCTCGTCGACGGGGAAGGGCGGCGTCTCGGCGTCGGCGTGCACCGTCAGCTCGTCGACCGTCAGCTCGATCTCGCCCGTCGGGATGTTCGGGTTGACGTTCTCGGCGTCGCGCCGCACGACCGTGCCGGCGGCGCTCAGCACGTCCTCGGAGCGCAGCGCGTGCGCCGCCTTGTGCGCCTCCGGCGCGCGGTCCGGGTGGAAGACGAGCTGCACGATCCCGGAGCGGTCGCGCAGGTCGATGAAGATCAGGCCGCCGTGGTCGCGCCGGCGATGCACCCAGCCGGCGACGCGCGCCGGCGTGTCGGCGCGCTCGCCCGTGAGCGAGCCGGCCCACGCGTCGCGGAAGGCGTTCGCGCGCGGCGGGCGGTTCACAGCGTCCTCCCGCGCAGCACGTGGTGGATCACGCCGCCGGGCTCGACGACGACCTGCTCGCCGCTGTCCATCTCCTTCACCGTCGCGCCCTCCTCGCCGAGGATCGCGACGTAGCGCGCCCCGATCCGATCCGCCTGCTTGAGCTGGCCCTTCAACGAGCGCCCCGCCAGCTCGAGCTGCGCGGCGAGCCCGGCCCGCCGCGCCTCGTGCGCGATCTGGAAGCCGGCCGCCCGATGCTCGGCGCCCGCGTAGGCGACGAACAGGTCCACGACCGGCTCGCCGACGGCCTGCGCGTCGGCCGCGAGCAGCATCCGCTCGATCCCCGCCGCCCAGCCGACGCCCGGCGTCGCCGGGCCGCCGAGCTGCTCGATCAGCCCGTCGTAGCGGCCACCGCCGCCGACGCCCGACTGCGCGCCGAGCGCGTCGCTCGTGAACTCGAAGACGGTGCGCGCGTAGTAGTCGAGGCCGCGCACGAGCGTCGGGTCGACCTCGTAGGTCAGGCCGGCCTCGTCGAGCAGCGCGCGCACCTGCGCGAAGTGCTCCGCGTCCTCGCCGGTCAGGCGGTCGAGCAGCAGCGGCGCGCCCTGCATGACCTCGCGCGTGCCGGAGTGGTCGGCGTCGAACGCGCGCAGCGGGTTGGAGTCGATGCGGCCGCGGACCTCCTCCGAGAGGCGCTCCGCGTGCGCGCGCAGGTACGCCTGCAGCTCCGCGCGGTAGGCGGCGCGCGTCTCGGGCGTGCCGAGCGAGGACAGGCGCAGGCGCAGCTCTCTGACGCCGAGCGCGTCGAGCAGGTCGGCGAGCAGCACGATCGACTCGGCGTCGAGCGCGGGGTCGGCGGAGCCGATCGCCTCGGTCCCGACCTGCCAGAACTGCCGCTGGCGCCCGGCCTGCGCGCGCTCGTAGCGGAAGAAGCTCGACAGGTACCACAGCTTCACCGGCTGCGGCAGCTTCTGCATGCCGTGCTCGATGTACGCGCGGCAGACGGGCGCGGTGCCCTCCGGGCGCAGCGTCAGCGAGCGGCCGGAGCCGTCCTCGAACGTGTACATCTCCTTCTGCACGATGTCGGTCGAGGCGCCGACGCCGCGCGCGAACAGCTCCGTCGCCTCGAACGCCGGCGTCTCGATGCGCCGGTATCCGGCCGCGCCGAGGATCCTGGCGGCGGCGTCCTCGACCACGGCCCGCCGGGCCGCGTCGTCGGGCAGCACGTCATGCGTCCCTCGCGGGGCTCTCACGTTGGCGCTCATCGGCGGGCCGGAGGCTACCGGGCGAGCGCCTGGAGGAACGGGTTCGCGTGGCGCTCGGCGCCGAGCGTCGTGATGCCCATGTGACCCGGGTAGACGGTCGCCTCGTCCGGGTAGGCGTCGAGCAGCTCGCCGATCGACTGGAGCAGGCGCGCGTGGTCGCCGCCGGGCAGGTCGGTGCGGCCGATCGACTGCTGGAACAGCACGTCGCCGGAGAACAGCGCGACCCCGTCCTCGTCGGCCGTCGCGTACGTGACATGGCCCGGGCTGTGGCCGGGCGTGAAGCGCACGTCGAAGTCGATCCCCGCGAGCGTGAGCCGCTCGCCGCCGGCGACGAGGTGATCCGCCTCGTAGGACTCGAACGGGCCAAAGCCCGGCCACGGGACGTATCTCATGATGTCGGCCAGCACGCCGCGCTCCAGCTCCGGGCAGTAGACCGGCGCGCCCGTGGCTCTGGCGACCGGCGCGACGGCGCCGACGTGGTCGAAGTGCGTGTGCGTCAGCAGGATCGCGTCGAGTCCGACGCCCCACTGCTCGATCGCCTGGAGCAGGCGCGGGGCCTCCTCGCCCGGGTCGACGATCACGGCGCGGTCGGCGCCTGCGCGGCGGACCAGGAAGCAGTTCTCCTGCACCGGCCCGACGGTGAGCATGCCGACCTCGATCATCTCGCGGCCGGGTCCCGCTTCGCCGCCTGCTCGCGCAGTCTTCTCGCCTGGCGGCGGCGGTAGATGAAGAGGTCGGTGTAGTAGCCCATCGGGACGTAGACGGCGAGCATGAAGACGGCGATCCCGATCTTCGGGCCGAGCTGCTGGTGGCGGAAGAAGAACAGCAGCAGCACGAGGAAGAGCCCCGCGGCGATCAGCGCGCGGTTGATCGCGCCGCGCCACGTCGGCGGCTGGTCGAGCCGTGCGGCGCGCAGCTCGCGCGCGGTCGGCTTGCGCTCGCCGTCGGTCGGTCTGCGGCCCGTGCGCCCGCGCGCCTCGACCTGGCCGGCGGCGTTGCCGCGGTGCTTCGTCTGCCGCTTCTTCTTCGTCTGCGCCATCGTGCCTTGGACTTTAGATGGTCGCGAGCGCCCGCTCGATCAGGTGCGTGTCGGGGTCGAAGCCGGGGATCGGCAGGTCGGGCGGAAAGCCCGCGAACGCCTGCTCCGGCGCGAGGCCGATCAGCTCGGCGGCGGCCGGCTCGGCGTGCCGCGCGATCGCCTCGACGACGCGCTTGAGCGGGGTCAGGTCGGGGCGCTCGACGTTCATCGAGATCTGGATCTCCTGCTGCTTGTCGAGGCGCAGGCCGATCGCCCGGACGCCGGGAAGGCCCTCCGGGCCGCCCTCGCGGATGCGGGCTGCGATCTCGCGCGCGTGCGCGAGCGTCGCGGGCGGGCGCAGCGTGACGTTGAAGGCGACGAGCGGCGGGCGCGCGGCGCACAGGGTCGCGCCGGCTGTCGGGTGCGCGTGCGGCGGCCCGAAGTCGGGCGCCAGCTCGCCGGCTGCGAGGCGCCGCGCCAGCTCGGCCGGGCCGCCGCGGCGCAGCTCCGCGCGCGTGCGCCCCTGCGCGAGCGCGCCGTACATCAGGACGGGCAGGTCGAGCTGGCGCGCCAGCAGGTCCGCGGTCACGAGCGCCTCGGCGCAGGCGGCGCCGCGATCCGCCTCCGCGAGGTGGACGATCGGCACGACGTCGAGCGCGCCCACGTGCGGGTGCACGCCCTCGTGCCGCGTGAGGTCGATCCGCTCGACCGCCACGCGTGCGCCCGCCAGCAGGGCCAGCGCCAGCGTGCCCGGCTTCCCCGCGAGCGTGAAGACGCAGCGGTTGTGGTCGGGGTCGCGGTGGACGTTCAGCAGGCGCACGGCGCCGGCTTCGCCGCTGGTGAGCGCGTGGGCGAGCGCGTCGATCGTCGCGTCGTCGCGCCCCTCGGAGAAGTTCGGGACGGCGAGGAGCGTCGTCACAGCAGCCAGCGGCCGGCGTCGAGCACGCGCGTGCCGCCGACGTCGAGCGTCGGCTCGGTGACGACGACGTCGAGGTGGATCGGGACGGAGACGGTCCCGCCGATGCCGGCGCTCGCGCCGAACGCGACGTGCACCGTGCCGAGGATCTTCTCGTCCTCCAGCACGTTGCCGGTGAGGATCGCGGCGTCGTTCGTGCCGACGCCCAGCTCGGCGACGTTCGTGCCGCCCCGTCCGTGGGCCTGGAGCCGTTGCAGGAAGTCGGGGCCGAGCGGGCCGTTGGCGGCCGTCAGGTGGCCGTCCTCGACGGTGAGGAGGACCGGCTCCGGCGAGATGCCGAGCGGCGCGAGCGACGTGGCCGCGAGCGTGCCGTGCCCGGAGAGCGGCGCGACGAAGCCCTCGCCGGCGGGCAGGTTGCCGAACTTGTTGCCGCCGGAGATCTCGCCGTAGTCGGCGAGCCCTCTGCGGCCGCTCAGGTCGAGCGTGAGGTCCGAGCCGTGCGGGCAGGCGATGTGCGCGGAGTCGGCGGCTTCCAGCAGCTCGGTGATCGCGAGCGTGCGCGCCTTCAGCGCGTCGAAGTCGATCGCCATCATGCGCGCGAGCATGTCGGCGGTGACGCCGGGCAGCGTGGCGCCGCGCGCGCCGGCCTGCGTCGCCTGACGGCGCGCCTCGGTGTGCGACAGCGAGCGGCTCGTCGGGACGATGTAGACGTCGCAGGCGGCGAGCGCCGCGGCGACCGGTGGGGGCGGCTCGCTGCCGTCGTTCGCGCGCGGGTCCATCAGCGCGAGGACCGCGTCGGCGCCGTAGCGCGCGGCGGTGTCGCGCAGCGCCTCGGCGAGCCGGCGCGAGTCGCCGTCGTAGTCGCCGATCACGAGCACGTTCTCGCCCGTGCGGACGTCGAGGCAGCGGCCGATCACGGTCTCCAGCGCGCGGTCGAGCTGCTCCTGCGGCGGTGTCGCGGCGGCGGTCACGCGGGAGACCGTACCGGTTCACGCGAGGGCGCCGGTTTGGCCGCGACGACGCGGCGGGGCACCGCCGATCTCGGGCGGGCGGGACCGATTACACTCTCGGTCCCCCGCCGGAGTAGCTCAGTCGGTTAGAGCAGCGGAATCATAATCCGCGTGTCGGGGGTTCGAGTCCCTCCTCCGGCATCGAAAGTCCCTGCAAACTGGGCGGTTTCTGCGCGAGCGCAGAACGAAAAGTTTCCCATAAGTTTCCCTGTGTGTCGCTGAGGGGCGTGTTCGGGTCGAGCCGCCCCGGCGCAGGGATTTCCGGACCATCGCTGAAGCCCACTGCCATGCGGCATTCCATGCCGGCGCGAGTGGCCGCGACTCCGCCCGGCCCCTGAAGTAGCGGAACGACATTCCGATGGTCCGGGTGACCGTTGTAACGATCCGCGCCGAGCCATGTCTCATGCTTCGGCCCGACAAGAGATCACGCTGCGCGCCGTATTCTGAGACCGGCCATTGCCCGATCCCGAGGTTCCGCCGGCATACGACACGAGGGCATGCACCCCGGCGGATGCGTCCCAGCGCTACGCCGCGCGTGCAAGCAGAGCTGCAAAGGGCAGGTAGATCTCGCCTGTCAGCGCCGCGTGGCGCCGCTTGCGCTGGAGAAGCTGCACAAGATCGATCCCGCGACCGTCGACGACACCGAGCAGGTCCGTTCCGTCCATCAGCACGATCGGCGACCGACGACCGTTGTGGTAGGTGACGCCACCCGTCTCAAAGCCGTTGATTGCGATAAATACGCCAAGCGTCGTGTCAGCCTTGCGCCGGACCTTCGCCTCGAAGGATCCGATCTGGTCCCGATCGCTTGCGTCCTTCCGCCACCGTGCCTCCAGCAGCCAGTGGTGGTCGCCCAGCTCGAAGGCGCCGTCAATCTGCTCACCGACGATTCGGTACGGCCCACACGGCCGAAGGTCGAACACGTCGAACAGGTCCGTGAGCCATGGCTCGAATGCCAGTCCCCGTCTGACTGCATCGGGTTCGGCGACCAAGGCGCAGTAGCGCTCGCGGAGTACCTCGATTGCTGCGCGTGTGGCCGCCGTCGCTTCGCTCTTGCGCCGCTGCTGAGCTATCCGGTCCCGGGCGCGCTCCGCCTCCAGGAGTTCGGCCTCGTACGGCACGATGTAACGGCGCAGGGCATCGCGCGAAGCACGAGCCTTCGCAATCAGCCGCTCAGCATCCTCAGGCCAGGCGAGCTCGGGAAAGTCCTCCTTGCGCGCGACGTCCGACATCAGACGGACCAACCGGTCACGATGAAGGTCTTGGCGAGCGGCAAGACGATCGACGAACTGCGAAACCGTGTCCCGCTTGTACGCCGGCCCGAGCCAGTCGTGCGCGTCGAGCAGTGACCGGTCGTCAACAGCCGCAACGAGAAATGCGAGCAAGTCCTTCTTCGCCCAGAAAGCCGACGTCAGCGCCTCTTTGAGCGCGAGCAGTGCGTTCGGCGAGATCCGTTCGGCCACCGCTCAGGATTCTAGGGGGCACGTCGGCGAGCAAACAGGCATTGGCCGACACGACGCAAGCACTACGAGGCGCGACGCTCAGTGGCCCGCCACGTGCGTACGAACGGCGGGATTGTTGGGTCGCCTCTCGGGAGGTGGCGGTACTCGGGCAGTGATGCGTCCACGAGGTTCTCGAGTTGGGTCCGATGGAACATCGCATTGGATGCGCTGCTGGCCATCTCACCGGCGAAGCCAACCCATGGAGCTTCGAGCCCCTTGCGCGTCCGTTCGCGCACGAAGGTGGCGGCGGCCGCAACGCTTGGAAACAGGCATACGCCTCGAAACTCGTGCCTTACCAACAGCGCGAGCATGAACGGCTCGGCGGTCAGCCTGTCGTCACCGGGAAGCATCGGACGCGCAATGCCGACGTTGTGAGCGTGCCCAAGCGTCACCGTGACGGATGCGCCTGGCTCGCGAATGCGGCCGAGCGACGCCTTGACGCTCGCCTGATGTGCAGTTCCGCCCGGGATACGCTCCAGCAACCGGCTCAGGAAGGCTGTCGTGCCGAGATCGCCTTCGCTCACGACAACCCGACCGCGTCTGTCGGGAATGTGCTTCCAGAAGACGACGAGCGGACCTACCGGCACGTCCGAGAACGCTGGCATTTACGTATCGTTGCGAGCTGGGCGGATGGAACCTGGCACGAAGACTCCGCAAGTTCTCCGCAAGCCGCCGGACTCTCGCGCGGATTGAGTACGCCAGGTTCCGCTGGGCACGGCCGTTGTCGGTCCGGGTCCAGACGGCCATGCGCCAAAGGCGACGACTCGTGCGATGAGCCCTAGCATCGGATGATCGGCAGTATGCGTGCGCTCACAAGTCCACCACTTCCACTATCTCCCCTAGCTTGCTACTCTCGACCTCGAAAGGAGATCGTGATGGCGCAGCTGATGCAGGTTCGACAGGCAGCTCAGACGCTCGGGGTCCACGAGAACACGGTTCGGCGGTGGGAGGAGCGCGGGCTGTTGCATGCCGTGCGGTTGCCGAGCGGGGTCCGACGCTTCCGCCCCGAGGACATCGAGCAACTGCGCGAGCAGATGTTCAGCGGCTTCCCTCCGCTGCAGGCCGATGACGACGTGACGCCTGTTCGCGCGCGCTCCGTCGACTGACCGTTCGCGCCGGTACACCGCCTACGCTTCGGTGCCCGAACAGGCGTTCGTACATGATGGGACCCGGAGAGCACCGACCACACGACGAGGAGTACTGGCAGCGCCCCTGGGCGCGAGCGCTCTTCGCCGGCGACCTCTTCGAGGCGATCCCGTTCGGCGAGCAGCCGACCGTCCTCTACACCCCCGAGCACGGCGCGGCGTCGGGCAAGCACTTCCTCGGCGAGATTGCGTTCGGCTACGGCCTGCTCATCACGCCGACCTGCGACATGACCGAGCAGCACGGCGAGCGCCCGGCCGCGCATCCCTTCCGCACGCTCGTGCCGGTCGTGCCGCTCGAGCTCGTCGTCAAGCAGACCGGCGCGATCGAGAGAAGCCTCGGTCTCCTGCGCAGCCGCGACGTGCTCACGCCGTACATGTACCTCCCGCCGCTCGCCGACATGCTGGACGGCGCGCACGTCGCTTGCCTCTTCCGCCCCACGCTCGTCTCCGACGAGCTGCTGCGCGAGCCGCCGCGCCGCGTTGCGCAGCTCCAGGCGCCCGCACGCCGCCACCTCAAGGTCAAGCTCGCTGCCTATTGGGGTCGCGCCGCGATCGACCCCAACGAACTCCCGCTCCACGAACGCGACGAGCACGACCTCGTCGCCGAGGGCTGGCCGCCGAGCCCCTACGACCCCGCCGACGTCCGCGCGTCCAGGCCGGCCAGATCCTGACGGACCCGCAGCTGCTCCCACCGCCGATGAGATCCATAGCCGAGCAGCCCCGGAAGAGTTTTCAAGAAGTTTTCCAACGCGTCGCTGGCAACCCTCTGTAAGGACCCCGTGCTGCGAGCAAAATCAGGCAATCTCACGCAACGAAAGCCCCCGACTCAGCAATCATAATCCGCGTGTCGGGGGTTCGAGTCCCTCCTCCGGCATCGCATTCCTGCATTTCGACTCCTTCTGAGTCCTGTCGCTCTTCCGGAGATTTCCTCGGAATTTCCCATATGGCCGAAACCCCCGAAGTGCCGGAGTCGTTTCACTCAGCTTGCAGCACAGGATGTGCACCCGCGCGAGTCGGCGCAACCAGGCTCGGCGTGTAGCCAAGCATAGCCGCTTGTGTGTACACTGTCCGGACATGGCTGCCACCACCCGTCCCCGTCGCATCGACGTGCGCGTCAGCGCTGAGCAGGACGCGATGATCCGCGAGGCGGCCGCCTTGGCAGGACAGACTGTCACCGGGTTCCTGCTCGACGCCGCCGAGGACCGCGCCCGCGAGGTGATCGACGAACGTCGCGACCTCGTGATGAGCAAGGCCACGTTCGCGCGCTTCGCCGAGGCGCTCGACGCACCTGGCGAGCCGGTCCCCGAGCTGGTCGAGCTGTTCCGTCTGCCGCGCATCCCTGCAGCGTGAGCAGCCTGCGTCTCGCTCTGCTAACCGCAGAGCACGACGTCTCCAACTTCGACTGTGGCAACGAGCACCTCACGAGCTGGCTCCACCGCCACGCGCTCGCGAGCCAACGCGCCGACCTGGCCCGGACCTATCTCGCCTTCGACGGAGAGCAGGTCGTCGGCTACCTGAGCCTGACGACAGGCTCCGTCCGTCGCGACGAGGCGCCCAAGCGCTATGCGCGGGGCATGCCGGCCCATCCCATTCCGACGATCCTCATCGCGCGCCTCGCGGTCGACCGCCGCCGTCAAGGTCGGCGGCTCGGAAGCCGCCTGCTCGCCGAGGCGCTGCGCCTCACGGTTGTCGCCAGCGACGCCGCCGCCGCACCTCTCGTCGTCGTCGATGCGATCGACGAGCGCGCGGCGGCTTTCTACCGCAAGTGGGGCTTCATCGATGTGCCCGAGAATTCGCTCCGGCTCTACCGGAAGATCTCCGACATCAGGCGCTCACTCGGTTAGACGTAACGACGGAAGGGCCGTCTGGAGATCCGGCCAGCGCTCTAGCTTTCGTTGCTATGCAGGCGCGCCAGCGCGACGATGCGAGCAGGAGAGTTGGACGTGCCCCTTGATGAAGACGTCGCGAGACGCCTCACACTCGCACTCGAGCACGCAACGTCCTGGTACGACATCCACAGACAATTCCGAGACCTCATTCCAGAAGGAGGAGGAGCGGCATCGAGCACTCGTATGGGCGTTCGCATACATGCTCGTTTCTCCGACCGATGTGGACTGGCGGGCTCGCGAGGGATCACCGTTCGGCGCGATGTTCGAGTTCGCAGAAGGGCGCATGCCGCCACGACTCGAAGACGTGCCCGATGCAGATGTGACCGTCTGGGTTGATGCGTTCGAGGCGGCGGATGACCCGCGCCTTCGCTCGCGGCTTGGTGATCTCATCTGGTCCCGACGGTTCGGTCCGGAACCGCACTCAGCCGCACGGCAGGCATGCGAAGCACTCGTGGGACTGTCACGAGACGGCGACTGGCAGCCCATGGAAGCGACAGAGGGGCTCGTTCGGGCCCTCGAGCTCTCGCAGGAACTGAGCGACGCCGAGCTGATGAGCGTGGTGGTTGCGCGGACGCTCGACGTAATCGCGGGCGAGCTCGCAGAGCGCCCCGACCGTCCTGGAATCTCGTTCACCCTTCTCCGAGCCCTCGTAGACCTGCGGCCATCTCAACGCCCAAGCTCTCTGCTCGCCTTGGTCGAGCAAGCCGAGTCGGTCTACGGCGCCGATCCGCACCACGTCGAGTCGGCAGTAGAGCTCCAGGTTGCGCTGGCCGCCCCCGATGCGAGAGCTCGGCTGCGCGTACGTCAAGTCGAGCTCTGGCGCGAAACGGCACGCAATGCCGATGGCATTCTCCGAGCAACGTTCCTTACAAAAGCGCTCGACCTGGCGCGCAGTTCACGGCCTCGCCGACCTCGCGAAAGAGCTCCGCGTCGAGATCCAGGCGATCACCGAAGAGGACCTCGACCTCAAGACCATCTCCGCCGACGTCCAGATCGACCGGGCGAAGCTCGAGCAGTTCCATCGCGCATTCGTGGAGTTCGATGTGTGGCAGCAGAGCCTCGCAGCTTTTGGCGCCTACGGCCCACCCGGTGGCGAGCCTGACGCGGTGGAGGAACAATTCGAGCAGCAAATGAGAGATCACCCACTCCCGTACTTGTCGCCCAATCATCAGGGAGCCCTATGCCGGCAAGCCTGGCGGAGTGCGACCGCTCGGTGAGCTGCTTCATGCGCTTCGACCGAGCTTTCCGTTGCCCGGCTGGCCCGCTTACCTCTTCCACCTTCCCAGCGATCCACTTGGCCTGAACCTGCGGAATGTGATCGCGCACGGGATTCGAGCGAGCATCGAGCGCACCGACGCTGCCCTCCTCCTCCATGCGGCTGCATTTCTGAGGACGCTCGGCGTTCAGCGCGCGCCGGGTTCCGGGTCAACCGCTTAGACGTCCACGCCTTCGACGCAAGCCGAATTTCGCAGGAATTTCCAACTCGGCCGCTCGCAGGGGATGCAACGTGACGCAACCCTCAGCAACTGTAGGCATTCGCACCCGACTCGACCAGTCCTACCGGCAATCATAATCCGAAGGCCACAGGTTCGAGTCCTGTCTCCGGCATAGGAAGCGCCCGCAAGTGCTGCCCTTCGCTCGCCGCAGACTAGAGCTGGCGCGAGGACCAGAGCAGCGCGGCCAGGATCACGGATACGAGTCCCACGACGAGGCCGACGATCCACCCCGCGACGTCCTGGCCTACGAGCACGGCGCCCAGGATCACGGCGACGCCGATGATCCCGCCCGTGGCGATCAGCCGCATGAAGCCGCGCTCGATGCCGGTGCGGCGACGCTCGCGGCCGGGGACCATGCCCTGGGGTCGCTGTCTTCGCGCGTTGCGCGTGGAGCGAGCCGGCTCGGGCGGCGCCGAAGGCGACTCGTCGGGGGTATGGGAGCCGGACGCTGGAGAGCTCACATCCATGGTCTACCCCCATCGGGACGCAGCCGATCTCGCCTTGTCACAGCCATGCCGTTCGCGCGATGGCGGAAGCGGCCGTCGATCGGATCGGCGTCGCGGGCTCGGGCGAGCGGATTCCGGGCCGCAGGATGGCGAGGACGCGATCCGCTCCCACGAGCTGGAGCACTCGCTCCACCGGCGACGTCGGATCGGCGATCGCGAACGTTCCGGATGCCGCGCGGGCATGCGTGTCGGCGGCGAGCAGGATGCGGACGCCGCCCGCGTCGATGAACGTCGCCGCGCTCAGGTCGAGCACGACGCTCTGCGCGCGCGCCTGCGCTCCCTGCAGAGCGTCGGTCAGCCACGCCCCGGTTGCGAGGTCTATCTCGCCGACGGCGCTCACCCGCTCGTAGCCGATAGCGACGGAGTGGCACTCGCATGCGAGCAACGCCTGGACACATGTGGACACTGGGCTCCTCGAGTCGCTGGACGTGAGCGAAGCTCGGAAGTCAGGCGGCGCTGCGCGGTCGATCGCGGTCCACCGCACCCCGTCGCGGGTGCCCTCCTTCAATCACCATAGCGCTTGGCGCCCTGACCGCGCGAGGGACGATGCGTGCGAATCGCGCTCTCGACGAGCATGCGAGGTACTGACTGTGATGCGCATCACGAGCGAGCGCTCCTCGAAGAGGTCGGCTCCGTCGGACGCGCCGCTGCGACTCCGGAGTGACCGTGCCGGGCGCGCGTAGCGAGGGCGCGGACCCGTCGCGGCGCACAGCTCGCCGCGGTCGGCTGGTCGCGTCGGCGGCCCGGATGCGGCGCTTCGGTCGTCGCCGGCGCGTCCCGATCACGGTCGTCGGCTCGCTCGCCACGGCGGCGGTCCTCGCGTTCGTGCTCGCCGGACGCCGGCACGAGTTCGCGGCCGCGCTCGGCGACGCGACCGTGTGGGTGCTCGCGGTGGCGGTGCTGCTGCAAGTCGTGGCGCTGCTGGGGCGCAGCGAGGCGTGGCATCTGAGCATCGAGGCGGCGGGCGGGACAGTGCCACGCCGCGCGCTCTACCGCGCCTCGAGCATGGGGGTGCTCGGGGCCCTGCTCAACGGGCAGGTGGCGATCGCCGTGCGGGTCGGTGCGCTGCGTCGCTCGTCCCCGCTCGTCAGCCCGCAGGTCCCGACGCTGGTTGCAGCCGAGCTCCCGATCCTCGCGATCGAGGCGACGTTGGCGGCGCTGACGTCGTTCACCCTCGTCGCCCCGCTCGGGCTGCCGTGGTGGCTGCCGCTTGTCGCGCTCGCCGTGATCGCTGCCGCGAGCGCGGGCCTGCGGCAGCTCGCCCTCTCGACCGGTCGCGAGTTGTGGAGAGGCCTCACGGTGCTGCGCAAGCTGAACGGCGGAAGCCGCGTGATCGCGTTCGTGCTGCTCGCCGTCTTCGCGCAGATCTTCCGCAACTGGGTGCTGTTGCACGCGGTCGGCGTCGATGCCTCGTTCTTCGATGCGATCGCCGTCCTGATCGCGGTGGTGACGCTCAGTCAGCTCCCGGTCGGTCCGAGCGTCGGCGCCGCGGCGGCGGTGCTCATCCTCGGCAGGAACGGCGTGGCGGCAGCCGCGGCCGCCGGCGTGCTGTTGACCGCGACCGGCACGGTCGGCGGCCTGTGCTTCCTCGGATGGGCCAGCGCCGACCGGATCTGGTCCGCCCGCCGACCCAGAACCGACCGCGGGGCCAAGTCCGACCGTCCGCTCTGACGCACGGCCCGCAGGCACTGTGTGCCCCACCGGAATGCGAGTACGATGGCAGGACAGGGCCACTCCACCGCTCCTGCGAAGCGACTTCGCGCAGAGCACCGCCGGCCACACGCCGAACGGCGACCTCACGGACAGTTTCGTCCCAGCGACGGAAGCGCCGTCCCACCACAGAGCAGCCAAACGCCGCGAAGGCGATCTGGCGCTTGGGAAGGCCGTTCGACATGCAGACCCAGCCCACAACCAATCCGGCTCGCTCGCCGATCCCCGGCGTCATCCCCGAGCCCGTGACCGTGCACGACGACACCGTGCCCACGCACCGACGCGTCACGGTGGCGCCGGCCACGCGCGGCACGAGCCGACCGTCAGGCCGCCGCGCGCGCAGCGATCCGACCGGGACCCTGCTCGCCAGGATCCTCAGCATGATGCGCAAGGACAAGCGCACCGCCCCGACGTCGCCGAAGGAGCGCTGAGCCCATGCGCGATCGACATCTCCCGCGCCTGTGCCGCACCTGCCGGGCGCCGATGGCCCGCCAAGAGGACTGCTGCTGGCGCTGCGGAGCCCTCTGGGCCACCGAGGACAGGCCGCGAACGACGCTGCGGGTCTTGATCGGCGGAGCGTCCACCGACGGCGTCCGCGATCCCGGCACCCCCATCCTCGACGCGGATCGCTGGCTCAACGAGGGCGGCGCCCTCTATTCCGAAGCGGGGACGCTCTCCCCCGCTCCCACCACTGCGAGGAGATGACCAGGATGCGGTTCGTGATCTATCAGGACAACGGCGGTCAGTTCCACTGGCGCCTCACCGACGACGACGGGATCGAGTACGCCACGTCGGTCGTGGCCTTCGACTCCCGGCAGGACGCGCGCTGGGCCGCAGCCGACGTGCACCTGCGCGCCGAGTCGGCGATCGGCGCCGAACGCTGACCCCGCGAGCTCGGCGGCCGGCTACAGCGCGACGCGCGAGCCCATGATCACCGTGCGCTCGCGCGGCAGGCCGAAGTACTCGGCGGCGTCGGCGGTGATGCGCGAGGTGGCGACGAACAGGCGCTTGCGCCAGCGCGTCATGCCGGGCGCGTCGCCGGCGCGCAGCTCGATCGTCGAGAGGAAGTACGAGGCGTCGTCGACCTCGAGCGGACACTCGAGGCCGGCGGCGGCGGCGAGGCGCAGCACGCCCGGGACGTTCGGGTCGTCCATGTAGCCGAAGCGCGCGCCGACGTGGCTGATGCCGTCGTCGGCGTAGCCCAGGTCGTCGATCGTCAGCCGCTCCGCGGGCGGCACATGCGGCAGCGGCAGCGTCTCGATCGTGAGGATCACGACGTGCTCGTGGAGGATGTGGTTGTGCTCGACGTTGGCGCGCATCGCCAGCGGCGCGCTGAGCTGGTTGCGGTTGAGGAAGACCGCCGTCCCGGGCACCCGCTGCAGCGGCGGGCGGCGCCGGTGCAGCTCCTCCACGAATCCGCGCAGCGAGCCCTCGGCGCGCTCGCGCTGGACGGTGACCAGCTCGCGGCCGCGCTGCCAGGTCGTCAGCACGGTGAAGACCGCCACGCCGATCAGCAGCGGCAGCCACGCCCCGTGGGCGATCTTCGTCAGGTTGGCGGCGAGGAACAGGACGTCGAACAGCAGGAAGGCCCCGCCGCCGGCCAGCACCAGCCACAGCGGCGCGCGCCACTGGTGGCGCACGACGTAGAAGAACAGCAGCGTGGTGATCGTGATCGTGCCGGTGACCGCGACGCCGTAGGCGAACGCGAGCGCCTGCGAGGACTCGAACGCCAGCACGAGCGTGACCACCGACACCATCAGCGCCCAGTTGATCCACGGCACGTAGATCTGCCCGATCGTCCGCTCGGAGGTGTGGGAGATCCGCAAGCGCGGCAGGTAGCCGAGCTGGACGGCCTGATGGGCGACCGAGAAGGCCCCGGTGATGACCGCCTGCGAGGCGATCACCGTCGCCGCCGTCGCCAGCAGCACCATCGGCAGCCGGATCGCGTGCGGGACCAGCAGGAAGAAGGGGTTGGCGATGTTGGCGCTCGGGTCGTCGAGGATCAGCGCGCCCTGGCCCATGTAGTTGAGCACGAGCGCCGGGAACACCAGCAGCAGCCACGCGCGCGTGACCGGCGCGCGGCCGAAGTGACCCATGTCGGCGTACAGCGCCTCGGCGCCGGTGATCGCCAGCACGACGGCCGCCAGCGAGAAGAACGCGGTCGAGAAGTGGCCGGCCAGGAAGCCGAGCGCGTACGTCGGCGACAGCGCCCCGAGGATCGCCGGGTGGGTCGCGACGCCGGCGATCCCACAGGCGCCGACGACGGTGAACCAGACGATCATCACCGGGCCGAACAGGCGCCCGACCGCCGCGCTTCCGAGCCGCTGCGTCGCGAACAGCACGACGATGATCGCCACCGTGACCGGCACGACGAGCTGGCCCAGCGACGGCTCGACGACCTTCAAGCCCTCGACCGCCGACAGCACCGAGATCGCCGGCGTGATCATGCTGTCGCCGAAGAACAACGAGGCGCCGAAGATCCCCAGCGCCGCGAGCACGAGCTTCGTCCGCGTTCCGCCCGGCAAGCGCCGCCGCCGGATCAACGTGATCAACGCCATGATGCCGCCCTCGCCGTCGTTGTCGGCGCGCATCACGAGCAGCACGTACAGCAGCGTCACGACGATCGTGACCGCCCAGAAGATCAGCGAGACGACGCCGTAGATCGACTCGCGGGTGGCCGCGACCGGGTGTGGATCGCCCGGGTTGAAGACCGTCTGGACCGTGTAGAGCGGACTCGTGCCGATGTCGCCGAAGACGACCCCGAGCGCGCCGACGACGAGCGCCGCCTGGGCTGGGGCGCGCGCCCTCGTGCCGGGGGTCTTGGCGGTCCGTCGCACAGACAGCCGCACCGTACACGTTGGCGGCGGTCAGCCCGGAGTGGCGAGCACGAACAGCTCGATCTCGAGATCCGGGCCGACGTGGTGGTTGGAGATGAACGCGAGCACGCGCCGGCCGCTGAGGCGCTCGACCTCGGCGATGAACTTGTGCTGCATCGCCGTCTGGAAGGCGCTGCGGGTCTCCTGCACGATCGCGCTGCGCTGGAGCTCGATCATCGTCTTCTCGACGTCGTTGTAAACCCCGCCGAGCACGCAGGCCAGCAGGTCCTCGCCCATCATGCGGCTCTTCGCGTTCGCCGGCGCGCGACCGTAGTAGCGCTCGTGCAGGACGGACATCGATCTGCTCACCGCGTCGAGCAGCTCGTCGCCGTCCAGGCATCCGTCGGGCACAACCATCGCAGCCCGGTCTTTCCCACCCTCGGTTCGAGGCGTGCGTGCGCGTGGCCGGAGAGCGAGAGCCGTGCGGACGTCGGTCAGGGACCGGGCCTGTCACTTGATAGTAGGACTACGCTGAGCGGATGCGCGATCACGATCACGATCCGCCGGTATCGACAGACGGTCATGGGGCGACGCGCGCGGCGCGCGGGGAGATCCTCACGGCCGTCTCCGACGGCATCGTCGCGCTGTTCAAGGACTTCTACGGCAAGGGTCCGACGCGCGCGAAGACCTACTACGAGGACGACCTCGTCGTCTGCCTGCTGCGCGGCGGCTTCACACGCGTCGAGGAGACGCTGCGCGACGCCGGCCGCGGCCACGAGGTGATCCTCCAGCGGATGGCCTTCCAGGACGTCATGCGCGACCGCTTCGAGGCCGTCATCCAGCAAGCCACCGGCCGCCGCGTGATCGGCTTCATGAGCGGCAACCAGCAGGACCCCGACATGCTCTGCGAGATCTTCGTGCTTGCGCCCAGCGACCTGCTCGACGAGGACCCGCCGGCCGACTCCTGACCGTGCCTTGCGGGCCTGCCGCCGGGGGCGTACGCTGGGTCGACAGAGGAGGGCATCCGCGACGGGGCGCGGTCCACAGGGGGACTGCGCAGCGCCGCCTGACTTCCGAGCTTCGCCAACCCAGCGACTCGAGGAGTCTCGGCATGACCAAGCAGCATGCCGCCGCGGCACCCGCACCTCCACCGCTCGCCGACGACGGCCTCACACTCGATCGAAGCTCCGACCAGAACGCGTTCACCGTGCTCGCGGTCGCGTTCGTGGAGGCGTTCAACGATCGCGACGCCGATGCACTCGTGGCGTTGGCGCACCCACGCATCGTATTCCGCCCCACGACGCTGGTGGGCCAGCGCAGGACCTACCACGGCCACGAAGGGCTGCGGCGATGGGTCGCGGAGATCGACGCCACCGGCGCGGACTTCCAAGTCCACATCCGCGAGATCCGCCCGCTGCGGCCCAGCGGCTTCCTCGTGCTCTCCAAGCTGCGCGTCGGCGACGAGCTCATCACCGACTCCGCGATGATCGCCTCCGTGCACCAGGGCGAGATCATCGAGGCCCACGGCTACCTCAGCGACGAGCAGATGCTCGCCGATCTCGACCTGATCCCCCATGCGCCTCGGCTGCCGCTCTGAGCTCCGCCGCGGCGGGCGAGCCCGATGACGCAGCCACACGCACACGACGGGCGTGACGCGCGCGAGCTGGCGCGTGCGAATACGCGAGCACGCCGTGGTGAGCTCGAGACGCAGGCGCTGCAGGAGGCCGATCAGTCGGCGGCAGATCTCAATCAATCGCAGGCAGACGCAGACCAGACGGCAGCGGACGCCGACCAGACGGCGTCGGACGCCGACCAGGCGCTCGCCGCTCGCGACCAGCACGCCTCCGACCGCGATCAAGCGGCTGCCGACTGGGAGCGAACACATGCGCCGGCCGATCCGGCGGCGATCGAGGCGCACGAATCCTCGCGGTTGGAACGCAACGAGGCCACCCGCCAACGGGAGATCACGGCCGCGGGACGCGCATGGGTCACCGCTCGGCGGATCGAGACGGCGACGCACCGGGACGATCTCGCGCGATTGCGCGATCTGACCGCCGAGGCGCGCGATCGGATCGCCCAGGCACGCGACGACGCGGCAGCCGCCCGCGACCGGGCCGCAGAGCTGCGCGAGCAGCGCGCTGCCGAGTCCGGAACGATCGACGACGCGATCCTCGCGCTGCAGCGGGCGCGGCGGTCGGCCGCCGAGACGCGCCAGCGCGCGACGGACGAGCGGGCCGCGGCAGCGGCCGATCGCCGCGCCGCAGCCGACGACCGCGAGCATGCGGCGAGCGACCGCCGGCTCGGCGGGCTGGACGAGCTGACCGGCGTCTTCCGTCGTGGCATCGGCGAGCTCGCCCTCACGCACGAGATCGACCGTGCGCGCCGGCTCGGACGGCGCTTCGTGCTGGCGGTGCTCGACGTCGACGAGCTCAAGGACGTCAACGACCACGCCGGCCCTACGGCCGGCGACGCGCTCCTGCGCGACGTCGCGATCGCGATCACCTCGACGCTGCGCTCCTACGACATCACCGTCCGCTGGGGCGGCGACGAGTTCGTCTTCGCGATGTCCGACGTCACCCTCGGACTCGCAGCCGAGCGCATCGCCGAGATCCAGCGCACGCTCAACGCACGCAGCCCCGCCGCCTCGATCAGCGCCGGACAGGCCAGCCTGCGGGACGACGACACGCTCGACTCTCTCATCGCACGCGCCGACGCCGAGCTCTACCTCGCCAAACGACGCCCCAGCACCTGATGAGGCGACATTTCCCGAGCCGGGCTGGGGATCTCCTCCACCATCACTCCCACGATCGCGTCCCCTTGGACCCCCGCGAGCCAGACACACCTGGCAAGGTGGAATCTTCCAGGAGTCTTGGAATCGGCTGACGCAACCGAACCCAACCCGACGCAACTCCCCGCAACCACGGGCAGCTCGAACCAACGAGGTGACCAGTCCTAAATTCATAATCCGCGTGTCGGGGTTCGAGTCCCTCCTCCGGCATCGAAAGTCCCTGCAAATAGCGGGGTCTGCCCGAGGTAGCGGACGCGCCAGTCTTCAAGAAGTTTTCCTGCATGTCCGCAAGGCGGCGTGGGAGACCTATCGGGTGCACGCCGGATTCAAACAGGCCCTGGACTTGGCCAACGGCGACGGCAGCCTGCTGCCTAGCGCCTCGCCCGGAACCCCGTCCGCACCCACTCGCCGTACGCTCGATAGAACGGCGGCAGCTCGTCGGCCAGGATACGTGCGGCCGCGTGCACCTGAGCGGCTGTGGCGCTCGCGTACTCGTGCACGAACAGACGCCGGTACTCGCGCAGCCGCTGGAGTCGCGCGGCGCGCTCGCGAGAGATGACACCGAGGCGCGCGAGCGCATCGAGGTCGTGACGAGCGTTCGTCTCGTCGAAGCGCCTGCGCTCGCCAGCCAGCTCCAGCCCGAACGCGGCAAGCTCGACCATGTAGTTGTAGAGCTGATCCACGCCGCGCTCGACCGCCTTCACCCGGTTCAGCTCGTCCGGGTCCTCGGAATCAAACTCACGCTGGAAGACGTCGAGGTCGAAGTCCTCACCGAAGGCCGCCATCGCCGCCTGCAGCGCGTTGAGGTGACGCCGCACGTCCGTGATCCGATCGAGCACCTTGCGCTTCAACGTCCGTGCACGCTGGGGATCCGACACCTCCAACGGCGCGGGCGGCGGCGGCGTCAACGGGGATCCGCCCGTCTGACGAACTCGAGGTCAAGCGCCTCGACCGCCTCTTCGAGCGAGATCTCCTCGTCCACCAAGCGCTCGAGCCGGGGCACGTCACGAACGAGCCGCTCCCAGATCCCCTCGCGATCGACGAGCACGCGCCCATGCTCCACGACGTCGGCCAGGAGAGCGGGAACGCTGCGCGCGTCGGCCAGTCGCACCGTCTGCACATCGCGCCCCAAGGCCCGCGAGAGGCGACCGCTGAGATCGGCGAGCCTCGCCATCTCGTCCTTGCGCAGCTCGACGACGAGATCGACATCGCTGCCCGGTCCCGCCGTACCCGCGGCCTGGGATCCATAGAGGGCGGCGAAGCTCACATTCGGCTCGGTCCGCAGCAGGCTCCGGAGCTGTGCGAGCATCGGCCACTGGCGCCGCAGATAGTCCCGCTCCCGCACCGACGTGCGGAACTTGTGGGCGCTCACACGCTCGCCGCGAACCAGCCCCTCACCGGCCGCACGCCGCAGCGTCCGCTCGGGAACGTCGAGGTCAAGAGCCAGCGATCGCAACGATTCCATCTTAAGAGCCAGTCTACGCTCATATGGCCGATATCTGAAGCTCGTATGGCCGCTTGTCCGATCTCGTATGGCCGATTCTTCGTCGCCTCGACCTCCACCGGCCGACTGCACTCGGAACCGGAGCGCCACGCATGGCAACGCACAAACAGGCTCGACAGTCAGGACCCACGCTCGGAGTCGACGCGGACACCGTCAGGCGCTGGGAGGACCGCGGAATGCTCAGGACGGTCCGGCTGCCAGGCGGCTGCGCTCGACGCTTCCGGCTCGCAGATGGCGGCCAGCTCGGGACCTTCAGCGGATTCCCAGCGCCACGCGTCGATAACGATCTCAGCCCGCACGGGCGACTCCGACGACGTCGTGAGCGAGCGCGTCCCCGGCGGGCTGCGCGACTACGACCGCGCCACCCGCTGAAGCCGGTGTCTCGTCGTGCGGGTGCGCGTTCAGGTCGCGAACGCGGAGCCGCTCCGTCGCTCGCGAGCAGGGTCCTCCGTCAGTCCACCTTGTCGCGGGCCTTCTTGGCCGTGTCGCCGACCTTGTCGGCGGCCTTGGCCGCGTGCTTCTTGACGCTGCCCGCGGCCTGGTCGACGCGGCCGCGGTCCTTCATCTCCTTGTCGTTGGCGAGCGCGCCGACGGACTCCTTCACGCGCCCCTTCGCCTTCTGCGTTCTGCCAGCCATCGCCGGCTCCTTCCCGTCGTAATTCACTCGCTCACGCGTAACGCGAGCGCATCAGGAACATCACAAGCGCCAAGATCGCGATCACGAAGAGGATCGGATGGATGATCACCCCGCCGGCGATCGCGATGATCAGCAGCACGACACCGAGGATCAGCCACAACATGCTCCTCACCTCCTTTCGTTCCGACAGTTACCCGCCGCGCGCGAAGCCACGCAGCGGCGGTCAGACATCGGCCGCTCGGTCGCGCAGGCGAGCGGTCGCGCGCCAGCGGACGTCGACGTCGCGGTAGGTCACGCCCGGCTCGACCTCCTGCGGCAGGTTCGCCCGCTCGCTGCCCGAGGCGGTCTCCACGTCCTCCCGCCGGCGGCCCCGCTCCTTGACCTCGCCGCGCAGCTCGACGTGCGTCTGCGGCTTGTCGCGGAACCGCAGCGCGCGGGCGCGCACGCGGGCGCCGATCTCGACGTCGGGCGCGTCGACGCGATCGGGGTCGCCCTTGCGCACCGCCGTCACGACCCCTCGTGCGCGTGGCGCACGTCGCGGATCGTGATGCGGCCGTCGGGGCCGCTGCCCTCGACCGCGTCGAGGTCCACGCCCAGCTCCTGCGCCACGCGCCGCGCGGCGACCGTCGCGTGCTGCTCCTCGGCCTTCTGCTGCCGGCGCCGCTCGCCGAGCTCGATCGCCTTGCGCGTCGCGGCCAGCCCGAGCTCCTTGGTCTCCTCCGCGGCGGCCTGCTTCAGCTCCTGGACGATGTACTTGGCGGCGAGCCGCGCGACGTTGCGCGGGCTGGCGGCCTCGACCAGCGCGCGCGGATCGGCGCCGCCGCCGTTGCCGCCGTGGAGCGCGCCGACCACCGCCTGCTCGAGCTCGCCGAGCGCGGCGCTGCCGCCCTCCGAGAGGCCGCCGACCGCCTGACCGGCGGTCTGCCCGGCGCCCTGGACGGTCTGGTCGAGCTGGCCGACCGCCTGACCGGCGCCCTCGCCGACGTCGCCGACGGCCTGGCCCGCGCCCGCGCCGACGTCGCCGACCGCCCGCCCCGCACCGGAGCCCACGTCGCCGACCGCCCGGCCCGCGCCGGAGCCGACGTCGCGCACGGCGCCCTTGGCGCCGCGGCCGACCTCTTCGACGGCTTCGCCGGTCTCGCCGAGCGCGCGGCCGGCGCCCTCGCCGACGTCCTCGAGCGTGCGGCCGAGGCTCTGCAGCAGCTCGGGGTTGCGGTCGAGCGTCGTGAGGACGCGGTCGACGATCGCGGTCACGCGCTCGAGGCGGACCTTCAGCAGCGCCTGCGCCTCGACGCCCTTGACGTCGACGCGCAGCCGGCCGAGATGGACGTCGACGCCGACGCTCAGTCGCACGAGGTCGAGCACTCTCGCGAGCAGCGAGACGTGCGCGTCGAGCTCGTCGAGTTGGAGGTGGATCGAGTCGACCTTGACGACCGGCACGTCGAGCAGCACGTCCGGGTCGCCGCGCGGATCGTCGGCGCCCTCGCGCGCGTACGTCTCGTACTCGCGCTCGGCGGCGGTGCCGGCGCCCGCGACGTTCTGCGCGAAGCGGTAGCGCTCCGTCTGCTCCGACGCGCGGCGGCCGCCGCGACGCTCGCCGCGCTGCGCGCCTCTCGCCTGCCGTGCGGTGACGTCTCTGCTCGCCCCGCCGCTGCTGCGTCGTCTCGTCCGCTGCGCCGCCATCAGCCGCCTCTTCTTCTGCGTCTGCGCCGACTCGGCGGGCCGCCCTGCGCGAGCCCCTCGGTCGCCTGTCGCACGCCCCGGCCGACGCCGGCGACGCCTTGCTGCGCGCCCTCGCCGACCTGCTGGACGGCCTCGCCGGCGCCCTCGCCGACCTCACCGACCGCCTGGCCGGCGCCACGGCCGACGTCCTCGACGGCGCCCTCGGCGCCCTCGCCGATCTGATCGACCGCCTCGCCGGTCTCCGACAGCAGCCGTCCGCCGCCCTCGCCGACCTGCTCGACCGTCCGCCCGAGGCTCTCGAGCAGCTCGGGGTTGCGGTCGAGCGTCGTGAGGACGCGCTCGAGGATCAGCGTGACGTTGTCGAGCCGCGCCTTCAGCAGCGCCTGCGCCTCGACGCCCTCGATCTTCAGCTCGACTCTGCCGAGGCTCGCCTCGGCGCCGACGCTGATCTGCACGAGGTCGCGCACCTCGGCCACCACGGCCACCTGCGCGCGCAGGTCGTCGACCTCGACGTCGATCTCGTCGACCTTCACCACCGGGACGTCCAGCAGGACGTCGGGCCCGGGCGGGAGGTCGCGCGGATCGAGGATCGAGTAGTCGGGGAGCTCCCCTCTGCCGCGCGCGGCGCGCGAGGACGAGCGCCCGTTGCTCTTGCCGTCGGCCATGGGGCCTCCTCCGGTCGGCGATCAGTCGCGGCTGCGCGCGACCTGCTCGCGCATGCGCCGGACCTCGGTGGCCAGCTCGCCCGCGCGATAGCCGACCCTGCCGACCTCGACCGCCGCCGCGCCGAGCGCCTTCGCGGTCGCGAGCAGCGTCTCCGCGGTGTCGCCGTCGGAGCGATGCGGGAGATGCGGCAT
The DNA here is from genome assembly GCA_018268595.1 of Actinomycetota bacterium. GTDB lineage: Bacteria > Actinomycetota > Thermoleophilia > Solirubrobacterales > Solirubrobacteraceae > Conexibacter. The sequence continues at coordinate 200,342 of JAFDWH010000021.1, read as the reverse complement.
CGCCACGTGGGGCATCTGGATGCCGCGCCGCTTCTTGCCGAGCGACGGCAGCGAGATGCCCTTTCTGCTGCGGCGGCCGTTGCGCACCAGCGCGACGCCTCCTGCGACGGCCGCGAGCGCGGCGCCGCCCACGAGCGCCGGCCCCTTGGCCTTGTCGGCGGCCTGCTGAAGCGTTCCGGTGGCGTCTGCGGCGGTGTCGCTCGTCTGCTGCCGCGCTCTGGCGGAGGCGGCGCTCGTCCGCTGCCGCGCTCTGGCCGGCGCGTCGGCCGGGCGCCCGTTCGCTCTCACGCGCTGGCGCGCGCTGCCGCCGGCGGATGCTCTGCGCCTCGGCCGCTCCTGCGAGCTCGTCGTGGCCATGTGGTCCTCACCCTCTCGTGGAGTTGCTTGTATTGGGCTACCCATGAGCCCCGCCGACAAACGGTGTCGGAGGCGACTCAATCGCTTGGCGCGAACGCGCTCAATTCATGCTTTGCCGCGCGTCAGTGACGCAGCAGCCGGTACGTGAGGACCGCCGCCCCGGCGCCGACGGCGAACGCCGCCGCGGCGGCGCGCGTCGGCGCCGGCCGCTTGCCGGTCGCGCGCTCCATCGCCACGCGGCCGAGGAGCTTGCGCATCGCGCGCGCTCCCGCCTAGCGGCCGCCGCTCGCGCCCGCGCGTCTGCGACGCGGCCGTCTGCCGGACGGGCGTCTCGCGTGCTCGCCGTCGGAGCGGCTGCGCGTGCGTCCGCCGCTGCCTCTGCGTCTCGCCGAGGCGGATCTCGCGCCGGCCGACGCGGGTCTGCGCGGCGCGTGGGAGCTCTCGCGGTCCTGGATGTCGTCCACGTCCGCGTAGTCGCGCCCGCGGTCGTAGCTGCGCTCGTGCTGCTCGACGACCTCGCCGTCGTGGATCGTGCCGCGCCACGCGCCCGTCTCGATCTCCTGCAGCTCGATGAACGCCTTGAAGCGCGCCAGGTCGGCGCGCACGGCGCGCTTCACGTGGCGCATCCCGCGCGCCGCCTTCTCGATCAGCGAGCCGGGCTCGACGTCGAGCGAGACCTGGACGCGCGTGAGGCGCGGGGCGAGCTCGTGGAACGTCACCACGCCGGTGTGCGTGACGCCCTCGCCCGCGTTCCACTGGATGCGCTCGTCGGGTCGCTGCTCAACGATCTGGGCGACGAACTGCTTCGACATCCCCCACATCTTCGTCTTGAAGGAGACGGTGCAGTCGTCCTCCTGGGTGACCTGCATCACGCGGTGCATGAACTGCGGCCACTCCTCGAACTGCGTCCACTGGTTGTAGGCGACCTCCAGCGGCACCGCGACGTCGACGGCCTGCTGCACCGGCATCCGCCGTCCCTTCCCGACGCCGGGGGTGCCCTTCGACTTGCCACCGCCTGTAAGCATCTGCTTGCCCGCCTCCTTGATCACGCCCGGCACGCCGCCGGCCTGGTCGACCTTTTGCTCCACGACATCGCCGACGGCGCCCTTCGCGCTCTCGGCCGCTCTCTCGACCGTGCCGCCGGCCGCGTCCTTCACAGCTCCCACCGGATCGCCGACCCGCTTCCCTACCGCGTTGCGCACCGCCTTGCCGGCGCCCTTCGCCGCGATCGGGGCGGCGGCGGCCACCGCCGCGCCCGCGACGACCCCGCGCATGCCGGAGAGCGGGCCGTCGTGCGCGGCTCTGCCGCGCCCGTTCTGCGAGGCCGCTTCCGTCGCCCTACGTGCGACCGCTCCCAACGCCGAGCCGATCGTGTCGCCGAAATCGCTGAGGTCCCGGGACATGTCTCCCTCCTCATCGCTTCCTGCATGAGCTACCCACTCGGTCTCGTCGTAATCGCGTCCGGCGCCCTGACCGCCGATGCGGGCGCGAGGTCGCCATCATTCGTGGCATGACCGCCCCGGCCGACCGTCCCGACGTCGCCACCGCCGCCGACTGCGAGCGGCTCGTGCGCGCCTTCTACGCGAAGGCGATGGACGACCCGATCATCGGCTGGCTGTTCACCGACGTCGCGAGACTCGACCTGGAGGCGCACGTCCCGCAGATCGCCGCCTTCTGGGAGACGGTGCTGCTGGGGACGAAGTCCTACAGCGGCACGCCGTTCGAGCCGCACGCGCGGCTGCACGCGAAGGCGAACCTGCGCGCCGGGCACTTCGGGCGCTGGCTCGCGCTGTGGAGCGAGACGGTCGACGAGCTGTTCGCCGGCCCGACCGCGGAGCTCGCGAAGGCGCACGCGCTGCGCGTCGCGCAGGCGTTCCACCGGCGGCTGCAGTCCTACCCCGCGCCGCCGCTCGGCGCGGACGCCGGCGAGGCGCTTCCCGACCCGCGCCTCGTCGTCACCCGGCACGCGCCGGGGACGCCGACCGAGCGGTGAAGCCGAGGATCAGCTCCGCCGTCTCGAGCGGCACGTCGAGCTGCGGGCAGTGGCCGACGCCCTCCAGCTCGACCCACTCCGCCTGCGGGAAGCGCTCGCGGTAGGCGACCGCCGCGCCGGGCCAGTGCAGCAGCTTGTCCTCGGTTCCCCACACGAACCGCAGCGGGCAGGCGATCCGCTCCGCGTCGACGCTCCAGCCCTCGCGCAGCGCGAACGCGATCAGGCCGGGCGCTGCCGGGCAGCCGGCCGCGCCGCGGATCTGGTGCGCGAGCAGCGCCGGCGGGATGTGCTCGTAGCGCTCCGCCGCCATCAGCGTCGCGCGGCGCCGCCCCTCCGGCGTGCTGACGATCTGCTCCGCGCGCGGCGCCGCCTCCGGCAGCAGCTGCTGCATCATGCGGAAGTAGGCGAGCGTGTCGCGCGCGGCTCTGTCGCCCGGCGCCCAGCCGCCGGCCGGCGCGAGCGCGACGACGCGCTTGGCCCGCCCGCGCTCCGCCAGCTTCAACGCGACGTAGCCGCCGAGCGAGTTGCCGACGACGTGCGCCGTCTGCCAGCCAACCGCGTCGAGCGCGCGCTCGGCCGCGTCGACCAGCGCCTGCTCGGTCTCCGCGCCGTCGATCGGCGGGCCGCCCGCGTGGCCGGCGAGCGTGATCGCCAGCACGTCGTGCGCGCGCTCGAGCGCCGGCAGCACCAGCTCCCACGTGCGCCACGTGTCGGTGAAGCCGTGCAGCAACAGCAGCGGCTCGCCGGAGCCGCCGCGGTGCGCGGGCGTGAAGGCGGTGTCCACCGCCAGGACGCTACCGGGACGGCGTGGCGCGCCACGCTGACACGCCGGGCGTTCGCGTGCGCGACGGCGGGGTACCAGTCCCCGACATGACGAACCGCACGCTGGAGGAACAGCTCGTCGCGTCGCTGCGCGACGCGCACGCATTGGAGCAGATGGCGCTGGCGCAGCTCGAGCGCGCGCCGGCGATCGCCGGCGAGGACGCGCTCAAGCTCGCGCTGCGCGACCACGAGGTCGAGACGCGCGTGCACGAGCGGCTCGTGCGCGAGCGGCTCGACGCCCACGGGGCGAAGCCGTCCGGCCTGAGAGACCTCGCGGGCGAGGCGGGCGGCGCCGCCTTCGCGCTGTTCGCGCGCGTGCAGGCGGACACGCCCGGCAAGCTCGCCGCGCACGCGTTCTCCTACGAGCACCTCGAGCTGGCCGCCTACGAGCTGCTCGCGCGGCTCGCCGACGCGGCCGGCGACCACGAGACGGCCGTCGTCGCGCACCGCATCCGTGGCGAGGAGGCGGCGATGGCGGCGCGGATCGAGGCGAGGTTCCCGCGCACCGCCGCCGCGTCGCTCGAGGCGGGCGCGCGCGACGATCCCGGCGCGCGGCTCGCGACCTACCTCGCCGACGCGCACGCGCTCGAGTCGCAGGGCGTCACGCTGCTGGAGCGAGCCTCCTCGATCGGCGGCGACGCGCGGCTGGAGCGCGCCTACGCCGACCACCTCGACGAGTCGCGCGCGCACCTGGCGGCGGTCGACGAGCTGCTCGACGCGCGGCACGCGTCGCCGTCGCGGCTGAAGGACGCCGCGCTCAGAGCCGGCGCGCTCAACCTCGGCCTGTTCTTCCAGTCGCAGGCCGACACGCCCGGCAAGCTGGCGGCGTTCGCGTACGCCTTCGAGCACCTCGAGATCGGCGGCTACGAGCAGCTCGTGCACGTCGCCGAGGCGGCCGGCGACGCCCAGGCGGCCGATGCCGCGCGGCGGATCCTCGGCGACGAGCGCGCGGCCGCCGAGACGCTGCACGCGCTGTTCGACGTCGCCGTCGACGCCTCGCTCGCGGCCGTCGGCGCGACCGGCTGAGCCGAAGGAGGAACCACGATGCCGAAGACCACCGCACGCGGCACCGCCAAGCAGAGCGAGCTGCCGGACACGCTCAAGCGCTCGCCCGCGAAGGCGCAGCGCACGTTCGCGAAGGCGCACGACTCCGCCGTGAAGGAGCACGGCGAGGGCGAGCGCGCGCACCGCGTCGCGTACGCCGCGCTCAAGCACAGCTTCGAGAAGGTCGGCGACCGCTGGCAGCCGAAGGCCAGAAAGGGCCCGTCCGACCCGCGCGCGAAGAATCCGCGTGCGCGGCAGAACGTCGGCAAGACGTACGGCGGCGTCGACGTCGAGGGCCACACGAAGCGGGAGCTGTACGAGCGCGCCGCCAAGCTCGACGTCACGGGCCGCTCGCGCATGACGAAGGGCGAGCTGGCGGAGGCGATCGCGCGCAAGCAGTAGGCGTGCGCGCTACAGCTCAGCGCGGCGCGAAGCGCGCGAAGTAGCCGAGCGGGCTGCCGAGGCGCTGCTCGAAGCGCAGGCCCGCGCGCTCCGCGCGCTCGCGCAGCTTGCGCGGGCTGACCCAGTGCGGGTCGCCGAACAGCTCGCCGACGACGACGCGGCCGTCCGGCCGCACGACGCGCGCCAGCTCGCGCAGCGCCGCCTGCTGGTCGGGGATCTCGCCCAGCACCGTCACGAGGTAGGCGGCGTCGAACGTGTCGTCCTCGAACGGCAGCGAGCGCGCGTCGCCCTGCAGCGCGACGATGTTCGCGATGCCGCGCTGCTCGGCGCGCAGCAGCGTGTGGTCGAGCATCTCCTGCTGCACGTCGAAGACGTCGAGATGGCCGGGCGCGATCCAGCCCGCGACCTCGAGCGCGTAGTAGCCGGTCCCCGGCCCCACCTCCAGCAGCCGCTGGCCGGGCGCCGGCGCGAGCGCCTCGCGCAGCCGCGGGCGCGTGATCAGCGGATGCGGCGCCTGCACCCAGAAGCGCTGGTTGTACGGGCACGCCGACGGGTTGCGGCGCCACCAGAGGGCGGCGCCGAGGACCGCCGCGCCGGCGAGGCCGGCCATGCGCTTGAGACGTGTGGTCATCGCCCCCGGAGTGTTGCGGTACGGTCGGCCGGATGTCCAGCTCGCGCGACGACGCCGACGCGCTGCGCGGCCTCGAGGCCGTGCCGCTGGCGCTGCCGCGCGGCCTGGAGCTGGAGTGGCTCGGCGTCTCCGGCTACCGCATCACGTACGAGGGCGTGTCGCTGTTCGTCGACCCGTACGTCTCGCGCGTGCCGCTGCGCAGCCTGCTGCTGCGGCGCCGCGCGCTGCCCGACGCGGCCCAGCTCGACCGCTGGATCGGCGCGGCGGACGGCGCCGACGTCGCCGGCGTGCTGGTCGGCCACACGCACTTCGACCACGCGGTCGACGCGCCCGCGATCGCGCAGCGCTTCCGCGCACCCGCGTACGGCTCCGCGTCGCTCGCGGCGCTGATGCGGCTGCACGGGCTCGGCGGGCTCGCGGTCGAGGTCGAGCCGTACCGCCGCTACGAGCTGGGGCCGTTCGTCGTCTCGTTCACGCCGAGCGCGCACTCGAAGCTGCTGCTCGGCCTGCGCGTGCCGTTCGACGGCGAGCTGAGCTGCGATCACCTGCACGGGCTCACGCCGGGCGCCTACCGCTGCGGGCAGGTGTGGGGCATCCGCATCGAGGTCGCCGGCACGAGCTTCTACCACCAGGGCAGCGCGAACCTGATCGACGCAGCGCTGCGCGACGAGCCGGTCGACGTGTTCCTCGCCGGCGTCGCCGGCCGCGCGGTCACGCCGCGCTACTGGCAGCGCGTGCTGCCGCGGCTCGACCCGCGCGTCGTCGTGCCGACGCACTACGACGACTTCTTCAAGCCGCTCGGCGCGCCGCTCGGCTTCGTCAGCCGCGTGCGGCTGGAGACGGTCCCCGACGAGGTCCGCGCCGTCAGCCGCGACGCGACGCTCGCGGCGCTGCCGCGCACCGACGCCGACCGCCCACTCGTCGCGTGAGCGCGCTGCAGCGGCGCTTCCAGCAGGCGCGCGGGGACGAGCGCCTGGCGCTGCTCGAAGGCTTCCACGCGTTGAAGCACGCGCTGCGCTTCGGCGCCGAGGTCGAGCTGGTGGCGGCGGCCGACCCGGACGCGCTCGAACGGCTCGCGGCCGAGCTGGCGCCCGACCTCGCCGGCCGCTTCCGCGCGCTCGCCGCCGAGCCGGTGCCGGCAGAGCTGCTGGCGACGCTCGTGCCGCGCGCACCGCGCACGCGGGTCGTCGCGCTCGCGCGGCGGCCGCCCTTTCGCATGCCCGCCGCGGGCCCGGTCGTGCTGCTGGAGGACCCGCGTGATCTCGGCAACGTCGGCGCGGTCGTGCGCGTCGCGGCCGCCGCGGACGCCGCCGCCGTGTTGACGACGGGCATGCACGACCCGTGGGACCCGGCGGCGCTGCGCGGTGCCGCGGGGCTGCACTTCGCGCTGCCCGTCGGCCGCGCGCACGACGCCGCGCTCGCCGGCCGCCCGCTGCTCGCGCTCGATCCCGACGGCGAGCCGCTCGACCCGGCGCGACTGCCGGCGGACGCGGTGCTCGCGTTCGGGACCGAGCGCCACGGCCTCTCCGACGCGCTGCTCGCGCGCGCCGACGCGCGCCTGCGGCTGCCGATGCGCCCCGGCGTCTCCAGCCTCAACCTCGCGACCGCGGTCGCCGCCGTGCTGTTCGCGTGGCGGCTCAGCGGCGCCGGCGGTGAGCCGGCGCGCTGAGCTTCAGCGGCTCGCCGAACGTGATCCCCGCGAACGTCACGGTCACCCGCACGAGCAGGCGGTGACGCCTGCGCAGCTGCGCGAGCGCTCTGCGCGAGAGCTTGATCGTCACGCGCACGCGCCCGCTGGCCGGGACGGCGAACGAGCGGCTGCCAAACGCGATCGCCTTCGTCCTGCCGTGCTTGGGGATCGTGAAGCGGATGCGGCCGCTGCGGCCGCCGGTCGCGCCGAACGCGAACACGAACGTGCCGCGCGCGCTCACCGTCGCTCTGTGGGTGCGGAAGCCGACGTGCGGCGTCGGTCTGGTCGGCGGCGGCGGCGTGACGTTCGACGTCCCCGCGGACGTCGTGAACGTCTGGTCGGCGCCGGCCGCGACCCGCACCCCGTCGCGGAACGCGACGATGCGGAAGTGGTACGTCGTCGCGGCCGCCAGGCCCGAGACGGCGGCGCTCTCGGCGACCGCGACGCCGCCGGAGCCGGCCGAGCCGGTCGCCGTCGTCTGGCCGTACGCGCTCGTGGCGCCGTACTGGAAGGCGTACGTCGTCGCCGCCCCGCCCGGCGTGACCGAGCCGGCGAGCGTCGCGCCGCCCGTGCTCACCGCGCCCGCGGCGCCGGTCGTCGCGAGCGGCAGCGTCGTGGTGGTCGAGCAGGACGGCTGGTCCGTGTCGATGCTCCAGCCGTTGAGCGTGCCGCTGTCGAGCGCGTAGTTGTCGGTCACGCGCAGCGTCCACGGACCGGCGCGGTTCTCGCCCGCGAACGTCGCCAGCGGCTCGTCCGGCACGTAGGCGGTCCCGAGCGAGCCGGCGCCGTCGGGGACGTCCTGGATCGCCTGAGACGCGCCGTCGTCGAACGTCACCGGCCCGCTCCAGTCGAGGCCGGAGAAGGGCGTCTCGACGAGGTCGACCTTGGTTCCGGCCGGCGAGGTCAGCCACGCGTGCAGGTCGCCGACGGCCGTGTGCGAGATGTTCACCGTCGCGCGCAGCGTGTCGATCCGCCCGCCGGAGGGCACCGACAGCGTCGAGACGGCGCCGCTTCTCGGACTGTTGTCGGGGATCGACTTCGGGAACGAGTCGCCGGAGCTGAAGACGGCGTCGCCCGCGCCGAGCGAGATCAGCAGCGGCACGTCGAAGGAGCCCTGGTCGCTCGTGACGTGCAGCGTCAGCTGCACCTGGCTGCCGCACGCGAGCCCGGACCCGAGCGTCAGCACGTAGTCGCTCGCGTCGACGGCGCTGTCGCCGGCCGCGATCGCGCCGAAGTCGGCGTCGGGCACGACGACCGACACGCCCGGCGTCACCGCGTGGAGCGAGCCGTGCACGTGCGTGAGGCCGACGAGCCCCGGGTTCTGCAGCAGCACCGCGAAGCGCAGGATCTCGCCCGGCTCGGCGACCCCGTCGCCGTCGCCGAACGCGCCCGAGTCGTCGTAGCCGCTGCCGCCGTTCTCGACCAGGTGCGGCGTCGCGAACGACGCCTGCGCGCGCGTCGCGTTGGGGCTCGTCGTGCGCGCGCCGTAGCCCATCCCGCGGGTCGCGAAGACCTGCCAGATCGCGTCGTGGTTCACCCCTCTGTTGTCGATCTGGTCGGCGAGCAGGATCGCGTCGCGCTCGTCGAGGAACGACGGGTCGAGCGGCGAGAGGCGCATCGCGTCGGTGATCAGCCCGCGTGCGGTCGTCGCGCCGAGCGTCTTGCGCAGGTCCCACAGCGTCTCCGACCAGATCTCGCCGTCGTCGTGGACCTCGAACGACGGCGTGCTCGCGTCGTAGCCGCCGACGCGGCCGAGGTCGGCGTAGGTGTAGCCGCCGCCGTGTCTTGCGACGGCGCTGCCGCCGCAGGCCGGCGCCGCGGAGCCGACGGAGCAGTCGAGCGGCTGGGTACGGATGCCGCGGGTTCTGTTGTCGGTGACGTACTCGCCGACGCGGACCTCGCCGTCGGCGCCGGTGTCCGACACGAGGCCATGCGCGACGAGGTAGTCCATTGCGTACCAGTCGCTCCAGCCCTCGCCCATCGCGCCGGACTGGTTGGCGTTGAGGCCGTCGGCGTTGAGCGGGTCGACGAGGCGGTTCGAGAGCCCGTGCGTGTACTCGTGGTAGACGACGCTCGCGTCGTCGGCGCCGTTGACGGCCGGCCACGGTGCGCCGGCGACGTTCTTGAACAGGTACATCTGCATGCGCGGCGACTGGCCGTCGGGCAGCGTCGACATGTTCGCGTTGTCGACGCCGCCGCCGTCGTCGGCCTCGGCCAGCACGGGGTCGCTGCCGTTGGTCCCGTTGAGCTCGAAGTTGCCGGACGCGTCGTCGAAGCCGATCGGCGCCTGCGCGAGCCAGTCGTGGAAGTTGCTGACGAAGTAGAAGACCTGCGTCGTCGCCTGCGCGCGGTTTCTCGTCTCGGTCGAGAAGTTCGCCCCGTCCCAGGTGCAGACGCCGCTGTAGCTGGAGCAGAACTGACCGCTCGCCGCCACGACCGGCGTCGGCGTGTAGAGCCAGTCGCTGGCGACGTTCGGGTTGATCTCCTCGCCGGCGTCGGCGAAGTCGTCGTCGTTGTCGGGGTCGGCGTACGCGTGCGCGTACGGCCCCGTGAGCGTGGTGGCGGACGCGTTCAGCCATCTCGTGATGTCGACCGGGAACTGCGTCCCGCCGGCGGCCGCGCCGGGGTGGTAGGCGAGCACGTCGGCGGTGGAGGCGAAGTCGGTCAGCGAGTGGCGCGCCAGGATCTCCCCGCTCGCCGCGTCGACGACCACCTCGAACACGTACGGGTCGGTGCCGGCGGCGATCACCCGCCACGCGAGCCGATCCCCGCTCGGCGACTCGAACGCGACGAGGCTCGCGCGGTCGCCGTCGCTGAAGGTCGTGAGGCGCTGCGGACCCGCGCTCGTGTGCGCGCGCGGCAGGGCCGCCTTCGCGCCCACGTCGTTGCGCGCGACGGCGAGCGCCTGCGAGGCGGTCAGGCGCGGCGTCGTCGTCGGCAGCGCGAGGCCGCCGAGCGGCGGGCCGGCGGCGGCGAGGACGCGGCCGTCGCGCGTGACGTGGACGCGCAGCGCGCTGTCGTAGGCGGGGACGCCGTCCTGCACCGGCACCCACGTGAGGTGCGTGACGCCGTCGCCGGAGGTCGTGCGCCGCATCAGCTCGAGCGACGCGAGGCTCTGCGCGTCGACGCCGAAGACGCCCGCGTGCGCGCGCACGTAGGCGAGCGCGACGTCGGCCGCGTCGCCGGCGCGGGGGCCGCTGAGGAAGCCGTTCGTGCGGTCGAGCACGCGCAGGCCGCCGCCGACGGGGTCGGTCGCGACGTGCGCCTCGATCCCGAGCCGCTCGGCGAGCGCGTGGCGCGCGGCGCGCACGCCGGCGGGGACCGTCGCGCGCTCGCCGGCGCGCACGTCGAGCTGCGGGCGTGCGCCGGCACGCGGGCCTCGCGTGATCGCCGCCGCCGGTGCCGCGCCGAGCGCCAGCGTCCCGACTGCGACCGCGGCCGCCAGCATCGTCCGTGAAGTCATCGCGCCTCGCCCGCCTTCCTGCCCGGTGGATTCGCGCCGCAGGCTATGGCCAACTTCCGGTGCGGTCAACCTGACACCTGTCGGCACCTGGCCCGATGAGCGATGTATGCTTCATACATCATGCATCGCACGCAGATCTACCTGTCCGACGAGCAGGAGCGTGCGCTGGCCGACCGCGCCGAGCGCCTGGGACGCACGAAGTCGGCGTTGATCCGCGAGGCGATCGACCGCTACCTCGAACCGGCCGCGGCCGAGCAGACCGCGCTCGCGCGCCTCCGCACCGCGGTCGCCGAGGCGCACGGCTGCGCGTCCTACCTCCCCGCCGGGGAGCGCTACGTCGAAGACCTGCGCGCGGCCGATCGCGAGCGTGCGCGCGAGCTCGACGAGCGGCGCGAGCGCTGACCGCTCCGATGCACGTCGTCGACACGTCGGTGCTGATCGACGTCCTGCGCGGCTCGCAGGCGGCGACCGACTGGCTCAGCGGGCTGGATGAGATCCCGCTGTGCTCGGAGATCACGCGAGCGGAGGTCCTGCGCGGCGTCCGCTCACCCGAGCGGGCGCACACGGAGCAGCTGCTCGCCGCGCTGCGCTGGGCGCCGGTCGACGAGGCGACGAGCCGACGGGCGGGCGAGCTGGGCCGTCGCCATCGACGCAGCCACCGCGGTCTCGGCGTGGCGGACCTGCTGGTCGCGGCGACCGCGCTCGTGCACGACGCCGAGCTCGCCACAGGGAACGTGCGTCACTACCCGATGTTCCCTGGGCTGCGTCCGCCGTACGGCGCCTGAGCGCCGCCAGCAGCTCTGAGCCGATTCCCAGGTCGTTCTCAGGCGCGCCCGGTTCCATGGACGCCGTCTTCCCGAGCCAACCGACCCGAGGAGCACGGACGTGGACCCAAGACGCAAGCGCATCGCCGCGATCGGCGCCGTCGTGGCGCTCGCGGTGACCGGAGGCGGCGTCGCGTACGCCGCCGCGACCGGCGGCGACCATCGCGACGCGGTGCTGAGAGACGCCGCGCAGCGCCTGAACGTGACGCCCGGCCAGCTCAGATCGGCGCTCGCGGGCGCGATCGGCGACCAGCTCGACCAGGCGGTCAGAGCCGGCCGGCTGACGCAGGCGCAGGCCGACCGCATCAAGCAGCAGATCGCCAGACACGGCGTCCCGCTCGGCGGGCCCGGCCTCGACGGCCACGGCTTCGGCGGCCCGATGGGCGGCCCCGGCCACGGCCCGTTCGGCGCCGGCCTCGACGCCGCCGCGACGTATCTCGGCCTCACGAGAGCGCAGCTCGGCAGAGCGCTCATGAGCGGCAGATCGCTCGCCGACGTCGCGAGAGCACAGGGCAAGTCGGTCGCCGGCCTCGAGCAGGCGCTGATCGACGACGCCACGAGCCAGCTCGACAGAGCGGTGACCGACAGACGGCTCACGTCGGCGCAGCGCGACGCGATCCTCAGAGACCTCAGAGCGCACGTCGCCGACCTCGTGAACGGCACCGGCCCCGGCCCCGGCCGCTTCGGTCACCGCGACCGCGACGGCGACCACATGATGGGCCCCGGCGGCCCGCCGCCCGGCGGCTTCCCCGGTCCCTGACGCCGCATCCGGGGCGGAGCGTGTGCCACGCTCCGCCCCATGCGCCGCGTCACCTGGCTGGGGCATGCGACCGTCCTGCTGGAGCTCGACGGGACGCGGCTGCTGACCGACCCGCTGCTGCGCGCGCACGTCGCGCACCTGCGCCGTCACGCGCCGCTCGTCACGGTCGCGCCGGTCGACGCGGTGCTGATCTCGCACGCGCACCACGACCACCTCGACCGCCCGTCGCTGCGCACGCTCGCGCGCGCGGAGACGGCGGCGGTCGCGCCGCGCGGGACGGGCGCGCTGCTGCGCGACCTGCCGTTCGGCCGCGTGCACGAGCTGCGCGCCGGCGAGCAGGTCGCGGTCGGTGGCGCGACGGTCGCGGCGGTCCGCGCGTGGCACCCGACGCGCCGCTTCCCCGGCCGTGATGTGCACGACGCGCTCGGCTACCTCGTCGCGCGGATCTGGTTCGCCGGCGACACCGCACTCCACCCGGAGATGGAGGCGCTGCGCGGCCGCGTCGACGTCGTGCTCGTGCCGATCTGGGGCTGGGGGCCGACGCTCGGCCCCGGCCACCTCGACCCGGGCGCGGCGGCACGCGCGGTCGCGCTCGTCCAGCCCGCGGTCGCCGTGCCGATCCACTGGGGCACGCTGCTGCCGCTCGGCACGCGCCGCCGCCACGCCGCCGTACTGCGCGCGCCGGCGCTCGCGTTCGCCGCTCAGGTCGCGCGCGCGGCGCCGGGCGTGCGCGTCGCGACGCTCGCGGTCGGCGCGTCGCTCGACGTCGACGCATAGCCCGCCTGCCCCACCTGCGCGAGCCAGCCGCGCAGCACGCGGTGCACCGCCTCCGCGCCGACGACCTCCTCGGCCGGCCACGGCAGCGCGACCGGGTGCAGCACGAACGGGTGCGACTGGCCGCCGCCGAGGCCGCCGTGCGAGCCAACGAGCTCCTCGAACGCGGCCGAGCGCACCAGCACGAAGCCGATCCCGGGATGCGTGCGCAGCGCGTCGAGAACGGCAGCGCGACGCGGATCAGGAGCGGCCACACGAGCGCGTTCGCGAGCGCGAGCAGCAGCGCGAGGATCAGCGCGGCGCCGAAGCTGTCGGCGTGGAAGCCGGGCAGCAGCGCGCTCAGCAGCAGCAGGGCGCCCGCGTCCAGCAGCACGAGCGTGGCGAGCCGGCGAGCAGGCGTCGCATCGGAGCAGCGTACGCCGGGTTCCATCCGCCCCGCGCGCCATCTTGGACGGCGATGCGCCTGCTCCACACCGCAGACTGGCACCTCGGACGCGCCTTCCACGGCGAGGATCTGCTGGGCGCGCAGGCGGGGTTCGTCGACTTCCTCGTGGAGGCCGCGCGGGCGTCCGCCGTGGACGGCGTGCTGATCGCCGGGGACCTGTACGACCGCGCGCTGCCGCCGGTCGACGCGGTGCGGCTGGCGGACGAGGCGCTCACGCGGCTGGCGGAGGTCGCGCCGGTCGTCGTCGTCTCGGGCAACCACGACTCGGCGGCGCGGCTCGGGTTCGGCGCGGGGCTGCTGGCGCGGGCCGGGGTGCACGTGCGGACCGACCCGCTCACGGCGGGCGCGCCGATCCCGCTCGGCGACGGCTGGGTCTACGCCATCCCCTACCTGGAGCCGGACCTGGTGCGCGAGGCGATGGGCTTCGAGGAGCGCTCGCACGCGGCGGCGATGGCGGCGGCGATGGCGCTCGTGCGCGCGGACGCCGCTTCGCGCTCGGGGCCCGTCGCGGTGATGGCGCACGCGTTCGTCGCCGGCGGGCTGCCGTCGGAGAGCGAACGCGACCTCGCCGTCGGCGGCGCCGCGAGCGTGCCGGCCGCCGTCTACGACGGCGCCGACTACGTCGCGCTCGGGCATCTGCACGGGCCGCAGGTCGTCGGCGGCGGGCTCGGCCGCTACGCCGGCTCGCCGCTGGCGCTGTCGTTCAGCGAAGCCGGCCAGACGAAGTCGGTCGCCGTCGTCGATGTGGTCGCGGGGGCGCTGCCGCGGGTGGAGCTGCTGCCGGCGCCGGTCCCCCGGCCGCTGGCGAGCCTGCGCGGGACGCTCGACGAGCTGCTCGCCGACCCGCGCCTCGCGGACGCCGAGGCGGCGTGGGTGCAGGCGACGCTGACCGACCCGGTCCGCCCGGCGGACGCGATGGAGCGGCTGCGGCGGCGCTTCGCGTTCGCCGTGGCGCTCGCGTTCGACCCGCAGGGCGCCGGCTCGCGCCCGGACGACTCCTATCAGCGCCTGCGCGGGCTGGACGACGACGAGCTGGTGGCGCGCTTCGTGTCCGACACACGCGGGCGCGAGGCGGACGACGACGAGCTGGCGCTGCTGCGCGACGCGCTGACGGCGCGGCGCGTGGCGGAGGCGGTCGCGTGAGCGGCGGCGCGCGCGTGCGTGCGCCGCGCGCGGCCGGCGGTCCGCGCCGCCGGTAGGCGGTCGCCGTGCGGCTCCATCGCCTGCGCCTGACCGCCTTCCAGGCGTTCGCCGGCAGCGAGACGGTCGACTTCGACGCGCTCGCCGAGTCCGGCCTGTTCCTGCTGCACGGCGACACCGGCGCGGGCAAGACGACGCTGCTCGACGCGGTCGCGTTCGCGTTGTACGGCCAGGTCCCGGGCGCGCGCGCGCGGGATGCCCGCCTGCGCTCCGACCACGCCGCACCGGAGGTCCGCACGGAGGTCGAGCTGGAGGTGACCTTGCGCGAGCGGCGTCTGCGCGTGGTGCGCCGCCCGCCGCAGGAGCGGCCGAAGCTGCGCGGCGAGGGGATGACGAGAGAGGGGCCGGCCTGCACGGTCGAGGAGCTGGACGCGGCGTCCGGCGAGTGGACCGTCCTCGCCGCCCGCCCGGACGAGGCGCGCCACGAGCTGGACGCGCTGCTCGGCATGACGTGCGACCAGTTCTGCCAGGTCGTGCTGCTGCCGCAGGGCGAGTTCGCCACGTTCCTCCGTGCGGACAGCGGCGAGCGCCAGGCGGTCCTCGAACGCCTCTTCGGCACCGACCGCTTCGCGCGCGTGGAGCACTGGCTGAACGACCGCAGGAAGGCCGCTTGGTCGGAGCTGCAGGCGGCCTCGCAGGCGGAGCGCGAGCTGGTCGCGAAGGTCGCCGAGGTGGCCGGCGAGCCGGCGCCCGAGGAGCTGGACCTGCACGCCGAGTGGGTCGCCGGCCTCGGCGTGCGCGCGGAGGCGGAGCTGGTGAGCGCGGCCGACGCGCAGCGCGCCGCCACCGCCGCCCGCACCCGCGCGGAGGCGGCGCTGGCGGAGGGCCGCGCCGCCGCAGAGCGCCGCGCCGCCCACGCGGAGGCCGTCGAGCGGCTCGCCCGCTGGGAGTCGAGACGCCCGGAGCGCGACGCGGCCGACGCCCAGCTCGCCGCCGCCCGCCGCGCCGCGCCGCTCGCCGCGCTCCTCACGCGAGCTGTGTCCCTTAGGGGGTCGTATGGACCCCCGGAAGGACACAGCTCGCCGGCCGAGCTGCGCGACCGGGCGGCGGCGGCGCGCGAGGCCGCCGGCGCGCTCGACACGCTCGTGGCCGTCGAGGCGCGGCTGGCCGCGGCGGACGAGCAGCTGGCGGCGCTCGCACGGAGCGCCGAGAAGGCCGGGGCCCGGGCGCGAGCGGCGACCAGCGCGATCGAGGAGGCCGCGCACGAGCGCGCAACCCTCGATGCCACCGTGCAGGCAGCGCGCGAGGGGGCCGCCGGCGCCGAGCGCCTCCACGCCGAGGCCCAAACGGCACGGCAGCGCGCCGAGCAGGCGGCCGAGCGCGACCGCCTGCTCGCGCAACGCACCACGGCGGACGAGCGGCGCCGGCACGCCGTGGACGCCGAGCAGCAGGCCCACGCCGCATGGCTCGACCTGCGCGAGCGCCGGCTCGCCGGCATGGCCGCCGAGCTGGCGGCCGGCCTGCAGCCCGGCGAGCCGTGCAGCGTGTGCGGCGCGACCGACCACCCGGCGCCGGCGCACGCCGCCCCGGGCACGCCCGCCGCGCCCACCCCGCTCGCCGAGCGCGAGCAGCACGCTCAGGCGGCGCACGAGCAGGCCGCGCGTGAGCGCCAGCAGGCCGAACGCACCCTCGCCACGCTCGACGCCGCGCTCGCCGCCGCCCGCGCCGTCGCCGGCGAGGCGCCGGCCGACGCGCTCGCCGCGGAGGCCGAGCGGCTCGACGCCGCGCTCGCACACGCGCGCACGACCGCAGGCGGGCTGGCGGCGGCGCAGCAGGCGCTCGCTGCGCTCGCGACCCGCACGACCGAGCAGGAGCAGGCGCGCCAGCAGGCCGAGCGCGAGGAAGCCGCCGCCCGCGCCACGCTCGCCGAGCGCAGCGGAGCGCTGGAGGCGGACCGCGAGCGCGTGGCCGCCGCCCGCGGCGAGGACGCCTCGATCGCCGCGCGCGCCGACGCGCTGCGCGCGCAGGCCGACGCCGCCGAGCAGGAAGCGGCCGCCCGCGAGGCCGGCTTCGACGACGCGCAAGCCGCCCGCGCGGCCCTGCTCAACCGCGACGAACAGCAGGCGCTCGCCGACCGCATCGCGGCCTACGACCGCGGCCTCGCCGAGCGCCGCGCGCGCGCCGAGCAGCTCGCGCACGAGCTGGCCGAGACCGGCGCCGAGCAGGCCGACGCGGCCGCCCCGGCCGCGCCCACCCCCCTCCCCACCCTCGAAGCCCAAGCCACCGCAGCCGTCGCCGCCGACGACGCCGCCACCCGCCGCCACGCGCTCGCCGACCAGCGCGTGGCCGCGCTCAGGCGCCTCGCCGCAGAGCTGGACGACGCCCTCGCCGACCTCGCCCCGGTCGCCGAGCGCGAGCGCACGATCAAGGAGCTGGCCGGCCTCGTCGACGGCACCGGCGCAAGCAACCGCCTGCACATGCGCCTGTCCGCCTACGTGCTCGCCGCGCGCCTGGAGGAGGTCGCCCAGGCGGCGACGGTCCGCCTCGAGCAGATGTCGAACGGCCGCTACCAGCTCGTCCACACCGACGAGCGCGCCCGCAAGGAGCGCCGCGGCGGGCTGGAGCTGCGCGTCGTGGACGGCTGGACCGGCCAGCAGCGCTCGCCCGCCACGCTGTCCGGTGGCGAGACGTTCCTCGCCAGCCTCGCGCTCGCGCTCGGCCTGGCCGACGTCGTCGCCGCCGAGGCCGGCGGCAGCCGCCTCGAGACGCTGTTCGTCGACGAGGGCTTCGGCTCGCTCGACGAGCGCACGCTCGACGAGGTGCTCGACGTGCTCGACCAGCTGCGCGAGGGCGGCCGCACGGTCGGGATCGTCTCCCACGTCGCGGAGCTGCGCCAGCGGATCCCCGCGCGCCTGCGCGTCGTCAAGGGCCGCAGCGGCTCGCGCGTCGAGCACGAGCGGGCAGCGCTGGCCGCCTGAGCCGCCGCCCCGCGCCGCTCACAGGAACCCGCTCGCCTGCTCCCCGACGGCCGGTGGGGCGACGATCAGCGACCGCAGGCCCGGCTCCGCGAGCGCGTCGCGCACGTAGCCGGGCACCTGCCCGAGCACCTTCTCCTCCAGCGTCGCGTCGCCGTCGATCCGCTCCAGCCACGCGAGCAGCTGCCGTCGCTCGCCGTCCGCCTCGACCACCGCGCCGAGCGCGCTCAGCAGGTGCGGACAGCGGACCGCGAGCGTCGCGAGCTTCGCCGCGCCGTCGAGGTCGGGCGCGGGCAGGCCGTCGGTCGTGCGCCAGAACTGCACGTAGGCGTAGAAGCGGAAGACGTTGACGAAGCGCTTGATCTCGCGCGGGTTGTGGTGCAGCGCCGCGGCGTGGCGCTGGAGCATCGCGCGCACCTCGGGATGCCCGTCGTCGAACTCGCTGGCGTACTCGATCCGCGCGGCGCGCTGCAGCAGCGCCCGCCGATACGCCTCCTCCTGCCCCGCCCCCCGGTCGAGCGTCTCGCTCGCCCGCTCGAGCGCGTCCGCGATGCCGCCGAGCGAGTCGCTCACGCGCGCGCTCCGGATCGCCGAGCGCGCCGCCACCAGCTGCTCGTCGTCGTCGTCGAGCTCGACCACCTGAGCCTGCGCCTCGCTCGCGACGAGCGACTGCACGTAGCGCTCGATCTGCGGCTCGCCGGGCGGCGGGAGCGCCAGCGGCAGCTGCACCATCTTCTCCAGGAAGCGCCACGCGAGGTCGCTGCCGGCGCTGCCGTCGCGCTCGGCGATCCGCGCGAACAGGTCGGCGTAGGCGACGTGGATCTGCGCGGCGACGAGGTCGGGCTCCATCGCGATCACGAAGATGCAGCTCTCGAAGTCGCCCGCGAGGAACGTGTTGAGCCCCTCGATCACCTGCACGACGGTCGTGTACGAGCAGCGGTCGAGGTCGTCGACGAAGACGACGAGCGGGCGCTCCGGCGAGGCGACGAGCGCGAGGATCCGGTGCATGTCCTCGTGGACGAGGTGCAGGAAGCCGAGCCGGTCCTCGTAGCCGGGGTCGGCGACCAGCTTCGGGTCGGACGCGGCGACGCTCTCGCCTGCGAAGGCGCGCCAGCGGCGCGCCGCGTCGAGCCCGAGCCCGAGCGCGGTCGCGACCGCGGTCAGCCCGCCCGCGGCGGCCGACGCGACGAGCGCGGTCGCGAGCGCGAGCAGCAGCGCGAGCGGCACCAGCAGCAGGTCGGGGATCGCGCGCAGCAGGAACGCGCGGTAGATGCGGCGGCGCACGGCGGTCAGGTCGACGCGGCGGATGTTGAGGCTCGCCCAGAAGCGCTCGCGCTCCCACGGTCTCATGCGCGCCTCGACCTGCGAGACGATCGCGTGCGCGAGGCCGGCCCACAGCTGCTCGCCGCTCTGGTACTTCCACGCGTTGAACCACACGCTGGTCCGCTGCGCGCGCGTGTCGACGCCGTCGATCGCGAGCTGCTCGGCCGCCTGCTCGCGCGGCAGCGCCGTCGTCTTCAGCACCTCGCGGTTCGACAGGCGCTCGCCGTCCGCCCCGCGCGCGGGGCCGGCGCCGTCCGCCTCCGGGTCGAGCCGCCGGCGGATCATCCGCATCAGCGACGTCTTGCCGGCGCCCCACGGCGCCTTGATCCCGATCGTCAGCGGCGCGCGCGTGCGCTCGTCGAGGATGAAGCGCGTGATCGCCTCCGCGTAGACGTCGTATTGGAGCCGGTCCTCGACGGTCCAGGCGTCGGTCGAGATCGCCGTCGAGGGACGGAAGGCGTCGCCGCGCGCGGCCGCCGCGTCGCCCACGTCGGCCGGGTCGTCCGCCGGCTGCTCGGCCGGCTTGCCGCGCCGCGCCTGCTCGGGCACCAGCGCCGTCAGCGCCTCGTCGACGCGCTCGCCCGTCAGCGACAGGTCGAGCAGCTCGAGCGCGTCGGCCGACGCGCAGGCGTGCAGGAGCGTCCAGGCGGAGGTCGGCGTGCCCAGCCGCTCGCGCGCCTCCTGCTCGTGCGCGAGCACGACCGCCCAGTCGAGGTCGGGGTCGCGGCGGCCGCTGACGGCCATCTCGCACGCGCGCGCGACGAGCCCCCCGGCGTCGCCGCGCAGCTGCTCGAGCGGGCGGACGAGGTCGAGGTACCAGTCGCGCAGCAGCACGAAGACGAGCCCCATCACCGCCGACGACGCGTGGCTCGCGGCGAGGAACAGCCCGACCGCGTGCCGCAGCTCGTCGAGCTCGAGGCGTCCGGCCCCGTACGGCGCGTCCGAGTGCGGCGGCTCCCACGTCAGCCACAGCGGCTCTGCCCGGATCGCCTCGGGGACGTAGCGCTGGAGCTGCTCGTAGTTGCGGACCTGCCAGTCGCTGAGGGCGCGCAGGCCCTCGTTCGAGACCGGCTCGAACAGGTAGCGCGTCTCGAGGTTGCCGTTGCGCGCGTGATGGGCGAGGCTCGCCAGCACCCGCAGCGGGAGCGACGGATGCGGCGGCGGCAGCGTCTCGGGTCCGAACAGCTCGTCCAGCCCCCGGCCGCGCATGTCGCGCTCGTGCGCCGCGGGGGCTGCGAGTGCCCGATGGAACGCCGCATAGGCCATCTGCCCGTCGGCCAGCAGCGCCTCGAACGGCTCGTCCCGCGGTCCCACGGCCGTGATCCTCCATGACCCGGTGCAATCGGGTCAAGCGACCTCGCGAGCGGACGTCGCGCATCGGGGGTACGACTGAGGCCCATGAGCGTCCTCCCCGACACGATCGCCCGCCTCGACCGGGTCGTCGGCCAGCAGCTCGAGCGCCAGGTGCGCGACCACCACCGCCGGCGGCTGGCGAAGCTCGGCCACGCGCGCGTGTTCGACCCGCCGGACGAGGGGCTGTGGGCGGCCGGCGACCCGCCGCCGCGCGACGGCAACCGCCTCGACGTGCTGATCGACGGCGAGCACGCGATCGGCGAGATCTGCGCGGCGCTCAAGCGCGCCAGATCGCACGTGCACATCGCCGGCTGGCACGTCACGCCGGCGTTCCTGATCGAGCGCGACGGCGGCTCCCCGAGCACGCTGCGCGACGTGCTCGCCGAGCTGGCCGAGCGCGTCGCGGTGCGCGTGCTCGTGTGGGCCGGCCCGCCGGCGCCCGTGTTCGAGCCGAAGCGCTCCGACGTGAAGCGGGTCCGCGAGCAGCTCACGCGCGGCACGCGCATCAGATGCGCGCTCGACGCGCGCGAGCGCACGATGCACTGCCACCACGAGAAGCTCGTGATCGTCGACGACGAGGTCGCGTTCGTCGGCGGGATCGACCTCACCTCGCTGTCGGGCGACCGCTGGGACGTGCGCGCGCACCCGCCCGTCGGCCGCCTCGGCTGGCACGACGTCGCGACCCGCCTGCACGGGCCGGCGGTCGCCGACGTCGCCGAGCACTTCCGCGCGCGCTGGCAGGAGGTCGCCCGCGAGCCGCTGCCGCCCCCGCGCCCGCAGCCGCCGGCGGGCGAGACGACCGTCCAGGTGCTGCGGACGGTTCCCGACGGAACGTACGAGTTCGTCCCGCGCGGCGACTTCCGCATCTTCGAGGCGTACGTGCGCGCGCTGCGCGCGGCGCAGCGGCTCGTCTACCTGGAGAACCAGTTCCTGTGGTCGACCGAGATCGTCGAGCTGCTGGCCGCGAAGCTGCGCGACCCGCCGACCCCCGGCTTCCGCCTGCTGCTGCTCCTGCCCGCGCGCCCGAACAACGGCGCCGACACGACGCGCGGCCAGCTCGGGCGGCTCGTCGAGGCGGCCGGCGGCAGCGACCGCCTGCTCGCCGCGACCGTCTCGTCCCACGCCGGCACGCGCACGCATCCCCTCTACGTGCACGCGAAGGTGGGGATCGTCGACGACCGCTGGCTGACGGTCGGCTCGGCGAACCTCAACGAGCACTCGCTGTTCAACGACACCGAGATGAACGTGCTCACGGACGACGCGGAGTTGGCGCGACGCACGCGCCTGCAGCTGTGGTCCGAGCACCTCGAGCTGCCGCTCGAGCAGGTCGCGGGCGATCCGGCGCGCACGATCGACGAGCATTGGCGCCCGATCGCGCAGGAGCAGCTGCGCCGGCACCGCGCCGGCCTGCCGCGCACGCACCGGCTGATGGAGCTGCCGGCGGTGTCGCGGCGCACGAAGCGGCTCGTCGGGCCGATGCGCGGGTTGCTGGTGGACGGCTGAGCTGCGCGCCGGCCGCCCGCGCCGACCGCTACGTTGACGCGGTGTCCGCCCGCCTCGCCGACCGCATCGACGGGCTCGCCGTGGCCGGCCTCGCGGTCGGGCACGGCGGGCGCGCCGTCCTGCGCGACGTCGCGTTCGCCGCGCGCAAGGGCTCGGTGACGGCGCTCGTCGGGCCGTCCGGCGCCGGCAAGAGCACGTTGCTGCGCTGCCTCAACCGGCTGCTGCTGCCGCTCGCCGGCGACGTGCTGCTCGACGGCGTGGACACGGCCGGGTTGGAGCCGTGCGAACTGCGCCGGCGCGTCGGGCTCGTCGGCCAGACGCCGGTGATGCTGCCGGGCAGCGTGCGCGAGAACCTCGCCTACGCGCTCGAGCCGGCGACCGCCGACGAGCGGCGACTGACGCACGCGCTGCGCGCCGCCGGCCTGGCGCCCGCGTTCCTCGACCGGACGGCGGGCGCGCTGTCGGGCGGCGAGCGGGCGCGCGTCGCGCTCGCGCGGGCGCTCACGCGCGCGCCGGAGCTGCTGCTGCTCGACGAGCCGACCGCCGCGCTCGACGCCGACGCCGCCCGCCACGTCGGCGCGACGCTGACGGGGCTCGCGCGCGACGGGCTCGGCGTCGTCGTCGCCACGCACGACCTCGGGTTCGCGGCCGACGTCGCCGACCAGGTCGTCGCGCTGCGCGACGGGACGGCCGTTGTCGGCACGCCGGCGGAGCTGCTCGCGACCGCGCCGCACGAGGCGACGGAGCCCGCCTCGTGAGCCGGCCGCTCGCGCAACTGCTCGCCAGCGCGGCGTTCGTGCTCGCGGCGGCCTGGCTCGCGCACCGCCAGCGGCTCGGCCTCTCGCGCTCGCTGCTGACCGCCGCGCTGCGCGCCGCCGTCCAGCTCGCGCTCGTCGGCGCGCTGATCGCGCTCGTCTTCCGCGTGCCGGGGCTGGCGGTCGCGTTCGTCGCGGTCATGGTCGCGACCGCCTCGCTGACGGCCGGCTCGCGCATGCGCGCGCTGCCCGGCTCGCGGCGGATCGCGATCGCGGCGATCGCGCTGCCGGCGCTGAGCGCGGTCGGCGTGCTGCTGCTGGTCGGCGCGTTCGCGGCGACGCCGCGCGCGACGATCCCGACGGCGGGGATCCTGATCGGCGGCGCGATGCTCGCGACGACGCTGACCGGCCGCCGGCTGGTCGAGGACCTCGGCGCCGGCGCCGACGAGATCGAGGCGCGCCTGTCGCTCGGCGACCGCGCGCGCGACGCACTCGTGCCACTGACGCGGCGCGCGATCGCGGGCGCGATGGTGCCGCTCGTCGACCAGACGCGCAGCGCCGGGCTCGTCACGCTGCCGGGCACGTTCGTCGGTCTCGTGCTCGGCGGCGCCTCGCCGGAGACGGCCGCGCGCGTGCAGCTGACGGTGCTGCTGACGCTGCTGCTCGTGCAACTGCTGAGCGCGCTGCTGACGGCGGAGCTGGTGACGCGCGCGGCGACGCTGCCGGGCGAGCGCGTCGCCGTGCCGGGCGCGACCGGCTGAGGGCACCGGCCGCACCGCCCGCTACGGTCGCGGCGTGCGCCGCTCGCGCGTCGTGATCGCCCTCGCCGTCCCCGCCGTCGCGCTCGCCGGCTACGGCGCCTTCCGCCTCGCGACGCACGAGTCGTCCGAGCCGGCCTCGGTCGCCGCCGCGCTCGCGCGCTTCCGCGCGCTGCCGCCGAGCGCGCGCACGCTCCCGCCGGCGCTGCGCGGCCGCGCGCCGCAGCCGGGCGTCTACGTCTACGACACGCGCGGCTTCGAGGTCTCGCACGTGCTCGGCAGCCGCCGCCACGCCTATCCGGCCCGCACGACGGTCGCGGTGACGGCCACGCCCGGCGGCTGCCTGCGCACGCGCTGGGACGTGCTCGCCACACGCCACGACGCGCTGCTCGCGTGCCCGCGCGCGGACGGCTCGTGGCGCCTGCTGAACCAGAGCGAGGAGCACGAGTTCGCCGGCCACGTCGACCGTCGCGCGTACGCGTGCGCGCCCGGCTCGACGTGGCTGCCCGCGCGGCTCGCGCGCGGCGCCCGCTGGTCGAGCCGCTGCGCGATCGCGGGCACGACGACCGCCGACGCGACGAGCGTCGTCGGCCCGCGCACGCTGACGCTCGACGGGCGCCGCGTGTCCACGCTGCTGCTGCGCACGACGACGCGCGTCAGCGGCGAGACGACCGGCGTCGGCACGACCTTCGCGTGGCTGCTGCCGGGCAGCGGGCTCGTCGTGCGCCGCGCGCTCGCGAACGCCAGCACGACCGGGACGATCGTCGGCGACGTGCGCTACGAGGAGCGCGCGACGCTGGCGCTCACGCAGCCGCGCCCGCGTCGCTGAGCCGCGCGACGACCTCGAGCCGCACCCAGCGGATCTCGCGCGCCGGCAGCCGCGCCGCGACGTCGCGCACGAGCGCGCCGCCGGCCTCGTCGCCGAGCTCCGTCACGAACGTGCGCAGCACGACGCTCGTGAGGAAGCGCTCGAGCTGCTCGTCGCTCTCGAAGCGGGTCGTGCGCGGCACGAGCCGCACGTCCGTGCGGTCGAAGCCGGCCGCGCGCAGCCGCGCCTCGGTCTCCCCGACGCCGGCGTACGTCCACGGGTGCTCGTGGTGGCCGAGCGCGCGCAGCGCGTCCAGCACCGCCGCGATGTTGCCGGCCCCGCCGCAGTCGACGACGAGCTGGCCGCCGGGCGTCAGCGCGCCGGCGAGATGGCGGAACAGCGCGTCGTGGTCGCGCACCCAGTGGAACGTCGAGGTCGAGACGATCGCGTCCACGCGCGCGCCGCCGAGCGGGCCGGTCAGCGGCTCGCCGAGGTCGGCGTGCAAGAACGACACGCGCGCGTCGGCGGCGAAGCGCTCGCGCGCGGCGTCGAGCATCGCGCGCGAGCCGTCCAAGGCGATCGCATGGCCGCGCGGCAGGCGCTCCAGCAGCGTCGCCGTCACCTCCCCGGTGCCGCAGCCGGCGTCCAGCACCGTCTCGTCGCCGCGCAGCTCGAGGCGCGCGACGGCGTCGTTCCCGCGCGCCGTCATCGGCGCGTTGAGCGTGTCGTAGGCGCCGGCGTCCCACTCACGCGTGTCCGTTCTGTTCGTCATAGCGTACAAGCGTACACGAAAGCAGTCGTCCGGTGGGAGCCCGCCCGTCCCACCCCGGGCGATCGATTGGTGCACCACTTCCCAGTTGCACGATGGCCCGTCCTTCAGCAGTATGCTCGCCGTGACCGCTCAGAGCCGGTCCTTCGCCGCGCGTCCGCACGCCGCCTGGACGCCGACCGAGTACCTGCTGTTCGGCCGCTACTGCGAGGCCGAGGCGATCGAAGCTCACGTCAGCCGGCTGCGCGAGCAGGCGCAAGCCGAGGCGGCGCTGCTGATCGCCTTCCGCGGGGAGACGCTGTTCCACTCGCTGCTGCTGCCGTCGCACCGTCACTGGTCGATGACGCACCGCCATCGCGGCCGCCTCGCCGCGCTGGCGGCGCGACCGGGCCCGATCGTCTCCACGCTCACCGACTTCGAGCTGGCTCGCGTCGCGCCCGAGCAGTTCGCGAGCGCGCTGCGGGCGCAGTCGCCGTTCTCCTCCGTCGCGCCGCTGCTGTCGGGCCCGGTGGCGATCCTCAGCCGCAGTCCGGCGGTCGGCCCGGCCGCCGCCGATCGCGGCATCGTGCCGGCGGCGATCCACGTCGTGCTCAACACCCCGGGCGTGGCGCTGCCCTGCGAAGCGGTCGACGCCGCGATGGACGAGCTGCTGTACATGGTCAACGCGAGCGCCCCCGTCGTCGTGCACGGCAACCTGCTGGCCGAGCAGGACGTCGAGACCACGCTCGAGCGGCTCGATCCGGCCGTGACGGAGCAGCTCGAGTCGTTCAACCACGCGCAGCAGCTCGCGCAGCTCGACCCCAGCGCGCTCCCGCGCCTGATGCTGGAAGCGGCGCTGGAGCTGACCGGCAGCAGCGTCGGGAACGTCTACTTCGACACGAAGGACGCGGACCTCGCGCTCGAGGCCGAGATCCGCAACGTGCGCCCGCGCAGAACGATCCCGTTCGACGACCCCAAGAGCGTCGTCGCGTGGGTCTACCGGCGCCGGCGCCCACGCGTGATCAACGACGCGCGCGACTTCATGCTCATGCACCCCGGCAGCGGGCACACGTCGGGGCTCGCAAGCGGCCAGCACGCCTTCGCGGAGCTGGCCGTGCCGATCGTGCAGGCACGCCTGCGCACGGGCGCCGGAGCGACGATCGGCGTCATCAACGTCGAGAAGGTGCGGCCCTTCGACCGCGGCTACTTCACCTACCGCGACGTGACGATCCTGCGGCTGATCGCCAACCGCCTGAGCATGTGGCGCACGCAGATGCTGCTGTCGCGGTTCTCGAGCTCGCTCGCGGACCTCACGCGCCGCAACGCGCTCTCTTCCCCGGTCACGCTGCACGGCAGCTACGGCGACGGCTGCGCGGGGATCCCGCCGGACGCGCTGCCGGCCAAGGGCGCGATCGACGAGACGCTGCAGATGGTCGCCGACCTCACGCGCAGCCGCTCGGCGACGGTGCGCCTGCTGTCGCTCGACCAGCGGACGCTCGTCCGCTTCGCCGCGTACCCGCCGTCGTGCATGGACGACCGGCACGCGCAGATCTCGATCCGCGACTTCCACAGCGTCAACGCGTGGGTGGCGCGCGCGGGCGAGCACTGCTACCTCGACCGCACGAAGTTCGCGCCCGCGCGCAGACGCTACAAGCGGCTGGACGGGTACCTGGAGGTGCGCGAGGGCACGCGCTCCGAGCTGTGCCTGCCGATCTTCGTCGGCGGTCGCATCACGGGGACGCTCAACCTCGAGAGCCGCTTTCCCTACGGCTACGAGGACACGCTCGACACCGCGCACGCGATCGTCGAGCAGGTCGGCCTCGCGATCCAGCACGCGCGGCGCGCCCAGGAGCAGCAGGTCTTCTCGATGACGATCGCGGCGACCGCCAACCAGCACCAGATCTTCCGGCAGGTCAGAGAGCTGCGCAAGCGCGCCGGCGCCGACGTGGAGATCCACGGGATCGCGAACGAGATCCTGCGCCTGATCGTCCCGGGGACGGCCGACGTCGTCGACGCGCCGCTCACGACCGAGGCGATCCTCGCCGAGGTCCTGGAGGAGCTGAACTTCGACGGCATCTTCGAGCGCCGCAACGCGCCGGCCGTGTCGATCGCGCACACCGGCACGCGCACGCTGATCCTGCGCGTGGTGTTCGAGGAGCTGCTGCGCAACGCGCACCGGCAGATGCTCAGATCGCAGCTCGAGGGCTGGCTGCGCTGGAACAGCTTCGACGCCGGCGGGCGCGAGTACCTGGCGCTCTCGATCGGCAACCGCGTGCCGCGCGCGATGCGAGCGCACACGGCCGAGTGCCTGTACCGCGTGCCGGTCCGCTTCCCGCTGGGGCGGCGCCTGCACATCGGGGCCTACACGAGCGGCGCGCTGATGCGCTCGCTCGGCGGCGACGTGCACATCGAGCACAACCGCAGCAGATGGTTCATCGCGCGCGTGCACCTGCCGGTCGCGCTCGAGGCGCCGGCGACCGACCGCTCCGGAGGCGAGGCGTGAGGACCTTCCGCGCGCTCGTCGTCGACGACGACACCGACCTGCTCGACATCGCGCTGGAGTCGGCCGCGCCCGAGCGCGGGATCCACGTCTCGGTCGGCCGCAACCTCGACGAGGCCGACGCGCTGATCGCCGACCACTACTTCAACGTCGCGTTCGTCGACATCGAGCTCGACCGGACCGCGCGTCCCAACGTCGACGGGCTGACGATCCTGCGCCTGCTCGCGGACGTCCGCCCGAGCTGCCGACGGCTGCTGCTGACCGGGCGGCCGAACGAGTACCGCACCGGCATCTTCGACATGCTCGACCCGGCCAACCGCGTGATCGACGGCGCCGTCGACAAGGAGAACTTCGACCATCTGTTCGTCGACTACGTCGAAGTTGCGGCGCTCGAGTGGCTGCGGGCGCCGGTCGACGTCGGCCCGCTGGAGCTGCTCTACGAGCAGCTCCAGGGCCGCCGGCTGCGCGGCGGGACGACGCCGCGCGGGCGGCCCGTCGCGACCACCGTGGAGGAGCTCGACTACGTCGTCTCGAGCGCGTTCGGGCAGGACATCGAGCGCGACGCGAACGAGGGCAGGGCGGTCGACGACATCGCCGCGATCGACCTCGAGCTGCTCGAAGGCGGCAAGAGCCGCTCGATCGTCGCCTACGGCCGCCCGCGCACGGGCGCGCAGGACGACGGGATCCAGTGCGTCGTGAAGATCGGGCCGCGCCACGACACGCTCGAGGAGCTGCGGCGCTACGACCGCTACGTGCGCTTCCGGCTCTCGCTGCATCGCCGCGTGGAGCTGCTCGGCCATGCGGTCGGCGACACGCTCGGGGCGATCTGCTACTCGTTCGCCGGCAGCTCGCCGCGCGACATCGTCGCGTTGCAGAGCCTCTTCAACGCGCAGGACGAGCGCGCGCACGCGACGATCCGGCAGCTGCTCGGCGACGAGGGCGACTGGCGCGGCGGCGGCCCGCGCGCGCGCGACCTCGCCGGCTTCTTCCGGCGCGCCTACCGCCTCGACGCCCTCAAGGTGATCGCCGAGGCGGACGCGTTCAGCACGCGGCGCGCCGCTTCGTTCGGCGCGACCAAGTCGGGCAGCGCACTGGTCTTCCCCGGTGGGGGCCGCGTCGAGCTGCCGGTCGACGCCGACCTCGTGGCGGGCAACGTCCGCGGCTTCTACGACCAGAGTGTCGTGCACGGCGACCTCAACGCCAGCAACGTGATCGTCTCGAGCACGAACGAGATCGTGCTGATCGACTTCCGCCACACCGAGCGCGGCCCGGTCACGCTCGACCTCGCCGGGCTGGAGGCGAGCCTGCGCCTGACCCCGACGGTGTGGGCCGACGTCGGCGAGCACGCGATCCGCGACCTGGCGATCGAGCGCAAGCTGTGGGCACACGACTTCTCGGCGGGCGACGACTGGTGGGACGGCCGCCCCGACGCCGACCCGCCCTACTGGGCGCGCGTCTCCGCGACGCTGATGGGGATCGCGATCCGCACGATGGGCGTGTCGAGGCGCCAGCATGCGGTGACGTGCCTGCTCTACGCGCTGCGGGTGTTCCGCGTCACCCAGCTCGATCCCGCGGCGCGCATGCGCCTGCTCGTGTGGACCGCCGCGATCAAGGAGACGCTCGCGCGCCTGCCGAAGGAGAGACGCGCCGCCGCGGCGGGGGAGCCCGGCGCGACGCGGCCGGCGCCTACGTGAACCGGCGCATCAAGCCGTACCACCGCTGCGTGCCCGTCGCTGCGCGACGTAGACGTGCACGCCCGGCAGGCCGCTCGCCGCGCCGTACGACGCGTGCGTCGTGACGTCGAAGCCGGTCGCCTCGAGCCAGTCGATCACCTGCTCGCGCTCGTACAGCCGCAGCACGTGCCGCTCTTCGCTCGTGCGCCCGTCGCGCACGAGCGCGATCCGCCGCATGAGCGTGCGCGCGGCGCGATCCTCGGCCGCCTCGACGCGCATCACCCAGCCGTCGCCCTCGTGCCGCGCGCGCCTGCGGCCGGCCGGCTCGCGACCGGGGGCGGCGGCGTCGAAGACCCACAGGCCGCCCGGCTCCAGCGCCGTCCAGACGCGGCGGAACAGCGGCTCGAGGCTCGGCGGCCTGCCGTAGTTGACGCACTCGCCGAGCGCGGTGACCGCCACGCAGGGCGGCAGCGCGACGTCGTGCAGCGAGCCGTGCACCAGCTGCGCCGCGGGCGCGCGCCGGCGGGCGAGCGCGAGCATCTCCGCCGAGCCGTCGACCCCGACCACGTCGTAGCCGGCGGCGAG
The DNA here is from genome assembly GCA_018268595.1 of Actinomycetota bacterium. Lineage (GTDB taxonomy): Bacteria > Actinomycetota > Thermoleophilia > Solirubrobacterales > Solirubrobacteraceae > Conexibacter. The sequence goes on along the minus strand of JAFDWH010000021.1, from coordinate 171,016 downwards.
CAGCTCCGCCGCCCAGATGCCGCTGCCGCAACCGAGGTCGACGACGCGCCCGTCCGTGACCTCCGCCTCCCGCAGGCGCGCCAGCACGAACGGCGCGGCGTCGCGCGCCCAGCCGCCGAAGGCGAGGTCGTGCACGTGCGCGAGGTCGGAGCCGTAGAGCGACGTCATCTCCCGCGATCGTACGACGCCGCCCGACCGGCCGGGGAGCCGGTCGGCCGGGCGGCTTGCGGCGCTATTCGGCTCTGAGGGGCCAGTTGGTCGAGCGGACCACCCCGCCGAGTTCGGCCGCGATCCTCATGTGCGCCGTCTTCGGGCGCGCAGCCGTTTCTATGTATCTGATGTCCGTGTTGCACACCACCGACCCGCCGGGCGGCAGCCTGGTGTTCTGGCAGAAGTTTCTTTCTTCCTTGATCCTGAACATTTCCGCGTTGTCGGTCGGGAACGTCGGCGCTCCTATGATTTCGAGCGGTGTGAGCGGCACGGTCGCGACGCCCACTTCCGGGAAGGTGACGGGCGAGGTGTTGCTCATCACCACCGACGCTTCGGTCGCACCGACGGGGATCGAGCCGCCTATTATCGAGAGCCGTCCGATGAACCGCCGCACGTTCTGCTGCGGCGTGAGCGTCAGCGTGCCGGACACCCTCGCCGTCGAGGGGCAGCCGGCCCCGGACACGAGCGAGAGCCTTTCTTCGGCGAGCTCGGTGACGCTGCCGGTTCTCCACGCTTCTTCGAGTTCGCCTTCGGGACTGAGGCCGATCTGCTGCCCGACGGTCCCTGAATATAGGCACGTGGAGAACAGTGTCCCCTGCAGCGCGACGCCGCCGAGGTCGAGCGTCACGCTTCTCGCTTCTGCCGGATATTCGGCCGGGAACGAACGGAATCTGAACGGCCACGGCAGGCTTAGCGCGGCGTTCAATTCACCCCCAGAGCATCTTGTCCAGGTGAATCTGGAGACCGATCCCCACTGCGTTCCTCTTGTCGCCGCCAGACTGCCGGTGGCGAAAGAGCCCGACAGCGTCACTGGGCATCTCATGCTCAGCACTTCGGCAGTCATCGTGAGTGTGCCCGAGGCAGTTATCGATCTGCCCGGTTCGAACGCCACCGACTCGGTGGCGCCGGCGCTGCCCGCGAGCAGCCCGAGCGCCGCGGCCGCCAGCACGACGACGAGCGCGGCCGTGTTCCGCATGGTCATGGGACCTCCCTCGTTGGCGCAGCGGGCAGCGCCCGCCGCCTGTGTGTGAGGGCGTCGGCCGAACGTCCGTTAACCAGTCTAAGGGCGGCGTCCAGTCACTATTTGACCGAACCCGCCAGCAGCCCCTGCACGAAGAAGCGCTGGAAGGCGAGGAACACGACGAGCGGGATCGCGAGCGACAGGAACGAGGCCGGCGCGATCAGCTCGATGTTCGAGCCGAACTGGCGCGTCTGGGAGAAGATCGCGACGGTGAGCGGCTGCGTGTTGCGGCCGAACGTCAGCGCGACGATCAGGTCGTTCCACGTCCACAGGAACTGGAAGATCGCCAGCGAGGCGATCGCCGGCAGCCCCAGCGGCAGGATCAGCCGCGTGAAGATGCGCCACTCCGACGCCCCGTCGATGCGCGCCGACTCCATGATGTCTCTCGGGATCCCGATGAAGAAGTTGCGCATCAGGAAGATCCCGAACGGCAGCCCGAAGGCGACGTGGAAGAGGACCAGCCCGAGCACCGTGTCGAACAGGCCCGTGTCCTGGTAGATCGTGAAGATCGGGATCAGCGCGACCTGCAACGGCACGACGAGCAGCGCGATCACGCCGACGAACAGCCAGTCGCGCCCGCGGAAGTCGAGCCACGCGAACGCATAGCCGGCGAGTGACGCGACGACCACCAGCAGCACCGTGTTGAAGACCGCGATCTGCACGGTCGTCCACAGCGCGCTCGTGATCGCGGAGTTGGCGAAGATCGCCCTGTAGTTCTCCCACGTCGCGAGGCTCGGGTGCGCGACGACGTTCCACCAGCCCTGCTGCGTGATCGCCGTCGCCGGCAGCAGCGACGTCAGCAGCAGCCCGAGCGTCGGCACGAGCCACATCACCGCCAGCACGGCGAGCAGGATGTTGAGCGGCCCGCGCGCGACCGCCCGCCCCACGCGCGCCGCCCACGGCTCTCCCGCGCGTGCGCGCTCGCGCGGGAGCGCGACGGCCTGTCCGGCGGCCTGTCCCGAAGCCTCCATCACGTCTCCCGCCGGAAGCGCCGCACGTTCAGCGCCAGCACCGGCAGCACGAGGACGAACAGGAACACGGCGATCGCCGAGCCGAGCCCGAAGTCGTTGACGCCGCCGAACGAGGTGCGCCACATCGCCAGCGCGATCACGTTCGCGTCGTCCTGCGAGGACTGCGGCGCAACGCTCAGCACGATGTCGAACACCTTCAGGACGTTGATGATCATCGTGATGAACACGACGCTCAGCACCGGCGCCAGCAGCGGCACGGTCACCCGCCGGAAGACCTGCCACTCGGTCGCCCCGTCGGTGCGCGCCGCCTCCAGCACCTCGCGCGAGATCGCCGACAAGCCGGCGGCGATGATCACCATCGCGAAGCCGGCCCACACCCACACGTAGGCGATCATCACGGCCGGCGTGATCAGCTTCGGGCCGAGCCAGTTCACGCCCGCGAAGGGCGCTGCGAAGGTCGAGGACGCGATCGCCACGCGGTAGGAGCCCGGTCTCACGTCCCCGAACGAGAACGAGCCGTTCGCCGCGGTCGTCGTGCTGGCGACCGCGCCGCCGGCGGCGGCCGGCCGCAGCTCGACGTCCACCCCGCCGAGGCCCTGCTCCCCTCTCTCAACGACGCCCGGTCTGCCGCCGCCCGGCTTGAAGTCGCGCCACACGACGCCGCCGATCGCGCCCGCTCTCGGCGCCGGTCTGACCGCGTCCGGCGCGGCGGCCGGGACCTCGTCGGGCGGGATCGCGGTCAGCCCCATCAGCGCCACGCCGCCGGGTCGCACGACCGCTCTCAGCACGAACCCGCTCGACGGGCTGCCGGTCAGCGCCGGCGTGGACGGCTGCGCGGTCGTCAGCGGCCCGGACGAGCCGAACGCGTCGTGCACGACCTTCAGCGTCGCGTTCACGGTCCCCAGCGACGGGTCGGTCTGGTCCATCACGCGCCAGATCACGCCGGCCGCGAACAGCGAGATCGCCATCGGCATGAAGACGACCGTCTTGAACGCGGTCGACCAGCGGATGCGCTCGGTCAGCACCGCGAAGATCAAGCCGATCGCCGTCACGAACGCCGGCACGACCGCGACCCAGATGACGTTGTTCTTGATCGCGGTCCGGAGCGTGTCGGTCGTGAACAGCGCCTTGTAGTTGTCGAAGCCGACGAAGTCGCTGCCGCTGCGGCCGAAGAACGAGCGCACGACCGTGCGGACCGTCGGATAGACGAGCCACACGAGCAGGAAGATCAGCGCCGGCGCGAGGAACAGCAGCGGGACGAGCCGCTCGCGCCTGCGGCGGCCCGCCCCTGTCGCTGCCGGAAGCGCCGACGCCTCCACCTGCCTACCCCTGGCCGTACGCCTTCGCCGCGGCCGCCTCGAGCTTCGCGGCCGTGCCGTTCACGTCGCTCGGGTTGGTCGCGAAGTCCTGCAGGATCTTCCACTCGCCCTGCCCCGGCGTGCCGCCGAAGGCGGCCGGCGCGAGGTCGGACATGTCGAAGCGGAAGGTTCTCGCGTTCGCGACCGCGGTCGCCACCGTGCGCGTGATCGCGTCGGGGTACGTGCTGGCGCTCACGCCCTTGTTCGGCGAGGAGAAGCCGCCGCGCGCGGCCCACACCTGCGCCGCCTGCGGCGTCGCGAGGAATCTCACGAACGCTCTCACCGCCGGCGTGTCCTTGAAGACGGTGATCGAGTCGCCGCCGCCGACGACGTCGTTCTCGTCACCGGCTCTGACCGACGGGAACGGGAAGACGCCGTAGCCGGTGCCCGCTCTGAGCGTCGTCTTGCTCGCGACCACGCCGGGCACGAAGTCGCCCTCGATCACCTGCGCGGCCTTCGGCGGGTCCTGGAAGACGTCCTCGACCGAGGTCGTGAAGTCGGTCTGCGTCGCGCTCGTTCTGCCGGCGAGGTTGGAGGTGTCGCTCAGCACCGCCGCCATCGTTCTGAGCGCGGTTCTGACGGACGGGTCCGTCCACTTGATGCTGTGCGTCGAGAGCTGGTCGTACTTCGCCGGGCCGGCCTGCCGCAGGTAGATGTTCTCGAACAGGTCCGTCAGCGGCCAGCCGTCCGAGCCGCCGAGCGCGTACGCGGGGACGCCCGAGGCCTTCAGCGTCTGGCCGTCTCTGAGGAACTCCGCCCACGTTCTCGGCGGTGTGATGCCGGCGGCTCTGAACGCGGCGACGTTGTACCAGACGGTCGACTTGTTGGCGCCCTTGAAGACGAAGCTGTAGAGCTTGCCGTTGATCTGACCGAGTCTCACGAGGTCGGGCGGGTAGTTCGCGTCGAGCGCCGATCTGACGTAGTCGAGCGGCTTCACCGCGCCCTTCGCCTGGAACTCTCTGATCAGGCCGGGCTGCGCGATCGTCGCGATGTCGGGCGGGTTGCCGCCCTGCACCGCCGTGCTCACCACCGTCGGGACGTTGTCACCTGCGGAGGTGTACTTCACTCTCACGTTCGGATACGTCTGGTTGAACTTGCTGATGACGGCCTGGAACGATCTCTGCTCGTCACCGGTCCAGACGCCGACGACCGAGACGTTCCCGGAGACGTTCGAGGTGGCGGAGGTGGACGTGCCGCCTCCGTTGTTGCCGCCGCCCCCGCCGCAGCCGGCGAGCGCGAGCAGCGCCGCCGCGGCGAGCGCGGCGAGCGCGTGGAGATGGACACGGTGCGTCCTCACAGGTCAGTCCTCCCGTCCGGGGTGTCGTCGTAGATCCCGAGCCCGGTCTCCGGATCGAAGAAGTGCAGTTGTCGCGTGTCGACCGCGACCTCGGCCGCCTCCCCCTCACGCACCGACGAATGCGGCGACAGGCGCCCCACGATCGCCGTCTCGGCGGCGCCGGCCTCGCCCCCGCTCCCGGCGTCGAGCGTGCGCACGCCGAGATCCTCCGTCAGCTCCTCGATCTGCTCGGTCGCGGCCGGCGGCGCGGCGATCCGCGCGTGCACGATCACCTCCGACCCGAGCGCCTCGCGCAGCTGCACGTCGACGCGCAGCCGGCGGTCCTGCGGCGCGTCGCGCTCGAGCGCGGCGTCATGCAGGTCCTCCGGGCGGATGCCGGCGATCAGCTCGCGGCCGACCCAGCCGCGCAGCGCCGGGCGCGCGTCGAGCAGCGCGCGGTCGAGCGCGAGCGCCTGCTCGCCGAGCCGCAGCGTCAGGCCGCTCCCGTTCGCGTCCTCCAGCCGGCCTTGCAGGAGGTTCATCGCGGGGCTGCCGATGAAGCCGCCGACGAACACGTTCACCGGGCGGTCGTACAGCTCCTGCGGCGGCGCGACCTGCTGCAGCACGCCTCTGCGCATGACGGCGACGCGGTCGCCCATCGTCATCGCCTCGACCTGGTCGTGCGTGACGTAGATCGTCGTGACGCCCAGCTCGGACTGCAGCCGCGCGATCTCGGCGCGCATCGCGACGCGCAGCTTCGCGTCGAGGTTGGAGAGCGGCTCGTCCATCAGGAACGCGGCCGGCTCGCGCACGATCGCGCGGCCCATCGCGACGCGCTGGCGCTGCCCGCCGGACAGGTTGCGCGGCTTGCGCTTGAGCCACGGCTCGAGGTCGAGCACGTGCGCGGCCTGCCGCACGCGCCGGTCGATCTCGTCCTTCGGGACCTTCTTCAGCCGCAGCCCGAAGGCGATGTTCTCGTAGACCGACAGGTGCGGGTAGAGCGCGTAGCTCTGGAACACCATCGCGATGTCGCGGTCGCGCGGCGGCACGTCGTTGACGACGCGCTCGCCGATCCGCAGGCGCCCCTCGCTGATCTGCTCCAGCCCGGCGACCATCCGCAGGGCGGTCGTCTTGCCGCAGCCCGACGGGCCCACGAGCACGACGAACTCCTGATCGCCGACCTCCAGATCCATCGACGAGACGGCGCGCGTCCCGTCGGGGTAGACCTTGCTGACGGCGTCGAACGCGACCACCGCCATCCACATACCTCCTCAGCTGCCGGCCGGGCTCAACCGACCTCCTCCTCCACGACAGCTACCACGGGCACGGGAGCGCCAAACCGCCCGGGTCGAGCGCGGCCCCCGTCAAGTCACCTCGGCGATCGGCCGATACAGCGGTGAACCACGAGAGGAGCCGGTCGCAGGTGACATCGAAAGGGCTGTTCGTGCGGAGGCTCCTCTTCGCGGCGACCGCCGTCGGGCTGGCCGCCGAGCTCGTCTACGCGCTCGTCGGCAGCGGCGCGGCCGACCACTTCTTCACCGACGACCTCTACCTGGCGCTCGAGTCCGTCGGCGTCGCGCTGTGCGCCTGGCGCGCGCTCGCGGGCCCGGACCAGCGGCTCGCGTGGACCTGCATCGCGATCGGGTTCGCCTGCTGGACGCTCGGCGACCTCGCATGGGTCGTGCTGCCCGCGAGCGGCGACAGCCCGATCACGAACGGCCTGTACCTCGCCTTCTATCCGCTCTGCGTCGCCGGCGTGGCGCTGCTCGTCACGCACGGCCGCGAGCGCGTCGCGGCGCGCATGTGGATCGACGGGCTGCTGGCGGCGCTGACGGCGGCGGCGCTGATCGTCGCGCTCGCGTTCGGCCCGATCGTCGAGGCGACCCACGGCAACGCCTCGCAGATGGCGCTCAACCTCGCCGACCCGCTCGGCGACCTCGTGCTCGTCGGCTTCGTCCTGATCGCGTTCGCGACGCAGGCGTGGCGGCCGGGACGCGGCTGGGCGCTGTTCGGCTTCGGGCTCCTGCTGTCGGCCGTCGCCGACACGCTCTACCTCTACCAGGACGCCGTCGGCATCTACTACGACGGCTCGGTCGTCGACGTGATGTGGCCGACCGCGCTGATCTGCTGCAGCTGGGCGGCGTGGCAGCCGTGGCGCACGCCCTCCCCGCACCACCGCTACGGCAGCCAGACGTTCGTGTACCCGAGCGCGTTCGCCGTGATCGCGCTCCTGCTGCTCACGTGGGACCACTTCAGGCCGCTGTCCGACGGCGCCGCGCTGCTGGCGACGGCCGCGCTCGTGGTCGCGATCGTGCGCGCCGGCATCACCTTCCGCGACAACACCGCGCTGCTGCGCGCGACGCGCACCGAGGCGCTCACCGACGGCCTGACGGGGCTCCCGAACCGCCGCCGCCTGATGCGCGACCTCGAGCGCGCGTTCCGCCCGGACCGGCACGACCGCATGCGGCCGGCGACGTTCGCCTTCTTCGACCTCGACGGCTTCAAGGGCTACAACGACACCTACGGCCACGCGGCCGGCGACATGCTGCTCGACCGCCTCGCCAGCCGCCTCGCGACCGCCGTCGCGGACCACGGGCACGCCTACCGTCTCGGCGGCGACGAGTTCTGCGTGCTGCTGGACGGCCGCCTCGCGACCGACGACGCGGTGCTGCGCGCCTGCGGCGCGGCGCTCGAGGAGCAGGGCGAGGGCTTCCGCGTCGGCGCCTCGTGCGGGGCCGTCACGATCCCGGACGAGGCCGGCAACCCGACGCAGGCGCTGCAGCTCGCCGACCAGCGCATGTACGCCGCCAAGCGCAGCACGCGCGCGTCGAGCCGCACGCAGACGCGCGACGTCCTGCTGCAGCTGCTGCGCGAGCGCGAGCCCGAGCTGCACCGCCACCTGCACGGCGTCGCCGCGCTCGCCGGGGCGGTCGGCAGACGGCTCGGCCTGAGCGCCGAGCAGCTCGACGAGGTGACGCGCGCGGCCGAGCTGCACGACGTCGGCAAGATCGCGATCCCCGACGAGATCCTGCACAAGCCGGCCGCGCTCGACAGCGACGAGTGGGACCTGATGCGCCAGCACACGATCATCGGCGACCGCATCCTCGGCGCGGCGCCCGCGATGCGCCCGGTTGCGGAGATCGTGCGCGCCTCGCACGAGCGCTGGGACGGCGCCGGCTACCCGGACGGCCTGCAGGCCGAGCAGATCCCGCTCGGCGCCCGCATCGTCAGCGTCTGCGACGCGTTCCACGCGATGACGACGCCACGGTCGTACCAGCGCACGCTCTCGCGCGCGGAGGCGCTCGCGGAGCTGCGGCGCTGCGCGGGCACGCAGTTCGACCCGGCGGTGGTCGAGGCGTTCTACGCGCTGGCGCTCGAACCGCCGGCGCCTACGGTCGCGCGCGCCGACGCGGTCGAGCGTCCGCACGCGCACGAGCGCGGTTGACAACACGCACCGACTTCCGGTGTCCTCCGGCGCCGGAGGCGCCCGCGCAGAGACTGCGGGGCGCGGTCGCCTCCGAGCTGCCGGACGGTGCGTCTACCAGCGATACCAGCCGCGGCGCCCGCCTGCGGCGCCCGCCCCGCCGACGAAGAACCCGATCGCCCAGATCACGAGCGCGGCGATCAGGATCCACCACAGCACGTGTGCGGCGAAGCCGAGCCCGCCGAGCAGGAACAGCAACAGCAACAGCACGATCAACGCAACCATCTGGTCCCCTTTCATCGAACCGCCCCCACCTTTCCCGCGAAACCGGCGCGTCATGCGCCGCGCTCCGCCAGATGGAGCAGCGCGCGGTGCAGATCCTCGACGCCGGGCCGATGGCGCCGCACGCACGATCGCCGACCATCTCGTGCATGCAGAGCACTTCACCGATTCGCCGCTACGTGCTGCTGCGGCACCGGGGGCGGGACGCGCACGAGCCGCGCTGGAGCATGGAGCGCATCGCTCCGGCACCGCGCGGCACAGTGCCCGCCCCGGGCGCCGAGCAGCGCGCGAAGCCGGCCGCCGAGCGCGGCTAGCCTCCGGCGGCTTCCAAGCGTCCCTCGGCGCGCCGGCCGCAGAAACCGCTGCTGCTCGGGCCTCTCCTCCTCGAGCTCGTGGTGGGCCGGCGCGCCGGGCGGGCGGGGGCCGGCGCCCGTCGCGCGGCGGCCCTTCCCGCGTCGTTGCACTGGTTAGTTGTTTTTTGTTGCACCGGTCTTCCATACTTAGACCGGGATGCGGATCATCACCTGGGGGGACCAGCGGCACGTGAACACGTGCCACCGCTGCTTCGAGCCCGCGCAGGCGCTCGAGGAGCGCGGCCACGAGGTCGTCGTGCTGCGCGAGGGCGACGCCGCGCGCACCGAGACGCTGCCGCCCGACGGCGCCGACGTCGTGTTCGTGCACCGGCTGCACTCGGCCCCCGTCCTGCGGACCGTCCACACGCTCGCGGCGAACGGCGCGGCGTTCGTGTGGGACAACGACGACGACCTCACGGACGTCCCGCCCAACCCGCGCGGCTCCGTCAGGCGCGGCGGGCTGCGCTCACAGCGCACGGCGACCGAGCTGGCCGCGGCGATCGGGCTCGCGGACCTCGTCACGACCCCCAGCAGCGACCTCGCGCAACGCTTCCTGGCGGGCGGCGCGCCGGCCGTGACCGTCGTCGAGAACTACGTGCCGGACGCCTTCTCGCGCATCGAGCGCCCGTCGCACGACGGCGTCACGATCGGCTGGGTCGCCGGCTACGAGCACATCTACGACCTGCGCGCGCTGGGCCTGCGCGACGTGCTGCGCGCGCTGCTCGACGAGCGCCCCGACGTAAATGTCGTCAGCATCGGCCTCGACCTCAGCCTCGAACGCGAGCGCTACCGCTACATGCCGATGGTCCACTACGCGCAGCTGCCGCGCCTGACGGCCGAATGGGACCTCGGGCTCGCGCCGCTCGCGGACGTCTCGTTCAACCGCGCGCGCTCGAACTGCAAGCTGAAGGAGTACGCCGCCGTCGGGACACCGTGGCTCGCCTCGCCGGTCGGCCCCTACCTCGGGCTCGGCGAGCGCGAGGGCGGCCGGCTCGTGGCCGACGGCGACTGGCACGCGGCGCTGACGCGCTTGGTCGACGGCCCGCGCGAGCGCGCGAGGCTCGCCAAGCGCGGGCGCAAGTGGGCGCGCGGCCACGCGATGAGCCGCAACGTCAAGCGCTGGGAGGCGGCGCTCGGCGACGCAGTGCAGCGGCGGCGGACGCGCGCCTAAGCGGCGAGCGCTTCAGCTCTCGCGGCGCATGCGGCGCCAGTCGCGCCAGCGGCGCAGCAGCAGCACGAGCGCGCCGGCCGGCGCGACGTGCATGACGACGTCGTCGGTCGCCCCGTGCACGAGCGGCGGGGACTCGAACTCCACGTGCGGCGGCGGCGCCGGCATCGCGAACTGCTCGGCGGCCAACACGTCGTGCGGCTCGTCGGAGGCGTTCGGCTCGGGCGGCAGCTGCGGCGGCGCCTCGCGGTGCCAGGCCGCCTGCGGGGCCGGCATCGCGAACTGCTCCGCGGCCAGCACGTCGTGCGGCTGCGGCGAGGCGTTCGGCTCGGGTGGGATCGCGCCGCCGGCGGGCGTCGGCTCGCTCATGTGCCCATCTTCGCAGATCGCGGAACGCCCTCAACGGGTATAGATCTGCTGGTGGTGGACTTAGATCTGCTTCGGCGCCTATACTCATCTCAAGGCCGGAGCGGATCGCCTTCCGCTTTGCGCGACGAGCCCGACACGAAAGCGAACTGAACCTATGAGCAGACTGCTGCTGGTCCCCCTCGAGGACGTCGTCGTGTTCCCGACGATGAACCTGACGCTGACCGTGGACGTCGGCGACGAGCAGCGCGTCCTGCTCGTCCCCCGCCACGAGAGCGCCTTCGCGAGCGTCGGCACCGTCGCCGACGTGAGCGACCGCGTGCGCCTGCCCGGCGGCGGGCGCGCCGTCGTGCTGAACGGCCTCCACCGCGGCGTCGCCGGCGCCGCCCACACCGCTCCGGACGGGCGCCTCTACGTCGAGGTCGAGGACCACCCCGACGACGAGCCCGTCGACGGCCGCACGCGCGAGCTGGAGCGCGAGTACCGCGCCGTCGTCGAGGAGCTGCTGGAGCTGCGCGGCGACGACGGTCGCATCCAGGCGTTCGTGCGCGCGATCAGCGAGCCCGGCACGTTGGCCGACACGGCCGGCTACTCCCCCGACATCTCGTTCGAGCAGAAGGTCGAGCTGCTGGAGACGCTCGACGTGACCGAGCGGCTCGCGCTCGCGGTCAAGCTCCAGCGCGAGCGGCTCGCCGAGCTGCAGGTGCGCCGGCGCATCCGCGAGGACGTCGAGTCGGGCGCCGAGAGACAGCAGCGCGAGTGGTTCCTGCGCAGACAGATGGACTCGATCCGCAAGGAGCTGGGCGAGGACGACGCGTCCGTCGTCGAGGAGTACCGCGCGAAGATCGAGGCGGCCGGCATGCCCGAGGCCGTCAGAGAGCAGGCGGAGAAGGAGCTGGGCCGGCTCGAGCGGATGGGCGAGCAGTCGGGCGAGGCGTCGATGATCCGCTCCTACCTCGACTGGCTGATCGCCGTGCCGTGGAGCAGACGCTCGCAGGAGCGGCTCGATCCGGTGCACGCGCGCGAGGTGCTCGACAGAGACCACGCGGGCCTCGAGGACGTCAAGGAGCGCATCGCCGAGTACCTGGCGGTGCGCAAGCTGCGCGCCGAGCGCGGACTCGACGTTTCGCGCGCCGGCGACCGGAACCGGTCGCCTTCGCGCGACGTCACCGCCTCGGGAGCGATCCTCACCTTGATCGGCCCGCCCGGCACCGGCAAGACCTCGATCGGCGAGTCGATCGCGCGCGCGACCGGGCGCGAGTTCGTGCGCATGTCGCTCGGCGGCGTGCGCGACGAGGCGGAGATCCGCGGGCACCGGCGCACGTACATCGGCGCGCTGCCGGGCCGCTTGGTCCGCGCGCTGCGCGACGCCGGCACGATGAACCCGGTGATCATGCTCGACGAGGTCGACAAGGTCGGCGCCGACTGGCGCGGCGACCCGAGCGCGGCGCTGCTGGAGGTGCTCGACCCGGCGCAGAACCACAGCTTCCGCGACCACTACCTCGACGTCGAGCTGGACCTCTCGCACGTGCTGTTCATCGCGACCGCGAACGTCGCCGAGACGATCCCCGGCCCGCTGCTGGACCGCATGGAGGTGATCCGCTTCGACGGCTACACGACGGCGGAGAAGGTCGCGATCGCGCGCGGCTACCTGTGGCCGCGCCAGTTGGAGCGCAACGGGCTCAGACCCGAGGAGGCGTCGATCTCTGACGAGCTGCTGCAGACGGTCGTGACCGAGTACACGCGCGAGGCGGGCGTGCGCCAGCTCGAGCGCGAGCTGGGGACGCTGCTGCGCAAGGCGGCGACCGGCATCGCGTCCGGGCGCGTCACGGCTCCGGTGCAGCTCGACCTCGACGCGGTGCGCGAGGCGCTCGGTCGCCAGAAGCACTTCCAGGAGGCGGCGATCCGCACGGCGGTGCCGGGCGTCGCAACCGGCCTGGCGGTGACGGGCACCGGCGGCGACGTGCTGTTCGTCGAGGCGGTGCGGATGCCGGGCGAGCGCAAGGACGCGCTGGTGCTGACCGGCCAGCTCGGGGACGTGATGAAGGAGTCGGCGCGGATCGCGCTCTCCTACGTGCGCGGCCACGCCGAGGAGCTGGGCGTCCCCGACGGCGCGACCGACGGCGAGTTCCACGTGCACGTGCCGGCGGGCGCGATCCCGAAGGACGGGCCGAGCGCCGGCGTCACGATGGTGACGGCGCTGGCGTCGCTGTTGAGCGGGCGGCCGGTGAGGCACACCGTCGGCATGACCGGTGAGGTGACGTTGCAGGGCCGCGTGCTGCCGATCGGCGGGGTGAAGCAGAAGGTGCTGGCAGCGCACGCCGCCGGGCTCACCGACGTGATCCTGCCGGAGCGCAACCGCGGCGACCTCGACGACGTGCCGGCTGACGTGCGCGAGCAGATGACGTTCCACTTCGCGATGAGCGTCGACGAGGTGCTCGCGGTGGCCTTGGAGCCGGCGCGCGCCCACGCCGCCGCCTGACCGGCCCACGCCCTTCCCCCCGCGCCGGCGCGGTTCCCCCCACCGCGCCGGCGCCCCTCACCCGTCACTTGCTGGCCGACTAGCCAGTAAGGTGGTGCGACGAGCCGGACGGCAGGGGGCCGCCGGCACGACCAGGGCCCGGCATGCGGAGAGACGGGTCCGGAAGGGGGAACCGCTATGACCGGCACACGCCGGACGCTCGCCGCGCTGGGCGCGGCCATCTGTCTCGTCGCGCTCGCCAGCACGGCAGCGCTCGCCGCCTATCCGAACTCGATGGCGGCCACAGGTGACTCGATCACCCGCGCGTTCAACACGTGCAGCTTCCCGTTCATCGACTGCCCGCAGAACTCGTGGGCGACGGGCACGGAAACGACCGTGAACAGCTTTTACCTGCGCATCAGGGCAGTGAACCCGGGGATCGAAGGCAGGGCGAACAACGACGCCAGGTCGGGCGCGAGGATGAGCAACCTGCCCGAACAGGCGACCACCGCGGCAGGTCAGAGAGTCGAATACGTCGCCGTCGAGATGGGCGCCAACGACGTTTGCACCTCCGAAGAGGGCAACATGACGACGGTCGCGAGCTTCAGGTCGGACCTCGAAACCGCGATGAGGACGCTCGGCGAAAGACTGCCGGCCGGCTCGAGGATAAGCGTCGGCTCGATCCCGAACGTCTACCAGCTGTGGAGCCTGCTGCACACGAACAGATCGGCGCTCTCCACGTGGAGGAGCCTCGGCATCTGCCAGTCGATGCTCAGGAACGCCGAATCGACGTCGAGAGAAGACGAAGAACGGCGTCTGCGCGTGCAGAGACGAGAGGTCGAATTCAACGGCGTGCTCGCCGAAGTGTGCGCGAGGTACACGAACTGCCAGTACGACAGAAACACCGGCTACGAATACAGATTCGAAGCGGGTGAGGTCGGCACGCGCGACTACTTCCACCCGAGCGTGAGAGGCCAGGCGTCGATCGCGCGAATCGAGTTCCCGCTCGTCACCTTCTAGTGACGCCCTGAGCAGCACCGGCGGGAGGGCCGGCACCGCGCCGGCCCTCCCGCACGGATCGCCGACCGCTAGGGCACGCGGTAGGCCCAGCTGCCGATGATGTAACCGCCGGAGGAGGCCGTGTCGGCGTTCGCGTCGAACGACCAGCCGTAGCGATCCTGCGGGGCGCTCTCCGCGCCGCCCGAGATGTTGCTGAAGTGCAGGTTGAACGTGTTGTAGCCATAGAGGCAGAGCACGCCGGCCGGAGCCTGGCCGATCCCCGGACACGTCCCGTCGCTCGAGCCGGCGACGTAGTGGTACGTCGGAGTCGGCGTCCCCACCGGCAACGGGACGGGGAACGAGTCGCTGGCGACGACGAACGTGGCGTTCGCCGGGTAGCGGACCGAGAACGCGCCGGCGAGCGTCTCGCCCGACTGCGCGACCGTCCGCCGGAAGCCGTCGGCCGCCACGCCGCCGAGCTTGCCGCTGTTCGCCGCCGTGTCGGCCGAGGTGGCGTGCGTCGCGGAGTCCGCCGAGCCGGCGTGCGTCGCGTTGTCCGCCGCGGCCGCCTGCGGCACCTTGCCGAGCGTGCTCTCCACCACGTCGGCTCCCGTGAGGCTGTCGTTCTTGACCTTCGAGCCGACCACCGCGTTGCGCGCGATCTTCGACTTCGTCACCGCGCTGCGCTTGATCTGCGCCGAGCCGACGCTGTTGCGCGGAAGCGCCGTGGCCGCGTACGCGCCACCGCCCAGGACGACGAAGACGGCGATCGTCGACATGACGTTCGCATACGACAGACGCGCCAGTACCGCTTGCATCTCTACCTCCGATGGGGTTGCTTGCGGCGACCCTACCGTCCAGCCGTGTCGTGTCGTGCTGGAATCCCTTGCGGGAGAACGGGCACACCACGAACAGCAGAGCGCCCCCGAGCCCCGGAGTCCCCGATGAGCACGATCGGCAGCAGCCTGGAGCAGGAGGTCGTCGCGAAGGTCCCGAAGGGGCTGTTCGTCGACGGCGCGTGGCGAGACGCGAGCGGCGGCGCGACGCTCGCGGTCGAGGACCCGTCGACCGGCGAGGCGCTGTGCGAGGTGGCGGACGCGACGCCGCAGGACGCGATGGCGGCGCTCGACGCCGCGTGCGCCGCGCAGGCGGAGTGGGCGGCCACGGCCCCGCGCGAGCGCGGCGAGATCCTGCGGCGCGCCTACGAGGCGGTCGTCGGCCGCGCGGACGAGCTGGCGCTGCTGATGACGCTCGAGATGGGCAAGCCGGTCGCCGAGTCGCGCGCGGAGGTGCTCTACGCGGCCGACTTCCTGCGCTGGTTCTCCGAGGAGGCGGTGCGGATCGAGGGGCGCTGGGCGACCGCGCCCAACGGCGGCATGCGGATGCTGACGATGCGCCAGCCGGTCGGCCCGTGCCTGTTGATCACGCCATGGAACTTCCCGCTCGCGATGGGTGCGCGCAAGATCGGCCCGGCGGTCGCGGCCGGCTGCACGATGGTCGTCAAGCCCGCCAAGCAGACCCCTTTGTCGATGCTCGCGCTCGCGCAGATCCTCGACGACTGCGGCCTGCCCGACGGCGTGCTGAACGTCTTCACGGCGAGCTCCGCGAGCGCCACGACCGGCCCGCTGATCGACGACCCGCGCCTGCGCAAGCTGTCCTTCACCGGCTCGACCGAGGTCGGACGCCAGCTGATGGGGCAGGCGTCGAGACACGTGCTGCGCGTCTCGATGGAGCTGGGCGGCAACGCCCCCTTCGTCGTCTTCGAGGACGCCGACCTCGACGCCGCGGTCGACGGCGCGATGGTCGCGAAGATGCGCAACATCGGCGAGGCGTGCACGGCCGCCAACCGCTTCCACGTCCACGCCTCCGTCGCCGACGCGTTCACGGAGAAGCTCGCGGCGCGGATGGACGCGCTGAAGGTCGGGCGCGGCGTCGAGGACGGCGTGCAGGTCGGCCCGCTGATCGACGACGACCAGCGCGGCAAGGTGCGCGAGCTGGTGGAGGACGCGCTGGAGCGCGGCGCGCAGGCGGTCGTCGGCGGGCGCGAGCTGGACGGCCGCGGCCACTTCTACGCCCCGACGGTGCTGGCGAACGTGCCCGGCGAGGCGCGCCTGCTGCGCGAGGAGATCTTCGGCCCCGTCGCCCCGATCGCCACCTTCGAGCGCGAGGACGAGGCGATCGCGGCAGCCAACAAGACGGAGTACGGGCTCGTCGCCTACGTCTTCACGCGCGACCTCGATCGCGCGCTGCGCGTGATCGAGCGCCTCGAGACCGGCATGGTCGGCCTCAACCAGGGCCTCGTCTCCAACGCCGCCGCACCGTTCGGCGGCGTCAAGCAGTCCGGCTTCGGCCGCGAGGGCGGCGCCGAGGGCATCGACGAGTACCTGTCGGTCAAGTACGCCGCGA
The DNA here is from genome assembly GCA_018268595.1 of Actinomycetota bacterium. Lineage (GTDB taxonomy): Bacteria > Actinomycetota > Thermoleophilia > Solirubrobacterales > Solirubrobacteraceae > Conexibacter. The sequence goes on along the minus strand of JAFDWH010000021.1, from coordinate 154,721 downwards.
TCAGAGCCGGTTGACGAACCGCGACCGGCGCGTCACGAGGGTCGCCGTCATACGATCCGGCCGTGGGCGACCCGATTCTCGACGGCGTCTACGCCGAGCTGATCGTCACAGCGCTCCTGGAGGCGGCGCGCAGCGCAATCCACACGCTGCGTTCGAGTCACAGCGGATCTGCGCTCGACAGCGCGCTGCGCGAGGATCCGGTGATCGCCAGAGCAGTCGACGACGCGGTCGCGCTGTTGGCGGACGTCGAGGCGATCTCCCCTGAGCACGGTGGCGAGCGGTTGCGCGCGTTCCTGCACAGCCCGGAGTGCCGGAACGCGCTGGTCCCCATCTTCTACGCCGACCGCCCGACGCCGCCCGCGCTCGCGACGCTGCGGAGCGGATTCGCGTCCTCGCTCGCTCATGCGACCGGGCTTCCGCTCGACCAGGTGTCGGCATCGGCCGAGCGCCTCTACGAGGCGCTCCTCGCCGCCGCGCGCAACGCCCTGCACGCGGCGATCGCCGCCGAGGACGTCGCTGCGCACGAGGCGCTGTCGCACTGGCGGCACACCATGCTCCTCGACGCGGTCGACAACCTCCAGCGCTCGATCGCGCTCCTGAGACGTCCCGACCTGCCTTCGCACGACGCGATCCACGCCTATGCAGAGGAGTATCGGGTCCAGGTCGCACAGCGGGAGGGCACCGTAGTGCCGCCGCACCTGGAGGGACAGGCGCGTCGTCCGATCGACGACATCTACGTCGCGCCGCATCTTCAGCCCGAGACGACGGATCGCGTCAAGTGGGCGCCGATCGTCTACGAGCGCTTCCTCGGCGATCTCCGCCGCACCGTCGTCCTCGGTGACCCAGGCGGCGGCAAGACGACGCTCACGAAAAAGATCGCCTGGGACCTCTCCGGCGACGCCCGCCCCGACGACGCCTCGTTGCTCCCGCCGATCGCGATCCGCGTCATCCTGCGCGAGTACGGCGCGGAGAAGGGACCCGGGCACTCGCTTCTGCTGCACATCGAGCAGACCGCCAGCTCGCGGTATCAGATGCCCGCCGCGCCGCGAGGAACGTTCGAGTACCTGCTGCGCAACGGCCTCGCAGTGGTCCTGTTCGACGGACTCGACGAGCTGCTCGAGACGTCACGCCGGCAGGAGGTGGCCGCGGACATCGAGAGCTTCGTCACCCTCTTTCCGGCCACCCCGGTCCTCGTCACCTCGCGGCGCATCGGCTACGACGAGGCGCCGCTGGACGCCCGGCGCTTCGGGACCTACTCGCTTCAGGAGCTGGACGAGCGACAGGTCACCGAGTACGTCACGAAGGCGTTCACGCTCGACTCGGAGCCGATGACGGCGGACAGCCCGCTCGTCCGCACGTTCCTGCACGAGAGCAGGACCGTCGCCGATCTGCGCTCGAACCCGCTGATGCTCGGGCTCATGTGCAGCCTCTACCGCGGGGAGAGCTACATCCCCTCGAATCGGTCCGAGGTCTACGAGAAGTGCGCGGTGATGCTGTTCGAGCGCTGGGATCGCCAGCGCCGCATCTCGCCTGCGGTCCCGTTCGAGTCGCACCTGCGCCCGACGATGCAGTTCCTCGCACACTGGATCTTCAGCACTCCCGCGCTCCAGAGCGGCGTCACGCGAGATGCGCTCGTCGCGAAGACGACCGAGTACCTGCACGGCCGGCGGTTCGCCGATGCCGACGACGCGCGTGCCGCGGCGATCGGGTTCATCGACTTCTGCAAGGGCCGCGCGTGGGTGTTCACCGACACCGGCTTCGACGCACGCGGCGAGCCGCTGTTCCAGTTCACGCACCAGACCTTTCTCGAGTACTTCACGGCCGCGTACCTCGCCAGCATCCATCCCACGCCCGAGCGACTCGCCCAGGCGATGCTCCCGTATGTCGCACGGCGGGAGTGGTACGTCGTCATGCAACTTGCGGCTCAGCTGCAGTCTCGGCGCGTGGCGGACTCGACCGACGTGCTGCTCGAGCACCTCCTCGACGCGACCCTCGACGAAGCCCAGCGGCAGAACGTGCGTGTGTTCGTGCTCGATGCGCTGTCCTTCCTCGTGCCGTCCCCCGGCCTGACGAAGCGGATCCTCGCCGCAGCAGTCGCAGAGGAGGTCGCGTTGGTGCGGGCAGGGCACGGGCTCGAGACGGGCGTGCTCGACCTGGTGCTGCGGGTCGGCCCCGAGGTCCGCGTGGTCGCCCGGGAGGTCGTCGTCGAAGAGCTGGCTGCGGCGGCGGGCGACGTCGCGACCCTCGATCTCGCGTTGCATTCGCTGCACGACGCGGCACGCGCGAACGCGGACTGGGCGGCGGCTCAGCTGGAGCTCCGCACGCGGCTCGCTCCCCGCCTCCAGGAGGCCGCGCTCACCGACCCGTGGATCGCGGTCGACCTGGTCCTCGAGGGCATGCTGCCGGTTGCGCAGCTCGTGGAGCGCTTCGGCCTTGCGCCGGTGTTCGCCCCCCGCCGCTTCCGCCATTACATCCGCGCGACGAACGCGTCGTTGATCTCTGAGCTGTTCATCGAGCTCGCCACCGAGCCCGCGGATCGCTGGACGCTCCGCCCCGTCGTCACCGACCTGGTCGCGATCCTGCGCGCGACCGCGCCGCCGTGGGCCGAACGCGAGAGCGTCGACCAGATCGGCTGCGAGATGGTGGACCATCTCTACGACGACGCGGACGCCGACCGCGCCCTCTCGGATGCATGGGACGCCGATGCCCGCCTGGTCGCGTTCGCCGTGATGGCGACGCTCGCGGAGTCGATGGAGCGCGACTTCATGGAGGCGTCGCCGCTGCTGTCGCAGGATCTGCACACGGTGGTCGAGCGCGTCGAGCAGATCGCCTGGTCGCGGCCTGACCAGAGCGGAGACCTCGCGGTGGACGTGTTCGGCCCGGACGACCGGGCACTCGTACGGGCTTGGCTCGACGGCTCGGTCCGGCTGACCTACTGAGCCTGCCGTGCCCCGCGCGCCTCGAACCCGCGGCACTCGATGACCGGGATGCGCGGGTAGCGGGGGAACGAGGGGTCGCTCTTCGCGCGTCTGCAGAGCGAGAAGACCGAGCCGCGGCGGTTCGGCACGAGCTGCTGGTGGACGCAGGCGTTGCAGAGGCCGGCGGGCGGTGGCGCGGGCGGCGGCGGCGAGTCGGCCATGACCCCGCCACTATACTTTTTGAAGCATGCGGACGTTCACGCGCCTCCTCGGCTTCCTGCGCCCCTATCGCCGGGGCGTGATCGTCTCCTTCCTGTTCGCTGCCGCCGCGATGGGCGCCGGCGTCACGATCCCGTGGCTGACCGGCCAGGCGATCGGCGCGATCACGCACGGCGAGCGCTCGCGGCTGCTGCTGTTCGCCGCGCTCGTCGCGGCCGCCGGCGTCGCGCGGCTCGGGCTGTCGGTCGGGCGCCGGCTCGTCGCCGGGCGCGTCTCGCTCGCGGTCGAGTACGACCTGCGCGCGCGCCTCTACGCACACCTGCAGTCGCTCGAGCTGGGCTTCTTCGACCGCCAGCAGACGGGCCAGCTGATGTCGCGCGTGACGGTCGACCTGCAGGCGGTGCGCTTCTTCCTCGGCTACGGGCTGATCTTCATCGGCCAGTCGTTCTTCACGCTCGCGCTGGCGGCGGTCGCGATGTTCATCATCCAGCCGGTCCTGGCGCTGATCGCGCTGACGCCAGTCCCCTTCGTCGTGCTGGTCGCGTTCCGCTACGGCCGCCGCTCGCGCCCCGCGATGCAGGAGGTGCAGCAGCGCATCGCCGAGCTGACCGCGGTCGCGGAGGAGAACGTCTCCGGCGTGCGCGTCGTGAAGGCGTTCGCGCGCGAGGAGCTGCAGCTCGAGCGCTTCCGCCACCAGACCGGCCGCGTCTTCGACCAGGCGATGTACACGACGCGGCTGCAAGCCCGCTACGCGCCGCTGATCGGCTTCCTCCCCTACCTCGGCCTCGCCGCCATCCTGCTCGTCGGCGGCAACGCCGCGATCGACGGCTCGATCGACCTCGCCGTCTTCATCACGTTCTACGGGTACGTGCTGATGCTGACCGGGCCGATGCGCACGCTCGGCTACATGCTCGGCGCCGCGCAGCGCGCGACCGCCTCCGGCGCGCGCATCTTCCAGCTGCTCGACCGCGAGCCGGGGATCGTCGCGCCGCCGGGCGCAACGCCGCTGCCGGACGGCCGCGGGCGCGTGGAGCTGCGCGACGTGTCGCTGACGTTCGACGGCCAGGTGCGCCCGGCGCTGCAGGACGTCGACCTGACGGTCGCGGCGGGCACGACGGTCGCGCTCGTCGGCGGCACCGGCTCGGGCAAGACCTCGCTCGTCTCGCTGCTGCCGCGCCTCTACGACGTGACCGACGGCGCCGTGCTGATCGACGGCGCCGACGTGCGCTCGGTCGACCCGGACGCGCTGCGGCGCGCGGTCGCGATCGTGTCCGACGACCCGTTCCTGTTCTCCGCGAGCGTCCACGACAACATCGCCTACGCACGGCCCGACGCGACGCGCGAGGAGGTCGAGGAGGCGGCGCGCCGCGCCCACGCCGACGGCTTCGTGCGCGAGCTGCCGGACGGCTACGAGACGCTGATCGGGGAGCGCGGGCTGACGCTGTCGGGCGGGCAGCGCCAGCGGATCGCGATCGCGCGGGCGCTGCTGGCGAACCCGCGCATCCTCGTGCTGGACGACGCGACCTCCTCCGTCGACGCCTCGACCGAGCAGGAGATCAAGCAGGCGTTGGCGGAGGTGATGGCGGGCCGCACGACGTTCGTGATCGCGCACCGCCTCTCGACGATCGCGCTGGCCGACGAGATCGTCGTGCTGGAGGGCGGCCGGGTCGTCGCGCAGGGCACGCACGACGAGCTGCTCGCGCAGGACGGGCTCTACCGCGAGATCGTCGAGAAGGGCCTGCCGGACCAGGTGTTCCTGACGCGCAAGCCGGTCGAGGCCGTGCCCGCTCCCGCTGTCCCCGCGCGCCGCCGGCCGGCGCTGGCCACCGCGGACGGTCGCCCCATGCCCGCCGCGCGCCGCCCCGACGAGGGCGTCTCCGCGCTCGGCTCCGGCGCGCTCGGCGACCGCACGACCGCCGGCCGCGAGCAGGACCGCCTCGCCGAGCTGCGCCGCCGCCTGCGCCAGACGGGCGGGCGCGGGCGCAAGCTGCGCGGGCTGATCGAGCTGCTGCGCCCCTATCGCGGGCGCGTCGCACTGATGTTCGCGACGCTGATCGTCGCGACCGGCGCCGCGCTCGCGCCGATCCCGCTGGCGACGAAGGCGATCGACCAGGGGATCCAGCAGCACGACGCCGGCGCGCTGACGCGGATCGTGCTGGTGTTCGTCGCTGCGGCGATCGTCGCGTGGGCGGCCTCCTCCGCGCAGACGTACCTGACCGGCTGGGTCGGGCAGCGCGCGCTGCAGGACCTGCGCGTGCAGCTGTTCCGCCACCTGCAGTCGCTCTCGCTCGGCTTCTACTCGCGTGTGCGCGCGGGCGTCGTGATCAGCCGCATCACGAACGACGTCGAGGCGCTCGACTCGCTCGTCTCCGACGGGATCGTCACGTTGCTGCAGTCGACGCTGACGCTCGTCGGCGTCGTCGTGATCCTGTTCCGGCTCGACGCCGAGCTGGCGCTCTACACGCTGCTCGCAATCCCGGTGATGGCCGCCGCCGCGCTCGCCTTCCGGATCGCCTCCGCCGACGCGTTCCGCCGCACGCGCGAGCGCATCGGCGCGATCACCGGCTACCTGCAGGAGACGCTGTCGGGGATCCGGGTGGTGCGCTCGTTCGGCCAGGAGCAGCGCCACATCAGCCGCTTCGCGGACCTCAACCAGGCCAACCGCGACGCGAACATGACGACCGTCTACCTCAACGCCGCGTACTTCCCCGGCGTCGAGCTGCTGTCCTCGCTCGTGACCGTGGGGCTCCTCGTCGTCGGCGGCTTCGAGGTGATCCACGGCCAGACGCAGGCGGGGATCGTGTTCGGCTTCATCGCCGCGCTGAACCAGTTCTTCGACCCGATCCAGCAGCTCTCGCAGCTCTACACGACCTACCAGTCCGGCATGGCGGCGCTCGACAAGATCTTCGAGCTGCTCGACGAGGAGCCGGAGCTGGTCGACCGCCCCGGCGCGGTCGTGCTGGACGAGCTGCGCGGCGAGCTGGCGTTCGAGGACGTGTCGTTCCGCTACGGCGAGGACGACGCCGGTCCCTGGGCGCTGAGAGACGTCTCGCTGCACGTCCCGCCGGGCATGACGGTCGCGCTGGTCGGCGAGACCGGCGCCGGCAAGTCGACGCTCGCGAAGCTCGTCGCACGCTTCTACGACCCGACAATGGGCGTCGTGCGCGTGGACGGGCACGACCTGCGCGACGTCGCGGCGCGGTCGCTGCGCGAGCGGATGGGGATCGTGCCGCAGGAGGGCTTCCTGTTCAGCGGGACGATCGCCGAGAACATCGCCTTCGGGCGGCCGGGCGCGAGTCGCGCGCAGGTCGCGGCGGCCGCGGCGGCGGTCGGCGCCGACGCGTTCGTCGAGGCGCTGCCGCTCGGCTACGACACGGAGGTCGGCGAGCGCGGCGTGCAGCTCTCGGCCGGGCAGCGCCAGCTCGTCGCGTTCGCGCGCGCGCTGATCGCCGACCCGCGCATCCTCGTGCTCGACGAGGCGACCTCGAACGTCGACGTCCAGACCGAGGCGCGCATCGAGCACGGCCTGCGACGGCTGCTCGCCGGCCGCACCGCGATCGTGATCGCGCACCGGCTCTCCACGATCCGCCACGCCGGCCTGATCGTCGTGCTCGACGGCGGGCGCATCGTCGAGCAGGGCACGCACGACGAGCTGCTCGAGGCCCGAGGCGCCTACGCGCGCCTGCACCGCGACTGGGCGGAGCAGGCGGTGGCGTGAGGAGCGCGATTTGCGGTCGGCCCCACCGACCACAAATCGCGGTCCTCCCGGGTGTGTAGCGTCCCCGCCCATGCGCGAGGAGTTCGCATTGCTGGCCGGCCTCGAGGAGCAGGACGTGGCGGAGCTGACGGAGCGGGCGCGGCGGCGGCGCTTCGCGGCGGGCGAGGTCGTCTTCCATGCCGGCGACCCGGCCGACACGCTCCACCTCGTGCGCGCCGGGCGCTTCGCGGTGCGGATCACGACCGAGTTCGGCGCGACGGCGACGCTGAACGTCGTCGGGCCGGGCGGCGCGTTCGGCGAGCTGGCGCTGCTGACGCCGCAGGCGCCGCGCTCGGCGACGGTGGCGGCGCTGGAGGACGGCGAGACGCTGTCGATCCATCAGCTCGACTTCGACCGCCTGCGCCGGCGGCGTCCCCAGACCGACGCGCTGCTCGTCGGCGTGCTGGCGCAGCGCGTGCGCGAGCTGTCGGAGCAGCTCGTCGAGGCGCTGCACATCCCCGCCGACACGCGCGTGCGGCGGCGACTGCTCGACGTCGTCTCCGCCTACGGCGAGGCCGAGGCGGGCGCGGTCGTGCCGCTCACGCAGGAGGAGCTGGCCTCGCTCGCCGGGACCTCGCGCGCGACCGTCAACAGAGTGCTGCGCGACGAGCAGGCGCGCGGCGCGCTCGAGCTGTCGCGCGGGCGCACGACGCTGCTCGACCCCGACGCGCTCGCGCAGCGGGCGCGCGGCGCGTTCGGCTAGGACGGCGCGCTCGACCGGCCGGCGCGCGGCGCGCTACGGCCGTCTCGCCGGCGCGAGGAAGCGCTTCCCCGCCGGCACCAGCACCGTCCGCTGCAGCGCGAACGAGCGCACGGCGACGAGGCCCTTCGAGACGACGACGAGCGTCCCGGGGCGCGGGTGCGACGGGCAGCGGTCGACGATCGTCCAGCGCGTGCCGCGCACGGTCGCGGCGCCGTAACGCCCGCGCGTGCGGATCCGCCCGCGCGCCCGCACCTTGAGTCTGCGGCCGTGGCGCGCGTGCGCGGCGGTCTGCGCGGTCGGACCGGCCGCCGCGGCGCGCGAGTCGCGCGCGCCGTCGCGGACCTGCCGGCGCTGCGAGGCGCCGCAGCCGAACAACGGACCGGAGAGCGTCATCTCGCCCGGCCGCTGGCCGTGGTCGTACTCCGGCGGCTGCGCGACGAGGAAGCGCCCGCCGGTCGCGATCCCCTTCGCGCGCTTGCCGCTCGGGCTGGTCGCGTAGAAGACGGCGACGCTGCCGTCGCTCGCGTCCAGCTCGCTGCCCATCGGCAGGTTCGCGATCGTCTCCAGCCGCACGAAGCTGCGCGTGCCCGGCAGCCGCACGAGCACCCGCCCCGCGCGCGGCTTGGCGACGACGCTTCTGCCCAGCACGGGCGGCGAGACGCCGAGCGGCGGCGTCGGGTTGAGCGAGTCGTCGGGACCGGCGGGACGCTGCGAGACGGCGCGGACGCGGTGATTGGCGGTGTCGGCGATCAGCAGGCGCGCACCGTCGGGCGCGACGCCGCGGGGCTGCGCGAGCTGCGCCAGCTCGGGGTCGCCGCCGTCGCCCGAGAAGCCTGTGACGCCGGTGCCGGCGAGCGTGCGGATCGTGCCGTCCAGGCCGACGAGGCGCACGCGCCCGTTGCCCGTGTCGGCGATCGCGATCGAGCCGTCGGCGAGCGCGGCGACGCCCGCGGGCGCGTTCAGCAGCGCTCGGCCGGCGGGGCCGCCGTCGCCGCCGAAGCCGGGCTTCCCCACGCCCGCGACGGTGCGGATCGTGCCGTCGACGTCCACGCGGCGGATGCGGTCGTTGCCGCTGTCGGCGATCAGGAAGCCGCCGCCCGTCAGCGGCGCGACGGCGGACGGCGCGTTGAGCGCGGCGGACGTGGCCGGACCGCCGTCGCCGGAGAAGGCAGCCGCGCCCGTGCCGGCGACGGTCGTGATGATCCCGCTGGGCGACACGCGACGCACGCGGTTGTTGCCGGTGTCCGCGATCAGGTAGCCGCCGTCGGGCAGGGCGGCGACGCCGGCCGGCTGGTCGAGCTGCGCGATCTGGGCGCCGTCGCCGTCGCCGCCGAAGGCCGCCTGACCGTCGCCGGCGACGGTCGTGAGCGTGTTGTTGATGACCGCGCGGATGCGGTTGTTGCCGGTGTCGGCGATCAGGAAGCCGCCGCCCGCGAGCGGCGCGACGCCGCGCGGCTGGTTCAGGCGCGCGGCCGGGCCGGTCGGCGGCTGGCCGTCGCCGCCGAACGCGCCGGGCGCGCCGTTCGCCGGGCCGGCGCCCGCGACGGTCGCGATCGTCCCGTCCGCGGCGACGCGGCGGATGCGGTGGTTCGCGGTGTCGGCGATCAGGTAGCCGGCGCCGCCCGCCGCCGGGTCGAGCGCCACCACGCCGGACGGGCCGCTCAGCAGGGCGCTCGTCGCCGCACCGCCGTCGCCGCCGAAGCCGCCGCTCGCGCTGCCGGCGACCGTGTCGATCCGCTCGCCGGCGGCGCCGCGCACGACGCCGGTCGTGCCGGCACCGGCGAGCGCGAGCAGCGCGAGCGTCGCCAGCAGGCGGAGGACGAGGGTGCGATGAGGACGGGGCATCGGGTGGGACTCTCGCGCGTCGCGCGCCACGGGACTGTCGCAGAGTCGACGCAGCGCGCGTCGAATGCGCGACACTGCCGCGCATGCCGCGGCGTCCCCCAGCCCGCCTCGTGCGGACGCTCGTCGTCGGCCTGCTGGCGGCGGGGCTCGCGGGGCTGCTCGCGGCGACCGGCACGCTCGCCGGCGCCGAGCGCAGCCTGCTCGACGCGCGCTACCACGTGCGCGGCGCGCACCCGGCGCCCGACGTGGTCGTGGTCGGGATCGACGAGGACGCGGCGGCGCGCTTCCCCTTCTCGCGCGCTCTGCACGCCCGCGTGATCACGCAACTGCTGGCCGCAGGCGCCCGCGCGATCGCGTACGACGTGCAGTTCTCGACCCCGCGCGACCGTGCCGGCGACGAGGCGCTGCTGCGCGCGCTCGACGACCCGCGCGTCGTGCTGGGCACCGCCGAGCAGTTCAGGGACGGGACGCCGGCGGTCCTCGGCGTCGCGCGGCTGCGGCGCCAGGGCACGCGCATCGGCTCGACGCTCCTGCCGGTCGACGACGACGGCGTGTGGCGGCGGCTCGACGCGCGCGTGCAGGGCCTCCCCGCGCTGTCGGTGCTCGCCGCGCACGGCGACCCGGACGCCGGCACGCACCCGCTCGACTTCGCCGGACCGCCCGGCACGATCCGCGAGCTGCCGTTCCTCGACGTGCTCCACGGCCGCTTCGAGCGCGCGGCGGTGCGCGGCCGGATCGTGGTCGTCGGCGCGACCGCTCCGACGCTCAAGGACAGCTGGCCGACCCCCGCCGGCGGCGGCCTGATGTCCGGCGCCGAGATCCACGCGAACGCCGTCCAGACCGTCCTCGACGGCTACCCGCTCGCCGACGCGCCCGCCGCCGTGGCCGTCCTGCTCGTGCTGGCCGCCGGGCTGCTCGCGCCGCTGGCGACGCTCGCCGGCACGCCGAGCCGTGCGCTCGCGCAGGCGCTCGGCGCCGGCCTGCTCGGCGCGCTCGCGCTGCTCGGCGGCGCCCAGCTCGCGTTCGACGCCGGCGCGATCGTCCCCGTCGCCGCGCCCCTGCTCGCGCTCGCGCTCGGCACCGCCAGCGCCGTCGCGCTCACATACGCGTTCGAGGTGCGGGCGCGCCGGCGGCTGCGCACGACGTTCGAGCGCTTCGTGCCGCCGGACGTCGCCGCCGAGCTGCTGCCGGACGGCGACGCCGCGCCGCGCCTGGAGAGCCGCCGGCTGGAGGCGACCGTCCTCTTCTGCGACCTGCGCGGCTTCACGACGCTCGCCGAGCGGCTCGACGCCGAGCAGGTGATCGCCGTGCTGAACCGCTACCTCGACGCGGTCTCCGGCGCCGTCTTCGCGCACGGCGGCACCGTCGTCTCCTACCAGGGCGACGGCGTGCTGGCCGTCTTCGGCGCGCCGCTCCCGCAGCCCGACCACGCGGAGCGCGCGCTCGCCGCCGCGCGCGAGGTCCTCGACGCCGCGCTCCCCCGCTTCAACGCCTGGCTGCTGGAGGAGCGCCTCGCCGACGCCCCGCTCGACGCCGGCATCGGCCTCAACAGCGGCCACGTGATGTCGGGCTTCGTCGGCGGCGAGCGGCGGCTGGAGTACGCGGCCGTCGGCGACGCGACGAACGTGGCGGCGCGGCTGCAGGCGCTGGCGCGCGAGGCCGACGGCCGCCTGTTCGTCGCCGACTCCACGCGCGCGCGGCTCGGCGCCGCAGCCGAGGGGCTGCGGCGCCATGGTCCCGTCGAGCTGAAGGGGCGCAGCGAGCCGGTGACCGTATGGGTCGCCGGCTGACAGCGGACGCTGCTACGCCGTTCTTGCGACGCACACCACGTAGGCCCGCAAGATGCGGTCGGCGCCGGTTCTGTTGACGCCGACGGCGCGCCAGCCGGTCATGTTGTCGGTGCCGCCCGTCGTCGGGACCGGCAGCGAGGCGTTCAACTGCGCGTCGAGCTCCGTCGGGACCTCGGTGCCGGGGATGATCCAGCCCGCCCCGCCGCCGATGCCCTTCTCGCTCGCCCCGCAGGAGGCGGTGACCGCGTTGCTGCCGGTCGTGGGGACCGTGACCTGGTTGGAGACGACGCGCACGCTGCCGGCCATGAAGGCGCCCGGCTCGCGGCCCTGCAGCTTCTGCGCGTCCTGCGCGGTCGTCGCGCTGTCGGCGCTCGTCGCGTGATCGGCGTCGGTCGCGCTGGCGGCCGTCTGCGCGCTCAGCGCCTGCTGCGCGACCGGCACCGGGCCGAGCTTGGACTCGTCGATCTGCTTGCCGGTGAGCGCGTTGGGGACGATCCGGTTCGCCGGGATGCTGCGCTTCTGGATCGCTCTGCCGCTGAGCGTCGCGGCTGCATAGCCGGTCCCGCCGAGCGCGGCGAACAGCGCGACGATCGCGACGACGAGGGCGGCGGACGGACGGCGGACGGTGAGGCTGGAACGCATGAGGACCCTCCGGTCTCGGAGGCGGGCCCGGTGCCCGCCTGTTCGATGCGTCCAGCTTCGAGCCGCGCGCCCGCCGCGTCTGCTCGCGCGGCGACGCACGGAACGTCAAGTGCGCGACAGAGGGGGACTGCGACTGCGGGACAGGGATTCGAACCCCAATTTCTCGGTCCAGAGCCGAGCGTCTTGCCGTTAGACGATCCCGCAACGGATCGGCCGATCAGGATAGAGGCTCGCTCGCTGTCCCGTCGCGCGCAGATCGCCGCTTGCGGTGATCGGAGCGCGAAATGCGCATCGCCGCCGCGAGCCGTGGCAGCATCCTTGCAATGGAGCAGCGCCTCAGCCTCGTGACGCTCGGCGTCGCCGACCTCGCCCGCGCCCGCGTCTTCTACGAGGCGCTCGGCTGGCAGGGGACCTCGCCCGACGACGACGTGATGTTCTTTCAGGCCGGCGGGATGATCGTCGCGCTGTGGTCGCGCGAGAAGCTCGCCGCCGACAGCGGGATCGCGCACGACCCCGGCGGCTGGGGCGGCGTCACGCTCGCGCACAACGTCGGCTCGCCGGCGGAGGTCGATGCCGTGATCGCGCAGGCGGAGGCGGCCGGCGCGACGATCCCGCGCCACGGCGCCGAGACGTTCTGGGGCGGCTACTCGGGCGTCTTCCTCGACCCGGACGGCCATCCGTGGGAGGTCGCGCACAACCCCCACTGGACGCTCCACCCGGACGGCAGCGTCACCTTCTAGAGCGGCAGCTCGAACGTCTCCTCGCCGAGCGCGAGGACGACCGGCTCCCCCGCCCGCGCGGCGATCGTCAGCGGCGTCTCGACGTCCGTCGTCGGGAACTGGACGCTCAGCACGCTGCGGCCGGGGAACAGCTCGGCGAGCGCGCGGACGGCGCGCGCGTGGTGCTCGACCCCGCCGATCAGCGACGTGATCTGCGCCCGCTCGGCGTCGACCTCGAACGGCGGCAGCGCCTTCACCTCCGGCAGCGGCAGCGGCTCGGCGGCGAGGCGGTCGGCGTCGAGCTGGACGACCTCCTCCCCTTCGGCCAGCAGCACCGGCCCGACCGCCGGGCACTCGACGACGAGCGCCGGCAGCTCCGCGCCCTGGTCGAGCAGCAGCGTCGCCTCCAGCGCGCCGGCGGCGTGCACGAAGCGCCGCAGCGTCACGGCGAGCTGCGCGATCAGCTCGCGCGCCTCCTCGGCCGGCGGCGCCATCGCGGTCAGAGCGCCGCGAGGTCGGCGTCGAGCGCGCCGAGCGCCGCGACCGCGTCGTCGCCCAGCGGCTCGCGCGCGGCGATCAGCCGGCGCGCATGCTCGAGGTCCTCGGAGCGCCCGACCGACAGCGCGCCCTCGACGCGCCCGCCGCTCAGGTACCAGACGCTGAAAGCGCCGTCCTCGAGCGACCCGCGCACGACCTCGCGCTCCCACCCGGCCGCCGGGCCGACGTACTCCAGCGACGCCCAGTCGGCGAGGTCGGAGAAGAAGTAGGGCACGACGTCGTGCGCGACCTCCTGGCCGAGCATGTTCAGCGCGACGGTCTTGCCGTGGTTGAAGGCGACGTCCCAGTGCTCGACGCGGATGCGCCGGCCGTTCGGGCGCGAGTCGTAGGAGCAGACGTCGCCGGCCGCCCACACGCCCGGGGCGCTCGTGCGCAGCTGCGCGTCGCACAGCAGGCCGCCGCGCTCCTCGTCCAAAGCGAGGCCGGCCGAGCGGGCCAGCATCACGTCCGGCATCACGCCCGCGCCGATCACGACGCAATCGGCTTCGAGGCGCTTGCCGCGCTCCGTGACGACGTGCGTGACGCGCCCGTCGGCGCCCTCGAAGCGCGCCAGCCCGTCCTCGCCGTGCACGACGATCCCGTGCTCCTCCAGCCGTCCCTGGAAGAAGCGGCCGGCCGCCTCGCCGAAGCCGCGCGAGAGCGTCACCGCCTCCTGCATCACGATCTCGCAGCTCGCGTGGTCGCCCGCGACGAGCGACGCCGCGACCTCGCAGCCGATGTAGGAGCCGCCGATCAGCACGACCTTCTTGCCGTCCGCGTCGGTGCGGATGTGGTCGGCGTTGCCGAGCGCACGCAGGTAGTGGATCCCCTCCAGCTCGGCGCCCTCGACGTTCAGCCGCCGCACGTTCGCGCCGGTCGCCACGAGCGCGGACTCGTACGAGACGACCTCCTTCGAGGACAGCGTCGCCTCGCGCGCGGCCGTGTCGAGCTTCATCACGCTCGTTCTCGTGCGCAGGTCGATGCGCTGCTCGGCCCACCAGTCGTCCGGGCGGAAGTAGGCGTCCTCGCGCGACTCCTTGCCCTGCAGGTAGCCCTTCGAGCAGGGCGGGCGGTTGTACGGCGGGTCGGGCTCGCGGCCGACCAGCAGGATCTCCCCCTCGCCGCCGGACTCGCGCAGCCAGCGCGCGCAGTTGGCGCTCGCGAGGCCGCCGCCGATCAGGAGATGCTTGACGTGAGTGTCTGCCATGTCCGGTTCGCGTCGCGACGCGCCGGGACCTTACCCGGGCCCGGCGCCGTTACGCGTGAACTGCGGCGTGATCGCCGACTCGAGGCCCGGGTCGAGGATCAGCAGCACCTCGTCGCCCGCCTCGATCACCGTGTCGGACTTCGGCACGAAGCCCTTGCCGCCGCGCAGCACCGAGATGATCAGGCTGCCGTCGGGCAGCTCGATGTCCTCGACGCGGCAGCCGGCCGCAGGCGCGCCGTCGACGACCTCCAGCTCGATGATCTCGAGCCGCTCGCCCTCGAGCGCGAGCAGCTGCACGAGCCCGTACTGCGGCACCTCATGCTCGATCAGGCGCAGGATCAGGTCCGTCGCGGAGACGGCCGGGCGGATCCCCAGCAGCTTGAAGTGCTGCAGGTTGCGCGGGTTGTTGACGCGCGCCACGATCCGCTGGCACAGGTACTTCTCCTTCGCGACCTGGCAGATCAGCATGTTGTCCTCGTCGTCGCCGGTGACGGCGATCACGAGGTCGGCGCGCTGGATGCCGGCGCGCTCCAGCACCCACAGCTCGGTCGCGTCGCCGTACTGGACAGCATGCTCCAGCTCCTGCTCGACGATCAGGTAGCGGCGGCGCTCGGACTCGATCAGCGTCACCTCGTGCCCCTTGCCGAGCAGCTCGCGCGCGAGGTTCCAGCCGACCTTGCCGGCGCCGACGACGATCACGTACACGGAGCGGGTCCTCTCATGCGGCGGGGTCGAGCGCGGCTCTCTCGACCAGGTCGATCGCGTGCTGCGTCGGGCAGATCGTGTGCAGGCCCTGCTCGGCGTACCAGGCGGCGCGCGCCGGGTCGAGCACGCGCACGACGACGCGCGGGACGTCGAAGCGGCGCTGCGCGATCTGCGCGATCACGAGGTTCGTGTTGTCGCCGTTGGTGGAGGCGATGAAGACGTCGGCCTGCTCGATCCCGGCCTCCAGCAGCGCGTCGACCTCGAGCGCGGTGCCGACGGTGAAGCGGCCGCCGGCGTCCTCCCAGCTCTCGGGCAGGTCCTTGTCGAGCTGCTCGTGCGAGAGCGGGTCCTCGTCCAGGACCGACACCTCGTGACCCGCTTCCAGCGCCCGCTTGGCGACGGCGGAGCCGACGCGGCCGGCCCCTACGACCAGGATGAACATGCGCGGGAGGTTACCGCGGGGCCCCGGCGCGCGGCTCCGCGGCCGGAGCGGTCAGGATCACGCGGCAGTCGGCCTTGCGCAGCACGTACTTGGTGACGTCGCCGACGTAGTTCTCGAGCGGGCCGCCGGACCCGCCGAACAGCGCCCCGCTGCGCACGCGCGAGGGCTCCTCGGCGGCCAGCACGATCGCCTCGACGCCGCGCCGTCGCGCCTCGCGCACGATCGCCTCGCCGGCGCGGCGCGCGCGCACCATCGCGGTCTGCACGTGCACGCCTTCGTACTCCTCGCCGACCGCCTTGGCGCGCCGCAGCGCCTCCTGCGCGCGTCTGAGCTGCGTCTCCGGCAGACGCGCGTCGATCGGCAGCGACATCGGCACCTCGAAGACCCAGATCGCCTCGATCGTCGCGCCCTCCTCGTCGAGCTCGTCGCGCACGTCGCCGGCCAGCCGGCCGGCCGTCTGCACGATGTCGTCGTCGAGCGGCTTGCCGAAGATCGGCACCAGCAGCGAGCCGAACTCGGCGCGCGGCGGCTCGCCGCGCAGCGCGCGCTCGGGCACGGTGACGCGCTTGAGCAGCGGGTTGCCGTCGATCCGCCGGTAGGCGACGTACAGCGCGAGCCCGCCGAGCAGCCAGCCGAGCCCGACGTAGCGCGCGCCCGTGTGCAGCACGAGGACGGTCACCCAGCCGGCGCCGGACAGCAGCGCGCCGACCACCGCCGGCAGCGGCAGCGAGCCGCCGCGCACGCGGATCGAGAAGGGCACCGCGTAGGGGCGGTCGCGGTCGGGCTCGCGGAAGCGCAGCCGGATGATCGAGCAGTGCGCGATCGTGAACGCGAGCATCGCCCCGAACGCGTAGATCCCGACGAGGAAGTCGATGTCGGCGGGGATCGTGAGCGCCGCGGCGACGAGCGCGGCGAGCGCGATCAGCACGTACGGCGTGCCGCGTCGCGGGTGCAGGCGCCCGAGCGCGCTGGGGATCTGGCGGTTCGTCGCGAGCCCGTAGGCGAGCCGGGAGATCCCCAGCATCGACGAGTTCGCCGCCGCCAGCAGGCCGATCACGGCGGTCACGGCGACCGCCGTGCGCAGCCCGTCCGCGAGCCAGCGCTGCGTGAACGCGTCGGCGACCGACAGCAGCGGCGCCTCGACGTCGCGCGTCGTGAACGCGCCCGGCCCGCCGCCGACCGGCAGCGCGCTGACGCCGACGACCGCGATGCCGACGTAGACGAGCAGGATCGTGCCGACGCCCGGCCCGACGAGGCGGTGCAGGCCGCTGCGCGACGTCTCCGTCTCGCCGGCGAGGCTGGCGGCCGCCTCCAGGCCGGTGAAGGCGATCGTCGCGATCGTGAGCGCGTAGATCGTGTCGTCCCACGTCGGCGAGCTGCCGAGGTGGATCGTGTCGACGATCGCGCCCGGGTGCAGCAGCAGCGTCAGCCCCAGCACGATCACGAGCAACTGCACGGCGATGTCGGCGAGCGCCACGATCAGCCCGCGCCGCAGTTGGCGCGCGCTCACGCCGACCACGTTCATCAGCGCGACGCCCGCGATCACGCCGACCGCCACGACCAGCTCCAGCGGGCCGTCGCCGACCGGCTTCCAGAACTCGGCGAGGTAGTTCGTCGCCGTGAAGGCGGTGACGGCGAGCAGGATCGCGTAGTCGAGCAGGATCGCCCAGCCGGCGACGAAGCTGACCAGCTCGTTGAAGGCGTAGCGGGCGAAGACGCTCGACCCGCCGCGCTCGCGGTGCAGCGCGGCTCCCTCGACGTACGTCATCGAGGCGAGCGCGAAGAACACGCCCGCGATCAGGAAGACGAGCGGCGTCAGCCCCAGCGCGCGCTGCGCGACCACGCCGAGCGCGAAGTAGACCGAGCTGACGGACATCGTGTAGACGAGCCCGAACAGCGCGCGGGCGCTGAGCGTGCGGGGGCTCACAGGCCTCTCCGCTGGCGCGACTGCAGGTAGAGGCGCGCGCCGCCGGCCGCGACGAACAGGACGCCGAGGACGACGCCGATCGCCGCGCCCCCGCCGCCGGCCGCGAGCGTGCGCACGACGAGCGCGACGCCGATCGCGATCATCGCGAGCGACAGCAGGCGCGTCGTGCCGCGGTGCAGCTGGCCCGGGTCGGGCATCTACGCGACCGCCGCCGGCTCGACCGGCGCGGCGCGCCTGCCGCGCGCCGACTCGATGATCACGCGGCACGGGCGCTCGGCCAGCACCGTCTCGAGCGTGCGGCCGAAGACCGAGCCGCCGCCGGAGCGCTCGGGCAGCGGCATCACGATCGCGCGCGCGCCGATCTCGCGCGCCTCGTCGACGATCGCGCGACCGGCCTGGCCGGCGCGCACCTTCTGCCAGTGGCCGGTCACGCGACGACCGCCCTGCACCTTCGCCTGCTCGATCACCTCCTGCGCCGCCAGCTCCTGCTCCGGCAGCGCGGCGTTGATCGGGCTCGTCGCCGGCACGACGATCGTCACCAGCACGTGGATGCCGCGGCTGCGCCGCGCCGCCATGCGGATCGCGGTCGCGAGGATGTCGGGCTCGAACTCGCGCTCCTCGAACACGACCAGCACCGACTCGTACTCCGCCTCGTGGTCGACGACCGGCTTCGGCACCGCCACGCGCGTCGTCGTGGCGAGGTCGAGCCCCTGACGGCGGCGGTAGACGGCGTAGAGCGCGACGCCGAACGCGAGCCAGCCGATGCCGGCGAGCGCGACGTCGACGTGCAGGGCGGTGACGGTGACCCACGCGAGGCCGGTCCCGAGCCCGCCGACGAGCGCGAACAGCGGCAGCGCATGGCCACGCCAGCGCAGCGTTCCGGGCCCCGTGTACGGGCGCTCGAAGTCCGGTCTGGTGACGCGCAGCCGCACGACCGCGACGTGCGCGATCGTGAACGACAGCATCGCGCCGAACGCGTACATGTTGCCGAGGAAGTCGGCCTTGCCGGGGATCATCGCGACGCACGCCAGCGCCGAGAAGACGAGGATCCCGATCCACGGCGTGCGGAAGCGCGGGTGCAGCTGGCGCAGCCGGTCGGGCACCTGGCGGTGGATCCCCATCGAGTAGACGAGCCGCGAGACGCCGATGATGCCGGCGTTCGTCGCGATGAACAGGATCGTCGCCGCCAGCAGACCGACGTACAGCTCGCCGACGCCTTGCAGCGGGCCGAGATGCAGGTGCTTGACGATCCCCAGCACCGGGTCGCCGGCAAAGCCGCCCTGGTCCTCCCCCACGCCGAGCAGCGTCTGGTACGTGCCGTCCGCGTTCTGCGTGACGGGAAGCGCGCTCAGCGCGACGGCCGGCAGCAGCGCGTAGATCGCGAAGACGGCGATCACGACGCGGTTGATCGCCCGCGGGATCGTCGTCGCCTCGTCTCTGGCCTCCTCGGCCATGTTCGAGATCGTCTCGATGCCGGTGTAGGCGATCATCGCGACCGGGATCGCGATCGCGAAGTCCTTCCACGTCGGCGCGAGCCCCAGGTGCACGTTGTCGACCAGCGTCTGCGGCGAGAACACCAGCCCGAGGCCGAGGACCACCAGCAGCAGCTGCGTGGCGAAGTCGGTGACGGCGAGGAAGATGTTGAGCCGCGCCGCCTCCTTGACGCCGAACACGTTGATCACCGCCAGCACGGCGACGACGACGATGCCGGCGATCACGTCGCCCGGGCCGTGCCGCAGTGGCTCCCAGAACAGCGAGCCGAGGTAGTGCGGCACGAAGAAGGCCGAGATCGAGATCGTGATGACGTAGTTGAGCATCTGGCCCCAGGCGGCGAAGAAGGACCAGAACTCGTTGAAGGCGTGGCGCGCGAAGCTGGAGGAGCCGCCCGCCTCCGGGTACATCGCCGTCGCCTCCGAGTAGGTGGCGGCGGTCAGGTAGAAGATGAAGCCGGCGATGACGAAGACGACCGGCGTCAGCCCGAGCGCGAAGCTCGCGACCAGGCCGAGCGCGTAGTAGATCGAGCTGCCCACGTTGCCGTAGGCGGTCGAGAAGAGAGCGTTGACCCCGAGCACCCGCTCGAGGCCGTGGAGGCGTCGCTGAGCCATCGTGGCGTTCGAGACGGGATGCTAGATGGCGCCGCGGCCGGGCAGCGCTCCCGTCGTCACGGGCTGAGCAGGTTCTCGAGCACGCTGGAGACGGAGCGCGGGTCGACGCCGTGGCGTCGCTCGTAGCGCTTGGCCGCTCTGTCGCTCGCCAGCGCCAGCACGAGCTCCTCGCGGGTGCTGCCGTAGTGGCAGGCGGCGCGGTCGAGCGCTTCGAGCGCGCGGTCCTGCAGGAAGCCGGCGATCCCGCCGGTGCCCGGCAGCCTGCGCGGCTTGCAGGGGTCGTGCAGCACGACGGGCCGCGGCTCGTCGGCCGCGTGGGCGGCGGCGTAGGCGACGGGCAAGGCGACCGTCAGCGCCAGCGCGAGCGCCAGCAGGGCCGTGGCCGGGCCGGCGCGCGGCACGGCGGCGCGTCCGCCGAGCGCGAGCGCCGCGCCCGCCACGAGCGCCAGCGCGCCCGCGATCGCGAACGCGATGCGGAAGGCGTCGCCGACGGCGCTCACGATCACGTCGTCGGCGCGGTGCGCGAGCCGGTCGTAAACGGTGCGCTGCGCGCCCGCGTAGCCCTGCCCGTGGCCGGCGAGCGCCTGCCGCAGCCCGGCGCGCGGGCGCTCCGCCTCGACGCCGCCGAGCAGCGCGGGCGCGAGCGTGAGCTTGTCCTGCGGCGGCAGCCTGGCGTCGAGCACGAGCGCGACGCCCTGCTCCTGCGCATGCTCGGTGACGACGCCGAGGCGGTGCGCGATCAGCGGCGCGAGCGCGACCAGCACGAGCGCGATGCCGGCGTGGCGGATCGTCAGCAGCCGCGCCGCCTCGCCGGTCGTGCGCTCCGGCAGCAGCTCCCCCGCGAACGCGGGCAGCGCCAGCCCCATCCCCACGCCGGCGAGCGCCTGCGGCGGCAGCGTCCACGCGACGGAGGCCGTCGGCAGCCACGCCAGCGCCAGCACCCCGCCGCCGACGAGCAGGCAGCCGGCCAGCGCGCGCGGCCGCGGCGGCGCCTGCACCCGCGCCCCCGCCAGCGCCGCGAGCGGCAGCACCGTCACGGTCGCGGCGGCCACCAGCGGCTCGACCGCCCAGCCGGCGATCAGCAGCAGCACGAGGCCGAAGAGGACGGCGGTGAGCGCGCCGGAGACGAGTGCGAGCGCGAGCGCGTCGGCAGCCGGCGAAGGACGGAGCGGCCGATCGGGCGGGTGGCCGTGAGGATGCACGTCCGCCGGCCGGAAGGCCGGTGGGCGCGCACCCGGAGCGGTCAGGACCCGCCCGCCGAGCGGCCGGGGCCAAGCTGCAACGGCGCCGGCGAGCGCGACCGGCACCTGCGCGACGAAGATCGCGCGCCAGTCGAACGCCTGCGTCAGCGCACCCCCGAGCGCCGGGCCGACCGCGCTCGCCAGCACGGCGGCGCCCAGCCAGTGGCGCCGGCCGGACGGCATGCCGCCGCCGATCAGCGCGAACGTCGCGACGAGCGCGCCCGCGCCGGCGGCGGCCTGCACGGCGCGCGCCGTCAGCAGCAGCGGCAGCGTGCCGGCCGCCGCGCAGACGACCGAGGCGAGCGCGAGCAGCGCGAAGCCGCCCGCGGCGACCGGCGCCGCCCCGGCGCGCCGCACGAGCCGCTCGGCCGGCAGCAGCGCGAGCGCCAGCGCGCCCGTGTAGACGGCGATCACCGCCGCGACGCCCTCGACCGTCGTGTGCAGCGCCCGCAGCAGCTCGGGCAGCGCGAGCGTCACGATCGACGCGTCCGCCAGCACCAGCCCGGCGGCGACGGTCACCACCCACGAGCGCGTGCGCATGCGCCCCATGGTGACGCACGCCGCGGGTCGCGCGGGACGCTACGCGAGCCGGCGCGGCGCGAGGAACGCCCACACCTGCGCGGCCGCCGAGATCGTCGCGGCGGGGCCCGGGTCGGACGGCGTCGCGCCCGGCCACTGGTGGCGGCCGCCGGCGATCGCGATATGCACGACGGACGTCCCGCCGGCGCATGCGCCCCAGTCGTAGCGGACCGCCCCGCGCGCGATCGCGCGGCTGCGCGGATGGACGCGCCGGCAGCGGTCGCGCGCGATCCAGCTCGCGAGCCACGGCACGACGGCGCCGCGCCCGCCGGCGAGGCCGCGGTACGGGACGACGGGGTCGTCGCGGCCGTGAATCTCGAGCACCGACACGGGGTGGCGCGAGCGGCACGGCGGCAGCGTCGCGAAGCCGCCCGCGACGATCGCGACGCCGGCGAGCCGGCGCGGCATCGCGCAGGCGAGCAGCGCCGCCATGCTGCCGCCGTTCGAGACGCCGGCCGCCGTCACGCGGCCGAGGTCGAGGCACCAGCGCTCACCGAGCGCGTCGAGCAGGTTGCCGACGAAGTCGATGTCGTCGGGGTCGGCGCGGCGCTCCTCGACGTTCCAGCGCGGCCCGTCCGCGTCGGGGAACACGCCGATCGCCGCCGGCCCGCGGTCGAGCTGCGCGGCGAGGCCCGAGTAGCGCTCCATGAAGCGTCCGTTCCCGCCGGTCCCGTGGAACGCCAGCAGCAGCGCCGCGGGTCCGCTGCCGACGCCCGGCGGGACGTGCACGCGGGCGGTGCGGCGCACGCCGTGGGAGACGATCGCGAGGTCCACGTCGCCGGCTCTCGCGGTCGCGCCGCTCGCGCACGCCGGCGAGCTGCGCGGCGCGGTGCCGGGGCCGGGGCTGGCGCCGCCGGTCGCGCCGAGGCCGGCCGCGCCCGCGAGCGCGAGCAGCAGCGGCACCAGCTTGACGGACGGCGGGCGACGGGCGACCAAGCGCCGGCACATTAACGGGGCGGGTGCGCGCGCACGCGCCAGCCGTCGGCGCAGGTCGGCGTCACGACCCGCGCGGACGGGCCGGCGCGTCGTCCCCGCCGCCCGGTCCCGCGACGAGCCGCAGCTCGAAGCACGCCCCCGGCGCGCCGTCGCCGGAGAGCGTCAGCTCGCCGCCCATGCGCCGCGCCAGCTCCCGCCCGATCGCCAGCCCGAGCCCGAAGCCGGTCGTGCCGCTCGTCTCGGCGCCGCGGTGGAAGCGCTCGAAGATCGCCTCGCGCTCGCCAGGCGGCACGCCGGGCCCCTCGTCGCGCACGCGCACGAGGCACGCGCCGCGGCCGTCGTCGGCGACCTCGACGCGCACCGGCGTCCCGCGCGGCGCGAAGCGCAGCGCGTTGTCGAGCAGGATCCGCACGATCTGCGCGATCGCGCCGGGGTCTGCGACCGCCCACACGGACGCCTGCGCCTCGTCGGCCAGCAGCGTGCGGCCGGCCTCGCGCGCCCGCGCGTCCAGCTCGTGCGCGACGACGCGGCTGACGGCGCGCACGTCAACCAGCTCGCGCGCGAGCGGCACGCCCGCGTCGAGGCGGCTGAGGTCGAGCAGCTCGTCGGTCAGGCGGCCCAGCCGCTCGGCCTGGTCGGCCGCGTCGAGCAGCTGCGCGCGCACCTGGTCGGCGGACGGCGGCGGCTCGCGCCCGATCTCCTCACGCAGCAGCTCGAGCATCAGCCGCAGCGAGGTGACCGGCGTGCGCAGCTCGTGCGAGGCGGTCGAGACGAACGCGCGGCGCGCCTGCTCCTGCTCGCGCAGCCGGTCCTGCATCGTCGCGAACGCGCGCGTCAGGTCGCCGACCTCGTCGCGCCGCGGATCGGGCGCGACCTCGACGTGCGGGCCCAGCCGCGCGACTCTCAGCGCCATCGCCCGCAGTCCGCGCAGCCGCCGCACGAGCGGGCGCGTCAGCAGCGTGCCGACCAGCAGCGCGGTGACGAGCCCGATCAGCGCCGCGACGATCACCGCGCGCCGCACGACGCGCACCGCCGAGGCGACGCTGTCGAGCCGCGTGTAGAAGATCAGCGCGACCGGCCCGCCCTCCGTGCCGGCGGGCACCGCGACGTGCGCGACGGGGATCGCGCCGCCGTCGGAGATGTGCCCGAGCGTGCGCCCCTCGCGCAGCGCGCGCACGGCGATGCCGAGCGCGACCTCCGCGTCCGGGTCGGTCGACGCGATCCGCCGGCCGTCGCGGCTCACGAGCACCGCCTGCGCGTTCGCCCGGCGGCCGAGCGCGCGCGTCACGCGCCGCGCCTGCGCGTCGCCGGGGTGCAGCGCGCTCGCGTCGAGCCCGCGCACCGCGACCCGCGCCGCGCGCGCGTCGCGCGTGAGCGTCGCGAGCGCGTCGTCGCGCAGGCGCCGCTCGAGCGGCTGCAGCAGCGCGAGCGCGACGACTGCGAGCGTGACCGCCCACGTCAGCAGCAGCCCCAGCAGCAGGCGGGCGCGCAGGCCGGTGAGCGCCGGGCGGGGCATCTACGCGGCGTGCAGCCGGTACCCGCTCCCCCGCACGGTCAGCAGCAGCGCCGGCTCGGCCGGGCGCTGCTCGAGCTTCTCGCGCAGGTGGCGCACGTGCACGTCGATGCCGCGCGGGTCGCGGAAGGCGCTGTCGCCCCAGATCGCCACGAACAGCTCCTCGCGGCTGAAGACGCGGCCCGGCTGCTCCATCAGCGCCGCGAGCAGCTCGAACTCGGAGAAGGTCAGCTCGACCGGCTCGCCGCGCACGCGCAGCTCGCGGCGCGTGCGGTCGAGCACGAGCGGGCCGACCTGCAGCACCTCGTCGCCGAGCGCGCGCGACCCGGCGCGCCGCCGCACGGCGCGGATGCGGCTGCGGAGCTCCGCCAGCCCGAACGGCTTGACGACGTAGTCGTCGGCGCCCGCCTCCAGCCCGAGGACCGCGTCGGCCTCGCTCGAACGGGCCGTCAGCATGATGATCGGGACGACGTTGCGGCGCGCGCGCAGCTCGCGGCAGACCTCGATCCCGTCCGGCCCGGCGCCGAGCGCGACGTCGAGCAGCACGCAGTCGAACGGCTCGGTGCTGGCGCGGTCGATCGCGCTGCGCCCGTCGGCGACCGCCAACACCCTATGGCCCTCGCTCGTGAACGCCCGGCTGATCTGCTCGCGCAGGCTCGACTCGTCGTCGACGACCAGCAGCGAGAGCTTCTCCACGGCGCACATGCTGGCGGGAAACGCTAGCCCACCGGCCGCGTCAGGCGTGCAGACGCAGCAGCAGCCGCGGGCGCACGCCCGCGGCGCGGCTCACGTCGCGCGAGTGGGCGCGCGCCCACTCGACGACCGGCGCGCAGCCCGTGCGGTCGCGCGGCTGGCCGGCCACGCAGTGCGCGCCGCCGGCCAGCAGGAAGCGGACCTGCCCCGCGCGCACGGCGGCTGCGAGCTGGTGCGGCGTCACCAGCGGCCGGCCGTAGGCGCTCGTGAGCGCCAGCACCGGCTGCCCGTCGCGCGCGATCACGGCGCCGGCGCTGGCGGCGGCCATCGTCGCCAGCTCGTAGCGCGCGCCGTGGCGGTGGGCGGTGAGGTACCCGCTGAGGCTCGCAAGCTGGCGCGTCGGCATCGCGCCGGGCTCGCCGCCGTCGGACTGATGCGTGCCGGCGAGGCGGACCGCGGTCGCGCCCGGGGCGGCCAGCAGCCCCACGAGCGCGAGCGCGAGCAACGCGTGCGACCAGGCGCGCCCGCGCGGGCGCACGAGCACGGCGAGCAGGAGCAGCAGCGCCGCGACGAAGGCGATCGCCGTGATCGCAGGACGCGGCGGCGCAATCGCCAGCGCGAGCGCCGCCGTCGCCGCGACCGCGAGCGCCAGCGCCGCGGCCGCCGTGCGCCGCCGCGCGGCGGCGGCCGCGAGCGCCGCCACGCCCGCGCCGAGCGCGAGCGCGAGCGCCGGCGCCAGCGCGTCGAGGTAGCGGGCGTAGACGACGACCATGCGCCCGAAGACCGCGATCCCGAGCAGCAGCCAGACGGCGACGAACGCCGTCCCGGCGCGCGCGAGCTTCCGCCGCCCGGCGGCGTCCGCGTCCTCCTCCGCCACCGCGCGCAGACGCCCGGCACGGCGCGCCCGGACGGCCGCCACGAGCGTCACGACGAGTCCCGCCAGCCCGACCGCCAGCGCAGCCGCAAGCGCCGTGCCGACGAGCGTCCCGAGCGCGCCGGCGCCGCTCTCGAACAGCGTCAGCGGCCCCCCGCCGGGCCGCGACGCGGTCGTGCCGGCGAGCCCGACGCGTTGCAGCCCGTCGAACACGAACACGACGTTCCAGGCGCTCCCGTCCGTCGAGCCGATCGGGAACGGCTTCGGTCCGGCGGCGAGCGAGAGCGCGACGAGCCACGCGAGCGCGACGGCGGCGAACGCCGCCCCGCCAGCCGCGAGCGCGCGCAGCCGCGCGCCAACCCCGCCGCCGAGCGCGAGCCACGCGAGCAACACCAGCGCCGGCAGCGGCAGCAGCGCCTCCGCCAGCTTCACGTTGAACGCCAGCCCGAGCGCCGCGCCCGCGGCGAGCGTCCAGCGCACGCGCGCCGCCGGGCGCTGTGCCGCGCGCACGACGCACCAGGCGGCGAGCACGACGAGCGCCATCAGCATCGCGTCCATCGTGTCGCTGCGGCCCGTCAGCACGGACGCGGGCAGCAGCGCGAGCGCGAGCGCCGCCGCGAGGCCGGCGGGCGCGCCGAACAGGCGCCGGCCGAGGTCGCCGACGAGCGCCACCGCGGCGATCCCCGCGAGCAGCTCCGGCAGCCGCAGCGCGACCGAGGAGAAGCCGAGCAGTTTGACGCTGGCGACCTGCAGCCACAGGTCGAGCGGCGCCTTGTCGACCGCGGTGAGCGCGCTCGGGTCGAACGCGCCGACGAACAGGTTGTGCCACGACTGCGACATGCTGCGTACCGCTGCGTCGTAGAACGGGTTGCCGGCGATCGCGCCAAACGACCACACGCGCAGCGCGGCGGCGAGCGCGACGACCGCCGCGAGGGGGACCGCGAACGGGAGGCGCGCGGTGAGCCCGTCGGTCCGCACGCGGGCCGCGGTCATGACCCCCGCGGCGGCCATCTCAGGGAGCGGTCGAGGGACGGCCGCGCAGCTCGCCGCGCAGCCAGGCCAGCTCCCGGAAGGCGCGCACCACGACACGCGGGTCGGCGCCGCTCTGCTTGCCGGCCACGCGCGGCCGGTGGCACACGTCACGCTCCTCCAGCCGCGCGCCGCGCGCGGCCAGCTTGACGACCAGCTCGGTGCTGATCATCGCGCCGTGCGATCTGAGCGCGAGCCCGTCCAGCAGCTCGGCGCGGATCAGCTTGAAGGCGCAGTCGACGTCGCGGACCGGCATCGCGAACAGCCTGCGCACGAGCCAGTTCCAGGCGCCGGCGTTGAGGCGCCGCACGAGCGGGTCCTGCCGCTGCGCGCGGCGGCCGACGACGACGTCGGCGCGCGCGGCGAGCGGCACGAAGCGCTCCAGCTCGCGCAGGTCGAACTGCAGGTCGGCGTCGGTCAGGAAGACCCACGGCATGCGCGCCGCCGCGATGCCGGAGCGCAGCGCGCCGCCGTAGCCGCGGTTGACGGCGTGCACGACGAGCCGCACGCGCTCGTCCGCGTCGACGAACGCGGTCGCCCGCTCGGCGGTCGCGTCGGTCGAGCCGTCGTCGACGACGATCACCTCCCACTCGAGCGCGACCGCCTCCGCCGCGGCTGACGCGTAGCGGATCGCGTCGGCGACGTTGTCCTGCTCGTCATGGCACGGCAGGACGATCGAGAGGCCGGGCAGTCGCGCCGCCGCACGCGGCTCCGTGGCGAGGGCCTGCTCCGGATCGGCGAGCGGAATCGGGTTCATGGCCCGATCGTCGCCCGCATCGCGTGACGCGCCGTTGCCCGTGTGTTAGGAGCAGGTTGGAACGCCCCGGAACGCACGACGGGCGGCCCCGCAGGACCGCCCGTCGACGTGCAGCTCAGATGCGGCCAACGCTCACGTGATCAGCGGGATGATCAGCAGCGCGACGATGTTCGCGACCTTGATCATCGGGTTGATCGCCGGGCCGGCGGTGTCCTTGTAGGGGTCGCCGACCGTGTCGCCGGTGACCGAGGCCTGGTGCGCGACGGAGCCCTTGCCGCCGAACGCGCCGTCCTCGATCAGCTTCTTCGCGTTGTCCCACGCGCCGCCGCCCGAGGTCATCGAGATCGCGACGAACAGGCCGACGACGATCACGCCCATCAGCAGGCCGCCGAGCGCCTGCTTCGAGATCAGCCCGACGACGAGCGTGACGACGATCGGGATCAGCGACGGGATGATCATCTCGCGCTGCGCCGCGCGCGTGACGATGTCGACGCACGTGCCGTACTCCGGCTGGTCGGTGCCCTCCATGATCCCCGGCTTCTCGCGGAACTGGCGGCGCACCTCCTCGACGACCGCGCCGCCGGCGCGGCCGACCGCCTCCATCGACAGCGCGGCGAACAGGTAGACCATCAGGCCGCCGATCAGCAGGCCGATCAGCACCGACGGGTTGCCGAGGATGAAGACGACCGGGTCCTTGCCCTTGCTGAGCAGCTTCGCGTTGAGCTCGCGCTCGAACGCGTTGAACAGCACGAGCGCGGCGAGCGCGGCCGAGCCGATCGCGTAGCCCTTCGTGACGGCCTTCGTCGTGTTGCCGACCGCGTCGAGCGGGTCGGTCACGTTGCGGACGTCCTCCGGCAGCTCCGCCATCTCGGCGATGCCGCCGGCGTTGTCGGTGATCGGGCCGAACGCGTCGAGCGCGACGATCAGGCCGGTCAGCGAGAGCTGCGCCATCACGGCGATGCCGATGCCGTAGATGCCGGCCAGATGGTTGGCCCACAGGATGCCCAGCGCGATCACGAGCGCCGGCGCGGCGGTTGCCTGGAAGCCCTGCGCGAGGCCCTGGATGATGTTCGTCGCGTGGCCCGTCTCGGACGCCTTCGCGGTCTTCTTGACCGGGCTGAAGCGCGTCGAGGTGTAGTAGTCGGTGATCACGAACAGCAGCGCCGTGACGCCGAGGCCGATCAGCGAGCAGACGTAGAAGTCGCCCACGCCGGGCGTCGAGCTGGGGGCGATCACGCCCTTGAAGCGGACGCCGTCCATCAGCCAGTGCGTGATCGGGTAGAACGCCGCCGCGGCGAGGACGCCGGAGACGAACAGCCCCTGGTAGAGCGCCCGCTCGACGTTGCCGGCGGCGGAGCGCACGAAGAACGTGCCGATGATCGAGGCGATGATCGAGACGCCGCCCAGCACGAGCGGGTAGAGCGCGACGTTGCCGGCGTCAGCGACCGAGAAGGTCAGCACGCCGAGCAGCATCACGGCGACCGCGGTCACCGCGTACGTCTCGAACAGGTCGGCCGCCATGCCGGCGCAGTCGCCGACGTTGTCGCCGACGTTGTCGGCGATCACGGCCGGGTTGCGCGGGTCGTCCTCGGGGATGCCGGCCTCGATCTTGCCGACGAGGTCGGCGCCGACGTCGGCGCCCTTCGTGAAGATGCCGCCGCCGAGTCGCGCGAAGACGGAGATCAGCGAGCCGCCGAAGCCGAGGCCGATCAGCGCGTCGACCGCCTCCTTCGGGGTCTTGTCGACCCACGCCGTGAGGATCCCGTAGTAGGCCGCGACGCCGATCAGCGCGAGGCCGACGACGAGCATGCCCGTGACGGCGCCGCCGCGGAAGGCGACGCTGAGCGCCTTCGGCACGCCGTCGCGCGCCGCCTCCGCCACGCGCGAGTTCGAGCGCACCGACACGTTCATGCCGATGTAGCCCGCCGCCGCGGACGACAGGCCGCCGATCGCGAAGCCGATCGCGACGTAGATGTCCTGGACGAAGATGAGCGCGACGAACAGCACGACGCCGACGAGCGCGATCGTCGAGTACTGGCGGTTGAGGTACGCGCGCGCGCCCTCCTGCACCGCCGAGGAGATCGAGACCATCTTCTCGTTGCCGGGCGAGAGCGCCAGCAGCGAACGGACCGTCAGCGCGCCATAGACCAGCGCGCAAGCCGCGCAGACGAGCGCGACGACGACGCCGTGGTCACTCAGGAAGCTGGACAAGACTGGATCCTCCGGGGGGTTTCCGTTGAACACGCCGGCGCGCTCTCCACGCCCCGGCATGCTTCGGGGCCCTCGTCCCGGCAGCCGCCGCGACCCAGGGCCCCATAAGAACCGCGCGAGTCTATCGCGGCCGGCGGCGGCGAGAAGTCAGCGTGTCGGCGTGTGTGCTAAGCGCCCACGGGCGCGTCGACGCCGTCGCCCCGCCGCCGCTGCGGCGCGGTCGTGCGCGGCACCGGCTCCGGCCACGGCAGCGTCGCCAGCATCCGCTGCTCGCCGCAGCGCCACCACAGCTCCTCGGCGAGGTGCGGCGCCATCGGCGCGAGCAGCCGCACGAGCTGGCGCAGCGCGATCAGCAGGGCGGCCTCGTCGAGCGGGTCAAGTGTGACGTCGCCCGCAGGCGGGTCGCTTGCGACCGCCGGAGGGCGAAACGCGCTCACCGCAGGCGGGTCGCTTGCGACCGCCGGAGGGCGAAACGCCAGTTCGGCTCTGCGCTCGAACTCGCGCAGCTTCTCCGACAGCGCGATCACGCCCTCGACGGCGTGCTTCATCTCTATCGCGTCGAGCGCCCGCGTCACGTTGCGCTGCGCCATGTCGCACCACGTCACGAGCTTGCGCCGCAGTCTCGTGGAGCCGTCGATCCGCTCGCGCAGCTCGGGGTCGAGCGCCTCCCAGCGGCGCGCCCGCGGCGCCGCCCACGCCCACAGCCCCTCGAGCCACTCGGCGCAGAACCTGATCGGCTCGTCGGTCCAGTGGAAGTCGTTCTTCGGCGCGGCGGCGTACATCATCGCCACGCGCAACACGTCGGCGCCGACCTGCTCGAGCATCGCCCTCAGCTCGACGGTGTTGCGCAGGTGCTTGCTCATCTTCTTGCCGTCGAAGCGGACGAGCCCGATCATGCGCTGGTTCGTGAACGGCTCGCCGTCCGCGATGTGCGTCAGCAGGCCGACGTCGCGCAGCATCTTCGTGAACGAGCGCTGGTCGAACACGAAGCCGGCGCCGTCGGTGCCGCGGATCACGTTCGTGACGGGCAGCCATCTGGCCGTCTGCGGGTGGTCGAACATGCTGTGGGCGCGGTCCGCGTACGGGACGGCGATCGACAGCCACGTCCAGAACGCGTCGACGTGGCAGTCGAGCGTGTCGGTCTCGCGCCGCGCCGGGCCGCCGCACGACGGGCAGCTCGTGCCGACGAAGTCCTCGCGCTCGGCGAGCGGCCTGCCGGTGCCGTCGATCCGCAGGTCGGTCGGCAGCACGACCGGGAGCTGCTCCTTCGGCACCGGCACGATCCCGCACGCGTCGCAGTAGACGATCGGGATCGGCGCGCCCCAGCTGCGCTGGCGACCGACGGAGAAGTCGGTGATCGCGTAGCGCCGCGCGGGGCGGGTCTCGACGGCGAGCGCGACGCCGTCGGCTCCGGCCTCGTCCGCGCGCGCGACTCCGACCTTCTCCCCCACCTCCGCGTCCGTCCTGTCGACGCCGGGGAAGCCGAGCGCGGCGGTCGCGCCGTGGCGCGCGTCGACGATCGGCGAGACGACCACGGGCAGCGGCCGGTCGATCCCGGCGATCGTCGCCGTCAGGCCGGTGTCGATCACCTCGACGGTGCTGGCGCGGTCGCCGCTGCGCCAGCCCATCGATCTCATGTCGCGCAGCGCCTCGCTCTCCTCCAGCTCGCCGACCCACGCGGCGAGCTGCGGGTGGTTGGGCGAGACGGCGACGAACGCGGCCTGGGCGAGCGCGTCGGGCTCGGCTGCGAACACGACCGCCCGCGCGCCGGTCGGCGTCGCCGCCTCCAGCTCGACGCCGTCAACGCGCGAGAGCAGCGAGCGTTGCGCGCCGAGCGCGTTGACGTCCCAGCC
The DNA here is from genome assembly GCA_018268595.1 of Actinomycetota bacterium. Lineage (GTDB taxonomy): Bacteria > Actinomycetota > Thermoleophilia > Solirubrobacterales > Solirubrobacteraceae > Conexibacter. The sequence goes on along the minus strand of JAFDWH010000021.1, from coordinate 123,519 downwards.
CTTCAGCGTGTCGAGGTTGTCGTCGTTCTCGGCCGCGTAGCGGGTGGCGCGGAAGAACCACTGCTCCAGCGGGCGGAAGCTGACCTCGCTGTCGCAGCGCCAGCAGACGCCGCCCTCCGCCTGCGTCTGCGCGAGCACCGTCTGGCACGAGTCGCACCAGTGGACGTGGCGGGTCTGGCGGTAGATCAGGTCGTGCTCGTAGAGCAGCAGGAAGAGGTGCTGCGTCCATTGGTAGTGCTGCGGCTCGCATGTGACGAACGAGCGCTCCCAGTCGAACGAGGCGCCGAGGCCGGTGAAGTCGCGGCGGAAGTTCTCGCAGCACTGCTCGACCCACTCGGCCGGCGTGATGCCGCGGCGGATCGCCTCCAGCTCGGACGGCAGCCCGAACGAGTCGAAGCCGGTCGTGAAGAGGACGCGGTCGCCCATAGCGCGGCGGAAGCGCGCGAACGCGTCCGAGACCGAGTAGATGCGCGCGTGGCCGAGGTGCGCGTTGCCCGACGTGAACGGGCACGACGGGAAGACGTAGCGCGCCGGGCCGTCCGTGTCCTGCTCGCCGGGCGTCGCGAACACGCGCGCGTCGGCCCAGGCCCTCTGCCAGCGCTCGTCCAGCAGCGCAGCGACGTAGCCGCCGGCGTCGTTCAACTCACGGTCGTCTGCCGGCGGCACGGCTCCCCCAATTACGCATGAATCCGAAGATCGCTGCTGTAAGTACGCCCGACGGGACTCGAACCCGTATCTCTGGCTTGAAAGGCCAGTACTCTCCAGGAAACTTGCGGTCTGGGACGCACGCAATCGCGTTGCCTAACGGCGGTCGGACACCGAGAAAAGACGAAGCTCCCCCGGCTTGATGTCTGACGCGCGACGGCGCGTGCGGATCCCCCGATTGTTTCCTTTGACCGTTTGAGCTACGGGCGCATACGGCCTGCGCGGCCAACGATAGGCAGCCGATTCACGGCTTGTCAAGTTGTGGCCGGCCGGTAAGCTGTGCCGGACCGCGACGCCCACGGGGAAGGGCGCTCGCACGGCAAAGGGGGACGAGACGGGATGGTCTCGGCGTCGATCATCGAGTGCATCGGCGGCACGCCGCTGGTGCGCCTGCGACGGCTGTTCAGCCACGGCCCGCAGGTGTACGCGAAGCTGGAGCTGCTCAACCCGGGCGGCTCCGTCAAGGACCGCCCGGCGCGCTACATCATCGAACGCGGGCTGCGCGACGGCACGATCGCGCCCGGCGCGACGATCGTCGAGTCGTCCTCCGGCAACTTCGGCATCGCGCTCGCGATGGCCGCGCGCATCTACGAGCTCGACTTCGTCTGCGTCGTCGACCCGAGAATCGCGCCGCTCAACCTGCGCATCCTCGAGCAGCTCGGCGCGCGCGTCGAGATGGTGCAGCGGCCCGACCCGTTCGGCGGCTACCTGCACACGCGCCTGGAGCGCGTGCGCGAGCTGCTGGCGGAGATCCCCGGCGCCTACTGGCTCGACCAGTACGCGAACGCGCTCAACGCGCAGTGCCACTACGACGGGATCGGCAGCGAGATCGTCGAGGCGCTCGGCGAGGAGGAGCCCGTCGACGTCTTCGTGGCCGCCGTCAGCACGAGCGCGACGCTGATGGGCGCGGCGCGCCGCCTGCGCGACGCCTACCCCGGCATCCGCATCGTCGCCGTCGACGCGCAGGGCTCGGTGATCTTCGGCGGTCCGCCGAGCAGACGCAGCCTGCCGGGGATCGGCTCCAGCCGCACGCCCGAGCTGCTGTGCGAGAGCGAGATCGACGAGGTGATCTACGTCGACGACTTCGACTCCGCGCGCGGCTGCCGCGAGCTGCTGCGCGGCGAGGGCATCCTCGCGGGCGGCTCGTCCGGCGCGGCGATCGCGGCCGTGCAGCAGGTCGTCGCGTCGCTGCCGGCGAGCGCGCGCGTGGTGACCGTGCTGCCGGATCGCGGCGAGCGCTACATGGACCTCGTCTACGACGACGCGTGGGTCGAGGCGCACCGGCCGGAGGTCCCGGACGTGCCGCCCGTGCCCGCGCTAACACCGATCCCCTGAGGAAGCCATGACATCGACGCAGAGCGAGCCGGCGGCCGAGCCGAGCGGCGCGGCCCCGGCCGAGCCGGGCGCCGGCGACATCCTGTACCTCACCCGCCGCGACGTGAGGGCCGCGATGGGACCCTCGATCCGCGGCTACGTGGAGGCGCTGCGCGGCGCGCTCGCGCTGCACGCCGAGGGCAAGACGGCGCAGCCGCTCAAGCCCTACCTGCGCTGGCGCAGAAGGGGCCACATCGCCGACCGCATCATCGCGATGCCCGGCTACGTCGGCGGCGAGCACGCGATGGCCGGCATCAAGTGGATCGGCTCCAAGCACGACAACCCGACGACGCGCGGAATCCCGCGCGCGAGCGCCGTGATCGTGCTGAACGACCCGGAGACGCACTTCCCCGTCGCGATCATGGAGGGCGGCGAGATCAGCGGCATGCGCACTGCCGGCGTGACGGTGCTGGCGTGCGAGTACCTCGCGAGGCCGGGCTTCGAGGCAGTCGCGCTGATCGGCTGCGGCTTCATCGGCCGGCTGCACGCGCTGGGGCTGCTGGAGTCGTTCCCGGCGATCTCGCGGATCTACCTGTACGACTACAACCGCCGCACGGCCAGAGCGCTCGCGGAGGAGCTGGAGGGATTGGGCCGCGAGGGCTTCTCGGCGATCGTCTGCGAGACGGCGGAGGAGGCGGTCGTGCGCGGCGAGGTCGTCGTGCCGTGCACCGTGACGGCGAGACCGTACATCGAGCTCGACTGGCTGATGCCGGGCGCGTTCGTCTCGAACATCTCGATCATGGACGTGACGCCCGACGTGTACGTCGGCGTCGACAAGCTGATCGTCGACGACTGGGAGCAGGCCAACCGCGAGAGAAAGACGATCAACCAGCTCGTGCTGGCCGGCAGACTGCGCCAGTCGGACCTGCACGCGGAGCTGGGCGACGTCGTGCGCGGGATCAAGCCGGGGCGCGAGACGCCGTTCGAGCGGATCCTGCTCAACCCGATGGGAATGGCGATCGAGGACGTCGCGTGCGCCGCGGCGGTGTACCGCACGGCGCGCGAGCAGGGAACCGGCCGGTGGCTGACGCTGGCGTGACGGACGCGCTCGCGGGGCTCGCCGGGCGTCTGCGCGAGCGCCACGGCGAGGTGTACGTGCTGATCGGCCCGCCGCGCACGGCCTCGACTGCGGTCTCGCGGATCCTCTGGAACCACCCGGCCGTCGGCTGGTACGCGCACGAGCCGTTCGAGCCGACGTGGTACGAGCGCGCGGAGGTCGCGCGCGCGGCGGAGCTGCTCGACGCGCCCGAGCCGGTCTCCGGGCTCGGCGGGCGCGGCACGGGCCGGGCGCTCGTCGTCAAGGAGATGACGTTCCAGGTCGGCGACGCGTTCCCGCTGCTGGCGGAGCTGGCGACGCGACCGCTCGTGTTCCTGATCCGCGACCCGCGCCTGACGGTCGCCTCGCGCATGCGCGTGCTGCGGCGCGCGGGCCGCCCCGAGGTCTTCCCGCTGCGCGAGTCGGGTTGGGAGGACCTGGCGTGGCAGCTCGCGCACGTCCGCGAGCGTGGGATCCCGCACGTGGTCGTCGACTCCGGCGACCTGCGGCGCGCGCCGCAGGCGGTCGTGCCGCCGCTGTTGGCGACGCTCGGCCTGTCGTTCGCGCCGGAGCTGCTGCGCTGGGAGTCGAGCGAGGCGACCGGCCTCAGCGCCGTCTCGGGCGCGGAGGACCCGTTCTACCAGCGGGTGCTGGACTCGCAGGGGATCGAGCCGCCGATGGAGGAGATCCCCGACCTGTCGGCCTTCCCGGAGCCCCTGCGCGCGCACGTCGCCGCGTGCATCGCGCAGTACGAGGAGCTGCGTCCATCTGGGTCCCTGTGAGGGACCCAAACGGTCACAGCTACTGACCCGGCACCCAGAGCCGGCCGGATCTCTGGGCGGGGCCGGGGCCCTCGGCCGGCTGCTCCGGCGGCGCCTCGCCGCCGGCGTCGGCGCCGCTCGCCTGCACGGCCTGGGCATAGGCCATCTGCAACTGCGAGAGCGCGTCGCGGATCGGTCTCGCCTGCTCGGCGCCGAGCGCCTGCTCGACGAGCGGCAGCAGCGCCCGCACGGCCTCGATCCCCATGCGCGTCTGGTCGAGGTCGCGCTCGCCCTCGGAGCCCGGCACGAGGCCGGCGCGCAGCACGGCGACGTTGAGGATCGAGACGGTCGCCTCGGTCACGACCTGCTCGACGCGCACGCGCTTGAGCTCCTCCTCCAGCGCGGCGCGCATCTCCTCCTCGGTGGGCTCGCGCCCACCGGGCGGACGGCCGGTCGGGTCCTGTGCGCTCATACGATCGCCTCCTGGGCGTAGGTCTCCCGTGTTTCCCGCACCGTCGCTGCGTACACGTCGGAGATCGACGCACCGGACTCCAGCAGACGACGCTGACGCTGCGCGCCGTTGAGCTCCGGCAGCGCCGCCTCGATCCCCAGCTCTCCCCGCGTCGGCGCGGTCCACGCGAGCAGCCGCTCGACCGCCTCGGCCGCGGGCCGCTCCTCGGCGCGCTCGAGGTCGATCAGCTTGCCGTCGAGCCCGTGCCGGATCGCGCGCCACATGTTCTCCTCCACCAGCCGCGGGGCGGGGTCGACGAACGGGACGCCGTCGTCGAGGTCGCGCGCGGCCTGCAGCACCGCGCCGGCGATCAGGCCGGCGAGCGCCTCCGACTCCGCGGCGGAGCTCTGGGCGTCGCAGATGCGCACCTCGACGGTGCCGAACGCCAGGTGCGGACGGATCGACCACCACACCTGCGTGTACTCGACGATCGAGTTCGTCCGCACGAGGAAGTCGAGGTAGGTCTTGAAGCCCTGCCAGTCGCCGAACGCGTCCGGCACGCCGCAGCGCGGGAACGACTTCGTGAACGTCTGCGTGCGCGCCGTGTGCAGGCCGGAGTCGAGCCCGTCGACGAACGGCGAGTTGGCCGAGATCGCCAGCAGCAGCGGCAGCACCGGGCGCAGCCGGTCGCACACCTGCACGGCGCGGTCGGCGCCGCGCACGCCGACGTGGACGTGCAGCGAGAAGGTGTTGTTGCGCCGCGCGACGTACTGGAGGCCCTCGACGACGCGGCGGTAGTGCTCGGTGTCGATGTTGCGCTGCTCGCGGTAGTCGGCCCACGGATGCGTGCCGGTCGCGCCGAGCGCCACGCCGCGCTCGGCGGCGAGCGCGAACAGCCGGCGGCGGTGGTCGCGCTGGGCGACGAGCGCGGCGGCGAAGTCCTCGCCGCGACCCGAGCGGATCTCGATCTCCGAGGAGATCAGCTCGCCGGCGACGGAGCCCGCCAGCAGCGGGTCGGCAGCGGCGGCCGCGTCGCGCAGCTCCTCGAAGCGCGGGACCATGTCGAGCGTCGCCGGGTCGAGGATCGCGAACTCCTCCTCGAGCCCGATCGTGCCGTCGGTCGCGTCCTCGAAGGACTCGTGCGCGGTGGAGAAGTCGAGGCTCACTAGATGGTTGGTTCCACGAGATTCGTGGATGCGAGGGGTGCGATGGGTGGATGCTGGGCGACGCGCGGTGTCGAAGCCAATGCTGGTGGCATTGGCGAGACGCCGTCGGGCGCCCAGCGCCGCCCAGCGTGACCCTCGCGCCGCGAGATCGTGGAATCGACCATCTCTAGGTGAGGTAGAAGTACAGCGCGTAGAGCAGATCGACGGCCGGGCTCGAGGTGTGGACCGTGACCTCGGGCGGCACCTGCAGCAGCGCCTCGGAGTAGTTGAAGATGATCTTCACCCCCGCGGCCACGAGATCGTCCGCGAGCGACTGCGCGGCCGCCGTCGGCACGGCCAGCACGCCGACGACGATGTCCTCCTCCTCGACGATCTGCGCCAACGCGCCGGTGTCGCGCACGGTGTGCGGGCCGACCGCCTCGCCGATCTTCGCCGGGTCCTTGTCGAAGATCGCGACGACGCGGAAGCCGTGGTCGGCGAAGATGTCGGAGGAGGCGATCGCGCGGCCGAGGTGGCCGGCGCCGAACAGCGCGATGTTGTGCTGGCCGCTCGTGCGCAGGATCTTGCGGATCTGCGAGACGAGCGAGTCGACGTTGTAGCCGACGCCGCGCTTGCCGAACTTGCCGAAGCCCGACAGGTCGCGGCGGATCTGCGTCGAGTTGACGTGCGTGTAGTCCGACAGCTCCTGCGAGGAGATCGTCTCCTTGCCCATCTTCTTCGCCTGCGTGAGCACCTGCAGGTAGCGCGACAGGCGCGCCGCGACGCCGAGCGAGAGGCGTTCGCCGACCTTCCCCAGCGCGCTCTCGGCGTCGTGCTCGATCATGGAGCTCATCGCCGCCCAGTGTATGCGAGTCGGCGTCGCAGCTCGGCCTCGTCCACGAAGAAGTCGAACAGCTCCTCGCCGTCGAGCGCGACCACCGGAATGCGCTCCAGATACGCCTTGAGGAGCGCGTCGTCGGCCTCGATGTCGTGCTCGACCAGCGCGAACGGCAGCTCGGCCCGCACCCGCTCCAGCAGCACGCGCGCGTCGTCGCACAGATGACAGCCGGGCCGGCCGTAGAGGACGACCTGCGGCAGCGCCTCAGAGTCCGCGCTCGCCGGTCGCATAGGCGTCGAGGGCGGCGTACTGCGGGAACGGCAGCGCGGGCAGGTGACGCGCCGCGGAGGCGATCATCGCGGCGTTGTCGGTGCACAGCTGGATCGGCGGGATGTCGATCGCGACGCCGAGGCCGCGCATCCGCTCGCGCAGCGGCCCGTTGGCCGCGACGCCGCCGCCGAGCGCGAGCCGCTGCGGGAGGGCGGGATCGGTTTCCAGCGCCCGCTCGACGCGCCGCGCGAGCGTCTCGACGATCGCGCGCTGGTAGGAGGCGGCGAGGTCGGCGCGGCGGCGCTCGGTCTCTTCCTCCCCCAGCTCTCTGAGCTTGTAGAGCAGCGCGGTCTTCAGCCCGCTGAAGGAGAAGTCGAGCCCGGGGACCTGCTGCGCCGTGGGGAAGGCGAACGCCTCCGGGTCGCCGTCCTCGGCGAGCCTCTGCAAGGCCGGCCCGCCGGGGTAGCCGAGCCCGAGCATGCGCGCGCCCTTGTCGAACGCCTCGCCCGCCGCGTCGTCGTGCGTGGCGCCGAGGACCTCCCAGTCCGGCCCGTGGTCGCGCACGTGCGCGAGCAGCGTGTGGCCGCCGGAGGCGATCAGGATCAGGAACGGCGGCTCGAACTCGCTCGGCTTCAGGAAGCTCGCGGCGACGTGGCCGTGCAGGTGGTCGACCGGGATCAGCGGCAGCCGGTGCGCCGCCGCCAGCGCCTTCGCGGTGCTGACGCCGACGAGCAGCGCGCCGACGAGGCCGGGGCCCTGCGTGACCGCGATCGCGTCCAGCTCGGGAAGCGAGATGCCCGCCTGCGCGAGCGCGTCGTCGACCACCGGCCCGATCAGCTCGAGGTGGTGGCGCGAGGCGACCTCCGGCACGACCCCGCCGTAGCGGTCGTGCACGCCCTGCGAGGAGATCACGTTCGAGCGGATCTCGCCGTCCTGCGTGACGACTGCCGCGCAGGTGTCGTCGCAGCTCGTCTCGAGCGCGAGGATCACGCGGCCCCGCTCACGTTCGGGATGTCGTCGAGCCTGCCCGCCAGCGTCGCGCGCGTGCGCCACATGATGAGCGCGTCCTCGCCGTTGTCCTGGTAGTAGCGCGGGCGCGTGCCGGCCGAGCGGAAGCCGAAGCGCTCGTACAGCGCGATCGCCGCCTCGTTCGTCGGCCGCACCTCGAGCGTCAGCTGCGCGCTGCCGCTGCCGTCGTCGATCCGCTCCAGCAGCGCGCGCAGCAGCGCGGAGGCGATCCCGCGGCGGCGCAGGTCCGGGTCGACGGCGATGTTCATCAGGTGCCAGACGGTGTCGTAGCGCGAGCAGATCAGGTGCCCGACGACCGTTTCGTCGGCGACCGCCGCGAGGCACACGCCGGACGGCTTCGACAGCTCCAGCACGAACATCGCGAGCGACCAGGGAGTCGGGAAGGCGCGCCGCTCGACCGCGACGACCTGCGGGAGGTCCGAGTAGGTGAGACGGCGGATCTCGAGCGTCGGGGAGGTCACGATGCCGTCGCGCGCCGTCTGCGGAGCGCCAGCTCGGCGTCCGGCAGGCGCAGGTAGGCCGGGAGGACCGCGTCCGCGGCTGTCGGCTCCATGCCCGCCGCGAGCCGCGCGTGCACCGCGGCCTCGACGCGATGGGCCGCGGAGTCGTCCGCGGGAACGACGGCGCCGGCCGTTTCCAACACGGCCCTGAACCTTACCGCCCCGTCCCCGATCGCCACGGTGCCTGGCGGCAGCGCCGCGACCGCCTCCGCGAGCGCCTCGGGCGCGAGCGCGGCGGGCGCGAGCAGCTCCTGCTCCCCGGCCCAGGCGGCGGCGAACGCCTCGCCGCGGCGCGCGTCGAGGACGGCGAGGTGGGCGGGGACGTCGGCCGTCGGGCCGGCCGCGCCGGCCGCGAGCGCGCGCAGCGTCGAGACGCCGACGAGCGGTAGCCCGTGCGCGTGCGCGAGCGCCCGCGCGGTCGCGACGCCGATCCGCAGGCCGGTGAAGGTGCCCGGTCCGATCCCCACCGCGAGGCGGTCGAGCTGGGCGAAGCCGACTCCCGCCTCGTCGAGCAGCTCCAGCGCCAGCGGCAGCAGCTCGCTGACGTGGCCGGGGCGCTCGCCGGGGCCCGGCTCGTGGCGGCGCGTGAGGAGCTTCTCATCTGCGAGCGCCAACGCGACGGTCGTCGCGGGCGTCGCGGTGTCGAACGCGAGCAGTCGCATCCCCCGCATCGTCTCGCAACCGGCGGCTGCATGACGCGCCGCAGGCGCGCCGCCCGAGCTGGCGCGCGGCCGGTCGGAGCAAGGACACCGGCGCGCCGGCGGATTTCCGCAAAGTGCGGAGAAACGGCCGTGCGGCGCTCAGCGTGCCAGCCGACCCATCGCATAGGGTGCCGCCCCGATGACGGCGAGCCAGCCTCTGCCCGGCACGACGTCCAGCTCCCCCGTTCGGTCGGTCGCACGCAGTCTCGCGGCCGTCCTGCTGGCGCTTGCCTGCCTGTCGGCGGTCGCGCCGGCGGTCGACGCCGCCGGCCCCGGCGCCCGTGCGGCGCGTGCCCGCGACGCCGGGCCGCACGCGCACGCCGCGCGCGGCTGCGGCCCCGCCGGCGGGCTGCTGCGGACGCGCGGGAGCGTGCTGCGCGCGCAGCGGCGCGTGCTGTGCCTGATGAACCGCGCGCGGGCGCGCTACGGCCTGGCGCCGCTGCGCACCAACCGCTGCCTGCACCGCGTCGCCTCGCGCCACGCGCACGACATGGTCAACCGCCACTACTTCGCGCACATCACGCCGAACGGCTGGGACCCCGGCCGGCGGGCGCGCGCCTCCGGCTACGTGCCGCGCGCGGCCGCCTGGCTCGTCGGCGAGAACATCGCCTGGGGCGTCGCCGGCGCCGCGCGGCCGGCGTGGGTCGTGCGCGCGTGGATGCACAGCCCGCCGCACCGCCACAACATCCTCAACCCCCACTTCCGCGACGTCGGGATCGGGATCGCGCGCGGCGTGCCGGTCGGCGGCTTCCGCCGCGTGCCGCTGCGCGCGACCTTCAGCGTCGAGTTCGGCAAGCACCACGGCCGCACGCGCTGCGGCTGACGCGGACCGCCAGCCGCACGCGCGTCAGGCCAGCTCGATCGCCAGCTCGCGCGCGTCCGCGCCGCGGTGCGCGAGCCGCACGCGCGCGGCGACGCGCCCGAGCCCGTCGAAGCCCTCCGCGACCTCCGGCCACTCGACGAACGCGACCCGCTCGGGCGTGAGGTAGTCGGCCAGCAGCGCCGGATCCTCGCCGCCGAGGTCCGCGAGGCGGTAGAGGTCGAGGTGCGAGACTGGCACGCGGCCCTCGTAGCGCTGCCCGATCGTGAACGTCGGGCTCGTCACGCGCCCTTCGACGCCGAGCGCGCGGCAGGCGCCGCGCACGAACGTCGTCTTGCCCGTCCCCAGCTCGCCGGCGATCAGGATCACGTCGCCGGGCTCGAGCGCCGCCGCCAGCCGCGCGGCGAGCGCCTCGGTCTCCGCCGGGCCGTTCGTGCGGTGGACGCCGGTCGGCGGCGAGGGCTGCTGGCGCATGGTCCGGCGGACGGTAGCGTAGGCGCGGCGATGACCGACGCGACCGGATCGCAGGGGGGCGGCGGCGCGCAGGTGTCCCTGCGCGGACGGCTCACCGCGCTGCGCGGGTCGGACATCGGCCGGGCCGGCGGGCTGGCGGCCGCGATGATCGCCAACAACGTCGTCGCGCTCGGCTCGACGGTCGTCTTCGCGCGCCTGCTCGACGACTACGGGTCGCTCGCGGCGCTGATCTCGTTCTATTTGATCCTGTCGGTCGTCGGGCAGGCGCTGCAGGTCGCGACCGCGCGCGACGCGGTGCTCGGCCAGCTCGGCGAAGGGCCGGCGCTGGTGGCGACGCTGCGCGCGTGGACGCGCACGCTGCTGCTCGTGACCGCCGGCGTCGCCGTCGTCTCGGTGCTGCTGCGCGCGCCGATCGCCGCCGCGGTCGGCGTCGACCAGCAGTGGGCGGCCGCGATCGGGCTGCCCGCCGGCGTGCTGTGGCTGCTGCTGTCGCTGCTGCGCGGCGGCCTGCAGGGGACCGGCGACTACCGCGCGGTCGGCGTCAGCCTCGTCGGCGAGCAGGGCGCGCGGCTCGTGCTGGGCGCCGCACTCGCGGCCGCGGGCCTCGGCGTGACGGGCGCCTACCTCGGCACGCCGCTGTCGCTGCTGGCGATGGCGGCGTACTGCGGGGTGGAGCTGCGGCGGCGTGCCGTGGCGGGACCGGCGTTTCGCCCTCCGGCGACCGCGAGCGGACCGCCTGCGGGACTGGCGTTTCGCCCTCCGGCGACCGCGAGCGGACCGCCTGCGGGACCGGCGTTTCGCCCTCCGGCGACCGCGAGCGGACCGCCTGCGGGCGACGTCGCAGTCCGCCCGCTGCGCGACCACGTGACAGGCGCGACGATCCCGATCCTCGGCTTGGTCGTCGTCGCGCTGCTGCAGAACGTCGACATCATCGCCGGCAAGCACCGCTTCTCGACCGACCTCGCCAGCTCCTACGGCGCCACGGCGGTCGCTGCGAAGGTGCTCGTGTGGGTCGCGATGGGCGCCGGCTTCTACCTCGTGCCGGAGACCTCGCGGCGCCACGCCGCCGGCGAGGACACGCGCAGGGTGCTGCTCAACGCGATCGCGATCGTGCTCGCGTGCGCCGTGCCGGTGCTGGCGATCTTCGCGTTCGGCGGCAGACAGCTGCTGCAGGCCGCGTTCGGCGCGGACCGCCTGCTGGCGCTCGACGCGCTGCTGCCGCTCGGCGTCGCCTTCGCGCTGCTGGCGCTGACCTACCTCGCGATCCAGTACCTGCTGGCGCTGCGCCACACCGCCTTCCTGGCGCCGCTCGGCGCGATCGCGCTCGCCGAGCCGGTGCTGCTGCTGACGGTCGCGCCGAGCAGCCCGGCGGGCTTCGCGGCGGTCGTGCTGGCGCTGCAGGCGCTCGCGGCCGTCGTCGCCCTCGGGCTGGCGTTCAGTCGAACAGCCCGAGCTGGTCGGCGCTGAGCTCCGGCTCCTCCGCGGCCGCCTCCACGGCGCCCTCCGCCTCCGGCTCGGGCAGCGGCTCGATCTCCGGCACCGGCTCCTCCAGCCGCTCGGGCTGCGGCGGCGGCCCCTGCGCCAGCAGCTCCGGCAGGCGCGCGAAGTCGGTCCGCAGCGTCTCCAGCATCGAGGGCGTGTAGAGCGCGGCGGCCGGGTGGTAGAGCGGGTAGAGCCGCACCGCGCGGTGGCCGAGCACGTGCACCTCGGGCTGGCCGTGCAGGCGCGAGATGCCGGTCGGGTCGCCGCGCAGCAGCTTCGTCGAGAAGTTGCCGAGCGTGCAGATCACGCGCGGCTCGATCAGGTCGACCTGCGCGTGCAGGTAGTCGCGGCAGGCCTCGATCTCCTGGGGGCGCGGGTCGCGGTTGCCGGGCGGGCGGCACTTGAGCACGTTCGCGATGAACACGTCGCTGCGCTCCAGCCCGATCTCGGCGAGCAGCTTGTCGAGCAGTCTGCCGGCCTGGCCGACGAACGGCAGGCCCTGCTTGTCCTCGTTCGCGCCGGGCGCCTCGCCGACGAACATCAGGTCCGCGTCCGCGTTGCCGGCCCCGAACACGACGGTCGTGCGCGTCTCGGCGAGCGCGCATCTCGTGCACGCGCTCGCCTCGAGGTAGACCTGCTTGAGCTGCTCCCGGCGTTCGGCGGCGGTCGTCACGGCCTGCGGATGGTATTCGGGCGCCTCGACGTCTACCATTTGTGCCAGCCGTCACCCGCTTCGGGGACGGACTCTGCAGGAATCACACCACTTCCACTCAGAACCGACCGGTATCTCCCATGTGGGAACTGGAACGGGAAGCCGCCCTCCCAACCCTTACGCGCCTGCGCTGCGCGATCGTCGGCGACGGCCGCCTCGGCCGCGCGACCGCCGCCGGGCTGCGCGAAGCGGGCGTGACCGTCGAGGGACCGCTCGGCCGCGGCGCCGGCTGTCAGGGCGCCGACGTCGTGCTGCTGTGCGTGCCGGACGCGGAGATCGCGAACGCGGCGGCAGCGGTCGAGCGGCGCCAGGACGGCGACGGCCCGCTCGTCGGCCACTGCTCCGGCGCCACGACGCTCGACCCGCTCGCGCCGCACGAGGCGTTCTCGCTGCACCCGCTGATGACGGTCCCCGAGGACCGGCCGTCCACGCTGGCGGGCGCCTCCGCCGCGATCGCCGGCGCCACCCCCCGCGCCCGCGCCGTTGCGCGACAGCTCGCGCTGCACCTCGGCCTGACGCCCTTCCACGTCGCCGACGCGGACCGCGCCGCCTACCACGCCGCCGCCTCGATCGCCTCGAACTTCCTGCTCACGCTGGAGGCGGCCGCCGAACGGCTCGCCGCGGACGCCGGCGTCGAGCGCGCCGCGCTCGTCCCGCTCGTGCGCGCGACCGTCGAGAACTGGGCCGCGATGGGCGCCGAGCGCGCGCTGACCGGCCCGATCGCGCGCGGCGACGACGAGACCGTGATGCGCCAGCGCCACGCGCTCGCCGAGCGCGCGCCGGAGCTGCTCCCGCTCTACGACGCGCTTGTCGAGGCGACGCGCCGGCTCGCGGCAGGAGCGCCCGCATGAGGACGCTGCACACCGTCGCGGAGCTGCGCGCCGAGCTGCGCGCGGCCCGCGCCGAGGGCCGCACGATCGGCCTCGTCCCGACGATGGGCGCGTTCCACGCCGGCCACGTGTCGCTGATGGAGCGGGCGCGCGCGGAGACGGACGTCGTGGTCGTCTCGCTGTTCGTCAACCCGACGCAGTTCGGCGCGGGCGAGGACCTCGCGGCGTACCCGCGCGACGAGGCGCGCGACGCCGAGATCGCCGCCGCGGCGGGCGTGGACGTGCTGTTCGCGCCGCCGGCCGAGGAGGTCTACCCGCATGGCTTCCAGACGACCGTGGCTGTCGGAGAGCTGGCGCAGCCGCTCGAAGGCGCGCACCGACCCGGCCACTTCGACGGCGTCGCGACCGTCGTCGTGAAGCTGCTCAACATGGTCGGCCCGGACGTCGCCTTCTTCGGCCAGAAGGACGCGCAGCAGGCGCTCGTCGTGCGCCGCGTCGTGCGGGACCTCGACATCCCGGCCCGGATCGAGGTCTGCCCGACCGTGCGCGAGCCCGACGGCCTCGCGATGTCGAGCCGCAACGCCTACCTCGCCCCCGCCGAGCGCGAGCGTGCCGTCGCGCTGCGGCGCGCGCTCGACGCCGCCGAGCAGGCCGTCGCCGCCGGCGAGCGCGACGCCGCCGCGGTCGCGACCGCCGCGCGCGCGGCGATGGAGCCCTACGGCGTCGAGCCCGAGTACCTCGCGCTCGTCGCCGCCGACACGCTTGCCCCCGTCGATCGGATCGAGCAGGAGGTGCTCGTGGCGCTGGCCGCGCGCGTCGGCCCTGCCCGCCTGATCGACAACACGATCCTGCAAACCAACGGGAGACCCTGAACCGTGCTTCGCACGATGCTGAAGTCGAAGATCCACCGCGCGACCGTGACCGCCTCCGACCTGCACTACGTCGGCTCGATCACGGTCGACCCCGAGCTGCTCGAGGCCGCCGACATCCTCGAGCACGAGCAGGTCGCCGTCGTCGACGTCGACAACGGCGCCCGCTTCGAGACGTACACGATCGCCGGCGAGCGCGGCTCCGGCGAGATCAAGGTCAACGGCGCCGCGGCCCGCCTCGTGCACCACGGCGACACGATCATCGTCATCTCCTACGCGCAGTACGACCGCGTGGAGATGGAGCACTACGAGCCGACGGTCGTCCACGTCGACAGACAGAACCGCATCGTCACCGTCGACAGCGAGGTGGCGACCCTCCTCTCGTAGAGGGCGCCAACCACGCGGTCAGAGAGGAACGCACCCGCCATGTCCGCCTCGCCCGTCCCGACAGCCGTCGCGCCAGGCGCTCCGCCGGCCGAACGGCTCCCCGTCTCGCTCCCCGAGCTGGCCGAGAAGAAGCGCCTCGGCGAGCCGATCGTGATGGTCACCGCCTACGACTACCCGTCCGCCCAGGTCGCCGAGGCGGCCGGCGTCGACGTCGTGCTGGTCGGCGACTCCGGCGCGATGACCGTGCTCGGCTACCCCTCCACCGTCCCCGTGTCGGTCGAGGAGATGCTGATGTTGTGCGCCGCCACACGCCGCGGCCTGCGCACGCCGCTGCTCGTCGCCGACCTGCCGTTCGGCTCCTACGAGGCCTCCGACGAGCAGGCGGTCGCGACCGCGCAGCGCTTCGTCAAGGAGGGCGGCGCCGAGGCCGTCAAGCTCGAGGGCGGCGCGATGGCGCAGCGCGCCCGCGCGATCGTGCAGGCCGGCATCCCCGTGATGGGGCACGTCGGCCTCACGCCCCAGACGGCGACGCAGCTCGGCGGCTACCGCGCGCAGGGCCGCACCGGCGCGCGCGCACACGAGGTCGCCTGCGACGCGCTCGCGCTGCAGCAGGCCGGCTGCTTCTCGATCGTCTTCGAGGCGATCCCGGCGGCCGTCGCGCACGAGCTGATGGAGCGGATGGAGGTCCCGGTGATCGGGATCGGCGCCGGCGCCGCGACCGACGGCCAGGTGCTGGTCTTCCACGATCTGCTCGGAATCCGCGAGGGCGTCGGCGCGCGCTTCGTCAAGCGCTACGCCGACCTGCAGGACGAGATGGTCGCCGGCGTGCGCGCCTACGTCGAGGACGTGCGCACGCAGCGCTACCCCGCCCCGGACCACACCTACTCGATCGACCCGGTCGAGCTGGACGCGTTCCGGCGGCTGCTCGCGGACAGCTGAGAACGGGCTCGGCGGGCTGACACTCAGCCCGCCGACCGTCCGTCTACACTGCGCGCGGCTTTCACAACTCCTTCACGCAACGTTCACAGGAGGGCCGCGCCATGGCGCGCCTGTCACAGGTCTTCGCACCACGCGACCGCGAGTTCTTCGATCTGTTCGAGGAGGCGGGCACCAACATCCTGCGCGCCGCCGATCTGCTCGATCGGATGCTGCGCAACTACCCGGACACGAAGGAGCTGGCGCGCGAGATCCTCCTGTGCGAGCAGGAGGGCGACCGCATCACGCACGACATCGTGCAGCGGCTCAACCAGACGTTCGTCACGCCGATCGACCGCGAGGACATCCTCGAGCTGGCCTCGGCGCTCGACGACATCGTCGACTACACCGAGGAGGTCGCCGACTACCTCGGGCTCTACAAGGTCGAGGCGCCGATGGAGCAGGCGCAGCGGCTCGCGCACATCCTGATGCAGGCGGCCCGCCAGATCTCCGAGGCAATGCCGCGGATGCGCGACTTCAAGGACATCTCGCACTACACGGTCGAGATCCACCGGCTCGAGAACGAGGGCGACCGCGTCACCCGCGAGGCGATCGCGTCGCTGTTCGACACCGGCATCGACCCGATGGTCGTGATCCGCTGGAAGGACCTGTTCGAGCGCCTCGAGGAGGCGATCGACTCGACCGAGCGGGTCGCGAACACGCTGTCGGGCATCGTGATCAAGAACTCGTGACAGGCCCCGTTCCCCACTCCGGGCCGCACCGCTGAGATGGACGGCGCGGACGTCATCCTCGGGATCGTCGTTGCGACGGCGCTCGCGTTCGACTTCACGAACGGCTTCCACGACACCGCCAACGTCGTCGCGACGACGATCTCGACGCGCGCGCTGCCGCCGCGCGTGGCCGTCACGCTCGCGGCGCTGCTCAACTTCGTCGGCGCGTTCCTGTCGCTCGCGGTCGCCGCGACGATCGCGAAGGACATCGTCGACCAGCAGCTCGTGACGACGACGATCGTGTTCGCCGGGCTCGTCGGCGCGATCGTCTGGAACCTCGTGACGTGGTACTTCGGGCTGCCGTCGAGCAGCTCGCACGCACTCGTCGGCGGCGTCGTCGGCGCGATGCTGGCGGCGCACGGCACGAGCGCGGTCCATTTCGACGGCCTCGCCGGCAAGGTGCTCGTGCCGGCCGTGATCGCGCCGGTGCTGGCGTTCGCCGTCGCCGGGATCGGGATCGTCGTCTGCTATCGAGTCGTCGGGCGGCTCGCGCCCGGGCCGGTCAGCCGCGGCTACCGCCTCGGGCAAGTGCTGTCGGGCCAGATGCTCGCGCTCGCGCACGGCACCAACGACGCGCAGAAGACGATGGGCGTGATCACGCTCGCGCTGATCGCGAACGGCAACCTCGCGCCCGATGCGACCGTGCCGACGTGGGTCGTCGTCTCGGCCGCGACGGCGATCGCGCTCGGGACCTGGCTGGGCGGCTGGCGGATCATCAAGACGATGGGCAGCCGCATCATCAAGATGGACCCGGCGCAGGGCTTCGCCGCGCAGGGCTCCGGCGCGGCCGTGATCCTCGCCGCGACGCACTTCGGCTATCCGCTCTCGACCACCCACACGATCTCCGGCGCGGTGATGGGCGCGGGCGCCGCCAAGCGGCTGTCGGCGGTGCGCTGGGGCGTCGCCGGCAACATCGTCGTCGCGTGGGTGCTGACGCTGCCGGCGGCCGCGCTGGTCGGCGGCGTCGTCTACGGCGTCACGCGCCTGTTCGGCGGCGGCGTGGCGGGGCCGATCGTCGTCGCGGCGGCCGGCGTCGCGTTCGTCGTGTGGGTGTTCGTGCGCCGCCTCCAGCAGGGCGCCGCGATCACGACGACCGCCGAGGGGACGAGCGCGTGACCGCGCTCGCCACCAAGATCGTCGACCTCGGCCAGCTCGTGCAGGTCGTCTACGTCGCGCTGATCGCCGGCGTCGTCGTCAGCCTCGCCTTCTCGCTCGTGATCCGCGGGTCGGTGCGCGCCGGCGAGCGCGGGCGCGAGCGGCCGATCGCGGCGGGCCTTCACGGCCTGATGGCGGTCCTCGGGCTGCTCGTCGTGGTGGCGGCGATCGCGTTCGGCGTCAGCACGATGCTGAGCAAGTAGGCGGCGCCGCCGCCGGACGCGGCGGCCGGCGCCGCGGGCGCCCGCCTCACGCGGGCGCGAGCGCGGCTTCGCCCTCGTCGTCCTCCTCCTCCGCGGCGGCCTCGCGCGTCCGACGCCGCGGCAGGCCGTGGGTCGCGAGCAGCGACGCCAGCACGACGAAGCCGCAGGCCAGCAGGCCCACCTTGAGCGCCTTCAACTGCGCGTCGGCGTAGCCGTCGACGAGCGCCGCCGTCTCTCCCGCCGACAGGCCGCTCTGCTTCGCCGCCTGCTCGACGCTGGCGGTGTCGACGAACGACAGCTCGCCCTCGAGCCGCACCGACACCTGGTCGCGCGTCGCCTGCGAGATCTGCGGGTCGGCCGCGACGTTGGCGGCGAACGCGGCCGCCAGGCCGGTGATCACGATCGCGCCGATCAGCGCGGTGCCGAGCGAGGAGCCGAGCTGCTGGGCGGTGTACTGCAGGCCGCCGGCCTCGCTGCGGTCCTGCTCCTCGACGGCCGACTGCACGACGTTGCCGAGCTGCGAGACGACCAGCCCCATGCCGATCCCCAGCACCGCCATCGCGACGGCGAAGTCGGTCGTGTCGATCTGCGGGTCGATCGTCCCCAGCAGGAACGCGACCGACGCGAGCAGCACGAGGAAGCCGGCGCGCACGATCGCGCGCGGCGAGAAGCGGCCGGCCAGGCGCGCGCCGAGCAGCGCGGTCAGCAGCAGCGCGACGGACGTAGGCAGCATCCGCAGGCCGGTCTGGAAGGCGTCGAAGCCCTGCACGATCTGCAGGTAGAGCGGGATCGCGAAGAAGACCCCCATCAGCACGACGTTCTGGCCCAGCAGCGTCGCGAGCCCGCTGCGCAGGACGACGCGCCTCAGCAGCGCGAAGTGCACGAGCGGCGGGCGTCCGTGCTGCTCCTCGCGCCGCTCCCACGCGCGGAACGACGCCAACAGCACGCCGCCGGCGGCGACCACGAACGGGGTCAGCGAGAAGCCGAACGGCTCGATCGGCGAGTTGCGCGGCGCCAGCCAGCCCCACGAGCTGGCCTGCAGCACGCCGAACACGACGAGCCCGAGGCCGAGCGCGCTCAGCACCGCGCCGACCCAGTCGAGCCGCGGCGCCGGCTCCTCGCGCGGGACGTCGGAGACGAGCCGCGGCGTCGCCAGCACGATCGCGATCACGAGCACGACCTCGCCGGCGAACACGAGCCGCCACGTCAGCTCGGTCGTGAGCCAGCCGCCGAGGATCGGCCCGACCGCGATCGCCGCGCCGGCGACTCCGCCGAGCGCCCCGTAGGCGGCCGCGCGCGCTCTGCCCTCGAAGTTGCCGGCGACGAGCGCGGCGAGCGCCGGCAGCACCATCGCGGCGCCGATCCCCTCGAGGATCGACCAGCCGAGCGTGAGCGAGGCGACCGACCACGACAGCGCCGTCAGCAGCGAGCCGGCGCCGTAGACGACGTGGCCGATGACGAACGTGCGGCGCCGGCCGAAGATGTCGCCGAGCTTCCCACCAGTCATGAACAGCGCCGCCATCACGAGCGCGTAGAGCGTGATGACGCCCTGGATCGTCGTGACGGTCGTGTCGAAGTCCGCCACGAGCTGCGAGATCGACACGTTCATGACGGCCGCGTCGAGCACCATGAGGAACTGCGACGCGGCCAGCACGAGCAGCACAAGTCGCTTCGACATGGTGCCGGGGGCTTACCCGTAGTCGATGGCGCGGAGAACCTTTGCGGGCGCGCCGGCGGCGATCGTGCCCGGCGGGACGTCGCTCGTGACGACGGAGTTGGCGCCGATCACGGCACGCTCACCGATCGTCACGCCGCTCGTGACGACCACGTTCGCGCCGCACCAGACGTTGTCGCCGATGCGCGTCGGCCCCTTGCTCGTGAAGCCCTGCCACGGGACCGGCGTGTCGGGGTCGTCGAAGCGATGGTTGCCGTCGGTCACGAAGCAGCCGTTGGCGAGCATGCAGTGCGCGCCGATCTCGACCAGCTCGACCGCCGCCACCATCACGTTGCGGTTCAAGAACGTCCCTGCGCCGATGCGGATGCGACCGGGCGCGGGCGCGGTCAGCCACACGCCGGGCTCCAGCAGCACGTGCGGGCCGAGCTCCAGGCGGCCGTCGGCGAGCGCCTCCAGCACGTTGCCCTCCAGCGGCCAGCGCGCGAATGCGTCGCGGCGCAGCAGCTCCCAGTGGATGCGCGCCCGGTTCCACGGCAGCGCGTTGCGCTCGTACCAGCGCCACTTCTGGGCCCACACACGGGCCTGGCGCGCCAGCTCGCTCATCGCGGCGACACGCTATCGCGCGCCCAGGTCGGCCGCGGGCGGATGAACGGCCGGCCGTGCGGGCATACGGTCGCCACTAGCGCCGAACGGGAGGGATGGTCATGTCGCACCACGGAGGGGACCGCAGAGCTTCGACCGCACAGGCGCCGGAGCGCCGCGTGGCGCCGCGCATGACGTTGCTGGCGGCGCTCGGGATCGCCGCCGGGATCGTCTTCGGGACGTTCGCCGCGATCCTGACGCTCGTGGCCGGGCTGGCGCTGCTCGCGCTCGACGCCGAGCACCACGCGCGCGTGGCCTCACGGCTCGTGCGCACGGAGGCCCAGCGACAGGGCGCACGGCTGTCCGCCGGCGCGGCGGCCGCGTCCGAGCGCCGAAGCGCCGTGACGCAGCGCCGCCACCTCCCGCGCACGACGCCCTGACCCGTCGGGACTCCCCGCTGCGCCGCGCGACGCCCTGACGCGCCGGGCGGCGACGCCTGCCCCGGCCCGCTACGCGGCGGCGGCGACCTTCGCGCGCCGCCGTCTCGGCGCCGGTGCGGGCAGCAGCTCGCGCAGGAAGTCGCCCGTCACCGAGCCGGGCGTCGCGGCGATCTGCTCGGGCGTGCCGGTGCCCATCACGAGCCCGCCCTCGTCGCCGCCCTCCGGCCCCATGTCGAGCAGCCGGTCGGCGGTCTTGATGACGTCGAGGTTGTGCTCGATCACGACGACCGAGTTGCCCGCATCCACCAGCGTCTGCAGCACTTCCAGCAGCCGCTGGATGTCGGCGAAGTGCAGGCCGGTCGTCGGCTCGTCGAGGATGTAGAGCGTTCTGCCCGTCGCGACCTTGCACAGCTCGGCCGCGAGCTTCACGCGCTGCGCCTCGCCGCCCGAAAGCGTCGTCGCCGGCTGGCCGAGCCGCATGTAGTCGAGCCCGACGTCGTGCAGCGTCTGGATGCGCCGGCGGATCTTCGGGATATGCTCGAAGAAGCCGAGCGCCTCCTCGATCGGCATCTCCAGCACCTCGGAGATGTTCTTGCCCTTGAAGCGCACTTCGAGCGTCTCGCGGTTGTAGCGCTTGCCGTGGCACTGCTCGCACGGCACGTAGACGTCGGGCAGGAAGTGCATCTCGATCTTGATCTGCCCGTCGCCGCGGCAGACCTCGCAGCGCCCGCCCTTGACGTTGAACGAGAAGCGGCCGGTCTTGTAGCCGCGCGCTCTCGCCTCCGGCGTCTTCGCGAACAGGTCGCGGATCTGGTCGAACAGGCCGATGTACGTCGCCGGGTTCGAGCGCGGCGTGCGCCCGATCGGCGACTGGTCGACCGCGATGATCTTGTCGAGCTGGTCGAGCCCCGTGATGCGGCGGTGCGCGCCCGGCCGCTGCTTCGCGCGGTGCAGCCGGTTCGCGACCGACTTGTAGAGCACCTCGTTGACGAGCGTCGACTTGCCCGAGCCCGACACGCCCGTGACACAGCAGAAGACGCCCAGCGGCACGTCCACGTCCACGTCCTTGAGGTTGTGCTGGGTCGCCCCCTCGATCCGCACGTGGCCGCTCGGTCTGCGGCGTCTCGCGGGCACCTCGATCCGCCGCGTGCCGGCGAGGAACTGGCCGGTCGCGGACTCCGGCACGCGCTCGACCTCGGCCGCCGTGCCCTGCGCGACGACGTGCCCCCCATGCTCTCCCGCGCCCGGCCCCATGTCGATCAGGTGGTCGGCGGCGCGCATCGTGCCCTCGTCATGCTCGACCACCAGCACGGTGTTGCCGAGGTCGCGCAGCCGCTCCAGCGTCGCGATCAGCTTCTCGTTGTCGCGCTGGTGCAAGCCGATCGACGGCTCGTCGAGGATGTAGAGGACGCCCACGAGCGAGGAGCCGATCTGCGTCGCGAGCCGGATGCGCTGCGCCTCGCCGCCCGACAGCGTCGCCGCCGCGCGGCTCATCGACAGGTAGCCGACGCCGACGTTCTCAAGGAACGCCAGCCGCTCCTCGATCTCGCGCAGCACCAGCCGCGCGATCCGCCGCTCCTGCTCGGTCAGCTCGAGCGCGCGGATCCACGCGAGCGCGCGCTTCGCCGGCAGCGCGACGTACTCATGGATGCCGAGCCCACCGACCAGCACCGCGCGCGACTCCGGTCGCAGCCGCGCGCCGCCGCACTCGGGGCACGGCACGACCGACATGTACTCCTCGATTCTCTCGCGGGCCCAGTCGGAGTCGGTCTCCTTGTAGCGCCGCTCGAGGTTCGTGACGATCCCTTCGAAGCCGGTCGTGTACGTGCGCCGCCGGCCGAAGCGGTTGCGGTACTGGACCGTGACCTTGTCGCCGTTCGTGCCGTAGAGGAAGAAGTCGCGCTGCTCCTGCGGCAGGTCCTGCCACGGCGTGTCGGGGTCGACCTCGTAGCGCTCCGAGATCGCCTGCGTGAGCTGCTCGTAGTAGTTCGACGCGCTCGCCGACCACGGCGCGATCGCGCCCTCGCCGATCGACAGCGTCGGGTCCGGCACGACCAGCTCCGGGTCGATCACCATCTGCGAGCCGAGCCCGGTGCAGCGCGGGCAGGCGCCGTGCGGGGCGTTGAACGAGAAGATCCGCGGCTCCAGCTCCGGGAACGAGATCCCGCACTCGAGGCAGGCGAACTTCTCGCTGAAGGTGAGGGTGCGCTGCTCGTCGACCAGCTCCACGTCGACGATCCCGTCCGCCAGCGAGACGGCCGTCTCGATCGAGTCGGCAAGCCGCTTGCGCAGCTCCCCGCGCATCACGAGGCGATCGACCACGACCGCGATGTCGTGTCTGTACTTCTTGTCGAGGACGATCTCCTCGTCAAGCCGGCGCAGCTCGCCGTCGACTCTCACGCGCGTGAAGCCCTCCGCGCGCAGCTCCTCGAGCTGTCTGCCGTACTCGCCCTTGCGCCCGCGCACGATCGGCGCCAGCACCATGAAGCGCGTGCCGTCCTCGAGCGCCATCACCTGATCGATGATCTGCTCGGCCGACTGGCCGGCGATCGCTCTGCCGCATCTGGGACAGTGCGGATGCCCGACGCGCGCCCACAGCAGGCGCAGGTAGTCGTAGATCTCGGTGACGGTGCCAACCGTCGAGCGGGGGTTGCGCGAGGTCGTCTTCTGGTCGATCGAGATCGCCGGCGAGAGCCCCTCGATCGAGTCGACGTCGGGCTTGTCCATCTGACCGAGGAACTGTCGCGCGTAGGCCGACAGCGACTCGACGTAGCGGCGCTGCCCCTCGGCGTAGATCGTGTCGAACGCGAGCGACGACTTGCCGGATCCGGACAGGCCCGTGATCACGACCAGCGCGTTGCGCGGCATCGCGACCGTGACGTCCTTGAGGTTGTGCTCGCGCGCGCCGGAGACGACGAGCTGATCGGAGGGCGGCATCCGCACTGACTATAGGCGAGCGAACAGACGTTCCCCCAGCCTGGGAGCGCGCCGGGTCAGCGCGCCGGCGTCTCGCCGGGCGGGAAGAGCCGACGAGGGCGCACGCCGACTTCGCAGTGGTAGCAGCGGTCGGTGTCATGGTCGCAGGCGTACCACTCGTGCTGGCCGCAGTCCTTGCGGCCCTTAGGGAACCAGTCGACCATCGCCCACGGCACGCGTCCGCGAATCCACGTTCGCCACCGGTACCGCGGACGATGACGAGGAACGGAGTCGAGCCGAAGCCCCTCGGGATGGACATAGGCCATGCGACGAGTGTAAATCGGGCTGTGGCTCATTTCGACCGCTTCTGTCTGTTCCGCACCTTCCGAAACTTCAGCTCCGCGACAAGCTTGAGGCGGTCCGCTCTCGACCGCGACTTGTCGTTCGCCATGCGCTTCAGGTCATCGTCGTTGGTCTCGTCGAACTCGCTGTGCCGCTGCCGTCTGCCCACCCGCGGCACGCTCGCCGCGGCCCATGCAACGGCTCCAGACGCGTTCGCGACGATTCGGCGCAGGCGGAGCGGCGGACCTGCGCAGGCGGCCGTCGCGGTGGCATAGGCTGCGGCCGTGCAGCAGCTCGCCGACGACGTCTGGCACCTGTCCGGCTTTCCGCCGAACGCGGTCAACGTGTACGTGATCGGCGACGTGCTGGTCGACGCGGGCACGCGGATCGACAAGGGCCGCATCCTCAAGCAGCTCCAGGGTCGCGCGATCAGTGCGCACGCGCTGACGCACGCGCACCCCGACCACTACGGCTCCAGCCACGCGATCTGCGACCGACACCACATCCCGTTGTGGTGCGGCGCCGCCGACGCGGAGGCGGTCGAGCGCGGCAGGATCGTCTGGAAGGGCGGGCGCATGCTGCCCGGGCCGCCTGCGCATCCGGTCGCCAGACGGCTGCGCGAGGGCGACGAGGTCGCCGGCTTCACCGTGCTGGAGACGCCCGGTCACTCCCCCGGCCACGTCTCCTACTGGCGCGAGTCGGACCGCACGCTGCTGTGCGGGGACGTGATGTGGGGCTTCAACCCGTTCCTGCTGCGCGGCCCGATCCAGGAGCCGCCGCGGGGCCTCAGCCCGGACCCCGCGCGCAACCGCGAGTCGGCGCGCCGCATCGCCGCGCTCGAGCCCGCGCTCGTCTGCTTCGGGCACGGGCCGCCGCTGCGCGATCCCGCCAAGCTGGCGGCAGCGGTCGCGAAGCTCGGCCGCTGAGCGGCCTCAGCGGCCGGCGGGCAGCACGTCGACCGACGGCAGGCGCGCACCGAAGCGCAGCGCCGCCAACGGATCCGGCGTCACCGGGACGGCCGCGCCGCCGGTCGCGCGGAAGCGCAGCAGCGCGAACGTCTTCGTCGTGCGCGCCCCCGCCGGCGCGAAGCCCGGGACGGCCAGCGCAGCCGCCGTCGGCTGTGGGATCTCGGGCGCCTTTCCCGGGTCGCGCGCGCCGGCGACGGTCACGACGTCGACCTCGCGAACGGCGGCGCCCCGCGGGGCGAGCGTGCGCAGGCCCGGCAGGTAGTAGCGCAGCGCCAGCTCGCCGTTGGCAGGCGCGATCACGAGCGCGCGCGGGCCGTCGCCGGCGCCCAGCGCGCGTGCGAGTCCGCGCCAGTCCTGCCGCTGGTACTGCGCGTCGGCCAAGACGCCGACCACGATCGCGAGCGAGATCGCGCACTGCGCGGCGAGCAGCGCGAGGCCGAGCCGCGGCGCGTCGCTCGCACCGTAGCCGACCGCGAGCGCCGCCAGCAGCGGGACGAGTGCCGGCAACAGGTTGCGGGTGTTGAGGTAGTCGGCGCCGGCGAGCGCCGCGAGCAGCGGCAGCGCGACGCCGACCGCGCCGACCGCCGCCAGCGACAGCGCCCGCTCACGCGCCGGGCGCGGCGTGCGACGCAGCAGCAGCCACGCGCCCGCGCTTACGACGAGCGCCGTCGCCAGCCCGAACGGCAGCGCGAGCGGCCCGCGATAGCCGAGCAGGAACTGCTTCGGCAGCTGCGCGAGCCGCAGCGCGAGCGACGTGCCGGCGATGTCGTACGGATTCCCCGCCTGCGCCAGCAGCAGCGGCAGCAGCGCCAGGCCGGCGGCCGCGACCGCGCCGACCGCGCACGCCGCCGCCCGCCGGCGCGGGTGCCGCCACAGCAGCCACAGCGCCTGGGGCGCCAAGACGAACGCGGTGAAGTAGTGCGTCGCGAGCGCGAGCGCGGACACGACCGCCCAGCCGGCGAGCAGACGGCCGCGGCGGTCGTCCTGCGCGCGTTGGAGCAGCAGCAGCGCGAGCGCGCTCAGCAGCGTCGCGAGCGCGTAGCTGCGCGCCTCCTGCGAGAACCACACGAGCAGCGGGTCGACGGCGACGAGGGCGGCAGCGGCGAGGCCGGCCCACGTCGCCCGCCGCGGCAGCGCGCTCGCCGCGTGCCGTGCGATCCCATAGGCGACCGGCACCGTCAGCAGGCCGGCGAGCGCCGGCAGCGAGCGCAGG
The DNA here is from genome assembly GCA_018268595.1 of Actinomycetota bacterium. Classification (GTDB taxonomy): domain Bacteria; phylum Actinomycetota; class Thermoleophilia; order Solirubrobacterales; family Solirubrobacteraceae; genus Conexibacter. The sequence continues at coordinate 97,935 of JAFDWH010000021.1, read as the reverse complement.
CCCGCCTCGCCGTCGCCGAAGACGCGCGTCCAGATCCACTCCAGGACGTAGAACAGCGGCGGGTTGCTCTCGCCGTCGGGGATCCGCCGCAGCATCTCGCCGAACGGGCGGCGCACGAGGTCCCACGTGGCGGCCTCGTCGAACCAGATGCTCTGCGTGCGCAGGGTCGCGAAGCGCAGCAGCGCGGCGAGCGCGAGGATCGCGGCGAGCGCGAGCCGGGGCGTGCGGGCCGCGGCCTCGCGCGGCGTGGTCGCGGGCTCGCGGACGCGGGTCGGCACGCGCCGCACGGTAGCGCCGGCGGCGGCGCGGCGTCCGCGTGCGTCAGCGGCCGGCGGCGGCGTACACGTCGTCGAGCAGGCCGGCGCGCTCGTCGCCGAGCGCGAACTGCTCGGCGAGGACCCGGTCGGCCTGCTCGCGCGGCGTGCCGCTGAGCGCGAGGTCGAGCGCGACGAGGCGGGCGCCGACGGCGTCGGCGGCGACGGCGGGCCGTCCGGCCTGCTCGGGAGCGAGCGCCGCCAGCAGCGTCGTCAGCTCGCCGCGCAGCGCCTCGATCCGCTCCAGCGCGCCGCTCGCGGCCTCCGTCACGCGCGCGGTCGAGGCGTCGCCGGCGCGTGCGGCGGCGCTGCCGATCCGCTGCGCCTCGGCCTCGGCGCGCGCGACGAGCTCGGCCGCACTGCGCTCGGCCGCCTCCAGCACGGCGCGCACCTGCTCGGCCGTCGCGTCGGCGCTCGAACCGATCCGCGCCTCCAGCTCGTCGGCGACCCAGCGCAGGTGCGCGTCGACCGCGGCGCGGTCGTAGCCGCGCATGCGCGCGGGGAAGTCGCGCTTCTCGATCGCTCGTCGGTCCAGCGACACTGCCGGCGAGGTTAGCGCTACGGCAGGCGCACGGCGCCGGCTTCGCGGACGACGAGCCCGTCACGCTCCAGCCCCGCCAGCGCGCGCTCCAGCCGCTCCGGCGCGAAGCCGTCCGGCAGCGCGGCGCCGGCCACCAGCGCCGCGACGACGCGGCCGCGCACGTAGCGGTCGGTCTCCTCGAAGCGCACGCGGTCCGCCGCGCCGCGCCGCGCGGTCGGCGCGAGCTGCGGCCGCCCCTGCGAGCGGCACGACGCGGCCGGGCACGCCTCGCACGCGGGCGCGCGCGCCGTGCAGACGGTCGCGCCCAGCTCCATCAGCGCCTGGTTCCAGTCGGCCGCCCGTCCCGCCGGGACGAGCGCGTCCGCCCGCCGCGCCAGCTCCGGTGGCCGCCGCGCCCGCCGGTCGAGCCGCTCGATCACGCGCCGCACGTTCGTGTCGACCGCCGCCGCCTGCACGCCGAACGCGAACGACGCGACCGCCGCCGCCGTGTACGGCCCGACGCCCGGCAGCGCCATCAGCCCTTCGACCGTCTGCGGCCAGCCGTCGCGCGCCACCACGCCGCACGCCGCCTGCAACGCCAGCGCGCGGCGGTTGTAGCCGAGCCCGCTCCACATCCGCAGCACCTCCGCCGCCGGCGCGACCGCCAGCGCACCCGCGGACGGGAACCGCTCCAGCCACGCCTCGTAGTACGGCACGACCCGCGCGACCTGCGTCTGCTGCAGCATCACCTCGCTCACGAGGATCCGGTACGGATCGCTCGTGCGCCGCCACGGCAGGTCCCGCCGCACGGCCGCGTACCAGCGCAGGATCGCCTCGGCGTCGGGGTGCCCGGCCACGCGCGGCAGGCTACGACGCCGGCGGGACGGGAACGGTGCCCCGGTTCGCCTCCGCCAGCGCGATGTCCAGCTCGCGCCGCAGCGACTTGATCTCGTCGCGCAGCTTGGCGGCGTACTCGAAGCGCAGCTCCTCGGCCGCCGCGAGCATCTCCTCCTCACACTCGACGATCGCCTTCTCGATCTCGGCCGGCTGCAGCGTTCTGCCGGCGTCGATCTTCATCCGCCGTCTGCGACCCTTCGGCACCTTCGACTCCGCCTGCAGGAACTCCGCGATGTCGGAGATCCCCTTGACGATCGACTCCGGCGTGATGCCGTGCTGCTCGTTGTAGGCGACCTGGATCGCGCGGCGGCGGTCGGTCTCCTCGATCGCCGCGCGCATCGCGCGCGTCTCTCTGTCGGCGTACATCAAGACCTTTCCGCCGACGTTGCGGGCGGCACGGCCGATCGTCTGGATCAGCGACGTCTCCCCGCGCAGGAAGCCCTCCTTGTCGGCGTCGAGGATCGCGACCAGCGACACCTCCGGCAGGTCGAGCCCCTCGCGCAGCAGGTTCACCCCGACCAGCACATCGTAGTCGCCGAGCCGCAGCTCGCGGATGATCTGGATGCGCTCGAGCGTGTCGACCTCGGAGTGCAGGTAGCGGACCTTGAAGCCCATCTCCAGCAGGTAGCCGGTCAGGTCCTCGCTCATCTTCTTCGTCAACGTCGTGACCAGCGTCCGCTCGTCGCGCTCGACCCGCGCGCGGATCTCGTTCATCAGGTCGTCGATCTGGTTTCTCGTCTCGCGCACGTCGATCTCGGGGTCGACGATCCCGGTCGGCCGCACGATCTGCTGGACGATCCGCGGCGAGTGGGTGCGCTCCCACTCGCCCGGCGTCGCGCTCACCAGCACGAGCTGGGGCGTGATCGAGAGGAACTCGTCGAATCTCTGCGGGCGGTTGTCCATCGCGCTCGGCAGCCGGAAGCCGTAGTCGACGAGCGTCTGCTTGCGCGAGCGGTCGCCCTCGTACATGCCGCCGATCTGCGGGATCGTCTGATGCGACTCGTCGATGAAGCAGACGAAGTCCTCGGGGAAGTAGTCGATCAGGCAGTAGGGCCGCTCGCCCGCCTTGCGCCCGTCGAGGATGCGCGAGTAGTTCTCGATGCCCGAGCAGAACCCCATCTCCCGCAGCATCTCCATGTCGTACTGCGTGCGCTGGCGCAGGCGGTGCGACTCCAGCAGCTTGCCGGCTCTCTCCAGCTCGGCGCAGCGCTCGTTCAGCTCGCGGCCGATCTCCTGCACGGCGTTCTCGATCCGCCCCTCCTCGACGTTGTAGTGCGTCGCGGGCCACACGCCGACGTGCTCGACCTCCTCCTCCAAGACCTCCCCGGTCAGCGGGTCGAAGTGCTGGATCTCCTCGATCTCGTCGCCGAACAGCGTCACGCGGTAGGCCGACTCCGCGTACGCCGGGAACACCTCCAGCGTCTCGCCGCGCACGCGGAAGGTGCCGCGCTGGAGGATGTCGTTGCGCGTGTACTGGATCGAGACGAGCTTGCGCAGCAGCGCGTCGCGGTCGACGAACTCGCCGCGCTTGAGGATCACGACGTTGCGGTCGTACGTCTCCGGCGAGCCGAGGCCGTAGATGCTCGACACCGACGCCACGACGATCACGTCGCGCCGCGCGAACAGCGCCGCGGTGGCGGCGTGGCGCAGGCGCTCGATCTCCTGGTTGATCGCCGAGTCCTTCTCGATGTAGAGGTCGCGGCTGGGGACGTACGCCTCGGGCTGGTAGTAGTCGTAGTAGGAGACGAAGTACTCGACCGCGTTGCTCGGGAAGTACGTGCGGAACTCGTTGCAGAGCTGCGCCGCGAGCGTCTTGTTGTGCGCGATCACGAGCGCCGGCCGCTGGACCGCCTCGATCGTCGCCGCCATCGTCATCGTCTTGCCGGTGCCGGTCGCGCCGAGCAGCGTCATCGCGCGCTCGCCGGCCTCGATCCCCTCGGCGAGCGAGGCGATCGCTGCCGGCTGGTCGGCGGTGGGCGCGTAGGCGGCGTCGAGCTGGAACGGGCGCATCTGCGCGTTCGAGGGTAGCGGCCGCGGTCGACGCGGCCGGCGCCGCCGGGAAGGTTCGGCGACCGAGAGCGTCTTGCCCTGTGACGTCAGTTCCGCAAGCGACTGAGAGGAGCCCCGTGACAAACCGCGCATTCGCGTACGTCGTCGCCGCGCTGATCGCCGTGCCGTTGCTGGCCGGCTGCGGCTCGAGCAAGAGCAAGAGCAGCGCATCGACCAGCGCCGCCGCGAGCACGCCGGCGACCACGCCGACCACGACCATGAGCAGCGACGCGGGCGGCCCGGAGACGATCAAGGCGAAGAGAAGCAAGCTCGGCACGATCCTCGCCGACGGCGAGGGCAAGACCGTCTACCTGTTCGAGAAGGACACGGGCACGACGAGCACGTGCAGCGGCGCGTGCGCGAGCGCCTGGCCGCCGGTCACGACCGGCGGCGCGCCGAAGGCCGGCGGCGGCGTGCAGGCGTCGCTCCTGACGACGAGCAAGCGCAGCGACGGCACGATGCAGGTCGTCTACGGCGGCCACCCGCTCTATTACTTCGTTAAGGACAGAGACGCCGGCGACGCCTACGGCCAGGGCGTCGCCGCCTTCGGCGCCGAGTGGTACGCGCTCGGGTCGAACGGCAAGAAGCTCGAGGGGCACGCGAGCAAGGGCAAGAGCTGACCGGGTCCGCGCGGCGGCTTTGGGGAAGCCGCCGCGCGCCTACCGGATCGCGGGAAGGACCGGGCTGCGAGCGGCGTCCTGAGGTGGTGACGGCATCGAAGAAGGAGGTCCCCCCGATGACCATGCGCACCCCCGCGCTCGCCGTCGTCCTCGCCGTGCTGGCCGCGCCGATCGCCGCCGGCTGCGGCTCCGGCTCGTCCGGCAGCACGACCACCGGCGGCACCGCCATGCACCAGCAGAGCGGCGGCGCCCTGACCGTCAAGACCGCCTCCAGCAGCGGGCTCGGCACGATCCTCGTGGACGCCCAGGGCAGAACGGTCTACCTGTTCCAGAGAGACAGAGGCCCGACGAGCACGTGCAGCGGCGCCTGCATCGCCGGCTGGCCGGCCGTCACGACGCACGGCACGCCGCAGGCGTCGGGCGGCGCGGCGGCCGCGAAGCTCGGCGTCACGAAGCGCGGCGACGGCACGACGCAGGTGACCTACGCCGGGCACCCGCTCTACTACTACGCCGGCGACAGCGCGGCCGGCGACACGAACGGGCAGGGCGTCAACGCGTTCGGAGCCCTGTGGTACGTCGTCGGCACGAACGGCAGCGCGATCACGACCCAGGCGAGCGGAGGAGGCAGCCCCAGCGGCTATTGACCGACAACCGGCGCGTTCTCGACATACAGCCTGTACGTTTGAGCGCTCACACACACCTCGACGTGCGGGAGGCAGCTCATGGCGGACTTCACGGTCAAGCGCATCGACGACATGGAGGGCGCGTACGGCGGCGCGTTCAAGCGGGTGCGAGCGGAGCTCGGCGTCACCTCGTTCGGGATGGCGATCATCGACATGCCGCCGAACTTCGAGCACTACCCGACGCACGACCATGCGAGAGACGGGCAGGAGGAGGTCTTCCTCGCGCTGCGCGGCGGGGGTGAGATCGAGATCGCAGGCGAGCGCCACCCGCTCGACGGCGACCACGCCGTGCGCGTCGCCGCCGGCGTCGACCGCAAGGTCCTGCCGGGGCCGGCGGGCATCCGCCTGCTCGTGCTGGGCGCGAAGCCCGGCGCCGTCTACGAGCCGCCGGCCGGCTCCCACCTCGGCGCGCCGGACCCGGTGGCGCTCAACAACTGAGGCGTCAGCGCAGTCCCAGCTCGTGGGCGTACGTGCGGCGGTACTCGCGCCGCGCGTCGAGCACCCGCTGCACGTACGCCTGCGTCTCGGGGAACGGGATGTCGGACACGGCGAGCCGCTGGCCGCGCGAGCGCGCGTCGGCGACCCATCTGTCGACGTTCCCCATCCCGCCGTTGTAGGCGGCGAGCGCCAGCACCTCGTCGCCGCCGTAGCGGTCGAGCAGGTAGCGCAGGTACCAGCTCCCGTAGGCGATGTTGATGTCCGGCGTCGAGAGGTCCTCGGTCGTGAACGCCGTGCCGCCCGATCTCTGCGCGATGAAGTGCGCGGTCGACGGCAGCAGCTGCATCAGCCCGAGCGCGCCGGCCGACGAGGTCGAGTCGTTGAACTTCGACTCGGCGTAGATGACGGCCGCGATCAGCGACGGGTCGAGCCGCTTCTCGCTCGCCTGCTTGCGGATCGTCTGCTCGTGACGGAGCGGCAGCGCGGTCAGGTTGTGCACCGCGCTCGTGAACAGCGGGCGCAGCAGCAGCGCTCCCAGGGCGATCGCGGCGACGAAGCCCAGCAGCAGCAGCGCCTGGCGGCGCCGGCGGGCGGCTCTCGCCCGCTTGGCGCGCCGCCGCGCGACCTGGACCCGTGCCGTTCGCGAGCTCACCGTCTCAGCTTTGCAAGCACCTCAGACAGCCGCGCCTCGAGCTGCCCGACGCTCCCGTCGTTGACGACCGCGTACGTCGCGCGCGCGGCCTTCTCCTCTTGCGAGAGCTGGCGCGAGGTCCGCTCGGCGACGGCCGCGTGCCCGCGCATGCCGGCGCGCTCCTCGCGCACCTGCTCGGGCGCGACGATCGCGATCGTCGCGTCGTAGGCGCCCTCCATGCCGGCCTCGAACAGCAGCGGCGTCTCGACCACCGCGGCCGGCGGCGGCGGATCGAGCGCCTGCGCCCGCTCGCGGAACGCCAGTACGCGCGCGCCGACGCGCGGCCACAGGACGCCCTCCAGCCACGCCCGCTCGGCGGGATCGGCGAACGCGCGCGCCGCGACGGCCGCGCGCTCCACGACGCCGTCCGGCGCGACCTCCTCCCCCCAGCGCGCGACGACGAGGTCGCGGACCTCGTCGTCGGCGTACAGCTCGTGGACGACGGCGTCGGTCGAGAGCGTCACCGCGCCAAGCCGCGCGAGCGCCGCGAGCGCCGTCGACTTTCCGGCGGCGATGCCGCCGGTCAGTCCGACGAACGGGACGCGATGCTCGCGGTCGCGGCTCAGACGCTCAAGCCTGCGGCGTCGGGTCCTCGGCGGGCGCCTCGGCCTCGGGCTCGGCCGCGGCCGCGGCAGGCGCCTCGGGCTCGGCCTCGGCCTCGTCCGCGGCGGGTGCCTCAGCCTCGGCCTCGTCCGCGGCGGGTGCCTCAGCCTCGGCCTCGGGCTCGGCGGCCGGCTCGGCCTCAGGCTCGCCCTCGGCGGCCGGCTCGGCCTCGGCGCTCGTCACCGCGGCGGCCTCAGCCTGCGGCTCCTCGGCCTGCGGCTCCTCCGCCGGCGCGGACTCGCCCGCGAAGACGTCCTCCGAGAGGCCCAGCTCCGGCACGTCGTCGAGGCTCGCGCCGTCCGCCTCGGCGGCCGGCTCGGCCCCCGCGGCCTCGGGCTGGCGCAGCGGCAGGATCTGGCCCTCGACGCGCTTGATCGACAGCGACAGGCGGCGGCGATCCGAGTCGATCTCGAGGATCTTCACCTTCACCTCGTCGCCCGGCTGGATGATCTCGCGCGGGTTCTCGACGTGGTGCTGGGCCAGCTCGGAGATGTGCACGAGGCCCTCGACGCCGTCGAGGATCTCGACGAACGCGCCGAACGTGACGACCTTCGTGACCTTGCCCTCGAGCTCGTCGCCGACGTTGTACGTGTCGACCACGCGCTGCCACGGGTCCTCCTGCGTCTGCTTGAGGCCCAGGGAGATGCGCTGGCGGTCGCGGTCGATGTCGAGCACCTTCACGTTGACCGTGTTGCCGATCGCGAGGATCTCGCTCGGGTGGTTGACGTGCGACCACGACAACTCGGAGATGTGGATCAGGCCGTCGATCCCGTCGAGGTCGACGAACGCGCCGAAGTCGACGATGTTCGAGATCGTGCCGTCCACGATCATGCCCGGCTGCAGGCGGTCGAGGATCCGCTCGCGGTCCTCGCGGCGCTGCTCCTCCAGGACCGCTCGGCGCGACAGCACGACGTTGTTGCGCGAGCGGTTGAGCTCGATGACTCTGCACTCGATCGTCTGGGCGAGGTACTCGTCGAGGTTCGGCACGCGGCGGATGTCGACGAGCGAGGCGGGCAGGAAGCCGCGCACCCCGAGGTCGATGATGAGACCGCCCTTGACGACCTCGATGACCGTTCCGTCGACCGGCTCGCCCGACTCGGCGGCCGCTTCGATGCGGCGCCACGCCTTCTCGAAGCGCGCGCGCTTCTTCGACAGGATCAGCCGGCCGTCCTGGTCCTCCTTGGTGAGGACGAGCGCGTCGACCTCCTCCCCCATCTCGACCTCGTCCTTCGGGTCGACGGACTTGCGGATCGACAGCTCGTTGGCGGGGATGACGCCCTCGGACTTGTAGCCGATGTCGACGAGGACCTCGTCCTTGTCGATGCGGACCACATTGCCGGTGACGACGTCGCCTTCCTCGAACGGCTGAAGCGTCGCGTCGTAGTTGGGGACGATCTTGCCGTCGATCTCGAGCAGAAGGCCGTCGGAGCCCTCGACGATCTTGGCGTCGGTCGTGGGGTCGGTCGAAGTTGACATGTGAGTACCGGTCGGGGACAGAAGTGAGCCGAAAGAGGTTAGCGGAGCGAGCCCGGCGCGTCCCGCCCACCTGCCCCCGGTCACCACGGCGCCCGTCGCCGTAGAATCCGCCGTTCCCCATGCCGAAGCGTGCGACCAAGCGCGGCGCGGAGCGCACCCCCCTCAACCGCGACGCCGACGTGCTCATCTGCGGCGCCTCGTTCGCCGGTCTCGCGGTCGCTCGCGAGCTGTCCGGCGCGGGTGCGCGCGTGCTGATCGTCGACCGCTACGAGATCGGCGAGAAGCAGACGTCCGCGTGCGGGATTCCCACCGACTGGCTGCGCAACATGGGGCTGATGGGCGCCCTCCAGCAGACGTTCCCGGAGCTGGTGATGCACACCCCGTTCACGACGGTCCGCTACAGACTGCCGTGGACGTTCTCGACGTTCGACTACCGGACGCTCTGCGGGCTGCTGCGCGAGCAGGGCGCGGATGCGGAGTTCGACATCGCGAAGGTCGAGGGGCGCACCGGCCAGGTCGTCCACACGGATCGTGGGGACCTGACGGCGCCGCTGGTGGTGGACGCGCTTGGGTGGCGGCGGATCCTCGGCAGCGGCGAGAACGTGCAGCCGCCCGACGCGCTGCTCTCACGCGGGTTGGAGGTGCACCCCGGCGGCGACGGCGAGGACCTGGAGATCTGGATCGACCGCGGCTACGTGCCGGCCGGCTACGGCTGGTCGTTCCCGGCCGACGGCGAGGTGCGCGTCGGCGTCGGCTCGTTCGACCCGCGCTTCCACGTGAAGGAGCCGACTGTGCGGTTGGCTGAGAATCTGACGCGCGACCCCGTCAGATTCCAGGGCAACTGGATCCCCCACAAGCTGCGCCCCGCGACCGCCGACGGCGTCTTCATGGTCGGCGACTCGGCCGGCCACTGCCTGCCGCTGACGGCCGAGGGGATCCGCACCGCGCTGTACTTCGGGCTGGCGTGCGGGCGCGAGCTGCGCGCCGTCGTCGAGGGCCGCCAGACGCGCGAGCAGGCATTGGCGAGCTACCACGCGTTCTCCGCGAGCCACAGCTTCCCGTTCGACTCGATGCTGCGCGTGCAGAGACTGGTCCCGCGCGTGTGGCCGCGCGCGCTGGCCGTGGGCTTGCGCGGCATGACCGCCCAGCGCTTCGTCGACTGGTCGTTCGGCCACTACCTCAAGATCGCCCACCCGGACTTCGCGCTCGGCGGGCCGCACGGCGGGCGCTTCGCCGCCGGCGGTGGCGCGGACGATCAGCCGCTCGCCCTCACCGCCTGAGCGATCCGCTTCAGGAGCCCTGCTCTTGGGGACTTGGGCTGCTTCGGACGCGGAGCGCTTCCGTGCGTCTCCGGGATCCCGATTCCGGTTGGGACTCTGATCTGGTCGGGCGGGATGAGTCTGTGGGCCATCGCCGCAGTCTAGCTCGCGAGTTGCACGACCCAGGCAAGCGTCTGCAGCACCAGCACAGCGCTCAGGACGGCTGAGAGAACCGACATCGCATGGACCCGCGGCGCGTTCTCGTCGCGCACCTTCTGGTACGCGAACGCGGCTGCCATGAGCCAGACGGGACTGTCCGACGCCGCGCCCGGCGCGTGCTCGTCGTAGAGCTGCTGGTACAGGACGTGTGCGTCCACGGCAAAACGGAGACGCCATGGCGCCAGCAGCACGGCAGCGACGACGAGGCCGACCAAGAGCGATGCGAGCGCGATCCAACTCCACGTCAGCAGGCCATCGTCGCTCAACGTGCTCGCCCCGAAGAACGACGCGACGAGCGCGTGCGCCGCAACAAGCGCTCCCGTGCGCTGACGGATGGCGGTGACGAGCGACTCTTGATCGGCGAGCGCGTGGCGCCCCGCCTCGTAGACGATCTCCTCGAGCGCCTTCATGAGCGTCCGCCACGCTGCCAGGCGGGCGGTCACATGTGGCACGCGGACCGTACCGATTCTCAGGAGAGACCGATGTTGCGCCAGCGGCGGTGGCGCTCGGCGAGGCGGTCGGCCGGGTCGGCGGCGGTGAGCTCGGCGAGCGCGGCTGCGAGCGCCGCGCCGACGTGTGCGAGGAACGCGTCGGGCTGCTCGTGCGCCGGCGCCGGCTCGGGGATCAGCGTGTCGGCGACGCCGAAGTCGAGCAGCTGCCAGGAGGCGCCGCCCTGCGTCGCGGCCAGCTCGGCGGCGTGGTCGACGTCGCGGTAGAGGATCGCGGAGGCGCCTTCGGGTGCGATCACGCCGAGCGAGGCGTGCTCGGCGACCAGCACGCGGTCGGCGTTGAGCAGCGCCAGCGCGCCGCCGGAGCCGCCCTCGCCCAGCAGCACCGCGATGGTCGGGACCGGCAGCGCCGCCATGTCCGCCAGGCAGCCGGCGATCTGGGCGGCGAGGCCGCCGCGCTCGGCGTCGGCGCTCAGCTCCGCGCCCGGCGTGTCGACGACGGTCACGAGCGGGAGGCGCAGCTCGGCGGCGAGCGCCATCGCCCGCCGCGCCTTGCGGTAGCCGGAGGGGTTCATCACCGCCGGCGTCCCGTCGCCGCGCCGGCGCTGCGCGACGAGGACGGCAGGCCGGCCGGCGACGCGCGCGAGCGCCGCGAAGCAGGCGGGGTCGTCGGGGTGGCCGTCGCGCGCGCCGCGCAGGACCGTGACGTCGGCGGCGATCGCGTCGAGCAGCGCGCCGGCGCCGGGGCGGCGTCTGTCGCGCACGTGCCGCAGGGAGACCCAGGCGTCGCGCTCGTGAGCGTTCGTGTCAGCGGCAGGCGCGGCGGGTGCCGGAGGCGCGGGCGCGGGCGCAGGCGCGGCGGGCGCCGCAGGCGCGGTGGGGCCGGCGACGGCGAGGATCGCGGCGACGCGCGCGCGGAGCGCGTCCGGCGCGACGACGTCGTCCACGAGCCCCTGCGCGAGCAGCGTCTCGCTGCGCTGCACGCGCGGCGACAGCGGCCGGCCGGTCAGCAGCTCCACGACGCGCGGCCCGGCGAAGCCGGCGGTCGCGCCGGGGAGCGCGAAGGTCACCGTGCCGAGCGAGCCCCACGAGGCCAGCACGCCGCCCATCGTCGGGTTCGTCAGGCACACCACGTAGGGCAGCCCGACGGCGCGCAGGCGGCCGGCGGCGTCGGCGAGCTTCGCCATCCCGATGACGGCGAGCGTCCCCTCCTGCATGCGCGAGCCGCCGGAGGCGGTCAGCGCCACGAGCGGGAGCCGCTCGGCGGTCGCCCGCTCGAACGCGCGCGCGACCCGCTCCGCCGTCGCGACGCCGATCGAGCCGCCGAGGAACCCGAACTCGCCGGCCACGACGGCGAGCGCTCGGCCGTCGAGCGTCGCGCGGCCGGTCAGCACCGCCTCGCCGAGCCCGGTCGCCTCGCACGCCGCCGCGAGCCGCTCGCGGTACGGCTTCGTGTCCGAGAAGCCGAGCGGGTCGTCGGAGACGACCTCGGCGTCCCACTCCGCGAAGGAGCCCTCGTCGACCACGAGGGCGACGCGCTCACGGGCGCTGGCGGGGCCGCTCGTCACGCGCGGATCGTAGAGCGACGCGCACGCAGGCCGACCCGGTCGAGTCGCGTCGGCTGCATGCGCGCAGTCCCGCCGGCTACCGCCCGGCGATCACTAGACTCGCCGCCGCATGGCCGCCCCCTCCCACTTCGCCGACCGCCTGATCGGCCGCGTCGAGGCGACGCGCAGCCATCTCGTCGTGGGGCTCGACCCCGACCTGCGCGAGCTGCCGCCGGAGCTGCTCGACGGTGTCGGCGACCTTGCCGGCGCGGCGGCGGCGGCAGAGGCGTTCGCGACCGCGGTGATCGACGGCGTCGCCGAGCTGGTGCCGGCCGTCAAGCCGCAGTCGGCCTTCTTCGAGGCGCTCGGCTCGGCCGGCGTCGCGGCGCTCGAGGCGGTCGAGGCGCACGCCCGGCGCGCCGGCCTGCTCGTGATCGAGGACGCCAAGCGCGGCGACATCGGCAGCACGATGGCCGCGTACGCCGCCGCCACGCTCGGACGCGTGCGGATCGCCGCCGACGAGGACGCGCCCGCGATCCCCGTCCACGACGCCGACGCTGTGACCGTCAGCCCCTACCTCGGCCCCGAGTCGCTGGCGCCGATGATCGACGTCGCGCGCACCTTCGGCAAGGGCCTGTTCGTGCTCGTGCGGACCTCGAACCCGGGCTCCGGCGCGGTCCAGGACGCGGTCGGCGAGCGCGTCGCGCAGATGGTCGACGCGCTCGGCGCCGACGGCGTCGGCACGCGCGGATATGCGGACGTCGGCGCCGTCACCGGCCTCACCTACCCAGAGCAGGCGCCCGTGCTGCGCGCGCTGATGCCGCGCGCGCTGCTGCTCGTGCCCGGCCTCGGCGCGCAGGGCGGGCGCCCGGAGGACTTCGCGCGCTTCCTCGACGACGACGGGCTCGGGGCGGTCGCGGCCGCCTCGCGCTCGATCGCGGGCGGGTGGCGTGCGCGCGGCAACGGCGAGGCGCCGCTCGACGCCGTCCGCGCCGGCGCCGCGGAGGCCGCCCGCGCGACCAACGCCGCGCTCGCCGAGGCGCTCGCCGCGGCCGGACGCTGGCGCTGGTAGCGCCCGCTATCTCTGCTCGTCCGCAGGCGACGGCTCGACGCCCGGCGGCAGGTTCAGCCGCGCCGGCGGCTCGTCCGGTCTCGGCGGCGGCTCGGGCAGCTCGACGCCCGGCGGCATCTCGACCTTGACCGCCTGGCGGTAGTCCCACCACTCGCGCAGCGCGATCTGGATCGAGGCGGCGAACGGGATCGCGAGCAGCGCGCCGACGATCCCGAACAGCGTCGCGCCGCACAGCACCGACACCAGCACCGCGAACGCGTGGGTCTCGACCGCGCGCTTCTGGATCTGCGGCTGGATGACCGTGTTCTCGATCTGCTGGTAGACGACCGCCCAGATCGTCCACACGATCGTCGCGACGGGGAAGTCGTGGAAGGCCGTCACGATCCCGACGAGGACCGCCGCGATCGTCGCGCCGACGAGCGGGATCAGGTCGAAGAAGCCGACCACGACGGCGAGCGGCGCGGCGAACGGCACGCCGAGGATCGTCAGCACGATGAAGGTCGTGACGCCCGCGATCGTCGCCTGCAGCAGCGCGCCGCCGACGTAGTTGCCGACCGCGACGCCGATGCGGTCGAGCGCGCGCGTGATGCGCGGCGCGTGCTCCGGCCGCGTCTGCGCCACCCCCCAGTCGATCCATCGTCGTCCGCTCGCGACCATGAAGATCGACAGGATCAGGATGTTGAACGCCGCGAACAGCGAGCTGACGATCGTCCCGCCGACGTTCGAGAGGACCGAGGCCGCGTCCGACAGGTGGCTCGGCAGCTCTCTCGCCTTTCTCTGCAGCTCGTCGCCGATGTGGTACTCGCGGTCGAGCTTGCGCAGCGTGCGGTTCTTGTTGACGAAGTTCTGCGCGTCGCGCACGTAGTGCGGCGCGTTGTGGGCGAGGTCGCTCACCTCCCGCACGATCGGCGGCACGACGATCGCGCCCAGCCCGATCGGGACCAGCACGAGGCCGAGGTAGGCGATCGCGATCGCGAAGCCGCGGCGCATGCGGCGCTCGAGCAGGTTGACCGGCCCCGACAGCGCGATCGCGATGAAGCTCGCCAGCACGAGCCAGCCGATCGGCTTGCGCAGCCGGTAGATCACGTACACCGCGAGGACGACGAGCAGGATCGTCAGGACCGTGCGCAGCACCGCGCGCGGCGTCGGCTCCGGGCGCGTCGGCAGCTCGATCGGCGCCGCCGGCTCGCTCACTTCGCCTCCAGCCAGTTCGGGCCGATGCCGGCGTCGACCGCCAGCGGCGGGTCCAGCTCGAGCGCGCCGACCATCGCCGGCACGACGACGTCGCGCGCGCGCACCAGCTCCTCCTGCGGGCCCTCGAACAGCAGCTCGTCGTGGATCTGCAAGACGAGCCGCGTCGCCAGCCCGGCCGTGTGGAGCGCATCGTCGGTGCGCACCATCGCGACCTTCATCACGTCGGCGGCGGTGCCCTGGATGACCGTGTTGACGGCGAGCCGCTCGCCGAGCTGGCGCACCTGGCGGTTGCGCGCGCGCAGCTCCGGGATCTGACGGCGACGGCCCATCAGCGTCGTCACGTACCCGTTCTCGGTCGCCTGCTCGATCGTCTGCGCGATGAACGCCTTCACCGCCGGGAAGCCTTCGAGGTAGCGGTCGATGAACTCCTGCGCCTCCTCGCGCGAGATCCCGAGCCGGTCCGACAAGCCGAACGCGGAGAGGCCGTAGACGATCCCGTAGTTGACCATCTTCGCCTTCGAGCGCGAGCCGGCGTCGAGCTGCTCCGGCGGCGTTCTGAGGATCGTCGCGGCGGTCGCGGTGTGGACGTCCTCGCCGCGGCGGAAGATCTCCTTCAGCACCTCCTCGCCGGCGATGTGGGCGAGGATCCGCAGCTCGACCTGCGAGTAGTCGATCGACAGCAGCGCGTTGCCCGGCTCGGCCACGAAGCAGGCGCGGATCTCGCGGCCGAGCGGCGTGCGGATCGGGATGTTCTGCAGGTTCGGGTCGTTCGAGGAGAGGCGGCCCGTCGCGGCGACGACCTGGCTGAACGTCGTGTGGATGCGGTCGTGCGCGTCGGCGTAGGCGGGCAGCGCCGCCAGATAGGTCGACTCGAGCTTCGTCAGCTCCCGCCAGCGCTCGATCTTCTCGATCACCGGGTGCTCGTGGCGGATCGCCTGCAAGACGCGCGCGTCGGTCGAGTAGCCGGTCTTGCCGCGTCTCTTTCTCGACAGGCCGAGCTTGACGAACAGCACTTCGGCGAGCTGCTGCGGCGAGCCGATCATGAACTCGGTGCCGCACTGGTCCCAGATCTCGCGTTCGAGCTGCGCGACCTCCTCGTTGACGCGCGTGCGGATCGCCGCGAGCCGCTGCTTGTCGAGCTTGAGGCCGACCCGCTCCATCTCGCGCAGCACGCAGACGAGCGGCAGCTCGACCTCGTGCAGCAGCGGGCCGAGGCCGCGCTCCTCCACCTGCGGCCGCTGTGCGGCGGCGAGCGCGTGCACGAGCAGCGCGTCGCGCGCGGCGGCGTCCTGCACCGACGCCTCGACGCCGATCCCGCGCTCCTCGCACAGCTCGTCGAGCGCGTAGGCGCGGCGCGCCGGGTCGAGCAGGTAGGCGGCGATCAGCGTGTCGTGCGCGAGCCGCTCGGGGACCGTGCCGAGCGCCTTCGCGTCGTGCGCCAGGACCGGCCGGTCCCCGACGGCCACCGCCGGCTCGTCGGGCGCGCCGCACTCGCCCGCGAGCGCCTCCTCCCCCCCGGCGTAGGCGCCGAAGCGCCACGCCTCGCTCTCGCCGAACAGCGCGTCTTCGGGCTTCTCGGGCGCGCGTGCGGCCAGCGCGACCTCCGCGTCGGCTGGCGCGAGCGTGGCGACGTCGACGGGCACGGCGCCGTCGCGCACGCGCGCGCGCAGCGCCTGCTCCGCCTCCGGACGCGGCGCCGCCTCCTCCGCGCTGCCGAGCGCCTCCTCCAGGCGCCGCAGCGGGTCGCGCAGCTCGTACTCGCGGAACACCTCGCGCAGGCGCGAGCGGTCGGGCTCGGCGGCGGCGAAGGCGCTCACGTCGAGCCCGACGTCGAGCGCGCGGTCCATCGTCGCGAGCTGCTTGGAGATGCGCGCGTCGTCGGCGTGCGCCAGCAGGTTCTCGCGCCGCTTCGCCGCTCTGATCTCGTGCGCGTGCGCGAGCACCTCCTCCAGCGAGCCGTGCTCCTGCAGGAGCTGCGCGGCGGTCTTGTCGCCGATGCCGGGGACGCCGGGGATGTTGTCCGACGTGTCGCCCTTCAGCCCGATGAAGTCGGGCACGAGCTCCGGCGGGATGCCGTAGCGGTCGATCACGCCCTGGCGGTCGTAGACCTTCGTGTCCGTGATGCCGCGCGAGGTCGTCATGATCCGCACGCGGTCGCCGTCGACGAGCTGGTAAGCGTCGCGGTCGCCGGTCACGACCATCACGGGGATGCCGGCGCCCTTCGCGCGCTCGGCGAGCGTCGCGATCACGTCGTCGGCCTCCTTGCCCTCGACCGACACGTTCGCGTAGCCGAACGCCTCGACGAGCGGCGCGAGCGCGGGCCACTGCTGCTTCAGCAGGTCGGGGCGGGAGGAGCGCTGCGCCTTGTAGTCGGCGTAGATCTCCTTGCGGCCGGAGTGGCCGGCGTCCCAGGCGACGATCGTCGCTCTCGGGCCGTACTCGGTGAGGATCTTCACGAGCATCGAGGCGAAGCCGAAGATCGCGTTCGTCGGCACGCCCGTCGAGGTCGCGATCGACTCCGGCAGCGCGAAGAAGGCGCGGTACGCGAGCGAGTTCCCGTCGATCAGGAACAGCTCGTCGTGACCGGCGCCGTCGGTGCTCACGGCGTGGAACTGTAGGGACCCGCGCGGCGTGGCTCGCGGCCGCCGCGGGGAGCGTCAGAGCTTTCCACGATGCGGAAAGCGCAGATCGCCTAGCGGCAATATACTCCGCATACACCGACCATTCCGACGAAGGACCTCACCGCCATGGCCACTACCCCGAGCGCTCAGTTCAGCCTCACGATCCGCGTCGAGATCGCGGACCGGCCCGGGATGCTCGGCCGCGTAGCAAGCGCGATCGGGGACGCCGGCGGGACGATCGGCGCGGTCGACCTCGTCGCGATCGACGGCGGCAGGGCGGTCCGCGACATCACGGCGCTGTGCGCCGAGCAGTCGACCTGGAGCAGCATCACCGGCGCGCTCGAAGCGCTCGACGGCGTGCGCGTGCTCGACACCGTCGACCGCACCTTCCAGGTCCACCTCGGCGGCAAGATCGAGCAGCACAACAAGCTGCCGTTGAAGACGCGCGACGACCTCTCGATGGCGTACACGCCCGGCGTCGCGCGCGTCTGCACCGCGATCCACGCGGACCCCGACAAGGCCTTCCAGTACACGATCAAGCGCAACACGGTCGCCGTCGTCTCCGACGGCACCGCGGTGCTGGGCCTCGGCGACATCGGCCCGGCCGCCGCGATGCCGGTGATGGAGGGCAAGGCGGTCCTGTTCAAGGAGTTCGCCGGCGTCGACGCGTTCCCGATCTGCCTCGACACGAAGGACCCCGACGAGATCGTCTCGATCGTCAAGGCGATGGCGCCGACGTTCGGCGGCATCAACCTGGAGGACATCTCCGCCCCGCGCTGCTTCGAGATCGAGGACCGCCTGATCGAGGAGCTCGACATCCCCGTCTTCCACGACGACCAGCACGGCACCGCCGTCGTCGTGCTGGCGGCGCTGATGAACGCCGTGAAGCTGACCGGCCGGCGCATCGCCGACCTGCGCGTGCTGGTCGTCGGCCTCGGCGCCGCCGGCGTCGCCGTCACGAAGATCCTCAGAAGCGCCGGCGTGACGGAGGTGATCGGCTGCGACTCGCGCGGCGCCGTCCACACCGAGCGCGCCGACTACCGCGACGGCTCGATGAACGCGATGAAGCGCTGGTACGCCGAGCACACCAACCCGGAGCAGCTCGACGGCGGCCCCGGCGACGTGATCGACGGGATGGACCTCTTCATCGGCCTCTCCGGCGCGCGCGTGATGCCGCCGGCGGCGCTCGGCCGCATGCGCCCCGACCCGATCGTGTTCGCGATGGCGAACCCGAACCCCGAGGTGACGCCCGAGGAGGCCGCGCCGTACGTGCGGATCATGGCGACCGGCCGCTCCGACTACCCGAACCAGATCAACAACGTGCTGGCGTTCCCCGGCATCTTCCGCGGCGCGCTCGACGTGCGCGCGAACGCGATCACCGAGCGGATGAAGGTCGCCGCCGCGCAGGCGATCGCCGACTGCGTGCCGGCCGGCGAGCTGCGCGAGGACTACATCGTGCCGTCCGTCTTCAACCGCGACGTCGCGCCCGCCGTGGCCGCCGCCGTGGCCGAGGAGGCGCGCGTGAACGGGCTCGCGCACGCCGGCAACGAGGTCGGTTTCGCGCCGGCCGACGAGCTGCACGTCGGCGCGGCCTGACGCGACGCGCCCCGATCGGGTAGGAATCGCCCATGCGGGTGACCGTGACCGGCGCGACGGGCTTGATCGGGACACGGCTCGTCGCCGCGCTCGCGCGCCGCGGCGACGAGGTGACGGTGCTCTCGCGCGACCCCGGGCGCGCCCGTGCCCGGCTCGGCTCCGGGATCGAGGCGGTCCGCTGGGACGCGCTCGGCGAGCCGGCCCCGGCGAGCGCCCTCGCCGGCCGCGACGGCGTCGTCCACCTCGCCGGCGAGCCGGTCGCGCAGCGTTGGAGCACCGCCGCGAAGGAGCGCATCCGCACGAGCCGCGAGGTCGGCACGGCCAACCTCGTCGCCGGCCTGCGCAGCGCCGAGCCGCGCCCGCGCGCGCTCGTGTCCGCCTCCGCCGTCGGCTACTACGGCCCGCGCGGCGACGAGGAGGTGCCGGAGTCCGACCCACCGGGCGAGGACTTCCTCGCCGAGGTGTGCGTCGCGTGGGAGCGCGCGGCGCAGGCGGCGGTCGAGCTGGGCGTGCGCGTCGCGATCGTGCGCACCGGCGTCGTGCTCGACCCCGACGGCGGCGCGCTCGCGAAGATGCTGCCGCCGTTCAAGGCCGGGGTCGGCGGCCCCGTCGCCGGCGGCCGGCAGTGGATGCCGTGGATCCACGTCGACGACCTCGTCGGGCTCTACCTGGCGGCGCTCGACGGCGGACCGGAGTGGAGCGGCCCGCTCAACGGCAGCGCGCCGGCGCCGGCCACCAACCGCGACTTCTCGAAGGCGCTGGGCCGCGCGCTGCACCGGCCGGCGCTCACCCCCGTCCCCCGCCTCGCGCTGCGCGCGCTCTACGGCGAGATGGAGCAGATCGTCACGAGCGGGCAGCGCGCGGTGCCGCAGCGTCCGCTCGCGCTCGGCCACGCCTACGCGCACCCGCAGCTCGACGAGGCGCTGCGCTCAGCGCTCGGCTGAGATCCGCGCCGGCGAGCCGCGGCCGAGCCCGGAGACGAAGCGCAGCGCCCCGCCCGCGACGCGGTAGGCGCTCCAGTCGCGGCGCGAGGTGTCCCCCGCCGCGTCGATCGCATACGGGCCCAGCACGCCGCCGCGCTCGGCCGTCTCGAAGTACGCGCGCACGACCTCGCGGCGCGTCAGCGGCCGGTCGTCCGTGCGCCGCTCGGCGCGGCGGATCGCGTCGAGCACGCTGCGCATCGCCTCGAAGCCGTAGCGCGCCGCGGGCGCGGGCGCGCGTCCGTAGCGGCGCGCGAAGGCGCGCGCGAAGCGCGCGGCGGCGGGCGTCTGCCGTGAGGCTGGCGGCAGCGGCTCGGTCACGTGCGCGACCGCCGCCGCCCGGCCGAGCCCGGCGACGAAGCTCGCGTCGGCGAGCGCGGCCGTCGCGAACAGCTGGAGCGCCGGGTCGGCGGCGTGCAGCTCGCGCCACAGGCGCACCGCGCCCGGCCGCGCGCCGGTCGCGTCGAACGCGGCGTCGGGGTGCGGCCCCAGCAGCCGCGCGATCGTGTCGTCGTGGCGCGTCGCATGCTCGTCGACCTCCTCGCGCGCGACGACCGCGATCCCGGCCGCGCGCGCCTTCGCGCGCAGGTCGACGGCGAGCGCGCGTCCGCTCGGGTCCTCGTCCGTGAGGACCGCGAGGCGCCGCACGCCGCTGCGCCGCATGTCGGCCACGAGCGCGTCGAGCTGGCTGCGATCGGACGGGACGACGCGCGCGAACGTCCGCCCGACGTCCTTCAGCTTCGGGTAGTAGCGGATCGGCGAGCCGGCGACGGCGAGGCTTCTGGTCGTCAGCGGGATCGCCGTGTCGAGCGGGCTGACCTGCAGAATCCCCGCCTCGTTGGTCAGCGGGATCGAGATCGCCGAGCTGCCGCTCGCCAGCTCGCCGAGGTAGGCGACGGTGCGCGGGTCCTGCGCCGCCATGCGCGCGTTCTGGGAGATCTGCGCCGGGTCGGAGCGACCGAGGCCCGGCGTCGAGGCGTCGAGCCCGACCAGCCGGACGCGGTAGCGGCCGACGCGGCCGCCGTCCTGCGCGAGCGCGAGCCGCTCCGCGTCGCGCACGTCCGCGGCGAGCGCGCGCAGCGGGCCGCGCTCCGGGTTGGAGCTGTAGATCGTCAGCTCCGAGCCGCGCAGGCGCGTGTCCGGCTGGGCCGCGCCGCCGCCGCAGCCGGCGAGCGCGAGCGCGCAGACCGGCAGCGTCAGCGCGAATCGAAGCAGGGCGCGACCGGACACCGGCGGGGATTCTAGGTTGGACGCGGCGGCGACGGGCTAGGCTGGCGGGGATGCGAGTCGGGATCCTCACGGCCGGCGGCGACTGCCCCGGCCTCAACGCCGTCATCCGGGCCGCCGCGCGGCGGCTGCTGGCGCACCGTCACGAACCGGTCGGCCTGCGCCGCGGCTACCGCGGGCTCGCCGAGCGCGACCACCTCCCGCTCGACCAGAAGGGCGTGTCGGGCATCCTGCCGCTCGGCGGGACGATCCTGTCGACCTCGAACTACAACCCGTTCCGCGAGCCGGACGGGCTGGAGAAGGTGCGCGCGGCGCAGGCGGCCGACCCGCTCGACGCGGTGATCGCGATCGGCGGCGAGCACACGATGATGATCACGCGCCGCCTCTCCGAGGAGTTGGAGCTGCCGGTGATCGGCGTGCCGAAGACGATCGACAACGACGTCGTCGGCACCGACTACACGTTCGGCTTCGACACGGCCGTCCAGACCGTGACGTCGGCGCTCGACCGCCTGCACACGACGGCGCAGTCGCACGACCGCGTGATGGTCGTCGAGGTGATGGGCCGCAACACCGGCTGGATCGCCGTCTTCGCGGGGATCGCCGGCGGCGCGGACGGGATCGTGATCCCCGAGCTCGAGCTGACCGTCGAGGAGATCGCGGCGGCGATCCAGCGCCGCCACGAGCGCGGCAAGGACTTCTCGATCATCGTCGTGGCCGAGGGCGCGCAGCTCGCGTTCGAGTCCGGCGAGCGGCGCGAGATCCGCGCCTCCGAGGACGTCGACGGCTACGGCTATCCGCGCCTCGGCGGGATCGGCGTCGCGCTCGCGGCAGAGATCGAGGCGCGCACCGGCTACGAGACGCGCGTCACGACGCTCGGCCACGTGCAGCGCGGCGGCACGCCGACGGCGACCGACCGCATCCTCGCCACGCAGTACGGCGTCCACGCCGCCGACCTCGTGATGGCCGGCGAGACGGGCCGCATGGTCGCGCTGCGCGGCACCGAGATGACCTCGATCCCGCTCGAGGAGGTCGACGGCATCAAGACCGTCGACCTGCGCTACCTCGAGATCGCGCGCACGTTCTTCGGCTGACAGTTTAGTCTTACTGTTCTGCTTGCGACAGGGGGATCGCATGCCTCGTTATTGTCTTATTGTTGCCATGCTCGCGTGCCTGGCGGCCCTTCCCGCACTTAACAGCGCGGAAGCCCGTCAAGCCGTTCCCGGGCACGTGCCAGTGACGCAGGGGAGCCGGCCGCGCGCGCACCGCCGCAACCGTCGAAGAAAGCACCGCCCACTCCGGCTGCGTCACGTTGTTCGTCCGCAACGTTTGGGAAGGCGAAACCGAGTGGCTCGAGCTGAAGTCCGTGATGGCGGGCTGTGCGCGGGGCCACCTGCACCTTCACACCTATGTGAACTACATCGAAGTCTTCGGCGGGGAAGCCTCTACCGACAGGGCGAGACCAACGAATGCGAAAACTCGACGGAATGCTCGGTCATCTGGAGCGGGCGCATCTACTTGACTGAAATACTCGGTTCATACCGCGCATATGCACATGGATGGAACACAACGACCGGCGGCTCAAGCTATGCGACGCTAAGCTACGTACATATCCATCCCTAGACCGTTGCTAAGCTGACTTACATGGCGATGCTTCCCCCTCTGAGCGTCGAGTTGCGCACGCTGGTCGAGCGCGCCGGGATCAGCGTCGTCTTCCCAGTTCACAGTCCGAGTGGATCGGCTCGTGCCGGCGCGCACACCAGCGTGCGCGCCGGCGCGCGGACGCTCTCTGCTTTTTACATCCGGTACGGCGCGCAGCAGGACGACGACGATCCTCGACTCGAGGTCGTCACGCTACCGCGCAACCGCATCCTGAGCTTCTCGGGCGGTCGTCCGGAGGACGACGCGATCGAGGAGTACCTCGATCGCGAGGCACGTCGGGAGCTTTCAGCACGCTCGCTCGCGCTTGGAGAGGGCGCGGCCGAGCATCTCGAGACGCCGCTCGGCGAGCTCATCCTGATGCGCGAGGACCAGCTTCCAGAAGCGTCACCGATCGCGATGCTCGTGGACGGCGAGGAGCATCGCGCCAGCACGGTCTCGTTCGGGGCACACGCTGCGGTGTGGAGCGATCTTCCTGCGCACGACGTCGCAGTGATCGTCTACGTACATGGCTGGCAAGCGCCGTACGAATTCATGATGTTCGACCTCTCCCGCTGAGCCCAGCGGCGAGGCGCCGCGCGCTACCAGCCGCCGTCGGACCCGCGCGGACGACCGGCGCCCGGCAGGAACTTGCCGAGCGACTTGATCGTGCCGGCGATCACCAGGATCACCAGCGTGATCAGCATGCCGTCGAAGCCCTTGACGCCGATCGCCCACAGGAAGATCCAGAGGCAGAAGGCGAGCGTGGCGGTGAGTGCGAGGCCCATGGCGCGCGGAATCCTAGCGAACCGTCTCGGCGGACGGCGCCGCGAGCGCGTCGGCCATCGCGGCGACGATCCCGCGCACCTCGGCCGCCGGATCGTCCGCCTCCGCCGCCGCGCGCACGAGCCGGCTGCCGACGATCACGCCGGCGGCGCCCGCGTCCGCCGCGGCGGCCGCCTGCGCGGGCGTGCCGATCCCGAAGCCGACGGCGAGCGGGACGTCCGTCGCGGCGGCGGCCCGCGCGAGGAAGTCCGCGAGGCCGGCGTCGAGCGCGCCGCGCTCGCCGGTCGTGCCGACGAGCGAGACGGCGTAGAGGAAGCCGCGCGCGAGCGCGCCGATGCGCGCCAGCCGCTCCGGCGGCGTCGTCGGCGCGACGAGCGGCACGAGCGCGATCCCCTCCGCGTCGCAGGCGGCGCGCAGCTCGGGCGCCTCCTCGAGCGGCAGGTCGGGCACGATCAGGCCGCTGATCGCGTGCGCGCGCAGCAGTTGCGCGAACGCCTCGAAGCCGCGTGCGTAGACGATGTTCGCGTAGGCCATCAGCACGACCGGCAGCCGCGGCGCGAGCGCGGCCCCCAGCTCGAGGATCTGCGCGACCGACGCCCCGGCCCGCAGCGCCTCGACGCCGGCGGCGTGGATCACCGGCCCGTCGGCGAGCGGGTCCGAGAACGGCACCCCCAGCTCGACGAGGTCGGCGCCGCCGTCGGCGTACGCCTCGCCGATCGCCAGCGACGTCGCCATGTCGGGGAAGCCGCCCATCAGGTAGGGCATCAGCGCGGCGCGGCCCTGCGCGGACGCGAACGCCTCGGCGATGCGGTCGATGCCGGTCGGCGCGCTCATGCCTGCGCCGGCCCGCCCGGCACGCTCGCGTCCACGCCCTGCTCGCCGGCGCCCCCGCGCCCCAGGTCGAGCCGCCGGATCACCTCGGCGAGGTCCTTGTCGCCGCGACCCGACAGGCACACGAGGTCGAGCTCCGAGCCGCCGTGCGCGAGCGTCCAGGCGATCGCGTGCGAGGACTCGAGCGCCGGGATGATCCCCTCCAGCCGCGCGAGCCGCTGCAGCGCGGCGAGCGCGTCCGCGTCCGTGATCGCCTCGTAGCGCGCGCGGCCGGTGTCGCGCAGCCACGCGTGCTCGGGGCCGACGCCGGGGTAGTCGAGCCCCGCGCTGATCGAGTGCGCCTCGAGGATCTGGCCGTCGGCGTCCTGCATCACGGCCGAGTAGGCGCCGTGCAGGATCCCCGGCCGCTCGCCGACCGTCAGCGGCGCGCCGTGGCGACCGGTGTCGATCCCCTCGCCGGCGGCCTCGACGCCGATCAGCTCGACCGGGTCGTCGATGAAGGGCGTGAAGATCCCGATCGCGTTCGAGCCGCCGCCGACGCACGCGATCACGCGCTGCGGCAGCCGCCCCTCGCGCTCGAGCAGCTGTGCGCGCGCCTCCTCGCCGATCACGCGCTGGAGGTCGCGCACGAGCGCCGGATACGGCGCCGGGCCGGCGGCCGTGCCGAGGATGTAGTGCGTCGTGGCGACGTTCGCGACCCAGTCGCGGATCGCCGCCGAGCAGGCCTCCTTGAGCGTGCGCGTGCCGGCCTCGACCGGCTCGACGCGCGCCCCCAGCAGGCCCATCCGCTCGACGTTCGGCTTCTGGCGGCGCATGTCCTCGGTGCCCATGTAGATGACGCACTCGAGGTCGAGCAGCGCGCACGCGGTCGCGGTCGCGACGCCGTGCTGGCCGGCGCCCGTCTCGGCGATGATGCGCGGCTTCCCCATTCGCTTGGCGAGCAGCGCCTGCCCGATCGCGTTGTTGATCTTGTGCGCGCCGGTGTGGTTGAGGTCCTCGCGCTTGAGGTAGACCGTGCGCCCGGCCGCCTCGGACAGGCGCTCGGCGAGGTAGAGCGGCGTCGGGCGCCCGACGTAGTCGCGCAGCAGCTCGTGCAGCCGGGTCGTGAAGGCGGGGTCGCGCTTCGCCTCCAGCCACGCCGCCTCCAGCTCGGCGAGCGCCGGCATCAGCGTCTCGGGGACGTACTGGCCGCCGTAGGGGCCGTAGCGGTGCTCGAGCCCGGCGCTCACGCGGCCTGCTCCGGAGCCTCGGGCGCGGCCGGCGCGGTCGCCCGCACCGCCTCCGCGAACGCCGTCATCTTGGCGTGGTCCTTCACGCCCGGCTCGCGCTCCACCCCGCTCGCGACGTCGACCGCGAACGGGCGCACGGCGGCGATCGCGTCGCCGACGTTGGCGGGCGTCAGGCCCCCGCTGAGGATCAGCGGCCGATCGCGCGGATGCTCCCCCGCCAGCTCCCACGCGAACGTCTCGCCGGTGCCGCCGGGACGGTCGGGGGCGTACGCGTCGAGCAGGTGGAAGTCGGTCGCCGCGAACGCGTGCAGCGCGCGCACGTCGGCGCGGTCGCGCACACGCGCGGCCTTGATCACCTTCGCGCCGGTGCGGCGCGCGACCTCCGCGCAGTAGGCCGGCCCCTCGTCCCCGTGCAGCTGCACGAGCGTCAGCTCGAGCGCGTCCGCGACCTCCGCGACCTCGTCGAGGTGCGCGTCGACGAACACGCCCGCCAGCTCGGTGCGGCGTTTGAGCGCGGCGGCGATCGCGGCCGCCTCGTCGAGCGGGCAGCGGCGCGCCGAGCCCGGCCAGAAGATCATCCCGACCGCCCACGCGCCGAGTATCGCCGCATGCTCGGCGTCGTCGAGCCGCGCGATGCCGCAGAACTTGATCTTCGGAGCGCCGGAGGACATGCCCCCATCGTAGATGGCGACTACGGCGTCTGCGTTTGCGTCGGCGCGACTCTCGGGGCGGTGCCGAGCGTGACCGTGAGCGTCTTGGGGTCGCCGCTGCGCAGGATGCCGAGGCGGACGCCGTCGCCCGGTCTGTGCTTCGCGATCTCGGCCGTCAGGTCGCTCATCGAGTCGACTCTGCGCCCGTCGAACGAGCGGATCACGTCGCCGCCGAGCATGATGCGCGCGCCGTTGAGCTGGCTGTCGATCGTGCCGCCGCGCACGCCGGCTCTCGACGCCGGCCCGTCGGCCGTGACCGTCTGCACCAGCACGCCCTTGTCGACCTTGAGCTGCAGGTCGGCCAGCGACGCGTCGATCGTCGCGCCGGTGATGCCGAGGTAGGCGTGCACGACGGAGCCGATCTGCTTGAGCTGCGGCAGCAGCTTCTTGGCCGTGTTGATCGGCACCGCGAAGCCGATCCCGACGTTCCCGTTGCCGGCGCCGCCGGTGATGATCTGCGAGTTGATGCCGATCACGCGGCCGGCCGCGTCGAGCAGCGGGCCGCCCGAGTTGCCGGGGTTGATCGGCGCGTCGGTCTGGATCACGTGCTGGATCGTGAAGCCGTTGGGCGCGCTGATCTCGCGCTGGAGCGCCGAGACGACGCCCGTCGTGAGCGTGCGGTCGAGCCCGAACGGGTTGCCGATCGCGAGCACCGGGTCGCCGACCTGCGCGGTGCTGGAGTCGCCGAGCTGAAGCGGCGAGAGCTTGAGGCCGCCGGGCTCGACCTGCAGCAGCGCGAGGTCGTTCGTCGCGTCGGTGCCCAGCACTCTCGCCGGCACGACGCGGTTGTCGTCGAAGCCGACGCTGACCGAGGTCGCGTCCTCGACGACGTGGAAGTTCGTGAGGATGTGCCCGTCGCCGTCGATCACGAAGCCGGTGCCGGTCGCGGAGGTGCCTTGGGCGCCGCCGAACGGCGAGCTGCCGGCGCTCGCTCTCAGGACCGAGCGCACGTGCACGACGCCGGGCGCGTCGCGCTCGTAGATGTCGTGCGCGGTGAGGCCCTGCTCGGCGGCGGCCGCCTGCCCGCGGTGCGCGGCCTCGCTCGACGGGCTCGCGACCGGCGCCTGCTGGACGACCGTCGTCGTGCTGCCCTCGCGGCCGACGCCGGGCACGAGCAGCAGCGCCACGGCGACGACGGCGCCGCCGACGAGCGCGGCGACCAGAGGCGAGCGAAGGACCGATCTCATGCGACTCGGCACATCTTGCCGTCGGCGCTCAACCGGAGCTTAAGAGTCGGTGCCACCGGCAGCGGCTAAACCGCGTCCTCGCTCTGCCCGGTCAGCGCGCGGCAGGCGGCTTCGACGTCGTCGGAGCGCATCAGCGCCTCCCCCACCAGCACGGCGTCGACGCCGACGCGCTCCAGCTCGTCGAGCTGGTCGCGCGTCCCGATGCCGGACTCGGACACGACCGTCTTGCCGGCCGGGATGTCGGACAGCAGCTCGAACGTGCGCTGCACGTCGACCGTGAAGTCGGTCAGGTCGCGGTTGTTGATGCCGATCAGGTCGGCGTCGAGCTCGAGCGCGACGTCCAGCTCGCGCGCGTCGTGCACCTCGACCAGCACGTCGAGGTCGAGCGCGCGCGCGTCGCGGTGGAGCCGCTCGAGCTGGCGCGGCTCGAGCGCGGCGACGATCAGCAGGATCGCGTCGGCGCCGACCGCGGCCGACTCGTAGAGCTGGTAGTGGTCGACGACGAAGTCCTTGCGCAGGATCGGCAGCCGCGTCGCGGCGCGCGCCTCGCGCAGGTCGTCGAGCGAGCCGCCGAAGTGCGGGCCCTCGGTCAGGATCGACAGCGCGGCGGCGCCGGCGCGCTCGTAGGCGCACACGATCTCCGTCACCGTCGCGCCTTCGCGGATCGCGCCGGCCGACGGCGAGCGGCGCTTGTGCTCGGCGATCACGCTGATGCCGGGATGCACGAGCGCCTCCGCGAAGGGGCGGTCGTCGCCGCGCGCGATCAGCTGCCGCTCCAGCGTCGCGAGCGGGATCGCGTCGCGGCGCTGCTCCACCTCACGGCGGGTCGCGTCGACGATGCGCTCGAGCGTGTTCATGCCGACGATCCCTCCCGTGCCGCTGCCTGGGTGAAGGCGACGTAGCGCTCGAGCACCGCCGCCGCCGCGCCCGCGTCGATCGCGGCCTCGGCGGCGCGCACGCCCGCCTCCAACGTCTCCGCGCGACCGCTCGCGTACACCCCCGCGCCCGCGTTCAACACCGCCACGTCGCGCGGGGCGCCGCGCTCGCCGGCGAGGATCCGGCGCGTGATCTCGGCGTTGACCTCCGGCGTGCCGCCGTTCAGCTCGTGCGGCCGGGCGCCGTCGAGACCGACCTCGGCCGCGTCGACGGTGAAGCTGCTCAAGCGCCCGTCGCGCACCTCCACGACCGCGCTCGGGGCGCAGGTCGACAGCTCGTCGAGCCCGTCCTCGCTCGAGACGACCAGCACGTGCGCGGCGCCGAGCTGGGCGAACGCGCCGGCGATCGCGTCGAGGTAGCGGCGGTCGGCGACGCCGGTGAGCTGGCGCGTGACGCCGGCCGGGTTCGTCAGCGGCCCGAGGAAGTTGAAGATCGTGCGCACCGCGAGCGCTCTGCGCACGGGGATCACGTAGCGCGTGGCGGCGTGGTGCCGGGGCGCGAACATGAAGCCGAAGCCGACCGCGTCGACGCAGCGGCCGACCGCCGAGGGCTCGATGTCGATGCGCGCGCCGAGCGCCTCCAGCACGTCGGCCGCGCCGGACAGGCCGGTCGCCGAGCGGTTGCCGTGCTTGGCGACCGTGCAGCCGGCGCCGGCGGCGATCAGCGCCGCCGTCGTCGAGACGTTGAACGTCTGGCGCCCGCCGCCCGTGCCGACGACGTCGAGCAGGTCGTCGCGCGTGTGGTCGACCTTCACGGGCGCCGCCAGCTCCCGCATCGTGCGCGCGAGGCCGGCGATCTCCTCGACCGTCTCGCCCTTCGTGCGCAGCGCGATCAGGAACCCTGCGATCTGCGGCTCGCTCGCGTTGCCGGCCATGATCTCGGCCAGCACGGCGGCGGCGAGGTCCGCGCCGATGTCCTCGCCCGAGGCGAGCGCGTCGATCGCGCGCGTGATCACGTCGCGCCCGTCGCTCACGCGATCCCCCCGACGGCCGCGCGGGTGCCCGCGGCGAGGAAGTTGCGCAGCAGGTCGTGACCGCCCGGCGTCAGCACCGACTCGGGGTGGAACTGGATCCCCTCCGCCGGCAGCGTGCGATGGCGGATCGCCTGGATCACGCCGCCGCCGCGAGCGCTGACCTCCAGCACGTCCGGCAGCGTCGGCTCCTCCACCACCAGCGAGTGATAGCGCCCGACCGTCAGCGGATTCGGCAGCCGCTCGAAGATCGTGCGGCTGTCGTGCTCGATCTCGCACGTCTTGCCGTGGACCGGCGCATGCCGCACGACGCGGCCGCCGAACGCCTGCGCCATCGCCTGGTGGCCGAGGCAGACGCCGAGCGTCGGGACTCCGGCCTCCGGGAAGCGGCGCACCGCCTCCAGCGAGATGCCCGACTCGTCGGGGGTGCACGGCCCGGGCGAGACGACGAGCGCATGGCAGCCGCGGATCAGCAGCTCCTCGACGGTGGCGTGGTCGTTGCGCACGACCTCGACGTCCGCGCCCAGCTCGCCGAGGTACTGGACGAGGTTGTAGGTGAACGAGTCGTAGTTGTCGAGGACGAGGACCTTCATGGCCAGTCAGGCTGCGCCGCCGCCAGCTCGATCGCCTGCTTCACCGCGCGCGCCTTCGCCTCCGACTCGCGCAGCTCGTAGTCCGGCTTCGCGTCGGCGACCGTGCCGCCGCCTGCCTGCACGTGCGCGACGCCGTCCTTCACCACGACCGTCCGGATGTGGATGCACGTGTCGAGATCGCCGGTGTAGGACAGGTAGCCGATCGCGCCCCCGTAGCCGCCGCGCTTGACGGGCTCCAGCTCGTCGATGATCTGCATCGCACGGACTTTCGGGGCGCCCGAGAGCGTACCCGCCGGGAGGATCGAGCGCAGCGCATCGAGCGGCCCGACGTCCTCGCGCAGGCGCCCGGACACGCGCGAGACGATGTGCATCACGTGGCTGTAGGACTCGATCTCCATGTAGGCGTCGACCTTCACGGAGCCGTACTCGGAGACACGCCCGACGTCGTTGCGGCCGAGGTCGACGAGCATCACGTGCTCGGCGCGCTCCTTCTCGTCGGCGAGCAGCTCCTCGGCGATCCGCCTGTCCTCCTCGGCGCTGCCGCCGCGCGGGCGCGTGCCGGCGATCGGGCGCGTCTCGATGCGGCCGTCGTGGACCGTCACGAGCGGCTCGGGCGACGCGCCGGCGATCTCGAAGTCGCCGAAGTCGAGGAAGTACATGTACGGGCTCGGGTTGACGGCGCGCAGGCCACGGTAGATCGAGAACGCCTCGACCGGGACCGAGGCCGACCAGCGCTGGCTCGGCACGACCTGGTAGGCGTCGCCGGCGTGGATGTACTCGACGATCCGCTCGACCATCCCCTCGAACTGCTCGGGCGGCATGTTGCTCGTCCAGGTCGGCGCGCTGCGGTCGCGCGCGGGCGACGCGGCCGGCGCCTGCGGGAGCGGGCCGGCGAGCCGGCGGCGCACGTCGGCGATCGCCTCGACCGCGGCGGCGTAGGCGCGCTCGAGCTCGTCGCCCTCGTCCGCGTAGACGTTCGCGAGGATCGTCAGCTCGCGTCTGAGGTGGTCGAACGCGACCAGCACGTCGGTCAGCATCAGCGCGAGGTCGGGCACACCGAGCGGGTCCGGGTTCGGTGCGCCGAGCGGCTCGACCGTGCGCACGAGGTCGTAGCCGAAGCAACCGACCGCGCCGCCGGCGAACGGCGGCAGGTCCGGCAGCGGCGCCTGGCTCCAGCGGGCGACCTCCGCGGCCGCGAGCGCGTACGGGTCGCCCGGGTCGCCGAGCGACCAGCGCAGCACGCTGCGGGGCTTGAAGCCGATGAACGACCAGCGCCCGACGCGCCCCTGCTCGGCCGACTCCAGCAGGAACGCCGGGCCGTCGCCGCGCAGCTTGAGGAAGGCGGAGATCGGCGTCTCGCAGTCCTCCACGAACGTGTGCCGCAGCGGGATGAGGTTGTGCTCGCGCGCGAGCTCGCGGACGTCGTCGAGCGACGGCGCGACCTGCAGCGCGGGCGCGGCAGGTGCGGGCTCGGTGTCGGTCGGGGGCGCCATCGGCGGGCGGGGCTCAGCGGCTGCGCGCGTCGAGCACGCGCTCGGCGTCGGCGAGGCTCAGCCCGCGGCTGCGCAGCAGCACGGCGAGGTGGTAGAGCACGTCGGCCGCCTCGTTGGCGACGCGCTCGTCGCTCTCCTCGCGCACCGCGCGCACGACCTCCTCGGCCTCCTCCTCGACCTTCGCGCCGGCGAGCTGCGGGTCGGCGAGCAGCTTGGCGGTGTAGGAGCTGGACGTGTCGGCGGCCTGTGCGCGTGCTTCGATCGTGCGCTCCAACGCCGGCAGCGTCTCGTACGGCGCGCCGGGCGTCAGGTCGCCCGTGAAGAAGCACGTGCGCTCGCCGGTGTGGCAGGCGGGCCCGGCCGGCTCGACCAGCGCGAGCAGCGCGTCGCCGTCGCAGTCGACCCGCAGGCCCTTCAGCCTCTGCACGTTGCCGGAGGTGGCGCCCTTGTGCCACAGCTCGTTGCGCGAGCGGCTCCAGTAGTGCACCTCGCCGGTGGCGCGCGTGCGCTCGAGCGCCTCGCGGTTCATGTACGCGAGCGTGAGGACCTCCCCCGTCCGCCAGTCCTGCGCGATGCACGGGACGAGGCCGCGGTCGTCGAACGCGATGGCGGAGTCGGGCATGAGTCGGGAGATTGTAGGCGGGGTCAGGACTGCGCGGGCGGCCAACGCCACGTGTGGACCGTCGCCGGCCCCCGCTCGACCGCGAGCGCAGCGGCGCCGGGCGGGTCGAGGTCGAGGTCGACGACCCACGGCCGCGGGCCGGTCGGCGGCGCCTCGCCGCCGCCGATGCCGGTCCCGCGGCACTTCAGGACGGCCTCCCAGCGGACCCAGGCGCGCAGGAAGGCCCGCTCGCGCTCGCGCGGGTCCTCGAGCGCGGCGATGCGCTCCGCCGCGGCCGCGTCGAGCACGCGGCGGGCGATCGCGACGTGGTCGACGGCGCGGCGCGGCAGCTCCACGTCGATCCCCACCTCGCGGCCCTGCGCGACCGCGATCAGCGCGGTGCCGCCGGAGTGCGAGAGGTTGAAGCGCAGCGCTTCGCCGCCGGCCGGGCCTTCCCCGCCGGCCAGCTCGGGCTTGCCGTGCGGCCCGTCCGCGAACCGCAGCGCGTCCGGCGGGACGCCGAGATAGCCGCCCAGCAGCTCGCGCAGGGCGGCGCGCGCGGTCGTCCAGCGAGCGCGGTCCTCGTCGCTCGCGAAGCGCGCCGCGCGCTCGCGCTCGGCCGCGCTCAGCGGGGCGTCGGCGGGAGCGCCGGGGGGCGCGCCGTCGAGCGCGACAAGCCACACGTCGACCGCGTCGCCGGCCAGGCGGGGCCGCACCGGCCCGGACTGCCAGCGGAGCTGCGTCATCGCCCGGACGCTAGCGTGCCGTCGATGGTCTCGCCGACGGCAGCCCCGGCGCGCGTGCCGGGGCGCGTGCTCGCGGCGATCCTGCTGGGGACGGTCCTCAACCCGATCAACAGCTCGATGATCGCGGTCGCGCTCGTGCGCGTCGGGCGCGACTTCGACGTCGGCGTCGTCTCGCTGTCGTGGTTGATCTCCAGCTTCTACCTCGTCGCGGCGGTCGGCCAGTCGGTGCTCGGCCGCCTCGCCGACCAGTTCGGCCCGCGGCGGCTGCAGTGCCTCGGCTTCGTGGTCGTGATCGTCGCGGGCGCGCTCGGGCCGTTCGCGCCGAGCTTCGGCTGGCTGATCGCGGCGCGCCTGCTGCTGGCGGTCGGCACCTCGGCCGGCTACCCGGCCGGCCTCGCGCTGCTGCGGCGCGCCTCCGGCGGCGGGCGACCGGCGCCGTCGTCGATCGCCGCGATCACGATCGCGAACTCCTCCACCGCGGCGCTCGGCCCGGTCGTCGGCGGCGGGCTCGTGGCGCTCGCCGGCTGGCCGGCGATCTTCCTCGTCAACGTCGCGTTCGGGCTGGTCGCGCTGCCGCTCGCGCTGCGCTGGCTGCCGCGCGACCGCCAGCATGCCGGCGGCGTGTCGCTCGCGGTGGTGCGGCGGATCGTGGACCTGCCGGGGATCGCGGCGTTCACGGCGCTGCTCGCGAGCATGCTGGCGCTGCTGCTGTCGTTCGCCGAGCAGCCGCTGTGGTGGCTGGTGCCGGTCGCCCTGCTGGCGGGGGCGGCGCTCGTGTGGAGCGACCGCCGGCGCGCCGAGCCGTTCCTCGACGTGCGGATGCTCGCGGGCAACCGCAGGCTGCTCGCCGTCTGCGCGCAGTACCTGCTGGTCAACGTCGTCGCGTTCGGGATCTTCTTCGCGCTGCCGCTGTGGTTGGAGGCGGCGCGCGGCTTCAGCTCCGGACAGACGGGCCTGCTGGTGGCGCCGCTCGCCGGCGTGGCGGTGGTGGCGGCCCCGGTCGCGGCGCGACTCGTCGCGCGGCGCGGCGAGCGGGCGGCGTTGATCGCCGGCGCGTGCGCGATGGTCGTCGGCACGCTGCTGCTCGCGACGTTCACGACCGGCACGCCGCTGTGGGCGATCGTGCCCGCGACGGTCGTGCTGGGCATCCCGATCGGCTTCAACAACCTCGGCCTGCAGTCGGCGCTCTACGGCGCCAGCGACCCTGAGCGCACCGGCGCCGCCGCCGGCCTCTTCCAGACCTGCCGCTTCGTCGGCGCCGTGCTGTCCACCAGCCTGCTCGGCGTCGTCTTCGCCGACGGCGTCGACAGCGCCGGCCTGCACGAGCTGGCGCTCGTTCTCGCGGGCGTCAGCGCGTTCGTGCTGGCGGCGAGCGTGGGGCGCCGCGGCGTGCGCGCGCGCTGAAGCGCCGCTACTCGATCCCCAGCCGGTCCAGCAGCCGGTCGTCGGAGCGCCAGGCGCGGCGGACGCGGACGGCCAGCTCGAGGTGGACGCGGCAGCCCAGCTCCCGCTCCAGCTCCTTGCGCGCGGCCGTGCCGATCGCTCTGATCATGCCGCCGCCGGCGCCGATCAGGATGCCCTTCTGCGACTCGGCCTCGACCCAGATCACCGCGCGCACGGCGATCAGGTCGTCGCGCCGCTCCTCGATCTCCTCGACCTCGACCTCGACCGCGTGCGGGACCTCTTGACGCGTGCGGCGCAGCACCTGCTCGCGCACCAGCTCGGCGAGCAGCACCTGCTCGGACTGGTCCGAGCGCTCCTCCGGCGGGAAGAAGAACGGCCCCTCCGGCAGCAGCCCCGCGAGGTGCTCCACGAGCGCGCCGAGGCCCTGGCCGGTGCGCGCGGAGATCGGGAAGATCTCGTCGCCCACGCCCAGCTCCGCGGCAGCCGCCAGCGCCGCCATCGTCTCCGCACGCGAGCAGCGGTCGACCTTGTTGACCGCCACCACGACCGGCGTTCTAGCTCCCGCCAGCAGTCTCGCGATGAAGCGGTCGCCCGGGCCGATGCCCTGGATCGCGTTGACGAGCAGCAGCGCCGCGTCGGCGTCCGCCAACTCGCTCTCCACGCGCCGCTGCATGCGCGCCGTCAGCGCGTCGCGCGGGCGCTGGACGCCGGGCAGGTCGACCAGCACGAGCTGTGAGTCGTCGGTCGTCGCGACGCCGCGGATCGCGCGGCGCGTCGTCTGCGGCTTGTCGGAGACGATCGCGACCTTGCGCCCGACGATCGCGTTGACGAGCGTCGACTTGCCGACGTTCGGCCGCCCCGCGAGCGCGACGAAGCCGCTGCGCGTGGTCCCCGTGCCGGTGCCGGTGTCCGCTCCGGCGCTCACTCGCGCACCCAGCGCAGCAGCTCGGCCTGGAGCGCGAGCATCTCGCCGTCGTCGACCTCGTGATCCATCCCGGTGAGGTGCAGCGCGCCATGCACGACCGCCTCGCTGATGTCCTCCGTGCAGGGCGGGCAGATGACGACGTCGCCCAGCTCGCGCGGCGCGCCGTTCGACCCGGCTCCCGCCGCCCCGCTCCCGGCCGCCCCGTCCTCGACCCCGTCGATCGGGAACGACAGCACGTCGGTCGGGGCGTCTCTGCCGCGGTGGTCGCGGTTGAGCGTCTGGATCGTCTGCTCGTCGACGAACGCGACCGCGACGTGGCCGTCTTCGATCCCCGCCGAGGAGAACGCGAGCACGCACAGCTCCTCGACGTCGAGCGCGGTCAGCTCGTCGATCACCCCGTCGTCGAGGCCGATCACCTCTACTTCGATCATCGACAGTGGTCCCCGCGGTGGGTACGCGCGTCGTTCGACGAGGCCCGCGGGCCGACTGGCAAGGACGCAGGATCGAAGGAATACCAACGGTATTTCGAGATCCGAGGACACAGCCAGGCGGTCATGCGGGACCGTCGAACGATGTGTGTACCCACCGCGGGGGCCACCCTATGCCCGCCGGCGGTCGGCGGGTCGCAGCTCGGGCGCGAGCCGCTGCTGGTGGTCGGCGTAGGCGGCGACGATCCGCTGCACGAGCTTGTGGCGCACGACGTCCTCGCCGCCGAAGCGGATGAACTCGATCCCCTCGACCTCGTCGAGCACCTCGCCGACCGCGACGAGCCCGGACTGCTGGTCGCTCGGCAGGTCTATCTGCGTCACGTCGCCGGTCACGACCATCTTCGAGTTGAAGCCGAGCCGCGTCAGGAACATCTTCATCTGCTCGGGACTCGTGTTCTGCGCCTCGTCGAGGATGATGAAGCTGTCGTTGAGCGTGCGCCCGCGCATGAACGCGAGCGGGGCGACCTCGATCACGCCGCGGTCGAGGTACGTCGAGACGCGCTCCGGGTCGATCATGTCGTGCAGCGCGTCGAACAGCGGGCGCAGGTACGGGTCGACCTTCGCCATCAGGTCGCCGGGCAGGAAGCCGAGCCGCTCGCCCGCCTCGACGGCCGGGCGCGTGAGGATGATGCGGTTGACCTCGCGGCGGGAGAGCGCGGCGGCCGCCATCGCGACCGCGAGGAACGTCTTGCCGGTGCCGGCGGGACCGACGCCGAACGTGATCGTGTTGCGGCGGATCGAGTCGACGTAGCGCTTCTGGTTGACCGTCTTCGGCGCGACCTTCGTGGAGCGGTGGCGCCAGACGACGTCCTCGAGGATCCGCGCCGGCGACTCGCGCTGGTCGAGCGCGCCCTGCACCGCCTCGATCGTGCCGGGAGCGATCTCGTGCCCCTGCGCGATCAGGTCGCTCAGCTCGCGCACGACCTGGACGCCCGACTCGACCGCCGTGTCGTCGCCCTCGAGCGTGAGGACGTTGCCGCGCAGGAACACGTCGCAGTCGAGATGGCCCTCCAACGTCCGCAGGACGGCGTCCTGCGTGCCCGCCAGCTCGGCGGCGACGGCGTTGTCGAGCTCGACCTGGCGCTTCACTGCGATTGCAGCGCCCCCTGCACGCGCGCGGAGACGCGCTTGCCGTCGGCGCGACCGGCGACCACGCCCATCGCGGCCTTCATCACCTGGCCGATGTCCTTCGGCGAGCTGGCGCCGGTCTCGGCGACGGCCGCGGCGACGATCGCGTCCAGCTCCGCGTCGGACAGCTCCTTGGGGAGGTAGGTCGCGATCAGCTCGGCCTCGCCCTCCTCCTGCGCGGCCAGCTCGGCGCGCCCGCCGTCGCGGAACTGGACGGCGGCGTCGAGGCGGCGCTTGCGCTCGCGGCGCAGCACGGCGATCTCGTCCCCGGCCCCTTCCTTGGCGTCCTTCTGCAGCTCGGAGAGGATCATCCGCAGGGCGCCGACGCGATCCTTCTCGCCGGCCTTCATCGCGGCGGTGAGATCGGTCTTGAGCTGCTCTGCGACGGTCACGTGCGTTCAAGGATAGCCGCGGAGCGGTCGGCTCCGGCGCCTTCCCCGCGCGTCGCGGCGGGGTGCTGCTCCAGCACCGGCGGGTGGCCGAGCTGGCCCAGCTCGCTCGTGTCGCGGCTGCGGAACAGCAGCGCGACCGTCCAGTCGACCACGAGCCGCGCCTTGCGCTTCCAGCCCGGCATGTTCGCGAGGTGGTAGGTGCGTGCGAGGAACCAGGCGAGGAAGCCGCGCCACTTGATCCCCATCGTGCTTGCGACCGCCTGATGGCGTCCCATGTCGACGAACACGCCGAGCGTTCTATAGGTGAACGGCTTGACGTGCCCGCCGGCGCCAAGCTCGGCGGCGACGTTGCGCGCGACGCGGCGGCCCTGGCGGATCGCGTGCTGGGCGGTCGGCGGCGACGGGTGCCCTTTGCGCGCCGGGTCGGGAACAGCGGCGGCGTCGCCGATCGCCCACACGTTGCGGTGGCCGCTGACGCGCATCGTCCGGTCGACGTCGATGCGCCCGCCGTCGGTGAGCGGCAGGCCGAGCCTGCCGACGACCGGGTTCGGCTTGACGCCCGCGGTCCACACGACGGTGCGCGTGGGGATCGTCTCGCCGCCCTTCAGCCGCACGTGGCGCTCCCCCACCTCCTCGATCGTCGTGCCGGTGCGGATCTCGATCCCGCGCCCGCGCAGCTCGCGCTCGGCGAACGCGGCGAGGTTGGGGGCGACCTCGGGCATCACGCGCTCCTTCGCCTCGACGAGGATCCAGCGCATCCCCTGCACGCGGCAGCGCGGGTAGAGGTCGATCACGTCGGACATGAAGTCCTGCA
Organism: Actinomycetota bacterium; assembly: GCA_018268595.1. Taxonomy (GTDB): domain Bacteria; phylum Actinomycetota; class Thermoleophilia; order Solirubrobacterales; family Solirubrobacteraceae; genus Conexibacter. The sequence continues at coordinate 60,612 of JAFDWH010000021.1, read as the reverse complement.
GCTCCGCGAGCCCCTCGAGGCCCGCGTAGCCGGCGCCGACGAACACGAACGTGAGGAACTCGGCGCGCGTCTCGGCGTCGTGGACGGTCTCGGCGACCTCCAGCAGCGAGACGACGCGGTTGCGCAGCGCGATCGCCTCGCTCAGCGTCTTGAAGCCGATCGCATGCTCGACCAGCCCCGGGATCGGCAGCGTGCGCGAGGTCGAGCCGAGCGCGACGATCAGCTGGTCGTAGTGGAGGTGGTGGCGGCGGCCGTCGAGCGAGTCGACCGTCAGGCAGTTCGCGGCCGGCTCGGCGCCGCTGACGCGGCCGAGCCACAGGTCGGTCGTCTTCAGCTGCTCGCGCAGCGGCACGACGACGTGGCGCGGCTCCAGCGTGCCGGCCGCCGCGCCCGGCAGCAGCGGCGTGTAGAGCAGGAAGTTGACGTCGGAGACGAGCGTGACGCGCGCGCTGTGGGGCGGCAGCGTCTTCTCCAGCGTGCGCGCTGCGTAGTAGCCGCCGAACCCGCCGCCGGCGATGACGATGTCCCAGGCCATGCCTACGAGGCTATGCCCGCGAGCGGGAAGAGGCGAACCGCACGAGCGGCGGCGTCAGGCGCGCAGCAGCAGCGCGGCCCACTCGCCGCGCTCGCGGCGGTCCTCCTCGCGGAGGCCGTGGGCGGCGAAGGCGGCGGCGATCTCGTCGGTCTCGTGCGTCAGCAGGCCGGAGGCGATCAACGTGCGCGGCGGGTCGGTCAGGCGTGCGGCGTAGTCGAGCAGCAGCGGGCGCAGCAGGTTGGCGAGGACGGTCGGCGCGGTCGGGATCGGGTCGGAGCGCAGGTCGCAGCGGGCGACGTCGAGCCGGACGCCGTTGACGGCGGCGTTCTCGCGCGTGGCGTCGACGCTGAGCGGGTCGAAGTCGACCGCCGCGACGGGCGCGAAGCCGAGCTTGGCGGCGGCGATCGCGAGGACGCCGGAGCCGCAGCCGAGGTCGAGCAGCGGGCCACGCGCGCCGGCCGGCTCCGTGTCGGCCAGCTCGAGCAGCAGCTCCAGGCACAGCCGCGTCGTCGCGTGCGCGCCGGTGCCGAACGCCTGCGCCGGATCGATCACCAGCTCGACCTCCGCGCCGATCGCGGCCTCCCACGGCGGGCGCACGGCGAGGCGCTCGCCCAGCACGAGCGGCGTGTGGAACGCCTTCCAGCGCTCGGACCAGTCGTCCGGCAGCTCGCTCGTCGTGACATCGATCAACGCGCCGCCGACCGCCGCCTCGAGGTCCGGCAGCAGCGGCAGCTCGCCCGGCGGCCCGTAGACCGCGTACTCGACCGCGTCGCCGAGGTCGACCTCCTCCACCCCGCCCGGCGCCAGCTCCAGCAGCTCCGCCAGCGCGACCTCCGCATGCGCGCGATCGACGCGCAGGGCGAGGCGGATCACCCTCCGAACGCCCGCTTCAGCTTCGAGAAGACGCCGTCGTCGGAGCGCAGGTTGTCGTCCGTGAGCGAGCCGGCGAGGCGCTCCAGCAGCTCGCGCTGCTCGTCCGTCAGGCGGCGCGGGATGACGACGTTGACGACCGCGCGCAGGTCGCCGTGGCGGCCGCGGCGCAGCGCCGGCATGCCTCTGCCGCGCAGCGTCAGCGTGTCGTGCGGCTGCGTCCCGGGCGGGATCTCCAGCTCGATCGGCTCCTCCAGCGTCGGCACCGCGATCGTGGTGCCCAACGCGGCCAGCGGCGCCGGCACGTCGACGACGGTCACGAGGTCGTCGCCGTCGCGCACGAAGCGCGCGTCCTCGGCGACGCGGATCAGCACGTACAGGTCGCCGGGCGGCCCGCCCAGCTCGCCCGCGTGCCCGCGGCCGGCCAGCCGGATGCGCTGCCCGTCGGCGATCCCCGCCGGCACGTCGACCGCCACGTTCAGGCGTTCGACCTTGCGCCCGCGCCCGCGGCACGCCCGGCACGGCTCCCGCGGCACGCGCCCGTCGCCGTGGCAGGCGTCGCAGACGGTCGCGCGCACGACCTGGCCGAACGGCGTGCGCGTCACCGCGCGCAACTGCCCGGCGCCGCCGCAGCGCTCGCACGTCTCGATCGGCGTGCCGGGCTCGGCGCCGTTGCCGTGGCAGACGTCGCAGCGCACGACCGCGTCGTAGCCGACCTCGACCGCGGCGCCGGTCGCCGCCTGCGCCAGCTCGATCGTCGCCGTCACCGCCACGTCGCCGCCCTGCGCGGGACCCGGACGACCGCCGCCCCCGCCGAAGATGTCGCCGCCGCCGAAGAACGCGTCGAAGATGTCGGCGAAGGAGCCGAAGCCGCTCGGCTGGTAGCCGCCGCTGCGCAGGCCCTCCGCTCCATAGCGGTCGTACGTCGCGCGGCGCTCGGGGTCGGACAGCACCTCGTACGCCTCCGCAGCCGCCTTGAACTTCTCCTCCGCCTCCGGGTCGTGGCCGTTCACGTCCGGGTGCAGCTCGCGCGCGAGCCGCCGGAAGGCCTTCTTGATCTCGCCCTCGCTCGCGTCGCGCGCGACGCCGAGCCGCTCGTAGTAGTCGGCGGACATGGCGCTCACGCTTCGTAGACCGCCTCGACGAAGCGCGACAGCTCGAACGCGGCGGCGCGCACGGAGGCGATCGCGCGCGCGTAGTCCATCCGCAGCGGCCCGATCACGGACACCGTGCCGAGGTTGCGCGCCGGCAGCCCGTAGCCGGCCGCCACGAGCGCGAGCGAGCGCAGCGCCGGCGCCTCGTTCTCGCGCCCGATGCGCACGTACACGTCGCGCTGGTCGAGCGCCGAGCGCAGCACGCCGAGCAGCGAGACGCGCCGCTCCAGCATCTCCATCACCTCGTTGAGCTGCTGCTGGTCCTCGAAGCGGTAGCTGCCGACGAGCCGCGACGTGCCCTCCACGTACAGCGACTCCTCGGCCGTCTCCGTCAGCTCCGTGAAGGCGGGGGCGATCGCCGCCAGGAAGGCGCGCTCGCGCGGGCCGAGGTGCGCGTCGTCGAGCCGCTGGTGCAGCATCCGCGCGCCGAGGCCGAGGCCGACGAGCCGCTCGTTGAGGTAGCTCGCGCTCCAGTCGACGAGCCCGGCGTCGATCGGCCCGTCGAACGTCAGCATCCGCTTCGTCACGCCGCCGGTCGAGGTGATCGTCACGACCATCAGCACCTGTGGCTGCAGCAGCAGCACCTCGACGTGGCGGATCGTCGCCGTCTCGAGCGGCGGCGCGGAGACGATCGCCAGCAGGTTCGTGACCTGCGACAGCGTCTCGGTCGTCAGGCGCATCGCCTCGTCGACCTCGCGGCGCACGAGCTGGAGCGCGAGCGGCCGCTGCGCGAGCGCGCCGGCCGGCTGCGGGAGCTGGTCGACGTACCAGCGGTAGCCGGCGTCGGTCGGCACGCGGCCGGCCGACGTGTGCGGATGCGCCAGCAGCCCGTGCTCCTCCAGCATCGCCAGCTCGTTGCGGATCGTCGAGGGCCCCCACTCCAGCTCGGCGTCGGTCGCGAGCACCTTCGAGCCCACCGGCTGGCCGCCCTCGAGGTAGTCCTCGACGACCTTGCGGAGGATCAGCTCCTGGCGCGGCGTCAACATGCTGGGGATTCTAGGAGCGCATCGCGACGAGGCCCGCCGCGAGCAGCACGAGCGCGAACCACGTCACGCGCAGAGCGCCCTCCAGCGGCGCCAGCAGACGCGCGGCCGTGAGCGCGACGACGCGCCCGTCGTCGAGCCGCTGCTCGCCGGCGACCGCCACGGTCCGCCGGCGCAGCTCGCGCACCGGCGTGCTGAGGCGGCGCTGCGCGACGCTCAGCAGCGTGCAGGCGGCGGCCACCAACAGGCCGGACCACTCGACGCGCAGCGCGCAGACCCAGAAGCCCGTCAGCGCCGGGAAGCCGCCCCAGCCGAGCGCGAACGTCCAGTCGGTGTGGAAGCGCCCGCCGAGCAGCTCGAGGTCGTACGCGAGCACGAGGAAGGCACCGGCCAGCACGAACGGGACCAGCGTCGCCGAGACCGTCACGACCCCCGCGACGCCGATCGCGCAGGCGCCGCCGAGGCCGAGCGTCGCGAGCGCGATCAGCGTCCGGTTCGACAGGCGCGTGCGCAGCGGCCGCCCGTGCAGCTCGTCGAGCGCATGCGCCCCAATCCCGACCGCCAGGAAGAAGGCGCCGAGCGCCCAGCCCAGGCGGGACAGGTCGAAGTGCGAGGCCGCGACCGCCCCGAGCGCCACGTACGACAGATGCCACGCCGTGTACGGCGGGTGCAGCAGCGTCACGACGTCGCGCCATCCGCCGGCGGACAGCGCGTAGAAGGCCGGGCGCTCCCGCGCGGCGGTCACGGCCGCTTGACCGCCGTCATCACGACGCCCGCGCCGAAGCTGATCCGCCGCACGCGCACGTCCGTCAGCCCGGCCCGCTCCCACAGCGCGACGAGCGCCGGCAGCGGGAAGCGCGCGTAGAAGCCCTCGACGCTCGGGCCGAGGAAGCGGCCGACCGCCGCCCACTCGCGCGAGACGAGCCGGCCGAGCAGCGGCAGGCCCAGGCGGGTGTGCACCCGCCACAGCGCGCGCAGGGCACGCCGTGACGGCACGCCGAACTCGACCATCCCGACGAAGCCGCCCGGCTTCACGACGCGCGCCAGCTCGGCCAGCGCCGCGGCCGGGTCGTCGACGTAGCGCAGCAGGTAGGTGAACGTGAGCGCGTCGAACGACGCGTCGGGGAACGGCAGCGCCTCCGCCTCGCCCAGCAGCGGCTCGATCGACGCCGCCAGCAGCGGATCGCGCTGCAGTCGCGCGCGCAGGCCGGCGAGCATGTCCGGGCTCTGGTCGAGCGCGGTCACGCGGGCGCCCGTGCGCCGCACGAGCGCGGCGGCGACCATGCCCGTCCCGGTCGCGACGTCGAGCACGTGCGCGCCCGCGCCGACCGGGACCGCGTCGACGAGCGCCGCGCGCCAGCGCGGGTCCTGCCCGAAGCTCATGACGGCGCCGAGCGCGTCGTAGCGGCGCGGGAGGCCGGCGAACAGCGTCAGCGCGTGCTGCTTGCGCGGCGAGGCGGTCGGGGAGGTCATGGAGCGAGCCTTCCCCGACCGGACCGCAAGTCAGTCCAACGCGATCTGCGCCACGGCGTTGCGCACGATGCGCGTCTCGCCCTGGCGCGCCTCGGCGGCGACGGTCGCCGTGCCGTCCTCGACCGCCTTGACGGTGCTGGTGACGACGACCTCCTGCTCGAGCACGCCCATGCCGCGGAACTGGACCGACAGCGCCTTGAGCTTCTCGGGGCCGCCGGCCGCCTCCGTCTGCGCGCGCGCGACCTGCGCCATCGACCACAGCCCGTGCAGGATCCGGCCCGGCAGCCCGACCGACTTGGCGAACTCCTCGTCGATGTGGATCGGGTTGAAGTCGCCGGAGGCGCCCGCGTAGCGGACGGTCAGGAAGCGGTCCGGCGTGACCTTCAGCTCGGGCAGCTCGGCCCCGGTCTCGTAATCGGCAGCCATCGCTCTAGACCCCCCGCACGATCATCTTCCAGATGCCGGTGCAGACCGTCGCACCGCCGGCGTCCTGCGTCACGACCTCGAAGTCGTAGAAGCCCATCCCGCCCTTCTCCTCGATGCTCGCAACCTTGGCGCGGGTCGTCAGCTCCTCCCCGGCGACGACGACGCGCTCCCAGCGGAAGTCCTGCCCGCTGTGCACCATCATCGCGAAGTTGATGCCGACCTCGGGGTCGAAGATCCCCGGCATCACGGCCTGCGACTGGTAGACCACGGCGAACATCGGCGGCGCCACGACGTCGTCGTAGCCGGCCGCGCGCGCGGCGGCGGGGTCGAGGTGCAGCGGGTTCGTCTCGCCCACGGCCGACGCGTACTCCTTGACCTTCTCGCGCCCGACGGCGTACGTGACCGGCGGGTACTGCTTGCCGACGGCGCTCGTGTTGACTGGCACCGGGCTCCTTCCTCGTCGTGGCGGTGTCGAGCGGCGCGGAGTCTACGGCGCTGCATGCCCCGCGGGCGCCGGCCGCGGTGGCCGCGTCAGGCCCCCGGAGGGACCTGACGCGGCGAGGCGACGTCGACGTCGACGTTCACGTCGACGTCGACCGTGACCGCACTGGAGACGAGACCGCGCGCCAGCTCGTACTGCACGTGCGCGAGGTCGCGCGGCGCGTGCGCGAGGCGGTCCGCCGTCCCGCGCACGCCGTCGGCCACCGCGCGCGGCCGTGCCAGGCGGCCTGCTCGCCCCGTCTTGGGCGCATCGCTCCCGGCGCCGTTGGTCCGCGTGGCCGGCATCGTCATCACCTGCTCAGCGACTTGCCCGCGCTGCGGACGACCTTGCGCAGGAAGTCGTACTGGACGTGGACGAGCTGGTCGGCCATCTCCATCGCCGCGTCGACCACCGTCTGCCGCCCGGACGGGCCCTCCGTCTGCGGCGGAAGCGTGCGGTCGACGGTGTCGACGAACCGCTTGACCGCCTTGATGGCGGCGCGCTGGCCGACCTCGACCTCCTCGAAGAGGTCCTCGGTCAGCTTCTCCGTGCGCTCCGCGCGGGTCCGGTGGCGGCCGCGGTGCTGGGCGTCAGCGGCGCGCGTGCGCTTCGCCGGCGCGGCCCGTGGCTGTGTCCTCGTGGCAGCCATGTCATCGCTCCCTTCTGGTCGAGGTCTCCACTGATCACCTACGTTCATCTGGTGTCCACGGTACGGCCCCAAAGGCCCGCGGCCATCCGTGGCAACCCCCGCATCGCGTGCGTCGAACCCGCAGACGTCGACTCAGAGGATCGTCGGCACCGCGCCGCCGTCGACCGACCAGGCGGCGCCGACGACGTCGCTCGCCCGCGCCGAGCAGAGGAAGACGATCACCGACGCGATCTCCTCCGGCTCGGCGAAGCGGCCGAGCGGGACTCTGCCCGCGACCGCAGCCATCGCAGCCTCGCGGTCGGGCGCGCCGCCGGCTGCGACCTCCTGGTCGGCGAGGCCCCCCGCGCCCTGCCACAGCTCGCTCGCCGTCAGGCCGGGCGCGACTGCGTTGACGAGCACGCCCTGCGCGGCCCACGCGTCCGCGTACGCGCGCGAGAGCGACAGCTGCGCCGCCTTCGTGACGGAGTAGGCGGCGTTGCGCAGCGACGGGCGCTTGCCGGAGGACGACGTCACGTTGACGATCCGCCCGCCGCCCTGCGCGGCCATCCGCGGGGCGGCGGCGCGCATCAGCCGCTCCGGCCCGCGCACGTTGAGCTGCCACTGCAGCTCCCAGTCCTCCTCGGTCAGCTCGCCGAGCGGCGTCACCGAGGAGGTGCCGGCGTTGTTGACGAGCACGTCGAGGCCGCCGAACCGCTCGAGGCAGGCGGCGACGATGCGCTCGCCGGCGTCGGGCTGCATCACGTCGGCCGCGAAGGCGGCGGCTCCCTCCGGCGCGGCCGCCGTGAGCCGCTCCGCGTCCCGCCCGACGAGCAGCACGCGCGCGCCCTCGGCGGCGAGCAGCTCCGCGGTCGCCCGCCCGATGCCGCTGCCGGCGCCGGTCACGACGCAGCGCGCTCCGCTCAGACCGAGGTTCACGGCACGGATGATGCCGGCTTCGCCGGCCGATACGGCGAGCCGCCGAGCAGCTCGGCGACCGTCACCGGCCGCAGGCGCATCCGTCTCAGCAGCGCAAGGATCCGCGGCAGCGCGATCGACGTCGGCGGGTAGTTGCCGTGCATGAGGATGATCGCGCCGGGTCTCGCCCAGATTCTGATCGCGTGCAGGATGTAAGAGATCGTGCGCAGGCTGGAGTCCGCCACGGTGCCGGACCACATGATCACGCGGGTGTAGCCGGCGGCGCCCGCTGCCGCGAGCGTGCCGCCGTCGTAGGCGCCGTAGGGCGGCCGCAGGAAGGGACGGCCGGTGAGCCCGAAGGTGCGCTCGATCCACCGCTCGTTCTCCTGCAGGTCGGCGCCGAACACGGCCGCTCCGACGACCGGCGCGTCGACGTGATGGAAGGTGTGGTTGCCGACGATCACCTGTCCGCGCGCGACGAGCGTGCGGATCTTCGCCGCCTGCGGGTCCCACGAGGCCGCGTAGCGCCCGTTCGGGAAGAAGGTCGCGTGCGCACCCGTGCGCAGCAGCGTCCTCACGATCCGTGCGACGCAACTCGGACAGAAGCCGTCGTCGAACGTGAGCGCGACCATGCGGCCGCGCGCGGGGCCGTGCAGGAACACGCTCGCCCGGCCGGGGCGCGACGCCGGGATCGCGCCGAGGCGAACGACCTGCCGTGGCGGCGGCGGCGAGAGCGCTCGCGTCCTGCCGGTGAGGAGCGCCGTGCCGCTCCGGGAGACGCTCACGCCGACGGCGGCTCGCCGCGAGCGGCTGCGCCGCGCATGGCCGCCGCGCGCCTCGGTCGCCACGATCGTGCCGGACAGCGCGACGAGCAGAGCGAGCGCCGCCGTCGCCCGTCGCCGTCGCCGCGTTCGCCGCCGCGAGACGTCGCGCCGGGCACGCCGCTCCTGCTCCCCGAAGCCCGCCATCGGGCCCGATCCTGTCAAACCAGATGTTGGTTTTACGTTGGGATCGCTACGGGGTGAGCGCCGCGACCAGCTCCGCGGCGGAGCGCACGTCGCGAATCCGCGCGACCGTCTCGCCGGCGTAGAGCGGGCCGGCCTCGACGAGCCGCGGCGGCCCGTCGTCGGTCGGCGGCACGGGCGACAGCAGCCGACCCTCCGGGCGCTGGGCTCGCGCGAAGCGCGCCTGCACGGCGGGTGGGACCCGGCGCGCGCCGATCCCGCTCGCGCGGTTGAGCGCGCGCAGCGCGAGCGGGGCGCGCTTCCCGCCGCGCAGCCAGTGGCCGGTCGCGGCGTTGTGCACCACGCGGTGCGGTGCCGGCCAGCCGAATCCGAACAGCTCCGTCAGCAGCGTCGCGTCGGCGTCGAGCAGGCGCCGGCGGTAGTCGGCGTGGGCGCGACTCTCGTGCGAGAGCAGGAAGCGCGTGCCGGCGACCGCGGCGACCGCACCCGCGTCAAGCGCCGCCGTCACGTCGCCTCGCTCGGCGATCCCGCCCGCCAGCAGCAGCGGCGGCGCGCCCGCCACGAGCGCGTCGCGCACGCGCGCGAGCAGCTCGTGCGCCGGCAACGTCCCGCGCACGTGGCCGCCGGCCTCGACGCCCTGCACGATCAGCCCGTCGGCGCCGGCCGCAGCCGCCGCCCGCGCCTCTTCGACGGAGCCGCACTGGTGCAGCCACACGCCGGGCGTGCGGCGCCGCGGCCTCCCCCAGAACGTCACGACCACGTCCGCCTGCGCAGCCGCTTCGAACCAGTCGCGGCGCGCGAAGGGCAGCAGCAGGTTGACCGCCAGCGGCCTGCCCGTCAGCGCCCGCGCCGCGCGCAGCTCGCGCTCGATCGCCGCGGCGCCGTTGACGGCGATCGTGCCGAGCCCGCCGGCCTCCGAGACCGCCGCGGCCAGCTCGTGGCGGCTGATCCCGCCGCCCATCCCCGCCTGCACGACGGGCGTCGCGACCCCCAGCCGTTCGAGCAGGCCGGGCACCATGCGCCTACTTCGACTCGCCCAGCTCGAGCACGGCGAGGAAGGCCTCCTGCGGAACCTCGATGCGGCCGACCTGCTTCATCCGCTTCTTGCCCTCCTTCTGCTTCTCCAGCAGCTTGCGCTTGCGCGAGATGTCGCCGCCGTAGCACTTGGCGATCACGTCCTTGCGGTACGCCTTGACCGTCTCACGCGCGACGACACGCGAGCCGATGGCCGCCTGGATCGGCACGTCGAACTGCTGGCGCGGGATCTTCTCGCGCAGCTTCTCCGCGAGCGAGCGGCCGACGAGGTGCGCCTTCGAGCGGTGCACGACCATCGACAGCGCGTCGACCGGGTCGCCGCTCAGCAGCACGTCGAGCTTGACGAGGTCGGAGGCGCGCAGGCCGATCAGCTCGTAGTCGAGCGAGGCGTAGCCCTTCGTGCGCGACTTGAGCTGGTCGAAGAAGTCGAGCACGATCTCCGCGAGCGGCAGCTCGTACTCCAGCTGCACGCGATCCGCGGACAGGTAGTGCATGCCGGCGTGCGTGCCGCGCCGCTCCTGGCACAGCTCCATGATCGTGCCGACGTACTCCTTCGGCGTGAGGATCGAGGCGCGGATGTACGGCTCGCGCACCTCGCGGATCTTCGACGGGTCCGGCATGTCGGTCGGGTTGTGGACCTCGACGACCTCGCCGTTCTCCAGCTCCACCTCGACCTCCACGGACGGCATCGTCGTCAGCAGCTCCAGGTCGTACTCGCGCTCGAGCCGCTCGCGCACGATGTCCATGTGCAGCAGGCCGAGGAAGCCGCAGCGGAAGCCGAAGCCGAGTGCGTCCGAGGTCTCCGGCTCCCATGACAGCGCGGCGTCGTTGAGGACGAGCTTCTCGAGCGCGTCGCGCAGGTCCGGGTAGTCGTCGGAGTCGATCGGGAAGAGGCCGCAGAAGACCATCGGCTTGACGTCGCGGTAGCCGGGCAGCGCCTCCTGTGCGGGATTGCGCTTCGTCGTGAGCGTGTCGCCGACGCGCAGTCTCGTGACGTCCTTGATGCCGGTGATGACGTAGCCCACCTCGCCGGGGCCGAGGTGGCCGGCCGGCGTCATGCGCGGGTTGAAGAAGCCGATGTCGTCGATGTCCGCCTCCGTGCCGGCCGCCATCGCCCTGATCGCCTCGCCCTTCCTGAAGGTGCCGTCCACGACGCGCACGTAGGCGATCACGCCGCGGTACTGGTCGAACTCGGAGTCGAAGATCAGCGCGCGCGGGGGCGCGTCCGGATCGCCGCTCGGCGGCGGGACCGTCTGCACGAGCTTGTCGAGCACCGCGACGACGCCCTCCCCCGTCTTCGCGCTGATGCGCAGGACCTCGTCGGCCGGCTCGCCGAGCAGCTCGGCGACCTCGCCGGCGACGCGCTCGGGCTCGGCGCCCGGCAGGTCGATCTTGTTGAGGCACGGGATCAGCTCCAGCCCCGAGTCGACCGCGAGGTAGGTGTTCGCGAGCGTCTGCGCCTCGACGCCCTGCGAGGCGTCGACGACGAGCAGCGCGCCCTCGCAGGCCGCGAGCGAGCGGGAGACCTCGTAGGTGAAGTCGACGTGGCCGGGCGTGTCGATCAGGTGCAGCTGGTAGGTCTCGCCGTCGGACGCTTCGAACAGGACGCGCACGGCCTGCGCCTTGATCGTGATGCCGCGCTCGCGCTCCAGGTCCATCGAGTCGAGCAGCTGCGCTCTCATGTCGCGCATCTCGACCGTCTTCGTCAACTCCAGGATGCGGTCGGCCAGCGTCGACTTCCCATGGTCGATGTGGGCGATGATCGAGAAGTTGCGGATGTGCTGCTGGTCGGCCATGGGCGGGACACAGGGTAGATGGGAGCGATGCAGGCGGCGTTCGTGAAGTTCTTCGGCCGAGCTGGAACGCGGACGGCGTGGGACGCCTCCGTGCTCGACGTGCTGGCGCGAACGGGCGCGCACTGGGCCGGGACGTACCCCGCGGGCCGGCGGCCGCGCAGCGTGCGCGAGGGCGATCGGATGTTCATGGCGCAGCTCGTCTCACGCCGCGGAACGGCCGACATCGCGGTGTTCGGCCGCGCGCTCGCGCTCGCGTACGTCGAGGGGCGCGACGACGCGAGCGCCGAGGACCTCGCGCTGCGTCCCTGGAAGGCGCGCTGGCCTCACTACGTCCGCGTGCGGGACGGCGAGTTCATCGCGGGCACGCTGGCCGACGCGGTCTCGCTCGGCGAGCTGATGGACGCGCTCGGCGCCGAGGCGTTCGCGACGACGCAGCGCAACGCGCTCATCGGCCGCGGCAACGTCGACCCGCGCGCGGCCTACCGTCAGCAGCCGGCCGTGCGCCTCTCGCACGAGGGACGGGAGTGGCTCGACGCGCGCCTTGACGAAGCGTTCGCGCGGGCGGGGCGACTCGGCGCCAAGCAGCTCACGCAGCTCGATTGGCCAAAAAAAGACCCGGCGCTCGAAGGCGCCGGGTGGTCCAGAGGCAAACGGTAGCACACGACCTGATGGTCGCGGGCGGCGTCCGCCGCTCAGCCGCCGCGCTTGAAGCGACCGGCGAGCAGCGTGCGGATCTGGTGCGCCTCGGGGATTCCCATCGCCAGCACCGCGCCGACGTAGACGGCGACGCCCGCCGCGAGCGCCGTGCCGACCGAGACGATCTGCGCGGGCAGGGAGCGGCCGAGCGCCTGGTCGAGCCCCCACCACACGCCGAACGCGACAGCGCCGAGCAGGGCCGAGGCGGCGCACATCTGCGCGACTGCGGTGAGCGTGCGGCGGCCTTCGAGCGAGCCCTCCAGCAGCCCGCGCAGCCGCCACGTCTGCCCGAGCGTCATCGCGACGTTGCCGGCGACCGTTCCCAGCACCAAGCCGGGGATCCCGAGCGGCTTGTACAGCGCGACGCTCACGGCCACGTCGAGCGCCATGTTGCCGACCGCGAGCGCAGTCGGGATCCACGGCCGCTGCAGCGAGAAGAACGTGCGCGTCAGCAGCAGGTTCACGCCCGCGAACGGGAGGCTGAACGAGAACCAGAAGAGCGCCGAGGAGACGAGCTCGGTCGAGTGCACGCCGAAGTCGCCGCGCTGGTAGACGAGCCGCGTGATCGGCGTCGCCAGCACCGCCGTGAAGACCGCCGCCGGGATCAGCAGCAGGTAGATCTGCCGCGCGCCGGACGCCATCGTGCGGCGCAGCCCCGGCAGGTCGTGCATCGCCGCGAAGCGGCTCAGCGTCGGGAACAGCACGGTCGCGAGCGCGACGCTGAACATGCCCTGCGGCAGCATGTAGATGCGGAACGCGGCGTCGATCGCGCGCGGCGCCTGCTCGGAGACGAGCGTCCCGAGCGAGGAGTTGATCAGCAGGTCGAAGTTGATCACGCCGAGACCGATCGTCACCGGCAGCATCAGCCGGAAGACGCGCGCCACGTGCGGGTCGCGCCACTCGAACGCCCACTCGAAGTGGAAGCCGACGCGCGGCAGCATCGGCAGCGACATCAGCAGCTGCACGGTCGTGCCGGCCAGCACGCCGATCGCGTACGCGTACATCTCGTTCGGGCCGTGGAACAGCGGCTTGATCGCGATCAGCACGGCGACGATCACGACGTTCCACACGAGCGGCGCGATCGCCGGGATCGCGAAGTGCTCGTACGAGTTGAGGATCCCGACGACGAGCCCGTTGATGCCGAGCAGCAGGACGATCGGGAACAGCACACGCGAGAGCCCGATCGTCAGCTGGTCGAGCTCGGCCGTGAACTGATCGCCCGTGAACAGCGGCATGATCACGCCCGCGAACAGGATGAACAGCGCCGTCAGCGCGCCGAGCGCCGCGAGCATCACGAACAGCAGCGTCGAGGCGAGGCGGGCGGCGTCGCGCTTGCGGCCGTGCGCGATGTGCTCCATGAAGACCGGCACGAACGCCGCGCTGAGCGCCGCGTCGGCGAACAGGCTGCGGACGAGGTTCGGGACCTGGAACGCGATCGTGAAGGCCGAGAAGGGGCCGGAGGTGCCGAAGTAGCTCGACGCGATCACCTCGCGCACGAGCCCCGCGATGCGCGAGAGCCCTGTCGCGACGGAGAAGATCGCCGTGTTGCGCGCGAGGCCGCGGGCGCGTCGGGTCGGCTCGGCGGGAGGCTCGGCGGAGGGCGTGGCGGGGGTCTCCGTCTCGGTCGTCACGAGCGCGCTATAGTACGGCGCGCCGCGGCCCTGACCGCGGCCTCTCTACGTCATGGCCAACATTCATTCGCAGAAGAAGCGCATCCTCCGCGCCGAGCGTGAGCGGCTCGAGAACCGCCGCTACACGTCGAAGGTCAAGACCCTCTTCCGGCGCCTCGAGGCCGCGGTCGGCGAGGGCGGCGACGCCCCCGACGCCGAGCCCGCCCACCGCGAGCTGGTCAAGACGATCGACAAGGCCGTCAAGCGCGGCGCGCTGCACAAGAACACGGGCGCGCGCAAGAAGTCCCGCGCGGCGCGCACGCTCGCCTCGCGCGAGTCGTAGCGCTGCTCGCGTAGCGCCTCGCGCCTAGCTGGCCAGCGCCTAGCTGGCCACCGTGACCCGTGCCGCCTCGGCGGCCGAGGTCAGGCCGGCGCGGATCTTCTCGAGCGCGTCGTCGCGCAGGCGGCGCATCCCCTCCGCGACGGCGGTCGCGGCGATCGTGGTCGCGGGGTCGCGCGCCAGCACGTGGTCGCGGATCGCGTCGCTGACCGGCATCGTCTCGAAGATGCCGATGCGGCCGCGATAGCCGCTGCCGTTGCAGGTGCCGCAGCCGACGGGGTCGAACGCGTGCACGTCGCCGGTCGCGTGGAAGCCGTTGGCGCGCAGCACCTCCGCGCTCAGCGACACCGGTCTGCGGCAGCGCTCGCACAGCCGCCGCGCGAGCCGCTGGGCGACGACGCAGTCGATCGCCGAGGCGACCAGGAACGGCTCGATCCCCATCTCGATCAAGCGCGTGATCGCCGTCGGCGCGTCGTTCGTGTGCAGCGTCGAGAGCACGAGATGTCCCGTCAACGCCGACTCGATCGCGATCTGCGCCGTCTCGCGGTCGCGGATCTCGCCGACGAGCATCACGTCCGGGTCGGCGCGCACCATCGAGCGCAGCCCGGTCGCGAAGGTCACGCCGGCCTTCACGTTGACCTGCATCTGCTTGACGCCCGCGACGCGGTACTCGACCGGGTCCTCGAGCGTGAGGATCGAGCGCTCGCCCGTGTTCAGCGTCTGCAGCGCCGCGTAGAGCGAGGTCGTCTTGCCGGAGCCGGTCGGGCCGGTCACCAGCACCGCGCCGTAGGGACGGGCGATCGCGGCCTCGAAGCGGGCCCGCTCGGAGCCCAGCATGCCGAGGTCGTCGAGGCTGACGGCGCCGCCGCCGCGGTCGAGGATGCGCATCACGACCGACTCGCCGTCGACGAGCGGCAGCGTCACGACGCGCACGTCCACGCGCCGGCTGCCGAACGTGAACGGCAGGCGGCCGTCCTGCGGGAGCCGTCGCTCGGAGATGTCGAGGTCGGCCATGATCTTGATGCGCGAGATGACGTGCGGGGCCATCCGCGCGGGGATCGAGAAGGCGTCCGACAGCACGCCGTCGATGCGGTACTGGCCGCGCAGCTCGCCGCCGTGCGGCGCGACGTGCACGTCGGAGGCGCCGCGCTCGACCGCCTGGGCGATGATCGAGTGCACGAACTTGACGACCGGCGCCTCTTCGACGACCTCGCCGAGGTCCTCGACGTCGGCCTCGTCGTGCGCGCCGCTGTCCGCGACCGCCTGCTCGGCGGCCTCGCCGAAGCGATCGAGCTTCGCGGTCAGCTCGAGCACGTCGCCGGCGGCGGCGATCGCCGGCTGCACCTCGCAGCCGGTCAGCAGCGCGATGTCGTCGACCGCGAGCACGTTGGCGGGGTCCGCCATCGCGACGAGCAGCGTCGTGCGCGCCTCGTCGAGGAAGCCGATCGGGACGGCGCCGTGGCGGCGCGCGACGCTCGGCTCGAGCAGGTTGGCGGCGCCCATGTCGACCGGGAAGCGGGCGAGGTCTACGTGGTAGAGGCCGATGCGACGGGCGAGCGCCTGCGCAAGCTGGTCCGGCGTGATCGTGCCGTCGTCGACGAGCACCTGCCCGGTCGGGCGGCCGCTCGCACGCGCCGTCCCGACGGCGTCGTGCACGGCCTCGCGGCTGGCGAAGCCGAGCTCCACGATCAGCTCACCGATCAGCAGATGCGAGCGCCCGCGCGCGGGCGGCGGCGTCAAGCCGGCGGGCAGCGTCTCGATGCTCACCCGACCCCTATCGGCAGGCGCGCGCGGTTCCCCAAGCCCGGCGGCAGCGGTCAGGCGGCGATCGCCGCGATCGCCGCGATCGCGAGCGTGTCCTCGCCGAGGCCGCCGCGCATGCCGCCGCGCGAGGCCAGCTCGACGTCGGCGATCGTGGCGAGCGCGTCGCGCAACGCCGGGACGTCGGTCCGCTGCACGTCCGCGACGAAGCGCTCGGCGACCTTCGGCGGCATCCGCAGCCCGCGGCGCACCTGCGCGGCCGACTCGCCGGCGGCGAGGCGCGTGGCGACGTCGAGCGCCTCGCGCAGCCGTCGCGCCATCCAGTAGAGCAGGCCGCCGAGGCTCTCCCCCTGCGCGCGCAGCTCGTAGTAGGTGCGTGTCGCGGCGGCGCCGTCGCCGGCGACGAGCGCGTCGGCGAGCGTCCAGCTCTTGCGCTCGGCCGAGCCGGCGGTGATCTCCTCGACCTGCTCGGCGTCGAGCGTGACGGGCGCGGAGCGCTCGGCGCCCAGCTCGAGCGCGAGCTTCTCCAGCTCGCGCAGCAGGCGCTGCTGGCGCTCGCCGACGTGCTGCACGAGCACGCGCGCAGCCGCCGGGTGCAGGTCGAGCCCGAGCTGCGCAGCCTGCGCGGCCGCCCACTTCGGCAGCTCCCACGGCTTGACGCTCTGCTCCGCGCTGACGTCGCCGCCGGCGGCGCGGACCGCCTCCACGAGCGCGTCGGGGACCTTCGTGCGGCCCTCCTCGCGGCCGAAGAAGGCGATCGTCGTGTCCGGCGGGATCGCCGCGAGCGCGGGCGCGAGCAGCGCCACGTCGGCCGCCTTCCAGCGCTCGACGCCGTCGACGATCAGGAAGCGGCGGCCGAGCGCGAACGTCATCGCCGACAGCGCGGCGGCGACCGCGTCGGCGCTCGCTCCCTCCCCCTCGAACAGCTCGATCCCCTGCTGGCCGCTCTCGGCCTCGGCCAGCGCGCGCAATCTCGCGCGGCGCTCCGCGATCCGCCCGTGGTCGTCGCCGTGGATCAGATAGACGGGCTTGAACGCGGGCACGCGGCCGAGTCTACGCGGCGCGACGGCCGCGACCGGCTCACCACGACAGCGACGCGTGCGGCACGCCGGCGGCGACGTGCGCGACCCAGCCGACGTACGCCAGCAGGTACGCGTCGAGCCCGTTGAGCGGCGCGGCGAGCGCCGGGCTGAGCTGCCCGAGCGCGCCGGCGAGCATCCCCAGCCACGTGATCGGCGCGATCGCCGGCGCCGCGAGCAGGTTCGCCGGCACGCCGACGAGCGAGAGCTGGTGGAAGTGCCACGCCAGCAGCGGCGCGGTGCCGAGCGTCGCCGCGAGCGACATCGCGGTCGCGTCCGCCACCGGCGCCGGGACGCGGCGGGCGAGCAGCGCGCGGCGCGTGGTCGGCGCGAGCAGCGCGATCGCGACGACGGCGGCGAACGAGAGCTGCCAGCCGGGGTCGCCGCTCGCGCGCGGGTTGAGCGCGAGCGTCGCGGCGGCGGCCAGCAGCAGCGCATACCAGCGCGACGCGGGTCGGCCGGCGAGCGCGGCGACGGTCGTGGCGGCGCCCATCGCACCGGCGCGCTGGATCGACGGGCCGGCGCCGGCGAGCGGCACGTACAGCGCGATCAGCGCGATCCCGCCGAGCAGCCGGCCGCGCAGGCCGGCACCGGCCCACGCGAGCAGCGGCAGCGCGAGAGCCAGCAGCAGCGCGACGTTCTGGCCGCTGGCGGCGAGCACGTGCGCGAGCGAGGCAGCGCGGAACTCTTCGCGCGTGCGCGCGTCGAGCGCCTCGTCCTGGCCGAGCGTCATGCCGCGCAGCAGGGCCGCCTGGGCCGGCGGGAGGCCGGCGCTCAGGGCGCGCTCGGCGCGCGTGCGGATGCCGTCGACCAGGCCCGCGAGGCCGCCGCGCCGCGCGCCGGTCGCGACGGCGGCGTCGAGCGTGAGCGCGGCGTGCGCACCGCGGCGTGCGTAGTGGCGCTCGAACGGGCCGAGCGCGTGCAGCCGGCCGCGCACCTGCACGATCGCGCCGGTCGGCGCAGGCGGCCACGCGACGTCCTGGCCGATCCGCAGCAGCAGCCGCTCGCCGCCGCGCTGGTCGAGCCGCGCAAGCGCCGTGCGGCCGAAGCGCACCGGCCGCGGCTGCTCCAGCAGCACGACGCGCGCGGTCGCCGTGGTGCCGAGCAGCGGCGGGAGCTGCGTGCGGTCGAGCGCCGTCAGCCGCGCGTGGGCGCCGAGCGCGCCGGCGAGCAGGGCGAGCGCCGCCAGCGCGGCCGGAACCGGGCGCCCGGCGAGCCCGGCCGCCGCGAGCGCGAGCAGCACGACGACGGGCGCCGCCGCGTGCGGACCGGCGAGCAGCCCGCCGACGAGCGCGGCGAGGACGAGGTGGCGCGGGTGCGCGAGCAGCGCCTCGCGCGCGGCGAGCGCGCGGGCGGCCGCGCTGCCCACGACGCCGCCGCTCACTGCCCCAACTGGGCGCGGATCGCAGCGAGCTTCGCCTCGCCGATGCCGCTGACCTCGTCCAACTCGTCGAGCGAGGCGAAGCCGCCGTGCTGCTCACGGTAGGCGACGATCTTCGCGGCCGTCGCCGGCCCGACGCCGTCGAGCTGCTCCAGCTCCTGTGCGCTGGCGGTGTTGACGTCGAGCGCGAGCGGAGCGTCGGGGGCGTCCGCGCCGGCCGGCGCGGCGGCGGGCGCGCGGCCGGCCGCGCCCCGCGCCGGCACGACGACCTCTCCCCCGTCCGCGACTCTCGCCGCCAGGTTGACGCCGACGCGGTCGGCACGGCCCGTCAGCCCGCCCGCACGGCGCACAGCGTCGTACACGCGCGCGCCGGCGGCGAGCCGGTAGACGCCCGGACGGCGCACCGCGCCCTTCACGTCGACGACGAGACGACCGGACGCGAGCTGCTCGCCGGCGCCGCTCAGGCCGTCGGGCGCGCCGGCGGCGGTCGTGGCGGACAGGGCGGGCGTCGCGCCCGGCGGCGCGCCGCCGCCGGCGCGCAGGAAGCGTGCGCCGATCAGCAGGACGGCGACCGCGAGCGCGGCGTAGACGGCGAGCTGCGGGCGGGAGGGCGAGGAGGTCGGCATGGCGCCGACGCTACGTGCGAGCGCGTCACGGCACGCGCGCGGATCGCGCCGTCGGCGCGCGACCTCGGCGTCGTTGCGCGCGCGCTGCGCGGCTTCGCGTCAGCGCACGACGAGGTTCACGAGCTTGCCCGGCACGACCACCGCCTTGACGACCTCGTGGCCGTCGACGTGGGCCTGCACGTTGGGCTGCGCGCGCGCCAGCGCCTCCAGCTCCTCGCGCGAGGCGGTCGCCGGGGCCGGCACGCGGTCGCGCACCTTCCCGTTGACCTGGCAGACCAGCTCGAACGTGTCCGACTCGAGCAGCTGCGGATCGGCGGACGGCCACGGCTGCTCCCACACGCGCGCGCCCGTCAGCAGCTCGTACACCTCGCTCGCGACGTGCGGGGCGAACGGGAACACGAGCGACGCGGCAGTCGCGACGGCGAAGCGCTGCGCCACCTCCCCGGCCGACTCGCGGTGGCGGTAGACCTCGTTGACCAGCTCCATCGCGGCGGCGATCGCCGTGTTGAAGGCGAAGCGCCCGGCCATGTCGTTCGTGACCTTGTCGATCGCCCAGTGCGCCTTGCGCACGAGCGTCAGGTCGGCGCCCGCCAGCCTCGTCGCGTCGAGCGACTCGGCCGCCGCCGGCGCGCCACCGGCCGCCAGCTCCGCGCCGACCCGCCACAGGCGCGCGAGGAAGCGGTGCACGCCCTCGACGCCCTCGTCGGACCAGTCGGCGTCCTGGTCGGGCGGACCGATGAAGAGGATGTAGCAGCGGGCGGTGTCGGCGCCGTATCTGTCGACGTACGTCGCCGGGCTGATCACGTTGCCCTTCGACTTGGACATCTTCGCGCCGTCGCGCGTGATCATCCCCTGCGTGAAGAGCGCCTGGAACGGCTCCTGCGCGTCGAGCAGCTCCATGTCGGCGAACGCCTTCGTGAAGAAGCGCGCGTACAGCAGATGCAGGATCGCGTGCTCGACGCCGCCGATGTACTGGTCGACCGGCATCCACTCGGCGAGCACTCTGCGGTCCCACGAAGCGTCGTCGTTGTTCGCGTCGCAGTAGCGCAGGAAGTACCAGGAGGAGTCGACGAACGTGTCGAGCGTGTCGGTGTCGCGCCTGGCGGCGCCGCCGCAGCGCGGGCACGGGACGTTCACCCAGTCGTCGACCGCCGCCAGCGGCGACTTCCCTCTCGGCTTGTAGTCGGTCACGTCGGGCAGCTCGACCGGCAGGTCCTCCTCCGGCACCGGCACCGTCCCGCACGCGGGGCAGTGGATCACCGGGATCGGGCAGCCCCAGTAGCGCTGGCGCGAGACGAGCCAGTCGCGCAGGCGGTAGTTGACGGAGGCGTGCCCCTTCCCCTCGCGGTCGAGCCAGGCGACGATCGCCTCGAGCGCCGCGCGATTGCCCATGCCGTCGAAGTCCGGGTGGCTGTCGACGAGCGGGCCGTCGCCCGTGTAGGGCAGCTCGCCGCCCTCGGGGTCCCCGATCACGCGCTTGACCGGCAGCCCGTGCGCCTGCGCGAACGCGAAGTCGCGCTCGTCGTGCCCGGGCACGGCCATGATCGCGCCGGTGCCGTACTCCATCAGCACGTAGTCGGCGACATACATCGGGATCTGCTCGCCGTTGACCGGGTTCGTGACCGTGCGGCCGAGCGCGACACCGGTCTTCGGCTTGTCGGCGGCCCCGCGCTCCTCGTTCGACTCGGTCAGCGCGTGGTTGACGTAGTCGCGCACGGACTGCTCTCTGTCGGTTCCCTCGACCAGCTTCATGACGTCCGGATGCTCGGGCGCCATCACGAAGAAGGTCGCGCCGAACAGCGTGTCCGGACGCGTCGTGAAGACGGGGTAGTCGATCCCCAACTGCTCGCAGCGGAACGTCACCTCGGCGCCCTCGGAGCGGCCGATCCAGTTGCGCTGCATGACCTTGACGTTGCCCGGCCAGTCGATGCCGTCGAGGTCGTCGAGCAGGCGGTCGGCGTAGTCGGTGATGCGGAAGAACCACTGCTCGAGCTGGCGCGCCTCGACGACCGCGCCGCAGCGCTCGCAGGTGCCCTCGGCCGTGACCTGCTCGTTGGCGAGGACCGTCTGGTCGTTCGGGCACCACTTGACGGCGGCTTCCTTGCGATAGGCGAGGCCGCGCTCGCAGAGCTTCAGGAACAGCCACTGCGTCCACTTGTAGTAGCGCGGCTCGTGCGTGCCGAACTCGCGCGTCCAGTCGATCGAGATCCCCCACTGGCGGAACTGGCGCTGGAAGGACTCGATCGACTTCTGCGTCGAGTCGCGCGGATGCTCGCCGGTTCTGATCGCGTGGTTCTCCGCCGGCAGGCCGAACGCGTCATACCCCATCGGATGCAGCACGCGGCGGCCGACGCGGCGGTTGAAGTGCGCGACCGCGTCGCCGAGCGCGTAGTTCTTGAGGTGGCCCATGTGCGGCTCGCCGCTCGGGTAGGGCAGCATCTCGAGGACGTAGTAGGAGTCGCGGCCGTCGGGGTCGTTGGAGACCTCCCACGTGCGCTCGCGCGCCCACACGTCCTGCCACTTCGGCTCGATCGCCTTCGGGTCGTAGCGCAGGTCGCTCATCGGGTTGGGAAGGCTACCGTGGAGGGATGCGACGTCTGCTGCTCCTCGTGGGCGCCGTCGTGCTCGTCGACACGATGTTCTTCTCGGCGATCACGCCGCTGCTGCCGACCTACGTCGACCGCTTCGACCTGTCGAAGGCGGGCGCCGGCGTGCTGTCCGGCTCGTATGCGGCGGGCGCGGTGCTGGGGACGCTGCCGGCCGGTTGGCTCGCCGTGCGCGCGGGGTCGCGCCGGACGCTGCTGCTCGGGTTGTCGCTGATGGCGCTGTCGAGCGTGGGCTTCGCGTTCGCCGGCAGCATCGTCGTGCTGGACGTGACGCGACTCCTCGACGGGATCGGCGGCGCGTGCGCGTGGGCCGGCGGGATGGGCTGGCTCGTGTCGGTGACGCCGTCCGAGCAGCGCGGGACGACGATCGGGACGGCGATGAGCGCTGCGCTGGCGGGCGTGCTGCTGGGACCGGTGCTCGGCGCGGTGGCGCAGGGCGTCGGTCCGAAGGTGCCGTTCTGCGTCGTCGGCGTGTTCGCGACGTCGCTTGCGCTTGCGGCGCTGCGGATGCCGGCGCCCGCCGGAACCGGCTTGGTCGCCGTCGATCACCCGTACGTGACGGTGTGGCGCGAGACTCGCGTGCGCCTCGGCGCGTGGCTCGTGCTGGTGCCGGCGCTGGTGTTCGGGGCGGTGGAGGTGCTGGCGCCGCTGGCGTTGGACGGCATGGGCGCCAGCGGGCTCCTGATCGGAGGCGTGTTCCTGGTCGCGGCCGGCATCGAGGGCGTCGCGCAGGTGTTCGCGGGGCGGGCCACCGACCGGCTCGGGCGCGGCGCGCCGATCCGGCTGGGGCTGACGGGGACGCTCGCGTTCCTGCTGGTCGTGACGGTGCCGGACGCGGCGTGGCTGCTGGCAGTCGTGGTCGTGGCGGGCTGCGTGCTGAGCGGCATCGTCAACACGCCGGCGATGACGCTGATGTCCGACGGCGTCGAGGACGCCGGGCTGGAGCACGCGCTCGGCTTCGCGATCGTGAACCTCGTGTGGGGCGGCGGGCAGGTGCTCGGCTCGGTGGTCGGAGCGGGACTCGCGAGCGCGACCAGCGATGCGGTGCCCTACTTGCTGCTCGCCGGCGTGTGCGCCGGGACGCTCGTAGCGCTGCGCGGGCGAACCCGTGAGCTGGCGGGCGCCGCGGTGCGCGAGGCGGCGTGATCCAGGCGCCTCGTTGCGCTCCCGCCGGTCGGCGCCGAGGGCGGTACACTCCCAGGCGACCTGGGGCTATAGCTCAGTTGGGAGAGCGTCGCGCTGGCAGCGCGAAGGTCGCCGGTTCGAGCCCGGCTAGCTCCATCGAAACCTTGCGTCGCGCAAACGGGTGGTGCGCATGTGACTGGGCTCTGATCCGAGTGTCTCGGCCGTCCCAGGCACTGATGACACTTGGAGCGGCACTGTTATCATCGGTGCCATGGTCCGTACGATCGTGCAACTCTCCGACGAGCAGGCAGCCGCGCTGGAGCGCGCTGCACATCGGCGTGGCGTGTCGAAGGCGGCCGTCGTGCGCGAGGCGCTTGGACGTCTGCTCGGTCCTGAGCAGACCGCAGAGGACGAGGCGCTGCAGCGCGCGCTTGCCGCCGCGGGAAGCTTCGCGTCCGGCGTTCCGGATCTCGCGGAGCGCCACGACGACTACCTCGCCGAGCGGTGACGTTCGTCGACACGTCCGCGCTGCTCGCGTTCCTTGATCGCGACGCGACACATCACGGCCAGATGGTCCAAGCGCTGACCCCTGTACTCGCCGAGCGAACGGGCGTGACCCACAACTACGTCGTAGTCGAGGCTGAAGCGCTCGTGCACCGCCGACACGGCGCTGGCCCCGCTCGCAGATTGCTGCAGGACATCGTTCCGTTGCTGGAGATCGCCTGGATCACGCCAGAGCTGCATGCCGCCGCGGTGGATGCACATCTCGCCGACCTTCGCCGGCGGACATCGCTCGTGGACCACACAAGCTTCGTCCTGATGCGTGCCCGCGACATCGGTCATGCGCTGGCGCTCGATCGGCACTTCGCCGAAGCCGGCTTCGCAGTCAGCCCGTCGTAGTCCCCACGCAGCTCGATCGCCCGAGCATGGAGCGCCGCGTGGTTTGCGCGACGCCAAGTTCTCTCCACTGAAACCGCTCCCCCGAAGAGAGGTCGTTTTCGGGGGGATTGCGGTACCGAACGATTTGCGGTGCGGTTCGCTCGATGACTGAGGGCAAGGGCGGCTATCGCGTCGGGGGCCGCTCTGCGAGCAGCTGCTCGACCCGTGAGACGCTGCGGATCCACGCCGAGGCGGCGGGGTCGACGAGACCGGCGAGGGTCAGCATCTCCTCGTAATGGCCGAGGATCGGTCGGCGCATGATCGTCCGTGATGCGCGAGGCGTTTGCGGAACGGGACGAGGCTCGACATCAGCGCCGCGACCTCCGCGCGCTCGCCCGTACCAGCGGGGAAGGCGCGGTGCAGGTGCGAGACCCACAGCCGGCTGTTCTTCTTGTCGAACAGCGCCCGCCAGAATCCGAACGACAGGCCGGCTACGACGCGGCCGCGCGTTGGCGTCTTCTGCTCCCGTGAGATCCGGCTGATGGTTTCGCGCACCCGCTTGCGCGACGCCTCGTTCAGGATCGCCGGGTCCTCAAGCCACGTCTCACGCGGCGCAGCTGTCGGATCGACCGGCGTGAATTGCGCATCGACAGCGTTGCGGCAGCAGCACCTCCGCATGGTGCAGCGTCTCGAAGACAGCCGCCGAGATTCGCGCGTTCCAGACGTAGAGAGCGACGGCAGCGTCGTGGTCGCCGTCAGTCTCGTCGAGGTACGGCGCGAAGCGCGCCGATGTTACCCATGTGGCGACCTGAGACGAGTGCATGCGAAAGCTCGAAAGACAGAGACAACGGCGCTAGACTAGCTGGTGTATGCCCCAGGGAAGGCTCTCCCGCTTCGGCGGTGATCCCCCTGGGGCTCCGTCTTTCTCGGGAGCGCATCGCCGCGCCGAACTCACGCCGCGACCAACGTCGACGCGCGCACTCCGTGGTTTGCGCGACGCCAAGTTCTCTCCATAGAGAAATCGCTCCCCCTCTAGAGAGAGGTCGTTTGAGAGGGCCTGCGGTACAGGCGCTTTCAGTGATGTCGCCGGACGGACGTAGGCTTCAGTGGATCTGGCGCAACTCCAGCGGTAGGTCGAGCTTCGACCATGCCGAGTCGGCCGTGAGCACCGGAGCGTCCATCCGCTTCGCAAGTGCGAGGCATGCTCGATCGCCGAGCGAGAGCCCGAGGTCGCGGGTGAGCGGCCGTAGCCGTGCGACCTCGATCGCATCGGAGGTTGTAAACGGCTCGACCGCTATGGCGCCGTCAAGCAATCCACGGTCGGTCATCTGTCGCGCGACTCGGGCCGGGTCGGTGTCGCGATCTGCGACGCGGCTGAGGACCTCCCCGAGGTTCACCGTCGAGATCACTGCGCCGGTCGCGACCGCATCCGCGACCACGTCAGCGCCCGGCTCGTCGCGAAGGTACGCCAGCAGCGCTGACGCGTCGAGAATCGCTGAAGGCACCTACTCGCGATCCTCGCGTGCAGCCTCGCGGCGTCGCTCCTTGAGCAGCTCCTCCACCATCGACTCGCCTGCAGGCGCCAGTCCCGCAAGCATGCCGCGCCCGTGGTCGGCCACCGAGCGATAGGGACGCAGCCGCAGCGATCCGTCCTTCTCGGTGCTCAGGAGCATGCGGCTGCCGGCCGTGAGTCCGAGCGCCGAGCGCACTTCCGAAGGCAGGACGATCCGGCCGCGATCTCCAACGATGATTTGACGCTCTGCATGGGCCATGGGCTCAGCGTACCACGGCTGTAGGTGATCCCACATAAAGCGTTCATCCCACCTATCTCAGCTTGAACCTATCCGCTGCGACTGCACGGTTTGCGCGACGCCAAGTTCTCTCCATCGGGAAGAAGCCCCGCCACCGCGGGGCTTCTGTCGTTTCGTTTCAGCCCTTCGCCCGCGCCGCCCCCGACGCAACAGAACGAACCGGGCCGTTACCAACTCGCGAGACGCGGCAGATGGGCAAACTGGATGCTGCTGCCTAATGCAGAGAGCGGCGTGATGCCAGCTCGCTACGACGAAATGGTCGTCTTGCCGCCGGGCTCCATCGCCAGCAACACAGCAACTCGCGTTAGAGCCCCCGCTCTCCCCCGTCGCTCCCGGGCCTGCAACCCCAACTCGCCGATCCGTGCGATGTAGACCGCTGTCAGCGCATGCAGCTCGGCGAGCGCTCCGGCGTCCAGGCGCACCGTGACATCGCCTCTGCCGTTCTGACGCTCGAAGTCGGTCACCAGCAGCTCGGCGCGGGTGCCCCAGACGATCGCCGCGACGCGGTCACGGTCGGTGAGCTGGTAGTGGTGCGTGACTGCGCCGCGGCGTTGCGTGCGCCCCGCGAGCCGGACGATGCCGCGCTCTCGCAAGGCGTGGACGTGGTGACTGACGGTGTTGAGCGCTAGCCGGAGCGCGGCGGCGATGTCGGTCGGCGTAGCCGTCCCGGTCGTGAGGAAGTGACGCAGGATCTCGACGCGGTACGGGTGGCCGACTGCGCGTAGCCAGTCGTCCTCCGACGGCCGTCTGGTCAACGCGCACCGGCCGCCCGGGCGGCGGTCGTCACGATCAAGCGGTGCCTGCCGGTCCCGGCCTGGGAGGCGCTGACGCGCGGCCGGAACCGGCAGGCGTCGTGCACGGGGCTGGGTTCGTGCACGGAGCGACGGCGCAGGGCGACCGGACGCACGCGACCCCGGACGCCAGAGGGGATGGGGGGCGCCGGGGCCGCGGAGCGTCCGCGATGTCCCAGCGTGCGCTCGTGCGGCCTCGTCGCCCGGGGGAGACTCGAGGCCCGCGGCACGCTTTTCGGGCGGTGGGGGAATTGCCCGTGGGACGCTCGCAGCACCATCGCGAGCAGACTGACTTCGCTGCGCTCCGGTTACTAGTTCGGGCCGGTATACCGACTCGGTACATCTCAGCCGTCAAATAGCCGTTTGCGTTTGCGACACCGTGCGGCCGTCATTTAGGGTGCGGCGACGGTCACGGTTCGGGGATGGCGGGAGTGGTGGGCAAAGCTGCACCAAGCAGGGTCGTTGCGAGAGTGACGTTGGCGACTGTCGTATGTGCTCCTGAGCCGTTGACGCGGTACGCCGTCGCCCGCAGGGTCGAAGCGCGCTTCGGGGGCGAGCACGGCATCCTCCGCACGCGTCTCCAGCATGCCTACGACGTCGTGCCGAGACTGAAGGACGCTGGGCTGATCAGAGTCGTCGGCACCGTGCCGACCCGTCCCGGCAAAGAACCGACCGATCTGCTCGCCGCAACGTCGTCGGGCGTCGCGGACTGGCGCGCATGGCTTGCCGAGCCGATCACGATGCCGGACGCCATGACAAGAGCGCTGTCGCGGCTGTACGCAGCGCGGCCGGGCGACGTGCCGACGATGCTTCAGATCATCGACCGCTACGAGGCGACGCTTCAAGCCGCGGTCCAGCATGCGATCGACCCCGGCGAGTCGGCCGACGTCGCCGATCGCATCGCTCTGCTCTGGAACAGACGTGAGCTGGTCGCGCAACTTCAGTGGTGCCAGCACGCGCGCGACATCGTCTACGAGGAGATGACTGGGAGGGATCCGCGATGACGCTGCTCGCGCTCTCCGGCGTCTCGCTCCGCTACCCGACGGTCACCGCGCTGGCCGACGTTTCGCTCGAGGTCGTCGCGGGCGAGCTGGTCGTCGTGTGGGGTCCGGCGCGCTCCGGCCGCACGACGCTGCTGGAGGTCGCCGCCGGATGGCGCAAGCCGACCGGCGGCACCGCCGCGTTCGCGGGCAGGCCGCCGCGCGCGAGCCTCGGCCGGCACGAGGGCTTCGCGGTGGTGCCGAGCGGGGAAGCGGCGCTGCTCGGCGCCGAGAAGCTCGTGATCGACCAGGTTGCGTTTCCGGCGACGCGTGTGATGTCGCACTGGCGCGCCCAGGCCGCGGCCGACGCCGCGCTGCGTCGCTGTGGCGTCGAGGAGCTGGGGCAGACGCCGATGACCGCGCTCTCACACGCCGAGCGAATCCGCGTGCTGCTCGCGCGAGCGCTCGTGCGCGAGCCGCGTCTCGTGCTGATGGACGAGCCGACTGCCGGGCTCTCCCACACCGAGAGCGAGCGCTTCCTCAAGCTCGTGCAGTCGCTCGTGCGGGACGGCATCGCTGTGCTGATGACCGACGACGCCGAGGGATCGGCGCTCGTGCCTGGCGCGCGCGTGCTGACGATGCAGAGGGGCATCCTGCGTGGTGCGAGCCCGGCGCCGCCGGCCGACGTCATCCCGCTGGAGCAGCGGCGAGCCGAGCCGGGCTCATGACGCTCCGGCTGGAGCACGTCTCCCGGCATTTCAGCGTCGGTGGCGACATCGTGCGAGCGGTCGACGACGTCTCGCTGCAGATCGAGCGCGGAGAGCTGATCGCGCTCTACGGGCCGAGCGGCTCCGGCAAGTCGACGCTGCTGATGATCGCCGCCGGCCTGGAGCCGCCGGACCGCGGGACGGTCACCTGGGACGGTGGCGCTGTCCCGCTGAGCGGCCGCGCGGCGGATCGCTGGCGCCGCGAGACGCTCGGCGTCGTGCTCCAGCACCCGCAGCTCGTCGAGGGCGTGCCGCTGCACCGCAGCGCCGGACTGCGACTGGAGGCGCGCGGCGTGCGCCGCTCGAAGGCGCGGCTCGATGGGATCCGCGCGCTCGAGGACGTGGGGCTCGGACACCGGCTCGAGCATCGACCGGATCAGCTCTCGATCGGGCAGCGGCAGCGCGCGGCGATCGCGAGAGCGCTGACGACGAATCCCGAGCTGATCCTGGCCGACGAGCCCACGGGCAATCTCGACTCGCACACGAGCAGCGAGATCGTGGATCTGCTCGACCGGCTCGCCCACGAGCGGGGTCGCGCGGTGCTGATCGTCACCCACGACCCGCAGCTCGCCCACCGCGCCGACCGGGTCCTGCGCCTGGAGGACGGGCGGCTGGCGGAACTCGACAGCGACCTGGCGCCGACCTCATGAGCCGCGAGCCACTGCCACGCAAGATCGCCCGCGCCGAGCAGTCGTCGTGGATCCGCCCCGGCACGCTGCTGACGCTCTACGCCGGCCGGCTGCGGCGCCAATGGCTGCAGGAGCTGCTCGCAGGCGCGGGCATCGCCACCGGCGTGATGCTCGTCTTCGGGGTGCTCGCGGCGAACACGAGCATCAAGACCTCCGCGCGCGCGGTTGCGAACGGCATCGCGGGGCGTGCGCAGCTTCAGCTCAAGAGCATCGGCGCCGAGGGCTTCGACGCGCGCCTGGCGGGCAGAGTGCGCAGCGCCCCCGGCGTACGAGCGGCGGCGGCCGTCCTTCAGACCCGCGCCACGCTGCGATACGACGGGCGGCAGGTGGGCGTCGAGCTCGTCGGACTGGACGACACGTACACGCGGCTCGGTGGGGTGACCTCGCGACCGGCGTTGTTCGGGATCTTCAACCTGCCGGGCATCTACCTGTCGGCGAGCACCGGCGACGCTCTTGGGATCCGCGTCGGCGAAGCGCCCTCGCGACCAGTCACGATCTCGGTCCGGGGCCGCGCGCGCCAGACGCCGGTCATCGGCGTCCTCGGCCGCAGTGAGATCGGAGCCCTGGCCGGCACGCTGATCTCGTCCACCTCTCTTCCGCGCGCGCAGAGCTTGAGCGGACTGCTCGGTCGCGCGACGCGGATCCTCGTCGTCGCAAGACCCGGGCAAGAGCAGCGCGCGCGCCAGTCGCTCGAAGGGATCGCGCGCGACGCAGGTGTGCAGGTGAGCACGGTCGACGACGAGTTGCGCGCGCTCGACGTCGCGACCGCGCCGAACGACCAGTCCACCACGCTGTTCGCGGCCATCGCCGCGATCGTTGGACTCCTCCTGACCGGCATGGCGATGCTGCTGACCGTGCCCGAGCGGCGACGGGAGCTTGCGCGCATGCGCATCGTCGCGGGCTTCACGGCGCGCCAAGCGGCGCAGGTCCTGCTCTCGCAGGCGCTGCTGCTCGGTCTGGCCGCATCGGGCATCGGCGTCTTCGCCGGCTACGTCATCGCCCGCAGCTCCGCCCAGGCACCGCCGGGCTACCTCGCGTTCGCGTTCCCGCTGGGGTCGGGCGTCGACGTGCAGGCGTGGATGGTCGTCGCGGCGATCGTCGGCGGCACGCTCTGCACCTGCGTCGCCGCCGCCACGCCGCTGGTCGACCTTCAGGCCGGCCGAGCGCTCAACGCGATTTTCGGAACGGCCAGCCACCCCGGCCAGAGCATCTCTACCGCCGTCCGGTGGTGGCTTGCCCTCGCCGCAGCACTGCTCGTGCTGGGCGCTTCCGTCATCGTGGCGCTGTGGCCGGCGACGACGCTGCTGGCAGTCGGCGCGCTGATCGTGGCAACGCTCCTGGCGATGCCCGTCATCGTCGCGGGAGTCTTGGCGGTCGCCGACCGGCTGAACCGGATCGACCGGGCTCCGCCGCTCGTGATCCCCGTCGGCGCGCTGCGTGCCGCGCCCGTCCGCTCGCTCGCGCTCGCCGCGACGTGCGCCGTCGCCGTCACCGGCGCGCTGGCGATCGGCGGCGCGCGCGACGACCTGCTGAACGGGCTGAATCAGCGCGAGTACTACGGCACCGCCGACATCTGGATCAGCCAGCAGGGCGACGCGCTCGGCCTCGAGCCGTTCCGGCCACCCGCAGGACTCGACGCGATCCCCGGGGTCGCCTCCGTCCGGCGCTACACCGGCGGCTTGCTGGACATCGGGGACCGGCGGGCGTGGGTCGTCGCGCATCCCGCGCAGGACTCGATGATGGTCCCGCCGTCGCAGGTGCGCGAGGGCAACTACGCGACCGCGAACGCGCGTCTGCGCGTCGGAGGGTGGGTCACCGTCTCCGACCGGATCGCTCAAGAGCAAGGCGGGATCTCCCCCGGCGGGACGATCGGGTTGCCCACGCCCACCGGCCGGCACAGGTACCGTGTCGCCGCGATCACGACGAACCTCGGATGGGGACCGGGCGCGATCGCGATGAGCGCCGCCGACTACGCGCGCGACTGGGCGAGCACCGCGCCCACCGCGCTGGAGGTCGACGTCAGACCGGGCGTCTCCCCAACTCGCGTCGCCGACGAGATCCGCAAGGCACTCGGACCGGCGACCGGGTTGGAGGTCAAGACCACGCCGCAGGCCATCGCCGACGCGGCGGGCATCGTGCGCGACGGGCTCGCCCGGCTGCGGCAGATCTCGACGCTGCTGCTGATCGCGGCCGCAGCCGCCATCGCCGTCGCGATGATCGCGACGATCCGGGATCGGCGGCCGCAGCTCGCCGCCTACGCGATCGAGGGCTGGAGCCGCGCCGCGCTCTGGCGCGCGTTGATGGCCGAGACGGCGATGATCCTGCTCGCCGGCTGTCTCGCGGGCATCGCCGCGGGCACGTACGGTCACTACCTCGGCGGTCGTTGGCTGGAGCTGACGACGTCGTTTCCGGCGCCGTGGTCATGGTCGCCGGGGGCCGTCCTCCCCGTCTGCGCGCTGCTGGCCGGAGTGGCCCTACTCGTGACGGCGGTGCCGGGATGGTTCGCCGCGCAGCCAGCCGGACGCCTGGCGATCGAACGCCGCTGAGACACCGAGGTCCCGAGCCGACACCGAGCGCTGGGCGATCATCGCGCGATGATCGCCACGCTCAAGACGTTGGCAACACTCAGCGATTACGGAGTGTCGATCGTTCCCTGCGCCCGTCGCGAGATCCGCAGGTGGGCGGTAGCCGCCGCAGCGATCCCCGACCCCGTGCTGCGTCACCACGCGATGCACTCGATCCGCGTCGACAGCCGGAACGCCGAGGCGGTCGCCGCGCTGGCGGCGACCGCACCGCGGCGCCAACGCCGCACTACCGTCGAGCTGCTCGTCGCCTATCAGGTGCTCGTGGACTACGTGGACACCGTCGGCGAGCGCGTCTGCGCCGGCGAGCTGCGTCGCGGCCTGGAAATCGGCATGGCGCTGGTGACCGCGATCGACACTCCTGCCTCCGCGCTGCAGCTCGACACGCTCGGCGACGACGGCGGTTACCTCGTCGATCTCGTCGCCACCTGCCGCGGCCGGCTGTGGCAGCTCCCCTCAGCAGCGATCGTCGCACCCGAGGCGAAGATTGCCGCCATGCGCTGCGGCCAGGCCCTCGCCCACACCCACGCCGCTGCCGCGCTCGGCTCGACCGACGACCTGCGCCAGTGGACCACCGCGCAACCCCGAGTTGCCGGCTACTCCTGGTGGGAGATCGCGGCCGGCGGCAACTCCAGCATTGCGATCCTCGCGCTGCTCGCCGCCGCGGCCGACCCGGTGACGACACGGTGCGACGCCGCCGCGCTCGCCGCCGCCTACTGGCCCCACCTTTGCGTGATGTCGACGATGCTCGACAGCCTCGTCGATTACGAGGAGGACGCGCTCAGCGGCGACTTCTCGTTCGCCTCGCACTACCCCACCCGCCTCAGCGTGTGCGACGGGCTCGTCAACGCGGCGACACGCTCCATCGCTTCGACCAAGCTGCTGCGTCACAGCGGCTCCCACACGATGATCGTCTGGGGCATCGCCGGCTACTACGCCGCCGGCGCCGCGCCCGGAAGCCTCGCCGCACAGGTCGCCCCGCCGGTGGTGGCGACGCTCGACTCCGCGGCCATGCCCGTCATCCTTGCGCTTCGCGCGCAGCATCGGCTCGGCGGGATGCGGCGGTAGGCGTCTGGTCCGCCGGCCGCTGCTGACCCGTGATCCGCGCCGGGTTGCGACCTACATCGCCGGCACAGAGCTGATCAGCCCCTGGTCTCTGCCGCGATGCGCAGGCCACGCAGCACGATCGCATGGTTTGCGCGACGCCGAGTTCTCTTGGCGGTGGCGCGGGTCCGCTGCATCGCTGTGTCAGTCGAGGTCGAAGGCGGCGCGGATCGCGTCGCTGAGCGTCCGCTCCTGGTGATCGAGCAGCACGCCGATCTGCTCGCCCAGCGCGCTGGTGGGGATCGTGGTCACGTTGTCGCAGCTGATGACGGATGGTCCCGCGAGCCCGTTCACGGCGTCGACGGGCACCTCGGTGGAGAGCCCGCGAATCGTGGTTGTGATCGGCACGATCGTCACCGTCGTCAGATGTGGACGCACCAGCTCGCGCGTGAGGATCAGGACCGGTCGCGCCCTGTCGAGCCGGGCGATGTGGATCGGCCGCATCAGGCCAGATCGGAGGGCAGTCCGACCGCATGCTTCGCGAGCCCTCGCAGCTCCGGATCCGAACCGGTCCGCGCCAGGATCTCCGCGTCGCGCGCGGCAATCGCGCGTCGGCGCTCGCGCTCGAGCGCTCGCGTGACCACGGCGGCGCGGCTGCGCTCGGTGCCGGACTCGACCAGCTCGTCGACAAACGCGACCAGCTCATCGGAGAGCCGAACCGCGATCTGCTTGCTCATACCAATACGGTACCAGCCTGGTAGCAGTGCTCAAGCGAGCGCAAGCGCCACGGCGACCTCCCGGTTGTGCGACGCCAAGTTCTCTGCGAGGCGCGTGCGATACAGGGCCCACCGCATGCGCCCTGGGCCAGGGTAGCAACAGTGCTACCCTCCCCATATGCCGACGATCCCTCAGAAGGAGCTCCGCAACAACATCGGCGAGGTGCTGCGCCGGGCAGAGGCCGGCGAGGAGTTCACGATCACAGTGTCCGGCCGACCGGCCGCCCACCTGGGCCCAGTCGCCCCACAGCAGTGGGTCCGCGGCCCACGGCTGCGTGCCATCTGGGCAACCCCGACGCCTGAAACGCTCGCGCAGGATCTCGAGCGGCTCCCCGGCACCCTCGTCGACCCGTTCGCCTAGCCGGTGAGAGCCCTGCTCGACACGTCGGTGCTGATCGCCGACGACGGACCGGACGACCTCGAAACCGCGATCAGCGCCGCGTCACTGGCCGAGCTCCACTTCGGTGTCCTCGTCGCACAAGACGATGACGAACGCGCCCGGCGAGCACAGCGCCTCGGGATCGTCGAGGCGACGTTCCATCCGTTGCCCTTCGATGCCGCGGTCGCCCGTGAATGGGGACGCTTGGCGGCAGCGGTCGCGTCACGCGGGGCGCAGCCGCGCCGACGCGCTGTGGATCTCGTGATTGCCGCAACAGCCAACGCCCATCGCGTGCCGCTCCTGACGCACGACGTCAAGGACTTCCGAGTCATCGCCGACCTCGTAGACGTGCACAACCCCTGAAGTGGTCGCGCAGATCGCGTGGATGTGGAGGCCTCGCGGCCCCCGCGGCAGATCGCCACGGGAGCCGCAAGGCGGGGGACGGCGCTCAGCGGGCGGGCGGGATCAGAACGCGGTTGATGATGTGGATGATGCCGTTCGACGCCTTCACGTCGGGCGTGACGACCCTGGCCTTGTTGACGTACACGCGGCCGTCCTTCACGCGGATCCGCACCTTGGCGCCGTTGACGGTCGTCAGCGAACGCAGCTTCGCGACGTTCCGCGCGGTGACCTTGCCGCTCACGACGTGGTAGAGCAGCACGGCGCGGAGCTTCGCGCGGTTGTGCAGCAACGCATGGAGGGTCGACTTCGGGACCTTCGCGAACGCCGCGTCCGTCGGCGCGAAGACCGTGTACGGACCCTTGCCCGACAGGGTCTTGGCGAGCCCCGCGGTTCTGACGAGCCGCACCAGCGTCTTGAACTGGCCGGCTGCGGCCGCTGTCTCGACGATGTCGCGCTTGGGTGTCGTGCCGGCCGTCGCCGGGCTGACGACGAACCCGGCGATCACGGCCGCCACGGCGGCGAGGGCGATGACGGTCCTCGTCATGACGTGTCCTTTCCGATCGAGGGGCAACTCAGGCGGTGTTGGCGGTCGTGCGTGCGGCGTGGTGGCCGCGGCGGGCGCCGATGAGCGAGCCGGCGAGCACGACGGCGGCAATGCCGACGAGCCCGTAGACGATCCGGCTGGCGACGTTGGTCTGGCCGAAGTCCTCGCCGAAGATCCACGCGACGAGGTCGAACTTCGCCAGCGCGACGAGGCCCCAGTTGAGGCCGCCGACGATCACGAGGACGAGGGCGACAGGTGTGAGCTTTTGCATTGCGATCCCTTTCGTTGTAGAGGGTTCGTATAAGGATCTGCAACGCAAGGTAAGGACCTGACCCATCTCTGTCAAGTGTTTGTCTAAGGTCTGTTACACTCCTGACCATGGCGGGCTACATGCGGATCGGCGAGCTGAGTCGGCGCACGGGGATCGCACCAGAGCTGCTGCGTGCCTGGGAGCGGCGCTACGCGCTGCTCGAGCCGAGCCGCTCGAACGGCGGCTACCGGCTGTACTCCGAGGCCGACCTGCTGCGCTTGCGCGCGATGCAGTCCCACCTGGCCTCGGGCCTGTCCGCGGCCGAGGCCGCCGCCCTCGCGCTCGCCGGCCCGGCCCCGTCGGTGCCCAAGCAGAACGGCTCGGCGCAACTGGCAGACCTGCGCGAGGCGCTCGATCGCTTCGACGACGCGATGGCGCACGCCGTCGTCGACCGGGCACTGGCAAGCCTGACGGTCGATGCCGTCCTGACCGAGCTGATCCTCCCCTACCTCGCCGAGCTGGGTTCCCGCTGGGAGCGCGGCGAGGCGTCCATCGCACAGGAGCACTTCGCTTCCAACGTGCTGCGCGGGCGACTGCTCGGCCTCGCACGAGGGTGGGATGGCGGCGCCGGCCCGCGTGCGGTGCTGGCGTGCGTGCCGGGAGAGCTGCACGACCTGCCGCTGATCGCCTTCGGCCTCGCGCTGCGCGCGCGCGGCTGGCGGATCACCTATCTCGGCGCCGACACGCCGATCGCCACCGCGGCCGGAATCGCCCGCGAGCTGCCCGCCGACGCGTTCGTCCTCAGCGCGACAGCGCCGGAGCGCCTCGCCGCCTGCTCTGCCGAGCTCGGGAGCGTCGCCGACGACGTGCCGCTCGCGCTCGCGGGGGCCGGAGCCACGCCCGCGCTCGCCGCGCGGCTCGGCGCACAGCACCTCTCCCGCGACCCCGTGAGCGAGGCCGAGCGGCTCACGCGCGAGACGCGGCCGCGGGCGTAGCCAGCCATCCGCATCACGCCGGTTCTCGCGCCGAGGTTCCGGTGGCGCCCTACGTCATGCCCTACAATGAGGGTGTGCGCAAGACGAGTGTTTACCTCGATGACCGGCAGGCCGAGCGCCTTGCCGCGCTGGCGCGCGAGGCCGGTCGACCGCAGGCCGAGATCCTGCGGGAGGCGATTGCCGCCTATCGGCTGCCCTCTTCCCGTGACCGCAGCTTCGCGCTCGCCGCCGGCTTCCGTCGCATCGACAGCGACGCACGCCCGATCTCGGAGATCCCCGAGCACGAGCTGCTCGACGGCTTCGGCGCTTGACGCTGCTCATCGACACCGCCCCACTCGTCGCGCTCGCCGACGCCGGCGAGCCGCGCCGCGCCGCGATCCTCGCGGCGATCCAGGACGAGCCGGGATCGCTCGTCATCCCCGCGCCGACAACCGCCGAAATCGACTACCTGCTCGGACAACGACTCGGCGACTCCGCTCGACGCGCGTTCCTCTCCGACCTTGCCGCCGGCCGCTTCACCGTCGCGGCACTCGAACGGGACGACTACGCGACCGTCGCCGACCTCGAATCGCGCTACGCCGATCTGAGCCTCGGGCTCGTCGACTGTGCGCTCGTCGTGCTCGCCCATCGGTATGAGACGAAGCGGATCCTCAGCTTCGACGAGCGCCATTTTCGCGCTGTGACGCCGCTCGGCGGCGGCAGCTTCACGCTGCTTCCGGCCGACGCGACGCGCGACAGCCCCTGATCTCAGCGGGCTGCACGCAAGCGGTCGCCGAGCCACGCCTCGACGTCGTCGCGCGCGGCCTGCGCCATCGGCGTCGGGTGGGCGGCGAAGCCGTGCGGCGAGGCGGGGTAGATGCGGAGATCGACGTCGACCCCGGCGGCTGACAGCCGCGCGGCCCTCGCCAGGTTGTCGTGTACCGGGCGCACCGGGCGGCGCAACGACATGCCGACGCGCTAGCGTTCCATTCATGAGTGTCGATATAACGATCGCGCCGAAGGCGAAGCGCGGTGCGGGCGAGCGCTGCTGCGAGCCGGTCGTCCTGCCCGAGGTCGATGCGGCCGGGGCCGAGCGGATCGCGGCGGTGGCGAAGGCGCTCGCCGATCCGGTCCGGGTGCAGCTCGTGGACGTGTTGCGCGGGCATGCGGGCGAGGTCTGCGTGTGCGAGCTGGAGCCGCTGTTCGACATCTCTCAGCCGACGCTCTCGCACCACCTGCGCAAGCTGCGCGAGGCCGGCATCCTCGGCGTCGAGCGGCGCGGCCTGTGGGCCTACTACTACGTCCTGCCCGACGCGTTGGAGGAGCTGCGCAGATGGCTGTGAGGGAGCGTCCCGGGCTCGCGCGCCGGGCGCTCGCCGAAGGGCTGGCGGCGTTCGCGCTGGTGTTCGCCGGCTGCGGTGCGATCGTCGCGAACACGGTCCACGCCGGAGCGCTCGGCGGCGTCGGCGTCAGCGCGACCTTTGGCCTGGTGATCATGGCGATGATCTATGCGACCGGGCACCTGTCGGGCGCGCACATCAATCCTGCCGTCACCCTCGCGTTCACGCTGACGCGGCACTTCCCGCTGCGCGACGCGCTCGCATACGTCGCCGCGCAGCTCGCCGGCGCGACCGCCGCCGCGTTCGTGCTGCTCGCCGCCTGGAGCGCAAAGCCGGCGCACTTGGGCGCGACGCTCCCGAGCGTCGGCACGGGCACGGCGCTGCTCTACGAGATCGTGCTGTCGGCGTTCCTGATGTTCGTGATCGTCGCGGTCGCGACCGACACGCGCGCGGTCGGCGCCGCCGCTGCGCTCGCGATCGGCGGGACGGTCGGGCTCGACGCGCTGTTCGGCGGCCCGATCACCGGCGCGTCGATGAACCCGGCGCGCTCGTTCGGGCCGGCGCTCGCCTCAGGCACGTGGCACGACTTCTGGATCTACGTCGTCGGCCCCGTCGTCGGCGCCGCGCTCGGCGCGCTCGCGTACCAGCTCGTGCGCGGCGAGCATCCGCGCCCGGCCAATGTGGCGCAGACGCGCTGATGGCGACCGCGCTGTTCGTCTGTCTCCACAACGCCGGCCGCTCGCAGATGAGCGCCGCCCTGTTCGAGCAGGCCGCCGGCGGCCGCCACCGAGCGCTCAGCGCCGGCACGACGCCGGCCGAGCGCGTCCACGCAGAGGTCGTGGAGGTCATGCGCGAGCTGGGGATCGACCTCTCCGACCGCCGGCCACAGCGCCTCACGCGCGCGCTGGCCGAGCAGGCCGACGTGGTCGTCACGATGGGCTGCGGCGACGCCTGCCCGTACGTGCCCGGCAAGCGCTACGTCGACTGGCAGCTCCCCGATCCGAAAGGTCGCCCGCTCGCCGACGTGCGCGCGACCCGTGACGAGATCGCCCGGCGCGTCGCCGCGCTCGCCGCCGAGCTGGACGCGACCGGCTGAGCGGGCCCCTCCTGCTCGCGGCAGCTCAGCCGCGCATGCCGCGCAGCACCAGCTCGGCGAGCCGGTGCGCGGACTCGGGCCCGATGCCGGCCAGCTCGCGCAGCGCGCAGAAGACGAGGCGGAGGTCCTCGTGCGTCGCGTCGTCGCGCAGCGCGCCGGCGTCGCGGGCGCGCTCGACCAGGGCGGCGAGCGCGTCGGTCGCGCCGGCGCGCGCGGCGCGCACGGCCTCGCTCGCGAACGCCGCCTCGTCCCACGCGGTCTGCGAGAGCGCGTCGGCGATGCAGTCGTCGACCGTCGCGTGCGTCGCGCGCGTCAGCGCCGCCCACGCGTCGTCGGCGTCGAGCGCGGCGTGGAAGCGCTCGCGCAGCACCTGCGCGCGCGCGATCACGAGCGCCGCGATCAGCTCGTCCTTCGTGCCGACCTGGCGGTAGATGCTGCCGACGCCGGCGCCGATCGCCTCGGCCAGCACCGGCATCGAGACGGCGGTGCCCTCGCGCGCGAACAGCTCGTCGGCGACCGCGAGCGCGCGCGAGCGCTTCTCCGCCGCGGTCAGCGCGGCCCAGGGCAGTGGCACCGGAATGGCCATTCCGCTAGTGTAGACGCCATGCCCGCTCTCCGCTCCCGCACCGTCACCCACGGCCGCAACATGGCCGGCGCACGCGCGCTGCTGCGCGCCGCCGGCGTCGCCCGCGAGGACTTCGGCAAGCCGATCGTCGCGGTCGCGAACTCCTACACGCAGTTCGTCCCCGGCCACACGCACCTCAAGCCGGTCGGCGAGGTCGTCGCCGAGGCGGTCCACGCGGCCGGTGGCGTGCCGCGCGAGTTCAACACGATCGCGGTCGACGACGGGATCGCGATGGGCCACGGCGGGATGCTCTACTCGCTCCCCTCGCGCGACCTGATCGCCGACAGCGTCGAGTACATGGTGCAGGCGCACTGCGCCGACGCGCTGATCTGCATCTCGAACTGCGACAAGATCACGCCCGGGATGCTGAACGCCGCGCTGCGGCTGAACATCCCGACCGTGTTCGTCTCCGGCGGCCCGATGGAGGGCGGCGTCGCGACGCTCGTGGACGGCACCGTCCGCAAGGGCCTGAACCTCATCACCGCGATGGCGGAGGCCGTCTCCCCCAGCGTCAGCGACGCCGACATGGACCTGATCGAGGAGGCCGCCTGCCCGACGTGCGGCTCCTGCTCCGGCATGTTCACCGCCAACTCGATGAACTGCCTGACCGAGGCGCTCGGGCTCTCGCTGCCCGGCAACGGCTCGACGCTCGCGACGCACACCGCGCGCCGGCAGCTGTACGAGGACGCCGGCCGGGCGGTGGTGGAGATCGCGAAGCGCTGGTACGAGGACGACGACGCGTCGGTGCTGCCGCGCTCGGTCGCCACGCGCGAGGCGTTCGAGAACGCGATGACGCTCGACATCGCGATGGGCGGCTCGACCAACACGATCCTGCACCTGCTCGCCGCCGCGCAGGAGGCCGAGGTCGACTTCACGATGGCCGACATCGACGCGCTCTCGCGCCGCGTGCCGTGCATCTGCAAGGTCGCGCCGAACGGCACGTACCTGATGGAGGACGTGCACCGCGCCGGCGGCATCCCCGCGATCCTCGGCGAGCTGCGCCGCGGCGGGTTGCTCAACGAGGACGTCACGAGCGTGCACGCGCGCGACATCGACGCCTGGCTCGGCGAGTGGGACGTGCGCGGGGGGAAGCCCAGCGAGCGCGCGGTGGAGCTGTTCCACGCGGCGCCCGGCTGCAGGCGGTCCGCGAGCGCGTTCTCGCAGTCGGAGCGGTGGGAGTCGCTCGACCTCGACGCGGCCGACGGCTGCATCCGCGACCTCGACCACGCCTACTCGGTCGAGGGCGGCCTCGCGATCCTCTACGGCAACCTCGCCGAGCGCGGCTGCGTCGTGAAGACGGCCGGCGTGGACGAGTC
The DNA here is from genome assembly GCA_018268595.1 of Actinomycetota bacterium. Classification (GTDB taxonomy): domain Bacteria; phylum Actinomycetota; class Thermoleophilia; order Solirubrobacterales; family Solirubrobacteraceae; genus Conexibacter. The sequence goes on along the minus strand of JAFDWH010000021.1, from coordinate 20,882 downwards.
GATCCTGCGCTTCAGCGGCCCGGCGGTCGTGGTCGAGTCGCAGGAGGACGCGGTCGAGCTGATCCTCGCCGACGGGGTCAGACCCGGCGACGTGGTCGTGATCCGCTACGAGGGCCCGCGCGGCGGCCCGGGCATGCAGGAGATGCTCTACCCGACCTCCTACCTGAAGGGCCGCGGGCTCGGGAGAGACTGCGCGCTGATCACCGACGGGCGCTTCTCCGGCGGCACCTCCGGCCTGTCGATCGGGCACGTCTCGCCCGAGGCCGCGTCGGGCGGCGCGATCGCGCTGGTCGAGAACGGCGACACGATCGCGATCGACATCCCGGCGCGCACAATCTCGCTCGAGGTCGCCGACGCGGAGCTGGCCGCGCGCCGCCGCGCACTCGAGGAGGCGGGCGGCTACGCGCCGGTCGCGCGCGAGCGTGCGGTCTCCCCCGCGCTGCGCGCGTACGCGGCGATGGCGACCTCGGCCGACACGGGCGCCGTGCGCGACGTCGAGCGGGTCGAGCGGGCAGTCGCGGTGGCGGCGCGGACCGGCGCGGACGCGCCGGTCGCGTAGCCGGGCGCGCGCGTCAGCGGTCGAGCGACTGCGCGACCTGCTCGAGCAGGTCGAGCGCGTCCTGCAGGCCGTCCTCCATCCCGGAGGCGACGTGCGCGTCGCGGTGCTCCTTGCGCGCGTGCTGGACGAGCAGCGTCACGGTCGTGCGGCCGTCGTCCTCGGTGAACGTCACGGTCGTGACGGCCTCCGCGTCGGGCATGCCCTCGTAGACCTCGGTCGCGACGAGCCGCTCGCCCGGCACGACCTCGCGGTAGATCCCGTGGAAGGCGACCTCCTGGCCCTCGGGCGTGACCATCACGTAGCGCCAGCGCCCGCCGACGCGCAGGTCGATCTCGATCGAGCGGATCTCGCCGCGGTTCGCGTGCCACCAGCGGCGCACGAGGTCCGGCTCGGTCCACGCGCGGAAGACCAGCTCCCGCGGCGCGTCGAACTCCCGCACGACCATGATCTGCTCGTCGGTCGGCAACGTCACCGTCGCCGTTCCGCTGCTCGTCATCTCGCATCGCCTCCTTCGCTCTTGAGCTCGTCCAGCACGGCGTCGAGCTGCTCGAAGCGCTCGCTCCACAGGCGCTCGTAGCCGGCCACCCAGTCGTGGATCGGCTTGAGCGCGCGCGCGTCGAGCCGGTAGAGCCGCCGGCGGCCGGCCTCGCGCACGGCGACGAGGCCGACCTCGCGCAGCACGCGCAGGTGCTTGGAGACCTGCGGCTGCGCGAGCGCCAGCTCCTGCGCCAGCGCCGTCACCGGCCGCTCGCCGCCGGCGAGCGCGTCCACGATCGCGCGCCGCCGCGGCTCCGCGACGGCGTTGAAGACGTCCGCCGTCGTCGCCGCTCGTGCCATGCGGCGCATCGTATACCCATATGGGAATGTGTCAACCGGCGGGTGCGGGCGCGGTCGCCGCGGTGACGAGGCGGCGCTCGACCGGGCGCTGGCCGTCCGCCAGCACGAGCGGCGCGTCGGCGCCCGCGGTGACCGTGATCGCGATCCGCTGCCCGGCTCTCGCGGCGGGCACGACGAAGCGGTCCTCGGCGATCGTGCCGTCCTGCACCGAGCGCACGAGGATCTGCGTCGCCGGGCCGTCGGCGACGACCGTCGCCTGCTCCCCCGGTCTGAGCGGCGGGCCGAGCGCCTGCACCACGCCGGGGGTCGTCTCCTGCGAGCGCTCCGTCCTGCCGACGACGAGCGCCAGCCGGCCGGGCGCGAGCGCGTCGCTGCGGCGCTGGCTCTGCGACAGCACGCCCGGGTCGCACGCGACCAGCACGACCTGCGGCCCGAGCCAGTCGCCGCAGCGCAGCGCGCGGCTGTCGCACGTGAAGGCGCCGCCCTGCGTCGAGCACCACGGCGCCTGGTAGCGCGGCTGCAATCCCGGCGAGCGCGGCGAGCTGGCGCCCGGGTTGCCGCCGCACGCGTCCCCGCAGCCGGCGCCCCACTGCCCGGGCCACTGGTTCCACGGCTGCAGCGCGAGCGACTCGAGGCAGCTGCCGGGTCTGTTCGCGACGCAGTCGTCGCCGTCGCGGGCCCAGGGTCTGGTGCCGTCGGTGTCCCCCTCCGGCAGCTCAAGCACGCCGTCGACCGCGAGCCCGGGCGGCTGGTGGCAGCCGCTCCTGCACGGCGCCGGGTAGGAGGCGTGACTGCCCTGCGCCACGTACACGACCGGACGCGTGCCGTCTCTGAGCTGCAGCGTGCTCGCCGCGTAGCGGAACGTGCCCTTGTGCGCCGCGTAGACGACATAGTCGACGTGCTGGTCGTCGTCCGGCGGCGTGACGACGGTGACGCCCTCCCAGTCGCCCTCGTGCTCGTCGCACACGCCGTTCGTGCGTGTCGCGCCGACGCGGCAGCTGATCGCGGGGTGCGAGCGCGCGAAGTGGTTGAAGCGCAGGAACCACCAGTAGTCGAGGTAGAAGCGGTCGTTCGACTCGGTCGCGTGGTAGTAGATCGCCGAGCGCGCGCCCGTCCCGCAGTCGTCGAGCGACCCGCACCGCTGCGGGCCGCGGTAGTCGGCGAGCCGGCTGCCTGCGACGTCGAGGTAGGTCGCCGCGCCGGCGCTCGCTCCCGGTCTGGCGAGGTCGTCGAACGCGGTCGCGTCGGGCAGCGGTCTGCACGAGACGGCGCCGGCGGCGCGGGTGCAGAAGCGGTGGTCGCCCTCCGCCAGGAAGGACGACACGTCGAGCGGGCGCCACAGCTCGCCGCGGTCGAACAGCAGCCACGGGCGGAAGCGCGCGGCCAGCGCGCCGGCCTGCGGCTCGGCGACATCGGAGAAGGCCGTCGGCGCGGGGCTGTGGCCCTCCGGGATCAGGTCCGTGCGGCACAGCAGGAAGCCGCCGGCCGCGGCGACGAGCGCGACGAGGCCGAGCAGCGCCAGCTCGGCCGCGCTCAGCTCCGCGATGCGCTCGATCAGGCGGCGCCTGCGCGCCCCGTTCCCTGCCTCCATCGACGCCCTCCCGCGTCCCACCGGTTGCCGGTGGGATGTTAGACCGCGGACCGGCGGAGAGCCCGCGGCGGACGCCCGCGCGCTACCTGTCGCGCAGGAACGACGGGATGTCGATCTCGTCGTCGGAGATCTCGAGCGAGGAGCGCTGGCGGTCGTCGAGCGTCACGTCGCGGTCGCGGCGCGTGCGGCGCGTCTCCTCGCGCGCGCCGCCGGTGCGAGCGAGGCCGCGGCCGCCGTGATCGAAGCCGGTCGCGATCACGGTCACGCGCACGTCGTCGCCCATCGAGTCGTCGATCACGGCGCCGAAGATGATGTTCGACTCCTTGTCGGACGCCTGGTTGACGACCTCGGCCGCCTCGTTGACCTCGAACAGGCCGAGGTCGTGGCCGCCGGTGATGTTGAGCAGGATCCCGGTCGCGCCCTCGACCGACTCCTCCAGCAGCGGAGAGGCGATCGCCGCCTTCGCCGCGTCGACCGCGCGCGTCTCGCCGGACGCGGAGCCAATCCCCATCAGGGCGGTGCCGGCGTTGTGCATGATCGTGCGCACGTCGGCGAAGTCGAGGTTGATCAGGCCGGGGATCGTGATGAGGTCGGTGATGCCCTGGACGCCCTGGCGCAGGACGTTGTCGGCCTCCTTGAAGGCCTCGAGGATCGTCGTGCGGCGCTCGACGATGCCGAGCAGCTTCTCGTTCGGGATCACGATCAGCGTGTCGACCTGCTCGCGCAGGCGCTGGATGCCCTCCTCGGCCTGTCTGCCGCGCTGCGAGCCCTCGAACCCGAACGGGCGCGTGACGACGCCGACCGTCAGCGCGCCGATCTCGTTCTTGGCGATCTCGGCGATCACGGGCGCGGCGCCGGTGCCGGTGCCGCCGCCCTCGCCGGCCGTCACGAAGACCATGTCCGCGCCCTTGAGCGCTTCCTTGATCTCGTCGCGCGACTCGGCGGCGGCGCCGTGGCCGACCTCCGGGTTCGCGCCGGCGCCGAGGCCCTTCGTCAGCTCGTGGCCGATGTTCAGCTTGATGTCGGCGTCGCACATCGCGAGCGCCTGGGCGTCGGTGTTCGCGGCGATGAACTCGACCCCGCGCAGGCCTGCGTCGACCATGCGGTTGACCGCGTTGGTGCCGCCGCCGCCGACGCCGACGACCTTGATGACTGCGAGGTAGCTGCTGCCGCTTTCCATGATGGTTACCGTCCGACCCTTGAGTTAGCGTCGAGACTTTGGCCCGACTTCCAGCGTGCGAGAGTGTGGCACGTTATGGCCTTGTTCGGCGGGCTGTCAACGCGGCTCGCGCGCCGCAAGAGATCGTGCAGAACGCCGAAGTCTCTACTGATGGTCGAGAGTTGACGCTCGGTCGAGGTCACTCTCGACCTCAGCTTTAGGGTGAGGTCGTGGTCGTCGGGGCCGGCGTCGTGACCGTCGGATCGGTCGTCCCCTGCGGGAGCGTCGGGAGGTCCGACTCCCCCGTCGCGGGGGCGCCGTCGGGCAGGCCGCTGACGGCCGGCCGCTCGGGCGCGGAGACGTCGATCGCGCTCGCGCCGGCCGACTGCGGGTCCGCCAGCACCGCAGCGGCCGCCGCCCACTTGGCGCCGAAGCGCGCGGCGTCGCCGAACACGAGCAGCGGACCGTGGGCGAGCTGCAGCGTGAGGCCGCGGTCGCCGGTCGTCTGGACCGCCTCCACGCGTGTGCGCAGCGCGGACGGCGCCGCGCCCAGCGCCTCGACCGCGGCGACCGCGGCCCGCTCCGTCAGGCGGGCGCCGGCCGGCGTCGAGCGCACCGGGATCTCCGGCAGCGTCACCGGCGCGGGCGCGTCACGCAGCAGCGTGCCGTCGGACGTGACCGCGATCCGCTTGCCGTCGACGACGACCGCGCCGACGGCGACGTTCGTGACGACGTGGATCCGCATCGTGTGCGGGAAGGAGGTGCTGACCTCGATCCGCTTGACGATCGAGAACGGCGCCGCGGCCGTGTCGAGCGCGCCGCGCCGCACGTGCAGCGTCGTCATCGAGCGGGCCGCCTCCTCCAGCGCGTCGCGCACGCGCGCGCCCTGCGTCCCCGCGATGCCGGTCACCTCGACCGTGCGCACCGCGACGAGCGAGGAGTCGCGCAGCCAGAACCAGCCGGCGATCAGCAGCACGAGCGCGGTGGCCGCGGCCAGCAGCGTGCGGGGGCGCGGGCGGCCGAGCGACGGGCGCGCGCTGCTGCGGCCGCGACTTCGGGCGGGGCCGGCGAGGACGCGCTCGCGCAGCGCCTGGGCGAGCCGCGCTGCGGCGGCGGCGCGCGCTCCGGTCGCGCTCATGCCGCCAGCTCCCACGCGTCGGGCCAGCGCACGTCGCCGAGCGTCTGCACCTCCGGCTCCAGCACGACGCCGCAGCGCTCGTGCACGCGACGGCGGCCCTCGGCCATCAGCGCCAGCACGTCGGCGGTCGTCGCCTTGCCGTGGTTCTCGACGAAGTTCGCGTGCTTCTCGGAGAAGCCGGCGCCGCCGACGCGCAGGCCGCGGCAGCCGGCCGCGTCGAGCAACTGGCCGGCGGTGCAGCCCTCGGCGCGCGGGTCGTCCGGGTTTCTGAAGGTCGAGCCGAACGTCTTGATGCCGGACGGCTGCGCCGCCTTGCGCTTCGCCCGCATGTCCGCAAGCGTCGCCTTCACCTGCTCGACCGGCGCCGGCTCGAGGCGGAAGGAGGCGTGCGCGACGACCTCGCCATGCGTGAGGTTCGACCTGCGGTAGGCGAAGCCGAGCCGCTCGGGCGTGCGGCGCTCGACGCCGTCGGCGGTCGCGACGTCGACGTGCTCAAGCACGCGCGCCAGCTCGCCGCCGTAGGCGTTCGCGTTCATGCGCACGGCGCCGCCGACCGTGCCGGGGATGTTGACGCCGAACTCGATCCCGGTCAGGCCCGCGTTCGCGGCGCGCGCGGAGACGGCCGGCAGGCGCGCGCCGCCGCCGCAGCGCAGGTGCGTGCCGTCCCGTTCGATCTGTGCGAGGTCCTTGTCGAGCTTCATCACGAGTCCGCGGACGCCCTCGTCCGCTACGAGCAGGTTCGACCCCGAGCCGACGACCCCTACCTCGTGGCCGTGCGCGCGTGCCCACGCCAACAGCTCCACGAGCTGCTGCGCGCTGGCCGGACGCGCGAAGAACTCGCCGTGGCCGCCGGTGCGGACGGTCGTGAGGCGCGCGAGCGGGTAGTCCGGCTGGACGCCGGCGGGCAGCGTCGGGCCCATCACGGCGCGGCCACCAGCCTGCGGCCGAGCTGGTCGACGTCGCCGGCGCCCATCGCCAGGCAGACGTCGCCGGCGCGCAGCTGGGCTTGGAGGAAGCGCTGCGCGTCGTCGAACGCGGGCAGCCACGCGACGGTGCGGCCGTTGGCGGCGTCGGCGGCCGCGTCGGCGATCAGCTTGCCGTCCACGCCGGGGAAGTCCTCGGGGCGCTCGCGCGCGCGGTAGACGTCGAGCACGACGACGACGTCGGCGTGGGCGAGCGCGCGCCCGAAGTCCCGTGCGAGCGCGCGCGTGCGCGAGTACAGGTGCGGCTGGAAGACGGCCACCACGCGGCGCGCGTCGAGCGTGCGCGCGGCGGCGATCGTGGCCGCGACCTCGGTCGGGTGGTGGGCGTAGTCGTCGTAGACGGCGGCGCCGGAGGGCGTCGTGCCGAGGTGCTCGAAGCGGCGGCCGGCGCCGGCGAAGTCGGCGAGCGCGGCGGCCGCCTGCGCGGGGTCGGCGCCGGCGAGCCGGCAAGCCTCGAGCGCGGCGACGGCGTTGAGCGCGTTGTGCGCGCCGGGGACGCGCAGCCGCACCTCGACGCCGCGCCAGTCGAAGCGCACGCCGTCGGGGCCGAGCCGGGGGTCGGGGACGTCGTAGGCGACCCGCTCGATCGGCACGGCGAGCATGAAGCCCGCCGCTGACGGTGCGGGGGCGGCGCCGCCGGTGGCGAGCGCCGTCAGCTCCGGGCGGTCCCACACGACGACCGCCTCCGTCGCCTTCGCGAGGAACGCGCGGAACGTGTCGTCCACGTCGGCCTGCGAGGCGTACGTGGCGTGGTGGTCCAGCTCGGCGTTCGTGAGGACGGCGACGTCGGGGTGCAGCTTCAGCAGCGAGCGGTCGGACTCGTCGGCCTCGACGACGACCCACTCCCCCGCGCCCCAGCCGGCGTTCGCGCCGGTCGAGCGCACCTCGCCGCCGACGAGGTAGCCGGGGTCCATCCCGCAGCCGCGCAGCGCGTGCACGACCATGCTCGTGGTGGTCGTCTTGCCGTGCGTGCCGCTGACCGCGATGCAGCGCCGCAGCGCGGTGACCTCGGCCAGCAGGTCGGCGCGGTGCAGCTCGCGCTGGCCGCGCTCGCGCGCGATCGCGCGCTCCGGGTTCTCCGGCGGGACCGCGGTCGAGTAGACGACCTCGGCGTCCGGCGGGACGTGCGCCGCGTCATGATCGGCGCGCGCGTCGCAGCCGGCCTCGCGCAGGCGCTCGAGCGCCGGCGACTCGGCGCGGTCCGAGCCGCTCACGTCGGCGCCTAGCGCGCGCGCGACGAGCGCGAGCCCGCTCATGCCGGCGCCGCCGATCCCGATGAAGTGCAGCCGCCGCCCGGCCCACGGTCGCTCGTCCGTCACGGGCGGGAGGCTAGCGAGCGGTCCTGCCGGCACCGGCCGCCGCCAGCAGCTCGTCCGCGATCTCGCGGGCGGCGTCGGGGCGGGCGAGCGCGGCGGAGGCGGCGGCCATCGTGGCGAGGCGGTCGCGGTCGGCGAGCAGCGCGTCGACCTCGGTGCGCAGGCGCTCGGCCGTCAGCTCGGCGTCGGCGATCACGACGGCCGCGCCGCCGTCGACCATCCAGCGCGCGTTCGCGGTCTGGTGGTCGGCGGCGGCGGCGGGGTACGGGATCAGGATCGCCGGTCTGCCGTGCGCCGCCACCTCGAAGATCGAGCCGCCGGAGCGGGCGACGACGAGGTCGGCGGCGAGCAGCGCCTCGCCGAACTCGTGGACGTACTCGCGCAGGTCGTAGCGGGGACCGGGCGCGCTCAGCGTCGCGAAGTCGCGCGCGCCGGCCGCGTGCAGCACGCGGTACGGCGCGTCGGCGAACGCGTCGATCGCCGCGTGGTTGATCGAGCGCGCGCCGAGCGAGCCGCCGAACACGAGCACGACCGTCTCGTCCGGCGCGAGGCCGAAGCGCGCGCGGGCGGCGGCGCGGTCGGTCGCGGGCGCCGGCACCGGCCGGCCGGTGACGCGGTAGCGCTCGCCCGTGCGGCCGGCGAGCGGGAAGGCGAGGCAGACGCGCCGCGCGAACGGCGCCAGCAGGCGGTTCGCGATCCCCAGGTGCGAGTCGGCCTCGGTCAGGACGAGCGGCTTGCGCAGCAGCACCGCCGCGAGGCCGACCGGCCCGGCGACGTAGCCGCCGCCGCCCATCACGGCGTCCACTCTCAGCCGCCGCAGCAGTCGCACGGAGACGAGCAGCGCGCGTGCGGCGAGCAGCGCGGCGCGCGCGGCGAGCAGCGGGTTGCGGCGGTCGAGGCCGGCGACGCGGATGCCGTGCAGCTCGTAGCCGGCGGCCGGGACCAGCTCCGCCTCGGCGCGCTCGCCGCCGACGAACGCGACCTGCGCGCCCTCAGCCCGCAGCGCGCCGGCGACCGCCAGCGCCGGCACGACGTGTCCCGCCGTCCCGCCGGCGGCGATCGCGATCCGCGGCGTCACGGCGCGGGCGCGAGGGCTCGACGAGCCGCAGCCCGGCGCGATTGCCCTCCGCGACGTTCAGCAGCAGCCCGACGGCCGCGAGGATCACGGTCAGGTTCGTCGGCCCGTACGAGATGAACGGCAGCGGCACGCCGGTCAGCGGCGCGATGCCGAGCACCACGAAGATGTTGAGCGTCGCCTGGCACAGGATCAGGGCGGTGAGGCCGGTCGCCAGCAGCTTGGCATACGCGTCGGTCGCCGCTCGCGCGATCCGCAGCCCCGACCAGGCGATCAGCCCGAACAGCGCGATCACGGCGCTGACGCCGACGACGCCCAGCTCCTCGCCGATCACCGCGAGGATGAAGTCGGTGTGCGCCTCCGGCAGGAAGAACGCCTTCTGCACGGACTGCCCCAGCCCGACGCCGAACAGCCCGCCCGAGCCGAGCGCGATCTGTCCCTGCACCGACTGGAAGCCGCTCGTGGAGGCGCTCGCCCACGGGTCGAGGAAGGCCGTCAGGCGCGCCTGCTGGTAGGGCTGGACCAGCACCAGCAGCCCGATCAGCACGGCGCCGCCGGCGGCGAGGTAGCCGAGGTAGCGCAGCGGCACGCCGGCCGCGACGAGCAGCGACGCGACCGAGAAGCAGATCACCAGCGCGGTGCCGAGGTCCGGCTCGGCCGCCACGAGCGCGGCCGCCGCGCCGGTCACGACGACGATCGGGCTGACCATCCCCTTGAACGTCTGGATCCGCCGCGGATGGCTTGCGAGGAACTGCGCGACGTAGAGGATCAGCGACAGCTTCATCAGCTCCGACGGCTGGAACGACAGCGTGCCGGGGCCGATCCAGCGGCGCGCGCCGTTGACCGAGATGCCGATCCCCGGCACCAGCACGAGCAGCAGCAGGCCGAACGAGCCGAGCAGCAGCAGCGGCGTGAGCTGGCGCAGCAGCGCCACGCCGCGACGCGACATCACGTGCATAACGACGAGCCCGAACGCGCCGAACAGCAGGAAGCGCACGAGGAACTGCGTCCCGTCGCCGCCGCCCAGCACGTTGCGCGCCGAGGAGGCGCTGTAGACCATCACCGCGCCGAACGCGAGCAGGATCAGCGCCGCCGTCAGCAGCATGCGCTGCTCGATCGGCTGCGGGCGCGCGGCGGCTCTGCGGCGGGCGGGGCGCGGAGGGCGCGCGGGCCGCGGCGGGCGTCTCACAGCGCCTCCACGAGCGCGCGGAAGCAGTCGCCGCGCGCCTCGAAGTCGGAGTACTGGTCGAAGCTCGCGCAGGCCGGCGAGAGCAGCACGACCTCGCCGGGCCGGGCCGCGGCGCGGGCGGCGTGGACCGCGCGCTCGAGGTCGCCGTCGTGGTGCAGCGGGACGCCCGCGCCGGCGAGCGCGGCGGCGATCTCGTCCGCACCCTCGCCGATCAGGTGCACGGAGGCGCAGCGCTCGGCGACGAGCGGCGCGAGCGGCGCGAAGTCCTGCGCCTTCGTGCGCCCGCCGAGGATCAGGTGCACGCGGCGCTCGCCGAGCGCGCGCAGCGCGACGAGCGTCGAGTCGACGTTCGTCGCCTTCGAGTCGTTCACGTACGCGACGCCGTCAAGCTCGGCGACCGGCTCGAGCCGGTGCGCGACGCCGCGGAACGAGCGCAGCCCGGCGCGCACCGCGTCCGGGTCGATCCCGCGCGCGAGGCAGACGGCCGCGGTGGCGGCGGCGTTCTGGAGGTTGTGCGCGCCTGGCAGCGGGATCTCTTCGGCCGCGACGAACGGCTCGCCCTGCCACGTCAGCGCCTCCGCCTCGACGCCCAGCTCGCCGCCGGCGCCGAACGCGACGCGCCGCGCGCCGCCCGGCACCGCGAGGTCGGCCGGCGCGACCGCGACCGCGTCCGGCCCCTGGCGCCGGAACGCGTTCAGCTTCGCCTCGCGGTACGCCACGAGCGAGCCGTGCCGGTCGAGATGGTCGGGCGTGATGTTGAGCAGCACGGCCGCGTCGGGCGCGAACGCGGTCGTGTCCTCGAGCTGGAACGACGACGCCTCGCACACGACCGTCGCGGCCGGGTCGAGCGCGCCGACGAGCGACGAGACCGGGGTTCCCACGTTGCCGGCGACAGCGACGGGATGACCGGCCTCGCGGTGGACGTGACCGATCCACTCGGTCGTCGTCGTCTTGCCGTTCGTGCCCGTCACGGCGATGAAGTCGTTGGGAAGGAGACGCCAGGCCAGCTCCAGCTCTCCCACCAGCGCGAGCCCGCGCGCACGCGCCGCCTCCACGACCGCCGCCGTGTGCGGGACGCCAGGACTCTTGACGACGGTCGCGACGCGATCGAGCAGCTGGACGCCGGAGTCATCCAGGCGCACTTCGACGCCGGCGTGCGCAAGCCTGCCGGCGTCCGGCGCGCCGGCGTCCACGCCGACCACCTGCTCGCCGCGCGCGCGCAGCGTCAGCGCCGCCGCGACGCCGGAGCGGGCGAGCCCGACGACGAGGTACGGGCCGCCGGGAAGCGGGGGCCTCACCGGATCGACTGCTGGTAGATCGTGAAGCCGACCGCCGCGCAGACCGACGCGATGATCCAGAAGCGCAGGATGATCTTCGTCTCCGACCAGCCGCGCATCTCGAAGTGGTGGTGGATCGGCGCCATCAGGAAGACGCGTCTGCGGAACGTCTGGAACGCGAGCACCTGGATCGCGACCGACAGCGTCTCCAGCACGAAGATCCCGCCGAGGATCAGCAGCAGCACCTCCGTCTTCGTCATCACCGCCAGCCCGGCGATCGCGCCGCCGATGCCGAGCGAGCCGGTGTCGCCCATGAAGATGTTCGCGGGGAACGAGTTGAACCACAGGAAGCCGACGCACGCCCCGATCAGGCAGCCGGCCAGCAGCGTCAGCTCGGTCTGGCCGGTCGTGATGTACGTGATGCCGATGTAGGCGAGCAGCACGATCGCCGCGCAGCCGGCGGCGAGCCCGTCGAGCCCGTCGGTCAGGTTCACGCCCGAGGTCGTGCCGGCGACGACGAGGTAGATGAAGACGGGATAGAAGACGCCGAGGTCGATCTGCGCGTCGACGATCCGCAGCCGCACCGTCTCCTGCAGCCCGGCGCCTCTCGTCGCCGCCAGCCACAGGCCGATCGAGATCGCGATCGTCGCCAGCAGCTTCGTGCGCCCGCGCAGCCCGAGCGAGCGGCGCCGCACGATCTTCGTGTAGTCGTCGGCGAAGCCGATCAGCGCGCACGCGAGCGCGGTGCCGAAGACCCCGACCGCCTGCCAGTCGTAGTTCGTCAGGATCAGGAACGGGATCGCGACGGCGGCGAAGATGATCAGCCCGCCCATCGTCGGCGTGCCCGCCTTCGTGTGGTGCCCTTCCGGCCCCTCCTCGCGGATGTGCTGGCCGAACTCGCGCTCGCGGATGAACGCGATGAACTTCGGGCTCAGGAAGATGCAGATCAGCAGCGAGGCGGTCCCCGCGATCAGCACGCGCCCCATCAGCCGGCCTCGTCGAGCAGCGCCTCGGCGACGCGCTCCAGCCCGACGCCGCGCGAGGCCTTCACGAGCACCGTGTCACCCGCGCGCACGAGCTTCGGCACGAGCGCGGCCGCCTGCGCCGCGTCCGCGACGAGCTGGGCCTCGCCCGCCGCGCCGAACGTCTCGGCCGTCGCACGGCTGCGCTCGCCCACGGCGACGAGCAGGTCGACCCCCTGCGCGGCCGCGTGCGCGCCGATCTCGGCGTGGAAGCGCAGCTCGTCCGGCCCCAGCTCGAGCATGTCGCCGAGCACCGCGACGCGGCGCCCCTCGCCGGCGGTGGCGGCGAGGTCGTCGAGGGCCGCGCGCATGGACATCGGGTTGGCGTTGTAGCAGTCGTCGATGACGGTCACCCCGTTCGGCAGGCGCGTCCGCTCGCCCCGCCGTCCGCTGAACGCGACCGTCAGCTCGCCGCCCGGCGTGACGCCGATCGCCCGCGCCGCGGCGACCGCGGCCAGCAGGTTGCCACGCAGGTGCTGCTGGTGGAAGTCGAGCCGCAGCGCGACCCGCTCGCCCTGCGCGTCGATCTCGACGTTGCCCTCCGCATCCTGGCGCGCGAGCGTCACGTCGCCGCCCGGTCCGAAGGTGACCGTCGCGATGTCGTCGCGGCGGTGCGGCTCGAGCAGCGGCTCGTTCGCGGGGATCACGGCGGTGGCGTCGGCGTGCAGGTCGGCGATCAGCTCGGCCTTCGCGGCGGCGATCGCCTCGATCGAGCCGAGCAGCTCCAGGTGCGCCGGGCCGATGTTGACGATCACGCCGACGTCGGGCTCGGCGATTCGCGCCAGCTCGGCGATCTGGCCGGCGCCGCGCATCCCCATCTCGAGCACGAGCGCCTCGGTCCCCGCGGGCGCGGCGAGCAGCTCGAGCGGCAGCCCGATCTCGGTGTTGAAGTTGCCGCGGCTGACGAAGGTGGCGCGGTGCGGCTGGAGCAGGGCAGCGAGGATGTCCTTCGTCGAGGTCTTGCCGGTCGAGCCGGTGATCGCGATCGTCTTGGCGCCGAGCGCGCGCCGCCACGCGCGCGCGAGCTGCTGGAGGGCGGTGAGCGGGTCCTCGTGGGCGAGCAGCACGCCCGGGGACGCACAGCGGGCGTCCTCACCGTGCCGCGGCGCGACCAGCACGCCCCACGCGCCGGCCGCGAGCGCCTGCGCGGCGAAGCGGCCGCCGTCGTGCGTCGCGCCCGGCAGGCCGACGAACAGGTCGCCCGGGCCGACCTCGCGCGAGTCGATCGTGACGCGCGACGGCCCGTCCGCGTGCGGCGCGGGCGCCGCGAGCCGCGCGCCGGCCGCCTCGGCGATCTGCTGCGGCGTCCAGGACCTCATCGCGCGAGGACGCTCCTGAGCGCCTCGCGCGCGACGGTCACGTCGTCGAACGGCAGCTTCTCGCCGTTCGCCACCTCCTGCCCCTGCTCGTGCCCCTTGCCGGCGATCACGACGACATCGCCGGGCTGCGCCTCCGCGAGCGCCAGTTTGATCGCCGCGCGGCGGTCCACGTCGACCGTGACGTCGCCCGCAGGTCCCCGCTCGCGGTGACCGGAGGGCGAAAGCCGGATCAGCTCAGCCGGAACGCCGGCGAGGATCTCCGCGACGATCGCCTCCGGCGGCTCCGAGCGCGGGTTGTCGGACGTGACGATCGTGCGGTCGGCGAGGCGCGCGGCGATCTCCCCCATCAGCGGGCGCTTGCCTCTGTCGCGGTCGCCGCCGCAGCCGAACACGCACAGCAGCCGCCCCTCGGTCAGCGGGCGCGCCGCGGCCAGCACGTTCTCGAGCGAGTCGGGCGTGTGCGCGTAGTCGACCAGCACCGCGAACGGCTGCCCCTCGTCGACCGGCTCGAAGCGGCCCGGCACGCGGCCGGCCTGCGGCAGCGCCGCCGCGATCTGCGCCAGCGGGACGCCGAGCGCGCGCACCGCGGCGAGCGCGCCCAGCACGTTGGAGACGTTGAAGCGGCCCGGCAGCGGCGTGCGCAGCGCGATCGGCCCCTCCGGCGTCAGCGCGGTGAAGGACGAGCCGGCGAAGTCGCTCTCGACGTCCGTCGCCCGGTAGGTCGCGTCGCGGTCGAGCGCCACCGTCACCGCCTCCGGCAGCTCCTGCGCCAACCGCCGGCCGTAGGGGTCGTCGACGTTGACGACGGCGGTGCGCGGCCCGGCCTCGAACAGGCGGCGCTTGGCGGCGAAGTAGTCCTCCATCGTCGCGTGGAAGTCGAGGTGGTCCTGCGTGAGGTTCGTGAAGACCGCGACGGCGAAGTGGATCGCGTCGGCGCGCCCGAGCACGAGCGCGTGGGACGACACCTCCATCGCGCACGCGACGTCGCCGCCGTCGCGCATCGCGCGGAAGTCGCGCTGCAGGTCGATCGCCTCGGCCGTCGTGCGCTCGACCGGCCGCTCGACGCCGCCGACGAACGCGGTGACCGTGCCGAGCAGCCCGCACTGGCGCCCCGCCGCCTCCAGCAGCGCGCGCACGAGGAACGCGGTCGTCGTCTTGCCGTTCGTGCCGGTGATGCCGACGACGTCGAGCCCGGCCGTCGGGTCGCCGTGGAAGCGCGCCGCCGCCGGGCCCATCGCGGCGCGCGCGGAGGGCACGACGACCTCCGGCACGCCGAGCCCGAGCGGGCGCTCGACGACGAGCGCCGCCGCGCCGCGCGCGACCGCGTCGGGCGCGAACTCGTGCCCGTCGCGCGTGAAGCCGGGCACGCAGAAGTACAACGTCCCCGGGGCGACGCGGCGGTTGTCGTAGGCGAGGCCCGTGATCTCGGTCTCCCCCCCGACGGCGAGCGGAGCGCCCATCACGTCCGACAGCAGCATCGCGTCGAGTCTAGAGGCGGCCTCGGCCCGACTCAGCTCGGTCTGATGCCGAGATAGGGCAGCGCGAACGCCACGATCTTCTGGAACGCGGGCGCGGCGACCTGGCCGCCGTAGATCGCGCCCTGCGGCTCGTCGACCACGACCGCGACCAGCAGGCGCGGGTGGCTGGCCGGCGCGAAGCCCATGAACGACGCGATGTAGCGCGTTCTGGAGTACTGGCCGTCGGGGTCGACCTTCTGCGCCGTGCCGGTCTTGCCGGCGAGGTCGTAGCCGGGGATGCTGGCCTCCGAGGCGGTGCCGCCGGCCGCCAGCACGCCGCGCAGCATGTCGCGCACGCTCGCGGCGGCCTCCGGCGAGATCACGCGCCGCCCGGGCGGCTCCGGCACCGCTCTGCCGCCGATCGCGCGCACGATCCGCGGCGTGCGCAGAATCCCGCCGTTCGCGAGCGCAGCGTAGGCGGCCATCATCTGCATCGGCGTGACGGCCTGCCCCTGGCCAATCGGCAGGTTCGCGATCGAGGAGCCGGAGTACTGCGCGTAGGTCGGCACGATTCCCTGCTCCTCACCGGACAGGTCGACGCCGGTCCGTCTGCCGAAGCCGAAGCGGTCGACCCACTGCGAGAAGCGTCTGGCGCCCATCTTGAGCGCGATCTGCACGGCGCCGATGTTGCTCGACTGCTTCAGCACGTCGGCGACGCTCAGCGTCTCGGTGCCGTGCGCCTCCGCGTCGTGCAGCGTGCGGTCGGCGACTCTCAGCTCGTACGGCACGAAGATCGGCGTCTCGGGCGCGACGACGTGGTCGGCGAGCGCGCCTGCGACGGTGAACGCCTTGAACGTCGAGCCCGGCTCGTACGTGAGCCCGACGGCGTAGTTCTGCTGCGCCCACGCCGGCGCGCCGCCCGGGTCGTTCGCGTTCACGCGCGGCCAGTTCGCGACCGCGAGCAGCTCGCTCGTCTGCGGGTCCATCACGATCGCGGTCGCTCTTCTCGGGCGGAACACCTGGCCGACGCCGTCGAGGACCGACTCGACCTTGTCCTGCAGGTTCGCGTCGAGCGTCAGCTGGACGTCTCTGCCGGGGATCGTGGGGCGCTCGTCGTCGATCGAGAGCGGCTGGCCGAGCGCGTCGCTGACGACGCGGCGGATCCCGTCCTGGCCGCGCAGCAGCTTGTCCGCGCCGTACTCGAAGCCGACGCCGGTGCCAGGCTGGTCGCCGGCGCTGCCGATCAGCTGGGCGGCGAGCCACGAGCGCGGGTAGGTGCGGCGGCTCGCCGGCGTGAGCGTGATGCCGTCGATCCGCAGTCTCGCGATCTTGTCCGCTCTGGCGGCCGGCAGGCGGCGCGCGAGGTAGACGAAGCCGGTCTGCTCGGACAGCTTGCCCAGCACGTCGCTCGCGTCGAGGCCGAGCAGCGGCGCGAGCTGCTGCGCGGCCGCGAGCGGTCTTCTGACCAGATACGGCGTCGCGCTGACGTCGCTGGCCGGCTCGGAGACGGCCAGCACGGTGCCGTTGCGGTCGGTGATCGTGCCGCGTGGCGCGGGCAGCGCGACGGTCTGGACCTGCTGCGTCGCGGCGGCGCGCTTGAGCGCCGGCGCGCGCACGGCGCCGAGCCAGCCGGCGCGCAGCGTCGCGACGCCGAGCGCGGCGAGGAAGACGAGGAAGAGGAGCCCGATGCGGCGGTCGGTCAGGGTCGGCACGGCGCCGGACCCTAGCCCTGCGGGCCGACGTTCTGGGTCGGGGGCACCGACGCGCCGCCGGCGGCAGCGGACGTGACCGGCGCGGCTGCGGTCGTCGGCGTGGCCGTCGCCGGCGTCGTCGCCGCGACCGGCGCGGTCGTCGCGCTCGGCGTCGTCGTGGTCGGCGTCGTGGTCGCGGTCGTGCTGCCCGTCGGGCCCGTCGCGGTCGTGGTGCCGGTCGCGGTCGCGGTGCCGGTCGCGCTCTGCGTCTGCGCCGCCAGCTGCGCCGCCGCTGTCGCCGCCGCGTTCGGGTCCGGCACGCGCATCGTCGTGAGCGCCCTGTCGGCGTCGCCGGCGCTCGCCGTGAGGAAGCGCGGCGAGCCCTGCGGCGGCATCACGAAGCCCATCTGCGTCGCCAGCGACACGATCCGCTCGGTGTCGGACAGCTGCGAGATCGACAGCCGCAGCGCGGCGTTGCGCTGCTCGAGCTGGCTGCTCTGCTCGACCGCGCGGCCGATCGCGGCGTTCCATCTCAAGAGCGTGAGCTGCATCGTCACGATCCCGACCAGCAGCGTCCCCAGCAGCACGATCCACACGCGCCCGCCGATCAGGCGGTCGAGCAGGCGGTGGTCCGGCAGCGCGCGCAGCCACTCGAGCGCGCGCGCGCCGAGCGGCTGCTCGGGGGCGCGGCGCGGCGCCGGCCGCGGGACGGCGACCGGGCGGCGGACCGGGCCGGAGACGCGGCGAGCGGGCCGGGGCGCCACGACGGCGCGGCGGGCTGCGGCGGTGGCGGCGGGCGGCGTCATCGTGCGGCTCCCTCCAGCTTGCGGGCTCCTCGCAGGTGGGCGGACTTGGCGCGCGGGTTGTGCGCGACCTCGCCGGGCGTCGGCGCGATCGCACGGCGGCTCAGCAGCTCGCCCTCGGGCGTGCGACCGCACGCGCACACGGGCAGGTCCGGCGGGCAGATGCAGCCGCGCGCCCGCTCGGCGAGGAAGCGTTTCACGCGCCGGTCCTCGAGCGAGTGGAACGAGATCGCGGCGAGTCTGCCGCCGGGCGCCAGCACGTCCCACGCGAGCGGGAGCGCGCGCTCGAGCTGCTCCAGCTCCTCGTTGACGGCGATGCGGATCGCCTGGAAGGTCCGCTTCGCGGGGTGCCCGCCCGCGAACTGCGCTGGCGTCGGGATCGCGGACTTGATCACGTCCACGAGCGCGTGCGTCGTCTCGATCGGCTCGCTTCTGCGCGTGCGCACGATCGCGCGGGCGATGCGGCCGGCGTAGCGCTCCTCGCCGTACTCGCGCAGCACGCGCGTGAGCTGGCGCTCGTCCCAGCCGTTGACGACGTCGGCCGCGGTCGTCTCCTGGTCGGGGTCCATGCGCATGTCGAGCGGCGCGTCGTAGGCGTAGGAGAAGCCGCGCGCCCACGTGTCGACCTGCATCGAGGACATGCCGAGGTCCATGTAGAGAAGGTCCGCTCTGACGCCCTCCTCGCAGAGCTGCTCCAGCCCGCTCGCGAAGTCGGCGCGGATGAAGCGGGTGGCGCAGGGGACCTCGGCCGCCAGCTCGGCGAAGCGCTCCTCCGCGATCGGGTCGCGGTCGATCGCGATCAGCGTGCCGGCCGGGCCGATCCGGTCGGCCACCAGGCGCGCGTGGCCGCCGCCGCCGAGCGTGCAGTCGACCGCGACGGCGCCCGGCTGCGGGTCGAGCAGCTCGATCAGCTCGCCGGCGAGGACCGGGATGTGGACGGAGACCATGTCAAGCAGTGTGGTCATGGGAAGGGGTCAGCCGGCGGACTCGAGCCCAGCGGCGATCTCGGAGACGTTCTCCAGCACCTCGCCGTTGTACGCGGCCCAGTTGCCGCGGTCCCAGATCTCGAGGCACTCCCCCGCGCCGACGACGCTCACGTCCTTGGTGAGCTTGCCGCTGTCGAGCAGGAATCTGGGGACCATCACCCGGCCGGCCCCGTCCAGCTCCGTGGGGTGCGAGTTGGCCGTGAAGTGGCGCTTGAGCTTGCGGTACTCGGGCGAGAGCGGGCTCTTGCCCTCCAGCGCAGCGGTCGTCCAGGCGTCGTAGTCCTCGGGCCGCCAGATCGCGACGCAGTCCTCCAGGCCGGCCGCCAGGACGACCCCCTCCGCGTACGCCGCGCGGTAGCGCGTCGGAACCGTGAGGCGGTTCTTGGCGTCGAGCGTGAGGTCGAAGGTGCCGCGGAAGGTCAAGGGGGACTCGCCTCATGAAGTCGAAGGCGGACCGGGGTGGCTGGGTGGGAGGAGCCCTGCCACCCCGGTCCGAGGCGCAGCAAGCTATCCCACTCTCTCCCACTTTGCAACCCAAATCGCACAGGACTTCCCACCGCGGGCGCGTAGCGGCGTTCGCGGGGGCCCAAATCGCCCGTGTGGCGGGCGTTCGCACGGTGGGACGGAGTGGGGCGCGTGGCGGCCGAGGGGCTGCAAGCGGGCGTGCATCCGCGGCGCCTGCATGGAGCACTGCGGGTTTTGCCTCGCTATGCGAGGCAAGAGATGCAGTGATCGACTACTCGGCGGCGGCGGCGCGCAGGGCGGCGCGGGCGTCGGCGGCGAGGCGGCGGACCAGCGCGGCGGCCGGCTCGGCCTCGGCGAGGCGGTGCGCCTCCCCGGCCCACAGGTTGATCGCCTCGGCGTCGCCGTGGTCGCGCGCGGCGGCGCGCAACGGGGCGGTGAGGTGGTGGACCTCGGGGTAGGCGCTCGGCGCGTCGTCGTGCTCGCGCTGGAAGCGGTTGACGATCCCGCGCGCCGTGCGCCCACTGAACGCGCGCGTGAGCGCGGTCTCCCCCTCCGCCGCGAGCGCCGCGCGATGCGGCGCGCTCGTCCCCGCCTCGGGCGTCAGCAGCAGCGCGCTGCCGAGCTGCGCGGCGGCCGCGCCGGCGACCAGCACCGCGGCGACGGCAGCGCCGGTCATGATCCCCCCGCTCGCGACGAGGGTCAGGTCGGTCTCGGCGCGCACGAGCTGCAGCAGCGCGAGCAGCCCGATCGCCGCCGGCGCGGCGTCGTCGAAGCCACCGCGGTGCCCGCCCGCCTCGGCGCCTTGCACGACGAGCGCGTCGGCGCCGGCGTGCGCCGCCGCGCGCGCCTCGGCCGGCGTCGTGACGGTCACCCACACCGCGACGTCATCGCCCTGGAGCGCGGCGATCGCCTCCGGCGCGGGGCAGCCGAACGTGAACGACGCGACCGCGGGACGGGCGTCGTGCAGCAGCGCGAGCTTCGCCTCCCAGTCGTCGTCGTCGTGGCGCGGGTCGCCGAGCATCGCGCCCTGCCGCTCCGCCTCGTGGACGAGCGTCGCGGCGTAGCGCGCGACGACGCCGTGGTCGGCCGGCTGGCCCGGCGGGACGAACAGGTTGACCCCGAACGGCGCGTCCGTCGCGGCGCGCACCGCCGCCACGTCCTCGGCGACGGCGCCGGCCGTCTTGTAGCCGGCCGCGAGGAAGCCGAGCCCGCCCGCTCCGCTGACGGCCGCCGCCAGCGCCGGCGTCGACGGTCCCCCGGCGAGCGGCGCCTGCACGATCGGCAGCGCGAGCCGATCCGGCGAGAAGCGGGCCATGCCGCTGACCGTAGCGCGCCGCGCGTCAGCCCGTGAAGCTCGCCAGCAGCGCGGCGGCGACGAGCAGCAGGACCGACGGCACCAGCAGCAGCGCGACGACGAGCTGGATCTGCGGCGCTGCCTTCGCCGCCCGCTCGGTCATGCGCCGCGCGTGCGCGGCGCGCGCCTCGGCCGCCTGCGCGGCGAGCGCCTCGGCGAGCGGCACGCCGTGGCGAGCGCCGCGCTCCAACGCGCGCACGAGCGGGACGACCCCCTCGCACGGGCAGCGCACCGCGATCCCCGCGAGCGCGTGCGCGCGCGGGACGCCCAGCTCGAGCTGGAGCGCGGCCGTGCGCCACTCGCGCGCGAGCAGGCCGCGGTCGCGGCGGGCGACCTCGGCGAGCGCGCGGTCGAGCGACAGGCCGGCGGCGAGCGCGACGCGCAGCAGGTCGAGCAGGTCCGGCAGCTCGCGCGCCATCGCGGCGGCGCGAACGCGGGTGCGGCGCCGCAGCCACAGGTCTGGCGCGAGGAAGGCGGCGAGCGGCAGCGCGAACGGCGCGAGCAGGCCGAGGCGGCCGGGCGCGAGCGAGCCGAGCGGCAGCGCGAGCGCCAGTCCGAGCGCGGCCGCTCCCCCCTTCGCCGCCGCCACGTCGCTCGCGCGCAGGCGCAGCGGCCGGCCGGCGGCGGCGAGCCGCGCGTCGAGGTCGCCGGGCGCGGCCGG
>JAFDWH010000020.1 GCA_018268595.1 Actinomycetota bacterium | reverse complement strand
CAAATGCGGTGCATGGCAATTTGCAAAAGACGGTAAGGTTATTCATGTTGCAGACTGTTGTTGCGGTGCTGAGTGATTGGCCTATTATTTTTCTGATTTCGGGGTCGAAGGATGGCGGTCCAACGAACAGGTATTTGCGAAGGCTACGCAATGATTGTTCCAAATGTTGAAGTACACATTAGCCCAATAGAATTACGTCACCGTAGCTTTTGCAAATACTTATGTTGTATGTAGCTGCGGTTAAATTAAAAGAGTTATGAAATTTAAAGAATGGTTTGAAAAAAAGTTAATTGTAGGTGCTTTCCCTTACACACAAAACGAGCAATTTAGTGGCGTTGATTACGATATTGTAATTAATGTTTCCGATGAATTTTACCATAAGTATCACAACCATTTAATTAATATGGTTGGTATTGAAAACTTCTGGTTTCCAATGAATGAGTGTCGTAAAGATGTTGGTTTAAATTCAATTTATGCAGCAATGGTTATTTTACACGAAGCTGAAATATCAGGCAAGCGGGTGTACTTACATTGCCACGCTGGAATAAATAGAAGCAGGGCTGTACAGGCTGCATATCATTATATGCGAACGGGTGAACATTATGAGCCTGAAATAAAGCGTAATAGTTATTTGAACTCATTACTTGCAATGTGTCATAGGGGTTATTTACCTCCAAAAGTAGAAATGGAAAAATTCTTAACCGAATTGTCAAAACAGTTAAAAGAAACTGGTATGGAAGGCGGTTTATTAGACCATTGCAAAATAGAAACGATTAACAATTTTTAGGATGTCGCTGGTAGCGGTTACATACAACGGTAGCGGTTTATGCAGGTGGGATTTATGCACTCCCGTTCGCAAACAACCGCAGTCCAATAGAATTGATTAGTTGAGAATTTAGCGTCCAGCCCACTTGCATAAACCGCATTGTTGGCAGTTCGTACCGGGCAGTAAAAGAAACCCACTTTTAAAATTATAAAAGAACTTGAAATGGAAGTAAATTTTAACAACCTTAGAAAGCAAGCTGTATTCAGCTACGATAATCTTTGTCAAAAACTAAACAATGCAAGGCGTAAAGAAGGTGGCGATTGGATTGACAATTACGGCACTTTAAACACTGGGGATATTGTTATTGACCCTGATGATATACAAAAAGAAATGGATAGTCTAAGAATGCTTATAGGCTCAATAGCGATGGTTTATGAACCTGGGGATGAAAAGTTTGCAAATGTGTACGATGAAATATTTCCCGAAAATGAAAATACACGAATGCAGTCGTTTAACCCTGATGCCGAAGATGAAGAGTAGTAGGTATGACTGCCAACACTTATATTGGTGTAACTAAAAAATGAATACTGTAATTCAATATATTGAATCTTATTTTCCGGGTTGCTCGGTGGTGTATTTTTTCGTATCTTTAATATGCTTATCAATCTAATTTTCGTGAATATGAAAAATTTATTTAATT
>JAFDWH010000001.1 GCA_018268595.1 Actinomycetota bacterium | reverse complement strand
GGCCGGCGCGGGGGCGGCGGCGGCCGGGACGGGCGGGGCAGGGGCGACCGGCGCGGGGGAGGCCGGCGCCGGCGCGGGAGCGGCCGGGGCGGGCGCAGCCGAGGTGGGCGCAGCCGCCGCCCCGCCCGCCAGCTGCGCCTCCAGCCGGTCGATCCGTGCGAGCAGCGCCTTCGCCGACGGGTCGACCTCCGGCGCAGCCGCCTTCACGAGCGCCAGCTCGAGCTGGATGCGCGCCTGCGCGCCGCTCGCCAGCGCCTCCAGCGCGTCCGACAGCAGGTCGAGCAGCCGCACGACGTCCTGGCGCCCCAGCGCGGCCGCCTGCGCGGCCAGCCGCGCGTCGCGCTCCGGCGTCAGCCGCAGCTCGACCGGCACCTCGCCCAGCACCTGCACCGCGAGCAGCTCGCGCGCGTGCGCCTCCAGCTCGCGCACGAGCTGGCCGGCGTCGCGGCCCGACTCGCTCAGCCGCGCGACCGCCAGCAGCGCCGCGCGCGCGTCGTGCGCCGCGACCGCGTCGACCGCGCCGAACAGCGCCTCCGCGTCGGCCACGCCGAGGACCGCCAGCACCTCCTCGACGGCGATCTCCGCCCCGCCCCCGCCGCCATAGGTGACGAGCTGCTCGAGCGTCCCGAGCGCGTCGCGGAACGAGCCGGTCGCGTGGCGCGCCACGAGCGCCAGGGCCGCGTCCGGGATCGCGATCCCCTCCTGGTCGGCGACGCGCCGCAGCACCCCGCCGATCTCCTCGACCGTCGGGCGCTGGAAGTCGAAGCGGTGGCAGCGGTCGACGACCGTCGGCAACACCTTGTTCGCCTCCGTCGTCGCCAGCACGAAGATCGTGTGCGGCGGCGGCTCCTCGAGCGTCTTCAAGAAGGCGTTCCAAGCTGCCGATGAGAGCATGTGTGCCTCATCGAGGATGTAGACCTTGTGGCGGCCCGAGACCGGTGCGTACGCGACTCTGTCGCGCAGGTCGCGGATGTCGTCGACCGAGTTGTTCGACGCCGCGTCCATCTCGATGACGTCGAGCGAGGTCGCCGCCGCGATCGCGACGCACGAGTCGCATGTGCCGCAGGGGCTCGTCGTCGGGCCGCGCTCGCAGTTGAGGCAGGCGGCGAGGATCTTCGCCATGCTCGTCTTGCCGGTCCCGCGCGAGCCGACGAACAGATACGCGTGATGGACCTGCCCGCGCTCGACCGCGTTGCGCAGCGTGCGCACGACGTGCGTCTGCCCCACCACCTCGTCGAACGTGCGGGGACGATGGCGGCGATAGAGCGACGGGCCGGCGGACACGGGACGACGCAGTCTAGATGGTCGTCCCGCCGACTCCGGGGCCTGCCGGCGCGCCAACTCGATGTCGTAGAATCGCGGGTCGCCTTCCGCTTGCATCGGACCTAGGGACGGGCGCCGCGATGGGATCGAAGCAGTACGGAGCGTATCGGGCAGTGAAGCGAACAATCGACGTCGTCGTCTCCCTCGTGGCGCTGCTCATCTTCGGCATCCCGATGCTCGTGATCGCGCTCCTCATCAAGCTCTCCGACGTGCACGCGCCGATCTTCTTCCACCAGCCGCGGACCGGCCTCGGCGGCCGCAGATTCGACGTGCTCAAGTTCCGCACGATGGTCCGCAACGCCGACGAGCTGAAGGAGCAGCTGCGCCACCTGAGCCTCGTCCCGTACCCCGACTTCCGGCTCGAGAACGACCCGCGCGTCACGCGCCTCGGCCGCTTCCTGCGCAAGACGAGCCTCGACGAGCTGCCGCAGCTGCTCAACGTGCTGCGCGGCCAGATGTCGCTCGTCGGTCCGCGGCCCACGAGCTTCGACGCCTCGACGTACGACCTCTGGCACACCGGCCGGCTCGAGTTCCGGCCGGGCATCACCGGCCCGTGGCAGGTGTTCGGCCGTGACTCGATGGACTTCGACGAGCGCTGCCGGCTCGACATCGTCTTCTTCCGCCATCCCACAATCTGGGGAGAGATACGATTGCTGCTCATGACGGTGCTGGTCATGTTCCGGCGGACGGGAGCCGCATGACCCGGTTGCGCCTCCTCATCGTCTCCGCCGTCGTCGGCCTCGTGATCCTCGTGGTCGGGGTTGCGTACGTCAGCCTGCGCACGCCGAGCTACCAGTCGACGTCCGCGCTCGTGTTCGTGCCGAAGACGAGGGTCCCCAACGAGATCGCCAACCTGACCGGCTCGTTCGCGTCCTCCGGGACGGCAGGAACGTACGTCGAGTACATCGCGTCGAGAGACACGATCTCGGCTGCCAACGCGGGGAACGTGAGCGTCGCGGCACGCGCCGTGCCGGACAGCCGCGTGATCAACGTCGTCACCGAGGGCGCCCAGGGCGCCGTGCAGCCGGCGCTCAGACGGATGCTGTCGGTGATCGAGACGCGGCAGGCGGCGCTGAACGACGCGTGGACACTCAACGTCCTGCAGGACGCGCAGCCGCCGTCGAAGTCGGGTGCGAGCAACAAGCTGCTCGGGATCGCGGTGCTGCTGCTGGCGGCGCTCGGGGCTCTGCTCACCTACACCGCGCTGACGCGCCTGCTCGGCGCAGGAGTCGGCGGGACGATGCTGCCGCCGGCCCGCGCCGTCGCCGACGACGAGCCGGCCGACGAGCACGAGGACGTCCCGCTGCCCGCCCAGCACCGCTGGTAGGTCCCATGCTGCGGTCGCTGCGCGAGGGCGACTCCTCGGCCGCGAGCGCCGTGCTGCTGGCGAGCGGCGCCGCGCTGCTCGGGCTCGTCGGGATGACGGTCGCGCTCGGCTTCCTCGTCTCGCGGCCGCAACTGCTGCCCTACTTCCCGATCGCGGCGGCCGTCGGGATGCTCGTGCTGTGGCGGCCGGCGTGGCTGCTGCCGGTGTTCGTCGGGCTGACCTGGACGGCGATCGACCAGTCGCACTTCGGCGGCTTCTCGCCGGTCCAGACGGGCGGCATGGCGTTCCTGCTGCTGGCGGCGTGGTTCGGCTGGAGAGACCTCGACGTCACGCGCGAGGTGCTGTTGACGTGCACGCTGCTCGCGCTGCCGATCTTCGCGAGCGCGATGGTGATCCCGGGCGGCCCGCTGCAGCCGAGAGACGAGATGAAGACGCTCAGCTTCCTCGTGATCGCCGCGCTGTGCGTGCGCGGCACCGCCGGCGTGCGGCGGACCGTGCGCGTGCTCGTGATCGTCGGGATCTTCCTCGGGCTCGGCGCCGCCTTCTCGGTGCTCGTCGCGCCGACGGGCCTGTTCCCGCTCGAGCTCGACCCCGCCGGCGTCGAGGCGCCGCGCGCCGCCGGCCCCTACGGCGAGTCGAACTTCTTCGCGCTGTCGCTCGCGGCGCTCGTCCCGTTCGCGCTCTACGAGTACTCGACCGGCGGCTGGCGCCGCTGGCTCGGGATCGCCTCGGGCATCAGCCTGCTGATGGGCATCTTCGCGACCGGCTCGCGCGGCGCGCTGATCGGCGTCGCCTTCGCGCTCGGCACGTTCGCGCTCTTCAGCGGTCGGCGCGAGGCGCGGCGCGGGGCGCTCGTCGTGCTGCTCGCCGCGGCGGCGGCGACGCCCCTGTTCCTGTCGCAGGCGAACAGCTCCGCGTCGCGCAGCGTCAGCGGCCGCGCGACCGAGAACCGCATCGCGCTGCAGATGTTCCTCGACCACCCGCTGCTCGGCGTCGGACCCGAGCAGTACGAGCCGCTCTACCGCAGCTACAGCCGCAGAATCGGCAACGACTCGCGCCCGCTGCGCGAGCCGCACAGCCTCTACCTGCAGATCGCGGCCGAGCAGGGGATCGTCGGCCTGCTCGGCTGGCTCGGCGCCGCCATGGTCGTGGTGCGCTACGCGATCCGCCGCCGTGTCGGCGCGACGCTGCTCGGCAAGGCGGTCCTGACCTCCGTGGGGGTGTGGCTGCTGTGCAGCCTCTTCCTGCACGCGGGCCAGCTGCGCCTCTTCTACGTGCTCGTCGGGCTCGTGTTCGCGCTCGGGGCGGACAAGCTGCCGCTGCCCGTGCCGCGCCGCGCGCGCCCGGTGCGCCGCCCGCGTCCGGTCAGGCCGCTGCCGGCCGCGCCGACGCCCCAGCCGACGCTGCTGGAGCGCCTGCGATGAGCGTGCGCTCGACGCTCGCGCGCGCCGCCTTCGGCGTCGGCGCGGCCGGCGCCGGCTGGGTGCTGGCCGGCTACCCGGCGTCGCTCGCGCTGCGGCCGCGGCGCGACTGGCGCCAGGGCGAGCAGCTGCCGTCGTTCACGATCGTCGTGCCGGCGTTCCGCGAGCGCGAGGCGCTGCGGCGCAAGCTGAGCGCGCTGCGCGACCTGGACTACCCGGCCGAGCTGGTGCAGGTGCTCGTCGCGATCGACGAGGACGAGCAGCTGGTCGGCGTCGCGCGCGAGGCGTGCCCGGACGCCGTCGTCTCGTTCGCGGCCGAGCGCAACGGCAAGGCGGCGGGGCTGAACCGCGCGCTGGGAGAGGCGACCGGCGAGATCGTGCTGCTGACCGACGCGAACAACGTGCTGGAGCCGGAGAGCCTGCGCGCCGCCGCGCGCCACTTCGCCGACCCGCAGATCGTCGCGGTCGGCGGCCGGCGCGGCGAGGCCGGCAGCGCCTACGACCGCTACGAGGACCTGCTGCGCCGGCTGGAGACGCGCAGCGGCTCGGTCGCCGCGCTCAACGGCGAGCTGATCGCGGTGCGCCGCGCGGCGCTGCCGCCGTTCCCCGAGGGCGTCATCAACGACGACCTGTGGCTGCTGTGCCAGCTGGTGCGCGCGGGCGGGCGCGTCGTCTACGAGCCGCAGGCGGCCTCGGAGGAGGAGGCGCTCGACGCCTCCGCCGAGCTGGCGCGCCGCTCGCGCATGGGCGCCGGCCGCGCGATGCTGCTGCGCGAGCTGCACGGGCTGCCGCCGGCGTTCGCGTGGCGGCTGATCTCGCACAAGCACGGCCGCCTCGCGCTGCCGTTCCTGCTGCTGGCGGCGCTGCTCGGCGCGCTTGGGCCTGGGGGCGGGCGCCTGCGCCGCGCCGCCGCGCTCGTGCAGCTCGCCTTCTACGGCACCGCCGGGATCACGCTCGCGACCGGCGCGCAGCCGTCCGGCCCCGCCGGGCGCGTCGCGCGCATGGCGGCGCAGTTCACGCTCGGCAACGTCGCGGTCGGCGTCGGCGTCGTGCGCGCCGCGCGCAGACGACAGAGCGCGCGCTGGGAGCCGGTGCGCTGATGTGCGGGATCGCCGGCAAGGTCACGGACGGGGCGCCGGTCGAGCGCGCGCTGCTGGAGCGCATGTGCCGCGCGCTGCACCACCGCGGCCCGGACGGCGAGGGCACGTTCGTGGAGGGGCCGGTCGCGCTCGGCATGCGCCGGCTCGCGATCATCGACCTCGTCACCGGCGATCAGCCGCTCGTCAGCGAGGACGGGCAGGTGACGGTCGTCTTCAACGGCGAGATCTACAACCACGAGCCGTTGCGCGTCGAGCTGCGCGGCCGCGGCCACACGCTTGGCAGCGGCAGCGACGGCGAGGTGATCGTCCACCTGTGGGAGGAGCTCGGCCCGCGCTGCGTCGAGCGGCTGCGCGGCATGTTCGCGATCGCGGTGTGGGACGCGCGCCGCGGCGAGCTGTTCCTCGCGCGCGACCGGCTCGGCAAGAAGCCGCTGTGGTACGCCGTGCGCGACGGCGCGCTGTGGTTCGCCTCCGAGCCGCGCGCGATCCTGCAGGACCCGGCCGTCCCGCGCGACGTCGACCTGCGCGCGGTCGACGCCTACCTCGTCAACCAGTACGTGCCGCACGACCGCTCGTGCTTCGCCGCGCTGCGCAAGCTGCCGCCGGCCTCGCGCCTGCTGTGGAAGCCCGGCGGCGAGCCGCGCGTGGAGCGCTATTGGCGGCTGGAGTACGAGCCGAAGGCGCCGCTCGGCGAGGCGGAGGCGGCTGAGCGCGTGCGCGAGCTGGTGCTGGAGTCGACGCGCCTGCGGCTGATGAGCGACGTGCCGATCGGCGCCTTCCTGTCCGGCGGCGTCGACTCCAGCGGCGTCGTCGCGGCGATGGCGATGACCTCGGCCGAGCCGGTGCGCACGTTCGCGGCGCACTTCCACGGCGCGCCCGACGACGAGCTGAGATACGCGCGCATGGTCGCGGAGCGCTACGGCACCGACCATCGCGAGCTGGAGATCGGGCCGGCCGACGCGTCGGTCCTCCCGCGCCTGGCGTGGCACTACGGCGAGCCGTTCGCCGACCCGGCCGCGCTGTCGACCTTCCAGCTGTCGGAGACGATGCGCGAGCACGTGACGGTCGCGCTCAACGGCGACGGCGGCGACGAGGCGTTCGCCGGCTACCGCCGCTACTGGCAGATCGACTCGACGCGCCGCTTCGAGGCGCTGCCGGCGCCGCTGCGGCGCGGCGTCGCGGCGGCGCTGGCGCGCGCCGCCGGCGGGATCGACGGCGCGGCGGCGCTGCCGCGCGCGGCGCGCCTCGCGCACCGCCTCGCGCTGCACCCCGCGCGCCGCTACGCCGACCTCTTCCGCTACGTGACCGACGCTCAGCGCGCCGCGCTCTACGGTCCGCGGATGCAGGAGGCCGTCGCCGGCAACGACCCGCTCGATCACGTCGTGCGCGCGTGGGACGAGCGTCCCGGGCTCGACTGGGTCGACCGCCTGCTCGCGACCGACCTCGACACCTACCTGCCCGACGACCTGCTCGCGAAGGTCGACGTCGCGAGCATGGCCGCCTCGCTCGAGGTGCGCTCGCCGCTGCTCGACCACGAGCTGATGGAGCTGGCCGCGACGCTGCCGGCGTCGATGAAGGCGCGCCGGCCGCACGGCAAGCTGCTGCTGCGCGAGGCGCTGCGGCCGTGGCTGCCCGACGCCGTGCTCGACCACCCCAAGCGCGGCTTCGACGCGCCGGTCGGCCGCTGGCTGCGCGAGGAGCTGTCCGAGCTGCCGCGCGAGGTGCTGCTCGACCCGGCGGCGCAGGCGCGCGGGCTGTTCGCGCCGGGCGCGGTCGAGCGGCTGATCGACGAGCACGCGGCGGGCGTGGACCGCGGCAAGCAGCTGTGGGCGCTCGTCAACCTCGAGCTGTGGTTCCGCACCTGCGTCGACGCGGCGCCCGCGGTCCCGCAGGACATCCCGGCGCTGGCATGAGCGACGACGGCTGGCAGCGCAGGCTGCGCAGCGGGATCTTCTGGTCGACCGCGGCGTTCGTCGGCTCGAAGGCGATCACGCTCGTCTCGACGCTGATCCTCACGCGCCTGCTGGTGCCCTCCGAGTTCGGCGTCGTCTCGGCGATCCTCGTCTACACCGGCCTGCTCGAGCTGGCCAGCGACCTCGGCCTCAGCGCGACCGTCGTCTACGAGCAGGAGCAGGGCGTCACGCGCCGCGTGCAGACCGCCTTCACGATCAACGTCGCGCTCGGTGCGCTGCTGGCGACGCTCGCGTTCGTGTTCGCGCCGGTCGTCGCCGGCTTCTTCCACATCTCGACGGACATCGGCCTCTTCCGGCTCTCGGCGCTGAGCCTGCTGATCACCGGCTTCGGCGGGATCCCGGACGCGCTGCTGCTGCGCGACATGCAGTTCAACAAGCGGATCGTCGCGCAGCTCACGCGCGGCGGCGTGCGCGGAATCGTCTCGATCGTGCTGGCGGCGATCGGGTTCGGCGCCTCCGCGCTGGTGATCGGACTGCTCGCCGGCGCGTTCGTCGGCGTCGTCGTGACGTGGATCCTCACGCGCTTCCGGCCGACGTTCGCGTTCGAGCGCGCGGCGGTGCGCGGGATGCTGACGTACGGCGGCGCCTCCTCGGTGCTCGAGGTGATGGCGCTGCTGGGCGGGAAGGTCGACGTCGCCGCGGTCGGCCGCGTGCTGGGGACGACCGCGCTCGGCCTCTACACGATCGCGTTCCGCGTGCCCGAGCTGGTCATCGAGACGGTCGCATGGAACGTCTCCGCCGTCGCCTTCCCGGCGCTCGCGCGCAAGCGCATCGAGCACCACGAGGGGCTCGGGACCGCGTCGCTCAAGCTCGTCCGCTACCAGGCGCTGTACGCGCTGCCGGCCGCCGCCGGCATGGCGATCCTGGCCGTCCCGCTCGTCGTCGTGGCGTTCTCCGAGAGATGGCGCGGCGCGGCCGGCGTGACGGCGGCGATCGCGATCATGTCGGGCATCTCGGCGACGGTCTTCCCGCTCGGCGACCTCTTCAAGGCGGTCGGCCGCCAGCGGATCCTCGTCGCGCTCAACGTGATCGGGCTGCCGCTGACGGCCGTCGCGATCATTCTCGCGGCGCCGTATGGGATCACCGCGGTCGCGTGGACGCGCGTCGGCCAGCTCGTGCTGCACGCCTTCCTCGTGTTCCTGTTCGCGACGCGCGTCGTCGACGTCGGCTGGCGCAACATCTTCGACACACTGCGCCCGGCGCTGCTGTGCTCGATCGGCGTCGTGGTCGGCGCCGGCGCGGTGCGGCTCGCGTGGCCCGACGCCTCGCTCGGCCCGCTGTTGGCGGGCACGCTCGCGGGCACGCTCGGCGGGGCGGTCGCGCTGCGCACGCTCGCGCGCGCGGACTGGGACGACCTGCGCGTGCAGCTCGGCCACGTCGTGCCGGCGCGCTTCACGCGCGCGCGGCGCGCCGAGGTCTAGTCAGTCGCGCGAGGCGAAGCGGTCGAGCACCGGCGCCATCCGCGCGGCGACGTGGTCCCACGTCAGCTCGGTGCGCACGCGCTCGCGCCCGGCGGCGCCGAGCCGGTCGGCCAGCTCCGGATCGCTCAGCAGCCGCAGCAGCGCGTCCGCGAGCGGCTCGGGGCGGGCGATCGGGACGAGCAGGCCGGTCTGACCGTCGAGCACGACCGCCGGGATGCCGAGCGTGCGCGTGGCGACGCACGGCAGGCCGAACGCCATCGCCTCCGACAGCACGTTGCCGTACGGCTCGAAGCGCGACGGCAGGCAGAAGACGGCGGCCTCGCGGTAGAGCTGCGCGAGCCGCGCGCGGTCGCCGACCGCGCCGAGCCACTCGACGCCGGGCTGCTCGGCGCCCGGCGAGGGTCCCGCGATTCGCAGGCGCGCCGCCGGCAGCTGCGCGCGCACGCGCGCGAACGCGGCGAGCAGGTCCTCGCCGCCCTTGCGCACCCATTCGCGACCGACGAACAGCACGACCGGCTCGCGCGTGCGCGGACGCGCCTCCGGCAGCGGGTCGAAGTGCGCGCCGCCGCCGGTCACGGTGACGCGCTCGGCCGGCACGCCGTAGTGCTCGACGAGCGAGGCGGCGACCGGCTCGGTGCGCGCGAACAGGTGCGCCGCGCCGTGGTAGGCGCGCCGCTCGTGCGCGTACCAGCGCTGCACGGCGCGTTCCGAGAAGGGGCTCCAGGCGGGCCAGCCCTCGCGGTTGAGGCGGTGCGTCGTGTCGATCTCGATCGTGTACGGGACGCCGCGCGTCTGGAACAGCGCGTGCACCTGCACGGCGACGTCGGGCTGCGGCTGCAGGCGGGCGAGCGCGGCGCGGCTGTTGCGCGACATCAGCTCGAACGCGACGCCGCTGCGCCAGAAGCGCTGGCGCCAGCGCTCGCGGCGCGGATGGAACGCCGCGGCGAGCGCGAGTGCGCGCTGCGCGGGCGTGAGCGCCACGTCGACGCGCCCGACCAGCTCATAGCGGCGCGCGAGCGCCTCGAACAGGTGGAACGAGACGCCCGAGGTGCTGTGCGGGTCGTCCGGATTCCCGCGCGCGGTGCCGACGATGCGAGTGCCCAAGCGTGTGCCAGTCGTGGTCCGGATCGCCGAGCCTTCCGCCGGCGCAGGCGGCGAAGCGTACCGGCGCCCGCGGGCGCCGGCACGCCGGTCGCGTCTTCGCTCAGCGCGCCGCGCGGGCGTGGTGCGCGCGGCGGTGGTGGTGATGGCGGTGCTTGTGGTGGCGGCGGTGGTGCCGGTGGTGCTTGCGCTGCAGGCGCTGCTGGCGCACGGAGGCGGTGCTCGCGCGCAGCACGCCCTTGCCGTGACCCTTCTTGGTCGTCGGCGCCGGGTCGGTCGTGGTCGTCGTCGGCGCAGGGGCCGGGTCGGTCGTGGTCGTCGTCGGCGCGGGCGCGGGGTCGGTCGGCGTCGGCGTCGGGTCCGTGGGCGTCGGCGTCGGGTCCGTCGGAGCCGGAGCCGGAGCCGGGTCAGCCGTCGCGAGCGGCCCGACCTGGCTGGTCGAGATGCGCGAGCGGTCGAACCACAGCGTCAGCGGGTTCGTCTGCTTCGCGCCGCCGTCGGCGACGAAGCCGTAGCGCATCCGCTCGATCGTGCGGCCGTACGTGTTGCCCGCGGTGCTGCGGCCGATCAGCGTGCCGTCGATGTACAGCTCGCTGAGCGCCTGGCCGTCCGTCGGCGAGAAGCGCTGGTGCACTTCGAGCCAGAACCAGCGGCCCTCGGGCACGTCGATCGGCCCGACGAGCGTGCGCGAGTCGCCGGCGCGGTTGAAGCGCATCAGGCGCCCCTTCTTGTCCGAGCCGAAGATGACGAAGCCGCCCCAGTCGGTGTCGGTCGGGTGCGAGGGCCAGTTGTCCCAGCGCAGCAGGTCGACCTCGCCCTGCATCGCGGCCTTGAAGCCGACCGGCAGGTAGTACGCGCCCGAGTACCAGACGTCGTCGCCGGTGACCCAGTTGACGTTCCAGACGCCGCGCGAGTACGCGTTGTCCGCGTTGCCGAGGTAGGACGCCTTCGCCGAGGCGGTGCCGTCGTACGCCCGGCTCGTGTCGGTGCCGAGCGTCGAGGCGAGCGTGTTCGTCTGGCTGAAGCTGGACAGCAGGGTGCTGTCGAGCGACGTCGCCTGCGCGAGGATCGTGGCGCCGGCGGTGCCGGAGAGCGCGGCGAGCGCGAGTGCGGCGGTGGCGGCGAGCGCCGTCACGCGGCGCGACCAACGGACTGGGAGAGGCATCCGTGCTCCTTCGGTGGCTGGGCTGCCTCTGAGAGGCCCCTGGCTTTGCGACCCCGCCTCGCGGCGGGTGTGCCGTTGTCGAGAACCTGCGCTCGATCCGTCGAGCGCTTCCCCCGAGTGATCGGCCGCGGGCCCCGCGCGCTTGACCCGCCGCGCGCGGAGCCTGGACGCTTCCGCCTAACGTGGCGCGTGCGCGCGGTGAGCCCTGCGGTGGTGCCGGTGGTGCCGGCGCGCGTGGGCGCGCCGGTGGGCCAGCGCACGGCGGTGGCGCAGGACGGCGCGACGGTGCGCGAGCGCACGGCGGTGGCGCAGGACGGCGCGCCGGTGCCGGACCGCACGGCGGTGCTGCGCGGCGCGCTGCTCGCGCGTCGCCGCGGCCGGCTGGTCGGACGCGGCGGTGCGCTGTGACGCGGCGCCGGCGAGCGTCGTCGGGCCGGTCGAGATGCGGGCGCGGTCGAACCACAGCGTCAGCGGCTTCGTCTGCTTCGCGCCGCCGTCGGCGACGAGCCCGGTGCGCAGCCGCTCGATCGTGCGGCCGTACGTGTTGGCGGCCGTGCTGCGGCCGACGAGCGTGCCGTCGAGGTACAGCTCGCTGAGCGCGGCGCCGGCGCTGCCGGAGAGGCGCTGGTGGACCTCGAGCGTGAACCAGCGGCCCTCGGGCACGTCGAACGGACCGACGAGCACCGTCGACGAGCCCTTCATGTTGAAGCGCATCAGGCGCGCCTGCTTGTCGCCGCCGTAGATCACGACGCCGCCCCAGTCGGTGTCGCTCGGGTGCGAGAGCCAGTTGTCCCAGCGCAGCAGGTCGACCTCGCCCTGCATCGCGCTCTTGAAGCCGACGGGCAGGTAGTAGGCCGCCGAGTACCAGACGTCGTC
The DNA here is from genome assembly GCA_018268595.1 of Actinomycetota bacterium. GTDB lineage: Bacteria > Actinomycetota > Thermoleophilia > Solirubrobacterales > Solirubrobacteraceae > Conexibacter. Next base: position 196,839 of record JAFDWH010000001.1, on the reverse strand, counting down.
GCCGGTGACCCAGTTGACGTTCCAGAGGCCGCGCGAGTACGCGTTGTCGGCGCCGCCGAGGTAGGAGGCCTTGGCGGAGTAGGTGCCGTCGTACGCGCGCGAGCTGTCGACCGCGAGCGTGGACGCGAGCGTGTTGAGCTGGCTGAAGCCGCTCAGCTTGCCGCCGTCCATCGAGGCGGACTGCGACACGACGGAGGCGCCGGCTCCGCTCGCGAGGGCGGCGAGCGCGAGGGCGGCGGCGAGGACGACGACCAGCAGGCGGCGCGCGGGGCGCACCGCTCGAATGACGCGCAGCATCGGATGCTCCTTCGGTGGCTGGGCTGCCTCTGAGAGGCCCCTGGCTTTGCGACCCCGCCTCGCGGCGGGTGTGCCGTTGTCGAGAGCCAGCGCCGGCCTGAGCGCTCGCTGTCCGTCCGAATCGGCGGGGCGGCCCCCGGCGCTTGATCGCGCCGGCGGCGTCTGGACGACTGTTCGGGCGGCCGGCGCGCCAGCTGTGGCGGGCCGCCGGCGGTGGCGCGTCCGTCAGGGGCTGCGGCGCCCGGGCAACTGCTCGCGCGCGCGCAGGCGGCGCACGAGCGGCGCCGTCTTCAGCTCGGCGCGCCAGCGCGCGTCGGCGCGCCAGATTCCCACGCGCGGCCAGTCGAGCGGCGCCGGCGGGCGCTTGGAGGCGATCGAGCCGGCAGCCGCGTAGCCGGCCGCCGCGGTCGCCGCGACGACGCGCCCGTCGACGTCGCCGTACGGGTAGGCGATCGTGTCGCACGCGCGCCCGAGGCGCGCCGCGCACAGCTCGCGCGAGGCGCGCAGCTCCTCCGCGAGCGTCGCGTCGTCGAGCTGTGTGAGATGAGGGTGGGTGCAGGTGTGCGAGCCGACCTCCCAGCCCTCCTCGGCGACCTCGCCGAGCTGCTCCCACGACATCGGCAGCAGCTCGCGCTCGTGCGGCCCGCCGTGCCACTCCTCGATCCCCGCCCAGCGCATCGGCTCCGTCCGGCCGATCCAGCTCGTCGGCGCGTAGACGCAGCCGGGGACGCCGAGCGAGCGCAGCACCGGCAACGCCAGCTCGTGGACCGAGCGGCAGGCGTCGTCGAACGTGACCGCGAGCGTGCGGGGCGCCGGCGGGTCGAGCACCGCCTCGCGGAACGTCGCCGGCCGGTAGCCGCGCGCGAGCAGCCGCGCGACCTGCTCCTCCAGCGTCTCCGGCGCGACGGCGAGCTGCGACGGCCACGTGTCGCTGACGCCGTGGTAGCAGAGCACGAGCACGTCCCTCATCGGCCGGCCAACTCCGCGTAGAGCGCCGCCAGCCGGTCGGCGGTCGCGGCCAGCGAGTAGTCGGCGACGGCGCGCGCGCGGGCGGCCGCGCCGATCGCGGCGCCGCGCTCGGGCGCCTGCGCCAGCTCGCCCAGCGCCGTCGCGAACGCCGCCGGGCCGTCGTCCTCGAGCGCGACGCCGGCGCCGCCGCCGAGCAGCTCCGGCATGCCGCTCGCCGGCGCGGCGACGACCGGCAGGCCGCTCGCCATCGCCTCCAGCACCGAGCCGGACATCCCCTCGGTCGAGGAGGCGCTGACGTACAGGTCGGCGGCGCGGTAGAGCGGCGCCGGCTCGTCGACCACCGTGCGCAGCGTGACGCGCCCGCCGAGCGCCGGGTCGGCGGCGAGCCGCTCCAGCCGCTCGCGCTCCTCGCCCTCGCCGACGAGCAGCAGCCGCATCGGCACGTCGCGCAACGCCTCGATCAGCACGTCGAGGCGCTTGACGGCGGCGAAGCGCCCGCAGTAGAGCGCCAGCGGCAGGTCCGCGGGGAGTCCGAGCGCCGCGCGCGCGGCCGCGCGCTCGTCCTCGTCGGCCGGGCGGAAGACGTCGGCGTCGACGCCGTTGGGGATCGCGCGCAGGCGCTCCGGGGGGACGCCGTGCGCGCTCAGCTCGCGCTCGATCGCGCCGCTGATGCAGACGAAGGCGGCGAAGCGGCGTGCCATCGCGTCCATGCGGCGCGCGCCGAGCGGCTTGTGCAGCAGGCGGTCGACGTCGCCGCCCGTGCCGGTGGAGGCGACCTTGGCGACGACGGGCGCGCGCACGAGCGGGCTCGCGATCAGCGCGATCAGCGCGGGTGACATCAGGTCGTGGACGTGCACCACGTCCGGGCGCAAGCGCGCGAGCGTCGCCACGCCGGCGGCGGTGTAGGCGAGCGAGTCGGCGCCGCGGACGCCGGGGACGGGCAGGCGCAGCACGTCGATTCCCGGCTCGCGCGCGCGCAGCGGCGTGCCCGGCGGCCGCCGCGTCACGACCGTCACGGCCACGCCGCGGCGCTCCAGCAGCGGCCCGAGCCGCTGCACCTGCCGCTGTGCGCCGCCCAGCACGGGCGGATAGCTCTGGACGACCATCGCGACGCGCATTCGCCTGCATGATGACGCCCGGCCTTGCCGCTTTGCCGTTCCGTACACTGCGCGCGCATGCCGGACCGTTCCCCATTGCGCGTCCTGCACGTGATCGACAGCCTGCGCACGGGGGGCGCAGAGGCGCTGCTGACGGCGCTCGTGCGGGCGCTCGACGAGGACCGGCTGGCGGCCAACGCGCTGCTCGTGCCGTCGGCCGCATCGGCCAACGCGGACCACCTGCGCGCGATGCGCGCGCACACCGAGCGCATGTGGGTGCTCGACGTCGCGCGCATCTCCGACCCACGCCTGCTGCGCGGACTGCTCGGCGCGATCCGCGCGTTCCGCCCCGCGGTCGTCCACTCGCACCTCTCGACGGCGAACATCCACTCGCGCGCGGCGGCGCGGCTGCTGCGCGTCCCGCACGTGACGACGGTCCACACGATGCCGGGGCCGAACGCCGAGGACCTGCGCTCGCACGTGCTGCTCGACGGCTGGAGCGCGCACCTGTCGGCGCGGATCGTCGCGCCCTCGCAGGAGGTCGCCGACGCCTTCGGCCGCGCCTTCCGCATCCCGGGCAAGCGCCTGCGCGTGATCCCCAACGCCCCGGCCGCGCCGCGACCCGCGGCCGGCTTCGACCCGGCCACACTGCGGGCCGAGCTGCTCGGCGACCGCGCCGGGCCGCTCGTCGTGTGCGTCGCGCGGCTGCAGCGCGAGAAGGGGATCGGCGAGCTGGCCGAGGCGGCCGCCGCGCTGCGCGCGCGCCTGCCCGGGCTCGTGGTGGCGGTCGCCGGCGCCGGCCCCGAGCGCGAGCCGCTCGAGCGGCAGGCCGCCGAGCTGGGGCTGGAGGGGACGCTGCGGCTGCTCGGCCGCCGCGGCGACGTCGGCGAGCTGCTCGCCGCCGCCGACGCCTTCTGCCTCCCCTCGTGGCACGAGGGCCTGCCGCTCAGCCTGCTGGAGGCGCTCGACGCCGGGCTGCCGTGCGTGGCGACCGCCGTCGGCGGCGTGCCCGAGCTGCTCGGCGGCGACGAGGCCGGGCTGCTCGTGCCCGCGCGCGACGCCGGCGCGCTCGCGGACGCGCTCGCGCGCGTGCTGACCGACGTCGAGCTCGCGCAGCGGCTCGCGCGCGCCGGCCGCGCGCTGGTCGAGCGCGAGCACGCGCTCGGCGCGGTCGCGCGCCGCCACGCCGAGCTCTACGCCGAGGTCGCGCGGGGATGATCCGGCGCGCCGCGGCTGCGGCGGGCGCGCTGCTCGCGGACGGCCCGGCGCTGCTGCTGGCGATCCCGCTGTGGGTCTGGTGGGCGACCTGGGACGGCGGCTACCCGGTCACGGTGTGGGCGCCGGGCCTCGCGTACCTTGCGCTCGCGGCGCTGCTGCTCGCGCGCTTCGCGCGGCCGGCGGCGCTCGACCGCCCGCGGCTCGTCGCGCTCGCCGGCCTCGCGGCGCTGGCGGCGTGGAGCACGCTCTCGCTGCTGTGGGCGGACGACACCGACTTCGCATCGAGCGGCGCGCTGCGGCTGTGGCTGCTGCTGGCCGCGTTCGCGCTGCCGCTGCTGTGGCCGCCGGGGCGCCGCGCGCTCGTCGCGGCGCTCGCGGTCTGGCCGCTGGCGTGCCTGGCGGGCGTCGTCTCCGGCCTCGCGGCGGCGCTCGCGCAGCCGGAGCGGCTCGACGACGGCCGCCTGCTGATGCCGACCGGCTACCCGAACGCGACCGCCGCGCTGTGCCTGATGGGGGCGCTGCCGGCACTCGTGCTCGCCTCCCGCCGCGAGCGCGACCCGGCGCTGCGGATCGCGGCGCTGCCGGTCGGCGGCGTGCTGCTCGCCGCGAGCCTCTTGACGCAGAGCCGCGGGGCCGCGCTCTCGGCCGCCGTCGTGCTGGCGCTCGCGCTCGCGCTCGTGCCGAGCCGGCTGCGGCTGCTGGCGCCGCTGGCGCTCGCGCTGGCGGGCGCCGCGGCAGTCGCGCCGACGTTGCTCGACGTGCGCAACGCGACGCTCGCGGGCGTCCCGGAGCACGCGCTCGACGACGCCGTCACGGCCCTGCTCGCGCTCGGCTTCGGCCTGCTCCTGCTCGCGGTCGCCTACGTCGCGCTCGACCTGCGCGTCGCGCCCTCGAAGGCCGCGATGCGCCGCCTCAACCACGCCGCCGCGGCCGCGACCTGCCTCGCCGTGGTGGCCGGCGCGGTCGCCTTCGCGGTCGCCGTCGGCAGCCCGGTCCACTGGCTGCACGACCGCTACGACAGCTTCACGCACCCCCACTACGCGACGCTCGAGCAGGCCGACACGCGCTTCACGGGCGATCTCGGCTCGAACCGCTCCGACTACTGGCGGGTCGCGCTCGCGGTCGCCGCCGACAAGCCGCTGCTGGGCGCCGGGATGGGCAACTTCGCGGCGCCGTACCTCGCGCGCCGCCACACCGCCAAGGCGCCGCGCTTCGCGCACAGCGTCTGGCTGGGCACGCTCGCCGAGCTGGGGATCGCCGGGCTCGTCGCGCTGCTGGCGTTCTGCGGCGGTTGGCTGGCGGCGCTCGCGACGCGCCTTCGTGGCGCGTCCGCCGAGGGGCGGGCGCTGGCCGCCGCCGCGGCGCTGCCGCTGCTCGTCGTGCTGGTGCACGCGAGCGGCGACTGGATCGACGCGTTCGCCGCGCTCACGATCCCCGCGGCCGGCCTCGCGGCGGCCGCCGTCGCGTCCGCGCGGGGCGCCGCGGCCGATCGGCGCCGGCTGCCGTGGGGGCTGGCGGCGGCGCTCACGCTCGCGGCGCTGGCGGCGATCCCCGTCTTCGCGGCCGCGACGCTGACCGCGTCAGGGCTCGCCGCCGCGCACCGCGACCCCGCCGCCGCGCTGGCCGACCTGCGCCGCGCGCAGTCGCTCGACCCGCTCGCGGTGATACCCGCGCGCGCGGAGGGGATCGTCGCGCTCGAGGCGCATCGCCAGCGCCGCGCCGCGGCGGCGTTCGAGCGCGCCGCGGCGCGCGACCCGTCCGACTGGTTCTCGCGCTTCGAGCTGGGCCTGCTGGCCGCCGTCCGCGGCGAGCGCGCCGCCGCGCTGCGCCAGCTGGCCGGCGCGCGGGCGCGCAATCCGCGCGAAGCGTTGGTGCGCCAAGCCCAGCGCGCCGTGCGGGCCGGGCGACCCGTCGACCCGCTGCGCGCCCTGCGCACAGTCTTGGCGCAACCTGCGTAGGACTCCGGGTGTCGTCGTCGAACCTGGACACTGGCAACTGAGGGAACTTTGCGTATACTTTGCACGACTTCGCGAAGCCTTCGCGGAGGTTTTGCGGGTTGTTCTTGGATCAGGAGGGTCCAATGAAGAAGCTTCTGCTTCTCACGGCGATCATGACGATGTTGGTTGTTCCGGCTACGGCAATGGCTGCGGACGGCTACTCCAACGTCGCTGGCATCACGCAGGGTGGCGGCACCGGCGGCAACGAGGCTGCTGCGGTCCGTCCGGTCGAGACGAGCGGCAGCAGCCTGCCGTTCACGGGTCTCAACCTCGTGCTCGTGCTGGGTGCTGGTGTCGTGCTGGTGTCGGCGGGCGCGATGCTCCGTCGTAGCACCGGCCATCGCAAGGCCTGAGAGCGCATAGACACGGACGTTGCTGACGCACCGGGCGCCTAGGCGCCCGGTGCGTTACGTCGTTCTGGAGAGGGTTTGACGGACGTCGCCGCGTCTGCGCGCGGGCCGGGTCAACGGCGCCCGGGGCCGGGCGGTCCCGGTCAACCGCGCCCGGGGCGGGCGGCCTCGGCGACGAACTGCGCCAGCCGGGCGACCTCCGCCTCGAGCGTGTGGTCGCGCATGCGCGCGATGCCGGCCTCGGCGAGCCGCGCGCGCAGCGCGGCGTCCTCGCCGACCCGCGCGAGCGCGGCGGCTGCCGCGTCGGCGTCGCCGGGCGGGATCAGCAGCGCCGCGTCGCCGGTCGCGGCCGCGACGCCGCCGACGTCCGTCGCGACGACCGGGAGCCCGGCCGCGAACGCTTCGAGCAGCACCTGCGGCACGCCCTCGGTCCACGAGACGTGCAGCAGCGCGTCGCTCGTGCGGTACAGCTCGCTCAGGCCGCCGTCGAACGTGACGTGGCCGCGCAGCTCCGCGTGCTCGGCCACGCCCAGCTCGTCCAGGCGCTCCGCGAGCGCGCCGGCGAGCGGTCCGTCGCCGCACACGACGAGGCGCCAGCGCGGGTCGCGCGCACGCAGCCGCGCGAGCGCGTCGGCGAGCAGCAGCGGGTTCTTCTCCTCGTCGAGCCGGCCGACGCTGAGCGCCGTCAGCGGTCGCTCGCGCCCGCCGCCGCCCGGCGGCTCCGGAGCGCGCGCGACGACATGCGCCTCCGGCACGAGCGAGACGAGGATCGGCAGCACGCGCCGCGAGCGGCGGTAGTGCGCAGCGATCTCGTCGCCGACCGCGACGACGTCCGCGCGCCGGCCGATCAGCCGGAAGGCGGCCTCCATCGCGTCGGCGGCCAGGTGCGCCGCGCGCCGCCCCGGATGGCGGTTGCGCGCGTAGGCCGGGAGGTCCTGCCGGACGCCCAGCACGACGGGGACGCGACGTGCCAGCGCCGCGAGCGCGAACGCGATCGCAAGCGGGCTCGGCCCGAGCAGCCACACGGCGTCGGCGTCCGCGAGCGTCGCGTGGAAGCGCCGCAGCGACGCCGGCAGCGCGCGCGCGACGGCGGTCGGCGAGGCCGCGCTGCGGTAGCCCGGCAGCGGGCGGAAGTCGACGCGGTCGCCGATCCGGTAGTGGCCGCGCGGCGGGCCGGGGCTGATCCGCCCGAGCAGCGTGAAGCGCGTGCAGCGCGCGGCGAGCGCGTCGAGGAACTCGACGAACGCCCGCTCCGCGACGACGCCGTCCGGCGTCTCCCAGTACGCCTGGTCGAGGTAGACGACGAGTCGCAAAGGTGGGGCGAGGGCGTCGCCTATGCGCGCGAGGAGAGCGAGACGCGCGCGCGGTCGCGCACCGGCACGCCGGTCTCGGCGAGCAGCTCGCGCAGCCATTCGAGCTGCGCCGCCAGCCCGCTCGCGAGGTCGACCTGCGGCGCGTAGCCGAGGTCGGCGGCCGCGAGCTCCGTGCTCGAGCCGGTCGCGCGCGCGTCGCCGAGGACGCTCTCGCGATGCTCGACGTCGACGGGCCGCTCCAGCAGCTCCCCGATCAGCTCGAACACCTCGAGCAGCTCGACGGGCGTGCCGCCGCCTATGTTGTAGACCGCTCCGGCGGTCCCGCGCTCGGCCGCGGCGATCGTGCCGGCGACGACGTCGTCCACGTAGGTGAAGTCGCGCACCTGGCGGCCGTCGCCGAAGACGATCAGCGGCTCGTGCTTGAGCGAGCGCGTGAGGAAGCGCGTGAACGCCATGTCCGGGCGCTGACGCGGCCCGTACGCGGTGAAGTAGCGCAGCCCGATCGCGTCGACCCCGCGCGTGCGCCCGTAGACGCCGGCCAGCTCCTCGGTCGCGACCTTCGTCATGCCGTAGGGCGAGACCGGCTGGCGCGGGGTGCTCTCCGGCGTCGGGCGCCGCTCCGCGTCGCCGTAGACGGACGACGAGGAGGCGTAGACGACGCGGGGGAGCTGCTGCTGCGCGGCCGCCTCGAGCAGCCGCTGCGTCGCCTGCACGTTGTTGCGCAGGTAGGTCGCGAACGTCTCGCCGAAGCTGCCGCGGACGCCGGCCTGGGCCGCGAGGTGGAAGACGACGTCGACGCCCTCGAGCAGGCCGTCGAGTCGCGCGCTGCTGAGGTCGATCTCCAGCAGCGTGAAGCGCGGGTGCTCGCGCAGCTCGACGAGGTTGCGCTCCTTGAGGTCGCGCGCGTAGTAGTCGGTGAAGCAGTCGATCCCGACGACCTCGGTCCCCCCGGCCAGCAGCTGTTCGCACAGATGCGATCCGAGGAAGCCGGCGCAGCCGGTGACGACGACACGCTCCAGCTTCATCGCTTCACACTCCCTTGGCGGCGGCCCTGTCCGGGGCGGTGGTGGGACGCGGCGTCTGCGCGCGCTGCGGGAGGCGCACGACATCCGCGGGGATCGGCGTGTGGCTGAGCCGCTCGCGCGCCGCCTCGAGCAGCACGCTGAGCGCGACACCGTCCTCGGGGAAGGTCGCCCAGCCGACGGCGACCGAGCTGCCGGCCGTCTCGCGGATGCGCCGCTCGAGCGCCAGTCGGTCGAGGCCTTCGTGATCGAGCACGGCTTCCAGCTCGTAGCCGCCGGAGCGGCGGTGCAGCGCGACCGAGTCGGTGATGCGGAAGCTTGCGACGAGCGCGCGCTCGCTGTCGTCGATCGCCGCGGCGGGCAGCTGCACGAGCAGCACGCTCGCCTGCTCGCCGCGGCGGCGGGTCCAGCTCAGGTGCCGCTGCAGCTCGTTCATCTCGACGCGCACGACGCGGCGCGACTGCGCGGACGCGAACGCGAGCAGCGCGGCGGCGGCGAGCCACAGCACGCCGACCGCAGCGCCGCCGAGCACGGCGGGCACGAGCGCGAGCGCGGCCGGCACGACGACGAGCGGACGGCGCAGGCGCATCGCGATCACGCCGGCGCCGGCGGCGGCGACGACAATCGCCAGCCACGGCGACGCGAGCGTCGCCGCGCCAAGTGTGAGCAGCGCCCCGATCGCCCACAGGCCGATCAGGTGCAACGAGCGCGCCGAGGCGTCCTCGATGCCCCGCGTCGTGCCCGTCGCATGGGGGTCGTGGCCGTTGGATTCCATCCCGTTGATCATCGTTCGCTTCGAGCTGTCATCTGCGACGACACGTGTCGTCGCGTGAGAGATCGGCAGAACTCACGCAGTCCTTGAACGCATCCGGCGTCGTCGGACCTCCGAGGACGCCTGCGTCCGCGCTTCCTGCCCCGCCTGCCTTGCGTACGGCGCCGCTGCACCGCACCCCACACGTCCAAGACTATCCATGCAAACCCGCATGCGTCGAACATCCAGTTCTCGGGTCAACCCATCGTACGTCATCTGCGGCCGACTGAGAAGGCTTCCTGGCGTAGCTTCACCAGCGACCGAACGCGCGCGGGAAGGCGAGCGCTGCGCGCAGCAGCTCCACGCTGTAACTCGGGCCGACGTGCACACGCGGCACGTCGAGCGGATCCCAGCCGGCGAAGCCGCCCCACCCGCCGTAGAAGCTGAAGGCCAGCTCGACGCCCGCGTCGCCGACCGAGCGCTTGACCGGCGCGGTGACGATCTCGCGCGAGCCGACGGGATACGCGAACCAGCGCATCGGCGCGCCCAGCTCCTCGCGATGGCGTCGCGCGCAGCCGCCGACCTCCTCGGCGCGGCGCTCGGCGGTGACCTTCGAGAGCACCGGATGCGTGACCGTGTGACCGCCGAACGCCATCCCGCCGTCGCGCATCTCGCGCGCCATCTCCCATGTCATCCACTGCTCGGAGGCCAGCTCGGCCGGGCAGCGGCCACTGCCGGTCGCGTCCGCAAGCGCCTCCAGGAAGCGCTCCGTCGCGGGGCTCTCCAACTGCTTGTAGCGCGTCAGCAGACGCTTGATCGCGGCGTCGCGCGCGCCGTCGTCGCCGAGCGCGAGCGCCTCCGGCATCCACTCGCTCGGGGGCAACTCGCGCGCGCTCGCGTTGCGGACCATCCACGAGACCTCGTCCCACCACGGGACGCAGGGGTCGTCGAGGTACCCCGACACCGGGAAGAAGGTCGCCGTCACGCCGTGGCGCCGCAGCAGCGGGTAGGCGATCTCGTAGTTGTCGCGGTAGCCGTCGTCGAACGTCAGCAACACGCGTCGCCCGGCGCGTCGCTCGCGTTGCGCCGCCGCGACGTCGTCCGGTCCGATCACCTCCGCCTCGCGCGCCAGAACGGCGAGCTGCGCGTCGAGCGCCTCGCCGGTCGCGCTCCACAGGTCGCGGTCCCACTGCGACGCGGACAGGTCGCCGACGCGGTGGTAGTTGAGCACGAGCACCCCGCGCCAGCGCGGCAGGCGCCGCACCACGTAGCGCGCGACGGGCGCCGCCAGCAGCCCGGCGGCCCGGTCGCGGCGGCTCATCGCAGCGCCTCCTGCGCGCGCGCGTCCGCCGGTCCGCCTGCGCGCGCCAGCTCCCGCTCGAGCGCGTCGTCGACGATCCCGTGGACGGCCCCCTGCAACGGCAGCGGCTCGAGCGTGTGCGAGCTGAGCGGACCGGGGATCGCCTCCACCCACACGTGCGTCCGCTCGCGCATGCGCGCGAGCTTGCCGCTGCGCTCCAGCTCGTCGAGCAGCGGCTCGGAGGCCGTGAAGACGGCGACGAGCGCCGTCGCCCGCGCCTCCAGCACGTCGAGCGCGTGCGCCAGCTCGTCGCCGGCGACGCGCCTGCGGCGATGCGCGGCGAGCCGCGCCGGCAGGCCGAGCAGCGCGTCGAGCGCCGAGCGCAGCACGAGCCGCGCACGCTCGCGCGTGATGCGGCCGCGCAGCAGCTTCAGCCACGTGACGGGGTTGACGACCTTGCTGACGTTGCGCGCCTCGCGCCGCGCGTCGAGCCCGTGGTCCCAGAACAGCGCGCGCGAGTTCAGCATCAGCGCGCTCGCGACGCGCTCGTCGCGCAGCGCGGCGTGGAAGGACCAGTACGCCCCGGAGCAGAGGCCGCCGAGCACGAAGCGCGGCGGCAGCCCGCGCGCCTGGAGCGCGTCGAGCACTGCGAGCGTGTCGTCGGTGAAGCGTTCGACGTAGAAGCCCTCGTCGTCGCCCCACGCGTCGTCCTCGCCCTGCGCGTCGCCGATGCCGGGCAGGTCGACGCGCACGACCGGCACGCCGCGCGCGGCCCAGCGGCGGGCGATCTCGACCCACATGCGGTTCGGTCCGATGTGGCGCTGGGCGCCGGCGTTCAGCAGCAGCAGCGTGAGCGGCGCGCGCTCCCCCTCCGCCGGCTCGCTCAGCAGCGCGAACAGCTCGCCCGACGGCCGCGCGATCGCGAACGGCGTCTCGCGGACGGGCGTCCCGTCGACGACCAGCTCCAGCGCCTCCTCGGCCGGCGGGGGAGCGGCCGCGTCCGCGTCCGTGTGCGGCGCGGACGCCGGGGCCGGCTCGGCGAGCCACGCGGCGACCGTCTCGAACACCTCGCGCGGCGCCAGCGCGCGGTGCGGCTCGGCGACCATCGTGCCGTAGCCGGGGCCGGGGGCGACCGTCACCGCGACGCCGGCCTCGTCGAGCATCGTGCGCAGGCGCGGGTCGGGCGCGAGCCCGTCGCGCTCCAGCAGCAGCGCGCGGCGGGCGGTGCCGTCCGGCAGCGTTCGCTGCGCGAGGTCGAGCGCCTCGAGCGCGGCGAGCGTCTCGGCCGACAGCACGTAGCCGGCGCTCGCCAGCGCGCCGTCGTCCGACTGCGCCGCCGCCGCCGTGTCGTTGGCCGCCTCGAGCCGCGCGAGCGCGCGCAGCTCGCGCACGAACGTGCGGCCGCGCGCCGGCACGGCCCACAGCACGAGGTCGTCGATCGGCGCCCCGGCGCTCGCGGCCTCGCATGCGAGCAGGCCCCCGAGGCCGATGCCGAGCGCGGCGACGCGCGCGCAGCCGGTCTGCGCGCGCAGCCAGCGCGCCGCGCCGTCGAGCGCCTGCGTCCAGGCCGCCGCGCGGCCGGGGTCGCGCGGACCGCCCTCGCCGTCGCCGCAGCCCGGCAGGTCGACGCGCAGCGTCGCGAAGCCGGCGGCCGCGAGCTGCTGCGCCCACTCCCGCCGCACCCGGTACGTGCACAGGTCGTCGTTGCCGAACGGCGAGCACAGCAACACCGCCACGTCGCGCGCGGGCGCCGCCGCGTCCGGCTCGTGCAGCAGCGCGAAGCTGCGATCGCCCGGCGTCCCCCCGAGGTACTGGGCGCGGGCCCCTGCAACCTTCGTCATCTTCCGTGTGTCCCTTCCCTGTCGCTCTCTCTGCGGGACCGCTGTCCCCTACGGTCCGTGCCGCGCCACGTAATGCAGCTCGTGCGTGTGCGGTGCGTGCTCGCCGGGCGCGACGACGGCGCCGTCGAGGTCGAGGCACTCGACCAGCTTCAGCCCATGCTCGGCGAGCTGGGCAGCCTGGGCGTCGCGCTCGATGTAGTAGTGCAGGATCGAGAAGTCGTGCGCCTCGTCGTTGAGGATCGCGTGGTCGCCCTCGACCTGCTCGAAGCGGCGCAGGCGCCGGCGGTTGCCGACGCGACGCGGCAGCAGGACGACGTTGCGCGCCATCCGCGCCGGATTGCGCGACTTGACGACGCCGAAGGGCGAGGGGATCGAGTCCTTGGAGCCGGCGTTGTGCGCGGAGAAGATCAGCAGGCCGTCGGGCGCCAGCAGCCGGCGCAGCTCGTCGAGGACTGCGTGACGGCCCGCGTGGTCGAGCACGTCGAGCACGTTCGCTCCGGCGACGATCGCGTCCAGCGAGCCGCTCTCCCACGCCGACAGGTCGCGCATGTCGCCCTGCCGGCAGCGCGTGCGCGGATAGCGGCGGTTCGTGTACTCGACCATCGCCGGCGAGACGTCGATCGCCTCGACCGTCCCGATCTCGGCGAGGTAGCCGGTCAGGCGTCCGCCGCCGCAGCCGAGCTCGAGCACGCGACCGGACAGCACGTCGCGGTAGCGCACGAGCAGCAGCACCTCGACCGGCCGCAGCTCGCGGTTCGCGTACTCGGCGACGTTGTCGCCGTGCGCCCACAGCTCCTCGCCGACGAGCGCCTGCGCCGTGGTGCCGTCGCTCGCGCCGGGCTCGGCCGGGGCGCTCACCTCAGCGCTCCTCCGGCGCCGTCTCGACGCGCACCAGGCCGCGCGCGTTGAGCGCGCTCAACGCCGCCCCCGCGAAGGTCGCCCCCGGCGCGCGCGGACGCAGCCGCACGCTGTGCGCGATCCCAGGCTCCAGCGTGAACGCATCGTCCTCTGCGTCGAACCCGCCTGCATGCACGCGGACACCGTACGCGACTCGCGTGCTGCGCACAACGACCGTCGGCGCGTCGGCGTCCTGTGCGGAGACGTGCGCTTCGAGCCCGAGCCGCTCCGGTGGCTCGACGGTCAGCGGCCTTCCAGCCGGAAACCGGAGCGTCCGGGCGAGCGGCGCGCCGTCGTCCCGCTCGAGGCTCGCGACGATCGCGTCGTGCGGCGGCGGCCCGAAGCGGTACGCGTAGGAGGCGTCGGCGAAGCGCCCGAGCAGCGCCTCGACGTCGCGCTCGGCGGTCGCGTGCGGTCCCAGCTCGAGCGTCGCGCTCGCCTCGGCGACGCGCTGCTCGCCGTCGCGGTAGAGCGCGACGCGCAGCTGCGCGCGCAGCGGCTCCGCGCGGTCGTTGGCGACGTGCACGCGGATGCCGTTGAGGCCCTCGTCCGTCGTCCACACCGCGACCGGCGCGAGCGCGCGACGCAGGTGGTGGTAGGCGGCCTTCGGCGTCCCGGCGTGGTCGACCAGCCCCCAGCCGGCGCCCGGCACGAGGTCGCGCAGCCACAGCACGATCCCGCCGGCGCACGGCGAGTCGGCGCGGCGCCACTCGCCGAAGACCTCCGCCATCGCCTCGCCGGTGACGGCGCGCCCCAGCTCCAGCCAGCGCTCCGGGTCGGCCGCGCGCAGCGCGAGCGGGTCGACGCCGAACAGCTCGTGCAGGTAGTGGTCGCGCACGTCCTCGAAGTCCCAGCTCGTGGCGGCGTCGCGCGGGACCCCCGCCTTCCAGCGCGGGTCGTGACCGACGCCGGCGGGCGCCTGCGGCAGCGCCGCCGTCACGCCGGCCTCGTCGGGGACGTTCGAGAAGGCGAGGCACTCGGCCGCGAAGCGGACGCCGGCGCGGCGCGCGTCGTCGAGCGGGCGGCGGTAGCCGCCGACGCCGAAGTAGTGGGCGACGCCGCGGTCGTTGCGGAACGGCAGCTCGCCGCCGCTCGGCGCGGAGGGCACGTAGACCGCGTCCACGCCGGGCGCCGCGGCGACCGCGTCCGGCAGCAGCTCGCCGAACAGCTCGCCGCGGCCGAGCGCGGGGTCGAGCCCCAGCATCGCGACCTGCTGCTCGACCTCGCTGTTGCCGCACACGACCGCGAGGCTGGGGCGTCCGCCGGCCTCGCCGAGCACCTGCGCGACCTCCGCCGCGACCGTCGCGCGGAAGCGCTCGTCGGCGATCGGATAGTCGAGGTTGGCGAACGCCATGTCCTGCCACACGAGGATCCCCAGCTCGTCGCAGAGGTCGTGGAAGGCGGGCGACTCGTACGCGCCGGTGCCGGGGATCCGCACGACGTTCATGCCGGCGTCGCACACCTGCTCGAGCGCGCGGCGCAGCGTGGCCTCGTCCGGCGCGAGCGTGACGAAGTCGGCCGGCGTCCAGATCGCGCCGCGCGCGAACAGCGGCACGCCGTTGACGTGCAGCGAGAGCCCGTCGCGCTCGACGTCGTGGTCAGGCGACGGGCCGGGGGAGAGCGTGCGGAAGCCGGTGCGGCCGAGCGCGACCGTCAGCGGCGCGCCGCCGCCCGCGCGCGTCACGTGCACGCGCACGTCGTGCAGCGCCGGCTCGCCGTGCGTGTGCGGCCACCAGCGCGCGACGTCCGCGACGCGCAGCTCGCCGTGCAGCTCGACCGTGCCGACGGCGCCGGCCGGCGCGAGCGCGAGCTGCGCGCGGTGCGCGCCGGACGGCCCCGCCAGCTCCAGCTCGGCCGCCTCCAGCGCGACGCCGTCGAGCGCGCGCAGCCTCGCGCGCAGCGCCAGCACGCCAACGTCGCCGTCGAGCCACGGGGCGAGCGCCCCCACCTCGACCGCGAGCGCGCGGCGCCGCTCCAGGCGCACCGGCCGCCACGGCCCGACCGCGGCCGGCCCCGGGGCGAAGCCGGGCGCGCGGCCCAGCAGCATCGTGCGGAACCAGCGCAGGTTGCCGTCCACCAGCTTCGTGCGCCAGCGCGCGCGTGGTCTGCGCCGCACCGTCAGCAGCGGCGCGAGCGCGCGACAGCGGATCGCCAGCTCGTTCGGCGCGCCGGCGCGCAGCAGCCCGCCGACGTCGAGCGCGTGGGCGGTGAACATCGACTCGCTCTCCAGCACGCGCTCGCCGTTGAGGAAGACCTCCGCCACCGTCGCGATCCCGTCGAGCGCGAGCACGACCTGCTCGCCGTCGGCGGCCGGCGCGGCGTCGAAGCGCGTGCGGAACCACCAGTCGTGCGCGTCGAGGTCGGGCGCCGGCTCGCCGGGGCGCCACGCGCCGGCGTCGCGCAGGACGGCGGCGGCGGTGCCCGGAACCCGCGCCGGGTGCCACGCGAGCGTCGCGCCGGCCGCGGCGGGATCGGCGTGCGCGTCGGGCGCGCAGGAGGCGGCCTCCCAGCCCTCCTCCAACGGCTGCCGCAGATGCCCGTCCACGCGCACGCGGGCGGGCGGCGCGGCCGCCTCAGCCAAGCGCACCGTCCAGCGCCGCGAACGCGTCCTCCCAGGCGGCGGCCAGCTCGGCGACCGCCGGCTCGGCGTCGAAGGGGCGGCGGCGCGCGAGCTTGAAGCCGAGCAGCTTGCAGCCCTCGACGATCCGCGTCATCGCGTCCGACGCCGCCGCGCCCTCGGCGCCGAGCACCCAGTCGACGTGCGAGGCGCCGACCTCGAACGCCGAGCCGACCATCCGCACGGTCGCGAACGCGTAGTCGTGGAAGCCCTGCGCGTCGCCCTGCGCGAGCCGCGGCAGGTCCTCCGCGAGCTGCGCGCCGAAGCGCAGGAACGGGTTCGGCTCAGGCCGCCGCGCGACGTGGCGCGCGAGCAGCTCGCGCGCGGCGGCGCGCAGCTCCTCGCCGCGCAGGCGCGGGCCGGCGTCGAGCCGCACGATCTCGGTGTAGGGCGGCAGCACGTCGGGCGAGAACTCGCGCCCGAGGCGGAAGATCTCGCGGTAGTCCTCGCCCGACAGCTCGAAGTAGCCGGGGCCGTGGAAGTAGCGGAAGCGCTCGCCGTCGCGGTCGATCGCCTCGGCCACGACGCTGCTCTTGACGTGCGCGGTGCGGTAGGAGGTCGCCGCCACGTCGGGCATGTAGAACGAGTCCAGCTCGACGATGAGCGTGCGCCCCCGCGCGATCTGCTCGGCGATCTGGTCCGGCAGCGGCCGGTACGGCTGCATCTCGTGGACGTCGACGCCGTAGAGCCGCTCGACGTCCTCCGGCAGCGGCTTGAAGAAGGTCCACTGGTCGCCCTCGAAGTCGACCCGCAGCACGCACCCCATCATCGCCAGCGGCTCGTCCCCGCGCGCGTGCAGGAACTCGATGAGGATGTCCGTGTAGCAGTTCGTCTCGAGGTAGGTGCGGTCGGTCGCGTGCAGCGCGTGCGGCCGGTAGGCGGCCGGGTCGAGGCCGAGCAGGCTGACGAGGCCGGTGCCGGCCACGCTGCTCATGCGAGCGCCAGCTCCTCCCGCACCGTCGCCGGCCACGCGTCGACGTCGAGCCCGTGCGTGCGCAGCAGCGCGAGCGTGATCCGCTCGAGGCCGAAGCCGAGGCACGCGGTGTGCGCGGGCTGCGGCTCGCCGCCGCCGTTGCGCACCGTGATCCCGTACGTGCCGGAGAAGTGGTCCTGGTGATAGTTGAAGGAGGCCACCGCGGTCGGCTCCGGGCCGGCGATCTGCACGAGCACCTCGAACTTCAGCTCCTGCGAGCGCTGGCTGCGCGCGAGCAGCCGGCCGCTGCGGCCGAAGAACGGGTCGTTGGCGACGTCGAAGCCGGCGTCGAGCCCGACCGAGCGGAGCAGCGCGACGGCGCGGTCGCGCCACGTGTCGCGCCAGGCGGCGACCGCGTCCGGCTCGCCGATCCGCACGATCTCGCGCTGGTGGAACATCTGCAGGCGCGCCGGATCGCCGCTCGGCTCGTTGCGAAAGACGTACGAGCCGCCGGCGTCGACCGTGACGCCGCCGGGCGGCAGCGGGCCGCGCGCGGCGACCGCCGGGTAGACCGGGTAGCAGGCGGCCGGCGTCAGCACGAGGTCGGTCTGCGACTGGAACCCGCTCCAGTCCTCGTGGCGGCTCGCGCGCGCCGCCTGCTCGGCCGCCTGGTCCTCGTCGCCGTCGAACGAGAACAGCGAGCCGGCGAGATGCGGGAACGAGTTGAGGTAGCCGATCCGCTCGAGCTGTCTGCGCGGCAGCACCGGCGGGAACGCCATCCGCTCGGGCGCGTCGCCGTCGCCGGCGCGCGTCACGAGCCGGTCGAACGCCCAGCGCACGCGCTCGAACTGCTCGCCGCGGCCGTAGACGCCCGGGATGCCGCTCTCGATCAGCAGGCCGGCGCCGACCAGCTCCTGCAGGAAGGCGGTCTGCTCCGCGTCGCCCGGCCGGTACTCCGCCACGGCTAGACGTCCTTGGCGATCAGCAGCAGGGTCGCGTCCGTCTTGTGGATGCGCTCGTTGGCGACCATCAGACAGGCGGACATCGTGTCGCGCAGATGGCGGCCGACGCTGAACGGCGTGTCGTTCTTGAAGCCGACGATGCCGCACACCGCCATCGCCTTCTGGCAGACGCGCGGCGCCTGCTCGGACGCGGCGATCTTGAGGTTGTTGAAGCGCAGGATCGTCTTCATCTCCGACAGCCGGGCGCGGTCGTCCTCGGGCACGTCGCAGAAGTCGCGCAGGCCGGTCGCGACCTCGGCGCGCAGCAGCGACAGCTCGCTCATCAGCTCCGACAGGCGGATCGCCGACGGCGGCGTCTCGCCCGGCGTTCTCTTCGCGGCGGCGCGCACGAAGGCGCGCGCGCGGTCGAACGCGTCGGTCGCGATCCCGAGCCACAGCTGCGACCACAGGACGTGCGAGATCGGCACCATCGACTCGTTCATCTGCTGTGCGAACGGAGCGCTCAGAACCTGCTCGAGCGGGAACTCGGCGCGCACCACGTTGCCGGGCGAGCAGGTCCCGCGCATCCCGAGCGGGTCCCACGTGCCGGTCGGCTCCAGCGCGTGCTGGTCTCTGCTCGTGAGCACGCAGACCTGGTCGCCGGGCTCGGCGTCCGGCGAGCGGCGCAGCGTCGTCAGCAGGTCGTCGGCGTGGTGGCCGTAGCTGACCGTGGGGGCCTGCTTCTCGAAGCGGCCGAGGCCGTCGCCGTTCGGCTCGACGGCGGCGATCGAGCGGGCCATGTCGCCGCCCGTGCCGACCTCCGAGGTGACCGACGCGATCAGGCGCTGCTCGTCGGCGACGCTGCGCAGGTAGCCCTCGAACCAGTCGGAGCCGTCGAGGTGGCGCACGATCGTCGCGACCTGGATCTGGTGCATCGCGAACACCATCGCGCTCGCGCCGCAGCGGCGACCGAGCTCGAAGCACGCTTGCGCGACCGCCTCGAACGAGATGCCGCCGCCGCCCAGCTCGGTCGGGATCAGCGCGGACAGCGCGCGCTCGGCGCGCAGCGCGTCGACCGCCTCGACGGGGAAGCGGGCCTCGCGGTCGACGGAGTCGGCGTTCGGCGCGGCGGCCTCGTCGGCGATCCGGCGGATCGCGTCGAGGAACGCCTGGTCGGCCTCGACCGCGACGCTCATGCCGCCGCCGCCTGCAGCTGGGTCAGCGCCGCCTCGATCGCCGCGACGCTCTCGAACACGCTGCGCGTCAGCATGCTGTCGGGAAACTCGATGTCGAACGCGTCCTCCAGCGCGAGCATCAGGTTGACGCTCGCGTGCGAGGTCATCCCGGCCTGGTAGAGGTTCGCGTCATCGGCGAGCGAGTCGACGTCGACCGAGAGGTGCGCGTGCTCGGCGATGATCTTCCGGATCTCTGAGCTCATCTTCCGTCCTACTATCGACCGGACACGGGGATTCCTTCAACCGGCACCATGTCATACGTGCGTGGGCGGCGTCACGCCTATGGCGCGGGCCCACTATGGCGCGACAAAGCTCGGACCGTGCACCCTCCGTCGAGGCGGGTTCCCGAGCGCGCCACCGGCTTCGGCTCGGGCGAGGCACTCCCGCTACGCGTGACGGAGACCGTTTAAGGCTGCTTCCTTCCGGACCTGACCTGGTTCGCGGGCCGTCACCGCGCGGGACCTCGCCGTCAACGCCTCCACGCAGCGCGCCGCCTCGGAAGCCGGCGCCCCTCGAGAGGGGATTCAGCCCTGCTAGAGCGGATTGCAGGTACAGGGCACCGCTACCTCCCCGCCTAGCACGGTCCGGCGGGCACTATAGCGGCGACCGTCTGGCGCAGCCCGTCGGCCAGCGACGTCGCCGCCGACCAGCCGAGCGCGTCGCGCAGCCGCGTCGCGTCGAGGCAGCTGCGGCGCACCTCGCCGGCGCGCTCGTCCGCGTGGCAGGGCGCGAGCGGCGGCCCCAGCTCGAGCGCGTCGAGCGTCTCCACCAGCTCGAGGACCGACGTCTCGACGCCGGTCCCGACGTTGTAGGAGCCCGTCAACGTCGAGGCGGCCGCGGCGAGGTTCGCCGCGACGACGTCGCCGACGTAGACGAAGTCGCGCGTCTGCTCGCCGTCGCCGAAGATCGTCGGCGTGCGCCCTTCGGCGACGCAGCCGCAGAAGATCGCGATCACGCCGCCCTCGCCGAGCGGGTCCTGGCGCGGGCCGTAGACGTTCGCGTAGCGCAGCGCGATCGTCGAGAGGCCGTGCAGGCGCGCGAACAGCCCGCAGTAGCCCTCGCCCGCCAGCTTCGACTGGCCGTAGGGGGCGAGCGGGCGCTCGGGCGCGTCCTCCGGCGTCGGCACCTGCTCGGCCTCGCCGTAGACGGCGCCGCCGGTCGCCGAGTAGACGACCCGCCGCACGCCCGCCGCGTGCGCCGCCGCCAGCACGTTGATCGTGCCCTCGACGTTGATGCGCGCGTCGGCGACGGGATCCTCGACGGAGCGCCGCACGTCGATCTGCGCGGCGAGGTGGAAGACGACCTGCGGCCGCTCGGCCTCCATCAGCGTGCGCAGCGCGGCCGCGTCGGTCACGTCGAGCTCGTGCAGCACGGCGCCCGCCGCGAGCGCGCCGTCGAGGTTCTCGCGGCGGCCGGTCGAGAGGTCGTCGACGACGGCGACGCGCTCGCCCTGCGCGAGCAGCGCGTCGACGAGGTTCGAGCCGATGAAGCCGGCCCCGCCGGTCACGAGCGCAGTCACGGGGCGGACAGCCTAACGGTCGCCCCCGCCAACGCCGCGCGCGCGTCGACCCGCTCGTCGATCGCGCGCAGCGGCGCCAGCCCCTTCAGGACGATCTCCTCGAACTCGTCGTCGGCGTCCGACTGCGTCACGATCGCTCCGCCGACGCCGATCGTCGCGTGCGCGCCGTCCAGCACGATCGTGCGGATCACGACGCTCAGGTCGCAGCCGCCGCCGAGCCCGAAGTAGCCGATCGCGCCGGCGTAGACGCCGCGCGCCTCGCCCTCCAGCGCGTCGATCAGCTCCATCGTGCGCTGCTTGGGCGCGCCCGTCATCGAGCCGGGCGGGAAGCACGCGCGCACGCAGTCGGCCGCGTCGAGCCCCTCGCGCAGCAGCCCGCGCACGGTCGTGACGAGCTGGTGGAGCGTCTCGTAGCGCTCGACGTGCATCAGGTCGGGCACGTGCACGGTGCCGGTCTCGCACACGCTCCCGAGGTCGTTGCGCAGCAGGTCGGCGATCATCAGGTTCTCGGCGCGCGTCTTCTCGCTCGTGCGCAGCGCTTCGGCGAGCTGCGCGTCCTGCGCCGGCGTCGCGCCCCGCGGCGTCGTCCCCTTGATCGGCTTCGCCTCCGCCCAGCGGTCGCGCCCGACCGACACGAAGCGCTCGGGCGAGGAGCTCAGCACGGCCACGTCGCCGAAGCGCAGGTAGGCCGAGAAGGGGGCGGGGTTGACGCGGCGCAGCCGGCGGTAGAGCGTCAACGGGTCCTCGCCGGCGTCGGCGTCGATCGCGTTCGTGAGGCACAGCTCGTACGTCTCGCCGTCGGCGAGGTGCCGCTTGCAGTCGGCGATCTGCTCGAGGTAGCGCTCGCGCGGGCGGCGCAGCGCGAAGCGCGCCGGCTCGCCCGCGGGAGCGGCGTCGGGCGGCCCGAGCGGCGGCAGCGCGAGCAGCTGCGCGCGCGTCTCGCGCAGCCAGCGCGCTCCCTCGGCGACGGCGTCCGGCTCGTCGGCGACGAGGCAGACCGCGTAGGTCGCGCGCTCGCGGTTGTCGAACGCGAGCAGGCGATCGGCCAGCACGAACGCCGCGTCCGGAAGCGGCGAGACGTGCGCCGCCGCGCCGCCGCAGTCGGCCTTGCACTCGTAGCCGAGGTAGCCGACGAAGCCGGCGTCGAACGCGAACGGCAGCTCGTCGGCGCCGGCGGGCGTGCGCAGGCGCCGCAGCTCGCGCGCGAGGTGGTCGAAGATCGACTCCCCGTGCGTCTCCACTGCGCCGTCGCGCTCGACGCGCACGCGCCCCGCCTCGACGTCGTACGTGACGAGCGCCGACAGCGGGCCGCCGGTCGCGCCGGCGAACGAGAAGCGCGCGCGCTCGTCGCGCAGGCTGCTGTCGAGCCAGAACGCCTGCGGGTGCCCGCCGTAGAGGTGGGCGAACGCGCGCTCCGCGTCGACCGGCGCGTCGATCCGCTCGTGCAGCAGGCGCAGGCGCGGCTCCGCGGCGGCGGCCGGCTGCGGCGGCGGCGCGGGCGAGCGCGGCGCGCGCGCCGTCGCCGGGCGGCCCCGGCCGCCGTGCGCCG
Organism: Actinomycetota bacterium; assembly: GCA_018268595.1. Classification (GTDB taxonomy): domain Bacteria; phylum Actinomycetota; class Thermoleophilia; order Solirubrobacterales; family Solirubrobacteraceae; genus Conexibacter. The sequence continues at coordinate 175,013 of JAFDWH010000001.1, read as the reverse complement.
CCGTCAGGTCGCGGAAGTTCTCCAGCAGCCGCCGGCCGTGCTCGGCGCAGACCGACTCCGGGTGGAACTGCACCCCCCACAGCGGCCGCGTGCGGTGCGCGAGCGCCATCAGCACGCCGTCGCTCGTCCACGCAAGCGGCCGGAGCGCGTCCGGCAGCGGCTGCTCGACGCACAGCGAGTGGTAGCGGACCGCCTGGAACTCGCGTGGGATGCCGGCGAACAGCGGCGCGTCGTCGTGCAGCACCGCGCTGATACGGCCGTGCATCGGCTCGGGCGCGTGCACGACGCGCGCCCCGTGCAGCCAGCCGATCCCCTGGTGGCCGAGGCAGACGCCGAGCAACGGGACCTCCGCCGCGGCGATCGCCTGTGCGCAGACGCCGAAGTCGCGTGTGCGCTCCGGCCGGCCGGGACCGGGGGAGAGGACCACGTTGTCGAACGGCAGCCGCGCGATCTGCTCCCAGCTCGCCTCGTCGTTGCGCACGACGTGCGGCTGCTCGCCGTTGACCTGCGCCAGCAACTGCGCGAGGTTGTAGGTGAACGAGTCGTGGTTGTCGATCAGCAGCGTCTTCATCGCGGCTCGCGGACGGGATACTCCCGCAGCGTATGTGCAACCGCCGCACGCCAGACCCCCGGCAGGGCGTCTTCTCGACGATGCTCGTGGTCGACGGCGCCCCGATCGCGCTCGACGCCCACCTCGCGCGGCTCGCCGCCAGCGTGCGCGCGCTGCACGGGGCGGAGCTGCCGGCGGCGACGCACCGGCTCGCGCGCGAGCGCGCGCACGGGCATGCGCTCGGGCGCCTGCGCGTGACCGCGCAGCCGGACGACGCCGGCCGCGTGCGCGTGGACGCGCGCGTCGAGCCGGTCGAGCGCGCCGAGGTGCTGCCGGGCGCGGCCGGCGCGATCGACCTCACGACGGTGACGCTCGACGACTGGCCCGCGGCGCACAAGTGGGTCGACCGCGCCGTCTTGGCCGCCGCGCACGAGCAGACCGCGCCGGCGCTTCCGCTGCTCGTCGGTCGCGACGGCGCGGTGCGCGAGACGATCCGCGGGAACCTGTTCGTGCTCGGTGCCGACGGGGCCCTGCGCACGCCGCCGGCCGACGGCTCGATCCTGCCGGGCGTGGGACGGGCGGAGCTGATCGCGCTCGCGCGCGAGCTGGGGGTGGCGGTGCGCGAGGCGCCGCTGTCGCTCGCCGAGCTTTCTCACGCGCGCGAGGCGTTCGCGACGAACGCGGTGCGCGGCATCGAGCCCGTGCGCTCGATCGACGGACTCACGCTTCCTGACCAGGCGATGGCACCCGCTCTGACGGGGGAACTTGCCGAGCGCTGGTTTTGGCGCAAACCGACTCGAAACGTTTTGCGTCATTGAGCTGACGTCGCTAGGATCGCTTCCTCATCGGGGTACGGCGTAGGGCGCGTCGCACGCGACGGACCGCGCGTGGGCCCGCAGGTGTCAGCAACGGATGGGGGAAAGCTTGGCCGTTCTCGGCAGCCGCCGCGAGGCGGTGCGACAACTCCTGCGTGTGCCGCTGCGACGGCCGCCGCGGGCAGCGCCGCGGTGGGATCGCCCCGCGCTGATCTGCGCTCTGCTCGCGGTGCTCGCACTGTCGGCGAGCCTCGCGCTGCTGCTCTCGCACGCCGGCCTCCGCCGCGCCGGCACGAACGGCGTGTGGGTGCAGGGCGACCAGCAGGTCGCCGCCGGCAGCACCGCGTGCCAGGAATGGGAGCTGCTGCCGGCCGGCGCCGCGCTGCTGCAGATACCCGGCAGCACGAGGGCCCCGCCGGTCGTCACGTTGCGTCAGGACGGCCGCTTGGTCGAGCGCGTGGTGGCGAGCGACGCCCAGGGCCTGATCCGCGCACCCGTCGGGCGCAGCGTGCGCGAACGCGTCGACGTCCAGCTCTGCCTCGCGATGCGCTCCCCGGCAGACCTCCTGGTCGGCCCGACGCCGCCGGGGACCGGGGCGCTGACGATCGACGGCCAGGCGGGCGGCAGCTCGCTCCCGGTCGACTACATGGAAGGCGGCCGCAGGACGTGGTGGGCGTCCGTGCCGCTCGTCGCGCGACGCACGTGCCAGGGACACACAGGCTTCTGGGACCCGTGCTGGAACGCGTGGGCGATCGTCGTGCTCGTCGGCGCCGCGCTGCTGCTCGCCGGCGGCCTCGTGCTGCGCACGCTCGTCACGGACGGGCAGCACCGCTGGGCGGCGGTCGCGGTCGCCGGCGTGGCGGCGCTCAACGCGGGCGCGTGGTCGTTCATCACGCCGCCGTTCCAGGTCCCGGACGAGGTCGCGCACGTCGCCTACGTGCAGAGCATGGGCGAGACCGGCAAGCCGCCGAGCCAGCCGCGCGAGATCGTGCTCTCGCAGGAGCAGACGGTCGCGATGGCCGACGCGCGCTTTGGCGACATGGCCGCCAGAACGCTGCACGCCGCGGCGTGGACGCCGGTGCAGCAGCGCCAGCTCGCGCTCGACGGCCGGCAGCCGAGCTCGCGCCAGGCGACGATCCCGGCCGGCGAACGCGAGCCCGAGCCGCCGCTCTACTACGCGCTCGAGTCGATCCCGTATCGCGTGGCGAGGGGATCGACGCTGCTCGACCGCATCGTCGCGATGCGGCTGCTGTCCGCGCTGCTCGCGGGCGCGACGGCGCTGCTGTGCTTCCTGTTCGTGCGCGAGTGCCTGCCGGGGCGGCCGTGGGCGTGGACGGTCGGCGGCCTCGGCGTCGCGTTCGCGCCGATGCTCGGCTTCATCTCCGGCGGGGTCAACCCGGACGCGCTGCTGTACGCGCTCTCGGCCGGTCTGTTCCTGTGCGTCGCGTGCGCGTGGCGCCGCGGCCTCACGACGCGTCTCGCGCTGACCGCCGGCGCGCTGATCGCCGCCGGCGCCTTGACGAAGGTCAACTTCTTCGGGCTCGTGCCCGGGGCGGCGCTCGGGCTGCTGCTCGCCGCGCGCCGCACGACGCTCGCGTGGGACCGTCGTCTGCTGGGTCTCGTCGGCGCCGCCGCCGCGGCCGCCGGTCTGCTGGTCGCGCTCGGCGTCGGCTTCGAGACGCTCGTGTGGCACCGGCCGTTCGCGGTCGGTCGGCCGGCGGCGCCCGAAAGCCACGTGGGGCTGTGGGGTCACCTCAGCTACATCTGGCAGGTGTTCCTGCCGAGGCTGCCGTTCCAGTCGCCGACGACGCTCACGCATCCCGGCTACGAACAGCTGTTCAAGTCGTTCGTCGGGACGTTCGGCTGGATGGTGGTGTGGCTGCCGCCGTGGGCGTACAGGGCCGCCTTGGTCGCGCTGCTGGCGTTCGCGGCGCTCGCGCTGCGCTTCCTCGCGGCCGAACCGCGCGAGCTGCGCTGGCGCCGGCGCGAGCTGCTCGGCTACGGCGCGATGGCGATCTGCCTGCTGCTGCTGGTTGGGCTGTCGGCAGACCTCAGACGCGACATCCTGCACATCGTGCAGGGCCGCTACCTGCTGCCGCTGCTGCCGCTGTTCGGCGTGCTGATCGCGATCGCCGCGCGTGGGGCGGGAGAGCGCTGGGGCCGCGCCGTCGGCGTCGCGATGGTCGCCGCCTTCGTCGCGTGGAGCGTCGGCGGCCAGCTCGTGACGCTCGTCTGGTTCTACACGTGACCCCCGCCGGCGTCACGTCGCATAGGTCGTTGTAGCCCTGCCGCGCCGCGGCTAGATTCGCCGCGGGGGTGCGCGCGGCCGGCTGCCGCGCGCCAACGATCGACAGGGGGAACCCATGCATGAGAGCACCCACGAGGGCGTGTCGCGACGGCGCGCGCTGATCGGCATGACGGCCGCCGGTCTCGGGGTGGGGCTTGCCCTGCCAGGCGTCGCCGAGGCGGCGACGCTGGCGCAGTACAACGTGCAGTCCGCTCCGTACGAAGCGAGGGGCGACGGCAGCACCGACGACGCGAGAGCGATACAGGAAGCGATCAACGCCGCCAACGGCGCCGGCGGCGGGATCGTCTACTTCCCCGCCGGGACGTACGTCGTCGGCACGACGCTGACGCTTTACTCGAGGATCTACCTGGTCGGCGCCGGCGTCGACGCGACCAGGTTGCGGCTGAGGGCGAGAGCGAACACCGACCTCGTCAAGTCCTCCGGCTACGACGAAGCCGTCGGCACCGGCCTGATCGAAAGAGGGATCGAGTTCGCCGGGCTGATCGACCTCACGCTCGAAGGCAACAGCAGAGAAAACACCTCGGGCACGGGGCTCAAGCACTACGGCCGGTGCCTGGTCGTCCGCAACGCGACGATCTCCTACTGCGCCGAGAAGGGGATCTCGAGCGAGCGCGGGATCGGCGGCGAACAGATGGAGGCACAGGTCTCGGGGCTCGTCGTGCGCGACTGCGGCGGCGACGGGATCGACTGGCGTGGCCCGCACGACTCGGTGTTCGTCAACGTCCACGCGATCCGCTGCGCAGGCACGGGCATCCGCGTGCGCGGCGGCACGGGCAGCGTCAGAGGCGGCTACGGTGGCGCCGGGACGATGTTCCTCAACACGCACGTGTGGGGCGGCGGCACGAAGGCGTGGGAGCTCGAACAGGGCGCGTTCCTGACGCAGTGCTCGGGCGAGGGCGCGAGCGAATCGCAACTGCACATCAAGACGAGCGACTGCGTGATTTTCGGCGGCAACTACTTCGCCAACAACTCAGGCTCGTACGCGATCAGACTCGGCGAAACGACGGGCGCCCTGCCGAGACGCACGATGCTGCAGACGCGCTGCGGCCAGGCGACGAGAGCCGACTTCAACGTCCTCCACGACGGCGGCCAGTCGATGTTCCACCTGATCATCGAAGAAGGCGGCGTGAAGCCGATCGAAGGCGAAGTGCACCTCGAATTCACGAGCGACTACACGATCCTGATCGACAACGGCAGAGAAGAATTCGCAGCGGCCTCGCCCGTCGGCTGGTCGCGCACGCACGAATTCGGCGGCGTCATCGCGTACGAAGTCAGAGCCCGCACCAACGAAGGCGCCCACGTGCTGCGCACGAGGGAAGACAACAGAATCGCCTTCTTCAACAGGACGCCGATCGCGAGGCAGACGGTCACCGGCTCGCGCGGTGGCAACGCGGCGCTCGCGAGCCTGCTGACGGTGCTGGCCGAATACGGCCTGATCACCAACAGCAGCACCGCCTGAGCGGCGCGCCGCGGCGGGCGGCTACGGTCGCCCGCCGAGCGCCGCGCGCAGCGCGCGGCGCAGACGGCCGAGCGTCACGACGCCGCGCAGCACGCCGCCGCCGTCCAGCACCATCATCGCGCCGAGCGTGCGCAGGCCGTCGGCGTCGAGCAGCGCCCGCAGCGACTGGTCCTCGTCGATCCGCCAGCGGCCCGTCTCGTCCTGCTCCATCAGCTCGCGCACCAGCTGCACCGGCCGCCCGCCCTCGACGGCGTGGCGCGCGCCCTCCTCGCGCAGCACCCCGACGAAGCGCCCGGCCGCGTCGACGACCGGGAACCACGGCCAGCGGTAGCGCAGGAAGAACTCGTCGAGCGCCTGCGCGGCTGGCAGCTCCTCCGGCACGCTCACCGGGTCGGCGTCCATGATGTCGCCGACGCGCACGTCCTCGAGCTGCTCGGTCAGCGCCGTCTGCGCCAGCAGCGCGCGCGAGGAGCCGCCGATCATCAGGCCGACGAGCACGAACCAGATGCCGACGAGGCTGCCAAGCCCGATCGTCAGCCACAGGCCGCCGCCGATCAGCACGATCGAGAACGCCTGCCCGAGGCGCGCGGCGACGCGCGTCCCGCGGTTGCGGTCGCCGCTGAGCTGCCACACGATCGCGCGCACCATCCGACCGCCGTCGAGCGGGTACGCCGGGACCAGGTTGAACAGCAGGACGATCACGTTCATCGTCACGAGGAACCCGATCGTCAGCAGCACCGGCGTGACGTGCGCGCCCGTCGCGAGCAGCGCCGCGTCGACGAAGCGGTGCGCGCCGACGAGCGCGACGCCGACCAGCACGCTCACGACGACGATCGCGAGCGTCGCGAGCGGTCCGGCGGCGGCGACCGTCAGCTCCTCGCGCGCGGTGCGGCTCTCGCGGCTCATCAGCGCGAACCCGCCGAGCGGGGAGATCGTGATGCCGGCGACCTCGATCCCGTGCCGCCGCGCCGCGAGCGCGTGCCCCAGCTCGTGCACGACGATCGAGGCGAACAGCAGCAGGGCGCTCGCTACCGCCGTCAGGTAGGCGGTCGTGTCCGAGCTGCCGAGCGTCTCCTGGAAGGAGTGCGACAGCCAGAAGATCACGAGGAACAGGACGACGAACCAGCTGAAGTCGACGCCCACGCGGATGCCGAAGACGCGCGCGAGCTGGATCGATCCGGAGCGCCCGAACATGGTGGAATGGTCGCACAGCGTGCGCAACCGCTCTCGCGCCGCTCCACCATCCGGCCACTCGATCCGATAGGGACCAAATGAGCGACGCCCTGACCGAGCTGCACGTGCGGCTCGCGGAGATCTCAGACCTCAACGCGGCCGGCGGTCTGCTCGGCTGGGACCAGCAGACGATGATGCCCGTGCGCGCCGCGGAGAGCCGCGCCGAGCAGCTCGGCACGCTCGGCAAGCTGGTGCACGAGCGCTTCACCGACGACGCGATCGGCCGGCTGCTCGACGCCGCGAAGCCGGCGCCGGGCTCGAGCGACGCCGCGCTCGTGCGCGTGACGCGCCGCGACTGGAAGAAGGCGCGGCGCGTGCCGAGCGAGCTGGCGGCCGAGCTGGCGCGCGCCGGCGCGCTCGGGCACCAGGCGTGGGTCGAGGCGCGCGAGCGCGCCGACTTCGGCGCCTTCCTGCCGTCCCTGCGCCGCAATGTCGAGCTGAAGCTGCGCTACGTCGAGTGCTTCGACGGCTACGACGACCCCTACGACGTCCTGCTCGACGACTACGAGGAGGGCATGACGAGCGCCGAGGTCGACGCCCTCTTCACCGAGCTGCGAGCCGGCCTCGTGCCGCTGATCGCCGCGATCGCCGAGCGCGCGGACGCGGTGGACGCGTCGGTCCTGCACGGCGACTTCCCGGTCGAGGGGCAGCGCGCGCTCGTGCGGCGCGTCGTCGAGCGGCTCGGCTGGAGCGCCGACGGCTGGCGGCTCGACGACGCGGCGCATCCGTTCGCCACCAGCTTCGGCCCCGGCGACGTGCGGCTCACGACGCGCTACGACCCGGCGTACGTCGGGATGGCGCTGTACGGCGCGATCCACGAGTTCGGCCACGGCCTGTACGAGTCCCAGGTCGATCCGGCGCTCGCGCGCACGCCGCTCGGCGAGGGCGTCTCGCTCGGCGTGCACGAGTCGCAGTCGCGCCTGTGGGAGAACGTCGTCGCCCGCGGTCGCCCGTTCGCCGGCTGGTTGCACGGGCAGTTGCGCGAGGTCTTCCCCGAGCGCTTCGGCGCGGTCGGGGAGGAGGCGTTCTACCGTGCGGTCAACAAGGTCCAGCCGTCGCTGATCCGCGTCGAGGCCGACGAGGCGACCTACGGCCTCCACATCATCCTGCGCTTCGAGCTGGAGCGGGCGATGATCGCCGGCACGGTCGCGTTGGAGGACCTGCCCGAGGCGTGGAACGCGCGGATGCGGCAGTACCTCGGCGTCGAGGTGCCGAACGACGCGGTCGGGGTCCTGCAGGACGTCCACTGGTCCGGCGGCGACATCGGCTACTTCGCGACGTACGCGCTCGGCAACCTGATCGCCGCGCAGCTGTGGGAGCGGGCGCGCGCCGACCTGCCCGACCTGGACTCCGCGTTGGCTGCCGGCGACGGCAACGCGCTGCGGGGATGGCTCGGCGAGCACGTGCACCGCTTCGGCCGCACCTACCCGCCGCGCGAGCTGGTCCTCCGCGCGACCGGTTCGGCGATTCGCGTCGAGCCCTTCCTCGCGTATCTCAACGCGAAGCTGCGCCCGATCTACGGGCTGGACTGAGCGCCGCCCCGGCCGGGGCCGGGCGCGCCGCGCCGCCGTTCGGGCGTCGAGGGGGAGTGCGGCGGCTGCCGCGCCCCGACCGCGCCCCCGCCCGGCCGGTCCCGATCCCCGCTCTGTCATGCACCGGATTTACGAATGCGGATCTGTGCATCCATGCGATGCACAGATCCGCAGTGGTCGTACGCCCGAGCGGAGCGCCTACAGCGAAGGCCGATGCCGCTCCACGATCGCGCGGAAGTCCACGCGAGGCGGGAGCGTGCCGAACGCGTGCCCGGCGTCGCCGGCGAGGCGCGAGGCGCAGAACGCCTCTGCGACCTCGCGTGGTGAATGGCGGACGACCAGCGAGCCCTGCAGCGCCAGCGCGATCGCCTCGACGATCCGCCGCGCCCGTGCCTCGATGGCGGCCAGGTCCGCCAGCTCCGCGCGGAGCTTCGAGACGTGCGCGTCCAGCCGCGGATCCGCGCCGGCCGACTCGTCCAGCTCGGCGAACAATGCGGCGCCTGTCTCCGGCTCCTTGATCAGCGCGCGCAGCACGTCGAGGCACATGACGTTCCCCGAGCCCTCCCACACCGAGTTCAGCGGCGCCTCGCGGTAGAGCCGCGGCATGCCCGACTCCTCGACGTAGCCGTTGCCGCCCAGCACCTCCAGCGCCTCGGCCGCGTGCGGCGCGGTGCGCTTGCAGACCCAGTACTTCAGCACCGCCGTCGCGATCCGCTTGAAGGCGTCGTCACGCTCGTCGTACGCGCGCGCGAGGCGCATCGCGGAGAGCGTCGCGGCCTCCGACTCGACGCACAGGTCGGCGAGCACGTTCGTCATCAGCGGCTGCTCGATCAGCAGCTTGCCGAACGCGCTGCGGTAGGCGGCGTGGTGGGTCGCGAGCGACACGGCCCAGCGCATCCCGGCGGCCGAGCCGGCGACGCAGTCGAGCCGTGTGTGGTTGACCATCTCGATGATCGTCGGCACGCCGCGCCCCGGCTCGCCGACCGGCTGCGCCCAGGCGCCGCGGAACTCGATCTCGCTCGACGCGTTCGAGCGGTTGCCGAGCTTGTCCTTCAGGCGCTGGAGCTGGAACGCGTTGCGCTCGCCGTCCGGCCGCCAGCGCGGCATCGCGAAGCACGAGATCCCCGCGCCCTCGACCTGCGCGAGGACGAGGAAGAGGTCGCACATCGGCGCCGAGGTGAACCACTTGTGGCCGACCAGCTCCCAGCCGTCGCCGACCTGCGTCGCGACGGTCGCGTTCGTGCGCACGTCGGAGCCGCCCTGCTTCTCCGTCATGCCCATGCCGCACAGCGCGCCGGCCTTCTCGTCGGCCGGCACGTCGCGCGGGTCGTACGTCGTCGACGTCAGGCGCGGCTGCCACACGTCCAGCACGTCCGGCTCCGCGCGCAGCGCCGGGATCGCCGCGAACGTCATCGTGATCGGGCAGCCGTGGCCGGCCTCGACCTGACCGCCGGTGAGCGACATCGCGACCCGCACCGCGTGCGCGCCGGGGCGCTCGGTGCGCCACGGCAGCGCGTGCGCCTCGTGCGCGACGCTGCTCTCCATCAGCCGGTGCCACGACGGGTGGAACTCGACCTGGTCGACGCGGTTGCCGAAGCGGTCGTGCGTCTTCAGTCTCGGCGGGTTGTCGTTCGCCTCGAAGCCGAGGCGGATCCCCTCCGAGCCCGCCAGCTCGCCGACGGCCGAGGCGTTCGCCGCGCCCCAGCCGGCGCCCTCGCGCTCGAGCGCCTCGACCAGCGGCCGGTTGCACTCGAACAGGTTCAGCCCCTCGAGCGGCGGCGGCTGGTTGGTGACGGTGTGCGTCGCGTGCGACGCGCGTGGCGGCGCGACGGCCATGCCTCAGAGTGAAGCACGCCGCGCGCCGCCTGCGCGCAGCTTGCTGGCTGGCTAGCCGATCGCCGCCTTCAGGCTCTCGTCGATCGCCGCGAGGAACTCCTGCGTCGTCAGCCACTGCTGGTCCGGGCCGACCAGCAGCGCGAGGTCCTTCGTCATCTGGCCGCGCTCGACCGTCTCGACGCAGACGCGCTCGAGCGTCTCGGCGAAGCGCGTCACCTCGGGCGTGTCGTCCATGCGGCCGCGATAGGCGAGCCCGCGCGTCCACGCGAAGATCGAGGCGATCGGGTTCGTCGAGGTCGGCTTGCCCTGCTGGTGCTGGCGGTAGTGGCGCGTGACGGTGCCGTGCGCGGCCTCCGCCTCGACCGTTCTGCCGTCGGGCGTCATCAGCACGCTCGTCATCAGGCCGAGCGAGCCGAAGCCCTGCGCGACCGTGTCCGATTGCACGTCGCCGTCGTAGTTCTTGCACGCCCACACGTAGCCGCCCTCCCACTTGAGCGCGGTCGCGACCATGTCGTCGATCAGGCGGTGCTCGTAGGTGAGGCCGGCGGCGTCGAAGTCGGCCTTGAACTCGGTCTCGTAGACCTCCTGGAAGAGGTCCTTGAAGCGACCGTCGTACGCCTTGAGGATCGTGTTCTTCGTCGACAGGTAGACGGGGTACCCGCGGTCGAGCCCGTAGCGCATCGACGCGCGCGCGAAGTCGCGGATCGAGTCGTCGAGGTTGTACATCGCCATCGCGATGCCGCTGCCCGGGAAGTCGTAGACCTCCAGCTCGATCGGCTCGCCCGCGTCCTTCGGCGTGAACGTCAAGGTGAGCGTGCCCTCGCCGGGGATCAGCGTGTCGGTCGCGCGGTACTGGTCGCCGAACGCGTGACGGCCGATCACGATCGGTCTCGTCCACCCCGGCACGAGCCGCGGCACGTTCGAGATCACGATCGGCTCGCGGAAGATGACGCCGCCGAGGATGTTGCGGATCGTCCCGTTCGGCGACTTGTACATCGCTTTCAGGCCGAACTCCTCGACGCGCGCCTCGTCGGGCGTGATCGTCGCGCACTTCACGCCGACGCCGAACTGCTTGATCGCCTCGGCAGCCTCGACGGTGATCTGGTCGTTCGTCTTGTCGCGCTGCTCGATCCCGAGGTCGTAGTACTTCAGGTCGATGTCGAGGTAGGGAAGGATCAGCGACTGCTTGATGAACTCCCAGATGATGCGGGTCATCTCGTCGCCGTCGAGCTCGACGACGGGGTTCTTCACCTTGATCTTGCTCATGGGTATCGGTTCTCCGTGGAGAGTCAGGAGGCAGGGTTGTATCGCGTCATGCCCCGGGGCGCGGGCTGGCGGCCGGGTCGGCGCGCGCCGGCCGCCGGTAGCATCGCGCCCCGATCCGCCGCACACAGGAGATGACCACGTGACTGACAAGACCCCCGTCCGCGTCGCCGTGACCGGCGCCGCGGGCCAGATCGGCTACAGCCTGCTGTTCCGCATCGCGAGCGGCCAGCTGCTGGGCCCCGACCAGCCGGTGCAACTGCGGCTGCTCGAGATCACCCCCGCGCTGAGAGCCGTCGAGGGCGTGATCATGGAGCTCGACGACTGCGCCTTCCCGCTGCTCGCCGGCGTCGAGGCGAGCGACGACCCGAACGTCGCGTTCGACGGCGCGAACGTCGCGCTGCTCGTCGGCGCGCGCCCGCGCAGCAGAGGCATGGAGCGCGCCGACCTGCTCGAGGCCAACGGCGGCATCTTCAAGCCGCAGGGCCAGGCGATCAACGCGCACGCGGCCGACGACATCAAGGTGCTCGTCGTCGGCAACCCCGCCAACACGAACGCGCTGATCGCCGCGAGCAACGCGCCCGACGTGCCGAAGGAGCGCTTCCACGCGATGGTGCGGCTCGACCACAACCGCGCGATCAGCCAGCTGTCGGCGAAGACCGGCGCCGCCGTCGCGGACGTCAAGAGAGTGACGATCTGGGGCAACCACTCGGCGACCCAGTACCCCGACGTGTTCCACGCCACCGTCGGCGGGAAGCCGGCCGCGGAGCTCGTCGACCAGGCATGGCTGGAGTCCGACTTCATCCCGACGGTGCAGAAGCGCGGCGCGGCGATCATCGACGCGCGCGGCGCCTCGAGCGCGGCGTCGGCCGCCAACGCGGCGATCGACCACATGCGCGACTGGTGCCTCGGGACGCCCGCCGACGACTGGGTCTCGATGGCCGTCCCGTCGGACGGCTCCTACGGCATCGGCGAGGGGATCATCACCGGCTTCCCCTGCACGGTGAAGGACGGTCAGTACTCGATCGTCCAGGGCCTCGAGGTCAACGACTTCTCGCAGGCCCGCATCGACGCGACGGTCGGCGAGCTGCGCGAGGAGCGCGCGGCCGTCGAGCAGCTGGGACTCGTCTCCTAGCGCGACCGGAGGTGCACGGCGCCGGGACCCCGCGCGCGCGACCGCGCGCGGAACCGGCGCCGTCCGGCGCTCAGGCCGGGTGCCAGCCCTTCCCGTCCCTGCGCACCTTGCCCTCGTCGGCGAGCTGCGGCAGCACGCGGTACAGGTAGTTCGGCTTGATCCCCATGTGGCTGGCCAGCTCGGGGATCGTGATGCCGGGGTGGGCTCGCACGAGCTCGACCGTCTGCGTGGCACGGGTGTTGTCGCTCCTGCGTCCGCCGCGCGGACGGCCGCGCCGGGCGGCGCCGTTGACGGCGGCCGCGGGGCGGCGGCGTGCGCCGATTCCCGCGCTGCCGACGGCGCCGAGCGCCGCGGAGGCGGCCTCGAGCCGGTGGAACTCCTCGATCAAGGGGCGCAGCTGCTGCAGTCGCTCCTCGATCTCCCGCACTTTCGCCTCAAGAAAGTCCGCCACGTGTGCCTCCGGTCCCCTGTGGTTCTCCGCTAATCCATCGATAGCCTAACGGGCGGTCAGGACACGTGATCCTGTCCTTGACGAATGTTTGAACGTTCAGCGTATGAGTGGCGCAGCGCGAATTGCGGTTCATTTTGCCTTGGCTCCGACGCCCGACGGCGCCTCACCATGGCTGGCGCCCCGACCATTTCGCATCCTAGCGGAGCATCGCCGCGCCGCAAGGGCAAGCGACGGGTTCTTACTCATTCTCGATCAACATTTTCAGCCGCTGGAGCGAGCGCTGTGCCTCACGTTGCGAAAGACCACCTACGAGCACCCGGCCGGCGACCGCGCCGAGCGCACCTCCTGGCGGTTTGAATTCGTTCGTGTAGTCGAAGATCGTTCGGTTCTCACCGTCGGGTCTCAGCTCGTAGACGATCGAGGCGCGTGAGTGAGCGGGGCCCTGTCCCTCCCACAGCGCGCGGTGAGGTGGATCGACGTCGACGACGGTCCACGCCACGTGCAGGGGCGCGCCGCGCAGATTGAGCGTCTGCTCGAACGTCGCGCCGCGTCTGAGGCGTTCCGGAACCGGTCCGAGGTGACGGTGGATCGTCACCCAGTCGGCAAGCCGCCGCGGATCCATCACCACCTCCCAGACGCGCGCGGGCGGTGCGCCGATCTCGATTGCGCAGTGCACGCGCGTCATGCGCGCACCCTACCCGGGGCGCGCGCAGCCGGAGCCGGCCGCGCGCGCGTCGCGCTCAGCGCGCGGCCAGCGGCTCGCTGCGCTCCCACTCGCCGAGCGCGTGCTCGATCGCCGCGTCGAGCGTGTGCAGGCGCATGCCGAGCAGCGCGGCGGCGCTGTCGTCGCGTGGCAGCAGGTCGCTGGCGAGCCCCGCCATCAGCGGGCCGACCAGCTCCGGCCGCTCGCCCGCGACCGCCGCGGCGACGCGGCTGGCGACGGACGCCGGCGCGGGCGTGCGGCGCAGGCGCCAGAGCGGGCGCCGCAGCAGCAGCGCGTCGCGGATGCGCTCGATCAGCTCGCCGTAGCTGACGACGTCGGGCCCGGCGACGTCGAGCGAGCGGCCGGCGACCGCCTCGACGCTCGCCGCGCGGGCGAGCGCCTCGATCACGTCGCGCTCGTCGATCGGCTGCGTGCGACGCGTCCGCCACTCGGGCAGCGCGACGAGCGGGAGGCGCTCGACCAGGCGCACGAGGAAGCGGAACGAGCGCGAGCCGGCCCCGATCACGATCGACGCGCGCAGCGCCGTCGAGTCCGGCAGCGCGTCGAGCAGGACCTGCTCGACCGCGAGCCGGCTCGCGAGATGCGGGGACGCCGGCGCGTCCCGCGGCACGAGGCCGCCGAGGTAGACGATCCGCCGCACGCCGGCGGCGCGGGCGGCGGTGGCGAAGTTCTCGGCGGCGGTGCGCTCGCGCGCGCGAAAGTCGGCGGCGGCCGTGACGTCCGTCGCGGGCTCCATCGAGTGGATCAGGAAGTACGCGACGTCGATCCGCTCGAGCGCCGCGTCCAGGCCCGTGCCGCTGACGGCGTCGCCGGTCACGAGCGGCACGTCGAGGGCGACGCGCCGGGGGTCGCGCGCGAAGCCGCGCAGCTCGTGGCCGTCGCGCTGCAGGCGTGGGACGAGCCGCGCGCCGACAAAGCCGCTCACGCCGGTGACGAGGATCCGCATGGGTGCCCGTAGCATGACGGCCGCCCTCCGCGCAGCCGCCGCCGGGAAAGACCCGCAAAATGCGGGCCGTTTATGTCAGACGGGCTCAGAAAGTGGTCATTTGCAGGCTTTTTCGCTCGCGACGGAAAGTTCCTGCGATTTGCGAAAAACGGCGTTGAGGGTCCCCGCCGCGTCCGCTTTCATTGCCGCCTCCTGAGGCACGGCGAACGGATCGAGGAGGGTGAGCGGGAGGATGGCGAAGGGTCGTGGGAGCGCGCGCAAGGTGAGTTGCGAGGACTGCTTCTTCAGCAGGAACCTGCTCTGTGCCTTGCCCGACGACGAGCCGTGCGCGACGTTTCGCCCGGCGCATCCCGACGGCCTGCGGCCGCCCCGGCAGCTGCGCTTCCAGTTCCGCCAGGAGCGCCGCACGCAGGCCGTGTGGGCGTTCCCCACGGCTCAGGAACAGGCCGCCTTGCACACGTGAGCGCGCGCTCACGCCGCGCGCGCCGGAGGCGCCCCGGGTGCCGGCGGAGTCGGGTCTCCTCGCGTGCGGCTACGATCCCGCCCGTCGTGGGAGCTCCGCGCTCATGAGGATCACCGTGCTCGGCAAGTCACCGGCCTGGCAGGACCCGGGTGGCGCGTGCAGCGGCTATCTGGTGGAGGCGGGCGGTCGCTGCCTGCTGCTCGACTGCGGCAACGGCGTGTTCGCGAAGCTGCGCGCGGCGCGCGCGTTCACCGACGTGTGCGCGGTCGTGATCTCTCACCTGCACGCGGATCACTTCATGGACCTGATCCCGTACGCGTACGCGCTCGCGTACTCGCACCAGGCGCGCGCCGCCGGCAGCCGGCCGCAGCTCCACGTCCCGCCGGGCGGCCGCGAGACGCTGCGCCGCATCACCGGAGCGTGGCAGGCGGAGGAGCTGATCGAGCAGTCGTTCGAGGTGCACGAGTACGACCCCGCGGCCGAGCTCGCGCTCGACCCGCTGCGCGTGCGCTTCCACGAGGTCCCTCACTTCATCCGCACGCACGCGGTGCAGGTGAGCGCCGGCGGCGCGAGCTTCACCTACGGCGCCGACTGCCGCCCCAACGACGCGATCGTGCAGCTCGCGCGCGACACCGACCTGCTGATGCTCGAGGCGACGCTCGAGCAGCCGGAAGGCGAGCAGCAGCGCGGGCACCTCACCCCGGCGGAGGCCGGCGAGCACGCGCGGCGCGCGGCCGCGCGGCGGCTCGTGCTGACGCACATCTCGGCCGACCACGACGCCGCCTGGGCGGTGGGCGAGGCCGAGCGCGAGTTCGGCGGGCCGGTCGAGCTGGCGCGCGAGGGCGCGGTCTACGAGATCTGACGACGCCGCTCGCGCGCGGCGGCGCGGCGGGGCCGGCCACGCCGCGCGAAGCGGGTAGATTGCAGCCGTGCCTCCCGAGCGGGACCTGTTCGCCAACTTCGAGCGCATGCGGCGCGAGATGGACGAGCTGTTCGGCGACGTCTTCCACCGCTCGGGGATCGCGCCGCGCAAGCGCGCCGGCTTCTCGCCCGCGGTCGACGTCTCCTACGCGGACGACCCGCCGCGCGCGATCGTGACGGCCGAGCTGGCCGGCATCGACGCCGACCGCCTCGGGCTCGAGATCCAGGGCCGCGAGCTGGTGCTGAGCGGCGAGCGCCGCGCGACCGAGCGGGAGGGGCGCGTCTACCAGCAGGTGGAGATCGAGCACGGTCCCTTCCGGCGCGTCGTGCAGCTCGGCGCGGACGTCCGCGCGGAGGAGGCGAGAGCCGTCTACGAGGACGGGCTGCTGCGCGTCGAGCTGCCGCTCGCGCAGCCCGAGTCGCGCCGCCACAGCGTGCCGATCGAGGTCTCCCACGCGGACGCCGCCGACGCTCCCGACGCGGACGCGCCGGCCTGATGATCGAGGTCGGCAGACCCGGCGGCGCGCGCGAGATCGAGGTGCCGACGCAGCGCGGGCTGCCCGCGACGCTGCCGGTCCTGCCGCTGCGTGACACCGTCACGTTCCCCGAGACGCTCGTCCCGCTCGCGGTCGGGCAGGAGCGCTCGATGGCGCTGATCAACGACGCGCTCGGCGGCGACCGCCTGATCGCGATGGTCGCCAGCCGCGACCCCGAGATCGAGGCGCCCGGCCCGGAGCACCTCTACGACGTCGGCGTCGTCGGGGTCGTGGCGCGGATGCTGAAGGTGCCCGACGGGACGCTGCGGATCCTCGTGCAGGCGACGCAGCGAATCCGCGTCACCGGCTACGCGCACACCGACCCGTACCTCGTCGCGCAGGTCGAGGAGCTGCCGGACATATCGACGACCGAGACGCCGGAGCTGCTCGCGCTCGTCCGCAACGTGCAGGCGACGTTCACGAACATCGTCGAGCAGGTCCCCTACCTGCCGGAGGAGCTGCACGTCGCGGTCGCGAACCTCGACGACCCCGGCGCGCTGAGCCACCTGATCGCCGGCGCGCTGCGGCTCAGAACCGAGGAGAAGCAGGCGCTGCTGGAGGAGCGCGACGTCGCCAAGCGGCTGCGGCGCCTGTCGGAGATGCTCGCGCGCGAGCTGGAGGTCGTCGCGCTCGGCTCGAAGATCCAGTCGCAGGTCCAGTCCGAGCTCGACAGAACGCAGCGCGAGTACTTCCTGCGCCAGCAGCTCAGAGCGATCCAGGACGAGCTGGGCGAGGGCGACGAGATGCAGGCGGAGGCGAACGAGCTGCGCGAGCAGCTCGACGCGCTCGAGCTGCCCGAGGCGGTGCGCAAGCAGGTCGACCGCGAGCTGGCGCGGCTCGAGCGGCTGCCGCCGGCGGCGGCCGAGCACGGCGTGATCCGCAGCTACCTGGAGTGGATCGCTTCGATGCCGTGGAGCGCCCGCACGCAGGACAACCTCAACCTGCGCCACGCGCGCAGAGTGCTCGACGAGGACCACTACGACATCGAGCAGGTGAAGGACCGCATCCTCGAGTTCCTCGCCGTGCGCAAGCTGATGGCGGAGAGAGAGGACGTCCCGGCGCGCTCCTCGATCCTGTGCCTGGTCGGCCCGCCGGGCGTCGGCAAGACGTCGCTCGGCAGATCGATCGCGCGGGCGCTCGGACGCAGATTCGAGCGCATCAGCGTCGGCGGCGTGCGCGACGAGGCGGAGATCCGCGGCCACCGCCGCACCTACATCGGCGCGATGCCGGGCGTGATCGTGCGCGCGCTGCGCGACGCCGGCACGAGGAACCCGCTGTTCATGATCGACGAGATCGACAAGATGGGCGCCGACTTCCGCGGGGACCCGGCGAGCGCGATGCTCGAGGTGCTCGACCCCGAGCAGAACGCGACCTTCCGCGACCACTACCTCGACCTGCCGTTCGACCTCTCCGAGGTGATGTTCGTGACGACCGCGAACACGCTGGAGACGATCCCCGGGCCGCTGCGCGACCGCATGGAGACGATCCAGCTCGCCGGCTACACGGAGGCGGAGAAGCTCGAGATCGCGCGCCGCTACCTCGTGCCGCGCCAGGTCGAGCGCAACGGTCTGCGGCCGAGCCAGATCGCGTTCAGCGACGCGGCGCTCAAGGTGGTCATCGCGGAGTACACGCGCGAGGCGGGCGTGCGCGGGCTCGAGCGCGAGATCGGCTCGATCTGCCGCAAGGTCGCGCGCCAGGTCGCCGAGGGCAAGGCGAGAAGAAAGGTCGCGATCGGCGCCGCGCGGGCGCGCGAGCTGCTCGGCAAGCGCAGAGTCTTCAGCGAGACACGCCGGCGCACGTCCGAGCCGGGCGTCGCGACCGGGCTCGCATGGACGCCGGCCGGCGGCGACGTGCTGTTCGTCGAGGCGACCGCGATGCCGGGCTCCGGCAAGCTGACGATCACCGGGCAGCTCGGCGACGTGATGCGCGAGTCGGCGCAGGCGGCGCTGTCGTGGGTGCGCAGTCACCCGCCCGACGGCGTCGCCGACGACTGGTTCGCCAGACACGACCTGCACGTGCACGTGCCGGCGGGCGCGATCCCGAAGGACGGCCCGAGCGCCGGCGTGACGATGGCGACCGCGCTGTGGTCGCTGCTGAGCGGACGGCCGGTGCGCTCCGACGTCGCGATGACGGGCGAGATCACGCTGACCGGCCAGGTGCTGCCGATCGGCGGGCTGAAGGAGAAGGCGCTGGCCGCGCAGCGCAGCGGCATCCGCCACGTGATCGCGCCGGCGCGCAACGCGCAGGACGCCGACGAGATCCCCGCGCACCTGCGCAGAGACCTCGAGCTGCACTTCGTCGAGCGCATCGACGAGGTGCTCGAGCAGGCGCTTGGCCCGCGCCGCGCACGCCGCCGCGCCGCGGCCTGAGGCGACGGTTCACGCCATGGAGGGAGAACCTCCTCCCATGGGCAGCCAATCTCACCCCACGGACGGTGGAATGCCAGCCAGGGGTGGCGCAGGATTTCTGCGTGATGGGAGGCGACAGGCCAACCGGCGCGTTCGGCAGAACGCTGAGACGCGCGCGCCGCGAGCGCGACCTGAGCCAGGACGCGCTCGCGCGGAGGGCGCGGATCGGTTCGAAGCACGTGAGCGAGCTGGAACGCGGCAACAAGGACCCGGGCCTCGCCACCTTCATGCGCCTCGCCGCCGGCCTGGGCCTCACCGGGACCGAGCTGATGGCGCTCTACGAGCAGCAGTCGGAGGCCGGCTGAGGGAGCTCGCGGCGGCGCGCGCGGCCGCGGGCACGCCGGGGAGGCGTCCCGGCCCCCTGCCGGGACGCCTCCTGTCCCCGCTTCGATACTCCTACAAACTGACCGAGAAGTCCACGCATCAATAGCGAAACTCCAACGATGATGGGTGGAAATACGCCGATCGGAGGTCAAGGCTTCCACCGCACATGCGGACGCCCGACGCCAGGCTGGTCGACTTCGGGCGCGTGGTCCGTCGTGCGCGCCGAGACCGCGACATGAGCCAGGAGGCGCTGGCGCAGGCGGCCGGCCTCGCCGCCAAGCACGTCAGCGAGATCGAGCGGGCCAACCGCGACGTGCGCCTGACGACGCTGCTGCAGATCGCCGACGGCCTAGAGCTGCTCCCGAGCGAGCTGCTGGCGCTCTACGACGAGCAGCGCCGGCGCGCCTGAGCAACGCGCGTCGCCCCATCGGGCACTGGGTATGCTCGCCGCACATCCGAGCAAGCGAGCGCAAGGGAGCACCCCGCATGGCAGCACGCACGAAGCAGGCCAGGAAAGCGGCGAGCGCGGCCGCGGCGACGACCAGCCCGTGGGTCCAGCGGCTCGCCGAGGACGAGGAGCTGCGCGACAACTTCCGCGTCGCGTTCGAGGCGGCCAAGGACGCGTACGACCGCATCACCGACAGCAAGAGCCCGCGCGACGCGGTCAACGACAAGAAGGTCCAGAAGGACATCAAGCAGGCTGCGGAGGCGCTCAAAGACGCCGGGAGCGCGCTCAAGGAGGGTCCCAAGCGCAAGCGGCGCAAGGCCGGCGTCGGTCGCAAGCTGCTGCTCCTGCTGGTCGGCGCGGCGGTCGCGCTGGCCGTCAGCGAGGACCTGCGCACCAAGGTGCTCGACACCCTGTTCGGCAAGGAGGAGGAGTTCGACTACGGCTCCACCGCGCCGGCCACGGAACCGCCGTCCGCCTGAGCGACGGCGCCGTCGACGTCGCCGGCCGGTGGGACGCCCGCCGGCCGGCCAACCGACTACGATCGGCACGATGGCAGTCACCACACCCGCCAGCGGCACGCCCTCCGGGGCCGCGCGGCCGCTCGAGAGCGACAAGGCGAAGCGGATCGTCGACGCGATGCGCGAGAGCGTCGCCGCGCGTGGCGCCGCCGGCTCGACGTTCGACCACGTCGCGCGCGAGGCGGGCGTCTCGCGCGGGCTGCTGCACTACTACTTCGGCACGAAGGAGCGGCTGCTCGTCGAGGTCGTGCGGCGCGACTCGGAGATCCGGCTCGCCGCGCTCGCGGCGTCGCTCGGCGACGCGCAGACGGCCGACGACTTCATCGACGCGATGGTGCGCAGCCTCGAGCAGCTCGTCGGGCGCGACCCCGGCTTCGTCGTGCTGATGCACGAGCTGTTCACGCTCTCGCGTCGCAACGACGAGATCGCCGGCGAGCTGGCGGCGCTCGGGCGCGCCGCGCGCAGCGACCTCGCGACGTCGCTGAAGTCCAAGCAGGACGAGGGCGTCGTGCGGCTGGGCGACGATCCCGACGCGGTCGCGGGCGTGCTGCTCGCGCTCGCCGACGGGCTGGCGCTGCGCTTCCTGACCGAGCCGGACCTCGATCCGCGCCCGCTGCTGGCCGCCGCCGTCGCGGCCGCCCATGCGCTGATCGCCGACGCGCGGTAGCGCCCGGCTACGAGCTCGCGGTCGCGAGCTTCGGCGTCGTCCACGGCGCCCGCAGGCGCCGCTCGAGCTCGTCGCCGAGCTCGTCGATCGGGATGCGGACCTGCTCCAGCGAGTCGCGGTCGCGCAGCGTCACGGTCCGGTCCTCGAGCGTCTGGTGGTCGACGGTCACGCCCCAGGGCGTGCCGATCTCGTCCTGGCGGCGGTAGCGCTTGCCGATCGAGCCGCCCTCGTCGTACTCGGCCTGCATGCGGCGGCGCAGGTCGGCGTAGACCTCGCGCGCGACCTCCGGCTGGCCGTCCTTCTTCACGAGCGGCATCACGGCGACCTTCACCGGCGCGAGGCGCGGGTGCAGCCGCAGCAGCGTGCGCGTCTCGCCCTCGACCTGCTCCTCGTCGTAGGCGTCGACGAGGAACGCGAGCGTCGCGCGGTCGGCGCCGGCGGCCGGCTCGATCACGTGCGGGACGTAGCGCTCTCTCGTCGCCGTGTCGACGTACTCGAGCTTCTCGTTCGCGTGCTCGGCGTGTCTCGAGAGGTCGAAGTCGCCGCGGTCGGCGATCCCCTCCAGCTCGGACCACCCGATCGGGAAGAGGTACTCGACGTCGCTCGTGCCGGACGAGTAGTGCGACAGCTCGTCGGCGTCGTGCGCGCGCAGGCGCAGGTGGTCGGGGCGGATCCCCAGCTCGACGTACCAGCGTTCGCGCTCGGCCAGCCAGTGCTCGAACCATCTCTTGGCGTCGTCCGGCGGCACGAAGAACTCCATCTCCATCTGCTCGAACTCGCGCGTGCGGAAGACGAAGTTGCCGGGCGTGATCTCGTTGCGGAACGACTTGCCGATCTGCGCGATCCCGAACGGCGGCTTTCTACGGCTGAACTGCAGGACGTTCTTGAAGTTGATGAAGATGCCCTGGGCCGTCTCGGGGCGCAGGTAGACAGTCGCGCCGGACTCCTTCACCGGCCCGACGGTCGTCTCGAACATCAGGTTGAAGTCGCGCGCCTCGGTCAGGTCGCAGTCAGGCCCCTCGCCGGGGTGCTTGGAGGGCTTCAGGCCGCACGCGAGCTGGTCGAGGTGGTCGGCGCGGAAGCGCTGCTTGCAGGTGCGGCAGTCGACGAGCGGGTCGGTGAAGCCGGCGAGGTGGCCGGACGCCTCCCATACCTTCGGGTTCTGGATGATCGCGCTGTCGAGCGCGACGACGTCGTCGCGGTCCTGCAGCATCGCGCGCCACCACTCGTTCTTGACGTTCGTCTTGAGCAGCACGCCGTAGTGCCCGTAGTCGTACGTCGAGCCGACTCCGCCGTAGATCTCGGAGGAGGGGAAGATGAAGCCGCGCCGCTTGCACAGCGAGACGATCTTGTCCATCGTGACGACGTCGCCCATCGGACGCCGGACTCTACCCGGCACGGCGCCGGCCGCGCCGCCGAGGCGGCCCTTGGCACTCGCACCACGAGAGTGCCAACGCGTCGGCTATGATCTCCGCGGCCATGCCGATCTACGAGTACCGCTGCGAGAAGGGGCACACCTTCGAGGTGATCCAGCGCATGAGCGACGACGCGCTCGACTCCTGCGAGGTCTGCGCGGCGCCCGCCGTGCGCGTGCTGCACGCGCCCGCGGTCCACTTCAAGGGCTCGGGCTTCTACAACACCGACTACGGCACGAAGAAGCGGGCGCGTGAGAAGAGCGCCGGCGAGGGTACGGGGGACAGCAGAGCGAAGAGCGGCGATGGGGCGAAGAGCGACACCGGCAAGTCCGACGCCGGCGCGAAGAAGGCCGACGCCGGCACCGCGAGCAGCGCGGCGTAGCGCCGCGCTCGGCCTGCTCGCGCTCGCGCTGCTGCCGGCGTCCGCCGGCGCCACCGGCCGCGCGCGCTTCAGCGGCGAGGTCACCGACGCGCTGCGCAACCCGACGCACCGCCTCGCCACGAGCGGCGCGGACCACCGTGCGGCGGCCGACCTCCTCTTCACCGACGCCGAGCGCGACGGCACGAAGGTGCGAACCTGCGTGCGCCGCCGCGACGGCGCGCGCGTCCGCACCTGCTTCACCGTCACGACCGGCGCCGCCGGCACGGCCACCGTCACGCCGCTGCGCTTCCCGCGCGGCAGCTACGTCGTCGGCTGGCGGGTCGACGGCGCGGTCGTCGCGCGCTGGCGCTTCGTCGTCGTCGCCGGCTGACGCCGCTCAGCCGTCGAGGAAGCGCCGCACCGCCGCCTGCTTCTCGGCGTCGGAGACCTGCAGCGCCGACTCGCCGTCGGGCAGCGTCACGTACGCCGAGGGCTTGAGCACCTCGACCGGCGGCGAGCCGCTCGCCGCCGCGGCGGCGAAGAAGCCGAGCAGCGTCGGGCCGCCCATGTCGGTGTGCAGCGTCTTCGGCGTGTACCACGAGATCCACGGCAGCCGCACGAAGCTCATCGGCGACAGCAGGCTGCCCTTCATCGCCGACAGGATCTGCTGCTGGCGCTTCGCGCGCGTGAGGTCATCCTCCGCGGGGTTGCAGGAGTTCTTGCGCGTGCGCGCGAGCGCGAGCGCCTGTCTGCCGTTGAGGTGGTTCGTGCCGGCGGACAGGTCGAGCGTCACGCCGCCGTTCTCGCGGCCGCCGTTGATCTTCGAGCAGATGCGGCCGGTCTTCACGTCGACCCCGCCGAGCGCGTCGACGAGCTTCGGGAAGTTCGTGAAGTCGACCTCGACCAGGTGGTTGATCGGGATGCCGAGGTACTGCTCGATCGTCCGGATCGACAGGGCCGCGCCGCCGTACGCGTAGGCCGCGTTGATCTTCGCCTGCCCGTGGCCGGGGATGTCGACGACCGTGTCGCGCGGGATCGAGAGGCGCGCCGCGTGCCCGCCGCCGACGCGCCACAGCATGATCGTGTCCGAGCGGCTCGGACCGCCCGGGTTCGCGCCCGGCTCCTTCGAGCCGGCGGGACGCGCGTCGGAGCCGAGCAGCAGGATCGTGTTGGCCGAGGTGAGCGGGAAGCCCGCCGATCTGAGCGCCGCCTTCGCCTCGCTCGAGACCTTGCCGCGCTCGATCTGCGCGCTGACGAGGAACAGCACGAGCGAGAGCACGAGCCACGCGCCGAGCGCCAGCACGACCCACAGCAGCACGCGGCGGGGGCGGATGCGGCGCGGCAGGCGGCCGCCGCCGCCGCGCCCGAGCGGTGCGCCGCCGCGCCGTCCCGGCGGCGGCGCTTCGCGCTCGCGCAGCTCGTCGAGGCCGGCCTCCTCGCCGCGCAGCCGCTCGCGCAGACCCGGCGGCTTCGACCGATAGCGGGTGTAGGGGACGGGTCCCCGGTCGTCAGCCATGCCGTTCTATAGTGGCCGAGATGTCGCTGGAGTGCGTTATCGGGGTCGATCTCGGCGGCACGAAGCTGCTCGCCGGGGTCGTCGACGGCGAGTGGGGCGTCCACCACCGCGTCCACCGCGCGGTGCACGGGCTGACCCAGCACGAGCTGCTCGACGCCGCCGTCGAGGCGGTCGAGGAGGCGCGCGCGGCGACGACGCACGAGGTCGTCGCGGTCGGCTTCGGCATCCCCTGCCTGATCGACCAGCGCCGCGGGATGGCGACGATGGCGGTGAACCTGCCGCTCAGAGACGTGCCGTTCCGCGACCTGATGGCGGAGCGGCTGGGCCTGCCGGTCGAGGTCGACAACGACGCCAACGTGGCCGCCCTCGCCGAGTGGCGCGCGGGCGCCGCGCGCGGCGCGAGCGACGTCGTGCTGCTGACGATCGGCACCGGCATCGGCGGCGGCCTGGTCCTCGGTGGCGCCCCGTACCGCGGCGCGATCGGCGCCGGCGCCGAGCTGGGCCACATCACGATCGACGTCGACGGGCCGCCGTGCCAGGGGCACTGCCCCAACAACGGCTGCCTCGAGACGCTCGCGTCCGGCACCGCGCTCGCGCGCGAGGGACGGCGGATCGCCGGCGAGCAGCCGGACTCCGCGCTCGGCCGCGCGCTCGCGGACGGCCGCGCGGTGACCGGGGCGCTGATCACCGAGCTCGCGCACGACGGCGACACGGCGGCGGTCGAGGCGCTGACGCTGATCGGCACGCGCCTCGGCGTCGGCATCGCCAGCTACCTGAACATCTTCAACCCCGACGTCGTAGTGATCGGCGGCGGCGTGATCGCGGCCGGCGAGTTGCTGCTCGCGCCGGCGCGCGCGGAGGCGGTGCGGCGCGCGCTGCCGACGATGTCGCGGCACGCGCGGATCGTGCCGGCGCAGTTCGGCGTCGAGGCCGGGCTCGTGGGCGCGGCGGCGCTGGCGTTCGAGGGCGCGCGGGGCGCGGTGCACTGATGGTGGCCCGCCCCCGGATGTCGCGCCCCGAACAGCGGGCCCGGATGGTCGCCATGCGGCGTCCTCGGTCGGGGCAATGGCTCTGCCATTACACCCTCCCTGCGTCCTTGCCTGGCAACCCCCGGACCTCGCCGTTCGAACCGCCACATCCGAGGACGAACCACTGATGCCCGGCCGCCTGATCGTCTGCCCGACGCCGATCGGCAACCTGGAGGACGTCACGCTGCGCGTGCTGTCGGCGCTGCGCGAGGCCGACCTGATCGCCTGCGAGGACACGCGCCGCACGCGCACGCTGCTCGACCGTTACGGGGTGTCCTCAGAGCTGCTCAGCTACCACGAGCACAACGAGCGTGAGCGCGCCGCCGAGCTGGTGAGACGGATGCAGGCGGGCGCGAACGTCGCGCTCGTCTCCGACGCCGGCATGCCGCTCGTGTCCGACCCCGGCTTCCTGCTCGTGCAGGCGTGCGTCGCCGCCGGGCTCGCGGTCGAGGTGCTGCCGGGTCCGAGCGCCGCGCTCGCCGCGCTCGTCGCGAGCGCGCTGCCGGCCGAGCGCTGGCGCTTCGCCGGCTTCCTCCCGCGCAAGAAGGGCGAGCTGGAGCGCGCGTTCGCGACGCCGGAGACGCTCGTCGCGTTCGAGTCGCCGCATCGCGTGGCGGCCTCGCTCGCGGTCCTGGCCGAGGCCGACGCGGAGCGGCCGGTCGCCGTCTGCCGCGAGCTGACGAAGCTGCACGAGGAGGTCGTGCGCGGCAGCGCCGCCGAGCTGGCCGAGCGCTATGCCGCGCAGGCGCCGAAGGGCGAGGTCGTGCTGGTCGTCGGCGCCGCGCCCACGGTCGAGGCGCCGCTCGAGCCGGCGCTCGACGCGCTGCGCCGCCTCGTCGAGGCCGGCGCGAAGCCGCGTCCGGCGGCCGGCGTCGTGGCCGAGTTGACGGGCGTGCCGGCGAACGCGCTCTACCGCGCGCTGACGGACGGGGCGGCCGACTAGGCTTCTGCTCCGCCGTGGGCTACTACGTCACCACCCCGATCTACTACGTCAACGCGCAGCCCCACATGGGGCACGCGTACACGACGATCGCCGCCGACGTGCTCGCGCGGCACATGCGCCAGCGCGGCGAGGACGTCTTCTTCCTCACCGGCACCGACGAGCACGGCGAGCCGGTCGCGCTCGCGGCCGAGAGAGCGGGCACGACGCCGAAGCAGCTCGCGGACGAGAACGCCGCCCGCTTCGAGGCGCTGATGCCGCAGCTCGAGGCGAGCAACGACTTCTTCATCCGCACCTCCGACCCGCGTCACGGCGCGCGCGTGCAGGAGGTGATGCAGCGCGTGCACGACAACGGGCACACGTACCTCGGCACGTACGAGGGCTGGTACTGCCCGCGCTGCGCCGACTTCAAGTCCGACAGCGAGATCGCCGCGGGCAACACCTGCCCGATCCACCACATCCCGCTCGACCGCGAGCAGGAGGAGAACTGGTTCTTCCGCCTGTCCGCCTTCCAGGAGCCGCTCGAGCGGCTGCTGGCCCAGGGGTCGCCGTTCGTCGCGCCCGTCGCGCGGCTCAACGAGGCGCGCTCGTTCGTCGAGCAGGGCCTGCGCGACGTCTCGCTCTCGCGCGGGAAGCTGAGCTGGGGCGTGCCGGTGCCGTGGGACCCGGACCACGTCTTCTACGTGTGGTTCGACGCGCTGCTCAACTACGTCACCGCGCTCGGCTTCGCGCGTGAGGGGAAGGACCTCACCGGCACGTTCTGGCCGGCCGACGTGCACCTGATCGGCAAGGACATCCTCAAGTTCCACGCGATCTACTGGCCGGCGCTGCTGATGGCGGCCGGGCTCGAGCTGCCGCGACGGCTGTTCGTGCACGGCTTCCTGCTGATGGACGGCGAGAAGATGAGCAAGTCGCTCGGCAACGTGCTCGACCCGTTCGCGGTGATGGAGCAGTTCGGCACCGACGCGCTGCGCTACTACTGCTTCCGCGAGGTCTCGTTCGGGCAGGACGGCTCGGTCTCGACGGCCGGCTTCGAGGCGCGCTACGCGAACGAGCTGGCGAACGAGTACGGCAACCTTGCGAGCCGCACGCTCGCGATGATCGCGCGCTATCGGGGCGGCGTCGTGCCGCAGGCGGCGCTCGACGCCGAGCTGGCGGCCGACTTCGACGGGCTCGCCGGCGAGGTCGCGGCGCTGCTCGACCGCGTCGAGCTGTCGCAGGCGCTCGAGGCGATCTGGCAGCGCGTGCGGCGGCTCAACCGCTACGTCGAGGAGCGCGCGCCGTGGGTGCAGGCGAAGGACGCGGCGCAGGCGGACGCGCTCGACGTCACGCTGGCGACGCTCGCCGAGGGGCTGCGCGCGATCACCGTGCTGCTGCACCCCTACATGCCGCTCAGCACGCACAAGCTGCTCGACGCGCTGGGCCGGCCCGAGCTGTCCTATGACGGCGCAGCGCTCGCCGCGACCGGCTGGGGCGGCGCGGTCGGCGCGCTCGAGCCGCTGTTCCCGAAGCCGCAGTGATCGACAGCCACACCCACCTGACGTCGTGCGCGCCCTCGCCGGAGGAGCTGGTCCGCGCGGCGGAGCGGGTCGGCGTGCGGCGGATGCTGACGGTCGGGACCGACGGCGACTCGTGCCGCGCCGCGCTCGCGCTCGCGGAGGACTTCCCGCAGGTGTACGTCGCGATCGGCCGCCACCCGAACCACGCGACCGGCTTCGACGCCGCCGACCTCGCCGAGCTGGAGGCGCTCGCGGCGCACCCGCGCTGCCGCGCGATCGGCGAGACCGGCCTCGACTTCCACCGCGACTGGGCCCCGGCGAGCGACCAGGCGCGCGCGTTCAGCGCGCAGATCGGCCTCGCGCGCGCGACCGGCAAGCCGCTCGTGATCCACACGCGCACGGCCGACCAGCAGACGCTCGACCAGCTCGCGGCCGAGGCCGACCCGCACGGCGTGCGCGTGATCCTGCACTGCTTCTCGATGGCCGACCGCGTCGAGGAGTGCGTCGCGCGCGGGTATTGGATCTCGTTCGCCGGCAACGTCACCTACCCGCCGAACGGCGCGCTGCGCGAGGCGGCGAAGCGGGTCCCCGACGACAAGCTGCTGGTCGAGACCGACGCGCCGTACCTGACGCCGCAGGCGGTGCGCAAGGAGCGCAACCAGCCGGCGAATGTGACGCTCACGGCGGAGGCGCTCGCGGCCGAGCGCGGCGTCGCCTACGAGGCGCTCGAGGCGCAGGTCGAGCGCAACGCCGCCGAGCTGTTCGGCTGGTGAGCGCGCCCGAGCCGACTCAGCCGACGCTGCGCCGCGTGCGGCGGTTCGGGGTGCGGCCGAAGCGCGACCTCGGCCAGAACTTCCTGATCGACTCGAACATCCTCGACGTGATCGCGCGCGCGGCGGAGCTGACGCCCGACGACGTCGTGCTGGAGATCGGCGGCGGCGTCGGCGTGCTGTCCGAGCACCTGGCGGCGCGCGTCGCGCACGTGCACGTCGTGGAGGTGGATCGCTCGCTGGAGCCGGCGCTGCGCGACGCGCTCGACCCGTTCGGCGAGCGCGCGACGCTGTGGCTGGCGGACGCGATGACCCTCGATCTGGCGGCGTTGGCGCCCGCGCCCACCAAGGTCGTCGCGAACCTGCCGTATGGGATCGCAGCCGGCGCGATCCTGCGCACGGTCGAGCAGCTCCCGACCGTGACACGCTGGGTCGCGATGGTGCAGAAGGAGGTCGGCGAGCGCTTCGCCGCGCAAGCCGGGACGGGCGCGTACGGGGTGCCGTCGGTGCTCGCCCAGCTTGCCTGCGAGGTGCGCGTGCTGCGGGGCATCTCGCGGCAGGTGTTCTTCCCGGTGCCGAACGTCGACTCGGTGCTCGTCGGGCTTGCGCGGCGGGCCGGCGCCGAGCCGGTGCCGCCGGCGCTGCGCGCGTTCGTGCAGGGCGCGTTCGCGCACCGCCGCAAGGCGCTCGCGCGCTCGCTCGCGCTCGCGGGCGCGGCCGACCGCGACGCCGTGCGCACGGCGCTGGAGGCGCTCGGCGAGCCGCTCGACGTGCGCGCCGAGCGGCTCGCGCCGGAGCGGCTGCGCGAGCTGTGGGAGGCCGTGGCGGAGGCGCCGCGTGCGCGCGGCGGCGCAGCTGGGGAGCCGGAGCCGGGCGCATGACGCTCACCGCGCTCGCGCCCGGCAAGACGAACCTCTGCCTGTTCCTCGGCGAGACGCGCGCCGACGGGCTGCACGAGCTGGTCAGCGTGATCGAGCCGCTGTCGCTGGCGGACGAGCTGACGCTCGAGCCGCTGCCCGGCGGGGCGCCGCTCGCCGCCGCGGTGGGGGCGGGCGACATGGGCTGCGCCGCGGGCGAGGACGAGGTCGTGTGCGCCGGCGTCGAGGGGCCGAACCTCGCCGGCGAGGCGCTCGCCGCGTTCCGCGCCGTGAGCGGCTGGGAGGGGCCGCCGCTGCGGCTGACGATCGCCAAGCGCGTGCCGGTCGCGGCCGGCATGGGTGGCGGCTCGGGCGACGCCGCCGCCGCGCTGCGGCTCGTCGCGCACGCGGCCGGCCGCGGTGCGGGCGATCCCCTGCTCGCGCAGCTCGCGCCGCTCCTCGGCGCCGACGTCCCGTCGCAGGTCGCGCCCGGGCCGGTGCTTGTCGGCGGCGCCGGCGAGGACGTGCGACCGCTCCCGCCGCTGCCGCCGCACGGCGCGCTCGTGCTGCCCTCGCCGCATGCGCTCTCCACGCCCGACGTGTTCCGCGCGGCCGACCGGCTCGGGCTGCCGCGCAGCGCCGCGGAGCTGGCGGCGCGGCGCGCCGAGGTCGAGGCGGCGCTCGCGCGCGGCGAGCTGCCCGCCGCGCTGCTCGTCAACGATCTCGAGCCGGCCGCCCGCTCGCTGTGCCCGTCGATCGACGCGGCGCTCGCGGCGGCGCGCGCGGCCGGCGCCGACCACGCGCTGGTGTCCGGCTCCGGCCCGACTGTCGTCGGCCTCTTCCTCGGGCCGGACGGGCCGGCGGCGGCGGAGGACGCGGCGCGCGAGCTGCGCGACCGCTTCCCGGGCGCGACCGGCGCCCACCCGGTCGACGCCGCGTTCGCGGCGGTCCGCGGGGTGTGGGACGATCCGCAGAGCGCATGAGCCACGACGCGATCACCCAGCTCGTCGCGATCTGCGCCGGCGTCGCCGGCCTCGCGACGTTCGTCGGCCTCGTGCTCGTGCCGGTCGTCTCCTCCTACGAGCGCGCGTGGGAGCGGGTCGTCGCCGGACTGCTGTCGCTGTGGGTGCTCGGCGCGTTCGTCGGCGTGGGGGTCCTCGCCGGCGCCGCCGTCATCTATCTCTGGCCGCGCTACTTCTGAGCGCGGCGGGCGTCAGCCCGTCTTCTTGCCCGGGTTCAGCAGGTTCTTCGGGTCGAGCGTCCGCTTGATCGCCGCGTGCAGCCGCAGCGCGGCGGGGCTCCACTGCTCGCCGAGGTGCCCGCGCTTGACCCAGCCGAGGCCGTGCTCGCCGCTGATCGTCCCGCCGAGCCGGCCGGCCAGTTGGAACAGCTCGACGGCCGCGGCCTCCGCGCGCGCGACCTGCGCCGGGTCGCGCCGGTCGAGCAGGAACGTCGCGTGCAGGTTGCCGTCGCCGGCGTGGCCCCAGCTGCAGGCGTCGAGGTCGTGGCGCGCGCCGATCTCCAGCGTCGCCTCGATCGCCTCGGCGAGGCGGTCGAGCGGCACCGCGACGTCCTCGCTCATCTTGCCGCCGCGCTGCGCCGTCACGGCGATCGAGACGCCGTCGCGCCAGCGCCACAGCGCCGCCGTCTCGGCCGGCCCCTTGGGGGCGTGAACGGCGAGCGCTCCCTCGGCGAGCGCCTCGCGCAGCTCGCCGGCGAGCCGCGCGGCCTCCTCGGCGGATCCGTCGGCCTCCGTCAGCAGCATGAACGCGGCGTCGCCGGGCAGCGCGGACGGGAACGCGTCGCGCGCGGCCGCGAGCGCGCCGGCGTCGAGGAACTCGAGCGCGGCCGGCTCCAGCCCGCTGCCGAGCACCCGCTCGAGCGCGGCGCAGCCGTCGCGCGCGTGGCGGTAGACGGCGGCGACCGGGATCGCCGCCGCGGGCGCCGGCACCAGCCGCAGCCAGGCGGCGGTGACGATTCCGAGCGTCCCCTCGGAGCCGATCAGCAGGCCTTTCAGGTCGTAGCCGGCGACGTCCTTGCGCAGCGGACCGCCGACCTCGATCAGCTCGCCGGGCGCGACGACCGCCTCGAGGCCGGTCACCCAGCGTCCGGTGACGCCGTACTTGAAGGCGTGCGGGCCGCCGGCGTTCGTCGCGACGTTCCCGCCGATCTGCGACTGCTCGGCGGCGCCCGGGTCGGGCGGGAAGAGGAGACCGTTCTCGCGCGCGAGCCGGCGCAGCTCGCTCGTGCGCAGGCCGGCCTCGACGTGGATGCGCCACAGCAGCGGGTCGAACGCGCGCACCCGCGTCATGCGGTCGAGCGCGACGACAACGCCGCCGTCGACCGGCACGCAGCCGCCGGAGAAGCCCGAGCCGCCGCCACGCGGCACGATCGCGACGTCGTGCGCGTAGCACCACGCGACGACCGCGGCGACCTCCTCGCGCGTGGCCGGCAGCACGACCGCGTCGGGCCGGCCGCTCAGCCCCTGCGCCTCGGTCGCGTCGCGCCAGAAGCGCGCGTCGTCGGCGTCGCGAAGCCCCGCCTCGCCGACGATCGACCGCAGCTCCGGCAGCGTGCGCATGGCGGATCACGATAGTCCGCGCCGTACAATCGGGCGATGTCCCCCCACGCGCGCGACGAGACGGCGTCGACGCCGGACCTGGGCGCGCTCGGGGCGATCACGGACGCGGTCGCGGCGGGCGCCGGCCTCCCGGAGATCGTGCGCGCCGCCGCGCGCGCGCTCGACGCGAGCCTCGTGCTGATCGACCGCACGAGCGTCGTGCTGGCGGTCGCCGCGCGCTCGCCGGCCGAGGAGCGCGCGCTGTTGCGCGACGCGGAGGGGGTCGAGCGCGTCGAGCTGCGCGTCGCCGACGCGGTCGTCGGGGAGCTGCGGCTGCGCGGGCGCGAGGGCTCGCCCGATCCCGCGCTGCTGCGGCTCGTGACGACGCTCGTCGCCTCCGAGGTGGAGCGCGTGCGCGGCCCGGAGCGCGCCTCGGAGGCGGCCGCCGCCGAGTTCGTGCACGCCGTGCTGGCGCGCGAGGTGCGCGACCGCGACGACCTCGTCGCGCGCGGCAAGGAGCTCGGCATCGCGCTCGACCGCGGCGGCAGCGTCGTCGTCGTGCGTGCGCACCCTCGCACGACCGTCGAGGACGACTGGCGGGCGCGCCTGCTGGCGCTGTCCGAGCGCGCCGCGCGCTCGATCGCGCCGGGCGCGATCGCCGCCGCCACGCGCGGGAGCGACGGCGACGAGGTCGTCGTGCTGGCTCCCGACCCCGACGGCGAGGGCGGGCGGCGCGTCGCGGCGACCGTCCTGCGCGAGCTGGAGGCGAACCTCAGCGGCTTCGCCTTCGCGGTCGGCCGCAGCCGCGTCGCGCGCGACCCGGTCGACCTGCACCGCGCCGGCAACGAGGCGCTGCTGGCCGCGAACGTCGTCGAGGGCGACCAGGACGAAGCGCTGCTCGCCTACGACGACACCGGCACCTACCAGCTGCTGCTGCCGCACATGAGCGACCCGGCCGAACTGCGGCGCTTCTACGACGAGACGGTCTCGAAGCTCGTCGCCTACGACGAGCAGTACGAGACGTCCGACCTCGTCGGAACGCTCGAGACGTTCCTCGAGTGCGACGGCAACGTGAACGCGACCGCGGCGCGGCTGATCACGCACCGCCACACGGTCCGCTACCGCTTCGAGCGCGTGCGCGAGATCACCGGGCTCGACGTCAACTCGACGGACGGGCGCGAGAAGCTCTCCTTCGGCCTCAAGGCGATGCGCGTGCTCGGCATCGCCGCGCCGCGCGGGCCGGCGTCGGAGCGCGGCGTGGCGGCCGGCCGCGTGCGGCGCGAGACGCCCGAGCGGGGGACGGCGCCGCGACGGCCGGGCGCATGAGGGACGCGTGACCGGGGCGGCGGCGGACGCGGGCGACGCGGGCGAACCGGAGCCTGCGGCCGACCCGCCGGGGCATCCGCCCGTCGCGCACCTGCTCGACCGTCGCGCGCGCTGCCGCCTCATCTACGAGCCGATCGCCGACCTCGCGCGCGGGACGATCTGCGGCTTCGAGGCGCTCGAGCGCTTCCCCGGCGTGCTGACCGCGGAGCAGTGGCACGCCGAGGCCCTGCGCCGCGGGCTCGAGCCGGACTACGACGCGTTCGTAGTCGGCTCGATCCTGCACGCGCGCGAGAGCCTGCCGGATGGCTGCTTCCTCGCGTTCAACATCCGCCCGGCGACGCTGCTGCGCGAGCCGGTGCGGCGCGTCCTCGCGCGCGCCGACGCGCTCGACCGGCTCGTGATCGAGCTGGTGCCGCGCGTCGCGAGACGCGACGAGCCGCGCCTCGTCGCATGCGTGGCGGAGCTGCGCGAGGCCGGCGCGCGCATCGCGGTCGATCACGTCGGTGGCGAGGACGGCGTGCTGCGCCACGCGGCGCTGGTGCGGCCGGAGCTGGCGAAGCTGGAGGGGACTCTGGTCGAGGAGCTCGACCGGCTGCCGGCGAAGCGAGCGCTGCTGTACGAGATCGAGCGGCTCGCGGGTCGCTTCGGCACGACGCTCGTCGCGAGAGGCGTCAGACGCGTCGAGGAGCTGGAAGCGCTGCTGCGGCTGCGCGTCCCGCTCGCGCAGGGGCCGCTGATCGGCGTGCGCGCGAAGACGCTGACGCCGGTCGCGTTCGCGCTCAGCCGCTTCGTGCGCGAGCGCGGCGCCGCGATGCTGGAGCCCGGCTCGCTCGCGGGGCTGGTGGAGCGCGGGCCGGCGGCATCCGGGGAGCCGGCGCGCGCGCCCGAGTCCGCCTCCGCCGTCGACGCGTTCCGCGTGACCGACGGGCTCGCGGCGGCGGTGCAGCGGGCGCTGCTGCGCCCGCCGGAGCGGCGCTTCGCGCCGCTCGTGTGCCGCGACGCGAACGGCGACCACGCCGGGATCGTGCCGTTCGAGCGCCTCGTCGAGGCGCTCGTGCGCGCGGCCGACCGTCCCGCGGACGGTTGACCGGCGCCGCTGGCTATTCGACGTCCTCGATGTGCGCGCGCACGGCGTCGAGCACGTCGTGGGGGACGTGCTCCATCCCGTGGTCGTCGCGCGCGTGACGCACGACCTGTGCGAGCAGCCCGGCCTCGCTCTCTGCCTCGAAGCGCGCCGTGCAGTCCGGAACCACGTCCGCGCAGCGGAACTGCTTCATCCTGCCCTCCTCTCGGCGGGGAGCGGGAGATGGTACGGGTTGGCGCGCGGGCGTGTGCGGTTGCGACAGCTCACGAGCCGGAGCGCCGGCCGGTGGAGGCCGCGGTCGCGGCGGGCAGCCGCACCGTGACGAAGAGGCCGCCGGCGGCCCGCGGGGTGAGGGTCAGGGTCCCGTCGTGCGCTTCGGCGATGCGCTTGACGATCGCCAGGCCGAGGCCGACGCCGGCGTGCTCGGCGCGGATGCGCCTGGAGCCGCGCTGAAACGGCTCGACGAGCGTGGCAACCAGCCGCGGGCTGAGCTGCTCGCCGGTGTTCTCGACGTCCAGCACCACCGTCTCCGGGCGAACGCCGGTCACGACCCGCACGAGGCCCTGCTCGGGCACGTTGTGGACGATCGCGTTGTGCACGAGGTTCGTCGTCATCTGCAGCAGGAGGGCGGACGAGCCGACGGTGTGGGCCACGTCGCCGGCGGTCTCGACGGTGACGCCGCGCTGCTCGGCGAGCGGGAGCAGCGTCTCGGTGGCCTCTTCCGCCAGCAGCGACAGGTCGACCTGCTCCCGCACGAAGGACCGCTGATCCGCGCGGCTGAGCAGCAGCAGCGCTTCGGTCAGGTCGATCGCTCGCGTGTTGACGTGACGGAGACGCTCGACGAGCTCGTCGTCGCCGCGGTCGGGATCGTTGCGAGCCACCTCGAGCAGCGTCTGCGTGACCGCCAGCGGCGTGCGCAGCTCGTGGGAGGCGTTGGCCGCGAAGCGCTGCTGCTCGCCGACGTGCGCCTCCAGCCGCGCGAGCATCGCGTCGAACGCGTCGGCGAGCTCGCGGAACTCGTCTCTGCGGCCCCGCAGCCGGATCCGGTGGCCGAGCGATCCCGTCGCGGCCGTGCGCGTGGCGTCGGTGATGCGCTCCAAGGGAGCGAGCATCCGGCCGGCCAGCAGCCACCCTCCGACCAGACCGAACACCAGCAGGAATGCCATGACGACGGCCGCGATCGGAGCGAAGCTGCGCAGGAGGTCGGCGTGGCTGCGGACCAGGAAGATCACGCCCGGGTGGGCCCCGCGCGAAAGCGAGAAGTACCCGGCGGCGAGCAGCACGGCGCCGGCGAGCATGAGGAAGCCGGCGTAGCTGAGCGTGAGCTTCAGGCGGACGCTCAGGCCGCTCGCCCTATCCACGCTCGTCTCCCGCACGGCCGCTGTCCGGCGTCGTGTCGATGCGGTAGCCGGCACCGGCGACGGTGGCGATGACCCACGGTTCCCCGAGCCGTCTGCGCAGCGCCGAGACCGTGATGCGCACGGCGTTGGTGAACGGGTCCGCGTGCTCGTCCCACGCCCGTTGCAGCAGCTCCTCAGCGCTGACGACGCCGCCCTCGGCCGCGACGAGCACTTCGAGCACCGCGAACTGCTTGCGGGTCAGCGCGACGTAGCGGCCGTCGCGGTAGACCTCGCGCCGGAACGGATCGAGACGCAGGCCGGCGAGCTCCCGCACGGGCGGCCTGCTGTGAGCGCGGCGGCGGTCGAGCGCGCGCAGGCGCAGCACCAGCTCCCGCAGCTCGAACGGCTTCGTGAGGTAGTCGTCGGCGCCGAGCTCGAACCCGGTGACCTTGTCGTCGAGCCGGTCGGCGGCGGTGAGCATCAGGATCGGCACGCCGCTGCCAGAGGCGACGATGCGCTTGGCGATCTCGTCGCCGGAGGGGCCGGGGACGTCGCGGTCGAGGACGGCGATGTCGTACGCGTTGACGTTCAGCAGCCTCAGCGCGGTGTCGCCGTCGCCGGCGAGGTCGGCCGCGATCGCCTCCAGGCGGAGGCCGTCGCGGATCGCTTCGGCCAGGTAGGGCTCGTCCTCGACGACCAAGACGCGCACCGCTCGGATGGTACGAGCCGGGGCGTATCGCCGGCATATCGAAATCCGCATACCCGCCGGCAACGCCGCGCCGCCTGAAATGGCGGCGTGACCTCCGGCGATCGGACAGGAACGGCACCCAGCCGTGTCCACCGCACGGCGACCCTGCATCGCCGTCGGCGTCGCCGCGCGCTGCTCGGCGCGGCGCTCGTCCTGCTGCTCGCGGCCACGGCGTTCCCAGGGCTCCGCCACCCGCTCGACGGCCGCGACCGCAGCTACCTGTCGACGGACGGGTGGCCGCGTCGCGGACAGGGGGCATACGTGCTCGACGGCGGCCGGCCGGCGGCGAGCCCGCACCAGCGCCCGGTCCCGATCGCCAGCGTGGCGAAGGTGATGACCGCCTACGTCGTGCTCAAGCACCATCCGCTGCGCGCGGGCGAGAGCGGACCCCTGTTCACGGTCTCCCAGGACGACGTCGTCGACACCGACGCGCGGCGCCGCGGAGGGCAGTCAGTGGTCGACGTCCGCGCCGGCGAGCAGCTCACCGAGCGCGACGCCCTGATGGCGATCCTGCTGCCGTCGGCGAACAACGTCTCGCTGCTCGTCGCGCGTGAGGTCGCCGGCAGCGTTCCCGCCTTCGTCGCGGAGATGAACCGCACGGCGCGGGCGCTGGGGATGTCCCACACGACCTACACCGATCCGAGCGGATACGACGACGGCACGGTCTCGACGGCGCTCGATCAGTTGCGCCTCGCGCAGGCGGTCGCGCGGGACCGGACGCTGGCGGCGATGATGGCCACCCGCAGCTACTCGCTGCCGGTCGCCGGCGAGGTGACGAACACCAACGCGCTGCTCGGCCACGACGGGTTCGTCGGCATGAAGACCGGCTCGCACGCGGCGGCCGGCGGCTGCTTGATATTCCGGGCGGTGTGGTCCACGGAGAGCGGCGGCAGAGAGGTGATCGGCGTCGTGCTCGGGCAGCGGGGCGACGACCTGATCGACGCGGGGCTGTCGGCCGCCAAGCAACTGGTTGAGCGCTTGCGACCATGACGATGGGGATCACGATCTACGGGTGCGGGCGGGACGAGGCCGCCGTGCTCCGGGCGCTGGCGCCGCGCTTCGGCGTCGTGCCGACGATCACCGAGGCGGCGGTGAGCGAGGCCAACGTGGGACTGGCGCGCGGGAACCGCTGCATCAGCATCGGTCACAAGACGCGCGTCGCGAACGCCACCCTTCGCGCACTCGGCGAAGCCGGCGTGACGTACATCTCCACGCGCAGCGTCGGCTGCAACCACGTCGACGTGGACTGCGCGCAGCGCGCCGGCATCGCCGTCGAGACCGTCGCCTACTCGCCCGACAGCGCTCGCCGACTACACGCTGATGCTGATGCTGATGGCGCTGCGGCACGCCAAGTGCACCGTCAGGCGCACGGACGTCCACGACTACCGCTTGCACGACGTGCGCGGGCGGGAGCTGCGCGACCTGACCGTCGGCGTGGTCGGGACGGGACGCATCGGCGCCGCGGTGATCGACCGGCTGCGGGGGTTCGGCTGCCGCATCCTCGCCTGCGACGCGCGGCCCGAGCCCGCCGCCGGTCACGTGCCGCTCGGCGAGCTGCTGGAGCAGAGCGACGTCGTGACGCTCCACACGCCGCTCACCGCCGAGACGCGCCACCTGCTCGATCGCCGCCGCATCGAGCGGATGAAGCCGGGGGCGGTGCTCGTCAACACCGCACGCGGCGCGCTGCTCGACACCGAGGCGCTCGTCTCGGCGTTGGAGCGCGGCAGCCTAGGCGGCGCGGCGCTGGACGTCCTCGAAGGCTTCCGGATCCATCAGGAGGACGAGCCGGAGCGCGGGTCCGACAACGCGACGCCGATCGTTCCCGCCGACATCTCGGAAGCGTCGCGCCGGCGCGTCCCGGAGGCGGCGAAGCGCGTCGACCGCGCGTTGGGATGCAGCGGGCTGGCGCGGGTCGACATGTTCCTCACCGAGGACGGAACGGTCGTGCTCAACGAGGTCAACACGTTGCCCGGCTTGACCTCGTACAGCCGCTATCCGCGGATGATGGCGGCCGCAGGACTGCCGCTCGCCGAGGTGATCGACCGGCTGGTGTCGCTGGCGCTGACGGGCGGCGGGCGGTGAACGAAGGTTCGTCTTCGAGCACGCGACGAGGCCGCGTCCCTCGGCTTCGGCCTGCTGCTGTGGGACGGCTTAAGCGTCCGGGCGACTGGGGGGCCGGGACTCGAACCCGGATAGCCGGCTCCAAAGGCCGGAGTCTTGCCATTAGACGACCCCCCAACGGGTGCGGTCGATTCTAGGGGCCGCGCCAAGCGCGCTCGGCGGGTCGGCGGCGGCCCGGCGGCCGGCCGGCGAGGCGGGATGCGCCGCGCGCGGCTACCATGCGCGCGTGGCCGCGCCGGTCGTCGTCATCCTCGCCGCGGGGCAGGGAACGCGCATGCGCTCCGCGACGCCCAAGCTGCTGCACCCGCTGTGCGGTCGCCCCGTGATCGCGTGGTCGATCGCGGCGGCGCGCGCCGCCGGCGCGCAGAGGGTCGTCGTCGTCGGCGGCCCCGACCGGGCGCTCGAGCCGGCGGTCGCGCAGCTCGACGACCCGACTGTCGTCCTGGCCGTCCAGCAGGAGGCGCGCGGCACCGCCGACGCCGTCGCCAGCGCGCGCGAGCACGTCGAGCGCGACGCTCCGGTCCTCGTGATCTGCGGTGACGTGCCGCTGATGACCGGCGAAGCGCTGCGCGCGCTCGCGCAGGCCCATGCGGGCCACAGAGCGAGCGCCACGATGCTGACGATGGTGCTCGACGACCCGTCCGGCTACGGGCGCGTCGTGCGCGGCCCGGACGGCGCCGTCGAGCGCGTCGTCGAGACGAAGAAGCCGGGCGACGCGACCCCCGGCGAGCTGGAGATCCGCGAGGTCAACGGCGGCGTCTACGCGTTCGCCGGCGGCGACCTGCTCGACGCGCTTCAGCAGGTCAGAGCCGACAACGCGCAGGGCGAGCTGTACCTGCCCGACGTGCTGCCGATCCTGCGCTCACAGGACAAGGTCGTCGCCGCGCACGTCGTCGACGACCCGACGCTCGCGCTCGGCATCAACGACCGCGGCGACCTCGCGAAGGTCCGCGCGCTCGCCCAGCAGCGCATCCACGCGCGTCACATGGCGGCCGGCGTCACGATCGTCGACCCCGGCTCGACCGTGATCGACGCCGACGTCGAGATCGACGCGGACACGACCGTCCACCCGTTCACGAGCATCCAAGGCGCCACCCGCATCGGCCCCGGGTGCGAGGTCGGCCCGCTCACCACCCTCGTCGACACGACGCTCGGCGCCGGCGTGCGCATCCCGCACTCCTACGCGACCGGCGCCGAGGTGCGCGACGGCGCGTCGGTCGGCCCGTTCGCCTACCTGCGGCCGAACGCGCTGCTGCGCGAGCGCAGCAAGGCCGGCACGTTCGTCGAGATCAAGAACTCCGACATCGGCGAGGGCGCGAAGGTGCCGCACCTCTCGTACGTCGGCGACGCCGACGTCGGCGCCGGCACGAACCTCGGCGCCAGCACGATCACCGCCAACTACGACGGGCGCGAGAAGCACCGCACGACGATCGGGGCCAACGTCCACGGCGGCGTGCACACGTCGCTCGTCGCCCCCGTCACCGTCGGCGACGACGCGTGGATCGGCGCCGGCTCGGTCATCACGGACGAGGTCCCCGACGGCGCGCTGGGGATCGCGCGTGCGCGCCAGCGGAACCTCGAGGGCTACGACGAGCGGCTGAGGGAGCGCGCCGACAGATGAGCCCGGTCTCGTCGCCCCCTAGGCGTACACTCGCACCCGAGATGAGCGCCGCCGAGCCGCAGGAGCGTCTGAGCACCCAGTTGGACATCGGCTACGACAAGCGCCTCATGCTGTTCAGCGGTCGCGCCCATCCGGCGCTCGCGAACGACATCGCCGGCAAGCTCGGGATCGATCTCGGCGGAGTGACGCTCAAGACCTTCTCCAACGGCGAGGTCTACTGCCGCTACGACGAGTCGATCCGCGGCGCCGACATCTTCATCGTGCAGCCGATCTGCGGCAACCCGCGCATGGGCCTGTCGGCGAACGACGCGCTGATGGAGCTGCTGGAGATGGTCGACGCGGCCGTCGGCGGCTCGGCGCACCGCGTGATCGCCGTCTGCCCGTGGTACGGCTACTCGCGCCAGGACAAGAAGTCCGCGCCGCGCGAGCCGATCAGCGCCCGCCTGGTTGCGCGCATGCTGGAGACCGCCGGTATCGACCGCATCCTCACGATGGACCTCCACTCCGGCCAGATCCAGGGCTTCTTCCAGAAGCCGTGCGACCACATGACGGCGATGTTCATGCTGGAGAAGTACTTCGCCGACCAGGGCCTCGAGGACCTCGTGGTCGTCTCGCCGGACGCCGGGCGCGTGAAGCTGAACAAGAAGTTCGCCGCCCACATCGGCGCCGAGCTGGCGATCCTCAACAAGGAGCGCCCCGCCCAGCAGGTCGCCGAGATCGGCTACGTGATCGGCGACGTGAAGGGCAAGACGGCGGTGATCGTCGACGACATCATCGACACGGCGGGAACCTTGAAGGCGGCCGCCCAGACGGTCCGCGACGCGGGCGCGACGCGCGTGCTGGCGGCCGCGACGCACGCCGTCTTCTCCGGCAACGCGTGGGAGAACCTCGCGGCGGCGGCGTTCGACGAGATCGTCGTGACCGACACGATCCCGCTGCGCGACGGCGCGCCGGACAACATCACCGTGCTGCCGTGCGCGGAGCTGCTGACCAGCTCGATCCGCCAGATCTTCACGGACGGCTCGGTGTCCGAGGTCTTCCGCGGCGAGAACCAGCTGTTCTGAGCCGCCGCTCGCGATGGCGCACGCCGCCGACCGCGCCGCCCGCCTGATGGACCTGCTCGGCCTCACCGAGGAGGAGCTGTGCACGGCGCTCGCCGCGGACCCGCTCGAGCTCCTGTCGGGCCAGCTCGACCACCGGCCCGAGCTGGGGATCCTGCTCGACCTGTTGGCGGAGGCGGAGGAGCAGGTCGGCGCCGCGGTGCTGCGCCGCTGGGTGCGCGTCCGCGGCCCCGTCGGGCGCCCGCTCGACGCGCTGCTGCGGCGCGACTTCGCGACCTTCGAGGACCAGGTCGCAGAGCTCAGAGGGCGCGGCTTCGTGCTGCGCGGCGGCTGCTAGCCCGCAGCGCCAGCGCCGCCGCCCACGCGAGCGCGGCGAGCAGTCCGAGCGCGCTCAGCGCCGCGCCCGCCCGCAGCCCCGGCACGCGGTAGCTCCACACGATCTCGTGCGCGCCCGCCGGCACGACGACGCCGCGCAGCAGCATGTCGGCCTGCACAGCGCGCGCGGGGCGGCCGTCGACCGCGACGCGCCAGCCCGGCGCCCACTGGTCGCCGAGCACGACGAGCCCGGCCCGCGGCAGCGTCGCCCGCAGCGTCACGCGCGCGTTCCGCTCGGCGACGACGCGCACGCTGCCGCCGCCCGCGCCCAGCGCGCCCGCCGCGCGCGGCATCTGCTCGCGACGCACGACCGCGTCGCGGCGCGGGTCGAACGACGCCGCCCCGATCGCGGCCGCCTCGCCGTCCTCGTCGCTCGCGACGTGCACCCGCCGCGCGACGATCGCGCGCGGCATCGCAAGCTCGTTGGCGAAGACGCGCGCGTCGCGCCCGTCGTAGGCGACGTCCAAATGCGGCAGCCCGAGCTGCGTCCGCGGCGGCGCGACCAGGTAGCGCGCGCCGAGCACGCCGAGCACCCTCGCCGCGCCGGGCGAGAGCGACGCGAGCTGGTAGGGCGTGACGGAGGTCGGGTCGAGCACTCTCCAGAGGCGGAAGTAGCGCTGCGTCGGATACGGCTGGTCGTAGCCGCGTATGTCCCGCAGCCCGTACGTCGCCGACCAGTCGGCCGGCAGCGTCCAGTCCTCCGGCCGGGCCGCGACGCCGGCTATCCGCCCGTCGCCCGCGTGCCGCTGGAGGAACGCGATCGCCGGCGTCCGTCCGGGCACGATCGTGCGCGTTGGGCCCATCGGCTGGAAGGCGTGCGCGAAGTGCAGCATGTCGAGCGCGGCGAGCAGCGCGAGCGCGCCGCCGAGCAACCGGCGCCGTTCGGCATGCCGGACGGCCGCGAGCGCGACGGCGCCGGTTGCGCCCGCCAGCACGAGCCACCAGCCGACGCTCGCCAGCGCCACGGCCGCGGGCGTGGAGGCCGCGCGCCCGCGCCGCACCATCTCCGCCAGCGCGCCGCCGAGCGCGTCGCCGCCAGGCGGCAGCGACGCGATCCCGACGAGGCCGGCGAGCAGCGCGACCGCCAGCACCGCGAGGACCCGTTGCCGCGGCACGGTCGCGTCCACCAGCGCCTGCACGCCGAAGCCGGCCAGCACCGCGACGGCGAACATGAACAGCAGCAGTGCGCGCCCGTTCTGGATCCATTCGAAGACGGGCAGGCGGATCACGAGGTCCCACAGGCCGGGCGTGCGCAGTGCGACGGCGGCGCCGAGCACGCCGAGCAGCGCGAACGGCGCCTTGCGCCGCCAACCGCCGCGCGCGGCGAGCGCCAGGGCGGCGAGCACGAGCGCGACCGCGCCGGCGTAGAAGGTCCGCTCCCGATACGCCGCCGGCCCGCCCGTGAAGCGCTCGCTCGGGCGGCCCCACCAGTCCGGGAACAGCGCGCTGCGCAGCGCGCCGGGCGTGAGCGTCGAGCTGAAGAAGCCCGGGCTGCCGTGCCGGCGCGCGAGCGCGCCGACGGTGCCCTGCGCCGCCTGCTCGCCCGGCAGCAGCAGCACCGCCGTCACCAGCGCGCCGACGAGCAGCGCTGCGCCGACGAGCCCGAGCCGCGCCAGCCGCGCCCGCGCCGAGCGCCCGCCGGCGCCACCGCCGGCGCCGAGCGCGACGCGCACCAGCGCGTACAGCGCCGTCGCCGCCAGCAGGTGCGCCTGCGTCCCGGGATGCCCGCCCGTCAGCGCGATCGCGACGACCAGCGCCAGTCCGAGCCCGTCCGTCCCACGGCCGCGCCGCACGACCCGCTCCGTCAGCCAGATCGACCACGGCAGCAACGCGGCGACCGACACGAACACGCCGTGGCTGAGCCACACGACGTCGAACGCGCACAGCGCGAAGCTGACGCCGGACACGACGCCGGCCCAGAAGCCGAGCCGCAGCTCGCGCACGAGCAGGTAGGTCCCGAAAGCGGCCACCCACAGCTTGAGCGCGGCCGCCACCCCGAACGCGTACGGCAGCGGCAGCAGCCACAGCGGAACGCTGAACGGGCTCGCCCACGCCATCTGCAGGTTCGCGAACAGCGGCGTGCCGCCGAACGCGTAGGGGTTCCAGGCGGGGAACGTGCCGGCGTGCACGAACGCGCGCGCCAGCACCGTCCATGGGTAGTAGGACAGCGGCACGTCGGCGAGGTCGCCGTTGACGTAGTGGGCGGCGCCCGCCGGTGCGCTCGCCGCCCACGGCACTTCGAGCTGCAACAGCGCGGTCGGCGCGAGCGCATGGCCGGGCAGCAGCGCCGGCCACAGGTACGCGAGCACGAGCAGCGCGAAGAGGCCGGCGGCGGTGCGGTGCTCGTGGGCGACCAACGCGCGCGCGACACGGCTGCGGCGGAGCGTGTGCAGCCTTGCTCCCCCTCGCGCTGCGGATGCGGCCGTCGCCCGTCTCCCCCTGAGGGAGCGACTGACCATGGTCGATTCCTACCAGAAAGTCGGTCGGGCGCCGGCGGGTCAGCGCCGGCGCGCTCGCCGCGAGCGCGCCACGAGCGCGCTTCCCCACACGGCCGCTGCGAGCAGCCCCACCATGCTCAGCGCCATGCCCAGCCGCAGCCCGGGGACGCGATAGCGCCAGACAATCTGGTGGTGTCCTGCGGTGACCACGACACCTCGCAGAACTGAGCTCGCAGGGATCGTACGTGCGGCTGTTCCATCCACCTCGACAGACCAGCCCGGTGCCCAGGTGTCATCGAGCACCACAAGGCCGCGTTGTGCGAGCGTGGCGTGAAGTACGACCGAGGCATTCGCTTCCGCCACGACGCGTGCGGTTCCGTGACTTCCGGTCGGCATCGGGCCCGTGGCCTCGTCCGTACGCACGGTTGCGTCGCGCCGCGGATCAAAGCCCGCTTCCCCGATCGCGGCCAACTCGTCATCGCCGCCGGACACGGGGCGCACGGCGCTCGCCACGAACGCTCGTGGTGCAACGAGCCGGTTCTCGTAGACGGTTGCGTCGGGACCCTGGTAGACCGCGGAGACCGCTCCCGCCACCTGCACTCCTGGAGGCAGCAGCAGGTAGCGCGCGCCGAGCAGCCCGAGGACACGTGGGGACAGCGCGGTGAAGTGGGCTAGGGAGTACGGGTCTGCGACCGGATCCATCAGCCGCCAGAGTCGGAAGAAGCGCTCGGTCGGGAGCGGCGCGTCCGAGCCACGCACGTCGCGCAGCCCGTAGAGGGTGCCCCAGTCGGCGTTCATCGCTTCGATGCCCGCTATGCGTCCAGCGTCGCGGTGGCGCTCGAGATAGGTGATTGCCGGAGTGGGCGGGGGGACCACGGCCGACA
Source organism: Actinomycetota bacterium (assembly GCA_018268595.1). GTDB lineage: Bacteria > Actinomycetota > Thermoleophilia > Solirubrobacterales > Solirubrobacteraceae > Conexibacter. The sequence continues at coordinate 130,532 of JAFDWH010000001.1, read as the reverse complement.
CCGGTCCGATCGGCTGGAAGCCGTGTGCGAAGTGAAGCAAGTCAAGCGCGACGAGAAGCGTCACCGCCGCCGCTGCGAGGTTCCGCAGGGCGGGTCGCCGACGCACCAGCAAGAGGAGCGCTGCGAATGCGACTGCGAACAGCAGCCACCACAGCACACTCGCCAGTGCCAATGCGCCGAGGTCGGCAGAGCGTGATCGCCGGACGAAGCGGCTGAGTGCCAGCGACCACGCGTCGGGATGTGGTGAGATCGCTACGACCGCCACGACGGCGGCGAGCAACCCCGCGACCGGTACGAGCCAAACCCGGCCGAGTTGCGCGCCGCGCTGCAGTACCTGCTCGAGGCCGAAGCCGGCGAGCACGGCGATCGCAAGCAGGAACCACAGGTAGACGCGGGAATTCTGAACGCGATCGAAGCCGGGCGCGTGGATGGCGAGCTGATACATGCCCGGGAGCCGCAACGCGATCGCCAACCCCAGAGCACCGAGCAGTGCGAAGGGCGCTTTGCGCCGCCAACCACCCCGCGTTGCGAGCGCGACGGCGGCGAGCAAGAGCGTCGCGACGCCGGCGTAGAACGTCCGCTCGCGATAACCGACGAACACCGGCCCCGCGACCACTCCCTCGCTCGGCCGTCCCCACCAATCGGGGAACAGCGCCGTGCGCAGCACCCCGGCCGGCATCCTCGAGCCGCCGAAACCCGGTGACCCGTTTGCGCGCGCGGCCGCGCCGACCGTCCCAACCGCTGCCTGCTGTGCGGGCAGGAGGACGACCGCGGTCACAAGCGCACCGACGGCGATTCCGCCTGCGACGAGCGCGAACCGCGCCAACCGGTCCCGCCGGTCCGCGTCGCGGATCGTCGCGACGCGCACGAGCCCGTACAGCACCGTCGCCGCGAGCGCGTGGACCTCCGTGCCAGGGTGGCCGCCCGCCAGCGCGCACGCGACCACGCCCGCCAGGGCGAGCCCGTAGGCCGGCTCGCCACGCTGCACGATCCGCTCGACCAGCCACAACGCCCAGGGCAGCAGCGCCGCCACCGACACGAACACCCCATAGCTGAGCCACACTATGTTGAACGAGCAAAGCGCGAAGGCGGTGCCGGCCGTCATCGCGGGCCAGAACCCGAGTCGCAGCTCGCGTGCGAGCAGGTATGTGCCGAAGCCGGCGAACCACAGTTTGAGCGCGGCGGCAACTCCGAGGCCGTAGTTCAGCGGCAGCAGCCAGAGAGGGAGGCTGAACGGCGAGAGCCATCCGATCTGCGAGTTGGCGAAGAGCGGCGTGCCAGCAAACGCGTATGGGTTCCAGGCCGGGAACGTCCCTGCGCGGATCAGTCTGCGCGCGAGCGCATCCCACGGGTAGTACGCGAATGGGACATCGCCAAGGTCGCCATTGATCCAGTGTTCGACGCCTCTGCGCGCGGCCGCCTGGAACGGGGGCTGCGTGTAGAGCAGCGCCGTCGGCGACAGCAGCCCGCCGCCGACGAGCGCCGGCCACAGATAAACGAGTACGAGCAGCGCGAAGAGTCCGGCGGCGGCGCGGTGCGGATGGGCCGTTGCGGCACGCCCCGCTCGGCTGGCAAGCAGCGCTGCGGGTCGGCCGCCCCCCGATATCGCCGTGACCGCCGCTCGTCTCCCCCGGTGGGAGCGACTGGCCATCGCCTATCCATACCAAAATCAGGCGTGTCAGTCGGCGCTGGGTCGTGCGTCGGTCAGCCCCGACGCGCCCGCGCACTACGCCTTGTCCGGCTTGCGCTCGCCCGGCCAGACGCCGAACAGGTGCTGGAAGGTTCTCGCCCCGACGCGGTCGACGGCGGCGCGCGTCCCCGAGAAGACGGCGCCCTGGATCGCGGCGGCGGCCAGCACTCTCGGCCAGCTCGCGCGCTCGGTCTTCGCCTCCGGCGGCTCCTCGTCGTCGATCGCGCCCCACACGACGGTGAAGAGGCGGCGCGCGAGCAGGCCGCTGACGATTCCGGCGAGCAGCCCGAACGGCTTGTAGAGGAGCTTCATCGCCCGGGAGCCTACCCCGCGCGCCCCCGCGCATGCGCTTGCCAGGCGCGGGAAAATCTCCCGAGGGAGATGAGCGAGCGCGAGCGCATCGGCGACGACGACGCGGCCGAGGAGCTGCTGCGCCGGGCGCTGCTCGACGCCTCCGACGCGGCTGCCGTCTCGCTCGCGGTCGACGGGCTGCCGGTCAGCGAGGCCGTGACGGTCGTCTTCCACGGTCGCCGCGACCTCGGCACGATCCAGACGTACGTCGCGCGCGGCCATCGCGGCGCGGGGGAGACGATCGCCGCGCGCGAGCTGCTGCGCGTCCCGTGCGACCTCGACCTCGGCGACGCGAGCGACCGCGACGAGGCCGCGCAGCTCTACGCCGAGCAGGCGGCGTCGCTGCGCGAGGCGCTCGTCGGCGCCGACACGGTCCTCGGCGTCTGGCGCGAGCCGCTCGAAGCCTTGGCGGAAGGCGACGTCGCGGTCGTGCGCTCGCTCCAGCTGCGCACGCCGCTGCCGGCGCACCGGCTGCTGCCGGTCGCGCTCGTCGCGCCCGAGCGCCGGCTCGTCGTCGCGCCCGTCTGCGGCGCGCGCACGCTCGCCGCGGGCAAGCCGCCGCTGGGGATCGCCTGCGCGCAGCAGGACCTCGCGCGCATCTATCCACTGCCGGACGACCCCGAGCGCTGCCTCGCCGAGTTCGAGGAGCTGGTCGCCGAGCACGCGCACGAGCTGGCGCAGCAGCTCGAGCGCCAGGAGGCGTCGGTCGAACGCTTCCTCGAGCTGAGCGGCGACGAGCCGCCGTCGCCGCCGCTGCACTGACGCGCCGGGCGATCGGCGATGATCCCGCCGCGATGCGGCGCTCCGTGCGGATCCTCCTGCTCGCGCTGGCGCTGGTCGCCTTCCTCGCCGTCAGCGTCGGCCTCGCGCGCGTGCTCAACGCGAACGGCGCGGAGCGCTCGGCGATCGTCGCGCTGATCGAGGCCCAGGCGCGCGGCGACGCGCCCGCGATGGTCGCGCGCATCGACGGCTGCGCGCGGCGCCCGGACTGCGTCGCGAGCGCCCGCGCGAACGCCGCCGGGCTGCGCGCGCCGGGGCGCGTCGAGCTGGTGCGGCTCGACGCCTCCACGAGCTTCTCGCTCGGCGGCACGAGCGGCGTCGCGCGCGTGGTGTGGAAGACGCCGTCGCGCGAGACTGTCGTCCAGTGCGTGTCCGTCCGTCGCGGCGGCGACGTGATCGGCGGCCTGTCGGTCCTGCTGCGTGCGCTGAGCCGGCCGATCGGCCATCAGTCCGCCTGCCCGTCAGCCTCCTGACCGGCCGCCCGTCCCGGCCCTGTCGTACCCTGCCGCAGGGATGCGCCGTCGCCGTCTGCCGTTCCTCACCCTCGTCGTGCTCGCCCTCGCCGTGCCGGCGTCCGCGCGCGCGGCGAGCGTGCCCGGCGGCACGGCCGCCCCGTACGTCGCCGAGACGCCGAGCGCGAGACCGCACGCGATCGAGGGTCAGGACGGCCGCTACTTGCTCGGTGGCAGCTGGCTGATGCGCCTCGACCCGGCCGACGCGGGCCTCGCGCAACGGCTCTACGCCCAGCGCTCGACCGCCGGCTGGACGGCGACCACCGTCCCCAGCGCCTGGAACGCCGGCGACGAGAGCCAGGCGAGCTTCCTCGGCTCGGTCGCCTGGTACCGCAAGGACTTCCGCCTGCCCTCGCGCAAGCGGACGCTCGTCTGGATCGCGCGCTTCGAGTCGGTCAACTACCGCGCGACCGTATGGCTCAACGGCCGCCGGCTGGGCGACCACGTGAGCGGCTACGTGCCGTTCGAGCTCGACCTCCCGAACGTCGTGCGGAGCGGCGTCAACCGGCTCGTCGTGCGGGTCGACAACCGCCGCCCGTCGAGCGACCCGAGCGGCGCGCCCGGCGAGCAGCCGGCGCCGCCCGGCGGCTGGTGGAACTACGGCGGGATCCTGCGCGAGGTCTCACTGCGGGCGGTCGACCGCGTCGACGTCGAGCAGGTGCAGGTGCAGCCGCAGCTGCGTTGCCCGCGCTGCGCGGCGACCGTGACGCTGCGCGCGAACGTGCGCAACCTCTCGCACGCCACCCAGCGCGTGCGGCTGACCGCACGCTTCGGCAGAGCGCCCGTCGCGCTCGGCACGCAGGCGATCCCCGCGCGCGCGACCGCGACCTTCGCCGGGCAGCTCGTGGTGAAGCGTCCGAAGCTGTGGTCGCCGGCGCACCCGAGCCTCTACGGCGTGCGGCTCGCCGCGAGCGCGGCGACCGGCAGAGCGAGAGCCACGCCCGCCGCCGGCTACTCGCTGCGGGCGGGGATTCGCACGCTCGCGGTCGACCGCAGCGGCCGGCTGATCCTCAACGGCAACACGGTCGTGCACTTCCGCGGCGTGGCGCTGCACGAGGACACGTTGAGCAACGGACCGGTGATGAGCCACGCCGACCGCCTGCGCGTGATCGCGCTGCTGAAGGCATCGCACTCGACCTTCCTGCGCGCCCACTACCCGCTCGACCCGGACTTCCAGGACCTCGCCGACCAGAACGGCATCCTGCTGTGGTCGGAGATCCCGGCGACGTACCAGCTCCCCGAGGCGGACCTCGGACGCCCGCTGTTCCGCACCGTCGCGCTCGACCAGCTCAGAGCGAACATCCTCGCCAACCGCAACCACCCGTCGGTCGCGGCCTGGTCGGTCGGCAACGAGATGGCGAGCGCCGCCGGGCGCAACCAGGCGTCGTACCTCAGAGCGGCCGCCGCGCTGGCGAAGCAGCTCGACCCGACGCGACCGGTCGCGCTCGCGTTCGCCGGCCATCCCGAGACGCCGTGCCAGGCCGCCTACGCGCCGATCGAGCTGCTCGGCATGAACGACTACTTCGGCTGGTACACCGGCTTCGGCGGGAACATCGCCGACCGCGACCAGCTCTCCGGCTTCCTCGACGCGCTGCGCCGCTGCTACCCGCACAAGGCGATCGCGGTGACCGAGTACGGCGCCGAGGCCAACCGCGACGGCCCGGTGGAGGAGAAGGGCACCTACGCCTTCCAGGAGGACTTCGTGCGCTTCCACCTCGGCGTGTTCGCGAGCAAGCCGTGGCTCACCGGCAGCGTCTACTGGGCGCTGCAGGAGTTCCGCGTGCGGCCGTTCTGGGGCGGCGGCAACCCGTGGGGTGCGCCGCCGCTGCACCAGAAGGGGCTCGTGCGGCTCGACTGGTCGCGCAAGCCGGCGTTCGCGACGCTCGCCGACGGGCAGGCGAAGGTGCGCCAGTACGTGCCGCTGCGGGCCGGCCGCTAACGCGTCCGCGCCGGCGTGCGCGTCGGCAGCGGCGCGGGCGCATGCTCGCGACGACGGCGCGGCGCGGGCAGGAGGTCGGCGAGGCGGGCGGGCTCGCGCAGGCGCACGCGCGCGGGCACCGCGTCCGGCAGCGGGATGCCGCCGCCGCGCGGGCCGGGGCGCGGCGTCGGCCCGACGCGGTCGTTGCCGCCGCCGCCTTCGTCCTCGTCCTCGCCGCGGCGCGCTGGGACGATCCGTTCGTCGCGCAACAGCGGGAGCAGCAGCACAGCGGCGAAGCCGAAGCCGAGCAGATGGAGACCGCCCAGCAGTGCGACGAGAAGTGTCTCGTCTCCCATGAGCTCAGCGTAGCGTCACACGCAGGGCTGCGCACGAATTGCGCTAAGCTCCCTCGCCGCTCATGGCCGACGACACCACAACGCTCACCGTCTCCCCCCGCACCGTCGAGGGGTCCCGCGCCAACCGCCGCCTGCGCCGCTCCGGGCTCGTGCCCGGCGTCGTCTACGGCGGGGAGGGCGAGCCGATCGCCTTCGAGGTTGACGCGCGCACGCTCCGCCAGGCGCTCGCCCACGGCGGCGCCGTGATCTCGCTCACCGTGGACGGCGGCGGCGAGACGCCCGTCGTGCTCAAGGACCAGCAGCGCCACCCGGTCACCGGCGACACGCTGCACGTCGACCTGCTGCGCGTCGACCTCAGACAGAAGATCGGCGCCGTCGTCGTGCTGGAGCTGACCGGCGCCGACGACGCTCCCGGCGTGAAGGCCGGCGGCGTGCTCGAGCAGGTCACGCGCGAGCTCAACATCGAGGCGCTGCCGACGGCGATCCCCGACACGATCGAGCTGGACGTGTCGGCCGCCCAGATCGGCGACACGATCACGCTCGACGCGGTCACCGCGCCCGAGGGCGTGGAGCTGCTCGACGACGCCGAGACGGTCGTCGCGACGGTCACCCCGCCGCGGCTCTCGACCGAACCGAGCGACGAGATCGAGACGGAGACCGAGGTCGTCGGCGAGGCCGCCGCGGAGTCCGAGGCCGCCGGCGACGGCGAGTCCTCCGAGGGCGGCGAGTAGCGGCACCGCGCCGTGCGCCTGCCCGGAGCGGCGCGCGTGGACTGGCTGATCGTCGGGCTCGGCAACCCGGGCGCGGAGTACGCCGGCACGCGCCACAACGTCGGCTTCGAGGTCGCGAACCTGCTCGCGGCGCGCTGGGGCCTTCCGCGCGCGAAGAAGAAGTACGCGGGCCTGCTGACCGATGGCCGCGTCGGCGCGCCGGACGTCGGCGCAGAGCGCCCGCACGTCGCGGTGCTGCTGCCGCAGACGTACATGAACGAGGCCGGCCGCTCGGCCGGGCCGGCGCGCGGTGCGCTCAGAGTCCCGCTCGAGCGCGTGCTCGTCCTGCACGACGAGATCGACCTGCCGTTCGGCGACATCCGCGCGCGCCTCGGCGGCGGGCTGGCCGGCCACAACGGGCTGAAGTCCTTGAAGCGCGAGTTGGGCTCGGCTGACTTCGCGCGCGTGCGGATCGGCGTGGACCGCCCGCCCACGACCGACCCCGACCGGGTCGCCGCCTACGTCCTCGGCCGCTTCCGCGAGCCCGCGGCCGACGTGCGCGCCCTCGTCGAGGACGCCGCCGACGTGGCCGAGTCGATCGTCCTGGGGCGGCGCTCGCTCGCCTGAGCTCCGCGCGGGCGTCCCGCGGGGGTGCGCCGCGTTTGCCGGTCGGCCACGAGGGGGAGGGAGCGGTGGCGCCGCCGTCTCTGCGCTCCCTCTGCGCGTTCCGCGCGTCCGATTGCGCGCTTGCGGTCGCCCGCTCGGACCACTGCATCTTTTCCCTCCCTATAGGGGGGCAAAGTGACATTCGTATTTCCAGTGCGTGCCCGTCCCCTCGATGCCCACAGCGGCCGCCGGCCACCCGCACGCTCGACCGGAGCGCCGCCGCGTAGACTCGAAGGAGGCCGCGCAACGCCTTGCGCGGCCGTTCTGCGTGCCCTCTCCCGTGCTCAGCGCCCTCCTCGCATACGCCGCCGACGACCCGGCCACCGCCGCGCTCGCCAGCCGGGGCGGGCGTGCGTTCGCCAGCGCCTCGCTCAAGCCGTACGTCATCGCCGCGATCGCCAACGAGGATCCGGCGACGCCGCTGCTCGTCGTCGCCGGCGACGACCGCCACGCGCGCGACCTCGCGGCCGACCTCCGCACCTGGCTGGCGCCTCGCGCGGTCCGCTTCTACCCGAGCCGCGGCGTCACCTACGAGTCCCACCTCGCGCCGCCGGCGCACCTCGTCGGCCTGCGCGTCGCGGCGCTCGACGCGCTGCTCGACGCGGACACGAGCGGCGGCGAGCACGGCGCGCCGGTCGTCGTCGTCTCCGCCGTCGCGCTGTCGGAGAAGGTCCCGGACCCGCGACTTCGCCCGCACGGCTTCACGCTCAGAAGAGGCGACCTGCTCGACCTCGACGAGGTCGCCGTCGAGCTGGTCGCCGCCGGCTACGAGCGCGTCGAGCAGGTCGAGGACCGCGGCCAGTTCGCGATCCGCGGCGGCCTGCTCGACGTCTTCCCCGCGACCGAGGACCACGCGATCCGCGTCGACCTGTTCGACATCGAGATCGAGTCGCTGCGCTGGTTCTCGACCTTCACGCAACGCTCGCTCGGCGACGTCGAGCGGGTCGAGATCGCGCCGGCGGCCGAGCTGGCGGCCGAGCACCGCGAGCTGGCCGAGGCCGCCGCGATCGGCGACGACCCCGGCGAGCGTCGCGACGTCGCCGAGCTGCTGCCCGTCCACGACTTCCACGCGATGCTCGACCTCGTGCCCGACGCGGCCGTGCTGATCGCCGCCGAGGAGGAGATCGCGCCCGCGCTCGTCGACCACTGGACGGATGTCTGCAACGCCTTCCACGACGAGGACGCGCACCACCTCTACATCGCGCCCGGCGCGATCGAGACCGCGCTCGAGACGCGCGCGCGCGTGCACCTCTCCGCGATCGACCAGGACCAGCCGTTCCAGTTCCGCGGCCAGGCGGCCGACGTCGCGGCGCGCAGCGTCAGAGACGCCGAGCCGGAGCTGGAGAAGCTCGTGCGCTCCGGCTACCGCACGATCGTCGCGTTCGGCGCGAGGGGGGAGGGCGAGCGCGCCGCCTACAACCTCGGGCGCCTGAAGGTCCGCTGGGTCGACGGCTCGGCACCGCAGGGAGCGGACCTCGCGTTCGCCGAGGCGCGCCTGCGCGACGGCTTCGTCGCGCCCGGCTTCAGACTCGCGGTGATCCCCGAGCACCGGCTGTTCCGCCGCCGCGCCGCGCGCACCGGGGGCGTCGCGGCAGGCGGCCGCCGTCGCGGCGCGCTGCGCTCCTTCACCGACCTGCGCACCGGCGACATCGTCGTGCACGAGGACCACGGCCTCGCGCGCTTCGCCGGCTTCGACACGAAGACCGTCGCGGGCGTCACGCGCGACTACCTGGAGCTGGAGTACGCCGGCACCGACAAGGTCTTCCTGCCGGTCGACCAGTTCGCGAAGATCAGCCGCTACGTCGGCGCCGACGGCGCGCACCCGCCGCTCTCCAAGCTCGGCGGCACCCGCTGGGAGACGATCAAGTCGCGCGCGCGCAAGGCGGCGCAGGAGCTGGCCGGCGAGCTGCTCAACCTCTACGCCGAGCGCCGCCGCCGCGAGGGCCACGCGTTCCCGCCCGACGGCGACTGGCAGCGCGACTTCGAGGACGCCTGGCCCTACCGCGAGACGCCCGACCAGCGCGAGGCGATCGAGCAGGTCAAGGCCGACATGGAGACCGCCCGCCCGATGGACCGCCTCGTCTGCGGCGACGTCGGCTACGGCAAGACGGAGGTCGCGCTGCGCGCCGCCTTCAAGGCCGCGGCCGACGGCAGACAGGTGATGGTGCTGGTGCCGACGACGATCCTCGCCCAGCAGCACTACGGCACCTTCAAGGAGCGCCTGAAGGACTTCCCCTTCACGATCGAGCACGTCAGCCGCTTCCGCCCGGCGGCCGAGCAGAGAGCGGCGATCAAGGCGTTCGGCGAGGGGAAGGTCGACATCCTGATCGGCACCCACCGGCTGCTGTCCCGCGACGTGCGCGCGAGAGACCTCGGGCTGCTGATCGTCGACGAGGAGCAGCGCTTCGGCGTCAAGCAGAAGGAGCTGCTGCGCCAGCTCAAGCTGAAGGTCGACGTCCTCGCGATGAGCGCGACGCCGATCCCGCGCACGTTGCAGATGTCGATCGCCGGCATCCGCGACCTGAGCGTGATCGAGACGCCGCCGGAGGGCCGCCGCCCGGTCAAGACGTACGTCGGCGAGTACGACGAGCAGCTCGTGAAGGCGGCGATCGAGCGCGAGCTGGCGCGCAGAGGCCAGGCGTTCTTCCTGCACAACCGCGTCGAGACGATCGACGAGACGGCCGAGCGGCTGCGCGGGCTCGTGCCGCAGGCGCGCTTCGTCGTCGCGCACGGCCAGCTCGACGAGCATGCGCTGGAGGAGCGGATGCTGTCGTTCCTGCGCGGCGAGGCGGATGTGCTCGTCGCGACGAGCATCATCGAGTCGGGGATCGACATCCCGCAGGCGAACACGCTGATCGTCGAGCGCGCCGACCACTTCGGGCTCGCGCAGCTCTACCAGATCCGCGGGCGCGTGGGCCGGAGTCGCGAGCGCGCGTACGCGTACCTGCTCTATCCCTCCGCCGCGGCCCTGACCCCCGAAGCGGCGCAGCGGCTCTCCGCGCTGTCCGACTACACGGAGCTGGGCGCCGGCTTCAAGATCGCGATGCGCGACCTCGAGCTGCGCGGCGCCGGCAACCTGCTCGGCGACGAGCAGTCCGGCCACGTCGCCGCGCTCGGCTTCGAGCTGTACATGCAGATGCTCGACGAGGCGGTCGCGGAGCTTGGCGGCGATGGCGCCGGACCGGCGGACGAATGGGAGCCGGTCAGACTCGACGTCAACGTCGACGCCTACGTGCCGGCCGACTACGTCCCCTACGAGCAGGCGAAGATCGACGTGCATCGCCGCATCGCGGGCGCGCGCGAGGTCGCCGAGCTGCACGAGCTGCGCACCGAGCTGCGTGACCGCTTCGGCGAGCTGCCGCCGCCGCTGGAGAACCTGCTGCTGCTCCAGCAGGCGCGCATCAAGCTCGGCGAGGCTGGCGCCCGCGCCGTCAGCTTCCGCGGCGGGCGCCTCGCGGTCACGCCGATCGAGCTCGACTCGCGGCGCGCGAAGGCGATCCGCGAGCAGATCCCGGAGGCGCTCTACGAGTCGGGCAAGTCGCAGCTCTCGATGCGCGTCCCCGAGGACCCCGCCGCGCGCTTCCCGGCCGTCGTGCGCGCCGCCGACGTGCTGCTCGCGGTCACGCGCGAAGCCGCATAGGACCTGCAAATAACCGCTTTCCAGGGCGTCGGTCGACCGCTGGGGGCTAAAAGTTGGATAACGATTGGCGCAACTGACGCACGCAGCTCGACAGGTTCGCTAGAGTGCCCCTGCTCGTGAGGACACCACTTCGCATCCTTCTGGCGCTGGGCGCCTTTTTTGTGGCCGTGACCGTGCTCGCCGCGTGCGGCAGCACCGACACCAGCGTCCCCGGCAACGCGGTCGCGAACATCGACGGCACGCCGATCACCAGAGCGGACTACGACAAGTGGGCCTCGATCACGGCCAGAGGCTCCGCCCAGGGCGGCGCGCCGGTCGTGATCCCCGACCCGCCGAACTTCACGAGATGCGTCGCGACGCTGCGCAGCCAGTCGAGACCGGCGAGAGGCCAGCCGGCCCCGACCGACGTCACGCTGCGCGCGCAGTGCAGACAGCAGAACGAAGCGCTCGTCCAGCAGACGATGAGCACGCTGATCCAGAACGTCTGGGTCGAGAAGGAAGCGGCCAAGCAGGGCGTCACCGCCAGCGACGCCGAAGTCCAGAGACAGCTCGCGCAGACGAAGAGACAGTCGTTCCCGAGCGAGAAGGCCTACCAGAGATTCCTCAAGCAGTCGGGCATGACGCCGGCTGACGTGCTGGAGCGCATCAAGGTCCAGGTGCTGGCCGCGAAGATCACGAGAAAGATCCAGAGCAGCTCGGCGGTGGTCACCGACGCGCAGATCCAGAGCTACTACAACAGAAACAGAGCGCAGTTCGCGCTGCCCGAGCGCCGCGACGTCGAGCTGATCTTGACGAGAACGCAGGCGCAGGCGAACGCCGCCAAGAGCGCCGTCCAGGGCGGCACGAGCTGGGCCGCGGCGGCGAGACAGTACTCGACCGACGCCGCTTCGAAGGCGACCGGCGGCGTGCTGCGCGGCGTCAGCCAGGGCCAGCAGGACAGAGCGTTCGACGAAGCGGCCTTCAGAGCCAAGAAGGGCGTCATCGTCGGGCCGGTCAAGGGCCAGTTCGGCTACTACGTCGTGCGCGTCGTGAGCATCACGCCCGCGAGACAGACGCCGCTGTCCGACGCCAGAACGCAGATCAGAGCGCTGCTCCAGCAGCAGGGCCAGCAGACGAAGATGGCGACCTACGTCAGAGACTTCCAGACACGCTGGAAGGACAAGACGAACTGCCGCACCGGCTACGTCGTCCAGCTCTGCAAGAACGCGCCGACGCCGAGAACCACCTCGACGCCCGCCGCGACGCCGACGACGGCCGCCAGAACGACGGCCAAGTAGGTAGGGATCGGCGAGACCCGCGCGGCGGTCGGCGGCGGTCGACACTGCGCGGAGGCGTCGTCCTCGGGCCTTGCATAGCGCTGCTATTGCGGCGGCCCTGCGTTCTCGCTCCGCTTGGTCGCCCATCCGCCGTCCACTCACGCGGGTCTCGCCGATCCCTACTAGGCTCCCGCGCGTGAGCGCGAGCCGGCCGGAGATCCAGCAGGCGCTGCTGCGCCTCGACGAGCTGACCCGGCGCCTGCGGCGCGAGTGCCCGTGGGATCGCGAGCAGGACGAGCGCACGATCGTCCCGCACACGCTCGAGGAGGCCTACGAGCTGGCCGACGCCGCCCACCGGCGCGACGACGCCAAGCTGCGCGACGAGCTGGGCGACGTGCTGTTCCAGGTCCACTTCCTCTCGCTGCTGCTCGAGGAGCGCGGCGCCGGCGACCTCGCCGCGGTCGCCGAGCACTGCCGCCAGAAGCTGATCCGCCGCCACCCGCACGTCTTCTCGGACGTCGAGGTCGAGGACGCGGCGCACGTGCTGCGCAACTGGGACGAGATCAAGAAGACGGAGGCCGGGCGCGAGCAGGGCGTCTTCGCCGAGGTGCCGGAGAACCTGCCGTCGCTGCTGCACGCGCGCAAGGTGCAGCGGCGGGCGGCGTCGAGCGGCTTCGACTTCCCGGGCGTGGAAGGACCGCTGCAGTCGGTACGAGACGAGCTGGAGGAGCTGGAGGCGGTCGCCGACGGCGACCGCGAGGAGGCCCGCGACGCACGCTTCCACGAGCTGGGCGACGTGCTGTTCGCGGCCGTCAACGTCGCGCGCAAGCTGAAGGTCGACCCCGAGCTGGCGCTGCGCGCGGCGAGCGAGCGCTTCCGCGGCCGCGTCGAGACCGCCGTCGAGTTGGCGGCACGCGACGGCCGTGCCTGGGAGGATCTCCCGCCTGACGAGCAACTCGCCTACTACGCCCGCGGGCGCCTGACCGCGGAGTCCCCGTCCTCAGATGGGTGATTCCACGATCTCGCGGCGCGACGGGCACGCTGGGCGGCGCTGGACGCCACCCGGCGTCTCGCCAATGCCGCCGGCATTGGCTTCGACACCGAGCGGCGCCCAGCATCCACCCATCGCACCCGTCGCATCCACGAATCTCGTGGAATCAACCATCCAGGAGAGCGAATGAGCCAGATCGAGCACGTCCACGCCCGCCAGATCCTCGACAGCCGGGGCAACCCGACCGTCGAGGTCGAGCTGTCCCTGCGCTCCGGCGCATGGGGGCGCGCGGCCGTGCCGTCCGGTGCCTCGACCGGCGAGTTCGAGGCGACCGAGCTGCGCGACGGCGGCGACGCCTGGCTCGGCAAGGGCGTCTCGAAGGCGGTCGCCAACGTCAACGGCGAGATCGCGGCCGCCGTGCGCGGCGCGGACGCGACGAACCAGGCGGGGGTCGACCGCACGCTGATCGAGCTCGACGGCACGCCCGGCAAGTCGCGCCTCGGGGCGAACGCGATCCTGGCCGTCTCACTGGCGGCGGCGCACGCCGCGGCGGCGGAGGAGCGCCAGCCGCTGTGGCGCTACCTCGGCGGCGACGCGGCGCACGTCCTGCCCGTGCCGATGATGAACGTGCTCAACGGCGGCGCGCACGCCGACAACAAGGTCGACTTCCAGGAGTTCATGATCGTGCCGTGGGGCGCGAGCTCGTTCTCCGAGTGCCTGCGGATCGGCACGGAGGTCTTCCACCACCTCAAGCGCACGCTGCACGACCGCGGCCTCAGCACCGCCGTCGGCGACGAGGGCGGCTTCGCCCCCGACCTGGCGTCGAACGAGGCGGCGCTCGAGGTCCTGATCGCCGGCATCAGGGCGGCCGGCTACACCCCCGGCGAGGACGTCGCGATCGCACTCGACCCCGCCACCAGCGAGATCTACGACAGCGGCCGCTACGTGCTCCAGCACGAGGGCCGCTCGCTGTCGGCCGCCGAGCTTGCCGACTACTGGGCCGACCTCGCCGCGCGCTACCCGATCGTCTCGATCGAGGACGGGATGGACGAGGGCGACTGGGACGGCTGGGCGACGCTCACGCAGCGTCTCGGCGAGCGGGTCCAGCTCGTCGGCGACGACCTGTTCGTGACGAACCCGCAGCGCCTCAGACGCGGCATCGACCAGGGCGTCGCCAACTCGATCCTCGTCAAGGTCAACCAGATCGGCACGCTGACCGAGACGCTCGAGGCGATGAAGATGGCGCGCGCGGCCGGCTACAGCGCCGTCATGTCGCACCGCTCCGGCGAGACCGAGGACGTCACGATCGCCGACCTGGCGGTTGCGACCGGCTGCGGGCAGATCAAGACGGGCGCGCCCTCGCGCTCCGACCGCGTCGCGAAGTACAACCAGCTCCTGCGGATCGAGCAGGCGCTCGGCGGCGACGCCGCGTTCCCGGGGCGCAGCGCCTTCAGACGCGCAGGCTGACCGCCTCTTCGCGACAGCGGGAAGGAGAACGCGGGCGGCGCGCGAAAGGGTCGCAATGCCGCCCGCCGCATCCGCCGCCAGTCGTCGTCGCCAGCCCGCCCGTCCCGTCGCCACGACCGCGCTCGGCGCCGCCGCGATGCGCGTGCGCTGGGACCGCGTCGGGCGCACGGCGCTGCTCGTGCTGCTGCTGCTGGTCGCGCTCGCCTACGTCGGACCGGCTCGGTCGCTGCTGTCGACGTGGCACGAGTCGAACGCCAAGCAGGCGCAGCTGCGCCAGCTTCAGCAGGAGCACGACGCGTTGCAGCGGCGCGCGAGCGCGCTGCGCGACCCGCGCACCCTCCAGTCCGAGGCGCGCCGCCTCGGGATGGTCAAGCCGGGTGAGCGCTCCTACGTCGTCGGCGATCTGCCGAACGACTAGCTGCGGCGCGCGGGCGGGTAGCCTGCGCGGCACATGCACGTCGACACCGCCCTGCAGCTCTGGAGCGACGGCCAACGGCGCCTGAGCCGTGCGGAGCCGGACGAGCGGCGCCTGCTCGAGCGCGTGGCCGACCGCATCGTCGACGAGCTGCGCCGCCGGCTCGGCGGCCCGTTCACGACCGGCGAGCTGGCCGAGCTGTACAGCGCCGGAACCGACTGGTGCCTCGACGTCGCGATCGCGACCGTGCCGAACGACCCGCGCGCATGGGACGCGCAGACGGCCGGCGACGCCGCCTTTGCGCGCTACGTGCGCGAGGCGTCCGACTGGTCGGGCGGTCGCCGGCGCGAGCCGGACGAGATCGAGCACCAGCAGCAGCCGCTCGACCGGCCGTAGAGACGGCGCGGGCGAGCGGGGCGGCGAGGCGACGGGTCAGCCGTCGTCGGAGATGCGGCGAATCACGATCTGGTCCTCCTCGATCGTGATCTCGACCGGGCGATGCCCGGCCCAGTGCTCGGCGTAGACGGGGTCGTCCTGCACGGCCGGGTCGAGCCACAGGCCGTAGCCCTCGTCGCCGTGGTCGAACGTGCCCTCGAGCGGACCGCCGGCGTGCGGCTTGCGGCGGCGACCGCCACGACGGCCGCGGCGACGGGCGGGTCTGTCCTCGTCGTCGCCCTCAGCCTCGGCCTCGGTCTCGTCCTCGGCTGCGGCCGGTCTGCGGGGCCGTCTGCGCGCCGCCTTCTTGGCGGCCTCGGCCTCCTCCCGCTCGCGCTGCTTCTGCGCGGCCTCGAGCTCGGCGGCGATCAGCGCGTCGTCCTCGGCGCGCAGGTCGATCTCGTCATCGAAGTCGACAGCGGCGCCGTTCGGCTCCGCCTCGTCGGGCACGAGCTCGTTCTCGCGCTTGAAAGCCGCGATCTGCTGCGTCGTGACCTCGAGTTGATGTGCGATCCACGCATCCGTGCGGCCCTGGCGGACCCACGTGCGGATCTGGTTCAGTTGGGGGCGAAGCGATCTACGTGCCATCGGCCGGGCAGACTAGCGAAACTGGGCGGACGGCGATCCGCCGGGAAATGGGCAACGCGACAGGGGGTGTGGCTATCCTTGGTCAAGAGGGATCGGGAACGCTTGCCTCACCGTCCGATCGCTCTTCCGGCCACTATGGACAGCAGGGAGGCGACCGCGCAATGTTGGTCCTGACGCGCAAGTCCAACCAGAGCATCATGATCGGGGACGACATCGAGGTCTCGGTCCTCGCGATCATGGGTGAGAAGGTCCGCATCGGCATCCAGGCGCCGCGCGACATTCCGGTCTTCCGCAAGGAGGTCTACTTGGAGATCCAGCAGGAGTCGGCCGGCGAGGGTGCGCGCGACGAGGTCGACGCCGCGCTGCGCGACATCGGCTCCGAGCAGTGACCTGCGGGCTCCAGGTGGGCGCTCAGCCCATCACGTAGTACAGCGTCTCGAACATCGCGATCGTCACCACGACGGCGGTCACGACGATCGAGAGCACGAGGAAGCCGAAGCGCCAGTTGCCGTGCTTGTGCAGCCGTTCGCGCTGGCGCCGGCGGGTGCGCTGAGCGGCCGTCTCGCGCAGTCGCTCGCGGCGGACGCGATCCTGCGCCGTCTCCTCGAAGAAGGCCTGCTCGAGCTGAGCGAGGCTCTGTCGCATCTTCATAGGGCAGGACACCCTACCAGCGGGCACCGCACCGTCGAGTCGCGTCCCGCCGGCTCAGCAGGCGCCCCAGAGGCCGCGCGCGGCCCCCTGCGCGCGCCGCTGCAGCGTGCCGAGCGGAGCCGCATACGTCGTGTTCGGGGCGATCTCGAGCGTGCGCGCGGCGCCGGCCGCGACCAGGCGGGCGTTGACGAACAGCCCGTCGCGGGCGCGGTAGACGTACGCGAGCAGGCGGCCGTAGCGGTCGCGCAGCTCGCGGTCGAAGCGCAGCGTCAGCGGCGTGCCGGCCGCGCCCAGCAGGCGCGCGTTGAGGTCGTGCGCCTGCGGCCCGTAGCACTGCACCGGCGTGTTCGGCTTGACCGTCTCGGGCGTGTCGACCCCGATGAAGCGGATTCGCTCCTCGCGCCCCGCGACCTGGGCGACGATCGTGTCGCCGTCGACCACGCGCTCCAGGCGCGCCGACGCGGTGCCGCCGGCGGCGAGCGTCGTGCCGTCGCCGCCCGTGAGCCAGCGCGGCGCGTGCACGTCGCCCAGCACGAGGCCGGCGAGCAGCAGCAGGGCGATCCAGGGAAGCGCGCGCGGCCAGGTCATGCGCCGAGGCTACGGCCGCGCATGCCGCGCCGCAGCCTCGGTTCGCAACGAGTCAGGCGACCTCTTGCTGCTCGTAGACCTTGATGAAGCGCAGGTAGTTGTCGGCGATCTGCGACGTTGCGTCCTCGCGCGCGACGGACCCGTCGAGGAAGCCTCTGAGCGCGTCCCACCAGATCGAGCGGCCGATCGCGAAGCCGACGAAGCCGTCGACCGGCGCCGCCTCGCGCAGCCAGTGGTCGACCTTCGCGTCGCTCGCGCCGCGGCCGAGCAGCACGCACACGACGTTCTCGCGGCCCTCGCCCGAACGCGTCTGCTCGGCGAGCATCTGCGCGTCCGCCTGCGCGTCGACGCCCTCGATCTTCCAGATGTCGACCTCGATGCCGAAGTCCTGGATCGCCTCGATCGCGCGCCGCATCAGCTCCGGGCGCAGCTCGCTGTCATATCGGTCGACGTCGCCGCCGACCGCCTCGAGCTGGGCCGGCTCGGCCGGCACCAGCAGCTCGAACAGGAACAGACGGCCGTTCGCGTGCAGCCAGTCGGCAAGCGTCTTCAAGCGGCCGAGCTGGCGCTCGTTCATCACCGCGTCGCCGTCCGGGTTGTAGCGCACGAGCACCTTGTTGAAGTCCGGGTCGAACTGCTCGATGTGGGCGCCGAAGTCCTCGCCGTACTGGAAGTCGAACTCGTCCTGGCCGCTCTTCTCGACCGGCATCGCGAGCTTGAGGCCCTTCGCCTTCGCACGGGCGGGCACGTCGCTGCCGAACTGCTCGTCGACGAGGACGCCGGTCGCGCCGGCCTCGGCGCCGCGCTCGACCGCCAGCTCCATGCCCTCGTAGACGAGCCGCTTCGCGTCGGCGATCGTCGCCGTCTCCTCCGGCGTCGGGTCGCCCGCGATCCCGAACATCTTCTTCTGGAACGAGCCGCGGTGGTCGAACGCGAGGATGTAGAGCTTGCCGTCGTAGCCGAGAGCCATGAATTTTCGTCCTTCGTCGGGTGCCAGCGCCGGCCGAGTGTACCCCTGCGCCGCCGTTTGCACCGCCTCTACGCCGGCTACGCTGCCGCCCCGTGGACGCCAACTTCAGCGGCCCCAACTACACGATCGGCATCGAGGAGGAGCTGATGATCCTCGACGCCGAGACGCTGGAGCTCGTCAACGCGATCGAGTCGCTGCTGGAGGGACAGCAGGACGAGCGCGTCAAGCCCGAGCTGATGGAGTCGGTGCTGGAGATCGCGACCTCGCCGCGTCCGAACGCGGCCGAGGCGGGTGCCGAGCTGCGCGCGCTGCGTGCGCAGGTCGCCGCGGCGGCCGCCGCGAGAGGCCTGACGATCGGCGCCGCCGGCACGCACCCGTTCGCGATGTGGGAGCAGCAGCGGATCGTCGCGCGCCCGCGCTACCGCGACCTCGTCAGCGACCTGCGCTTCGTGGCGCGTCAGGAGCTGCTGTTCGGCCAGCACGTGCACGTCGGGCTCGACGACCGCGAGAAGGCGATCCACGTCGCCAACGGGATGCGCGTGCACCTGCCGGTGCTGCTCGCGCTGTCGGCGAACTCGCCCTTCTGGCGCGCCGACGCGACCGGCCTCGCCTCGACCCGCACGCCGATCTTCCGTGCCTTCCCGCGCGTCGGGATCCCGCCGACGTACGACGGCTGGGACGACTACGCGCAGAAGATCGAGTTCATGGTCGCCTCACGTGTGATCGACGACTACACGTACCTCTGGTACGACGTGCGCCCGCACCCGAACCTCGGCACGGTCGAGATCCGCGTGATGGACGCGCAGACGCGCTGGGAGCACACGATCGGGCTGGCGGCGCTGATCCAGGCGATGGTGAAGGAGCTGGCCGAGCACTTCGAGGCCGGCGGCCGGCTCACGACGTACCCGCACCAGATGGTCGACGAGAACAAGTGGCTGGCCGCGCGGCACGGGCTCGACGGCGAGCTGGTCGACCTGCCCTCGCGCGAGCGCGTCGGCACGCGCGCGCTGGCGCGGCGGTTGCTCGACCGGCTGCGGCCGCATGCCGAGGAGCTGGGCTCGGCGGCCGAGCTGGCGGGCGTTGAGGACCTGCTCGAGCGCGGCAACGGCGCGGCGCGCCAGCTCGTCGTGCACGAGGCCAACCACGACCTGCGCGAGGTGGTCGCGGAGATCGCCGCGGCGACCGTGGACGTCGGCTGATGCGGGTCTTGTGAGGCTTCCGGACGCCTGCGCCGGCGCTCTAGAATCGATCGGGTGACCAGCGGCGGCCCCGATCTGTTCGTGATCTGCAAGCACTGCGGATCGGAGGTCAGCCCGTACATCACCGAGTGCCCGTACTGCGGCAGCCGCCTGCGCAAGCGCGCGCCGAAGCTCGACCGCGACGGTCGTCTCGCGGAGAAGGAGCGCCGCAGGGCGCGCCGGCGCGCGCCCGCGCCGTCGCTCGGGCCGTTGCGGCGCGGCGAGATGCCGGGAATCCGGCCCGACGGGCGGCCGTACGCGACGGGCGCGCTCGTCGGCGCGAGCCTCGTGCTGTTCGTGCTGCTGCGCGCCGACGTCGTGAACCTCGTCGACGTCGCGATCGTCGGCAGGCCGACCGGCGCCTGGTGGCACGTGCTGACGGCGCCGTTCGCGTACGAGAACAGCGGCTACGCGTTCGTCGCGCTGTTCGCGATCGCGCTGTTCGGCTGGCTCGTCGAGCGGCGCCACGGCCCGCTCGCGGTTGCGCTGCTGTTCCTCGCCGGCGGCGCCGGCGGGATGGCGGTCGTGGCCGCGACCGAGACGTTCCCGACCGCGCTCGGCGGCAACGGCGCGGCGCTCGCGCTGCTGGTCGCGTGGGCGCTGCCGGATCTGCGCGCTGCCCGGCGCGGGCGCGAGATCGACGGCGACCTGCTCGGCGCCGCCGTCTTCGGCGTGGTGCTCCTGCTGCTGCCGATCGCGGTCGACTGGGCAGACCCGCTCGCCGGTGCGACCGGCCTGGTGGCGGGCGTCGCGCTCGGCTATCCGCTGGCGCGGCTGGCGGCGGCGCGCTGATCCCGGCGCCGGCGCCGCTTTATGATCCGCCGCAGTGGAGCGCGCCTACACCGACGCGGAGATCGACGCGGCGCTCGCCGCGCTGAACGAGGAGGGGCGGCTGCGCGAGGCGCAGGCGCTGGTCGCGCGCGCGGCGCCGCAACTGCATCGTGTGCTCGACGAGGCGCTCGCGGCCGGCGGCTGGTTCGGCGAGACGCACGAGCAAGCGGTCGCGACGGCGGCGGAGGCGGGCGACGTCGAGGCGCGCAGGCAGGCGATCGGCACGCTCGTGGCGGAGGAGACGCGCCTGGGCATGCTGGTGGGCGTGGCGGTCGGCTTCGAGCTGGCGCGCACGCTGGACGATTCGACGGAAGGGGACTGAGATGGAGCTGCGCTTCCTGGGCCACGCGGCCTTCGCGCTGAGCGACGGCGGGACGAGCGTGCTCGTCGACCCGTTCCTGACGGGCAACCCGAGAGCGGCCGCGAGCGCGGACGAGCTCGACGCGACGACGATCCTCGTCTCGCACGGCCACGGCGACCACGTCGGCGACACGGTCGCGATCGCGAAGCGCACCGGCGCGACCGTCGTGGCGGTCGTCGAGCTGGCGAACGAGCTGGGCGGCGAGGGGGTCGACGTGCGCGACCCGAACCTCGGCGGCACGGAGACCTTCGACTGGGGCTCCGTGAAGCTCGTCCCCGCCTGGCACACCTCGACCTCCCCGGGCGGCACGCCGAGCATCGCCTGCGGCCTGCTGATCGAGTTCGCGGGCACGACGATCTACCACCTCGGCGACACGTGCCTCTTCTCCGACCTGCAGCTCGTCGGCCGCGGGCGCGAGATCGACGTGGCGCTCGTGCCGATCGGCGGTCACTACACGATGGACCGTCACGACGCGGTCGAGGCGGTGCGCCTGGTCGGCGCGAGGACGGTCGTGCCGATCCACTACGACACGTTCCCGCCGATCGAGACGGACGCGCAGGCGTTCAAGACGGACGTCGAGGCGCAGACGGCCTCGCAGGTGGTCGTGCTGGCGCCGGGCGAGAGCTGGTCGTCGTGACGCACGCGATCGTCCTGATCCAGGCGGAGCGCACCGCGCTGCCGGAGCTCGGCGGCCTGCTGGCGGACGTGCCGGGCGTCGCGGAGGCGTACTCGATCACGGGCGAGTGGGACTTCGCAGCGATCCTGCGGCTGCGCGAGCAGCACGACCTCGCGCACGTCATCACCGAGCAGCTCGCGCAGCTCCCGGGCATCGTCAAGACGCAGACGCTGCTGGCGTTCGAGGTCTACTCCAGACACGACCTCGACGCGATGTTCGACGTCGGCGACTGAGCTACGTCAGCGCGCCGGCACGGGCGAGCGCGACGCCGAACGCGTCGGCCATCGCCGCGTACGTGTGGCCGGCGAGCGCGGCGCGGCCGGCGCTGCCGAGCCGCTCGCGCAGCGCGCGGTCGCGGAGCAGGCGGCCGAGCGCGCGCGCGAGCGCGTCCGGGTCGCCAGGGGGCACGACGAGGCCGGCCTGCTCGTCGCGCACGAGCCCGCCGGCGACCGCGCCGACCGCCGTCGTCGCGACGACGGGCGTGGCCTGGTGGAGCGCCTCGTTGCAGACGAGCCCCCACGGCTCGCGGAAGCGCGGGGTGGGGATCGAGGGCAGCACGAGCGCGTCGGCGGCGGCGTAGGCGACCGGCAGGCGCTCGCGCGGGAGCGGGCCGAGCAGACGCGTGCGCGGCGTGGCGGCGACGGCGCCGGCCAGCGGGCCGTCGCCGACGACGGCGAGCGTGGGGGACGCGGCGGGTGCGGAGGGCGCCGGCGCGGTGGCGCCGGCGGGCGGCTCGGCCGCGAGCGTGCGCCACGCGGCGAGCAGGTCGGCGACGCCCTTCTCCTCGACCAGCCGGCCGACGTACAGCACGAGCGGGCCCTCGCCCAGCTCCGCCTCCGCGCGCCAGGCGGCGACCTCCTGCGCCTCGACGGGGCGGCCGAACAGCTCCGCCTCGACCGACTGCGGCGCGATCACGACGTCGTCGTCATGGCCGCGGTAGCGCGTCACGTAGCTGCGCACGTGCTCGCCGTACGTCACGACCGCGTCGGCGTGGCGGTAGACGTGGCGCACGAGCGGGAAGGCGAGCGCGGCCTTCGCGCCGCCGCGCGGATGCGCCCACACAGACGCCCACAGCACGAACGGCTTGCCGCGGGCGCGCATGCCGAAGTACGTCGCCGGCAGCATGGCGCCGCCGGCGACGGGCGCGATCGCGGCGTCGTAGCGGCGGCCGAGCGCGAGCGCGGCGCGCGGGCCGTCGATCCGGCGGGCGGGGAAGGGCGCCGCCGCGAGCTGGCCGTCGAGGTCGCCGAACCACGCCGGCACGTAGCTCGCGCCGGCGCCGAAGCACAGCACCTCGACGTCGTAGCGCTCGGCGAGCTGCGCGTAGAGCGGGACGCGGTAGGGCGCCAGCACGTTCGTCACGAGCGCGATCGCCACGGCTGCGCAGCGTGCCAGAATCGCTCGCCTGATGAGCCCCCCGGGCCTGCTCCCGCCGTCTCAGGCCGACGCGCATCTGCGCGTGCTGCTGGTGCACAACCGCTACCGCGCGGCCGGCGGGGAGGAGCGCGTGGTCGACGAGCTGGAGGCGCTGCTGGCCGCGCGCGGGCACGCCGTCGTGCGGCTCGAGCGCGACAGCGAGTCGGCCGGGCGTGCGACGGCGGCGTACGGGCTGCTGCACGGCGGGATCGCGCCCGGCGACGTGGCGAAGGCGGTGCGGCTGCACCGCGCCGAGGTCGTGCACGCGCACAACGTCCATCCGCTGCTCGGCTGGCGCGCGCTGGCGGCGGCGCGCGCGGCCGGCGCGCGCACGGTCCTGCACCTGCACAACTACCGCCTCGCGTGCGCGATCGGCGTCGCCTTCCGCGACGGCGCGCCGTGCTACCGCTGCCGCGGCCGCAACACGCTGCCGGGCGTGCGCCACCGCTGCCGCGGCTCCTACGGGGAGGGCGTCGCCTATGCCGCCGGGCTCGCGCTTCAGCAGCCGCATCTGCTCGAGCACGCCGACGCGCTCGTGGCGGTCAGCGCGGCGCTCGCCGACCGGCTCGGCGAGCTGGGCATCGCGCGTGAGCGGATCGCGGTGCTGCCGAACGCGGTGCGCACGATCGCGCCCGCCTCGGCGGCGGGCGACGGCCGCTACGCGCTGGCCGCCGGCCGGCTCGTCGAGGAGAAGGGCTTCGACGTGGCGATCGAGGCGGCGCGGGCGGCCGGCGTGCCGCTGCGGATCGCCGGGGAGGGTCCGGACGAGGCGCGCCTGCGCGCGCTCGCGGCGGACGCCGACGTGACGTTCCTCGGCCGCCTCTCCGGTGAGCGGCTGGCGGCCGAGCGGCGCGGCGCGGCGCTGCTGCTCGCGCCGGCGCGCAACGACGACCCGTGCCCGATGACGGTGATCGAGGCGCTCGCCGACGGCCTCCCGGTGCTGGGCAGCGACCGCGGCGGGATCCCCGAGCTGGTCGGCGCGGACGCGGCGCTGCCGGCTGGCGACCTGCGGGCGTGGACCGCGGCGCTGCGCGCGCTGTGGACGGACGCCGCCGCGCGCGCCGCCGCCGGCGCCGCGGCGCTCGCGCGCGCCCGCGCGCACCACTCGACCGACGCCTGGTACGCAGGGCTGATGGCGGTCTACGGCGCGCGGTAGGGTCCTGCGCGTGCCGTTCCCCCGCTGCCTTGCGCTCGCCGCGACGCTGACGCTCGCGCTCGCCGCGGGCGCGTGCGGCGGCGGCAGCACGGGCGGCGCCCCGCCGACCGCCAGCGCGCCCGACGCGACGGCGCCGCCGCCGGACGCGACCCAGCCGGGGACGACCGCGGTCGCGCCGACCGCGACGGCCCCGACGACGCCCGCGCAGACCGCACCGCCTGGCGGGGGCCGCAACGGCGAGATGTCCGGCGAAGGCGGCAACGGCGGGTCGCCGGGCGGCACCGCCGGCGGAGGCGGCGAGGAGGCGGTGCGCGTGCCGGCGGCGTTCACGATCACGGCACACGGTCGACTGAAGCCGCGGACGATCACGGTGCCGGCCTTCCTCGCGGTCGAGATCTCGCTGCGCTCGAAGGACCGCCGGGCGCACACGCTCGCGCTGCGAGGGCCCGTGCCGCACGCGCTGCGCGTCCCCGCCGGCAAGCGGGTCGCGATGCGAGTCCCCGGCCTCAGAGCGGGCCGCTACGCGGTCCTGATCGACGGCCGTCGCGCCGGCGCGCTCGTCGCCGGCGGCGAGCCCGGGCCGTAGTAGCGGCCTCGACGAGGTTCCTGCTGGCCGGCCAGCCAAGGGTCGGTTAGGCTGGACGGGTGCCCGACACCGCCGGCTCCCGCACCGCCCGCGTCGACTTCCGTGCCACGAGCGACCCGGCGCTGCTGGAGAGCGCCGACCGCGGCGAGGCCAACCTGCTCACCTACCGCGAGCTGTACTCGCTGTGGGAGCGCCAGCAGTGGGCGGTGCAGGACCTCGACTTCACGCAGGACCGCATCGACTGGCACGAGCGGATCGGCGCCGACGAGCGCTACGCGCGCATGTACGGGCTGTCCTCGTTCTTCGTCGGCGAGCAGCGCGTCACCGCCGAGCTGGGCCCGATGATGCGCGCCGCGCCGAGCGAGGACATGCGCATCTTCCTGTCGACGCAGATCGCCGACGAGGCGCGGCACGTCGCCTTCTTCGACCGCTTCTACAGCGAGGTCGGAGTGCTGCACGCCGACGGGCTCGACGAGCGCCTCGCCGAGACGAGCGAGCACCTCAACCCGGAGTTCGGCGTGCTGTTCGACGAGCTGCTGAAGCGGCGCGTCGACCGGCTGGCGGTCGAGCCCGAGGACCTCGAGGCGCTCGTCGAGGCGGTCACGATCTACCACATGGTGATCGAGGGGATGCTCGCGCTCACCGGCCAGCACTTCATCATCGACTACAACGAGCGCGAGGGGACGCTGCCCGCGTTCGTCGAGGGCTTCACCAACGTCGCGCGCGACGAGCACCGCCACGTCGCGTTCGGCGCGCGCTTCCTGCGCGAGCTGGCGCGCGAGGACCCGCGCCACGTCACGGCGATCCAGCGCGCGCTCGGCGAGGTCGCGCCGATCGCGGAGGCGGTGCTGAAGCCGAAGTGGGCGCCGGACGACGACGCCGTCGAGCTGTTCGGCGTCACGATCGCCGAGACGCGCGCGTTCGCGCTGAAGGCGCTCGAGCGGCGCATGAAGGTGATCGGGCTCGTCGCGGCCGCCTGAGCGGCTGCGCGCGGGTCGCTACCGCTCGTCGGCCGGCGGGGACGGCGTGCCGTCGTCCGGGCCGGCTTCCGCGGGGGGCGCCGGGGTTGTGCCGGTCCCGGTCCCGGGGTCGTCCACGGGCGGCAGCGCGATCGGCGGCGGCTGCGGGGAGGTCGACGACGGCGGCACGGGCGTCGTGCTCGCCGGCGGCGGCGCGGGGGTGGTGCTCGTCGCGGGCGGCTGGGTGGTCGCCGGAGCCGCGCCGGTCGGCGCCGGCACGGGGACGAGCGTCGGCGGCGGCGCGGTGGCCGGCAGCGTCGAGGGCAACGTGGTGGCGCTCGTCTCGAGCTGCGTGCGCCCCGGCTCGGCGGTCACCGCGGGGGCTGGTGCGGGCGTCGTGGTCGTCGGCTGCGGGGCCGTTTGCGTCGTCGTGGTCGCCGGTCGCCGCTTGTCGCCCGCGTCGGCCGGGCGCGGGGGCTTCGCGGCGGCGGCGTCCAGCGCACGCTGCACGCGCGCCGGCGCCGGCTGCACGACCGCCGCGACGACGGGCCGGTCCGGCTGCTGGGCGACCACGTGCGAGCGCGGGCTCGCGTGCCGCGGCGCCGTGTGCTCGATCTCGACCGCGCCCGCCGTCACGAGCGCGGCGGCGGCGATGCCGGCGGCGGCCTTCGCGCCCAGCGCGCCGAGGCCGGCCGACACGAGGCCGCCGCTGCCGGTCGCGCCCGCACCGCCGGCGAGCGCGCCGACCGCGGCGGTGCCGGTTGCGGCGCCGCCGGCCCCGCCGGTGCCGCCGGCGCCGGCGACGGACGAGAGGCCGATGTGCGCGAGCAGCACCTTCTTCGCCAGCAGGAACGGCCCGACCGGCAGCAGCAGCGCGAGCGCCTTGCTGGTCGCGCGCAGCTCCGTGCGGAACGTGGCGCAGCGCTCGCACGCGCGCAGGTGGCGGCGCACCGGCGGCGTCGTGCGCCGGCGCAGCCCCTCGGCGATCTCGGCCAGCTCGATGCGCACGTCCTCGCACGACAGCAGGCGTGCCTCCGCCGCCTCGGCGAGCGACACGCGCGCGCGCACGAGCAGCGACTTGACGCTCGGGATCGTCGTCTCCATCGCCTCGGCGATCTGCTCGTAGGAGAGCGCGTCGATCTCGCGCAGCAGCAGCGCGGTGCGCTGCGTCTCGGGCAGCTCCTGGACGTCGGCGATCAGCTCGCGGAACTGCTCGCGCTTGTCGACCTTGTCGGCGGTCGTCGCGCCGTGCTCGGAGTAGTGGACGTCCATCGAGTCGACGCCGATCGGCTGGGCGCGCCGCAGGTGGTTGAGGCTGCGGTTGCGCGCGATGCGGTAGAGCCAGGGCCGCGCGTTGATCGGCCGGTCGTCGGCGAGGATCGCGTTGAAGGCGGCGGCGAAGACCTCCTGCAGCACGTCCTCGGCGTCCTCGCGCGAGCCGAGCATGTGGCGGCAGAAGGCGAGCAGGCGCGACTGGTAGCGCGCGACGAGCGTCTCGAACGCGCCGTGGTTGCCGCGCCGCACGAGCGCGATCAGGCGCTCGTCGGACTGCAACCGCAGCAGCGGCGAGCGTCCGTGCGTCCCCGACAGCGGTTGGGTGAGAGCTGAGGCCTCCACTCGACTCACGAGACACCGTAGCAGCGGCGAAAGTTGCGCCTTTTCGGCGCTTTTCCGCTCATATTCCCGCGCGTGCGCGCGTAGAGACGGCGCGGCGGCGCTCCCGCCGCCGCAGGCCCTCCCGCAGCAGCAGCGTCAGCGCAACGGGGACCGTCGCCGGCAGCACGTCCACGACGAGGAACAGCAGGTCGAACGCGAGCGCGAGCGCGAGCACGACGAGCGCCCAGCGCCACGGCGCGTCGCCCGGGCGCTCGGCGCGCGCTTCCGCCGCCACGAGCGCGCCGAAGACGCCGGCGACGAACAGGTCCCCGTAGCCCATCAGCGCGTCGCCGAGCAGCGCCCGCTGCAGCTGCGGCAGGTGCGCCGGCGGCGCGGCGGCGTTCAGCACGTCGTTGGCCGGCTGCAGCAGCTCGGTCGCGACGAGGTAGGCGTCGACCGCCGCCATCGCGACGATCCCGGCCTTCAGCCAGCCGCGCGGCGCGACCGCCGTCAGCAGCACGCCGAGCGTGACGCAGCTGAGCGCCGACAGCAGCACGGCCGCGGCCTCGCCCACGAGCGTGCCGCGCCGCCACCACGCGAGCGCGAACAGCGGGACGACGAGCGGCGCGAGCCACGGACGCCCGCCGCGCATCGTCGCGCCGAGCGCCCCCGCCGCGAGCGGCGGCACGGCGATCAGCGCGAGCCACGCGAGCCCGTCCGCGACCGCGCTCGCGGCGCCGATCGCGACCACGACGAAGACGATCGAGGCGAGCGGCACGAGCGCCCAGCCGCGGCCCGAGAGCCGCTGCGCGAGGCGCTCCAGCGGGGCGGGCGCACGGCCGCGCGGCAGTGCGACGAGCGCGCTCTGCACGCCGACGAGGCAGGCGTCGGAGATCCAGAAGCCGAGGGTCATCGAGTGCCCGGGGTGGGAGTCGAACCCACACGCCCCTGGGGACCACCGATTTTAAGTCGGCTGCGTCTGCCGTTCCGCCACCCGGGCTGGGTCCTGTGGCGGCAGTCTACGAGCCCGGGGAGGGTGTCGTCAGAACCGACTTCGGAGCTTTGCGATGCCAACCTACGACGTAAACGTCCGCGTTCGAACGATCCTTGACGCGGAGGCGTAGCGTAGGAATGTGAGGTGGGAAAGCCGTGTCGGCGCGACAGGCGAAGACCGCGCAGCCCGGAGGCCGCGCGGTCCACGCATGAGAGACGCCGCCAGCTCAGGCGACGGCCGTCGCCCGCGTCGAGGCGGGCGTGAGACCTTCGAGGATCGCGGTCGCGAGACGCGCGTCGCCGCGAATCTCCAGGCCGCTCGTGACGCCGTCGGGGACGAGGGCGTCGATCCATGCACGTTCCGATCCGGCGACCTGAGCGTCGGCCTCCGGCTCGGCGCGCTCCTCGAGCGTGACGTCGCCGCGCTTCACGATCACGGTGTACTGCTTGGTCTCTCTGTCCTTCGACCGGTCCGCGACCGTCAGCTCGACGGTGCCGCGCAGCGATCGGGGCAGCGTCAGCAGCCCCGGCGCGAGCCGGAAGATCGCGCCGATGTCGATCGCCTCGTTGCGACGCGGCTCGGTCCACGACCACTCGTAGCCCCAGCGCGCGAGCGCGCCGAGGACCGGGACGAGGTCGCGAGCCCTCTCCGTGAGCTCGTAGTCGACGCGCGGCGGCACCTCGCGGTAGCGCTGACGGGTCAGCAGGCCGTCGGCGACCATGCGGTTGAGCCGCGAGCGGAGCTGCTCCGTCGAGATTCCGGGCAGCGTGCGCTGCAGCTCGACGAAGCGGCGCGGGCCGCTGACGAGGTCTCGCACGATCAGCAGCGTCCACTTGTCGCCGACGAGATCCAGCGCGCGCGCGTCTGGCGACCACTGGTCGTAAGGATGGCGTTTGGGCGGGGGAGCGGGTGGGATGGCGACCTCCGTCTTTCGTGTGCTTTGGACCTACCTACCGTGATACAGATTAACCGACTGACGGGTAGCCGAGGGGATTCCTTGACGCGCTCACCGGGCCGTACAGTGCATCGCGATTGCCGTGCGGCGCATCCAGGGCGTGCGCCGTGCACCATTCGCCGTATCGGGTCGTCCGCGGGGAGGGGACGTCCGAGCGGTCGTCGACGTGCTCGAGGGGAGGAGGAGGCAGATGGCTGAGGTGATCCAGCTCACGCAGCGCCGTCCGCGCCGGGCGGTTCCGCAGGCGCCCGACACGACGGCACCGACGACGCTCTACTTCGATCTGGCGTCGCCCTTCACGTACCTCGTCGCGGAACGGATCGAGCGGCGCGTCGGCGCCGCCATGTGGCGCCCGGCGACGCTGCCGCAGCCGCAGGCGCGCGACGAGGCGGTCCTCGCGACCGCGCAGCGGCGCGCCCAGGCGCTGCGGATGCCGCTCGTCTGGCCGGAGCGCTTCCCGTCGCGCGTGCCGACCGCGATGCGCGTCGCGACCTACGCGAACGAGCACGGCTGCTGCTCCGCGTTCGCGGTCGCCGCCGGGCGGCTCGCGTTCTGCGGCGGCTTCGACCTCGAGGACCCGGAGATCCTCGCGGAGGCCGCGGCCGCCGCCGGGCTCGACGTCGACGGGGCGCTCGTCGCGGCGCGCGACCCGCGGCGCGACCACCAGATCGGCATGGCGGGCCGCTCCGTCGGCCATGCCGGCGGGACGATGCTGCCGGCGCTCGAGTACGAGCGGCGGCTCTACTGCGGGGAGCCGCACATCACCGCGTGGCTGTCGCAGGCGGCGGGTGCGGTCGCGCGTCCGGGCGCGTCGTAGTCCGCCGCCGAGCTTTAGCGTTTCCTCATCGGGGCTGGCATCGTGGCGCCCCGCTGTCACAATCCCTGCTGGGATGGACCGAGCACTGCGATACCTGTATCGCCGGCTCGGCCGGCGATACCCGCTGACGGTCGTCGTCCTCCAGTTCCAGCTCGCGCACCTCGTGGTGCTCGGCGGCCTCGCGCTCCTGCGGCTGTACCAGCCGATGAGCGACCGGAGCTTCGTCGTGCTGCTCGTCGTCGCGGAGCTGCTGGTGGCGCTCGACAACGCGAGCTCGACGCTGCTCGCGCGGCGGCAGCTCGCGCCGGTCGACGCCTGGCTCCAGGGCGCGCGCGACCGCGTCGGCACCGCCGACGCCTGGCGCGCGCTCGCGTTCATGCCGACCACGTACGCGCGCCGCCTGCGGACGGTGCCGATCTTGCTCGTGATCGTGCCGTTCGGGACGTTCGCGACCGTCGAGCTGGGCCTGCCCCCGTCGGCCGCGCTCGCGATCTTCGCGGGCATGCTGATGACGCTGTTCTACGTCGCGATGGTCCGCTTCTACGCGATGGAGTCGCTGCTGCGGCCGGTGCTCGCGGACGTGGCGCTGCAGATGCCCGACGACTTCGAGCCCGGCCGCGGCGGCGTGCCGCTGCGCTGGCGGCTGCTGCTCGGGCTGCCGGCGATCAACGTGCTGACCGGCCTGATCGTGGCCGGCATCGAGCTGAACCGCCACGACGCGCGGCTCGCGGACCTCGGGCCGGCGGTGGTGGTGGCGCTGGTGCTCGCCTTCACGATCTCGCTCGAGCTGACGATCCTGCTGTCGCGCTCGATCTTCGGGCCGCTCGACGGGCTGCGCGAAGCGACCGAGCGCGTGCGCCGCGGCGACCTGCGCACGCGCGTGCCGGTCGTCTCGGCTGACGAGACCGGCCGGCTCGCGCGCTCCTTCAACGACATGGTCGCCGGGCTGCAGGAGCGCGAGCGGTTGCACGAGGCGTTCGGCGCCTACGTCGGCCCGAACGTCGCGGAGATGGTGCTGCGCGACGGGGTCGACCTCGACGGCGAGGAACTGCAGGTCTCGATCCTGTGCCTCGACATCCGCGACTTCACACGCTTCGCGGAGCGCGCGAGCGCGCGCGAGGTCGTCGACCGCCTCAACGAGTTCTACGAGCTCGTCGTGCCGCTGCTCGTGCGCCACGGCGGCTACCCCGACAAGTACGTCGGCGACGGACTGCTCGGCGTCTTCGGCGCACCGGAGCCGATCGTCGCGCACGCCGACCGCGCGGTCGCCGCGGCGATCGAGATCGCGCGCGCGGTGCAGGAGCGCTACGAGGGCAGCCTGCGCGTCGGCATCGGCGTCAACTCAGGGCTCGTCGTGGCGGGGACGGTCGGCGGCGGCGGCCACGTCGAGTTCACCGTGATCGGCGACCCCGTCAACACCGCCGCGCGCGTCGAGCAGGTGACGCGCCAGACCGGCGACGCGGTGCTGGTGACCGACGCCACGCAGCGGCTGCTGTGCCTCGACCACGGCGGCTTCGACGCGCGCCCGGCCGCGCCGCTGAAGGGCAAGCGCGAGCGCGTCGAGCTGTGGGCCCCGCGCGCGTTGACGCAGCCCCAGACGCAAACGGGGCTCGGCGTCAGTGCCGAGCCCCGCTTGTAGTCGCAGCTCCGAAGGGGGCGAGCCAGGGTCGGGGGTCCCTGCTCGCGGGAGCTGTGCGTCGCCGGTCGGACGCTAGGGAGGCGGCCGGCGTTCCCGCCGGCCACGTCCGACCTATGTCGGGAACCGAGGAGCCTTCGTGCCATGAATCTCCTGGCCCACGGCCATGATCCGGAAGCGGTCGAGCCGCCGCAAGGGGGCTGGTCGGCCGTCATACGCGCCTCATACGCCACGTGCGCCGCGACGGTGTGCGGCGCCTGCGCCGCTCGTCCGGCGCGGCCACAACGCGGGCCATCTAGCATCGCCTGCATGTCCACTGACACCACGGAGCAGACGCGCCTGCACGGCGGGCGGCTGATCGCGCGGCGCCTGGGGGCGCATGGCGTGAGCAAGCTGTTCACGCTCTCGGGCGGCCACATCTTCCCGATCTACGACGGCTGCCGCGAGGAGGGCATCGACATCGTCGACGTGCGGCACGAGCAGACCGCCGCGTTCGCCGCGGAGGGCTGGGCGAAGGTCACACGGACGCCCGGCGTCGCGGCCGTGACGGCGGGTCCCGGCGTCACGAACGCGGTCAGCGCGATCGGCTCGGCGCAGTCGAACAACTCGCCGCTGCTCGTGCTGGGCGGACGTGCGCCGGCGCTGCGCTGGGGCCGCGGCTCGCTGCAGGAGATCGACCACGTCCCGTTCGTGCGCCCGTTGACGAAGCTCGCCGCGACGCCCGACGCGACGGCCGAGATCCCCGGCATGGTCGACGAGGCGCTGCGCGTCGCGATGACGCCGCACTCGGGCCCGGCGTTCCTGGACTTCCCGATGGACCACGTCTTCAGCGAGGCCGAGGAGCCGGCGAGCGACGCGGCGCTGCTGGAGCCCTGGCGCGGGCCGGGCTGCTCCGACGGCGGCGCGCTCGAGCGCGCCGGGCGGCTGCTGGGCGAGGCCGAGCGGCCGGTCGTGATGGCGGGCACGAACCTCTACTGGGGCCACGGCGAGGAGGCGCTGCGGGCGCTCGCCGAGCAGCTCGGCGTGCCCGTCTTCCTCAACGGGCTGGCGCGCGGCTGCGTGCCGGCCGACCACGAGCTGTTCTTCTCCCGTGCGCGCGGCGCCGCCTTGACGAACGCCGACGTGGCGCTGGTGATCGGCGTGCCGATGGACTTCCGCCTCGGCTTCGGCGAGGCGTTCGGGTCGCAGACGGAGATCGTCGCGATCGACGTCGCCGAGCCGCTGCGCGAGCATCCGCGTGCGGTCGCGGCCGAGCTGTACGGGGCGCTGCCGGCGACGCTCGACGCGCTGCGCGAGGCGGCCGCGTCGGCGGGCGGCGGCGCGGCGCGCACGCGGACGTGGGTCGAGCAGCTGCGCGGGGTCGAGTCCGAGAAGCACGCGGCCGAGGCGGCGGAGCTGAACGACGAGCGCGCGCCGCTGCACCCGATGCGGGTGTACCGTGGGCTCGCCGAGGTGATCGACAGGGGCGCGATCGTCGTCTGCGACGGCGGCGACTTCGTCTCCTACGCGGGCCGGGTCGTGGACTCGTACGAGCCCGGCTGCTGGCTCGACCCGGGGCCGTTCGGCTGCCTCGGGTCCGGTCCCGGCTATGCGCTGGCGGCGAAGCTCGCCAGACCGGAGCGGCAGGTGGTGCTGCTGCTGGGCGACGGCGCGTTCGGCTTCTCCGGGATGGAGTACGACACGCTGGCGCGGCATGGGGTGAACGTCGTCGGCGTGATGGGCAACAACGGCATCTGGGCGCTGGAGAAGCACCCGATGGAGTTCCTCTACGGCTACTCGGTCGCGGCCGAGCTGCGGCCGGCGACGCGCTACGACGAGGTCGTGCGCGCGCTCGGCGGGCACGGCGAGCTGGTCGAGCGGCCGGAGGAGCTGCGCGGCGCGCTGGAGCGCGCGTTCGCCGCCGGCGTGCCGGCGCTCGTGAACGTGCTGACCGACCCGAGCGTCGTCTACCCGCGCAAGTCGAACCTGGCCTGACGGCCGCGTTAAGTGAGGAAGCCGCCCACGTCATGTGGACGGCTTCCTCGAAGTGGCCCCATCAGGACGGGCAGGGGTACGTGCCGTGAAAGGGCCGTATCGGTGGCTCGGACGGCGGGAGGCGCCGTTGATGCGGCTTCGCCCGAGCCTATGAGCCGGGAACAAAGGGAGGCGTTCGCACGCAACCCCAGTGCCCGACTGGGTCATATTCCTAGGGTGTCATGGACCGGACAATCGAACATGCGTCCAGCTCATTACTCAGTGTGATCTGGTATGGGCATGTGTTCGTAGTCGTGCCGGCCTGTCAGATCACCGATAAGCGGTGCACAGGCGGGCGCGCGGTGACGCGCCCAGGCAGTCAGAGCGCGCGACCTCAGCGCCCGGCGCGTTCGAGCGCGACCCCGTGCAGCAGGTCGTGTTCGGAGACCTCGGCGCGGTCGAGGCCGAAGGCGCGCAGCGTCTCGAGCAGGATCGCCGCGCCGGCGACGATCGTCGGCGCGCGATCCGGGTGCAGCCCGCGCACCCTGCGGCGCTCCGCGAGCGGCATCTGCGCGAGCCGTGCGAGCAGCAGCTCCACCTCGGCCCGCCCGAGCACGTAGCCGTGCACGCGGCGCGGGTCGTAGGGGTCCAGCTCTTGGTCGATCGCCGCGAGCGAGGTGGCGGTGCCGGCGACCGCGACCGCGCCGCGCGCGCTGGCCCGCACCGCCTCCGGGACGCCCGCCTCGATCGTCGCGCGCACCTCGTCGGCGAGCTGCTGCAGCTCGTGGGGTGGCGGCGGGTCGCGGTGCAGGTGGCGCTCCGTCTGACGCACGACGCCGGCTTGCAGCGAGACGTGGAAGCTCGGCTCGTCGCCGCCGGCCGCCCCGACGATCAGCTCGGTCGAGCCGCCGCCGATGTCGACCACGAGCAGGGGCGTGCTGTCCTGTGAGTCGCGGCCGTGGGTCGCGCCGCGGAACGTCAGCTGCGCCTCGCGCTCGCCGGCGATCGTGCGCGCGTCGAGGCCGTAGTCCTCGACCACGCGGCGTGTGAAGTCGGCGCCGTTGGCGGCGTCGCGCGCGGCGCTCGTGAGGACCGCCACGCGCGCGCCGGCGGGGACGTCGTGGCGGTCGAGCGCGTCGCGGTAGGCGTCGAGCGTCGCGAACACGCGCTCCATCGCCTCGTCGGTGAGGCGGCCCGAAGCGTCGACGCCCTGGCCGAGGCGGGTGACCTCCGAGCGGCGGTCGAGCTCGGCGATCGCCCCGTCCGCGACGTCGGCGATCAGCAGGCGGGTGGAGTTGGTCCCGATGTCGACGACGCCGACGCGCATGCGGCAGCGGATGCTACGCGGCCGTCGCCGGCCGCGGGGCTGCATGCGGCAGCGGCTCGCCCGCGAGGCCGGCGAGCAGGTTGTCGACCGCCACCTCGGTCATCGCCGTGCGCGTGCGCGTGGTCGCCGAGCCGACGTGCGGCACGACGAGGACGTTCGGCGCTTGCAGCAGTGGGTGGTCGGGCGGCAGCGGCTCCGGGTCGGTGACGTCGAGCGCGGCGCCGGCGATCGTGCCGGCGTGCAGCGCCTCGATGAGCGCGTGCGTGTCGACGACCGGTCCGCGCGCGGTGTTGACGAGGATCGCGGTCGGCTTCATGCGCCGCAGCGCGTGCGCGTCGATCAGGTGGCGGGTCTGCGGGGTGAGCGGGACGTGGAGCGAGACGAAGTCGGACTGCGCGAGCAGGGTGTCGAGCGGGGTGCCGCTGCGGCTCGTGGCGGTGAGGACGCGCATCTCGAAGCCGCGCGCGCGGCGCGCGACCGCCGCGCCGATGCGGCCGGCCCCAACGATCCCGAGCGTCGTGCCGACGAGGTCCACACCGAGCAGGCCGTCCGGCTGCCAGGTGCCCCATCTGCCTTGCTTGACGGCCTCGGCGCCCTGCGGGATGCGGCGCGCGGCGGCGAGCAGCAGCGCGAAGGCGAGGTCGGCGGTCGCGTCGGTGAGCACGTCCGGCGTGTGCCCGACGGGGATGCCGTGGGCCGCGGCCGCATTGAGGTCGACGTTGTCGAGGCCGACGGCGTAGTTGGCGATCACCTTCAGGTGCGCGTTGGCGGCCAGGAAGTCCGCGTCGATCGCGTCGCTGAGCATCGTGAGAAGCGCGTCGGCCTGCTGCGCGTGGGCGCTGAGCGCCTCGCGCGACGGCGGCTCGCCGTCCGGCCAGACGTCGACCTCGTGGCCCGCCGCGCGCAGGCGCTCGAGCGCGTCGCCGACCGGCTGGCGGGTGACGAAGACACGTGCCATCGGCGGCATCGTATGCGCGCGCGCCGGCTTCGGCTCTCGCGCACGAGGCGCTATACTGTTGCGTCCACGCCGCGGGGTGGAGCAGTCTGGTAGCTCGTCGGGCTCATAACCCGAAGGTCGCGGGTTCGAATCCCGCCCCCGCTATGCCAAAGTCCCGCGACCGCCCCTCGGGGTCGTTTCTTTTCGGCGTCAGTGACCAGCTCGGCGGTGACGAGCGCGCTCAGCTCCAGGCGCCGCAGCTTCTTGTCGGAGCTGGCGGTGACGTCGAAGCCGCGGAACAGCGCGGCCAGCTTCTCTGGGTCGCCGTCCTTCAAGGTCGGGCACGGCGTCCAGCAGCGCGAGGATCTCGTGCGCCCGGCGTGGACGAGGCCATGGAGCTGGCCATGCTGTGCCCCGAGCGCCAGGTCCGGTCGGTGGAGATCCGCGCTTCGGTGGAGGGTCCGTGCCCGCGCCGACCGAGCTTGCCCGCGCCCGCTTCGGCGCAGGAGGGCGGTTCTGTTGACACAAACATCAAAACTCCTATAGATTGATGTTGTGTCCTCCGAATCCGTCTTCCACGAGATCTTCCGCGACCGCGACGCCTGCATCGCGGTTCGCGACGCAGCGCCCCGACCGCTCTCCCACCGCGGCGTCCCCGCGAGCGTCGCGTTCCATCGGGCGAGCGCCGGGTACGAGCCTCGCCCGCTCGTCCCGCTCCCGCAGGCCGCTCGCGCGCTCGGGATCGCGCGCGTGTGGGTCAAGGACGAGACGCGCCGCTTCGGCCTCCCGGCCTTCAAGGTCCTCGGCGTCTCGTGGGCTGTGCACCGGCTGCTCTGCGAGCGGCTGGGACTCGACCCGTTCGCCGCCGGAGCGGCCGCCGCGCTCGCGTCCCGCCGCGCCAAGCTCGGCGAGCTCACGCTCGTCGCCGCCACCGACGGCAACCACGGCCGTGCAGTCGCTCGCGTAGGCGCAGAGCACGGCCTCGCGACGCGCATCTTCGTGCCAGCGGCGACGCTCGCCACGCGCGTGGCGCACATCGCCGGGCATGGCGCCGACGTCGAGCGGGTGGGCGGCACGTACGAGGACGCCGTTCGCCACGCGGAGCGCGTCGCCGACGCGGAGCCCGGCTGCCTGCTCATCTCCGACACAGCCTGGGACGGCTATGAGCTCGTCCCCGAGTGGATCACCGACGGCTACGCCACGCTGTTCGCCGAGATCGACGACGCGCTTGGCGACGCCCGCCCCGACGCGGTGGTGGTGCAGATCGGTGTCGGCGCGCTCGCCCAGGCCGCCGCTCACCACTTCGCCGACGGCGGGCGCGAGCACCGGCCCGCGCTCGTCGGCGTCGAGCCACTCAGCGCAGCCTGTGTCTACGCGTCGGCCGTGGCCGGCAAGCTCACGTCCGCGCCCGCGCCGCACACCTCGGTGATGGACTGCCTCAACGCCGAGCTGCCGTCAACGATCGCGCTGCCGGCGCTCGCGCAGACCTACTCGAGCTTCGTTGCGATCTCCGACGCGACCGCCGAGGCCGCGATCGCGCTGTTGCGCGAAGGCGGCGTCGACGCCGGGGCGACCGGCGCCGCGGGGCTCGCCGGGCTGCTCGCGCTGAGCGAACGCGGCCTGCTCCATCGGATCGCCGGAGCGGGAAGACCGTCGATCAGCGACGTCGTCGTGATCTGCACCGAAGGTGCCGACGCCAGCAATCCAGCGACCGCGCCGATCGCGGCCGGGGCAAGCGAACAGGAGTAGAGGCAAATGCGCCGTGCAGCAGCAGCGGTTCTCGCAATCGTCTGTCTCGTCGCCGCCGGGTGCGGCGGCGGCGACAACAGCAGCTCGAGCAGCTCCTCGTCCGGGGGGCAGCTCCGGATCGGCGACGCGAGCTCGAAGATCGACTCGCTCAACCCACTGGTGGGTAGCAACCTGTTTGCGCTCACCAGTTATCGGATGCTGTACCCGTATCTCCTCCAGTACGACGCGGCCGGACAAATCGTCGGAGATTTCGCGAAGTCCTACGCGGTCTCCAAGGACCGCAAGACCTGGACCCTCACCACCTACGACGGCGCGCGCTGGAGCGACGGCAAGCCGCTCACCGCAGACGACGTCGCGTGGACCTACCAGACGCTGCTCAAGTACCAGGACGGCGCGACGGCCGGCTTCGCGCCGGCGCTCGGCGGGATCGCGTCCGTCACTGCCCCCTCGCCGACGCGGGTCGTCGTCCGCTACGCGGCCCCGGTCTCCACCGCCGCCTACGGGATGGCCAACGTCCCCGTGCTGCCGCGGCACGTGTGGGCGAGATACGCGACCGGATCGGGCGCGCAGCTGCGCACCTTCGCCAACCTGGACCCGGTCACCGCCGGCGCCTTCTCGCTCGAGAAGTACACGCCCAACGCGCTCGCCCTGTTCAGCCGCAACGAGGGCTTCTACGGTCCCAAGCCGAAGCTGGCCTCGTTCGGCTTCCAATTCTTCACGAGCAACGACGCGATGGTCACCGCGCTGAAGAGCAACCAGATCGACGCGGCCTACGAGGTGCCGCCGACGGTGATGCCGACGCTGAAGTCGACGGCGGGAATCCGCGTCGAGACGCACCCCGGGACGGACACCGTGCTGCTGGGAATCAACTCCAACAAGCAGACGAGCCATCCCGAGCTGCTGAACCCGGCCGTACGCGACGCGATCGACATGGCGATCGACCGCGAGCGGATCGTGGAGACCGTCTCGCTCGGGACCGGGGTCGTAGGCGGCTCGATCGTCCCGCCGACGCTCACCCCATGGCACGACCCCGGCGTGACCGCGCCGAGCACCGACGTCGCGGCCGCGAACAGACTGCTCGACGACGCCGGCTACAGACGCGGCTCCGGCGGCATCCGCGTCGCCGACGGGCATCCGATGCAGTACGACGTCCTGTTCGCGCAGGGCGTCACGGGGGCGCCCCGCGTGATCGAGCTGATCGCCGAGGACCTCAAGCAGATCGGCATCGAGCTGCGGCTGCGCGGCTCCGACGCCGCCAGCTACCTGCAAGCGGTCACCGCCGACGACTACAAGCGGTTCGCGTTCAGCGTCGACGACTACGCGCCGCCGCTCGACCCGACCCTGATGCTCGCGCTTCCGCTGTGCGGCCAGCTCGGCGGGATCAACGAGAGCGGCTATTGCGAGAAGGAGTACGACGCGATGTTCGCCAAGCAGGCGACGGAGGAAGGCGACGCGCGCGTGGCGACAGTCCGTGCGATGCAGCAGAAGATCGCTGACGACAAGCCGCTCCTGCCGATCTACACGGCGGGCGTGATCAACGCATACCGCGACGCCGTCAGAGACGTCCCCGCCACGCCGCTCATCATCAACTACGAGTCCAAGCAGTGGCTGACGCAGGCAACAGTCGACGGCTGAGCGCTGTCAGCAGCCTGATGCCGACGGGCGTTCCCTACGTCGCCCGTCGGCTGCTGGGCGCGGCCGCCACCATCCTGCTGGCGGTCACGCTCAACTTCCTGTTGTTCCGGCTCGCTCCCGGGGACGCGTCAGACCTGACGCACGTCCCGGGGGCGTCCCCGGCGCTGCGCCACGCGCTGCGCCACGAGTTCGGCCTCGACCAGTCGCTCTGGCACCAGTACCTCGCCTACCTCGGCCAGCTCGCGCACGGAAACCTCGGCGTGTCGTTCGCCAACCGCCTGCCGGTCGCCGACAACCTCTGGACGGCGATCGGACAGACCTGCATCATCGCGCTCCCCGGCCTGCTGCTCGCCGTCGTGATCGCCGTCGCCACCGGCCTGCTGTCCGTATGGCGCCACGGCACCGCCGTCGACCACGCGTCGCGCGGGACCGCGCTCGTGCTCTATGCGCTGCCGGCGCAGTGGGTCGCGATCGTGCTGATCTCGCTGACCAGCGGCTGGCTCCCGACCGCCGGCGCCTCCGATCCGTTCGCGGTCGAGCAGAGCGGGCTGGCGCATGCGCTCGACGTCGCGCACCACGCCCTGCTGCCCGCCGTCTGCTACGCGCTCGTCGCCTACGGCCAGTTCATGATCGTCGTGCGCGCCTCGCTGCTCCAGTCGCTCAGCGAGGACTACATCCTCACGGCGCGGGCGAAGGGCCTGTCGAGCTGGCAGGTCGTGCGCCGCCATGCGCTGCGGACCGCCCTGCTGCCGGTGACGACGCTGTTCGGCCTCACGCTCGGGTCGCTCGTCGCGGGCATCGTGCTGATCGAGGCGGCGTTCTCGTGGCCCGGCATCGGGCTCGCGATCGCCAACGCCGTCGGCGCGCGCGACTATCCGATGCTCCAGGGCGCGTTCCTCGTCGTCACCGTCGTCGTGGTGTTGACGAACCTCGCCGTCGACCTCCTCTACCGGGCGCTCGATCCGCGCGTCCGCGTGAGCCGCAGGGCATGAGGCGCCCGTCCGCGTTCGGCGTCGGCCTGACCGTGCTCGCGCTGTTCTGCGTGGCGGCGCTGCTGGGCCCCGCGATCGCGCCCTACGGCTTGCACGAGCAGGTCGGCGGCGTCTTCCAGCCGCCCTCGTGGTCGCATCCGCTCGGGACCGACGACGCCGGACGCGACGTCCTGTCGCTCTGCATCGGCGGCGCGCGCGTCTCGATGGTCGTCGCGGTCGCGGCCAGCTTCGTGGCGATCGCGATCGGCGCCAGCATCGGCGTGATCGCCGGCTACAGCGGTGGCCTGGTGGACGGCGTGCTGATGCGCATCACGGACTACTTCCTCGTCGTCCCGGCGCTGCCGCTGATGATCGTCATCTCGACGGTCTGGGGACCGAGCCTGTGGCACGTCGTGCTGGTGATCGGCGCCCTGCTGTGGACGCCGAGCGCGCGCGTGCTGCGCGCGGAGGTGCTGACGGTGCGCGAGCGCAGTTACGTGTTGCGGGTGCGCGCGATGGGCGCGAGCCGCACGCGCATCATCGTCCACCACGTCCTTCCGCAGGTGCGGGCGCTGATCGCCGCCAACTGCGTGCTGACGATCTCGGTCGCGATCTTCTTCGAGTCGGCGTTGGCGTTCCTCGGGCTGGAGAGCGCCGACACCGTCTCGTGGGGGACGATGATCGCCGACGCGTTCCGCCGCGCGGCGGCGAGCAGCGGCGCCTGGTGGGCGTTCGTGCCGCCGGGGATCTGCATCGCGATCGTCGTGCTCGCCTGCAACCTGGTCGGCTCGGCTGTCGAGGACCGCGCCGGCACGCGCCTGCGCGCGCCGCGCCTGTCGCGCACCGGCTTCGCCGTCGCCGACCGCACCGCCGGGGAGGACGCATGAACGTCCTGGAGGTCGAGCGGCTGAACGTGGAGGTCGCGGTCGCGCACGACGGACCGCCCACGCGGATCGTGCGCGACGCGTCGTTCTCGCTGGCGCCCGGGCAGCGGCTCGGCCTGATCGGCGAGTCCGGTTGCGGCAAGACGACGACGCTGCTGGCGATCGCCGGGCTGCTGAGCGCCTCCGCGACGGTCGGCGGCCGCGTCTCGATCGCCGGCGTGGACCAGTTCTCGGGCATCGCCGGCGGTCGCATCCCGGCGCTCGCACGACGCGACGTCGGCGTCGTCTTCCAGGGCACGATGAACGCGCTCAACCCGGTGCAGCGGATCGGTGCCCAGCTGCGCGAGGGGTTGCGGGCCGAGGTGCGCGCGGACGCGCAGCTGGCCCGCGCGCGCGTGGACGACCTGCTCGAGCGGGTCGGCTTGTCGCCGACGCTCGCGCGCGCCTACCCGCACGAGCTGTCGGGCGGCATGCGCCAGCGCGCGTGCATCGCGATCGCGCTCGCCGGGGAGCCGCGCCTGCTGCTCGCCGACGAGCCGACGACCGCGCTCGACACGCTCGTGGAGCAGCGCATCGTCGCGCTGCTCGACGAGCTGTGCCGCGAGCTGCAACTCGCCGTCGTGCTCGTCTCCCACGACCTCGGGCTCGCCGCGCACTTCTGCGACGAGATCGCGGTGATGTACGGCGGCCGCATCGTGGAGCGCGGTGCGGCCGCGGAGGTGACGGGCGCTCCGCACCATCCCTACACGGCGCTGCTGCTGGCGGCGACGCCGACGATGACCTCCACGAAAGGCCAGATCGTGTCGATTCCCGGCGCCCCGCCAGACCTGCGCGACCTCGGCAGCGGCTGCGCGTTCGCGCCGCGCTGCCCGCGCGCCGCGGACGTCTGCGCCGCCCGCCCCGAGCTGCGTGAGCTGGACGCGGTGCAGGTCGCGTGCCATCGGGCGGTGAGTCGATGAGCGCCGGCGAGCAGCTGCTGTCGATCCGCAACCTCGTCGTTCGCTACCAGGCGGGGCGCCGCCACGCCGGCGCCCCGCCGGCCGTCGCCGGCGTCAGCTTCGACGTCGGCGCCGGCGAGCTGGTCGGGCTCGTCGGCGAGTCCGGCTCCGGCAAGAGCTCGATCGCCGGTGCGATCCTCGGCCTCGCGCCGGTCGGCTCAGGGGAGGTGCGACTGCTCGGCCAGCGGCTCGGCGGCCGCAGCGGCGCGGCGGTCCGGCGCCTGCGGCGGCCCGCCCAGCTCGTGATGCAGGATCCGTTCGACTCGCTCAACCCGCACATGACGGTGACCGCGCTCGTCGAGGAGCCGATGATCGTGCACGGGCTCGAGCGCGGGCGCGAGCGGCGAGCGGCGCGGGCGCTCGAGCTGCTCGACGCGGTCGGCCTGCGGCCTGCGCACGACTTCGCTGCGCGGCGGCCGCACGAGCTGTCGGGCGGCCAGCGCCAGCGCGTCTCGATCGCCGCGGCGCTCGCGGCCGAGCCCGCGCTGCTGATCGCCGACGAGCCGGTCTCGATGCTCGACGTCTCGGTGCGGGCCGGCATCCTGCACCTGCTCGA
Source organism: Actinomycetota bacterium (assembly GCA_018268595.1). Classification (GTDB taxonomy): domain Bacteria; phylum Actinomycetota; class Thermoleophilia; order Solirubrobacterales; family Solirubrobacteraceae; genus Conexibacter. The sequence goes on along the minus strand of JAFDWH010000001.1, from coordinate 88,317 downwards.
CGCGATGTGCCGCGAGCGGCGCATGGGGATCCTGATGATCACGCACGACCTGCCGACCGCGATGGCGTTCTGCGACCGTCTGCTGGTGATGCGCCACGGACACGTGGTCGCGTCCGGGACGCCCGGCGAGATTCGCGATCAGACGCTCGACGCCTACACGCGCGAGCTGATCAACGCTGCGTCGCCGGGTCTCGGCGTCGCACCGCAGGAGACTTGACGGCCGCCTCGGCCTCGGCCTCGGCGAGCTGGCGGTCGAACGCCTCGGCGAGCTCTTCGAACTCGCCGAGGTGGACGCTCATCACCTCCCGCGCGGCTGCGGGGTCGCGTCGACGCAGCACGGCCAGCGTCTCGCGATGCTCGCGCAGCGTCCGCTCCGGGTCCGAGAAGCGATCGCCGTAGTTGTCGAGCAGGATCGCGATCTCCTCCAGGATCTCGTGTTGCATGTGCGCGAGCAGCTCGCTGCGCGCCGCCCGGCCCATCGCGTAGTGGAACGCGTTGTGCGCGATGCCCCACTGTGGCTGCTGGCCGCGGAAGGCGACGAGATCGCGGTTGGCTGCCTCCATCGCGTCGAAGTCCGCCTCGGTCGCGCGCTGCGCGGCGAGCGCGGCCAGCTCGATCTCCACCGGCCGCCGCGCCTCCACGATCGGGCGCAGCGAACGCGCGCGCACCTGCGTGGAGAGCTTCAGCAACCGCGCCGGCACGTAGGGCGACGCGACGCTGATGCCGCCCGTCGCTCCCCGGCGAACCTCGAGCACCCCGGCCTCGGTCAGCAGCCGGACAGCCTCGCCGATCGTCGGGATGCTCACGCCGAGCGCCTCGGCGAGCCGGGGCATCGTCGGCAGGCGCGCACCCTCGCCGTAGGCGCCGGACTGGATCGCGAACGTGAGCTGATCGACGACCTCGAACACCGGTCGCGAGCCGCGGATCGGATGGAAGACCCGCGCGGACCCGTTGCCGGCCTCGTCGTTCGTGTGCGTGCGCTCGACGGTCACGGTGAGATGGACCCTAGTGCCGGGCGGCGGACAGCGCGAGCAGGAGCGGCGTGGCGGCGCGCCGGTAGGCGTCGGCGGCGTCGGCGACGTCGCGCACGGCGATGTGCTCGTCCACGCGGTGGGCGAGATCGGGGTCGCCCGGCCCGCAGATCACGGACGGGATGCCGGCCGCGTGCAGCCAGCCGGCGTCGGTCGTGGCGTCGGCGTGCAGCGGCGGCTCGTGGTCGCCGCAGACGCCGGCGAGCACGGTGACCGCCGGGTGGTCGTGCGCGAGCGCGGCGGACGGGACCGACAGCGGTACCGCGACCTCGGGGACCCGCGGCGCCCCGGCGGCGATCCGCGCGACCAGCCCGTCGAGCTCGTCGCGCACGCCGGCGAGCGTCTCGTGCGGGCGCACGCGACGGTCGATCTCCAGCTCGCACGCGTCGGCGACCACGTTCGGCGCGATCCCGCCGGCGATCTTGCCGACCAGGTAGGGCGCGCCCGTGCCGCGCAGCAGCAGCGCGAGGTCGAGCGCGTCGGCGATGCTGTCGTGGCTGGCGGCGGGGGCGCTGCTGTGCCCCGCCACGCCGTGCAGGCGCACGTGGAACGTCATCTGGCCGTTGCTGGAGGCGACGACGCGCATCCGCGTCGGCTCGGCGACGATCGCCGCGTCGGCGCGCAAGCCGTGCTCCACGGCGTGGCGGGCGCCCGAGGCGCCGACCTCCTCGTCCACGAACGCCGCGAACAGGACCGCGCCGGGGAGCGCGTCCGCCTGTGGAGCGAGCGCCGCGAGCGCGAGCGCGCACGCGGTCAGACCGCCCTTCATGTCGACCGCGCCGCGGCCGTAGAGCCGCCCGTCGAGGCAGTCGCCGGCGAACGGGTCGTGCTGCCAGCCGTCCCCGGCCGGGACGGTGTCGGTGTGGCCGTTGAGCAGCAGCGTCGGACCGTCGCCGCCGACGCGCGCGTAGAGGTTCGGCCGCCCCGGCGCGACCGGCTCGCGCCAGGTCGGGATCGCGTGCGCGGCGAAGAACGCCTCGAGCTCCTTGACGACCCCCTCCTCGGTGTCCGGCGGGTTGACGCTGCGCCGGCGCACGAGGCTCCCGAGCAGCGCCTCGGCCTGCGACGCGGCGACGGCGCCAGCGCTCACGCGAGCACCCCGTGCGCGCGCAGCAGGTCGAGCACGACGTCGACGGGCAGCGCGTGGGCGGTCGCGCCGCGGAAGCCGACCGTCGTCTCGGCCGCGAACAGCGAGTTGAGGACGGCCTCGTGCACGCACTCGACGGTCGCCTCGAACAGCGGGTTGAAGGCGTCGTTGAAGCCGTCGGCGACGGCGGCGACGCGGATCGCCCCGCGCTCGGCGAAGGCGACGCGCTGCGCGGTCGAGAAGGCGATCGCGATCTCGCCCGAGGTGTGGCCGACGAACGCGCCGCTGCGCGTGAGCCCGATGCCCGCGCGCACGGACAGACGCTCCAGCTGGTGGGGGAGCAGCGGCGCGTCGGTCGCGACGACGACGACGCAGGAGCCGTCGTGCGTCTGCGGTGGGATCGGCAGCTCGAGCCGGCGCCCGACGTCGACCCCGCCGATCGTCAGGTTGACGCGCTCGCCGTAGTTCGTGAGCACGAGCGCGCCGAGCGTCCAGCTCGCGTCGCCCGCCTCCAGCGTGCGCGACGCCGTCCCGATGCCGCCCTTGAGGTCGTAGCAGATGGTCCCGGTGCCGGCGCCCACCGCGCCCTGGGCGGGGGCGTCGGTCGTGGCGGCCTCGAGCGCGGCGGCGACGTCCGCATACGTGAGCGGGAAGGCGGCCGCGTCGCTGAGCGCGACGTCCGAGACCTCGGTGACGACGGGCATCAGGAAGTTGCTGCGGAACAGCGAGGGGTCGGTGCGGAAGGCCCACTGCGTCGCGGCGTCGTAGACGAGCCCGATCGACACGCTCGACGTCAGCAGCAGCGGCGAGCGCAGGAGCCCCCACTCGCGGATCTGCGCGAGCCCGATCAGCTCGCCGTGGCCGTTGAGCACGCTCGCGCCCGCATACACCGACTCGACCCACGGCGTGCCCTCGTGCGGCCAGATCGCCGTGACGCCGGTGCGCACCTCGCCGGCCGGGCTGTCCGGCGGATCGATCCGCACGGTGCGATGGCCGACGCGCACGCCGGCGACGTCGGTGATCGCGTTCGCGGGGCCGGTCGGGAAGCGGCCGAGCGGGACGCCGAGCGCGCGCGGGAGCGTCATGCGAGCCCCTCCAGCCAGCGCACCAGCGTCGCGACGCCGGGCGCGGCCGGGCCGGCCGGCCACGGTCCGGTGCCCTGCGTGTGCATCGCCGTGGAGGCGATGTCGAAGTGCGCCCACGGGACGTCGCCGGCGAAGTCCGAGAGGAACACGGCGGCCGTGATCGTGCCCGCGAACGGCATGCCGCCGAACCCCCGCTCGGCGGCGTAGTTGCGCCGCGTCGCGACCGCCGAGTCGAGCCAGCTGCGGTAGCCGCGCCACACCGGCAGCGGCCAGGCCGGCTCGCCGGCCGCGCGCCCGGCGGCGACGAGCTGGTCCGCGAGCGCGTCGTCGGCGCTGCAGATCGCGCACAGCTCGTCGCCGAGCGCGAACGGGTCGGTGAGCGTCGCGACGTCCACGATCGCGCGCGCGCCGCCGCGGCGCGCGTGCACGATGCCGTCGGCCAGCATCAGGCGGCCCTCGGCGTCGGTGTTCGTGACCTCGGTCGTGGTCCCGTCGAGCTGCGTGATGCGGTCGCCCGCGCGGTAGGCGTTCGGCCCCGGCATGTTCTCGGCGATCACGAGCACGACGTCGATGTTGATCGGCACGCCGAGCGCGCAGACCGCCGCGAGCGCGCCGAGCGCAACCGCGGCGCCGCTCATGTCGGCCTTCATCAGCTCCATCGCGGTCGTCTTGACCTGCAGGCCGCCGGCGTCGAACGTCACGCCCTTGCCGACGAGCGCGACCGGCGCCGCGTCGGGGACGGGGCGGTAGCGCAGCTCGACCAGCGCGGGGCCGAACACGCTGCCGGCCGAGACGCCGAGCAGCCCGCCGTAGCCGCCGGCGGCGAGCGCGTCGCCATCGAGCACGTCGCACGCGATCCCGAGCTCCTGCGCCTGCCGGCGCGCCGCGGCGACGAGGTCGTCCGGCGTCAGCTCGGAGGGTGGCAGCGCGATCAGGTCGCGCGCGCGGTTGGCCGCCTGCGCGACGGCGCCGGCGCGGCCGACGACGCCGGCCGCGGCTGGCGCCGTCGCGACCGCGAGGACCTGCTCGCCGTCCGCGAGCGGGCGGTGGCGCGCGATCGCGAGCCCTTCGAAGAACGGCTGCACGTCCAGCTCGGCCGACGGCAGCGCGACCGCGAGCGCGCTGCCGACGAGCTGCTCGCCGAGTGTCCGCCCGGCCGTCCGCAGCGCCGTCGCGTCGCCACCGGCCGCCACGACAAACAGCGCGCGCGGCGCGCCGTCGTCGCTCGTCAGCGCGTGCGCGACGGGGCCGTCCTCGCGGAGCTGCTCGCGCAGGTGTGCGAGGAGCTCTGGCGCCGCTCCGGGCACCGTCGGGGTCGGGTCGTCGCCGGCGACCAGCACGCAGGTCGCGGCGTCGGCGGGGGCGGTGTCGATCCACTCCATCGTCGTCATCGAATAGCGTCCGTTCTTGCCGCGGTTGCCGGGTGGGCCAGGAAGATGTCGGGATCGCCCAGGCGGTTGTCGCCCCACGCCACGTAGAGCTGGCCGTGGTCCGACGTGATGCCGTTGTAGTCGCCCATGTAGCAGTTCGCCGCCGGGAACGGGTTGGGGACCGTGGTCACGAGCGGGAACTGCCGGCTGCTGACGACGATCTCGGGGGAGATCGGCGCCGGCCCGTGGTTGCCGTACGCGAGGCTGATGTAGCGGACGTCGACCTGCAGCAGATCCTCCGGCAGCGCGGGCACGCGGTGGTACCACATCGCCGCGAGGCGATCGCCGTCGAGCGTGAGCCACGGCATGAAGCGGTCGCGCATGCCCGGGCCGAGCGGCCCGCTGACGACCCGCGGCTCGCTCCACGTGCGCGCGTGGTCGCGGCTGAACGAGAGCCAGATCCGCGTCGCGTTGTCGTCGTCGCCGCCGACGCCGTCAGGTCGATCGCTCCAGACGGCGTACAGGACGCCCTCGCCGTCGGCGACCACGGTCGCGCCCGGCTCGAGCCGCGCGGCGTGCCCGGGCGCGGTCTCGATCACCTGGCGCTCGGCGCTGCCGCACTCGATCACGGCGTCGCCGGTCCCCTTTACGTCGGAGATGAGCGACTCGAAGCGGGGGGCGCCGGTGCGCAGGTCGATCTCGGCGATCTTGTTCTCGCCCGACCAGTCGCCGGCCTCCGCCTCGTCGTCGCCGGTCGGCTCGTCCGCGGCGGCCAGATCGGGAAACTCGCCCTCGCCCTCGCTACCGGCGCACAAGGCCGGCAGCTCGAGCCAGGAGACGAACAGCCGTCTGTCCGCGAAGGTCGGCTGCGACCAGGCGCCGCAGACGTCGCCGTCGCTCACGCGGGTCGTGCGCCAGGTGGCGCCGCCGAGCGAGTCGGTCAGCATGATCGGGTCCTCGGCGTCGTCGTCCGCCGCCTCAAGCGTCCAGGTGAGGGAGAAGCGATCCTGGCCCTGCTGACGGTCGATCGCGAGCGCCGCCTTGTCGGCGAGCGTCTCCAGGAACCACCCGAGGCGGACCGGGATCGCGAACAGCTCGAAGGTCGTCCTGCCCGGCCGCATCCGGTAGATCGCGATCTCGGACTCGGCCGTGCCGATGTCGGCTGAGCTGAGCGCGAGCGTCGTCAGGTAGATGCTGCCGTCCGAGCCCTTCGTGAGCCACGGGTCGCCGAACGGCTTGACGTTCGCGGTCGGCGGCGCCGGGCCGCGGTCGACGAACGTGCGGCCGCCGTCGGTGGAGACCGCGTAGCCGGTAAGGGCGATCTCGTCGCAGCAGACGGAGAAGTCGTTGAAGGCGACGACGACCGTGCGGCCGCGGGCGGCGACGGAGACCTCGCTCTGGATGTCGTTGGCGGCGCCGTCGTCTGCGGCGCGGCAGTTGACGTGCACGTCGGGGCCGGGCGTCGGCTCGGCGAGGCATCCGGGCCCCGCCGCGGAGACGGCGAAGGGGAGTGGGCCGTGGCTCCTGTGGGCGGCGTCGAGCAGGCGTGCCGCGGCGGGCGAGAGGTCACCCGGCGTGGAACGGGCAGCGCTCGCTGCAGACGCGAGGAGCACGAGCAGAATGGTCGCCAGCGCAATTGTCGCCGGCGCGCGCCTCAAAGGGTTCATCGATCCTCCGCGGTCGTTTGCGAGGCGCACCGTAGTCGAGTATAAGTAAAAGAACAAGTGGTTTGTTCTTTTACTGAACGCAGATGTCAGCGGCCCCCCGCCGCGGGTCGCTCAGCGGCCCGGGCTCGCGCTGCCGAGCACGATCAGCGTCTTCGTGCCGGTGACCTTGCGGGTTCGGCGAATGCGGTCGACGACGCGCTTGAGGTGGTCGAGGTCGGTGACGCGGACGCGCATGAGCGCGTCGGGGTCGCCGGCGGTCGTGAACGCTTCGACCACCTCGGGCATGCCGGCGGCGACGGCCTCGATGTCGTCGACCTGGGTCGCGCCGGCGAATCGCAGCTCGATGAACGCCTCGATCTGGCTGCCGAGGCGGGCGTGGTCGAGCACGGCGCGGTAGCCGCCGATCACGCCGAGCTGCTCCAGCCGGTCGATGCGCCGCTTAGCGGCGGCGGGCGAGAGGCCGACCGCGCGGCCGACGTCGCTGGCGGACCGGCGGCCGTCCTCCACGAGCAGCTCAAGGATGCGGCGGTCGATGTCGTCCAAATCCGTGCGCGGCATGGCATAAGCATAACGAGGATTCGCGTATTGACGCAAAGACTGTGCGCATATCGGCCTATCAGCGATCAGACAGCTGGACAGTGGCGCAGATCTACGGAAACAATCGTCGCATGACCACCGCCGCTCCCACCCGCTCGCAACTCGACGTGCTGGAGGCCGTCGAGAGTCGCGTGCTGTGGCTCGCCACGTCGATCATCCATCACGCGAACAGAGTGCGCAGAACGCCCTCCGGGGTGAAGGTCGGCGGCCACCAGAGCTCGTCGGCGTCGATGGCGTCGATCATGACGGCGCTGTGGTTTCACCACCTGCGCGCGCCGGACCGCGTGTCGGTCAAGCCGCACGCTTCGCCGGTGCTGCACGCGATCGAGTACCTGCTGGGGCAGCTCGACGGCAGATACCTGACGACGCTGCGCGAGTTCGGCGGCCTGCAGTCCTACCCGTCGCGCTTGAAGGATCCGGTGCCGGCGGACTTCTCGACCGGCTCGGTCGGGATCGGCGCGACGGCCACGATCTGGAGCGCGCTCGCGCATCGCTACGTCGCCGGCCACTTTGACGTGCCGCAGGGCGGCCGCCAGATCGCGTTGCTGGGCGACGCGGAGCTGGACGAGGGCGCGATCTGGGAGGCGCTCGTCGACCCGGTCGTGCCGCGCCTCGGCGAGCTGCTGTGGATCGTCGACCTCAACCGCCAGTCGCTCGACCGGGTCGTGCCGGACATCGCCCACGGCCGCATCGCCGGGATGTTCGAGGCGGCTGGCTGGCACACCATCACGGTCAAGTACGGGCGCCGGCTGGAGGGGCTGTTCGAGCGGCGCGGCGGCGGGGCGCTGCGCGCGCGGATCGACGAGATGGGCAACGAGGAGTACCAGCGGCTGCTGCGCTCGCCGGCCGCGGAGCTGCGCGAGCGGCTGCCGGGGGCCGGGCGTGGCCGGCGCGACGTCGAGCGGATCGTCGGCGAGCTGGACGACGAGGAGCTGACGGCCGCCGTGCGCGACCTCGGCGGCCACGACCTGCAGCGGCTGCTCGACGCCTACGCCGAGGCGGACGCGGTCAGCGACCGCCCGTCGGTGATCTTCGCCTACACGATCAAGGCGTGGCGACTGCCGACGCAGGGCCATCCGGCGAACCACTCGGCGCTGCTGAGCGGCACGCAGTGGGAGCAGCTGGCGGGTGAGCTGGGTGCTGACGCGGAGGACCCGTGGGCCGAGTTCGGCGAGCACTCGCCGGAGGCCGAGCTGTGCCGCGAGGTGGCGGCACGGCTGGAGCGCGAGCCGCGCCCGCCGGCCGCGCCACCGGCGGTCCCCGTCGACCTCGGCCGTGCGCACAGCGGCAGGGCATCGACGCAGCAGGCGTTCGGCCGCTTCTTCGTCGACCTCGCGAACGGCGCTCCCGAGGCGGCAACGCGGGTCGTGACGGTGAGCCCCGACGTGGCCTCCTCGACGAACCTCGGCGGCTGGCTCAACAAGGTCGGGATCTGGAACGTCGGCGAGCGGATCGACTGGTTCGCCGACGACACCGACACCTTGGTGAGATGGCGCGAGAGCGAGCACGGCCAGCACATCGAGCTGGGCATCGCGGAGGTGAACCTCGTCTGCCTGCTCGGTGAGCTGGGCGCGACGTGGTCGCGTGACGGGCAGCCGCTGCTGCCGATCGGCACGCTCTACGACCCGTTCGTCACCCGCGCGCTGGAGCCGTGGTCCTATGGCATGTACGCGGGCGGGCAGTCGATCCTCGTCGGCACGCCGTCCGGGGTGACGCTCGCGCCGGAGGGCGGCGCGCACCAGTCGATCATCACGCCGTCGGTCGGGATCGAGCAGCCGCGCTGCATCGCGTGGGAGCCGGCCTTCGGGCAGGACCTCGAATGGGCGCTGCTCGACGCGCTCGGCCGGCTCGGCAAGCCCGGCGGCACCAACGCGTACTTCCGCCTCTCGACGCGCCCGCTCGACCAGGCGCTCGCCGCCGTCCCGGACGACCCGGCCGCGCGCGAGCAGCGCCGTCGCGCCGTGCTCGCCGGCGGCTACGCGCTGCGACGCGCCGAAGGTTCGCCGGCGGTGACGATCGCGGCCGTCGGCGTGATGGTACCCGAGGCGCTCTCCGCCGCCGACGAGCTGGCCGCCGCCGACGTCGCCGCCGACGTGCTGTGCCTCACCTCGCCCGACCTGCTGTTCCGGGCGCTGCAAGCACGCCGCGGCCTCGACGACGGCGAGGACGCGATCCTCGACGAGCTGCTCCCGGCCGAGCGCGCGGCACCGCTCGTGACCGTGCTCGACGGCCACCCGCACACGCTGAGCTTCCTCGGCGCCGTGCGCAACGTTCCCATCACCTGTCTCGGCGTCGACGACTTCGGCCAGTGCGGCGACGTCGACGACCTCTACCGCTACTTCGGCATCGACACGGACACGATCGTCGGCGCCGCACTGGACCTGCTGCCATGACCGACATCACGATGCCCAAGCTCTCCGACTCGATGGAGGAGGGCACGATCCTCAGCTGGCTCAAGGCCGACGGCGCCACGGTCGCCGAAGGCGACGAGCTGGTCGAGATCGAGACCGACAAGGCCAACATGACGTACGAGGCGCCCGCCGCCGGAACGCTCGCGATCCTCGCGAGCCCCGGCGAGACGCTTCGGGTCGGCGCGCCGATCGCGCGCATCGGCGCCGGGCCGGAGGCGCCCGCCCCCGCGCCTGCGCCCGCCAGCACCGGCTCCGCCGGCGGTGCCGCCGCCGCCGCCGCCGCCGCCGCCGCCGCCGCTTCCTCCCCCTCGCCGCCCGTCGTGGGCGAGCGTTCGTCGGCCGACGGCAACGGAGCCGTGGCGGCCACGCCGATCGCGCGGCGGCTCGCGACCGTGCACGGTGTGGAGCTCGGGACGCTTTCGGGCACTGGCCCGCGCGGGCGGATCATGCGCGCCGATGTGGCCGCAGCGGCCGGGATCGCGCTGCCGCCGGCGCTGGCTCCCGCGGCGCCTGTCGTCGCTCCCGCCGCACCGCCCGCTGCGCCGTCCCCTCCCGCCGACGGCGTCGAGGTGCGCGAGCTGACGCGCCTGCAGCAGGTCGTCGCCCGCCGGATGGCGGAGGCGAAGGCGACCGTGCCGGAGTTCCAGGTGCAGACCGAGGTCGCGATGGACGCGGCGCTGGCGCTGCGGGCGCGGCTGAAGGAGGCCGCCGGCGAGGGCGGCGTCGTGCCGTCGGTGAACGACTTGATCGTGAAGGCGAGCGCGCTCGCGCTGCGCGCGCACCCGCTCGCGAACGGGTCCTACAAGGACGGCCGCTTCGAGCTGCATCCGCGCGTGAACGTCGGCATCGCCGTCGCCGCGCAGGACGCGCTCGTCGTCCCGACGATCGTTGACGCCGACACGCGCTCGCTCGGCGCGATCGCGGCGGAGGCACGGCGGCTCGCCGGCCGTGTGCGCGATGGCTCGATCACACCGCCCGAGCTGAGCGGCGGCACGTTCACCGTCTCGAACCTCGGCATGTACGGGATGACCGCGATCACACCGGTCATCAACGTGCCACAGGCGGCGATCCTCGGCGTCGGCACGGCCCGGGCGACGCTGGTGCGCGACGCGGAAGGCGAGGTGGTCGATCGCCACCTGATGACGCTCACGCTCACCTGCGACCACCGCATCCTCTACGGCGCCGAAGCCGCCCAGTTCCTCGCCACGATCCGCGACCTGCTCGAACGGCCGCTGCAGCTGGCGCTCTGACATGTCGCCGACGAACCTCGTGCACGCGACGAACGTGGAGCCTTCTTGGAAGCGCGCCGCAGTGCGCCTGCTGCGCGCCGCCTCGCCGCTGGTCGCGGACGTCGTCCTGCGCGCGCAGGACGAGGGCTTCGTCGCGCTCGTCCGGCTCGATCCGCTGCTCGTCAGGTCGCGCGCGATCCAGCAGGGCCTTGAGGACACGTCGATCGGCTCCGCGGCGGCCGATCCGCGCGTGCGCGGCATGCTCGACGCCGCGCTCGCGCGCGCGCACGACGCGTGTCCGGACGGCGAGCGGATCGTGCGCTACGAGGTGGTCGTCGACCCGCCCATCGTGTGAGCTGGAGAGGAGAGCGAACGATGAAGGGCTTGATGCAGGACACGCCGTTGACGCTCGTGCAGGCCTTCGTGCGCGCCGAGCGACACTTCGCCGACCGGGCGATCGTCACCGCTACCACGCACGGCGTCGAGCGAACGACGTACGGGCAGTGGGCCGCGCGTACGCGTAGGCTCGCCGGCGTGCTCACCGCGCTCGGCGTCGGCGCCGACGCGCGCGTCGGCACGCTGGCGTGGAACACCGCGCGCCACCTGGAGCTGTACTTCGCCGCGCCGTGCACGGGCCGCGTGCTGCACACCCTGAACCCGCGGCTGTTCCCGGAGCAGCTCGCCTACGTCATCAACCACGCCGAGGACGACGTGATCTTCGTCGACCGCTCGTTGCTGCCGGTGCTGTGGCCGCTGATGGGGGAGCTGCCGACCGTCCGCCACGTCGTCGTGATGGACGACGGCGCCGACGCCCAGATCCCCGACGACCCGCGCGTGCTCGACTACGAGCGGCTGCTGGCCCACGCTGAACCGCTTGAGCGGTTCGAGGTCGCGGACGAGAACGCGGCCGCGGCGATGTGCTACACGAGCGGCACGACGGGCAACCCGAAGGGCGTCGTGTACTCGCACCGGTCGGCGACGCTGCACGCGATGGCGACGATGTTCGTCGACGTGCTCGGGCTGCGCGAGAGCGACGTGGTGCTGCCCGTTGTGCCGATGTTCCATGCCAATGCGTGGGGACTCGCGCACGCCGCCCCGATGAGCGGCGCGACGCTTGTGCTGCCCGGTTCCAACCTCGCGCCAGCCGCCATCGCCGCGCTGATCGAGCAGGAGCGGGTGACGCTCACGGCCGGCGTTCCAACCATCTGGATGGCGCTCCTGCCGGAGCTCGAGGGCCGCGACATCAGCTCGCTCGATCGCATCGTGTGTGGCGGCTCAGCCGTCCCGAAGGCGCTTTCGGAGGGCTACCGCAAGCAGATCGGGCGCCCGCTCCTGCAAGCCTGGGGGATGACTGAGACGAGTCCGCTCGGCTCGGTCGCCCACGTCAAATCGACGTTGCGGCACCTCTCGCAGGACGAGCAAGCCGATCTGCGTGCGACGGTCGGCATCCCGGTGCCGCTCGTCGAGGCGCGCGTCGTCGGGACGGACGACAACGCGGTGCAGCCGTGGGACGGCAAGAGCCAGGGCGAGCTGCAAGTGCGCGGACCGTGGATCGCACGCGAGTACTACAACGCAGAGGCCCCCGCGGAGACGTTCAGCGAGGATGGCTGGCTGCGCACAGGCGACGTCGCGACGATCGACGCCGAGAGCTACATCCGTCTCGTCGACCGTACGAAGGACGTCATCAAGTCCGGCGGCGAGTGGATCTCCTCGGTCGAGCTCGAGAACGAGATCATGGCTGACGAGCGCGTCGCGGAGGCCGCCGTGATCGGTGTGATCGACGCTAAGTGGGGGGAGCGGCCGCTCGCATGCGTGGTGCCTGCCGAGGGCGTAGAGTTGAGCGTGGAGGACGTGCGCACGTTCCTCGAGGGCCGTGTCGCGAAGTGGTGGATTCCCGAGCTCATCGAGTTCATGGACGCCATCCCGCGGACGTCGGTGGGCAAGTTCTCGAAGAAGACGCTGCGCGAGCGGTTCGCGAAAACGGGCCCGCCCGTCGGCTAGCTTAGGTCTTCCGGGTCGCGGAGATCATCGAGAAGCACGCAGCGGCGCGCGCGGGTTACTGCCTCCCGCCGCCTCAAAGATCGGCACATAGGCCGGTGGGTCATTAACCGGCTCTTGCCCGTTTCTACGACAGGTCCCGCTGCTCGACGATCCGGTAGGCGGTCGCGGATGTCTGTTCAAAACCCGCCCCCGCTATGGAAGCACCTCCCCCTGAGAAAGGTCGTTTCGGGAGGCTCTGCGGTACAGGGCCCGATTTTCTGTCTCGCCAGCCGCGGCGTCTGTCTCAGCCGGCGCCGCGTCGGCCCAACGCCGTGCCGGCAGCTTCGAGTGCCGCGATCGTGCCGGCCTCGGTGATGGCGGCGATGCCGATCTCGTCCCGCTCGTGCGGAGCGAGTTTGTTGCGGCCGACGACTGCGTGGCAGGGGACGCCGATTCCGCGGCAGCGGCGGGCGATCTCGCCGACGATCTTGCCCTGGCGCGTCTGGAGGTCGAGGCGGCCCTCGCCTGTGACGACCAGCGTCGTGCTGCGCGCGAGGCCGTCGAAGCCGAGCGCGTCGAGCACGTAGGCGGCGCCTGAGACGAGCCGCGCGCCGTGCTGTGCCCAGAGGCCGCCGGCGAGCCCGCCAGCGGCACCGGTCATCGGCTCGTCCCGCGGGTCGCGCGCGAACGTCGCTGCGAGCGCGGTGAGCCGACGCTCGAGCTGTGCGACGGTTGACGCATCAGCGCCCTTCTGTGGGGCGAACACGGCGGGCGCCTGCTCGAACGACGTCGTGACGTCGCAGAGCACGTCGATCGCGACGTCGCCGACGTCGACCTCCGCGAGCGCCTCCAGTGCGCCCGCGCCGCCGTCGGTCGTCGCCGAGCCGCCGACCGTCACGAGGACCCGCTCGGCGCCGGCGGCGACCGCGGCGGCGATCAGCTCGCCGGTGCCGCGCGTCGAGGCGGCCCACGCCGTGGCCGGGCCGCGCTCCGTCCTGCCGACCAGTCCGAGTCCGCTCGCCTGCGCGGCCTCTACGACGGCGGTGCGCCCGTCGGTCAGCAACGCCCAGCTCGCCTGCACCTGTCGGCCGAGCGGATCGCTCGCGACGACCGTGTGGAGCTCGCCGCCGAGCGCGCGCACGAGGACGTCCATCGTCCCCTCACCGCCGTCGGCGACCGGCAGCTCGACCGCCGTGCTGCCGGCGGCACGTACACCGCGCGCGATCGCCGCTGCCACGTCGGCCGCGGCGATCGTCCCCTTGAAGCTGTCCGGCGCCACGAGCGCCCGTCGCGTCTCGTCAGTGTGTGCAGCGAGGCGAACCGGCAGGGCTTCGAGCGGATCGGTCATGGGAGGGGGGGAGTCCGCAACGGGCGCCCTCAGCTGCAGAGCGCTGATCGAAAGTATACTGTCAACTCAACATCAGTCCGCTACTCGGCCTCGGTGACCACGATGACCGCACTTTCCGACCTGCCCCTGATCGCTTCTGGCAAGGTCCGTGAGCTGTACGACCTCGGCGATCGGCTGCTGCTGGTCGCGACCGACCGGATCTCGACGTACGACGCGATCCACCCGACGCCGATCCCGGACAAGGGCAAGGTCCTCACGGGTCTGTCGGTGTTCTGGTTCGAGCTGCTCGCGGACCGGATCCCGAACCACTTCGTCTCCGCCACGGACGGCGTGCCGGAGGAGGTGCGCGGCCGCGCGCTCGTGGTGCAGAAGCTGTCGATGCTGCCGGTCGAGTGCATCGTGCGCGGTTACATCACCGGCTCCGGCTGGAAGGACTACCTCGCGACCGGCAAGGTGTCCGGGCTGGACCTGCCGCCGGGCCTGCAGGAGTCCGAGCAGCTGCCCGAGCCGCTCTACACGCCGAGCACGAAGGCCGAGGTCGGCCACGACGAGGCGATCGACTTCGACCAGACGATCGACTTGCTGGGCGGGGACCGCGCGCTCGCCGAGCGCGTGCGCGACGCCTCGGTGGAGCTGTACGCGAAGGCGGCGGAGCACGCCCGCTCGCGCGGCGTGATCCTGGCCGACACGAAGTTCGAGCTGGGCAAGGGCGCGGACGGTGCGCTGACGCTCGGCGACGAGGTGCTGACCCCCGACTCCTCGCGCTTCTGGCCCGTAAAGGGCTACGCGGTCGGCAGGGGCCAGACGAGCTTCGACAAGCAGTTCGTGCGCGACTGGGCGTCCGGCACCGGGTGGGACAAGAAGCCGCCCGCGCCGCCGATTCCCGACGACGTCGTCGCCGCCACGCGCGCGAAGTACGTCGAAGCGTACGAGCTGATCACGGGCCAGCCGTTCGACGCCTGGCTGGAGCGGACGGCGGCATGAGGATCCGCGCCGCGGTGCTGGAGGAGTTCGGCCAGCCGCTCAACGTCACCGACCTCGACCTCGCGGAGCCGCGCGGACGCGAGGTGCTCGTCCGGCTCGTCGCGTGCGGCGTCTGCCACACCGACATGTACACCGCCTCCGGGGTCGACCCGTCCGGCTACGCGCCGACGGTCCTCGGCCACGAGGGCGCCGGCGTAGTCGAGGCGGTCGGACCCGACGTGCGCGACGTCGCCGTGGGCGACCACGTCGTCACGCTGTTCTCCCCGCAGTGCCGCGAGTGCGAGCACTGCCGCTCGCCGAAGACCAACATCTGCACCGCGATCCGCGAGCAGCAGAACCTCGGCTTCCTCCCCGACGGGACGACGCGCCTGACGCGCGACGGCGAGCCGATCCGCCACTTCATGGGCACCTCGACGTTCGCGACGCATACCGTGGTGCCGGAGATCGCGCTCGCGAAGGTAAATCCCGAGGCGCCGCTCGAGGCCGCCTGCCTGTTCGCCTGCGGGCTCTCGACCGGCATCGGCGCCGCGATGTTCACCGCGCAGGTGGAGGAGGGCTCGACCGTCGTCGTCTTCGGCGCCGGCATGGTCGGGCTCGGTGCCGTCGCCGGCGCGCGGCTGCAGAAGGCGGAGCGCATCGTCTGCATCGACCTGTCGGAGGAGCGCCTCGCGATGGCGCGCCACCACGGCGCGACCGACACTTGGATCGGCGGCGACGGGACGGTCGAGCGCGTGCTGGAGGAGACCGGCGGGATGGGCGCCGACTACACGTTCGAGGCGACCGGCCTCGTCGGCGTGATGCGGCAGGCGGTCGAGGCGGCCCGCATGGGCTGGGGCCTCGCGACGATGTGCGGCGTGGCCGGCAAGGACGAGACGCTCGACGTCGTCCCGCGCCTGCTCATCACCGGACGCCGCGTCTGCGGGTCCTCCTTCGGCGGCGTCAAGGGCCGCGACCAGGTGCCGCAGCTCGTCGACCGCTACCTGGCCGGCGAGATCGACGTCGACGCGTTCGTCTCGCACCGCATCTCGCTCGAGCAGGTCAACGAGGGCTTCGACCTGATGCACCGCCAGGACGGCGTCCGCTCCGTGATCGGGTTCTCCTGATGCGTCTCCACCGCACCGAGAGCGAGGACTACCTCTCGAACGCCTACCTGCTCGACGACGAGGCCGGGACCGGCGTCCTGATCGACGGCAACGGGGTCCCCGGCCCGCTGCTGGAGCAGATCGAGCGCGAGCGGCTGACGGTCCCGGTCGTGCTGCTCACCCACCACCACGTCGACCACGTCCGCCTCGACGGCTACCGCGAGCTCGGCGCGCGCGTCCTCGCGCACCCGCTCACCGCGCAGGAGCTGCCGGACGGGTCGGTGGACGAGACGCTGACCGACGGGCAGCGGATCGAGCAGGGGGCGCTCGCGATCGAGTGCCTGCACACGCCGGGCCACGCGCACGGGCATCTCGCCTTCCTCGTGGACGGGACCGACGTCTTCACTGCCGACGTGCTGTTCGCCGGCACGGTCGGCGGCACGCGCGCGCCGCAGGCGACGGGCCTCGCCGACCTGCGCGCGTCGCTGGAGCGGCTGCTCGCGCTGCCCGGCGAGACGCGCGTGCGCCCCGGCCATCGTGCGCCGACGACGATCGCCCGCGAGCGGCGCGAGAACCCGTTCGTGCGGGCGCTGCTGGACGGCGAGGCGCCCGCGCCGGAGCCCTGCACGGTCGCCGGCGAGCCCGCGACGCTGCTGCTGTGGGGCCCGGACTACGACGGCACGCACAAGGCGTGGGTGCGTCTCGCCGACGGGACCGAGCACGTCACCGGCGGCTCGCAGGTCGGGCGCGGCGGCGCGTAGGGCGGGCCGGCGGCGCGTAGGGTGCCCGACGCGTGCGCCGGCGCGTCAGTCGCCAACGTGCGCGACCGCCTCGATCTCCACGAGCATGCGGGGGTCGACGAGCCCGGTGACGAGCATCGCCGACGCCGGGAGCACCTCGCCGAACACCTCGCCGTGGGCTCTGCCGACCTGCGCCCAGTCCTCGCGCCGGGCGATGTACATGCGCGTCTGCACGACCTGGTCGAGGCGGGCGCCGGCCGCGCTCAGGATCTCCTCGATCTTGCGCAGCGTCTCGCGCGTCTGCGCGTAGGCGTCGTCGCCGCCGACGAGCTCGCCGCCGGCGGCGGTGGCGCTCACGCCCGCGACGAGCACGAGGTCGCCGGCGCGCACGCCGGCGCTGAAGCCGACGACCGGCGCGAAGGGGGACGGGGAGGGGATGCGGGTGACGGTCATCGCTTGCTCCTTCTCGGGGTTGGGTGGGCGGCCGCCGGCGCCGGCGCGCGGCTCAGCCGATGCCGAGCAGCGCGCGGCCGTTCGTCTGCAGCACCTCGAGCGCCCGCGCCTCGCCGGTGTGTCTCGACAGCTCGTCGACCCACGGCCCGAGCGCCTCGTCGAGCGTCGGGTAGTCGGCGTGTCCGAGGTCGGAACCGAACACGAGCAGCGAGCTGGGGTAGACGCGCGTGAGCTCCTTCGACAGCCGTCCTCCGGGCTGCTGCACGAGGTCGGCAAGGATGCCGAGCTCAAGGTGCGCGTCGAGTCTCGCGAACGCCGGGATCAGCTCGTCGTCCCACTCCTGGAACGGGAGCAGCGGGTGGTTGACGAGCAGCCGCGTGACGCCGAGCCGGCGCGCCTCGCCGAACAGCACCAGCGTCTCGCGCGCGGACAGGTGGCCGGAGGCGAGCACGAGGTCGTGCTGCGCGCACACCTCCAGCACCTCGGACCACTCCTCGCGCAGTCTGCCGTCGTCGACGACCGGCACGAGCCGGAACGTGAGGTGCCTGTGGATGCTCAGCTCCTCCGAGCAGGCGGTGCGCTGGTGGTTCGCGGCCGACGTCGTCGGCATCCACACGATGCGGCCGCCGAGGCCGGCCGCGGTCTCGACCGCCGACGGGTTCGCGCCGCCGACCGGCGAGTTGAGGACGATCCCGCCGAGCACGTCCGGGCCGCACAGCGCGGCGCGCTCGGCTGTCGAGCCCTCGTGCGCCTTCAGCACCACGACCTCGGCGCCGGCGTCGCGGTGCATCGCCACCATCTGCGGGTCGGCGGCGTGGCGCGGGATGAGGCTTGGGCCGCCGTGCACGTGCAGGTCGACGACGCCGGAGATCACAGCTCCACCCACTCGCTCGCGGCGTCGGCGTCGAGGCGCCGGCGCTGCACCTTTCTGATGCCGGGGTCGCGCGGGATCTCCGTGATGCGCCCGACGGCGGCCGGTCGCATGAATGCGGGCAGCCGCGCCGCCGCCGCGCGGATCGCGTCGAGCGGCAGCTCGTCCGCCGCGGGGATGACGTAGAGCACCAGCTCGTCGTCGCCCAGCTCGCCGGGGCGCTTCCAGGCTGCCACGTCGGCGACGCCGTCCGCCTCGGCGAACGCGGCCTCGACGTACATCAGCGGCACGTATTCGCCCTTCACGCGCACGGAGTCCGAGCGGCGCTCGATGAACACGAGCCGACCGTCGTCGTCGCGGCGACCGAGGTCGCCGGTCGCGAACCAGCCGTCCGCGTCGGTCACCGGCTCGAGCCGGCCGTGCTCCATGTAGCCGCTGAACAGCACGCCCGGCTCGCGCTCGCGTACGCGGATCTCGCCGTCCGGTGCGAGCTCCCACTCGACGTCGTGCCGCGGCCGGCCGCCGAGCCGCGTCATGCCCTCCGGCAGCTCGACCGGCTCGCCACGGCGCCACGTCCAGGCGTGGCAGAGGCCGGCCGCCTCGGTCGAGCCGTAGCCGCTGAACGACAGCGGCACGCCGAAGCGCGTCAGGAACTCCTGGTCGCCGAGGAAGGCAGCGCGCACGCGGTGGCCGGCGGCGTCCGCGCCGTCGGTGCGGCGCTTGAGGATCTCGACCGGCGGGCCGTGCAGCACGAGCACGGTCGCGCCGACCTCGCATGCCGCCGGCCAGAAGCTCGACGCCGAGAAGCGGCTCGTCGTGCGCGTGTCGGCCAGGCCCGCGAGCGCCCCGAGGAAGCCGTAGCCGAGCGGGTTGACGTGGAAGGCGGGCAGCGGCGCGAAGACGACGTCCGCCGGCGAGAGGCAGAACGTGTCGGCGATGAAGCGCGCGAGCCGCAGGAAGTAGCGGTGCGACTGCGCGCAGAACTTCGGCGGGCCGGACGTGCCGGACGTGTGCATGTAGCCGGCGGTTTCGAGCGCGCCGCGCGCGAGCCCGCCCGCGGCGTCGCTCGGCTCGCCGGCGACCGCGACGCCATCGATCGTCAGCGCGCCGCCGGCGGCGCCGCCGAAGCCGATGCGGCGCGTCGCGGCCGGCTCGTCTCGCGGCGGCTCGCCGCTCGCCGTCGCGACAGCGGCCGGCTCGAGCCGCCGCATCATCTTCGCGAGCAGGTCCGGCGGGTAGCTCGGGTTGACGAGCGCCGTCTCGACGCCCGCGAGCTGGCAGCCGATCCAGAAGGCGAACCAGGCGTCGCTCGTGCCCTCGACGATCGCGATCCGCGCGCCCGGGCCGAGTCCCGCCGCCTCCAGCGCGCCCGCCACGCGCAGGCCGGCGTCGACCGCCTCCCGCAGCGTGAGGCCGCCGTCGACGACGCCGATCCGCAGGTCCGGGCGCGTCTCGGCCGTCGCGAGCAGGAAGCCGGCGAGGCTCTCGCTCATCGCAGGCCCTCGTAGCTCGCCGACTTGAGGACGCGGCGGGCGACATAGTTGCGCAGGATCTCATGCGAGCCGCCGGCGACTCGCAGGACCTTGATGTCGGCGAGGATCTGCTCGAACGGCTGCTCGCGGTAGAGGCTGTGCCCGCCGAGCAGCGCGAACACCTCCTGGCTGACGCGCTCGCCGGCGTCGATCGCGAGCTTCTTCGCGAGGCTCGTCTCGAGCGAGAAGTCCTCGCCCGCCTCGGCGACCAGCAGCGCGCGGTCACGCGCGAGCGACGCGGCGTAGAGCGCGTCGTAGCAGTCCGCGATCTTCCACTGGATCGCCTGAAAGTCGGTCACGACGCCGTCGCCGACCGGCCGCTCGCGGGCGTAGTCGGTCGCCTCCACGAGCGCGCGCCGCGCGAGCCCGATCAGCTCCGAGGCGTTGCCGAGCCGCGACAGATTGAAGGTCGTGAGGAACGTGGCCATCCCGCCGCCGATCTCGCCGAGCAGCGCGCCGGCTGGCACGCGCACGTCGGTGAACGTGACGTCGGCCGTCGGGACCATTCGCAGGCCGATCGGGTGCGTGTGGGTCGTCTCGACGCCCGGCACGTCGGTCTCGACGAGGAACGACGTGAGCTGCCCGTCGACCATCACGTAGACGATCGTGAGGCCGCTCTCGCAGCCGAGGTTGACGTGCGTCTTGGAGCCGTTGATGACCCAGTCGCCGCCGTCCCGCCGCGCGGTCGCGCGCATCTGCTTGAAGCTCGAGCCGACGCCTGGCTCGGAGATCGACTCGCTGAAGACGAGCTCGCCCGAGGCGATCGCGGGCAGGTACGCGCGCTGCTGCTCGTCGCTGCCCCACTCGAGCAGCCACCGCTGCCCCTGCGCCGCCGTCTGCGGCGTCACGAGCCCGTGGCGGCCGACGCCTTCGGCGACGACGCAGTACTCGGTCGGCCCGGCCCCGAGCCCGCCGTGCTCGACCGGCGTGAGCGTCCCGACCCATCCGTTGCCGGCCATCTCGCGGTAGATGGCGGCGGGGAAGCGGCCCTCGCGCTCGCAGGCGCGCAGCTCCGCGGCGTGGGCGGCGCCGAGCGCGGCCATCGCCGCGTCGGTCTCCTCGATCCAGCCTTCGCGGAACGGTCTCGTCAAGAGGTGCATGTCGTCTCCTTGGGAACCCGGAGCACGTCGCGCTCGTCGAGCTGTCGCACGATCTCGCGCCAGTCGTCGCCGGGCTCTGCGCCGAGCTGCGCCTTCAGCGGGACGAGCGCGCTCAGCACGTCGCGGCACGCGGTCGTCATCGGGGCGGCGCCGAGCGCCTCCTCCACGAGCGCTGCCGCGTCCTCCATCTCGGCCGCGCGCCGCGGCGCGTGCGGCAGCGCGGTGACGATCATCAGGTCGCGCAGGCGCGGGTAGGCCTCGCCGAAGAACGGCGCGAGGCCCTGGTCGACGACGTCGAGCACGCCGAGCCGGTGGGCGGCGACGAATGTCTCGATCATCAGCGCGGAGAGGCCCTTCGTGAGCGCGCTGCGGCAGAGCTTGATCTCGCACGAGCGCGGCACCACGGGGTCGACGACGAGCGCGCGGAAGCGGGTGCCGTCGAGCAGGGCCGCCAGGTCGCTCGCCCCGTCGCCGCTCGCCAGCAGCTCGACGGGGCGCCCGGACCACGTGACGGTGCCGGCGATCGCGACGTCGGCGAACCGGCGCTGGCCGCACGCCGCCGCGATGCGGTCGCGCACCTGCGGGTTCTTCGCGGTCCAGTCGGTGTAGAGGACGGCCGGGCCGAGGTGGGGGAGGAGCAGGTCGGCCGTCGTCAGCGCCTGCGGGGCGGGCACGACGACGACGACCGCGTCGACGGCGGCGCCGAACGCCCGCGGGTCGCGCGAGACCTCCAGCCCGAGCGCCTGCGCGCGGGCCACGCTCGCGCGCTCGCCGGAGCGCGGCTCGAGCACGAGCGGCCGCGGTCTGCGGGCGAGCAGCTCGTGCGCGAGCGCCTCGCCCACTTCGCCGAAGCCGACGACGCCGATGCGGTCGGCGGAGGTGGTTCCGGGCTGCTCGCTCATGCTGGACGGAGAGTCTAGTCAGACTGTCAACACTTGACAGTCTGCCCCGTCGGACCTAGGCTCCCGCTCGACATGACCAGACCCACCACCACCGGCAGCCCGGCCGCCGCAGCGCAGGCCGGCTCCCGCGGCTACCGCATCGGCGTCGACATCGGCGGGACCTTCACCGACCTCACGCTCGCCGACGAGCACGGCGTCGTCGCGATCGGCAAGGTGCTCACGACGCCCGACGAGCCGGCCCGCGCGATCGGCGAGGTGATCGGCGAGGTGCTCGCGCGCACCAGTGTCCCGGCCGCCGACGTCGAGGGCGTCGTCCACGGCACGACGCTCGTCACGAACGCGATCATCGAGCGCAAGGGCGCCGTCACCGCCCTGTTGACGACCGCCGGCTTCCGCGACGTGGTCGAGATGGGCACCGAGCGGCGCTACGAGCTGTACGACCTGATGATCGAGCTGCCGAAGCCGCTCGTGCCGCGGCACCTGCGGCTCGAGGTGCGCGAGCGGATGCTCGCCGACGGCACCGTCGAGCGAGCGCTGGACGAGGACGAGGTGGCGGCGATCGCGCGCGAGCTGGAGGCGCGCGGCGTCGAGGCGCTCGGCATCGCGTTCCTGCACAGCTACGCCAACCCGCAGCACGAGCGCGCCGCCGCGGCGGTCGTGGCGCAGGCGGCGCCGAAGCTGCGCGTCGGCCTCTCGTCGGACGTCGCGCCCGAGATCCGCGAGTATGAGCGCGCCTCGACGACGCTCGCCAACGTCTACGTGCAGGACCGCGTCGCGCGGTACCTCAGCGACCTCGAGGAGCGGATCGACGGGCTCGGCGTCACGGGGTCGCTGTTCGTGATGCTCTCCAACGGCGGCATCGCGACGGTCGAGACGGCCAAGCGGCGGCCGATCGGCCTGCTCGAGTCCGGCCCGGCGGCCGGCGCGCTCGCCGCCGCCGCGATCGGCGGCGACCAGGGCCACGCCGACCTGCTCTCGTTCGATATGGGCGGGACGACGGCGAAGCTGTGCATGATCGAGGACGGCCGGCCGCTGATCAGCACCGGCTTCGAGGTCGACCGCGTGTACCGGCTCAAGGCCGGCTCGGGCCTCCCGATCAAGACGCCCGTCGTCGACATGATCGAGATCGGCGTCGGCGGCGGCTCGATCGCGCGCATCGACGCGCTCGGCCTGCTGAAGGTCGGCCCCGACTCGGCCGGGTCGCAGCCGGGGCCCGTCTGCTACGGGCAGGGCGGCGTCGAGCCGACCGTCACCGACGCGGACCTCGTGCTCGGCTACCTGAACCCCGGCTACTTCCTCGGCGGCGCGATGATGCTCGACGTCGAGGCGGCGCGGGAGGCGATCCGCGAGCGGATCGCGGAGCCGCTCGGCGTCAGCGTCGAGCAGGCGGCCTGGGGCATCCACCGCGCCGTCAACGAGGACATGGCGAACGCCGCCCGCGTGCACGCCGTCGAGCGCGGGCGCGAGCCCTCGCTGCTGCCGCTGTACGCCTTCGGCGGCGCCGGGCCCGTGCACGCGGCCGGCGTCGCGCGCGCGGCCGACGTCCGGCACGTCGTGGCGCCCACCGGCGCCGGCGTGCTGAGCAGCGCCGGCTTCCTGACGGCGCCGCTCACGTTCGACTTCGTGCGCTCGCACGCGGCGAAGGTCGCGGACCTGGACCGCGCGACGGTCGACGGGATCTTCGCGGAGCTGGAGGCGCGCGGCGGCGAGCTGCTCGTCGGCTCCGGCGTCGCGCCGGAGGACGTCGTGCACGAGCGCTCGGCCGAGATGCGCTACCTCGGCCAGGGCTTCGAGATCCGCGTCCCGGTCCCGGACGCGGACGACGACTGGCCGTCGTCGCTGCTGCGCGCGTTCGAGGACGCGTATCTGCGCCTCTACGGGCGCCAGGGCCCGCCGGTGCCGGTGGAGGTGCTCAACTGGCGCCTCGTCTCCAGCGGCCCGCGGCCCGGGCTCTCGCTGCGGCTGAAGCCCGATGCGGGCGTCGCCGACCGCGGCGCGAAGGGGGAGCGCCCGGCGTACTTCGGCGAGTGGGTCGACACGCCCGTCTACGCGCGCTACGGCCTGCGCCCCGGCGACACGGCGGAGGGCCCGGCGATCGTCGAGGAGCGCGAGTCGACCCTGATCGTCCCGCCGGACGCCGCGTTCACCGTGGCGGACAACCTGTCCCTCGTCGTCGACCTGAAGCCGAGCCTCGCATGACCGCCGTCAGATCCCAGCTCGACCCGTTCCTCGTCGGCGCCGTCGCCAAACGGCTCGTCTCGACGCTCAACGAGCAGCAGGCGACGCTCGTCAACACGGCCTTCAGCACGATCGTGCGCGAGTCGCTCGACCTCGCCTGCGGCGTCTTCGACACGCGCGGCGAGATGGTCGCGCAGTCGGCGTCGGGCACGCCCGGCCACATCAACGCGATGGCGACCGGCGTCCACCACTTCCTCGCCCGCTTCCCGGCCGAGCAGCTCGCGCCCGGCGACGTGCTGATCACGAACGACCCGTGGATGACGACCGGGCAGCTGCACGACATCACGATCGCGACGCCCGTCTTCCGCGCGGAGCGGCTCGTCGCGCTGTTCGCGAGCACCTGCCACGCCGCCGACATCGGCGGGCGCGGCCTCTCCGGCGAGGCGCGCGAGGTGTACGAGGAGGGGCTGCTGATCCCGCCGATGAAGCTCGTCCGCGCAGGCGCGGTGAACGAGGACCTCGTCGAGCTGATCCGCGGCAACGTCCGCACGCCGGACGAGACGATCGGCGACGTCTACGCGCAGGCGGCCGCGAACGCCACCGGCGCGCGCAGCCTGCTGTCGCTGCTCGACGAGCTGCATCTGGACGGGATCGACGAGATCGGCGCCGAGATCATCGACCGCTCGGAGCGCGCCATGCGCGAGGCGATCGCCGCGCTGCCGGACGGCGTCCACACGGCGGAGGTGTCGAATGACGGCTTCGACGAGCCGGTCACGCTGCGCGTGACGATCACGATCGACGGCGACGACGTGCGCCTCGACTTCGACGGGTCCTCCGGCCAGAGCCAGTTCGGCATCAACAACGTCCTCAACTACACGCGCGCGTACGCGTCGTTCGCGCTGAAGGCCGCGGTCGCCCCCGACGTGCCGCACAACGCCGGCTCGTTCCGTCCGGTCGAGATCGTCGCCCCGGAGGGTTCGATCCTCAACTGCCGTCCGCCGGCGGCCGTCGCCTCGCGGCACCTCATCGGGCACATGCTGCCCAGCCTCGTCTTCGCCGCGCTCGCGCCCGTGCTCCCCGAGCGGCTGCTCGCGGGCTCCGCGGACTCGCTGTGGGCGACGCTCTGGCGCGGCGTCGACGCCGGCGGCGACAGCTTCGCGCAGACGCTGTTCCACGCCGGCGGCGTCGGCGCGCGGGCGATGAAGGACGGCTTGAGCACCGTCGGCTTCCCGACCGGCGTCGGCGCCGTGGCCACCGAGGTCGTGGAGGCGCTGACGCCGCTGCTGAACCGCAGCCGCACGCTGCGGACCGACTCGGCCGGCCCCGGCTGGTGGCGCGGCGGGCTCGGACAGGTGGTCGAGATGGAGTGCCGCGGGCAGCGCAGCTGGAACCTCTCGGCGCTCGTCGACCGCACGCGCTTCCCGGCGCAGGGGGCGGCCGGCGGCCTTTTGGGCGCGCCCGGCGAGCTGACCCTGGACGGCGACTGGCTGCCGACGAAGCGACTCGTCGCGCTCGACCGGCACGCCTGCGTGACGGTGCGCACGCCCGGCGGCGGCGGGTGGGGGGATCCGCTCCTGCGCGACCCGGCGCGCGTGCTCGCCGACGTCGTCGACGGCTACGTCAGCCTGCTGCAGGCGCGGAAGGTCTACGGCGTCGCGATCGACTACGTCGGCGCGGCGGATGCCCGCGTGCGGCTGCCGCAGGACTACGTCGTCGATCAAGCGGAGACCGCGCGGCTGCGCGGCGATGAAGGGAGTCTCGGATGAGCAACGGCAGCGGACGGCTGGCGGGGAAGGTCGCGATCGTGACGGGCGCGGGCGCGAGCATCGGGCGTGCGATCGCCCTGCGCTACGCCCAGGAGGGCGCGCAGGTCGTCCCCGTCGACATCGAGGAGCGGACCGCCGAGGAGACGGCCGAGGCGATCCGCGCGGCCGGCGGCGAGGCGCTCGGGCTGAGAGCGCACGTCGGCCGCGGCGAGGACGTCGACCGCATCTTCACCGAGACACTGAGCGCGTTTGGCAAGGTCGACGTGGTCGTCAACAACGCGGCGCTCACGCGCGGGATCTTCAAGCACGTGCTGGAGATCGACCAGGCGTGGTGGGACCGCATCCTCGAGACGAACCTGACGGGCAGCTTCCTCTGCTCGCTGCGGGCCGCGCAGGAGATGGCGCCGCGCGGCGAGGGCGTGATCATCAACGTCTCGAGCGTCGGCGCGACTCGCGCCCATCGCGGCCTCGTCCCCTACGACGCCTGCAAGGGCGGCGTCGAGGCGATGACGCGCGCGCTGGCGATCGAGCTGGCGCCCTACGGGGTGCGCGTCGTGGGCCTGATCCCCGGCACGGTCTTCCCGAGCCTCGACGGCGTCCCGCAGGAGGCGATCGAGCTGTCGTCGCAGACCGTGCCGCTGCAGCGCCCCGGCCTGCCGGAGGACCTCGCTGGCCCGGCCGTCTTCCTGGCCTCCGACGACGCGGCCTACGTGACCGGCTGCTTCGTCCCGGCTGACGGCGGAGTGCTCGCCCAGCAGCGCCCGCCGATCGCGGAGATCTTCCGCGTCGAGGACTTTCCGCGCGTCGGGCCCGTCACGGGCGTGTGAGGGACGTCGTCCCGCCCGCCCGCTCCAGCAGCGAGATCGCAACGTAGCCCGCGGCGGGGCCGAGCGCCAGGCCGGCCAGCGCCCAGCGCCAGCCGGCCGCCTCGGCGATCCATCCGACGCCGGGGATCGTCACGAGCGTGACCGCGAAGCCCAGCGCGAGCTGGAGCGTCAGCGCAGTGCCGCGCACCTGTGCGTCGGCGGCCTCCGTCACGAGCGCCGAGAGCTGGGCGGAGTCGGCGATGACGGCGATCCCCCACACCGCGAAGACAGGAACGACGAGCAGGGGCGTGGCGCCGAACAGCAGCGGCGTCGCGAGCGCACAGCTCGCCGAGCCCGCGAGCGCGTGGCGGACGAGACGCTCGCGGCCGTGGCGGTCGGCCCACAGCCCGGCGACCATCGCGCCGACGCCGCCGAGCGCGATCACGCAGAAGGTGGCGATCGGGACCCACGCGTCGCCGCCTCCGCTCGCGCGGGCGGAGGCGGCCAGGAACGCGGCGGTCCAGGTCCACATCGCGTACAGCTCCCACATGTGGCCGAGGTAGCCCAGTGTCGCGAGTCGGACCCCGCGGTTGCGCACGACACGCCTGAGCAGGGTCCAGCTGAAGTGCTGGCGCGGCGTCTCGTACGGGCCGTCGGACACCGAGAACGCCATCAGCAGGGCGCCGCAGACGGCCAGTCCGGAGGCACCGAGCACGACCGCCTCCCAGCCGGCTCCGAGCCCGCGCAGCAGGTGGGGCGCGGCGCTGCCGACGGTCAGCGCGCCGACCAGCGCGCCGAGCGCCATCCCGCGCCCACTACGGAACCAGCCCGCCATCACCTTGAGCCCGCTCGGGTAGACGCCGGCCAGCGCCGCGCCGGTGAGCGCACGCAGCAGCAGCACGAGCCAGACGTCGCCCGGCCGGACGAGCACCACCGCCGCGTTCGCCGCTGCGCCCACCGCGGCCGCCGCGACGAACAGCGTGCGCGCGCGAAGCGCGTCCGGCACGCCGAGCGCAGCCAGCAGCAGCGCGCCCGCCGCGAACCCGATCTGCACAGCCACCGTGAGGCCCGCCGTCTCGGTGGTCGACAGCTCCCACAGCGCCTCCAGCTGCGGCGCGACGGCGGTCGCCGAGAACCACAGCGAAAGCGCCAGTAGCTGGCTCGTCGCGATCGCGACGAGCGCGCCCGCGCGACGCCGCCGCGTCACGTGCGGACCGCCGCTACCGACGTCCGTCGGCGCGCACCGCCGCGCCGACGCGGCGGATCCCCTGCTCGATCGCCTCCATCGAGGACGCGAGCGACAGCCGCACCATCCCGCTCCCGGTGGGCCCGAACGAGTCGCCCGGGACGACGGCCGCCCCGTCGCGCTGCTCGGCGAGCGCCGTCGCGAACGCCCACGAGTCGGCGCCCGAGCGGGAGACGTCGGCCATCGCGTAGAACGCGCCCTGCGGCGTCGTCGCGAGCAGGTCCTCCTCGCGCAGCAGCCGCACCGCGGCGTCGCGGCGGGCGCGGTAGGCCTCGCGCATCTCCGCGACGCAGTCCTGCGGGCCGGTGAGCGCGGTCAGCGCGGCGTGCTGCGCCGGCGTGCCGACGCTCGACGCGCAGTGCTCCAGCACGCGCAGGATCGTCGCCGCGGTCTCGCGCGAGGCCGTGAGGTAGCCGACGCGCCAGCCGGTCATCGCGTACGTCTTCGAGCAGCTGAAGACGGAGACGATCCGCCCGTCCTCGTTCAGCGGGACGGTCGAGACGTGCGGGCGGTCGAACGTGAACTCGTCGTAGACCTCGTCGGCGAGCAGCCACAGCCCGTGCCGGCGCGCGAGCTCGACGCACGCCTCGACGGTCTCTCGCCGCCACACGGCGCCCGTCGGGTTGCCGGGGTTGTTGATCACGAGCATCTGCACGCCGGGCCGCACGGCCAGCCGCTCCAGCGCGTCGAGGTCGGGCTCGAAGTCGTTCGCCGGATCGAGCCGGTAGGCGATCGGCTCGTGGCCGAGCACGCGGCACTGCCCGACGTACGACGGCCAGCCCGGGTCGGGCACGAGCACGCCGCCGCCGCGCGCGACGAGCGCGGCGAGCGTGCCGTACACGCCGAGGATGGCGCCGGCCGTGACCACGACCTGGTCGTGGCCGATCGGCGTTGCGGTGCGCCGGCCGACGGCCGCCGCGGCCGCCTCGCGCAGTTGCGGGATGCCGGCACCGGGCGCGTAGCGGGTGTGGCCCGCGCGGATCGCGTTGCAGCCGGCCTCGGCGATGTGGCGCGGCGTGTCGAAGTCCGGCTCGCCGAAGGTGAGGTTCACGACGTCGGCGCGGCCGGCGGCGATCGCCGCGATCGTCCGCGTGCCGTGGCGCGGGACCAGCTCGACGATCGGCGAGGGGGAGGGGGCGGAGGTCGGAGCGTTCATGGTCACCGGAGCGCGTTGCGCAGGAAGAAGGACAGGTTGGCGGGCCGCTCGGCGAGGCGCCGCATCAGGTAGGGGAACCACGTCGGGCCGTATGGCGCGCCGAGCCGCAGCGGGTGACCGGCGTCGGCGATGCGCTGTTGGAGGGCGGTCGCGACGCCGTAGAGCGTCTGGAACTCATAGCGCTCGCGCGGCACCGCCAGCTCGCGGATCATCCGCATCGCCTCCTCGACGATCGCGCCGTCGTGCGTCGCGATGGCGGTGAAGCCGGGGCCGGCGAGCGATCTGCGCAGCAGTCGCAGGTAGGCGGCGTCGATCTCCTCCCGGCGTTGGAAGGCGACGGCCGGCGGCTCGAGGTATGCGCCCTTGACGAGGCGCACGTTGAAGGCAGGGTCGAGCAGCCGCTGGAGGTCCTCCTCGGAGCGGCGCAGGTTCGCCTGCAGCACCAGCCCGACGTTGTCGACCTGCTCGCCGCGCAGGCGCCGGTAGAGGTCGAGCGTCGGCTGCACGAGCGCGGACTGCTCCATGTCGACGCGCAGGCGCATGTCGAAGCGCGCGGCGCGTGCTGCGAGGTCCCGCATCGACGCGTGCATGCTGTGGGGGTCGACGTGCGCGCCGAGCTGCGAGAGCTTGAGGCTCACGTAGGCGTCGAGCCGCTCCTCGCCGAGGCGCTCGATGATGGCCGCATAGGCCGCCTGCAGCGCCGCGATCTTGTCGGCGTCGTGCGCGTCGTCGTCGAACAGGCCGGTCGCCCCGCCGAGCCCGCGCGAGTTCAGCTCGCGGAAGACGGGCACGACCTCGTCGAGCGTCTCGCCGATCACCCAGCGCCGTGCGCCGAGCCGCATACCGTGGGCGGACACCCAGCGCTCGATCCGCGGGCTGCGGGCTGCCTTCAGGATCGCGGCGCGGGCGCTGCGGTGCAGCAGCCCGGCCGCGGCCTCGCGCGGGCTGCGGCGACGGTTCGTCGTCATGTGGTCGTTCCCAGGGCCAAGATGTACACTGTGAACTGTTGACTTTACAAGGCCGCGTCAAGCTCGACCCGGCAGGAGGCGAGGCATGCCCGAGGTGATGCTCGAGAGGCGCGACGCGGTCGCCCTCCTCACGATCGAGAACCGCGAGGTCCGCAACGGGCTCACGCCCGAGCTGTGCGAGCAGCTCGTCGCGGCCTGCGATGAGATCGACGCGGACGACGCGATCGGCGCCGCCGTCGTGCGCGGAGCCGACGGCACCTTCTGCTCCGGCGCCGACACGCGCCGCTGGAGGCCCGACGTCGACTGGGCCGGCGACGGCTTCGAGCTGATCTCGACGATCTACGGCGGCTTCGCGCGCGTCGGCCGGCTGCAGG
This sequence comes from Actinomycetota bacterium, assembly GCA_018268595.1. GTDB lineage: Bacteria > Actinomycetota > Thermoleophilia > Solirubrobacterales > Solirubrobacteraceae > Conexibacter. The sequence goes on along the minus strand of JAFDWH010000001.1, from coordinate 58,354 downwards.
TGCCGACGGTCGCGGCCGTCCGGGGCGCGGCCGTCGGGGCGGGGCTCAACCTGCTGCTGGCGTGCGATCTGCGCGTCGTCGCCGAGGACGCGCGGCTGCGCGCCGGCTTCGCCCGCGTCGGCCTGCATCCCGGCGGCGGGTTCTTCACGCTGCTCGGGCGCCTCGCCGGCCGCGAGGCGACGGCTGCGATCGGGCTGTTCGACCAGCCGCTGGACGGCGCCGCCGCCGTCACCCGCGGCATCGCGTGGGAGGCCGTCCCGGACGGGGAGGTCGAGTCGCGCGCGCTGGAGCTCGCGGCGATCGCGGCGCGCGACCCGCTGCTCGCGCGCCGCAGCGTGAAGTCGATGCGGCAGGAGCTGGGCCCGCCCGCGATCGGGTGGGACGCGGCCATCGAGCTGGAGCGCGGCACGCAGATCTGGAGCATGCGGCGCCGGCTGGGGGCGGGCTCGTGAGCGCGGACGTCTACGAGCTGCCGCAGGAGCACCGCGACCTGCGCGACATGATCCGGCAGCTCGCGCAGGAGCGGATCGCGCCGCGCGCGGCGGCGATCGACGCCGCCGACGAGTACCCGTGGGACGTCCGCCGGCTGCTGGCCGAGCACGACGTGCTCGCGCTCCCGTTCGGCGAGGAGCACGGCGGCACGGGCACGGGCACGCTGATGCTGCAGGTGGCCGTGGAGGAGATCGCGCGCGCCTCCGCCGCCTGCGCGCTGATGCTGATGGTCCACGAGCTGGGGACGCTGCCGATCCAGCGCTTCGGCTCCCAGGAGCTGCAGCGCCGCTTCCTGCCGAAGTGCGCGAGCGGCGAGTGGTCGCCGGCGTTCTGCCTGTCGGAGCCCGACGCCGGCTCCGACCCGGCGGCGATCCGCACGAGCGCCGTGCGCGACGGCGACGAGTGGGTCGTCAACGGCACGAAGAGCTGGATCACGAACGCCGGCGTGGCCGACTTCTACATCGTGTTCGCCCTCACCGACCGCCCGCAGCGGCGCAGCACCGCGTTCGTCGTCGAGAGAGACCGGCCCGGCTTCAGCGTCGGCAAGCTGGAGAGAAAGCTCGGCATCAAGGGCTCGCCGACCGGACAGCCGGTGTTCCAGGACGTGCGCGTGCCGCACGAAAACGTCGTCGGCGAGGTCGGGCGCGGGCTCGCGGTCGCGCTCGGGACGCTCGAGCGCACGCGCCTCGGCGCCGCCGCGCAGGCGGTCGGCATCGCGCAGGGCGCGCTCGACCACGCGGTCGCCTACGCTAAGGAGCGGATCGCCTTCGGCCGCCCGATCGTGGAGCTGCAAGGGCTGCAGTTCAAGCTCGCCGACATGCAGACGCGCACCGCCGCCGCGCGCGAGCTGCTCTACAAGGCGTCGGCGCTGGCCGACCGCGACGACCCGCAGCTCCCGCTGTACTCGTCGATGGCGAAGCTGTTCGCATCCGACACGGCGATGGACGTCACGGTCGAGGCGGTGCAGGTGCTCGGCGGCTGCGGCTACGTGAGCGAGTACCCGGTGGAGCGCATGATGCGCGACGCGAAGATCACGCAGATCTACGAGGGCACGAACGAGATCCAGCGGGTCGTGATCGCACGGCAGCTCGCCGGCTGAGATGCAAACTGTTGACACATGACTCGTACCGGCCTAGAGTGCTAGTCCATCCCCGACCAGGTCCCATGCAGGAGCGTGACGATGGCCTCGCAGTTGTCCCCTGAAGCAGTCGCCGAGGACGGCCGCATCGCGGTTCCGGGCGGAGAGGTGTGGTACCGGTCGGTCGGCGCGGGCGGGACCCCCCTCGTCCTCCTGCACGGCGGTCCCGGTCTGCCGCACGGCTACCTCGCGCCGCACGACGCGCTCGCCGCCGACCGCCGGCTCGTCTACTACGACCAGCTCGGCTGCGGTCGCTCCGACCAGCCCGACGACGCGAGCCTGTGGACGATCGAGCGCTTCGTCGAGGAGCTGCAGGCCGTGCGCGACGCGCTCGGGCTCGACGAGCTCCACCTGCTGGGGCATTCGTGGGGCGGCTCGCTCGCGCTCGCCTACGTGCTCGCCCACCCCGAGGGCGTGCGCAGCGTCACGGTGTCGAGCGGCCCGGCGAGCTGGCCGCGCTTCGGCGACGACATGCTGAAACTGAAGGGCGAGCTGCCGGCCGACGTGCTCGAGACGATGGACCACCACGAGCGGCACGGCTGGCAGGCCTGCCCCGAGTACCAGGCGGCGATGATGGCTTTCCACCAGCGCCACCTGTGCCGCATGCCGTGGCCGGAGGCGTTCCACGAGGCGATGGCGCAGACGGGCGCGGCGGTCTACGGCGCGATGCGCGGCACGCACGGCTGGCGGCCCGAGGGAGCGCTCGGCGGCTGGGACGTGATGGACCGGCTCGGCGAGATCGCGGCGCCGGTGCTGCTGCTCGCCGGCCGCCACGACATGTGCACTCCCGAGCACCTCGCCGAGGTCGCCGAGCGCCTGCCCGACGCGCGCACGACGATCCTCGAGGACAGCTCGCACCTCGCGTTCTTCGAGCAGCCCGACGCGTACCTGGCCGCAGTCTCCGGCTTTCTCGCCGATGTCGAGGGAGGGTCGCGATGAGCGAGCGCGCCGACGCGATCGTGGTCGGGGGCGGCATCCTCGGCGCCTCGACCGCGCTCCACCTCAAGCTGCAGGGCGTCGAGCGGGTCGTGCTGCTCGAGCGCGACGGCCTCGCGCAGGGCACGACCGCCGCCGGCGGCGGGCTCGTCGGCATGGCGTCGCCGCTGCTCGGCTGGGGTCCCGAGGAGGACGCGATCGAGCGCTACGGGTTCGGGTTCTACGCCGAGCTCGCCGACCGCGGCCACGAGTTCGGCTGGCGCCAGACCGGCATGCTGCTGGCGGCCACTGCGGACGCCCCGCCGGAGGTGCTGCCGCAGGCGCTGCTCGACGCCGAGCGCGTGCCGGAGGCGCGGCGCGTCGACGCCGCGGAGGCGCAGGAGCTCGCCGGGATCTTCGACGTCGACGCGATGGCGGGCGGGATCTACGTCGCAAGCGGCGGGCGGCTGAGAGCCCAGGAGGCGGCGCTGGCGCTGGCGCGGCGCTTCACGGAGCTGGGCGGCGTGGTGGACGAGCGGCGCCCGGTCACAGGCCTGCTGCGCGACGGCGACAGCGTCGTCGGCGTCGAGACGCCGCGCGGCCGGGTCCACGCGGAGTCGGTGGTGCTGGCGGCCGGGCCGTGGACGAACGAGCTGCTCGCCCACGTCGGCTTCCGCGCGCCGATGGTCGTCCTGATCGCGACGCGCGTCCTAACGGAGCCGCTCGGCGTGCCGCCGACGCTGCCCGCGCTGATGCTGTTCGAGTTCGACTACCTCTGGGCGCGCGAGGAGGGCGGCGGGCTGCTGTTCGGGTCCAACTACGAGTGCACGCCGCGCTACGCGTTCGTCGACGAGCCGACGCCGCCGCGCTTCTCGGAGCTGCCGATCAACGGCGTGCTGCAGACCCAGGTCGTCGGGAAGGCCGCGGCGCGGGCGATCCCCGCGCTCGGCCGCTACGAGACGGCCACGGTCGCGCACGGCGGGCCCGCGTACACGGCCGACACGCGCGGCATGGTCGGCGCGATCCCCGGCGTCGAGGGCCTGTTCATGGTCGGCGGATGCAACGAGTGCGGCGTCACGCACGGGCCGGGCTTCGGGCGCCTCGTCGCGGAGCTGGTCACGACCGGCAGGGGCGGCGTCGCCGACGCGGCGCCGTTCGACCCGGGCCGCTTCGGCGACCGCTATCCCGACGGCGCCTCGATCGCTAGCGCGCGCTCGGTCGCCGAGGACCACGCCGTAAGCGGGTGACGCGCCCCGGCTCGGATCCGGATGCGCCGCGGGTGGGCGCGGCTGCCCGCAGGCCGCTCTACGAGATCGCCGCGGACGCGATCCGCAGCGCGATCGTCAGCGGCCTGTTCGCGCCCGGGCAGCGGCTCTACGAGCCCGACCTCGCGCGCGAGCTCGGGCTCTCGCGCGGTCCGGTCCGCGAGGCGCTGCGCAAGCTGGAGCAGGAGGGGATCGTCACCTCGAGTCCGCATCTGGGGGCGATGGTGGTGCGGCTCGACGACCGCGAGGTCCGGGACGCGCTGGCGATCCGCGAGTTTCTCGAGACGCTCGGCTGCGCGCGCGCGGCGGCCGTGGCCACGGACGAGGAGCTCGCCGAGCTCGACCGCTGCGTCGAGCGGATCGCCGCCGCCAGCGCGGCCGGCGACGTGGCGGAGCTGGCGGAGGCGGATCTGGCGTTCCACAGCGTGCTGATCGCCGTCGGCGGCTCGGGCCTCGCGCAGCGCGTGTGGCGCTCCCTGGCAAGCCTGCTGCGCATCTCGCTCGCGGTCACGAACCCGATCTTCGTGCGCCAGGACGGCGACATCGCCGAGAACCACCGCCTGGTCCTGACCGCGCTGCGCAGCCGCGACGCGCTGGCGCTGGAGCAGTCACTGCGGGCGCACCTCGGGAACGTGCGGCCGCTGCTGGACGACGCGCCCGACGCGATGCCTCGGCAGAAAGTTGAAAGTTGACACTTTCCGTTATAAGGTCGGCGTCGCAGGCTTCCCTTCCCACCCCGAGACGAAGAAGGCGCACGTGAGGGCCAACAGCATCCGCAGACTGCTCGACGCCGGCCAGCCGACGATCGGCACCCATCTGTTCCTGGACGACCCGGCTGTCGTGGAGACCGTCGGGCGCGTCGGGACGTTCGACTACGTCGAGTTCCTCGCCGAGTACTCCGCGTACAGCCTGCGGAGCCTCGACGACTTCTGCCGCGCGACCGAGCTGCACGGGCTCGGGTCGATGATCAAGGTCGACTTCGAGGGCCACACGTTCATCGCGCAGCGCAGCGTCGGCTCCGGCTTCGAGAGCGTCCTGTTCGCCGACGCGCGCTCGCCGGACGACGTGCGCAGCTTCGTCCGCTCGCTGAAGCCCGACACGCCAGAGCACAGAGGCCTGTTCGGCGTCGGCGCGCGGCGCCACTCGCTGCCCGCGTACGGCGGCACGCCGCCGTACGTCGAGGCGCTCGACCAGATCGTGATCGCGATCATGATCGAGAAGGCGGGGGCGGTCGAGCAGATCGACGAGATCGTCGAGATCCCGGGCATCGACATGGTGCAGTGGGGGCCGTCCGACTACTCGATGTGCATCGGCCGGCCCGGCGACGAGAAGCACGCCAGCGTGATCGAAACGGAGAAGCGCGTGATCGCCCGCTGCCACGAGGCCGGCATCCCGTGCCGAGCCGAGATCGGGACGGTGGAGGACGCGAAGTACTACATGGACCTCGGCGTGCGCCACTTCAGCCTCGGCTACGACCTGTTCACGCTGCACGACGCGCTGAAGGACGGCGGCGAGCGCCTGCGCTCGGCGATCGCGGACGCCTGACGATGCCGCGCATCGCGATCACCCGCGCGCTGCCGTCCGAGGCGGTCGCGCGGCTGGAGCAGGCCGGCGCCGTCGCGTCCTCGCCGCACCCGGAGCGCCGCCTCGCGCGGGACGAGCTGCTGCGGCACGTCGCGGGGGCAGACGCGCTCGTCACGATGCTGTACGACACCGTCGACGGCGAGCTGATGGACGCCGCCGGCGACGGGCTGCGGGTGATCGCGAACGTGGCGGTCGGCTACGACAACATCGACGTCGAGGCGGCCCGCAGCCGCGGCATCGCCGTCGCCAACACGCCGGGCGTGCTGACGGACGCGACGGCCGACCTCGCGTTCGGCCTGCTGCTGTCGGTGACCCGCCGCCTCGGCGAGGGGGAGCGGCTGATCCGTCGCGGCGACGCCTGGCGCTGGGAGCTCGACTTCATGCTGGGCTCCGGCCTCCAGGGGCAGACGATCGGCATCGTCGGCTTCGGCGAGATCGGGCGCGCCGTCGCGCGCCGCGCGCGCGCGTTCGGCATGGAGGTCGCCTACAGCAGCCGGCGGCCGGCTTCCGAGGCGGTCGAGCAGGAGCTCGGCGCGCGCCTGCTGGAGCTCGACCATCTGCTTGCGGACGCGAAGGTCGTCTCGCTGCACTGCCCGCTGACGCCTGCGACGCGGCACCTGATCGACGCGCCCGCGCTCGCGCGGATGCGCCCCGACGCGTACCTCGTCAACACCGCGCGCGGCCCGGTCGTCGACGAGCAGGCGCTCGTGCGGGCGCTGGAGGCGGGCGAGATCGCCGGCGCGGCGCTCGACGTCTTCGAGCGGGAGCCCGAGGTCGAGGCGGGCCTGTCGGCGCTCGAGAACGTGGTGCTCGCGCCCCACCTCGGCTCGGCGACGCACGAGACGCGCGCGGCGATGGCGGCGCTCGCGGCCGAGAACGTCGCCGCCGTGCTTTCGGGGACGCCGCCGCCGAGCCTCGTGGAGCCGGCGCCGGTGGCACGCGGCGACCGCGCCGGGGACTAGACTGGAGCTTCGTTTCGAAAGTTCACTTTTCTCACGGCTAGAGGGGAAGGGCGCATGGTCCAGCAGACAGGGAACGGCGGAAGGCAGCCGAGAGTCCGCATCGAGAGACTGGAGCTCGTCAGACGGCGCCCCCTGTACGAGGAGGCGTTCCTCGCGATCCGCACCGCCATCCTGCGCGGGCGCTTCGCGCCGGGCGAGCGCCTCTACGGCCCGGACATCGCCAACGAGCTCGGCCTCTCGCGCGGACCGGTGCGCGAGGCGCTCCACAAGCTGGAGCAGGAGGGCATCGTCACCTCCAGCCCGCACCTCGGCTCGTCCGTCGTGACGCTCGACCCGGCCGAGATCCGCGACGCGATGGCGCTCCGCGAGTACCTCGAGACGCTGCAGTGCGACGCGCTCGTGGCAGCCGTGACCGACGAGCTGCTCGAGGAGCTGGAGCAGTACGTCGAGCAGATGCGCGTCGCCGCCGAGGACGGCGACGCCGCCGCGCTCACCGAGGCGGACTACGCCTTCCACGACCGCCTGATCGGGGTCGGCCGCTCGGGCCTCGCGCGGCGCATCTGGCGCTCGATCGCCGGACAGCTCCAGATGGCGCTCGCCGTCACCGACCCCGTGTTCGTCGGGGAGAACGGCGACATCGTGAAAGAGCACGCGCCGATCCTGCGGGCGCTGCGCAGACGCGACGCGGCGGCGCTCGAGAAGGCGCTCCGCAGACACCTCACGAACGTCGGCCCGCTGCTGCAGCGGGCGGCCGCGCAGCGCGACGAGGCGTGAGCGCGGACGGCCGGCGGCGGATCCGCGAAGCCGGCTAGGCGCGCGCCGCGTTCAGCCGCTCCAGCTCCAGCAGCACGCCGGCGTGGTCGACCTCGGTGCCGATGTGATCCGCCGCGTCGCCGAACAGGCCGGTCACGCGCTCCGTGATCGGGAGCGTGAGGCCGTGCGCGCGCGCGACGTCGAGCGCCGTCCGCAGGTCCTTCAACTGCGTGGCGACCATGCCGCCGGCCACGAAGTCGCGCTCGACCATGCGGCGGCCGTGCTCCTGCAGGATGCGGCTGTCGGCGAAGCCGCCGAGCAGCGCCGTGCGGACCGACGCGGCGTCGACCCCGCCCGCGTCGGCGAGCAGCAGGCCCTCGGCGACGGCGGCGATCGTGATGCCGACGATGATCTGGTTGACGCACTTCGCGAACTGGCCGGCGCCGGCGGCACCGACGTGGTGGGGGATGCCGAGCCGCTCCAGCAGCGGCGCGGCGCGCGCGAAGGCGGGCTCGTCGCCGCCGGCGAGGATCGTCATCGTCCCCGCACGGGCGCCGCGCACGCCGCCGGAGACGGGCGCGTCGAGATGCGCTGAGCCGAGCGCGGCGAGGCGCGCCGCATGCCGCTGGGCGCTCGCCGGCGGGATCGAGCTCATGTCGACGACCAGCCCGCCGGGCGACACCGCCTCCGCGACGCCCTGCTCCAGCAGCACGTGCTCGACGGCCGGGCCGTCGGACAGCAGCAGGAGCGCGGCGTCGGCCTGTGCCGCGGCCGCCGCCGGGTCGGCCGCCACGCGCGCGCCGGCGGCGGCGAGCGGCCGCGTCTTCTCGGCCGAGCGGTTCCAGACCGTCACCTCGGCCCCGGTCTCCAGCAGCCGCTCGACGACCGCGCCGCCCATCCGTCCGATGCCGAGCACCGCCACGCGGGCGGCGGCGGTGTCGCCCGGGGCGTGTCCGCCTGCCGTCATCGCGCCGCGGTCGCGTCGAGCGCCCGGTCGATCGCCTGAAGCAGCGTGTCGAGGTGCCGTTCGTCCATCGGCGTCGACAGGCACCCGGTGCCGCGCGCGGTGAGGTAGATGCCGTCGGCGAGCAGCGCCTCGTGCAGCGCGGCGAGCGCTGCGGCGTCGGTGCCGGCGAGCGCGGCGTAGGACTCGACGGGCCGCTCGCCGAAGGCGATGTTGAACATCGAGCCCTGGCCGTTGACCCGGGCGGCGACGCCGCGCCGCGCGAACAGGGCGGCCAGCTCCTCGCGCAGCCGGCCGCCGAGCGCGTTGAGTCGCTCGATCGCGGGGCGGTCCCACTCCGCGAGGGTCGCGAGGCCCGCCGCCAGCGCGAGCGGGAAGGCGGTGAAGGTGCCGGTCTGGATGATGCGCGGCTGCACGCCGTCGAACGCCTCCATCACGTCGCGGCGCCCGCCGAATGCGGCGAGCGGCAGCCCGCCCCCGATCGTCTTGCCGACCGTGACGAGGTCCGGCCGCACGTCGTAGGCCGCGTGCGCGCCGCCGTAGGCGAGGCGGCCGCTCTGGATCTCGTCGAGCACGAGCAGGACGCCGTGCGCGCGTGCCCGCTCCGTCAAGCCGGCGAGGAACGCGTCGTCCGCGCGGATCAGCGCGCCGTTGCCGAGGAACGGCTCGACGATCACGGCGGCGATCTCGTCGCCGTGGGCGGCGAACACGGCGTCGACGGACGCCGGGTCGTTGTAGACGGCGACGAGCGTCTCGACGCGCGCGAGCCCCGCGCTCGTCGGCGTCCCCGGGCCGAAGCTGCCCGGCTCCATCGGCTCGCCGCCGATGCTGACCTGCACCTCGTCGGCGCAGCCGTGGAAGCCGCCCTGGAACTTGAGCACGCGCGCGCGGCCGGTGAACGCGCGCGCCGCGCGCAGGGCGAGGGCCACCGCCTCCGAGCCGCTGATCGTGAAGCGCAGCCACTCGAGCACCGGGAAGCGGGCGACGAGCTCGTCCGCCAGCGCCAGCTCGAGCTCGGTCGGCGCGCCGGGCGCGCCGCCGGCTGCCGCGGCCTCGGCGGTCGCCGCGACGGTCGCGGGATGCGCGTGGCCGTGGATGAGGCTCGTGTAGTTGTTGACGAAGTCGAGGTAGCGGCGGCCGTCGACGTCCTCGACGTACGGGCCGCTGCCGGAGCGCGCGAAGAACGGATACGGCTCGTAGAACAAGGTCTGACGCGAGATCCCGGTCGGCAGCCGCCTCCGCGCCGCCTGCCGCGCGCGCCCGGACCCCGGCGTCAGCGCCTCGTACCTGTTCGGCATCTGGTTCTCCCCGCTGATTGCTGTGGCTCGACGTAAGGTCAAAAACCAACTGTTGACATCTTGCCCGAGTCTAACCTATTCTGATCGCCGTAGCGAGGAGAGTTCCCAATCCGTAGGGAGATGCATGGCTGACAATGCCTCTCGCCGGCCGAGGATCACGATCGTCGGCGCGGGCGGCTGGACGTTTCCGTTCGTCCTGATCCGCGACCTTCTGAGTTTCCCGGCGCTCCAGAAAAGTGAGTTCGCCCTGTACGACATCGATCTCGCGGGGTCTGAGCGAACCGCGCGCAGCGCGCGCGAGCTCGCGTCTCACTATGACTTCGGCGCCACGTTCGACGTCGTCGCGGAGCGCCGCGACGCGCTCCGCGACGCGGACTTCGTCGTGTGCACGTTCGCGGTCGGCGGGCAGGACGCCTACCACCACGACATCTTCGTCCCGCAGGAGTACGGGGTCGACCAGATAATCGGCGACACGCTCGGCCCGGGCGGCGTCTTCCTCGGCCTGCGAACCGTCGCCGTGCTGAGAGAGATGGCGCGCGAGATGCACGAGCTGTGCCCAGACGCGCTGCTGCTCCAGTATGCGAACCCGATGAGCATCAACTGCTGGGCGACGAACCGGCTCGGCCTGCGGACCGTGGGCCTCTGCCACTCCGTCCAGCACACCTCCGAGATGCTCGCCCACGAGCTCGAGGTCCCCTACGACGAGGTCACCTACGACTGCGCCGGCGTGAATCACACAGCCTGGTTCACATCGTTCAGACACGGTGACAAGGACCTCGTGCCGGTGATCTACGACACGATGGTCGCGCGTCACCTCGCGCCCGACGCGCCCGGCGGCCTGATGGACGACGTGTACCACGGCAGCAACGAGAAGGTGCGCGCCGAGCTGATGCGGCTCACCGGGTACTTCCACACCGAGTCGAGCCACCACGCGAGCGAGTACTGGGCGTGGTTCCGCACGGAGCCGGAGCTGGCCGAGCAGTACCTCGGCCACCACCGCTGGTTCAACCCGGACATCTGGGAGGACCACGACACCGACGACCGCAACAGAGCGATCCTCAGAGAGGCCAAGGAGGACGGCCTCAGACCGAGCGAGGAGTACGGCGCCTACATCATCGACAGCGTCGTCAGCGGCGAGCGGCGGATCGTGTACGGGAACGTCCCGAACGACGGCGGGCTGATCACCAACCTCCCCGCCGACGCGCTCGTCGAGGTCGCCTGCGTCGTCGACGAGCAGGGCGTGCGGCCGATCCGCTACGGCGCGCTCCCGGACGCCTGCGCCGCGCTCAACCACGTCCAGGTCAACGTGCAGCGCCTCGCCGTCGAAGCGGCGCTCACCGGCGACCGGCGGGCGCTCCACACCGCCGTCGCGCTCGACCCCCTGACCGGAGCCAAGCTCAGCCTCCCGGCCATCCGCGAGATGGTCGACAAGATGCTCGACGCCGAGGCCGAATGGCTCCCGCAGTTCCGCACGCCCGCGGCGCACAGCCTCGGCAGATGACGACGCCACTCCCCCGGAGGCTTGAGATGAACATCAACGAAGCTCGCCTGAGCCGGCGCGCGCTGCTCGCGCGCGGCACCGCAGGCGTGGGCATCCTCACCGCAGGCGGGCTGCTCGCCGCCTGCGGCAACTCCGACAGCGGCAGCACGCTCACCAGCGCAACCTCGGCGGCCGGCGGCGGCAAGCCGGTGCCGCTGGTGACGTGGGGGCTGCCCGCGGAGCCGGTCTCGATGGACCCCGCGTTCGCGTACGACTTCGAGACGGGCGCGGTCCTGACCAACGTGCTCGACTCGCTGATGAGATTCAGCCCGAGAGGCGACCTGCTGCCGTCGCTCGCGGAGCGCGTGGAGGAGCGCGGGGACAGAGCGCTCGTGTTCACGCTGCACAGAGGCGTCAGATTCCACGACGGCGGCGAGCTGACCTCCGCCGACGTGGTCGCGAGCCTCCAGCGCCACCTCGACCCCGCCCTCGGCTCCTACTTCGGCGGCTACTTCGCCAACGTCGCCGAGATCCGCGCGAACGGGCGCTACGAGGTCGAGATCGTCTTCAGACAGCCCGACTACGCGCTCAAGTACATGATGGCCACGATGGCCGGCGCCGTCGTCTCGAAGCGCCTGATCGACCGCGCCGGCAGAAAGCTCGGCGACCCGACCGTCGGCGTCGTCGGCACCGGCCCCTACCGCTTCGCCTCGTGGGCGAGCGGCCGCGAGGTCGTCATCGAGCGCTTCGATCACTACTGGGAAAGATCGGTTCCGCGCGCCGTGCGCAGAGGCGTCTTCACCATCCTCGGCGACACGCAGACGCTGCTGGCCGCGCTGCGCACCGGCGAGATCGATGGCAGCTTCCGCGTGACGGGCCGCGACGCCGGCAGCGTCGAGCAGTTCGGCAACGTCAACGTGCTCACCGCACCGGGCCTGGGCTACGAGGGCGTCGCGTTCAACATGCGCAAGCAGGGCGGCCCGTTCGCCGACGTCAAGGCGCGCCGCGCGCTGCTGCACGCGACCGACCGCAGAGGCGTCCTGAGAGCGGCCTGGGGCGGCCACGGCGAGATCGTCGACGCGCTCGTGCCGCCCGCCGCATGGAGCTACGCGAGACCGATCTACGAGGCGGCCTACGCGGACCTGCCGGCCGGGACGCTCGACCTCGACCTCGCGAGAAGACTTGCCGAGGAGGCGGGCCTGACGGGCAAGTCCGCGCAGCTCATCTACAGCTCGGGCAACCCGCAGGACGAGCCGACGGCGCTCGGCGTGCAGGCCGCCGCGGCGAGCATCGGCGTCAGACTCGACGTCCGCGCCCTCTCGCAGACGCAGTTCTTCAACCAGCTCAACCAGGGCGCCACCGGGCGCAAGGGCGGCGACTGGGACCTGGCGCTGGCGCTGTGGGCGCCCGACTTCGCGGACCCGCTCACGACCTACGCGCAGTTCACGTCGAGCAGCCCGGCCAACTCGACCGGCTTCTCGAACGCGGTCCTCGACCGCGAGGTGGCGAAGGCGATCGGCGAGGTCACCGACGACGACGCGCGCGCTCGCGACGCGGTCGTCGCGCAGCGGCAAGTCGCCGACGAGCTGCCGACGTGGCCACTGTTCTCGCCGGCGACGATCCTCGTCCTCAACGACCGCCTCGGCGGCATGGCGGCGACCCCGCTGTACTACTGGAGCGCCTGGCTGGGCGAGCTGAGCGGGACCTGACGCGATGCTGGGCTACGTCCTCCGGCGACTCGCGGTGACCGTGCTGCTGCTGGTCGTCACCTCGTTCATCGTCTTCGCGATGCTGCACGTGGCGCCGGGGTCGCCGCTCGAGGTGCTCACCGGAGGACGTCGCCTGTCCGACACCACGCTGCGGGCGCTGAGCGCCCGCTACGCGCTCGACAAGCCGTTCCTCGCCCAGTACTGGCTGTGGTTGACGAACGTCGTGCAGGGCGACTTCGGCGAGTCGATCGCGGCGCGCCAGTCGATCGGCAGCCTGCTCGCCTCGCGCGCGCCGGTCACTCTGCAGCTCGGCGTGCTGGCGAGCGTGATCGCGATCGTGTTCGGCGTGGGTGCCGGGACGGTCGCCGCGATGCGCCGGGGGCGGCTGCCGGACACGCTCATCTCCGGCGGCGTGATCGGCCTCGCCGCCGTCCCCGCGTACCTGTCCGGGCTGCTGATGATCCTCGTGTTCTCGGTGTTGCTCGGCTGGTTCCCGGTGTTCGGGGCCGGCGAGGGCGTCGCCGACCGGCTCCACCACCTCGTGCTGCCCGCCTGCGCGCTCGGCTTCTCGCTGTGCGCGCTCGTGGCGCGCGTCACGCGCGCGACGATGGTCGACGTGCTCGGCCGCGAGTACGTCGAGGCCGCGCGCGTGCGCGGGATGAGCGAGCGCCATGTGATCGGCCGGCACGCGATCCGCAACGCGCTCGGCCCCATCATCACCGTCTCGGGCCTTGCGGCCGCCTACCTGATCACCGGGACCGTGCTCGTCGAGGTCGTGTTCGGCATCAACGGCCTCGGCGCGCTGCTGATCCAGGGCGTGCTCGGGAAGGACTTCGCGGTCGTGCAGGCGGTCGCGATCGTGTTCACCTCGATCTTCCTGCTGATCACGCTGCTGGTCGACGTCCTCTACTTCGCGGTCGACCCGCGGACCGCCGTCGGCGTGCGGGGCGAGGCGTGATGGGCACCCCCTCCGCCAGCCTGCCCGCCCCGGCGCTGCACCGACGCCGCTTCATGCCGCGGCTGAAGGGGCCCGGGATCGTCACCGGCGCCGCACTCGGGGTGACGGTCGTCGTGGTCGTCGCGGCGCTGCTGGCGCCGCTGATCGCGCCGTACCCGCCGAACGCGATCGACCTCGGGAACGCGCTCGCGCCGCCCTCGAGCGCGCACTGGATGGGCACCGACTCGGTCGGCCGCGACATCCTCTCGCGGCTCCTGTTCGGCGCTCGCCTGTCGCTGCTGGGGCCGCTGATCGTCGTCCTGCTGTCGACCGCGGTCGGCCTCCCCCTCGGGCTGGCCGCCGGCTACCTCGGCGGGCGCGTCGACGCCGTCCTGTCGCGCGTGTGGGACGTGCTGCTGTCGTTCCCCTCGCTGCTGCTGGCGATCGTCGTGGTGGCCGCGTTCGGCCCGTCGTTCCTCACCGCCACGCTCGCGCTGTCGGTCGTCTACACGCCGCTCGTGGCGCGCGTCGTGCGCGGCCTCGTGCTCGCCGAGCGCCAGCGCACCTACGTCGCGGCCTGCCGCACGCTCGGCCTCGGCGAGGCGCGCATCGCGTTCCGCCACGTGCTCCCGAACGTGAGCCCGGCGATCGTCGCCCAGGGGACGCTCAACTTCGGCTACGCGCTGCTCGACCTCGCGGGCCTGTCGTTCATCGGCCTCGGCGTGCAGGCGCCGACGGCGGACTGGGGCACGATGCTGGCGCAGGGGCGCGAGGACATCCTGCTGTCGTACACCGAGGTAATCTTCCCGGCGGCGGCGATTGTGCTGGTGGCGATCTCGTTCAACCTGCTGGGCGACTCGCTCGGCGAGCGCCTGGGGCGGCGCCGATGAGCGCGCCCCTGCTCGAGCTGCGCGACGTCACGGCCGAGCTGCCGGTCGAGGGCGAGCTGCGGCCGGTGCTGCGCGGCGTCGGCTTCTCGCTCGCCCGCGGCGAGGTGCTCGGCGTGGTGGGCGAGTCGGGCAGCGGCAAGTCAATGCTCGCCCGCGCGATCCTGCGCACGCTTCCGGACGGGGCGCGTTGCGGCGGCGAGGTGCTGCTCGACGGCGTCGACCTCCTGAGCCTCGGCGGCGCGGCGCTGCGCGAGGTGCGCGCGCAGCGGATCGGAATGGTCTTCCAGGACCCGCGGGCGTTCGTGGACCCGCTCTGGCGCGCCGGCGCCTACGTGACCGAGCCGCTGCGGGTCAACCATCGTCTCGGGCGCGAGGAGGCCCGCGCGCAGGCGCTGCGGCTGTTCGGCGACGTCGGGATCGTCGAGCCGGAGCGCGTCTTCCGCGCCTATCCGCACGAGCTGTCGGGCGGCATGCTCCAGCGCGTCGCGATCGCCGGTGCGCTGGCGACCGACCCCGATCTGCTGATCGCGGACGAGCCGACGACCGCGCTCGACGTGACGATCCAGGCGGAGATCATGGCCGTCGTCCAGGAGCTGTCGCGCACGCGCGGCATGGCGACGATCTTCGTCTCGCACGACCTCGACCTCGCGGCGATGGTCTGCGACCGCGTGCTCGTCGTCTACGCCGGAGCGGTGATGGTCGAGCAGCCGACCGCGCGGCTGCTGGAGGCCCCCAGCCATCCGTACGCACGGGCGCTGCTCGACGCGCGCCCGCGCGTCGACGCGCGCCTGCCGCGCATGCAGACCGTCCCGGGCCAGCCGGCCAGCGCGGTGCGGGCGCCCGAGGGCTGTCCGTTCCACCCCCGCTGCGCGTACGCCGTCGACCGCTGCCGGACCGCCGCGCTGACGCCGCAGGAGGTGCGGCCCGGCGAGGTCACGACCTGCGTCCGCCTGCAGGCGGGCGAGCTGCCGACGCTGAAGGAGACCCGTGCCATCGTCGTCTGAGCTGCTCGCCGCCGACTGCGTGTCGCGCACGTACCCGATCCCGGGGCGCAGACGCGAGCGCCGCCTGGTCCACGCCGTCCGCGACGTCGACCTCGCGATCGCGCGCGGCTCGGCCGTCGGGCTCGTCGGCGAGTCGGGGTCCGGCAAGACGACGCTCGCGCGCATGCTGATCGGGCTGGAGACGCCGACCGCGGGGCGCGTGCTGCTGCGCGGCGAGCCGGTCGGCCGCGGCTGGGTGCGTGCCAGCGAGGTGCAGATGGTCTTCCAGGACCCGTACACGTCGCTCGACCCGCGCCAGAGCGCGGTGGAGACGCTTGACGAGGTCCAGCGCGTGCGCTTCGACCGCACGGCCGCCGAGCGCGGGCGGCGGACGGCGGAGCTGCTGGAGGCGGTTGGCCTCGGCCGGCAGGAGGCCGAGGCGCTCCCGGGCGCGCTGTCCGGGGGGCAGCGTCAGCGGGCGGCGATCGCACGCGCGCTCGCGGTCGAGCCCGAGCTGCTGATCCTCGACGAGGCGGTCTCCGCGCTCGACGTCTCCGTGCAGGGGCAGATCGTCAACCTGCTCAACGACCTGCGCAGCGAGCTGTCGCTCACCTACCTGCTGATCTCGCACGACCTCGCCGTGGTGCGGCAGATGGTCGACACCGTCGTCGTCATGTACCGCGGCCGGGTCGTCGAGCAGGGCCCGATCGACGCGGTGCTCGACCGGCCGCAGCACCCGTACACGCGTCGGCTGCGCGCCGCCGTGCCCGAGGCCGGCAAGGCGCTCGGCGGGCGCATGGCGCCCGCCGAGCCGCGCAACGAGGGCTGCGTCTTCCACCACCGCTGCGAGCTGGCCGGCGCCGACTGCGACCGCGAGCCCGCGCTCGCCCCCGTCGGCCCGAACCACCTCGCGCGCTGCTGGCGCACGGGGGAGCGGACCGCGCCGGCCGAGCACCAACCCACCAGGAGCCACACCACATGAGCGAACGAGCACCGGCCGCGATCCTCGGGCCGGGGAACATCGGCACGGACCTGATGATGAAGCTGCTGCGCAGCGAGCGGCTGTCGCTGGAGCTGATGGCGGGCATCGACCCCGCCTCGCCCGGCCTCGCGCGCGCCGCGGCGCACGGCGTCGCGGCGAGCCCGGACGGCGTCGAGGCGATCCTCGCCCGCGACGACGTGCGGATCGTCTTCGACGCGACCTCCGCGAGAGCCCACCACGCCAACGCGCCGGTGCTCGAGGAGGCCGGCAAGGTCGTCGTCGACCTCACCCCCGCCGCGCGCGGCCCCTACGTCGTGCCGACCGTGAACCTCGACGAGCACCTCGGCGAGCCGAACGTCAACCTCATCACCTGCGGCGGCCAGGCGACGATCCCGATGGTCCATGCAGTCGCGCGGGTCGCGACGGTCTCGTACGCCGAGATCGTCGCGACGATCGCGAGCGCGAGCGCCGGCCCGGGCACGCGGCAGAACATCGACGAGTTCACGCAGACGACCGCGCGCGCGATCGAGCGGGTCGGCGGCGTGCCGGACGCGAAGGCGATCATCATCCTCAACCCGGCGAGCCCGCCGCTGCTGATGCGCGACACCGTCTTCGCGCGGGTGTCCGACGGCGACGCGGACGCGATCCGCGAGTCCGTGCGCGCGATGGCGGCTGACATCGCCGCCTACGTGCCGGGCTACCGTCTGCTGCTGTGCGACGTCGTCGACGACATCGTCACGGTGATGGTCGAGATCGAGGGAGCCGGCGACTTCCTGCCGACGTACGCGGGCAACCTCGACATCATGACCGCGGCCGCGGCCCAGGTCGGCGAGCGGCTCGCCGCGCGGATCCTGGCGGGGGCGGCTGCATGAGCGTGCAGATCGTCGACTCGAGCCTGCGGGACGGGATGCACTCCGTCGCGCACCAGTTCACCCCCGCGCAGATGGCGCAGGTCGCGCGCGCGCTCGACCGCGCCGGCGTCGGCACGATCGAGGTCGCGCACGGCGACGGCCTCGGCGGCTCCTCGATCCAGTACGGCGTCGCCGCGAGCTCGGACCTCGACTACCTCGCGGCCGTCGCGCCGGAGCTGGAGCGCGCCTCGCTGGCGGTGCTGCTGCTGCCCGGCATCGGCACGCTCGCGCAGGTGAAGGAGGCGCAGGCGGCGGGCGCGAGAACGGCGCGCATCGCGACGCACTGCACCGAGGCCGACATCGCCCAGCAGCACATCTCCTGGTGCCGCGAGCACGGCATGCGCACGATCGGCTTCCTGATGATGAGCCACATGCTCGCGCCGGCCGACCTGGCGGTGCAGGCGGCTCTGATGGAGTCCTACGGGGCCGAGGTCGTCTACGCCGTCGACTCGGCCGGCGCCCTGCTGCCCGACGGCGCCGCCGAGCGCGTGCAGGCGCTGCGTCAGCAGCTCGACTGCGAGATCGGCTTCCACGCGCACAACAACCTCGGCTGCGCGGTCGGCAACTCGCTGGCGGCGGTCGACGCGGGCGCCACCTGGATCGACGGCTCGCTGCGCGGGCTCGGCGCCGGCGCCGGCAACGCGCAGCTCGAGGTCCTGTGCGCCGCGCTCGATCGCGCCGGCCACGCGACCGGCGTCGACGTGTTCGCGCTCAGCGACGCCGCCGAGGACGTGATGGCCCCGCTGATGCGGCGGCCGCAGATCGTCGACCGCACGGCGCTCGCGCTCGGCTACGCCGGCGTCTACTCCAGCTTCCTGCTGCACACCGAGCGGGCGGCGGAGCGCTTCGGCGTCGACGCGCGCGACGTGCTGATCGAGCTCGGCGCCCGCAAGATGGTCGGCGGCCAGGAGGACATGATCATCGACGTGGCCGCGGAGCTGGCCGGGCGGACCGGATGAGCGCTCCCGCGACGCCGGCGCCGACGCTGCGCGAGCGGCTC
Source organism: Actinomycetota bacterium (assembly GCA_018268595.1). Lineage (GTDB taxonomy): Bacteria > Actinomycetota > Thermoleophilia > Solirubrobacterales > Solirubrobacteraceae > Conexibacter. Next base: position 40,091 of record JAFDWH010000001.1, on the reverse strand, counting down.
GCCGCGCGCGAGCGGCTCGTCGGCGCGTTCGTCATTGAGCTGCCCGTGCGCGCGGTGCCGGAGGCGTACGCGCTGGCGGGGTTCGACTTCCTCGTGCTGGACCTCGAGCACGCGGACACGTCGCTGGAGCGGTTGTCGCTGCTGATCGCCAGCGCGCGCGCCGCCGGCGTCGGCACGCTCGTGCGCATCGAGGCCGGCGGCTGGTCGTCGCTGACGCGCGTGCTGGACCTGCATCCCGACGGGGTGATGGTGCCGGGGGTCGCGTCGGTCGAGGAGGTCGAGGAGGTCGTGCGGCGGGCGCGCTTCGCGCCGCTCGGCGAGCGCGGGCTCGCGCCGATGGTGCGGCACGCGGCGGCGGTCGGCACGGCCTACGGCGAGCTCGACGCGCGGGTGGCGCTGGTGGTCCAGGTCGAGGGCGTCGCGGCGGTCGAGCAGGCTGCCGCGATCGCGTCGGTCGACGGGGTCGACGGTGTGTTCGTCGGCCCCTACGACCTGTCGCAGGCGCTCGGCGTGCCGGGGCAGCTCGACCATCCGCAGGTGCTGGAGGCCGGCGCGCGCGTGGCCGAGGCGGTGCTGTCGCACGCGGCGCTCGGCGTGTACGTGTCTGACGCCGCGGCCGCGAGCCCGTGGCGCGAGCTGGGCGCGTCGTTCTTCACGCACGGGACGGACGGCCAGATGCTGCTGCGCGCGTGCCGCGCCGCGCGCGCAGGCTGGGACGAGGCGGCGTCGGAGGCGTTGGCACGAACATGAGAAACGAGGACGGAATGCGGTTGCGCGACAAGGGAGCGATCGTCACGGGCGCGGCTCGCGGGATCGGACAGGCGACGGCGGAGCGGCTCGCCGAGGACGGGGCGGCGGTCCTGTGCGTCGACCGCGACGAGGAGGTGCTGGACGTCGCGCGCGCGATCGTCGACGCCGGCGGGCGCGCGGTCGGCCACGTCGCCGATCTCGGCGACCCGCGCGTGCACGCGGAGATCACGCAGCGCGCGATCAACGAGCTGGGCGCGGTCGACGTCTATCACGCGAACGCGGCGGTCCAGCGGATGGGGGCGCTGGAGACTGCGAGCGACGACGACTGGGCGGCGATGTTGGCGGTCAACGTGCGCGGCACCGCGCAGGGGATCGCGGCGGCGCTCCCCGCGATGCGCATCCGCGGCGGCGGCGCGGTGATCGTCACGGCGTCGGTGCTCGGCCTCGTCGGCGACCGCAACCTGCCCGTCTACGGCTCGACGAAGGGCGCCGTCCGCGCGCTCGCGCGCGCGCTCGCGGCGCGCCACGGCGCCGAGAACATCCGCGTCAACACGATCTGCCCCGGCGACGTCGAGACGCGGTTGGTGACGGAGTTCTTCGACAGCCAGCCGGACCCGGCCGCGGCGCGCGCCGAGATCGTCCAGCACTATCCGCTGGGCCGCTTCGCGACCCCGCGCGACGTCGCGAACGTCGTCGCGTTCCTCGCGAGCGACGACGCCGCGTACCTGACCGGCATCGACATCGTGGTGGACGGCGGCCTGATGGCGCAGGCGTACCCGGTGGTGGACGCATGAGCGCACCGACGCGATCGATCGACGAGCTGGTGGAGGCGGGGACGCTCGAGCGCCTCGCCACCGGCTTCGGCTTCACCGAGGGGCCCATCTGGCACCCCGACGGCCACCTGCTGTTCAGCGACATGCCGCAGGACGTGCGGCGCCGCTGGGACCCGGCCGGCGGGATCTCCGAGGCGATGCGGCCCTCGAACAAGTGCAACGGGATGACGCTCACGCGCGAGCGCGACCTGATCGTGTGCGAGCACGCGACGAGCATGCTCGTGTGCGAGCGCAGCACGGGCGAGCGCGAGGTGCTCGCCAGCCATTGGGGCGAGCGCGAGCTGAACGCGCCCAACGATGTCGTCGTCGGCGCCGACGGCTCGATCTACTTCAGCGACCCGATCTACGGCCGCCTGCCGGAGGACGGCGTCGAGCGCGACCAGGAGCTCGACTTCCAGGGGCTCTTCCGCGTCACGCCGGCGGGCGAGCTGGAGCTGCTCGCCGACGACTTCGGCCAGCCGAACGGCCTCTGCTTCTCGCCCGACTTCCGCACCCTGTATGTCAACGACACGCCGCGCTGCCACATCCGCGCGTTCGCGGTGCGGGCCGACGGGTCGCTCGCCGGCGGCGAGGTGTTCCACGACGGGATCGGCAACGGCAACGTCGGCCCGACCGGCGTCTCCGACGACGGCGTCCCCGACGGGATGAAGTGCGACGAGCACGGCAACGTCTACTGCACCGGGCCAGGCGGCGTGTGGGCGATCGCACCCGATGGCACCCGCATCGGCACGATCGAGGTGCCCGAGATCGTCGCCAACCTGACCTTCGGCGACGCCGACTGGAAGACGCTCTACCTGACGGCGACGACGTCGTTGTACCGTCTCCGCATGCGCGTTTCCGGGCGCATGGAGCCCTACATGGAGGATGGACGCTGATGGCTGGCGCCGCTGCTGCCGCTGTCACACGTCGGCGCGTCTGACGCGCCGACGCTGCGGCTCCGGCGGGAGGCTCTCCTGCCGTTGAGGCGCGTCGCGGGCGGTTGACGCCTGCGTCGCGCGTCTTGTCACGGTCGGTCGGCGACCGCGAGCGCCTCTGCGCTCGCGGCAAGTCCGTGCGCCCGCGGCCGCTGCCGTCGCGGGTGCGACCCGCGACGAGAGCGAGCCTCCGATGGCCCGAGCCGCCAAGCGGCGCCGGACGCCGCGCCGCACGAACCACTCAGGCGTCCACATCCTCCATTCGCCCGCCGTCATCCGTGCGCTCGTGCGCTCGGCGGCGCTCGGCGAGGACGATCACATCGTCGACCTCGGCGCCGGGCCCGGCGCGCTGACCGCGGCGCTCGCCGCGACCGGCGCGCGCGTGACGGCGGTCGAGCGCGACGAGGCGTTCGTGCGCACGCTGCGCCGGCGCTTCGCCGATCGGCCGCGCGTGCGCGTGGTGCACGGCGACCTGCTGCAGGTGCCGGTCCCGCGCGCCGCGAAGGTCGTCGCGAACATCCCCTTCGGGACCTCCAGCGCGCTGCTGGCGCGGCTGTTGAACCCGGCGGGCCGGCTGCGCCCCGGGGCCGATCTCGTCGTCGAGCGCGGCTTCGCGCTGCGCGCGAGCGCGCCGGTGCCGCGCTCGGCGGAGGCCGCGTGGCGCAGCGCCCGCTACGAGATCCGCCTGGCCGGCCCGATCCCTCGGGCGAGCTTCGGGCCGCCACCGGCCGTCGACGCCGCGCACCTGCGGATCCGCCCGCGCCGGGCGCTCGACGCTGAGGCGGAGGCGCGCCTGCGGGCGCTGCTCGCCGCCGCCTACGACGGGCGCGTCCGCAGCGCCGGTTCGGTCGCCCGCCGCGTCGTGGGTCCGGCGCGCGCGACGCGCGGCCTGCGTGCGGCCGGCGTCGACGCGGGCACGCCGGCGACGCTGGTGCCCGCGCGGGTGTGGGGAGCGGTCGCAGGAGAGGAGTGAACTGTTGACTTCTTACGGGAACCGGATACGCTCCTCGCGAGACAACGCGTACTTCGACGAAGGTGAACGAGTGACCGAGACCAAGGACCTCGCCACGCCGCTCACGGGCCGCGTGCTCGTGCAGGACCCGGGCTACCGGATGGACGAGGTGACGAAGCTGCTCGCCCCGCTCGGGCTCGCCGCCGAGCGGGTCGAGGGCGAGCTGGCCTCCGACGACGCGGTCGTGCTGCTCAGCAGCGACGACTACCCGCTCGGCGTCGCCGAGCTGGAGCGGCTCCCGTCGCTGCGCGTCGCGATCAGCGGCAGCGTCGGCTTCGACCACATCGCGCTCGGCGCCGCCGCTGAGCGCGGCATCTGGGTCGGCAACACGCCCGCCTTCTGCACGACCGAGGTCGCCGACAGCACGATCGCGCTGATCCTCGCGCTGCTGCGCGGGACCGTGTTCCTCGACCGCGACGTGCGCGCGGGCGGCTGGGACCGCACCGTCACCGGGCCGCTGCGCCGCCTGTCGAGCACGAGGCTCGGCGTGGTGGGGCTCGGCCGCATCGGCCGCGCCGTCGCCGACCGTGCGCGCTCGCTCGGGCTGCAGGTGTGGGCGACGGACGCCTCGCCCGCCGCGCTCGCCGGGTTGGCGGACGGGATCCGCCCGGCCGAGCTCGACGAGCTGCTGGGCGCCTGCGACGTCGTCTCCCTGCACGTGCCGCTGGACCGCACGGCCGCGCCGCTGATCGGCGAGCGCGAGCTGGGCCTGATGCCCGCGGGCGCGATGCTCGTCAACACCTCGCGCGGCGGCCTCGTGGACCTCGATGCGCTGACGGCGGCGCTCGGCTCCGGTCGCCTGCTCGGCGCCGCGCTCGACGTGCTGCCGAGCGAGCCGCCGGCGGCCGACGACCCGGTCCGCCGGCTCGACAACCTGATCCTCACGCCGCATGCCGCGTGGTACAGCCCGGACGCGGAGGACGAGGCGTTCCGCCAGCCGATCGAGGCGGTCGCCGCGCTCGCCGCCGGACGCGAGCCCGACGGGATCCTCGTGCGCGGGGCGGCGATCGCGCCGACGCCGGAGCGCCGATGAGCGAGCCGCGCGCCGCGGACCGGCCGCCGGTCGAGGAGGGCCGCATCGCGGTTCCGGGCGGAGAGGTCTGGTACCGCTCGGTCGGCGGGGGCGGCGGCACGCCGCTGCTGCTGCTGCACGGCGGCCCCGGCGTGCCGCACGACTACCTGACGCCGCACGACGCGCTGGCCGGCGCGCGCCGCGTCGTCTACTACGACCAGCTCGGCTGCGGCCGCTCCGACCGGCCGGACGACGCGAGCCTGTGGACGGTCGAGCGCTTCGTTCAGGAGCTGGCCGCCGTTCGCGCGGCGCTCGGCCTGGACCGGGTCCACCTGCTCGGCCAGTCGTGGGGCGGCTCGCTGGCGCTCGCCTCGGTGCTCGCGCATCCCGAGGGCGTCCGCAGCGTGACGCTGTCGAGCGGCCCGGCGAGCGGCCGGCGCTACGGCGACGACTGCCTCGCGCTCAAGCGCGCGCTGCCGGCCGACGTGCTGGCCAGGCTCGAGCACGGCGAGCAGGCCGGCGAGACGGACGGCGCCGACTACCAGGAGGCGCTCGCCGTCTTCAACCACCGCCACATCTGCCGGCTGGAGACGTGGCCGGAGGAGATCGAGCGCGCGAACGCGGGCACCTCGAGCGTCGTCTACGAGCACATGTGGGGTCCGAGCGAGTGGACGCCGACGGGGGTCCTGGCGGACTGGGACGTGACCGACCGGCTGGGCGAGATCGACGCCCCGGTGCTGCTGCTCGCGGGGCGCCACGACATCTGCACGCCGGCGCACGTCGCGGACATGGCGGTGCGCCTGCGCAGCGCGCGCGTCTCGATCTTCGAGCGCAGCTCGCACTTCCCGCACTTCGAGGAGCCGGAGGCGTATCTGTCCGTGCTCACCGCATTTCTCGCCGAGGTGGACGCTGGCGGGCGTCCCAGCCTCGCGCCGGTCGGCCGCGGCGACGTCTAGCGCCGCGGCGAACCGCCGGCAGGCGGGAGCGCGCCGGCGGTGTTCCGGGCGACTTCGATCCGGAACACCGCCGTGTGCGGCCCGCGCGCGAGCCGCAGGCCGCGCCCGCTGCGCAGCGCGTCGCCGGGCGCCGTCATCGGCTCGAACGAGACGGCGTCCTCCTGCGGGTCGGCCCACAGTTGCCCGAAGCGGTAGCCGCGCAGCAGCCGCACGGCGATCGTCCGTCCGGCGGCCGACATCGCGAACGCGCGCAGCGACGCGAAGTCGCCGTAGAGGTCGTCGAAGGCGCGCGCGCCGAGCGGCTGCGGCGCCGCCGGGTCGACGGCTCTCCAGACGCCGGTCGGCACGAGCCGTTCGTCGAGTACGGCCGCGCGCCGGGCCGCCAGCTCGATCCGCCAGTCGGCGCGCGGCGCGCCCGGCAGGCGCAGGTAGGGGTGGAAGCCGAAGGCGATCGGGACCGCAGTGCCGGGCGCCGGCAGCACGGTGACGGCGATCGTCAGCGCGCCCGGCGCGACGCGCGCCGCGAGCCGCACGCGATGGGGGAAGGGGAAGGCCGCGAGCAGCTCGGGGCGGGCGCCGAAGTCGAGCTCGGCGCACAGCCCGTCCGGCGCCCGCTCGACGACCCGCCAGTGCGGGCAGGCGTTCATCAGGCCGTGGATCGGGAGGTCGTGCTCCTCCAGCTCGACGTGCGGCGAGGCCGGGTCGAGCGCGACACGCCGGCCCGCCGCCTCGTAGGTCGTCGCTCCGAGCCGGTTGGCCCAGGGATGGAGCAGGGGGATGCCGTAGACGGCGCCTTCGGTGCGGTAGGCGTCCGGGTCGTTCGCCTGCAGGAGCAGCTCCTCGCCGTCGTGCCGCAGCGACCACCCGACCATGTTGAGCCGCGGGATGAACGACGCCGACAGCCGCCCGTCGGCTGTCGCGATGCGGATGCGATCTTCCTCTTGCATGCTTTGGGAGCAAACTGTAAACTTTCGACTTATGGACCGCAACGGCAGCCGGAGCGACGGCGCGCCCGCGATCCCTTCGGCGCGACAGGTGCGCGAGGAGTTCGCGAGCGCGGTCTGGCGAGCCCCGGCGCGCTCGCACCTGCTGGCGATGGGCCTCTCGCCGGACGACTTCGGGAAGCCGTGGGTCGGCGTCGCGACGACGTGGATCGGGACGATGCCGTGCAACCTCACGCAGCGCGACCTCGCCGCGCGCGTGTGCGGCGGCATCCGCTCGTGCGGCGGCGTGCCGTTCGAGTTCAACACGATCGCCGTCTCCGACGGCATCACGATGCGCACGGAGGGTATGCGCACCTCGCTCGTCTCGCGCGAGCTGATCGCCGACTCGATCGAGGTCGTCGCCCGCGCGCATCCGTTCGACGCGCTCGTCTGCATCGTGGCGTGCGACAAGACCGTGCCCGCCGCCGCGATGGCGCTCGCGCGCGTGGACCTGCCCGGCCTGATCCTGCACAGCGGCGCGATGGCGCCCGGCCGCTGGCGCGGGCGCGACGTCACCGTCCAGGACGTGTGGGAGGCAATCGGTCCGGCGGAGGCCGGGGCGATGCCGATGCGCGACCTGCACGAGCTGGAGCGAGCCGCCTGTCCAGGTGCGGGGAGCTGCGCCGGCCAGTACACCGCGACCACGATGGGCCAACTGGTGGAGGTGCTCGGGCTGTCCCCGGCGGGCGCCAACGACGTGCTCGCGCTCGACCCGCGCAAGCCGGACATCGCGCAGGCGATCGGCTGCCTCGCGCTCGACGCGGCCGCGCGCGAGGCGCGGCCTTCGACGTTCCTCTCCCGCCACGCGTTCGAGAACGCGATCGCCGTCCTGATGGCGAGCGGCGGATCGACGAACGGCGTCCTGCACCTGCTCGCGATCGCGCGCGAGGCGGGCGTCGAGCTCGCGCTCGAGGACTTCGACCGCATCGCCGCGCGCACGCCGGTGATCGCCGACCTCAAGCCCTCGGGTCGCTTCGTCGCGCGGGACTTCGAGCGGGCGGGCGGCACGCCGCTGCTGCTGCGGCGGCTGCACGGCGCCGGCCTGCTGCACGGCGAGGCGGTCACCGTGACCGGGGCTTCGATCGGGGAGATCGCCGCCGCGGCGGTGGAGCGCGAGGGGCAGGAGGTGATCCGCGACGTCGAGCGGCCGGCGAAGCCGGGAGGCGCGATGGCGGTCCTGCGCGGCACGCTCGCGCCCGACGGAGCGATCCTCAAGCTCGGCGGTCGCAGAGCGCTGACGTTCCGCGGCCCCGCGCGCGTGTTCGACGGCGAGTGGGACTGCTACGAGGCGATCGTCGACGGCAGCGTCCGTCCCGGGGACGTGCTCGTCATCCGCGGCGAGGGCCCCGTCGGCGGGCCTGGCATGCCGGAGATGCTGACGGTCACGAGCGCGCTCGTCGGGCTCGGGATCGACGACCAGGTGGTGCTCGTGACAGACGGGCGCTTCAGCGGCGTCTCGCGCGGGCTGGTGATCGGCCACGTCGCGCCGGAGGCGGCCGTCGGCGGCCCGCTCGCCCGTGTCCGGGACGGCGACGAGATCGATGTCGACGTCGCGGACCGGCGGCTCGACCTGCTCGTGCCGGCGGACGAGCTGGACGCGCGCGCAGGCGACGCCGCCGGGCACACGCCCCGCTATCGGCGCGGCGTGCTCGCGCGCTACGCCGAGAGCGCGCTGCAGGCGGACCGCGGCGCGGCGCTCGGCCTGCGCGAGGAACGGGATTCGGCAGTCCGCCATGGCTGAGGCGGCGGTCGGTTTCGCCTCGCAGGCCGTGCCCCCGCACGCGGCGGACAGCCCGTGGGTGCAGTCGCTGCAGCAGCTCGACGCCGCGGCCGACCTGCTCATGCTCGGCGACGACCTGCGCGCGCTGCTCGCGAGCCCGCGCAAGGCGCTTGAGGTCGCGGTGCCGTTCCGGCTCGACACCGGCGAGGTGGTGACGGTCACCGGCTACCGCGTCCAGCACAGCACGACCCGCGGCCCGGCGAAGGGAGGCGTGCGGTACCACCCCGCCGTCGACCTCGAGCTCGTCAAGGCGCTCGCGATGTGGATGACGTGGAAGTGCGCGCTCGTTGATCTGCCCTACGGCGGCGGCAAGGGCGGGATCCGCTGCGACCCGGTCGCATTGTCGACCGAGGAGCGTGAGCGGATGACGCGCCGCTACGCGGCCGAGATCATGCCGATCATCGGGCCCGGCAGGGACGTGCTCGCGCCCGACCTCAACACGGGCGAGCGCGAGATGGCGTGGATCCTCGACACGTACAACACGTTCTCGGGCACGAACCTCGGCTCGCCCGTGACCGGGCGCCCGGTCGTGATCGGCGGCGCGCGCGGCCGTCGCGTCGCCACCGGCTACGGCGTCGCCTGCTGCTGCCGCTGGATCGCGGAGCGGCTCGGGCTCGCAGCGCCGGTTCGCGTCGCGCTGGCGGGCTTCGGCAACGTCGGCCAGGGCGCGGCGACCGAGCTGGCGAGGGACCCCGCCTTCCGGATCGTGGCCGTCAGCGACGTGACCGGCGGCCGCCGGGACCCGCGCGGCCTGCCCGTCGCCGAGCTGCTGCGGCAGGCGGCGGCCGGGGTGCCGGTGCGCGACATGGACGCGGGCCGGCCGATCGACCGCGACGAGGTGCTGACCGTCGACTGCGACCTGCTCGTGCCGGCCGCGACGAGCGGCGTCGTCACAGCCGGGAACGCCGGCGCGATCCGTGCCCGGGCGATCGTCGAGGGCGCCAACGGGCCGGTGACCCCGGACGCCGAGGCGGCGCTCGCCGGCGACGGGATTTCGATCGTGCCGGACATCCTCGCGAACGCCGGCGGTGTCATCGCGAGCCACCTCGAATCGATTCAGGAGGGCAACGGCCGCCGTTGGACCGACCGTGAGTTCGCGCTGCTCGTGCACGACCGGATGCAGGAGGCGTTCGCGGCGGTGGCCGAGTCGGCGGCGGCGCAGGGCGTGACGCTGCGGCTGGCCGCCCTCGCCCGCGCGATCGAGCGCGTCGCGCACGCCCACCTCACGCGCGGCCTCTACCCGTAGCACCCACCGAAGGAAGGAGCAGGATGCCGACACTCAACGGAGTGGACACCGACAAGGTCACGCAGCTCGTAGAGGCGATCGACGCGCGGCCGGAGCTGGCCAACGTGTCGTTCAACGTCGCCTCCACCTGGAACGGCGGCTTCCGCGCCGCCTCGAAGACCGGCGCCGTCAGACAGGCCGGCGCGGTCGACGCGACGCGCGACGTGTCGTTCGCGCTGGAGAGCGACGAGCCGCCCGCGCTGCTGGGCGACGACACGGCTGCAAGCGCGGGCGAGTACGTGCTGAAGGCGCTCGCCGCCTGCTACAGCGTCACGTTCGCGGCAAACGCGGCAGGCGAGGGCATCGAGCTGAGCTCGCTCGCGTTCGAGCTCGAGGGGGACTTCGACCTGCACGGGTTCCTGGGGCTGAAGGACGGCGTGCGTCCGGGCATGCAGCAGCTGCGCGTCACGGTGCGCGCGGAGAGCCCGAACGCGACGCGAGAGCAGCTCGAGCAGCTTGTGCGCACCGTCGAGCAGCGCTCGCCGATCCGCGACACGCTCGCGAGACCCGTGGAGGTCGTGACGACGCTGGCGGGCTGAGCGAGGCCCGGGCCTGGCTCGGCGAACCCGAGCCGGGCCCCACCCGCCGGCGCAAGCAGGCAGTCAGCGCAACCTCAGGCGAGACGGTGGATTCCGACGAGCCTGATAGATGGACCCTGCGACGCGTCAGCGGGCGTTGGTGGCTGCGGAGGAGCCGCGTCCGTCGTGTGCGGCGACGACGTAGACGGCGTCGCCTTGCTCATCGTGGAGGTAGATGAGGATCAGCCAGGGCCAGGGGCCGATGAGGAAGCGGGTGCCTTCCCAGGCGCCGGTCAGCGCACGGCCGGCGAGCGGGAAGCGTTTCAGGATCCGCAGTGAGGTCTGGACGCGTCGGAGGGCGTTTGCGGGCAGGCCGAGCGTCTCGATCAGCTCACCGAGGTCGGCGACTGCGCGCGGCGTGACGATGACGCGGGGCAACCGGCTATGCGAGGTCGTCGAGCGAGATGCCGTCGCCGCGCCGGGCCTGCGCGATGCCTTCTTGCGTGCGCTCGTAGGCGCCGGGGATGCCGTCGAGGAGTTGCACGATGTGTGCGGCGTCGGGGTCTGCGCCGTCGAGGGCCGTCGACAGGAGGGACTTGGCGAGCGTGCCCTCTTGGAGATGCATCCGCTCGGCGAGCCGCGAGAGCTTCTCGGAGTACTCGGGGTCCAGCGAGAGATTGATTCGGCTGGCCATGAACCCCTACCCTACACGGATCGTAACGTTCTGTAAAGGAGTTGGTGCTTAGCTCAGACCAACTGCCGCACCGCCACCATCCGGTACCCGGTCGCGGGTTGGTGTTCAAAACCCGCCCCCGCTATGGAAGTACCTCCCCCTTATAGAGAGGTCATTTCGCAGGGCCTCTGGGTACAGCTCACGACTGGTTGTCAGACCTCGTGCGCTTGAACGCCGGTACGAGGTCGCGGAGGTCGATGATCTCGACTCGGTCCTCGACGGTGGCCCAGTACTCGCGGACGGTCGCAAACTCGTCCTGATGTGCCACGCGGAACCTGGCCTGGACGCTGGCGTTCTTGCTGAGCACGCTTGCGATCGCGCGCCGGTTACCGAGGAAGCGGAGCGCGTGTTGCTTGTCGAGGAGGTAGAGGACGCGTCGCTTGTTCGTGTTCGCGTTCGCGAGGTTGAAGATGTCGACGAACACGCTGTTCTGACGAATCGACTCCGGTCCGCCGCGCCATTGGATGAACTTGAACTCGGCGATCTGGCGATCGGTCACGAGGTCGTGATGGCGGCCGGTGTTGCCGGCGCCGAGTGAGAGGGATTCGATGACCTCTCCGGGCTCGAGGAGGTAGGGAAGAGAGGTCAGGATCCCGAGCGCGTGAATGACGACGTCGATCTGGGCGCTGAGGCGCTTGATCGTCACGCTCCGCTGAGTGCCGTCTCGTCGATCTTGTCGGCGGTGAGCAGCGCGGTGGCCTTGTCGCGTGTCTTGCCTTGAAGGCGCGTCTCCAGACCTGCGATCCGCGCCGTCAGTGCTGGTTCCGCGCCGAAGGCTTGAACTGCGGTGAGTGCCTCCTCGATGTCGGAGCGATGTCCGGTCACAGCCATCGCCGCAGACGCTCGAAGCTTCCGAGCACGTCGACGAAGGATGCGAAGTCGCCGGGGAACAGCAGCGCGCACTGCGTGTCGTAGTCGGCCGCGAGTTGCTCGCGGAGGTCGGCTGCGGGAAAGAGCGCCGGACTTTCACGGAAGCTCAGTCCCGCTGGTGGCCGGTGGCTGCGGGGGAACCACCGGGAGCTGAGCGCGTCGTAGTCGCGGCAGATCTCCCGGTACTCGTCGGACTGGACCATGGCGAGGACTTCGGGGCGGCTTGCGAGTGCGTGTAGGTCGGCGTAGTGGCGCGCGTCGCGCGCGACCGGGGTGCCGTCATCCAGCAGCCGCATGACCTTCGAGTGGATCGTGAAGAGCTTCTCGACGAAGGTTCGCCGGAAGTGCAGCAGGGTCATCTCGAACGGTTCGAGATCCTCGGCGATGTCGTTCTGGCCTCGCTTGCACAGGAACGCGGCGACGAGCGAGTCGATCGCCCGCTGCTCGACCGGGTGATCGCCGCTCTGGATGCCGGGCTCCAGCCGGACGGTGCTCGCGACCCCGGGCAGCTCGTCGAAGCGGGTGACGTAGGCGAGATGATCGGCACGGCCGCGACCCCCGATCGTCTGGCCGAGCTCAGGCACGACATCGAGCCCAGGCTGCCTGGCGACCCGATCGCGCAGCATGCGCAGCTCGCGGTCGACGGCGCGGGCGCTTTCCAGTGGCGGGTCGAAGCGGGCGGGGTCGACGAACAGGTCGACGTCTTCGGAGAAGCGGTCGATCAGCGCCCAGCCCTTCGAGAGGCTCGTCCCTCCCTTGAAGATCACCTTCTCGCCGTAGGCGTCGGCGACGATCCGCAGCACCTCGGTGACGTAGCAGTCCTTCTCCACGAACTGCTCGTTCAAGCCGGTCGCCTGTGCGGTCGCGACCAGCAGCGCGGGGAAGTCTGGGTGTTCGCAGAGTCTCATTTCGCCTGCCAGGTTCGCGCGTTGGGCAGCGTCGAGAGCACGCCGAAGTCGAAGCGCGAGAGCGGGTTCAGGCTCGCGCGGAGCTCGCGCACATGTTGCTCCTCGGCGCCCGTGAGCTCGCCGAGGGCTCCGAGTATCGCTCGCACGCGGGGAGGCTCCTGCGTCGCAGCGCGGGAGAGACGCGCGAAGCGCTCGCGGTCGTGAAGCAGGTCTTGGAGCCGGCGTGCTGTCTCGGCGGGCGGGAGGTCCGACGTTGATGCACGATCGCGCAGCAGCTCGAGCAGGGCTCCCTCCTCGGCGGTCAGGCCAGCTCGTGCCCGTGGCCGTCGAGTACGGACCCGGCTCCCTGCGAGCGCGGTTGGTGGATCGCTCGCCGACGTCGCGTACTCGCTCCGTGCTGGGTTCTGCGTGGAGAGGCCCAGCAGGTTGGCGGCCGAGAGGCCCGCCGGATGCAGCGGGGAACGCAGCGAGGCCGCGGTGGCCCCGCTGGCCGCGGGAACGCTGGGACCGATCACGGTCGCCCGCGGGCGAAAGTAGACGCCTTTGTGAACGCGCTGCAGCTCACCGTCGCGGACAAGGCGCGACAGCGCGGTTGCGACGCCCGAAGGCGACAGACCCGCAAAGTCCTCGTGACGCCAGAAGCGCTCGCCGCCGGTGAGCACCCGTCGGCGAACCTGCGCGGCCACGCTCGCTGGTCTCGATCCCGTCTTCATGGCAAGTTTTTCCTACGAAAAACATAGCATATACTTCAAGCGGCATTCTTCCGGCGGTCGGAACGTGGCCTGATCGCGGGTTACGGCGGCCACGGAACCCCGACTTCCACGGCGATCCACTGGTCGCTAATGGGACCGAATCGTTCCCCCGCTATGGAAGCACCTCCCCCTATAGAGAGGTCATTTCAGGGGTCTCTGGGTACATCCCGCGACTGGCCGGCGGACATCGTGCTCCTGAACGCCGGCACGAGGTCGCGGAGGTCGATGATCTCGACGTGGTCCTCGACGGTGCTCAGTACTCGCGGACGGTTGCGAACTCGTCCTGATGTTGAGCGCCGCTCCGCGCAGGGTCAGGCTGGAGGGATCTCCGCGGCGATGCGGACCGCGGCCCGCTCGAGCAGTGCGCTCGCGATGACGCCCCGCACCGCGCTGCCGCGCGTGAATGAGGCGGACCTGATGCGACCGCTGATCGCCATGCGTTGGGGACTGTCCCCGAACGTCGCGATGCCGTCGAGCAGGTCGGAGGCCACCCAGGTGAGGGACGGAGCGCCGAGTGCCCCGCCGATCACGACCGACTCCGGGTTCAGCGCATCGATGAGCGGTGCCAGCGCGACACCGAGTCCCCTCGCGCCGCGGCGCAGCGCCTGGTCGAGCGCGCCGTCACTCTGCGCCAGGCTCACGAGCTCCTCTCCCGTCATCTGCTCCCACCCCGACTTCCCAAGGGCCTGGAACGAGAAGACGTCCTCGACCGGCGTCCAGCGCCCCGGTCTCCCGTCCGGAATCCAGGTCATGCCGAGGCGCCCGGCGCAGCCGTCGGCGCCGCGATACAGGCGGTGATCGATGAGGAGGCTGCAGGCGCAGCGCTGGCTGACCTTGACGTAGATCGCGTCGCTCGTCTCTCGCAGCGTGCCCCAGATGTGCTCGGCTAGGGCGCTCGCGTTGGAGTCGCTCTCGATCGTGACCGAGGGCACTCGCAGCCGCGCTTGCAGGTGCTGGTCGATCTCGACGACCTCCCACGAGCGATCCATGCCGGGGGGGATCTGGCGCAGCTTCTTGGTGCGCTGGTTGACCGGGCCGGGCACGCTCACCCCCACGGCGACGATCTCCTCGGGCTGCACGCCGGCCTCGGCGATCAACGCCTCGACGCGCTCCGTCGCCCATTCGAGGCTCGTGTACGCCATCCCGGTCGGTGCCCCGGTTTCGTAGTCCGCTGGTCTCGCGGGCTGGAAGAGCTGCCCGTGGACGTCCGCGAGGGCGATGCGGTGGTGGCGCTGCCCGAAGTCGATCCCGACCGCCACGCCCGCGACCGCCGGGTCGAGGGCGAGCCCGCTGACCGAGGGGGCGAGGAGGCGTCTCGCGCGTCCGGCGAGTCTCGAGGCGGTGGGTCGCGAGACGTGGATCCTGGTCGCGACGTTGGTCTGCGTCAGCCCGCGGAAGCTGTCGTCGCGCCAGCCACGCGCCTCGCGCAGTCCGTGCCGGTGGATCGCTCGCAGGAACCGGACCGCGCTGTCCTCGCGAAGCGGAGCTTCGTCTCCTGGGTGGGCGTCGGTCACGTTGGCACCGGGCAGGCGAGCACGGCGGAACCCTACTAGCTGCCGTCACTCCGTTGTTCGGCTGTGCGTCCGCTCATGTTCAGCCCCGTTGCAAGCTATATGTCGCTTTTCATGTCAATAGTTGACAAGGAATCTGACAAGCGGGTATAAAGCTCCCGATTCGAGTCCAACGAGGAGGAGGCGGCCCGCGTCATGCGGCGAAGGCTGGTGAGTCGTTCACGGCGGGTGACGCTGCTTGCGTGCGGGCTGCTCCTGCTGCCGATCGCCGCGTCGAGAGCGGACGCTGGAACTCCGTTCCAGGTTCGCGGGGCGGGCGCGGTATTCGACACCGCGCTGCCCCCCAGCTCGGTCGCCACGTACCTGTGGGCGCCCGACCACGGCGTGGTTCACGAGTGGCTGACGACCGCCGTCGGGTCCGTGCTCGAGAAGCGTCTCGAGCGCCAGCCCGACCTGCCTACGACGACGCCCGGCGGCGTCGGCCGCGTCGTCGGCGTCGACGCGGGCGCGACGTATCAGCACATGGCGGGGTTCGGCGGCGCGATGACCGACTCCGCCGCCGCGCTGATCGCCGCCTCCCCGTACCGCGACGCGATCATGAACGCGCTGTTCGGCTCCTCCGGTGCGCGTCTGCGCTTCGTGCGGGTGCCGATGGGCGCGTCGGACCTCGCGACCGAGGACTACGACTACGACACCTTGCTGCCGGGGATCGCCGACCCGAGCCTGAGCGCCTTCTCGGTCGCGCACGACACGGTGAGCATCGTCCCGCTGCTGCAGGAGGCGCACCGTCTGCGCCCCGACCTGACGCTGCTCGGCACGCCGTGGAGCGCGCCGGCGTGGATGAAGACCGGTCGGTCGTTCCACGGAACCTGCGGGTCCAACACGCTCGACCCCTCGCTGTATGGCGTCTACGCGCAATACATCACGAAGTTCGTCACGGCGTACCGCAGCGGCTACGGCCTCCCCGTCCGCATGGTCTCGCTGCAGAACGAGCCGCACAACTGCAACGCCTCGTACGCGACGATGAACCTGGAGCCGGACCAGGAGGCGAGGCTCTCGCGCGACCTGCGCACCGCGCTGGACGCCGCCGGGCTGGGCTCGGTCCGCATCCTTGGATGGGACCACAACTGGTATGACGGCGGCCGGGCGGCGAGCTACCCGGACACCCTGCTGGCCGACGGCGGCCGCGTCGACGCGATCGGCTACCACTGCTACGACGGCACGGGGCCCCATCAGAGCGGGCCTGCGGTCCAGTCGCAGTTCCACCGCGACCACCCGAGAACCGCCATCTACATGACGGAGTGCAGCGGCTTCACCGCGGCGCCGAACGCTTCCGAGAACCTCGTGTGGGAGGTGCGCAACGCGCTCATCGGGCCGATCGTCAACTGGGCGCGCACCTCGCTGTACTGGAGCCTCGCGCTCGGGTCCGACGGCGGTCCCCACGTCGGCGGCTGCGGCGACTGCCGCGGCATGATCGCGATCGACCGTGCGACGGGCGCCTATCAGCCCAGCGAGGACTATTACTACTGGGCGCATTTCTCGAAGTTCGTCGCGCCCGGCGCGGTGCGGATCGGGTCGAGCGACCCGGGCGACGGGTCGATCGAGACGGTCGCCTTCCGCAACCCCGACGGGACGATCGTGGTGGTGGCGGTCAACACCGCTGTTCGCCATGTCGACCGCCGCGGCCACATCGTGCAGTGGGCCGGCGACAGGAAGCGGCAGAGAACGGCGTGGCTGGTGGGGCCGGACGGGCGCCGGCGCTGGATCTCCGACATCGCGACCTACAACTGCCTGAAGCGCTACGGAGCGCCGGGGCCCGACGTTCTCTCCGCTGGCGAGCTCGACGCGCTGCCCGACCTCAACGGCGTGTGGGCGGTGTGTGGCGCGGATCGGATCGGCGTCGACAGCATCTTGCAGACCGGCTTCTACGCCCAGTCGCACAACGGCCGATACCGGCTGTCGCTCAGCGGCTCCGACCTTGCGCTGACGGACGCTGGCGGGCACGTCGTGTGGTCGACGGGCCGCGGCGGCGACGAGCTGGTGCTGCAGCGCGATGGAAACCTCGTCGAGTACGCCGGCGGGCGGCCGGTGTGGGCGAGCGGGACCGTCGGGTCGGGGTCGGCGTGGCTCGTCGTGCGCGACGACGGCAAGCTCGCGCTCTACAACGGCGCCGGCCAGCTTGCCTGGACGAGCGAGGCGCCGCCGAGCAGCTACGTCGGCCACATCGTGCAGTGGGACAGCGACCCCAACGCCCAGAGGACGGCATGGCTGGTCGGCCCGGACGGCCATCGGCGCTGGATCTCCGACATCGCGACGTACAACTGCCTGAAGAGCCGCGGGGCGCCCGGGCCGGACGTGCTGACCTCGTGGGAGCTCGACCGGATGCCGGATCTCAACGGCGTCTGGGCGGTCTGCGGGGTCGACCGGATCGGCGTGAACAGCATGCTGCAGACGGGGCTCTACGCCCAGTCCGGCGGCGGCCGGTACCGTTTGACGCTCAGCGGCTCGGACCTGATGCTGACCGACACGTCGGGCCGCGTCGTGTGGTCGACCGGCCGGGGCGGCGACGAACTGGTGCTGCAGGGGGATGGAAACCTCGTCGAGTACGCCAGCGGGACGGCGGTGTGGGCGAGCGGGACCGTGGGGTCCGGCGCCGCATGGCTCGTCGTGCGCGACGACGGCAAGCTCGCGCTCTACAACGCCGCCGGCGGCTACGTCTGGACGAGCGAGGGGCCGCCGAGCCGCTACGTCGGCCACATCGTCCAGTGGGACAACGACCCCAATACGCAGAAGACCGCGTGGCTGGTGGGCTCGGACGGGCATCGGCGCTGGATCGCCGACGCTGCCACCTACAACTGCCTGAAGAGCCACGGGATGCCGGGGCCGGACGTCCTCACGTCATGGGAGCTCAATCAGCTCCCGGACCTCAACGGGATCTGGGCGACTTGTCACTAGAGGAGGAACGATGTTGCGTATGAACAACGCCCTCACGCGCTGGATCGCAGTGCGGTCCCGCCGGGCATCGGTGCTGATCGCGACGCTGGCCGCGCTCGGCGGCGGGCTCGCCATCGCGGCGCCCGCGTCGGCGGACGTCGTCTTCAGCCAGGGTGGCGTCACCATGATCTGGGTCGGCACCGGCGCGAAGGACTACGTGCATCACACACAGTGGGTTAGCTACATCACGGTTGAGACCGGCGGTGCGTACTGCCCGACCCAGACCGAGGCCTGGACCTATGGCTTCTATCGCTCCACGCAGCTCTGTGGGCCCTGGGCGGCCGTCACCTGGTACATCTCGCGCTGGGTCCCTTCGGGCAACTCCGTGTGCGGGTCGAGCTACGTGTGGAGTCGCATGCTGGCTCCCACTCGGAACATCGCCTGCATCGGCATCCGGGTCTAACTCGGTTGCGGGCACATCGCGACTTAAGGAGATGATCATGGTCAACAGAATCCGTAGGAAGCTTGCGGCGGCGGCCGCAGTAGCGGCGCTGGTAGCCGCTACCGGTAGCGTCGTCGCGGCACCGGCGTCCGCCAAGGCCGGGAACTGTCGCGCCGGCTTGGTGAATGCCACGATGGCGTGGGGGAACTGCGATGTCGTGGCGGCTGGCTGGAACGGCTATCGCCTGACGGTTCAGTGCTACTTCTGGGGCGCTAACTCGGTCGTCGGCTTCCCCGGCGCCACGACCTACGCCACCTGCCCGGGCTGGTCGCATGTGACACGCATCCTCATCTATCCGCTCTAGACATAAGGCGGCGGCCGGCCTGCCGTCAGAGCGACAAATCAACACAGCGCGTTCATCTGGCCGGGGGACGCGCACAACGAAAGGAACGGCATGCATACGTTCTTGCACTACGTTTGGGTCGGTTGGCACTGGGTGACCGTGCCGTGGTGGGGGCCCGGCTGGCTCATGGGTTACCGGTCGTAGAGGAGCTGTGGTCGGCCTCGCCTCGTGCAGCGGGCGGGGCCGTCGCGCTCTTGGCTGGCCTCGGTCGGCCGTGAACCCCGAAGGGAAAGGAGTCGAACTTGATCAGTAAGACCCTCGGCTGTCGGGCGACACGTCTCGCACGGTCGGCCACGGACCCCCGACTTCTACGGCAATCCGTCGGTCGCTAATGCGACCGAATCGTTCCCTGGCTAAGGGACTACGTCCCCAACAGAGAGGTCCATCTCGCGTGTCTCTGGGTACAGGGCGTCATGCCGAGGCGTCAGCGCGATTGCCTGCGCTCTGATCGAGATCATGCCGTCGCAGTCGGCCCCGGCTCCGTCGCGTCGCCGCCGACGGGCTCGATCTGTGCGGCAAAGCGTGCGGAGGCGGCGAAGAAGTGATCTGGTCGCTGCTCGTCTTGCAGCAGCGACCCGGACCACAGCGTGTATGTGAAGACTTCACTGCCGTCCTCTGCGGCGGGGGCTGCAGTCTGTACGACGATGCGCCCCCAGACCAGCCCGCCGGGAGCGCCGCCTCGCACGATGAGCGGGTGGGGGTCGACCTCTCGAATCAGCGCGCCCGCGAGCGGCCCGTCGAAGGCGCGCGCGACGTGCTCGTCGTCGGACGGCTCGAATGCGACCAGGACAACGTTCCCCGTCGCGAACGGCGCCATCGGTTCGCCGGTCGTCGGCTCCGATGCACCGGCGTTGGTGTAGAGACGCTTCTTGAGTCGGCTGAGCATCGGTTGCTCGATCGGATCGGGGACGTCGTCGCAGCGGACCTTCTGCCAGACGGAGCCTTCCTGCAGCCGAAGGCTGCCGTCTGCCATCGAAAACACTATGCCCGTCGGCGCCATTACGGTCGCGTCGAGGTGACAGGCGAGCTGGCGCAGCAGTTCGACGCCTCGCACGCCGGCACCGACGTTGCAGCCGAGCAGCGTCAGCCGCCGGCACCGTCCCGAGAGGGGGGCGGTCGCCGGTTCCCATCGCCACGCCTCGTCGTCGCGGAGTCGCTGGGTGGGGAAGTCGAGAGATCTGCCCGCACCGACCGCGAGGCGCCCCGGCGCGCCGTGGCCGACGATCAGGGCGCCGGGTCGCATCTGCACCGGCTCCAGCAGTCTCACCGCCTCCGCGAGATCGTGGTGCCGGCCGGCCGCCGGGAAGGCGATTGCGCAATTGTCGAGATAGGCGTCCGGCGTCGCATCGATCGCGCAGCGGTTCGTCCGGCGCTGCCATGCCAGATATGCCTCCGACCGGATCGCGTCGAGCACCGTCTCCGCCATCAGGCAGCTCTCGCCGCTGCGGAGCCGGTCAGGCGATCAGCAGTCGAGCGCAGCCCGAACGCGGTCGCGAGCGCATCGATCGCCGTCGTCGCGGTGAAGCCCCAGAGCAGCGCGGAGAAGTAGTCGGTCCACGTTCCGAACGGCTTGCCAAAGTACAGCGCGGTGAGCCCGGTAGTCACCGCCACCACGACGGCGACGCCCTTCACGATCCGGTCGTTGCGCTGGATCACCGCGCGCACCGCTTGGGCACGCTCGGCGGGGTCCGGTGGCGTGGGCAGGAGGCCGACATCGGTCGCTGCCGCGTACGCATTCGGGCTGATCGTGGCTTCCCCGGTGTCGAGCATCGCGACGGCGCTCGTGTCCGGGAGCGCACCTGCGGCGGCTCGGTCGGCTTCGAGCGCGGCTGTCAGCGTCGCGATCCGTGCGCTGGCTCTTTTCAGCACGTCTTGCCGCTCCGGAGTCACGACGGCAGAGGGGTTCGGCTCGGCCCACATCGCGTTCCACGCGTCTGCAAGCTCAGTCGCAGCTTCGTCCCGCTGCTTACGCTGATCGGCGCCCAGATCGGCGTCCGCCGCCTTCAACTGCTCGACG
Source organism: Actinomycetota bacterium (assembly GCA_018268595.1). Classification (GTDB taxonomy): domain Bacteria; phylum Actinomycetota; class Thermoleophilia; order Solirubrobacterales; family Solirubrobacteraceae; genus Conexibacter. Next base: position 19,478 of record JAFDWH010000001.1, on the reverse strand, counting down.
CGCTCCCAGTCCTCGACCCCCTGGTCTCGCAGCGATCTCCATTCCTCGGCGAGCGTGGTCGCGGCGACGATGTCGGCAAGGCGCGCGCGCAGCTGCTCGGCTGGCAGCGGCTCGCCGTCGAGCCATTCCGATGCGCGCGTCAGGAAGGCGGGTTCGTTGGAATCGGCATCCGGCTGGACCCCGTCAATCGGCCCGAGCTCGACGATCGTTCTCAGGGCGGCGTCGAGCGCCCGGAACGCGTCGTCGAGCTGTCCGAGCGTCTCCGCGTCGGCCTTGAGCTCCTGGAGCTGACGCTCCACCTCCGCGACCGCGTCCGTGTCCAGCGAGTCCACCTGTCCCTCGGCGGCGAGGCGATCGACTGCCTCTTGCGCGGCGACCTCGCCCGTGGCGAGGTCGCTTATCGCATAGGTGCTCCATGACTCGCCTCGCGCGGCTCTCTGGAACGCCTGCTCCGCAGCTTGCGCCGCCGCCGCCAGCTCGCCGACGCGGGCACGCAGCACGAGCACGTCTCGCTGGCTGCCGAGATAGCGCCGGATCAAGAACGCGAGGAGAACGCCGATGAGCAGCACGATGCTCGGCACGATGACCGCGTCCTTCAGCGAGACGGTCAGGTCCACCGAGCCGGCGTCGTCGTCGGGCGGGAGGTCGATCGTGCCGCTGTAGTCGCCTGGGTCGCCGTCCTGGAGGTCGACCGCGAGGCGTGCACCCACGAGGCCGTCGCGCAGCGTCTTAATCGTGCCGTCGTAGCGGACCACACCGGTGCCCGTGCCGCTGCCGCTGAGGCCGCCGAGCACCGCATTTCTGTCAAGCGCGAGTCTGTCGGCGGTCACATCGCCGGCCTTCCCGTCGAGCGGGATGACGGCCTCGTGGACGTCCACGGTGGACGTCATGAAGGGCACCCAGCGCAGGGCGGTGACGCGCAGCGTTCTGACCAGCGGTCTCGGTGCCACCTTGCCGCTCGGCACGGTCAGCGTCACGGCAGCGCGTGCGACGGTCTTCGTCGCGCGGTCGGTCGCCGTGACCCAGCCGGTGTAGCTGCCCGGCGCAAGTCTCCTGTCCGCCGTGGCTCTGAAGCCGACCCACGCGTCTCCGGCGGGCGGGACGCGCTTGCGGACGTGGACCCGCACGACGTCCGCGGTCGTGATCGGAGCGGCTCTCGTCGGATCGATCTGCTGTCTCAGCCCGAGGTCGCCCAACCGGATGCAGACGTCGGCGGGCGTCGCTGCGTCGTTAAGCACGACAACCTCGACGCCATCGGCCCCGCTCAGATCGCTCCAGTCCCACGTGTACGAAGCCGAGCTAAAGGAGAGCGGGCCGGTGCGCCGGCTGACGTCCGCCTTCGCCGTAGGCGACGGTGCGGCATTCGGCGCTGCTTCAACTGCCGTCGCAGGCACCGGCGTCGGCGAGCTACTCGGTGCGACCGCGAGCAGCACCGCAAGAGCGACCGCTGCGATCCCCGGCACGGCAAATGGACGCATGGGGCTGGTCCCCACGGCGTTACCCTAGCTTCTAGTGCGGCGGTATCGTCCTTCGGGACGCCGGATCACGGTTCAGCGATCGTAGGCGCGGCCGCGTGGCAAGACGCGCAGTACCTGCACGATGCCGTGGTCGTCGCGGGTGAAGCGTACGCGCCAATCGCCGACGCGCAGACGCCATTCCTCGTCGACGCCGGCGAGCTTGACGACATCGCCCTGCGGCGGCTCCGCGACGAGTCGGTCGAGCGCCTCGATCACGCGGCGTTGCACGGGCCGGTCGAGCTTGCGCATGTCACGGCGGGCGCGTGCGGTGAAGCTCCAGCCGCCGGTCCAGCCGCCGGGATCGCTCACGCGAACTCGCGGCGGATGTCCTCGGCGGAGAACACCTCGCCACGTGCGATCTGCGCGCGCGCCTCGGCTGTGCCTGCGTCCTCGTCGGGCGTCGTCGGCTCGTCGTCGACCGGGGCGGACGCGAGCAGCTCGCCGAGCGCGTCGCGTCGGCGAGCGATGAACGCGAGCGTGTCGGCCGCCTCGTGCTCGGAGAGCTCGCCGACGACCGTTCTCAGATGCTCCTTCGCAGTCATGCAACCAACGGTAGCGCGACCAGCGGGCGCATGCATCTGCTGGGTTGCGGTGGCACGGCAAGGAAGACGTGCGCCGCGCGACGAGCGTCTCGCGGCGCCGGCTGCGGCCGTCACTTCTCCCGCGGTCATCGGCGATTCTGCTCCCATCTGACGTGGCGCTCGACCATCACGCTACGGTCGCTAATGGGACCCAATCGTTCCCCCGCTATAGAAGCACCTCCCCCATGTAGAGAGGTCATTTCGCAGGGCCTCTGGGTACAGCTCACGTCACGTCGTCGGACATCGTTCTGCTGAAGGCCGGCACGATGTCCCGGAGGTCGACGATCTCGATGAGGTCCTGCACGGTGGCCCAGTACTCGTGGACGGTCGCGAACTTGTCCTGATGCGCGGCCTGGAACTGGTCGTGGACCGTGGCATTTTTGCTCAGCACACTTGGGATCGCGCGCCGATTGCCGAGGAAGCGGAGTGCGTGGTGCTTGTCGAGCAGGTAGAGGACGCGTCGCTTCTTCGTTCTTGCGTTGGCGAGGTTGAAGATGTCGATGAAGACGTTGTTCTGGCGGATGGACTCTGGTCCGCCGCGCCATTGGATGAACTTGAACTCGGCGATCTGGCGGTCGGTTTCGAGGTCGTGTTGGCGGCCGGTGTTGCCGGCTCCGAGTGAGAGGGACTCGATGACCTCGCCGGGCTCGAGCACGTACGGGAGCGAGGTCAGGATCCCAAGCGCGTGGATGACGACGTCGATCTGGGCGCTGAGACGCTTGATCGTCAGTGCTCCGCTGAGTGCGGTCTCATCGACGTGGTCATCGGCGAGGAGGGTGGCGGCCTTGCGCCGCGTCTTGCCTTGGAGGCGTGTCTCGAGGTCTGCGATTCGCGCTGTCAGCGCGGCACCGGCGCCGAAGGCCTGAACCGCGGAGAGCGCCTCCTCGAAGTCGGAGCGCTCTTTCATCAGAGCCATTCCCGCAGACGTTCGAAGCTCCCGAGCACGGCTGCGAACGATGGGAAGTCGCCAGGGAACAGCAGCTCGCACTGCGAGGCATAGTCGGCGGCGAGCTGTTCGCGGAGTTGGGCGGGCGGGAAGAGTGCGGGGCTCTGCCGGAAGCTGAGTCCCGCCGGCGGTCGGTGGCCCCGTGGGAACCACTGGGAGCTGAGTTCGTCGTAGTCGTCGCGAATTTCCCGGTACTCGTCGGATTGGAGCATGGCCAGGACTTCTGGGCGGCTGGCGAGCGCGTGCAGGTCCGCATAGTGGCGGGCGTCGCGGGCGACCGGCGTGCCGTCTTCGAGCAGTCGCATGACCTTCGAGTGGATCGTGAAGAGCTTCTCGACGAACGTGCGCCGGAAGTGCAGCAGGGTCATCTCGAACGGTTCGAGATCCTCGGCGACATCGGTCTGATCTTGCTCGCGCAGGAACACGGCGATGAGCGATTCGATAGTTCGCCGCTCTACGGGGTGGTCGCCGCTCTGGACGCCGGGCTCGAGGCGGACGGTGCTCGCAACACCGGGCAGCGCGTCGAAGCGGGTGACGTAGGCGAGGTGATCGGCGCGGCCGCGACCGCCGATCGTCTGCCGGAGCTCCGGCACGAGATCGAGCCCAGGGTGCCCAGCGACAAGATCGCGCAGCGTGCGCAGCTCGCGGTCGATGGCGCGGGCTCCCTGCAGTGGCGGGTTGAAGCGGGCGGGGTCGACGAACAGGTCGACGTCTTCGGAGAAGCGGTCGATCAGCGCCCAGCCCTTCGAAAGGCTCGTCCCGCCCTTGAAGATCACTTTCGCGCCGTAGGCCTCAGCGACGATTCGCAGCACTTCGGTGACGTAGTAGTCCTTCTCCACGAACTGCTCGTTGAGACCGTTCGCCTGTGCGGTGGCGACCACGAGTGCCGCGAAGTCTGGGTGTTCGCAGAGCTTCACTTCGCCTGCCAGTCTCGTGCGTTGGGCAGCGTCGAGAGCATGCCGAAGTCGAAGCGCGAGAGTGGGTTCAGGCTCTTGCGCAGCGCACGCACGTGCTGTTCCTCGGCGCCTGCGAGCTCGCCGAGCGCGCCGAGCATCGCTCGCACGCGCGGAGGCTCCTCTGACGCCGCTTGGGCGAGGCGCGCGAAGCGCTCGCCGTCGCTCAGCAGCTCCTGCAAGCGCTGCGCCGTCTCGGCGGGTGCGAGATCCGACGTCGTGGCGCGATCGCGCAGCAGCTCGAGCAGCGCGCCCTCCTCTGAGGTCAGCGTCGCCCGGGAACGCGGCCGACGGGTGCGGACCCGGCTTCCCGCGAGCGCGGTTGGCGGATCACTCGCTGGCGTGGCGAACTCTCCTCGCGCCGGATTCTGCGTCGAGAGACCGAGCACGTTGGCAGCCGACAAGCCTGCAGGGTGAATCGGGGTACGCAGAGAGCTGGCGATCGCCGCGGTGGCGCCCGGGATGCTCGGGCCGATCACAGTCTGGCGCGGGCGGAAGTAGACGCCCTTGCGCACACGCTGCAGCTCACCCTCGCGGGCCAGACGCGACAGCGTCGTCGCGACGCCCGAAGGCGACAGGCCCTCGAAGTCCTCGTGACGCCAGAAGCGCTCCCCGCCGGCCACTACTCGGCGACGAACCTGCTCTGCTGTGCTCTCTGATCCCGGAACCTTCATGACAAGTTTTTCCTACGGAACACTTAGCATATCGACACGGACGGGGCGGGTCTTGATCCTCGATCTTGGGAGTCGTGGTCGCGAGCGGTTCATCGCGGTCCGCCTGTGAGTGGCGGGAATTAGACTCTCGAGGTGTCCTCCGACTTCGCGCCTACCTACTTCGGCCTCGTCGACGATTTTGCGGGACGCCACGACGCTGCCGTGGCCGTGAAGTCGCTGCGCGCTCTCAACGATCACCTGCTGGTCGCTGCCCTGTTCGGAGGGTCATTGCTCATCAACGATGGATACCTGCTGAACAACCTTGCCCTTCAGCAAGCCGTGATCGAGCAAGACACGAGCCCGCTGTGCGCGTTCGTCGAGTCGGGATACGTCAAGATCCTCACGCGCAACACGCGCGAGCTCGGGACGCTCGCCGACCACATGGCGGACCGGGGCATCAGATCGGCCCGGCGTCTGCTTGACGAGGACGCCTACGCGAAGCGGCTCCAGCCCGCGCTCAGTTCGTGGGCCGAGAAGCTGGCAGGGGTCAATCCCACGATCTCCTTCAGCCCGTGGCCTTCGCGACACATGTCGCAGATCTTCGTGAAGCTCGCCGCGACGGCGCTCGACAATGCGCTCGACAGGACTCCCGTGGGCGAACCGCGTAGGCAGCTTGTCGAGTTCCAGAAGGCGTTCGCCGACTGCGGCCCCAGCGCCAACCGTACCGACTGGGAGAGCGAAGCGGACCGCTTGCATGCTCAGGACGGCCTGTCCGACGAGGCGCACATCGCCCTGATGCGGATCGGCAACGAGGCCTATCAGTACGCGTGGGGTTGCGCGCTCACGGAGCTTGACGCCAAGGTGGCGGTACACGGCCGCGCGCCCGCCTACCTGGATCTCGACGTATCCCTCGGGCCGTTGGACCCCGAGCGCCAAGCAGAGGGCGTGACCGTGTTCGGACCGGACATCGCCGTCGCCCGAAAGCGGGTCGGTAAGAATTGGTCGCTGCTCAAGGAGATCATCCAAGCCGGCGATGACATCACCTACGTCAAGGCGGAGTTCATCACGGAGCTTGAGCGCTACTACGCCGATCCCACCCTCGGTGACGACCCGGTCAAACAGGCGGCCCGGAAGTATTCGAGGGCGCTTGCGGCGCGCTTCGGAAGTGCTCGCCGCGCGTTTCGCTTTGGCGTAATGACCACGCTGAGCTCGTCGGCCGCCGGTTTCGCGGTCGGCGGTCCGGTCGGGGCTGGTGTCGGCCTCGGCATCGGCCTGCTCGGCAACGTCACGGACCACACCGTCGGCCCGAAGATGCTGGCGAAGCTCTCCTCGCCTCTTGCCAAGCCGTTGATCACGACGACGCGCAGTCGCATGCCGGCAGCAACCTCGAGCTTCCAACTCGATCAGCAGAAGGCGGCGGGCTTTCTCCGCGGCGTTGAGCGCTTTCGGGACCGGTAAGCACGGGTCCACTGCTGACCGTGGTGCGTCGCTTACGTCGGCCACGGAACTGCGACTTCTACGGGGATCCGCCGGTCGCTAATGGCGGCGAATCGTTCCCCCGCTATAAAAAAAGCCTGCAAATGCAGGCTTTTGCGTTTGGGTGGCGATAGCGGGCGTGGCCGACCGGTCGGGGCTCAGTCGAGCGTGTGGATCAGGAGCGCGGTCGCGAAGCCGAGCGTCGTCACTACTCCGACGAGCTTGCCGCCGTGCTTGTAGGCCTCGGGCATCATCGAGTCCGCGAGCATCGTGAGGATCGCGCCTGCCGCGAACGTGAGGACGAACGCGACGACGTTCGGCGAGGCGTGCTGGAAGAAGCTGTAGCCGGCCAGCGAGGCGAGCCCTGAGATCAGGGTGATCGCGATCCACATCCAGAGGATGCGGGAGGTCTTCCAGCCCCCGGTGACGAGGCCGCTCGTCGAGGAGATCGACTCGGGCAGGTTGGAGATGAACACGGCGGCCAGGTAGGCGGCGCCGACCTTGCCTCCCTCGAAGATCGTCAGGCCGATCACCATCGACTCGGGGATCCCGTCGAGCACGGAGCCGAGCACGATGGCGAGCGCGGAGCCGTCCTGTTGAGCGCCGGTGGGGTCCTTGCGTTGGCCTCCGCCGGAGCGATCGATGAGCCGGTCGCCGCCGAAGAACACCCCGCAGCCGACGAAGATGCCCAGGTAGATGGGCCAGTCGGCCGGTGCCGTCTTCGACGCCTCCTCGACGAGATCGAACGCGACCGCGCTGATCAGCACGCCTGCGCCGAAGGCCATGATCAGTCCGATCCAGCGCGTGCTGATGCGGAACAGGAGCGCAAGGATCGCGCCGATGACGAGCGTGGACGCCGCCAACGTTCCCCAGCCGAAGGACGCCCACATCAGCTGCTCACGAGCCGCACCGGGCAGTCGATCACCGAGAGGCTCCTCTGGCCATGCTCACGGGACGCCGGCGGCTTCTGGGCTCGCAGGCCTCGACAGCCCCCTGCACGGTGGAGTACAGGTGCCCGGGGCCGATCACGTCCAGCACGCCGGCGCGGTCGAGCTGCTCCTCCATGCGGGTTCGAAGACGGGCTATGACGAGTGTGATCTCGTCGCGCTGCAGGTCCTTCGCGACGTCCGTGAGCGCGTCCAGCCCGGTGGCGTCGACGTGGGCGATCGCATCCGCGTCGAGGACGAGCCAGTGGACGGTCGGGGGCGCCGCCCGGATCGCCTCGCGCACACGCGCCTTGAAGTAGCGCGCGTTCGCGAAGAACAGACGGTCGTCGAGCCGGTAGACGACGACGCCCGGGGTGACGCGGGCGGAGGGGTGCAGCGAGACGTCGGCATAGCGCCCGAGCCCCGCGTCCCAGCCCAGGACGGCGTCGTGGGGGCGGGCGCTGCGGCGGACGGTGTCGATCATCGACAGGCCGACCGCGACGACAAGCGCCGCGAGCACCCCGAACACGATGACGCAGGCCGTCGTGACGGCGGCGATCGCGACCTCCACGGGGTCGATCGCGGCGAGCGCGCGCCACGCCTGCGGCTCGATCAGCCCGATGGCGGCGACGACGATCACGGCGCCGAGGACGGCCTTCGGCAGGTACTGCACGGGCTCGGTGAGCAGCAGCAGGATGACCGCCACGGCCGCGGCCGCGAACAGGCCGGCGATCTGCGTGCGCGCGCCCATGTCGTCGTTGACCGCGGTGCGCGAGCCGCTGGCCCCGATCGGAAAGCCCTGCGTGACGCCGGCGGCGGCGCTCGCGGCGCCCAGCGCGAGCAGCTCCTGCGATCCCCGCACGCTCTGGTTGTGCTTGCCGGCGAACGAGCGGGCGGTGAGGATTTCGTCGGCGAAGCAGACGAGGAAGATGCCGAGCGCCGCGGGCACCAGCTGGACGACGTCCGCGAACGAGGGGCTCGGGATCGCGAAGCCGGGCAGGCCCGCGGGGATCGGCCCGATCTCCGCGACGCCGTGGTCGGCGAAGCCGAACGCCCACGAGAGCGCGATCGCCGCGACGACGACGAGCAGCGCTGCGGGCAGCTTCGGCACCAGCCTGCGCAGCCCGAGCAGCGCCGCGAGGGACGCCGCGCTGACGGCGACGGTCGCGCCGCTGACGTCGCCGAGCTGCTTGACGACCTCCCAGAGCTGCGGCAGCGGGTCGGTCGCGTCGATCGACAGGCCGAGCAGCTTCCCGAGCTGGCCGACGACGAGCACGACGGCGACGCCGTGGATGTAGCCGACGAGGACGGGACGCGAGAAGTAGTCGGCGATCCAGCCCAGCCGCAGCGCCCACGCCGCGGCGAAGCAGAGCGCGACCAGGAGCGCGAGCATCGCCGCGAGCCCGGCGGCGTCGGCTGACCCGGCGACGGCGAGCGGCACGATCGCGGCCGCGACGAGCGTCGCGATCGAGCCCTCGGGCCCGATCACGAGCTGTCGCGAGGAGCCGAGCAGCGCGTAGAGGACGGCGGGCAGCAGCAGCGCGTAGAGGCCGTGCACGGGCGAGAGGCCCGCGACCTCGGCGTATGCCATGCCCGAGGGGAGCGCGAGCGCCGCGACGGTCAGACCGGCGACCGCGTCCGCGCGGGCGCTCGGGAGGCGGTAGCGCGGCAGCCGTGCGGCGACGGGGATCGCCCGCGTCAGCAACGGCTCGGTGCGGGCCGCCCGGAACGGGGACGCCTCCTCGTAGGCGGCGCCGGCCTGCGTGGAGTCACGCTCGTTCGGACGCATCGCGCGGGGGCGGCTACAGCCAGCCGGACTTCTTGAACTTGCGGTAGAGCGCGACCGAGAGGCCGATCATCACGAGCACCGCCAGCGGGTATCCGAACGACCAGTCGAGCTCCGGCATGTTCGTGAAGTTCATGCCGTAGATCCCGGCCAGCACGGTGATGACGGCCGCGATCCCGGCCCACGCGGCCATGCGGCGCATGTCGTCGTTCTGCTGGACGCCGACCTTGGACAGGTTCACGTCGAACGCGCTGGAGAGCAGGTTGTCGAGCGCGTCGAGCGCATCGCCGACCCGGGCCAGGTGGTCGGCGACGTCGCGGAAGAACGGAGCCGCGTCGGTGGAGACGCCGCTGACCTTCGCGTCGGCGAACTGCTGCAGCGGGGTTCGCAGCGGGTCGACCGCCCGGCGCAGCGTGATGAGCTCGCGGTTGAGCTCGTAGATCCGCTTGGAGGCGTTGGTCCGCGCCGGTGAGAACACGGAGGCCTCGAGCGCGTCCACCTCGTCCTGCAGCTGGGAGACGATCAGCTCGTAGACGTCGACGACCTGGTCGCAGACGGCGTAGACGACGGCGGCGGGGCCCTGCTTGAGCACGTCGGCGTGCTCTTCGAGGTTGTGACGCGCGCTTGCGAGCTCGAAGCGCGCGGCTTGTCGCACGGTGATGACGTAGTCCGCGCCCATGAACAGCGCGACCTGCCCGCCGTCGATCGCGCCCGACTCCTTGTCCGGCCACAAGGCCTTGAGGACGAGGAACACCATGTCGCCGTACTGCTCGAGCTTCGGCCGTTGGACGGGGTGCAGCGCGTCCTCGACCGCCAGCCGGTGCAGGCCGAACGCCTGCGCGACCCGGGCCATCTCGGCCTCGTCGGGCTCGTGCAGGGGCGACGGACGCGAAGGCGCCGGGCTGCCCGGACCGGACCGCTCTGCGGATCGCGGCCAGGTCGTCGGGGCGGTGGTCGACGTGGAGCGCGCTGCCGTCGCGGTAGACCGCGCTGGTGGCGATCATGGCTCGGCGTCGCGTGCGGCATAGCGACGGGCGATCTCCGACGGCGCGCGGCCCTGCCGCAGCAGGTCGCACATGATCCGCATCGGCTCGTCGACGTGATGGAAGAACAGCTTGTAGCCGGCGCAGAGGTAGTTGAGGCCGTCCTCGCCGTCGGGCGTGGAGATGAAGCGGTCCTTCGGGCAGCCGCCGTGGCAGGCGAAGCGCACGTCGCAGTCCAGGCAGTACTGCGGCAGCGTCTCGCGCTTGTCGAGGCCGAACCGGCGCTGGCGCGGGGAGGCGACCAGGTCGATCAGGTCGTGCTCGGCGATGTTGCCGAGCAGGTGGTCGGGCTCGACGAAGTGATCGCACGAGTAGAGGTCGCCGTTGTGCTCGAGCGCCAGCGCGTCGCCGCAGGTCTCGCAGTGGACGCACAGGCCCGGCGGCTCGCCGTACCAGTTGGCGAGCGCCACGTCGAACATCTGCACGTAGACCTCGCCGACGTCCCGGCGCACCCACTCCTCGAAGACGTCGATCAGGAACCGCCCGTATCCCTCCCCGTCGATCGAGCGCGCGGTGACGGCGTTGCCCTCCTGCACGTAGAGCGGGCGGTCGCGCCACGAGGACCACGGGACGGTCCCGTTCGCCTCGGCGTCGGGGACGCGCTCGATGATCGGGATGAACTGCACGAAGCGTGCGCCGCAGTCGTCGCGCACGAAGCGGTAGACCTCGCGTCCGCGCCCGGCGTTCGCGGCGTGAACGGTCGTCAACGCGTTCCAGTCGACCTCGGCCGCGCGCAGCGCATCGAGTCCGCGCATGACCTGGTCGAAGCTGCCGCGGCCGCCGCGCGTGGTGCGGTAGGCGTCATGGATCTCGCGCGGCCCGTCGATCGAGATCCCGACGAGGAACCCGTGCTCCTTGAAGAACGCCGCCCACTCCGCATCGAGCTTCGTCCCGTTGGTCTGGATCGTGTGCAGCGCGCGCTGGCCGGGTCGCAGGTGCCTCTGTGCGATCTCCACCGAGCGCCGGAAGAAGTCCAGGCCCATCAGCGTCGGCTCGCCGCCCTGCCAGGCGATCGTCACCTCCGGCACGCGCCAGTGCGCTTCGATCAGCTGGCGCAGGTAGAGCTCGAGCGTGTCGTCGGTCATCCGGAAGCGGCTGTCCGGATAGAGCAGCTCCTTCGACAGGAAGAAGCAGTAGTCGCAGTCCAGGTTGCACTGCGCACCCGTCGGCTTGGACAGCAGATGAAACGCGGCGGGTGCCTCCGACAACACGTTCGAACCCTCGTTCTCGCTCTCGATCCGTTCGCGTCGCTCAGTCGCGCGCGAACGCCGCCGCGACCTCCTTCTCGCGGTCGACGAACGACTCGCCGGAGACGTTGACGATCACCTTGTGGATCGCCCCGCCGACGAACGCCCACGGCGCGTCGCCGGGATAGTCGTCGGTGACCGGCTCGCCGCGGTCCATGCCGACGTTGAGGCCCTCTCCGGCGAGCGAGAACTTGCCGGGCTGGGTCTTGATCTTCCCCTCGCCGACCTTCTCTCTGTTGAAGTAGAGGCTGAGCGTGCCGGTGGTCGGCATCGCGTCGCCGTCCTTCTCGAAGGAGGCCGAGAGCCGAACGTCGCCGGTCGGGATCGGCTTGTCGGACTCGACGTACTGGTCCTGCTCGCCGACGTAGTTGTAGTCGTACTTGAGCTTGCCGTCCTTGACGTAGAGGGCGTGGCCGCCGAAGCGGCATCCGTGCGCGAACAGCACGCCGCCGGCCTCTCTCGTCTCGATCGTGACGTCGACCGAGATGCCGTAGGAGCGGTTGCGGACGTTCACCGCGACCGACTCGGGCACCTCCTCGCAGCCCGGGTAGTACTCGTACTGCTCGCGCGGCTTCGCGAGCTGCGGCCGCGCGGTCGTGAGGATGTCGACCGCCTTGCGGGACTCCAGCGGCAGCGCGTTGTACTTGCCCGCCTCCGACCACCACAGCGCCACCAGCTCCTGCAGCCGCTCCGGCTCCTGCTCGGCCAGGTCGTGGCACTCGCTCGGGTCGGCCGTGGTGTCGAACAGCTCCCACCGCTGCGTGGCGAACTGCGCCCACGCATCCGGCATCGCGGGCGTCACCGACGCCGCCTTCCAGCCGTCGTGGTAGATCCCGCGCGTGCCGAGCATCGAGTAGAACTGCGTCTGGCGGCCCTTCGCCTGCTCGTCGTGAAAGGTCGCCTTGAAGCTCTCGCCCTCCAGCGGGATCTGCACGGCGCCCCGGTAGACCTCCGGCAGCTCGACCCCGAGGCAGTCGTAGATCGTCGGCACGATGTCGATCGCGTGCTGGTACTGCGTGCGGATGCCCGTCTGCTTGATCTGCGCGGGCCAGGAGACGATCATCGGGTCGGCCGTGCCGCCCTGGTAGTTGGCGTAGCGCTTCCACAGCTTGAACGGCGTGTTGAACGCCCACGCCCACCCGGTCGGATAGTGGTTGTACGTCTTCGTGCTGCCGAGCACGTCGAGGTATCTGAGGTTGTCCGCGAGCGAGTCGGGAATCGAGTTGAAGTACTTGTTCTCGTTGACCGAGCCGGTCGGGCCGCCCTCGCCCGAGGCGCCGTTGTCGGAGACGAGCACGACCAGCGTGTTCTCGAGCTGCCCGGACTCCTCCAGGTAGTCGAGCATGCGCCCGAGCTGATCGTCGGCGTGGCTGACGAAGCCCGCGTAGACCTCCGCCATCCGCGAGAACAGCTTCTGCTCGTCGTCGGAGAGGGAGGCCCACGGCAGCACGCTGTCCCCCTCCGGCCACGGCTGCCCCTGCGGGCCCTTCAGGTCGCTGTAAGGGTTGATCGGCGAGAGCTCGGCGCTCGCGGGCACGATCCCGAGCTTCTTCTGGTTGGCGAAGACCTGCTCGCGATAGGCCTCGTAGCCCATGTCGAACTTGCCCTTGTACCTGTCCGCCCACTCCTTCGGGACGTGGTGGGGCGCGTGGCCGGCGCCGAACGAGTAGTAGAGGAAGAACGGCTTCTCCGGCGCGACCGCCTTCATGTCGCGGATGTAGGACATCGCCTTGTCGGTGATGTCGACCGAGAGGTGGTAGCCCTGCTCGGGCGTCTTCGGCGGGTCGACCGGGTGGTTGTCGTGGACGAGGTCCGGATACCACTGGTTCGTCTCGGCCCCCAGGAACCCGTACCAGCGGTCGAAGCCACGCCCGGACGGCCAGCCCTGGCGTCGCGAGGCGAGGTTCTCCTCGTCCTCGGCGCACAGGTGCCACTTGCCGACCATGAACGTGCTCCAGCCGCGCTCGCCCAGGACTTCCGGGAGCATCGCGCACTCCATCGGGATGTGCCCGTTCGCGTTCGGGAAGCCCGACGACGCCTCGGCGATGCAGGCCATCCCGTTCGTCGTGTGGTTGCGGCCGGTCAGCAGGCACGAACGCGTCGGCGAGCAGAGCGCCGTCGTGTGGAAGTTCGTGTACGTGAGGCCGTTGTCGGCGAGCCGCTTGATGTTCGGTACCTCGATCGTCCCGCCGAACGGCTCGAGCGCCGAGAAGCCGACGTCGTCGAGGACGACGTACAGCACGCTGGGCGCCCCGTCCGGCGGGACCGGCTGCGCGTATGGCGTCCAGTCGGGCGTCGAATCTCTGATGTCGACGTTGATGACGCCTCTGAATGGGGTGGTCACGACAGATCTCCGTTCGGTGGTCGAAGTCGTTTGGTCTCGTGCGGACACGGTCGCGGCGTGAGCCGCGGCGGCTAGCGCGGGGCGGCCTCCTGCTCGGCCAATTCCTTCTCCGCGGCCTCGAGGTCGTGCTTGAAGTCCTTGGCTTCGGCGTCGACCTCTTTCTCGACCGACTTCTGTGCGCGTGTCAACGCCTTGTCGAGCTGCTCGCCGACCTTCGACTCCCCGATCACGACCAGCGACGCCTCGCCGGCCTCGAGCGTCTCGCCGAACTCCTTCGCGTCGCTGCGCGAGAGGCCCTTGCGGAAGTGGCCGCCGAGACCGCCGACGACACCGCCGACCGCGGCCGCGCCGACGACCGCCGGCGCGAACAGCGCGCCGACGAGCGCACCGACCGCGATCCCTCCCCAGGCGCCGTGCTGGGTGGCCTTCTCGTGCTTGTGGACGTGGACCTTGCCGTTCAGGTCCTTGTCGATCACGGCGGCGTCGTAGGTGCCCACGAGCTTGTCGGCATGCAGCTCGAGCAGGACCTCGTAGTCGGCCCAGGCGTCGTCGGTGCTGGGATAGGTCGCCGCGTAGACGAAAACTGGATGGTCGCTCATCGTGAACTCCTGTCAGATCCGCCTGGGATCCCTGTTGTGGTGCAGGACGGGCCGGCGCACGGCCGGCGGGGACGTCCTGCGACTCTCACTCCGACGGTAGGCGAGGACTCGCGCCCGCACATCGGCCAAAGTGGCCGATTGCGGTCGTGCCAGGCATCTAGAAGACGGTCGCGAAGTCGGCTCTCATGCTGACCACCGTCCAGTCGTGCTGCCGGGCTTCGGCCAGTGCCTGCTCGGCGCCCTTGGCATATGCGAACTCGCGGCGGGCGTCGTCGTGATCGAGCAGGATGCTGAAGCGGGCGGTCTCGAGCATCGGCACGTCGCCGTCGGCGTTGCCGGCTGCCAGGAGCGGCTTGCGCCCCGTCCGCATCCAGATGTGCTCCGGCTTGCCGGTGCCGTCGTCGATCGGCTGCTCGATCGCGTTGGCGTGGCAGAGCTCTCCATCGCGGTACTGCACCGCCGCCGCGGTGCCGATCACGCGCTCGCGGGGAATGCCGTACATCTGCTCCGAGACGACACGCATGAAGTCACGGCCCCCGCCTGAGCAGACGAAGACAGTGAAGTCGTTGGCGTCGAGCAGGTCGAGCAGCTCGCGCATCGGTCGGTAGCCGACCTTGGTGTACGGCACGCCCAGCGTCGGGTGGGTCACCGTCGCGAAGAACTCCTGCACGGCCTGCTCGAACGCCTCGACCGTGACCCCCCCGGTAAGCCTCGGTGACCCCCTTGATCACCTCCGGCACATGGTCGAGGAGGCTCGTGAGCCAGACCTGATCGTTCTCCGCGACCGCCTTGTATGGCTGCTCCGTCGCCTTGGCCGGATCGGTCGTGGCCATCTCCTTCCAGCGACGCACGAGAAAGTCGGCCTGCACGTACATCGGCTTCTCGCACCACAGCGTGCCGTCGTTGTCGAAGGTCGCGATGCGCGCCTCGGGCGCCACGAACGTCTCACCGGGCTTGGTGACCGACCGGACGAACTCGAGGATGCGCGATTTCACCTCGCCGTCGCGCCAACTCGTCAGGTCCGTGCTCATCAACCGGCCTCTCCTCAGGGACGGGGCAGGAGGCCTGCGCTCTCAGCCCGCTGCACGGCCTCGGCTCGCTTCGTGGCCCCGAGCTTCTTGTAGATGCTCTCGACGTGCGTCTTCACCGTCGGACGGCCGATGCCGAGTTGGTCGCCGATGGCGGCCAGCGTTCGATACGTGGGCAGGAGGTGCAGGACGCGCCGCTCGGCGGGCGTCAGGAAGACGGCGCTGCCCGACTCGCTCCTGCTGTCGGTGTTCGTCGGCTTGCGGATGGTGGCTTGACCGTACGGCGCGGGCCGCCGGCCGTCATCGGCCTATGTGGCTGACTCGAGAACCCCGGACGATGCTCGGATGAGTTGTGCGTAGTTTCGGCTGATGCCGCGTCCCTGACGCCGACCTAGTGTCGATCTCGTCCGTCCACGGCCAAGCGACAGGGAACTGGAGCTGGTCACGCAAGTGCTGACGTCAAACCTGCAAGCTCCGGCCGTCCGACGCGGCGTGACACCGCGAGCGCGCCTGGCTCCGGTGCAGATCGACGCGCAGCGCAGCCGACTTGTGCTGGTCTCCGCGCCGGCCGGCTACGGGAAGTCGACGCTCGTCGCGCAGTGGAGCGACCTCGATCCGCGGCCCACCTGCTGGGTGCGGCTCGGCCGCGGTGACAACGACCCCGCCGTGCTGCTCGGCCGCATCGCCGCGGCGCTCGAACGCACGGGCCCGCTCGCCGACGCGGCGGGGGAGGAGTTGGCGCGACGGACGCCGCGGATCGACGAGGTCGTCCTGCCGCGCCTGGCCGCCGACCTCGCGGAGCGCGCCCCGTTCGTCCTGGTGCTGGACGACGTGCACGCCGTCACGGCGCGGCAAAGCCGGACGATCCTGGCGTTCCTCGTCGACGAGGTTCCGTCCGGCTCCCAACTGGTGCTGGTCACGCGCGGCGATCCGGGGGTGCCGCTGGGCCGCCTTCGTGCAGGCGGAGATCTGATCGAGATCGGGACCGGGTTGCTCGCCTTGGACGCGAAGGAGACGCGCGACGTCGCGGCGAGCGGAGCGCTCGAGCTCTCGGCAGACGCAGCCGAGGCGCTGCGCGAGCGGACGGAGGGGTGGGCTGCCGCAGTCGTGCTCGCGACGCTGTCGCTGAGCGGGCAGGACGATGCCGGCGCGAGGGCCGCCGCGCTGTCGGGCGATCAGACCCAGATCGCCGACTACCTGCTGGAGGAGGTGCTGGAACGCCAGCCCGAGCAGCTCAGGAGATTCCTGCTCGGAACGTCGATCCTCGAGCGGATGACGGCGCCGCTGTGCGATGCGATGCTCGGCACGACCGACGCGGCCGCGTCGCTGGAGGCGCTCGCTCGTGCGAACGCCTTCGTCGTCCCGATCGACGGCCGCCGAGAGTGGTACCGCTACCACCATCTGTTCAGCGACCTCCTGCGCGCGGAGCTCACTCGCCGTCACCCGGAGTTGCTGCCCGTGTACCGGCGCCGGGCGGCACGGTGGTGCGAGCAGCACGGAGCCCCCGGTGAGGCGTTCGCCTACGCGCACGAGAGCGGCGATCTCGCTCAGGCCGGGCGCATCGCCCTCGCACATCGCGACGAGTTCGCGATGCATGGGCACAGCCAGCGCGTGCGGCGCTGGATCGAACGCTGCACCGACGAGGAGATCGCCTCAGACCCGCAGCTGTCGCTCGCGGCCGCGTGGATCTCCTTCTACGGCGGCGACGCGGCCCGTGCACGGCGCTTCATCGCCGCGGCCGAGCGGGCGCCGCTCGACGTGCCGTCCGCCGACGGGGCGTCGTCGCTGCGCTCGTCGCTCGCGAGCCTCCGCACCATCCTGGCGCCGGACGGCATCACCCAGATGCTGCGCGACGCGCAGGTCGCCTACGCGGCCGAGAAGCGGGCGGGCACCCGCTGGCTTGCCAGCGGCTGTCGCGCAATGGGAGTGGCCTACGTCCTGCTCGGCCGGCCGCAGGAGGCGATCGCCGTGCTGCGGGAGGGACTCGCGCTGCTGCGCGACCACCCCGAGCTCGATCATGTGCGGGCCGTCATCCTCGGCTATCTGGTCTTCGCGGCGGCGGAGACCGACGATCGGCGAGACGTGCAGCGATGGGCGGTCGAAGCCACCTGGCTGATCGCCGACGCTCACCTCGACGGGACGGCCGGCAGCGCCGTCGCCTACACGGCAGGAGCGCTCGCGCACGAGCAGCGAGGTGACCACCCAGAGGCGGCGCGCCAGCTCGATCACGTCCGGAGGCTGCGTCGACACCTGCGCGCGGCGGCCTGGGCCGACGCCGACCTCGCGCTGCGCTCCGCTGAGATCAGCCTCGACCTCGGCGACCCTGCGGGCGCGCTCGAGCTCGCGCATGCCGCCGGCGACACGCTGCAGCGATATCCCGACGCCGGCACGCTGCCTGCCCGACTGCGTCGTCTCGAACGGCGGATTGCGCAGGGCCGCGATCTCGGGCTCACGGCGGCCGAGCTGCGGGTGCTCAGCTTCCTTCCGACGCATCTCTCGTTGCAGGAGGTCGCCGACCGGCTCTGCCTCGCGCGGCCCACTGTCAAGACCCACGTCGCGTCGATCTACGACAAGCTCGGCGTGACGGGACGGTCCGAAGCCGTCGAGATCGTCGAGCAGCTCGGCCTCCGATCCACGACAGCAGGCCCGCGGACGCGGCGCGGCGGCTGAACGCCGGGAGGGCGCCGTTCGTGGGAACGATCCTCCTGCTGGCCGTCTGGGCTGCGATCTACCCGACGCTGCTCGCCTGCGTCGTGGTGATGATGCTGCTGCCACGACCCGAGCCCCTGCTGCTCGGCTTCCTGCTCGGCGCCATCACGGTGAGCGTCTCCTGCGGGCTGGTGATCGTGCTCGCGCTCGGCGGCTCGTCCGGCGCGACGACCACGACGAAGCACACCGTCAGCCCAGTCGCCGAGCTCGTCCTCGGCGCGATCCTGCTGCTGCTCGCGCTCGTCCTCTTCAGCGGACGCGACCAGCGCTACGACGCGGCGATCGAGAGACGGCGCGAGGCGAAGGCGGCGAAGCCCCCGTCGAAGGCGATGCAGCGACTCCAGAGCGGCACGCCCCGCGTGACGTTCGTCGTCGGTGCCGTCGTGAACATCCCCGGCGTCACCTACCTGGCAGCGATGGACCTGCTGGCCCGCCAGCACCTGTCGACCTTCAGCGCGGTGCTCGTCGTGCTCGCCTTCAACGCCATCATGCTGCTCCTGCTGGAGATCCCGATCGTCGCCTACGCCCTCGCCCCCGACCGCACGGCCGCGGCGGTTCAGGAGTTCAAGAGCCGGCTCGTTCGGGACGAGGGCCGGATCGTGTATTGGTGCGCGCTGCTCGCGGGAGCGGCCCTCCTGGCGATCGGCGTCGCTCACCTCGTGTTCTGAGGCAGCCGGCACCGTCAGCGGGCGCTGGTGGCTGCGGAGGAGCCGCGTCCGTCGTGTGCGGCGACGATGTAGACAGCGTCGTCTTGCTCGTCGTGGAGGTAGACGAGGATCAGCCAGGGCCAGGGGCCGATGAGGAAGCGGGTGCCTTCCCAGGCGCCGGTCAGCGCGCGGCCGGCGAGCGGGAAGCGTTCGAGGACGCGCAGGGAGGTCTGGACGCGTCGGAGGGCGTTGGCGGGCAGGCCGAGCGTCTCGATCAGCTCACCGAGGTCGGCGACTGCGCGCGGCGTGACGATGACGCGAGGCAACGGCTATGCGAGGTCGTCGAGCGAGACGCCGTCGCCGCGCCGGGCCTGCGCGATGCCTTCTTGTGTGCGCTCGTAGGCGCCGGGGATGCCGTCGAGGAGTTGCACGATGTGTGCGGCGTCGGGGTCGGCGCCGTCGAGGGCGGTCGAGAGGAGGGACTTGGCGAGTGTGCCCTCTTGGAGGTGCATCCGCTCGGCGAGCCGCGAGAGCTTCTCGGAGTACTCGGGGTCGAGCGAGAGATTGATGCGGCTGGCCATGAACCCCACCCTACACGGCTCGTAACGTCCTGTACAGGGGGCTGGCGCTCGGCATCACGCCAACTCTCGCACCGCCACGAACCGGTACCCGGTCGCGGGTTGGTGTTCACAACCCGCCCCCGCTATAGATGAAGGCCCCGTGAGAGCAGGGCTTTTGTCGTTGTTGGGGAGGTGCGGCTGTTCGGATCCTGGGAGGGAGTACCAGCCGGGAGTACCAAGTGGACTTCCCCCGTTTTCGTGGACAGCCGGGGGCTTGTGTCCCCAGGTCAGTTCTGGTTGTTGTTAGAGAGGGTTTCCTTCTCGAATTGGGTTTGGGGGAGCATGCCGCAGCGTGGAGTGTCGCCGGCGCGGGTTGTAGAACGCTTCGACGTAGTCGAAGACGGCGCTGGTGAGCTCGCGGCGGGTCGGCCAGGTGTGGCGGTGGACGAGTTCCTTCTTGAGG